>MKWP01000001.1:5000-350883 GCA_001899805.1 Lysobacterales bacterium 66-474
ACCCCCGGTCTCCTTGCCACCATCACGCACCCATCCAAGCACATGCGCGTGAACATCGGATGACCCAAATCGGGCAAGGAAGTGGCGTCTTCACATCCCTATGTCTGGGTCCCGGCCAATCCATGGCCGGGATGACGGATGAGATCAAGCCGTGCCTGATCTCAATCGATTTCGATCATTTCGAAATCGTCCTTGGTGACACCGCAATCCGGGCACGTCCAGGTATCGGGGATGTCCTCCCAGCGCGTGCCGGGCTCGATGCCCTCTTCCGGCAGGCCGGCTTCCTCGTCGTAGATGAAGCCGCACACCACGCACATGAACTTGCGGTAGGTGACGACGATTTCGACGGAAGCATTCATGGGACGTGACGCGGTGGAAGTTGTCTCCTATTGTCGCAAGTTGCGCGCCAGCATGAAAGCGACCCCTTGACTTGCATCAAACCCGGAATTCGATGATCTCCCCCGTTGCACGCCGCAACCGCATGCCGGCCAATGGCCTGTACGCCATCACCGACGGTCCCCGCGACGATCTGCTGGAGGCGGCGCGCGCCGCCCTGGAGGGTGGCGCCGCGCTGCTGCAATACCGCGACAAGACCCGCGACGTGCTGCGCCGGGTGCGCGAAGCCTGCGCGCTGGCGGCGTTGTGCCGCGAATTTGCCGTGCCGTTGATCGTCAACGACGACGTCGAACTTGCCCGCCGCAGCGACGCAGCGGGCGTGCATCTGGGCGAGGACGACGTCGACATCGCCGATGCGCGGGCCACGCTTGGAGATCCCGCGATCATTGGCGTGTCGTGCTACGACTCGCTGCAGCGTGCGCAGGCTGCTACCGCGGCGGGCGCGGACTACCTCGCGTTCGGCGCGTTCTTTCCGACCGCGACGAAGAAGGCGACCCGCGACGCAACCCCGGCGCTGTTGCACGATGCCGGGGCGCTTGGTCTGCCGCTGGTGGCGATCGGTGGCATCACACCCGACAATGGTCGTGCGCTGGTCGAGGCCGGTGCGGATTTCCTGGCCGTGGTTTCGGCCCTGTTCGGCGCCCGCGATGTGCGGGAACAGGCACGTCGATTCACGGCGTTGTTCGAAACCCCTTGGCGGAATCCATCATGACCAGCAACCACGAACTCTTCCAGCGCGCACAACGGATTTTGCCCGGCGGCGTCGATTCACCCGTGCGCGCGTTCAAGTCGGTCGACGGCGAGCCTTTCATCGCCGCGCGTGCCGATGGGTCGTATCTGTGGGATGTCGAGGGCAAGCGCTACATCGATTACGTCGGCTCGTGGGGGCCGATGATCGCGGGCCACAACCATCCGCGCGTGCGCGAAGCCGTGGAACGCGCGGCGCGCGACGGACTGTCGTTCGGCACGCCGTGCGCGGCCGAGGCCGAGCTGGCCGAAGCGATCCGCGCGCTGGTGCCGTCGATGGAAATGCTGCGCTTCGTCAATTCCGGCACCGAAGCCACGATGTCGGCACTGCGACTCGCGCGCGGCGCAACCGGGCGCGAGCGCTTCGTGAAGTTCGAAGGCTGCTACCACGGCCATGGCGATTCGTTCCTGGTCAAGGCCGGTTCCGGCGCGCTGACCCTGGGCGTGCCGGATTCGCCAGGCGTGCCCAAGGCACTGGCCGACCTCACCCTCACGCTGCCGTACAACGATATCGACGCCGTGCGCAGGCTGTTCGACGAGATGGGCAAGACGCTGGCCTGCGTGATCGTCGAGCCCGTGGCCGGCAACATGAACTGCGTGCCGCCGCGACCCGGTTTCCTGCAGACCCTGCGCGATCTGTGCACCCGCGACGGCGCCCTGCTGATCTTCGATGAAGTGATGACGGGTTTCCGCGTCGCACTCGGCGGCGCGCAGCAGCTCTACGGCATCCACCCCGACCTCACCACGCTCGGCAAGATCATCGGCGGCGGCATGCCGGTGGGCGCCTATGGCGGACGCCGCGACCTGATGGAACAGGTTGCGCCATCCGGCCCGATCTACCAGGCCGGAACCTTGAGTGGAAACCCGGTCGCGATGGCCGCGGGACTCGCCATGCTGGAACTGGTGCGCGAACCGGGTTTCCACACACGACTGTCGCTCAAGACCCAGGCGCTGTGCGACGGCCTCATCGCCTGCGCTGAAGAAGCCGGCGTGCCGTTTTCCGCCAACCGCGCGGGCGGCATGTTCGGCGTGTTCTTCCACGAAGGGGACCCCTCATCCGGCCCTTCGGGCCACCTTCTCCCCGTCGACCGGGGAGAAGGAAATACCGAGCGGCCTGCGGCCGCGAATGCCCCTCGGGTCGAGTCGTTCGCGCAGGCCGTCGCCTGCGATCGGCAGGCGTTCCGCCGCTTCTTCCACGCGACGCTGGACGCCGGGGTCTACTTCGCGCCGAGCGCCTTCGAAGCCGGCTTCATGTCGATGGCACACACCGAACAGGACATCGCCGACACGCTCGAAGCCGCGCGCAAGGCGTTCGCCGCTGTACGCGGCTAGACGCGCATCACCACTGCCCGCTGTTCGGCATCGATGCCCACGGCTCGGCCGGAGGCAACGCATCGCCTTGCTGCAACAACTCGATCGAGATCAGGTCGGGAGAACGCACGAACGCCATGTGGCCATCGCGCGGCGGCCGGTTGATCGCGACGCCCATTTCCTGCAGGCGCGCGCAGGTCGCGTAGATGTCGTCGACCCGGAACGCGAGATGGCCGAAGTTGCGTGCGGAACCGTAATCCTCGTCGGAACCCCAGTTGTAGGTCAGCTCGATTTCCGACTCGGGGCTGCCCGGCGCCGACAGGAACACCAGCGTGTACTTGCCTTGCGGCACTTCCCTGCGGCGCACTTCGCGCAAGCCCAGCCCTTCGCAATAAAAACGCAACGCCGCGTCCAGGTCGCGCACGCGCACCATGCTGTGCAGGTATTTCATGACTCACCTCGCAGTGGCGCCGTGAACGACCGGCGGTTCGGTTATCGTGGGCAGGTTTGCGGACGCACGCAAGTCGGAGACGAAACCATGACGCACAAGTTCGACACGCTGGCGGTACACGCCGGCGCCGAGCCCGATCCCGTGACCGGCGCGGTCGCGCCCCCCATCCAGCTTTCGACCACGTTCGTGCACGGCAATGCCGAGGGGCTCAGCTACCAGCGCGACGACCACCCGACGCAACGACGCCTCGAAACCGCACTGGCCACGCTGGAAGGTGGCGGGCGTGCCCTGGCGTTCGCGTCCGGCATGGCCGCGGTCGCGGCGCTGCTGGACACGCTGCAGCGCGGGCAGCGCGTCGTGGTTCCGGAAGATTGTTACGCCGGCACGCGCGGTTACGTGACCGAGGTACTGCCCGAACGCGGCGTCGAAGTCACGACGGTGGACACCACCGATCCCGATGCCGTGCGTGGCGCGTGTGCGGATGGCGTCGCGCTGCTGTGGGTGGAATCGCCTTCCAATCCCCGCCTGCGGATCAGCGACCTGGCCGAACTGGCCGGGATCGCGCACGCCCACGGCGCACGCCTCGCCTGCGACAACACCTTCGCGACCCCGGTGTTGCAACGCCCACTCGAACTCGGCGCCGATGTGGTGATGCATTCGACCACGAAATATCTCGGCGGCCACAGCGACGTGCTGGGCGGCGCACTGGTGTTCGCGCGCAACGATGATTTCGCGGAACACGTCGCGGCACGCCGCCTGCTGACCGGCGCGATCCTGTCGCCGTTCAGCGCGTGGCTGACCCTGCGCGGCTGCCGTTCGCTGTCGGCGCGGATGGCGTTGCACTGCGCCAATGCGCGCAAGGTCGCCGGATTCCTCGCCAGGCATCCCGCGATGGAACGCGTGAACTTTCCGGGCCTCCCGGACCATCCCAACCATGCGGTCGCCGCTCGCCAGATGCACGACTTCGGCGCGATGCTGAGCGTCGAATTGCGCGGCGGCCACGATGCCGCGCTGGCGTTCGCGCGCAACACGAAGATCTTCACCAACGCGACCTCGCTGGGCGGGTGCGAGTCGCTGATCGAGCATCGTGCATCGAGCGAAGGCGCGCACAGCCACTCGCCACCGGGACTGGTGCGGATGTCGGTGGGCCTCGAAGACGCCGACGACCTGATCGCCGATCTGGCACAGGCGCTGGAGTTGCCTTGAACAGGCACGAACGGACCCGGGGCCATCGACGAGGAGCGCGGCGTTGCCGATGCCAACCGGTCGAACACCGCCGGCAACGCCGCGACACCTGTATCACCTGGTTTACACCCGCGGCATGCCCTGCAGCCCGCATGGCGCCTTGCATGGCGGCGATTTGCCTCCAGCCAGCCGTATCACCGATGCAACAAACTCCCTTCGCTGTTCGCACCACCTGACGTACAAGTCATTGAAAACATGACCGATTGACTCTTGGCATCGGTCTTGCGATGGGAATGGTCCCGATGCGGAGTTCGGCGACCATGTACCCGCAACAAACCGGCACCCGCTGCCTCCACTGCCAATCGCACGCCCGCACGTTCCTTCGTGCGGGCATCGCCGCGGGCGTGCTGGTCGCTTCGCTGGCGGTCCCGGTCGCGCTCGACGCCGCCAGCGCACGCAAGGCCGTACACCCCAAGCCCGGTGAAATCGTGCTGCTGCGCGACGTTCCCACCCGACCGGCCACGCGCCAGGCCCCGCCAGCCTTGGGGCTACTGGTCGATGCCAAGCCCAACTCGCAGGTCGATGCGGCGCTCGGCGCGATGGAGCTGAGCGACAGCGAGGCCGGCGCCGTCAGCGCACCGGTCCTCTCCGCAACACGCATGCTGCACGGATCCGCCGGCACGAGTTCGATGCTCGCAGCGCCCCACGGCGCGGATGGTCAAGCCGCCCCGCGCGGAGCCGCGACGAACACGACTCCGCTCAGCGTGCTCGGCAACGCTACGCGCGGGGTCGGCTCCCAGGTCACCGGCGCCCTGCAGGCGTTGCCGTTGGGCAAGCCGCCCAGAGGCTGAGGATGAGGACCATGGGCGGACGCGCACTGATGGTTTTGCCGTTGTTGTTCGCCAGCACACTCGCGTGCGCGGCCGGGGACGACACCTATGCGGCGATGCTGGAATACCTCACCCACAGCCGCATCGACGGCCAGGCGCTGAACGGCAGCACCGGCGCGATCGCGCTCAACCTTGCCGCCGGCGACTTCAACCAGCAGGCCAACCTGCGCGCGCTGGCCGTCGGCGACAACGCCTCGGTACAGGTCAATGCGCGGCAGCGGCAGGACGGCAACACCGGCAACGCACCCGACGCGGCCATCGCCGGCATCGGCGGACAGGCGCTCGGCAACGCCAGCGGGCTGGTCTCGATCAACCAGGCGAGTGGCACGGCCAACGCCCAACTGAATACCGCCAGCGCGGTGCTGGCGCAACAGGGCACAAGCGAAGCATCGGCGGACCAATGGCTCGCCGGCGTTTGCGTGTGCAAGCAGGAAACGACGTCCGCGGGGACCGGACCGCAAGGCTCCGGCACCCGGGTGCACGCGGCGGCAGTGGAAGCCGAAGCGATGCACGGATTGCAGGGCGTCGTGCAACTCAACCAGATCGCGGGTTCGAACAATGTCACGGCCAATCATCTGATGATCGATGCCGGCATGACGCCGCGGTAACCAACCCCCAGCAGGAGATTCCCCCTATGAACATTGCAATGAAGCGAACCATGCTCGCTGTCGCGGTCGGGATGTTTTGCGCGTCCGCCAGCGTGTATGCCCAGGAGTCCGGCCTCAGCCAGAGCTACTCGCTCGACCAGTCGAGCACCCACACGCAGAACGTCGAGTTCGACAAGAAGCTGTCGCTGCTCAGCGACATCGAGATCACCGGCGATCCAACGGTCACCGGCGCCATCGACGTCGACTCCGCGGCCATCGCGATCGTCGACAATCGCCAGAAGAACCACGACAACATGGCTGTCAACACGTTGCTGGAGAATGACGCCAGCATCGCGGACGACGTCGGCAGCGCCGCTTCCGGCAACCTCGGCTTCAACGTCGCCGCCGGCGACAACAACCAGCAGGACAACGCCGCGGCCCTGGCGGCGACCGACGCCAGCTTCGTGTTTGGCATGGCCGACGCCGAGGTGTTCGTCAACCAGCTGGGCCACGACAACGCCACCGTGAACACGGGCTCGCCCAACAGCGCCAGCGTCGGCGGCAACGCGTTCAACGCGGCGTCCGGCAACATCGGCGTCAACGTGACCGCGGGCAACAACAACCAGCAGAAGAACGCGCTGGCCGCTTCGGTCGCGACCTCCCGGTTCTCGCAGGCCTCGGTCGATTCCAGCCAGTATTCCACCGGCAACGAGACCGTCAACTCGGGCTACGCCGAGTCGTTCACCGATTCCATCGACGTCTCGCTGTCCGGTTCGATCACCGGCACGTACGAAGGCGATTCGCGCGGCAATGCCTACCAGGCCAACAACTACTATCCGGATACCTGGACGGGCACCACGCACACGGGCGGCAGCCAAACGGGCCACATCGATTTCGACGATGCGGCGCAAGGCGCAGTCCACAATCCGTACCGCGACGGCGTCGGCGGCTTCGCGTTCGATACCGATTCGCACGAAATGGGCGACATCGACCTCGACGCGGCGTTGAGCGGCACGGTGACCGCCACGCAGTGGCTCATCGTCATGGCCAGCAACGATGCCAGCCTGTCCGGCGGCTCGTTCCAGAACGCCTCCGGCAACATCGGCGTCAACATCTCGGCCGGCACCGGCAACCAGCAGGCCAACAGCCTCGCCATGGCGGTCGCGCAGCCCGGTACGGGCGGCGGCGGTGGTGGTGGCGGTGGCGAGTAGCAAGCAGCGATAGCGACGTTTCCGGGTCCCCCCTGTCCCGGACACCACGTCGCACTCCCGGCCCGCGCTGCGGGCCGGGAGTCTTCACGGAGGATCCCCAGCGTGCCGACATTCCGACTCGCCAGCCTGATGTTGTCATTCCTGCTCGGCACCGCCGTGGCCGGCGGCGGCGCACGCGCGGGCGAGGTGGGATTCGCCGGCGTGTTGCCCAACGGGCAGTTGTACAAGACGCAGGTGGAGAGCATGCAGGGGGCACGCTTTCGCAACATCGTGCGCCAGCACACCGATTTCAGCTGCGGCGCGTCGGCCCTCGCCACGCTGCTGCGCTACGGCTACGGCCTCGATGTCGACGAAGCCACCGTGCTCGCCGGCCTGATGGGCGTGGCCGACCCCGAGGAGGTCCGCAAGAACGGATTCTCGTTGCTGGATATCAAGCATTACGTGCAGAACCTCGGCATGCGCGGCCGCGGCTACCGGATCACCGAGTCACGCCTGCAGACCGTGCGCGTGCCGACCATCGTGTTGATCGAGACCAACGGCTATCGACACTTCGTGGTGCTGAAGCGGGTCGAGGGTGGCGTGGTGGAAATCGCCGACCCGATGCTCGGCAACACCAGCATGCCGCTCGCGAAATTCATGCAGGTGTGGCCATCGAAGGCACTGTTCGCGGTGGTGGGCAGCGGTTTCGACCGCAACACGGTCCTGCTCGAGCGGCAACGCACGCCCAGCGCGCGCGCCCTGTACACCCGCTCCGGTCCCCTGACCGACGCGGAGTTGCTGGATTTCGGTTTCACCAGCGCGGACCTGTTCTGAGGTCGCGAGGAGTCAGTCATGCAAACCCGAACCTTCCTGAACCTCACGCTCGCGATCGGCGCCGCGTTCGGCGTGGCCACCCACGGTCTTGCAACGGAGCGGGATGCCGCCGCGACACTCCCGGCGCCGGCCCGTTCGGCGCTCAGCGAAATTCCCGATCCGGAACTGGCGGCCATGCGCGGCCGTTTCGTGATCGGCAACAACACCGTGGCGTATTTCGGCGTGACCATGGCCTCGTCGTGGACCACCGTCGGCGGCCAGGAACTGAACGGCAGCGTGGTACTCGGCATGCATTTCGACCACGGTGACCAGACCCCGGTGATCACCTTCACCCCGACGATGAACATCGTCCAGGGCACGCCGCTGCCCGCAACCCACACGGACGGCGGCACACGTTCGGTGGATGGCTCCGGCCTTGCCAACGTCAACGGTCTGGTGCAGGGCATCCAGGTGGCCGGCGACGGCAACCGGGCGGTCAACGTCACCGTGCTGCGTGTAGGCCAGGGGACGGATGGCTCTACCCGCGACGCCACGGCATCCGCCACTGCGCCGTTCGATTCGCAAGTGTCTTCAGGCGACGCCCGCGTTGCCGTCGCATTCGATCCCGGCAAGGGCGTTTCGCTGGTCCTCGGCGTGAACGGCCAGGGACTGGTCTCGCAATGGATACGCAGCGGCAGCGTTGGCCAGCTGGTGCAGCTCACCTCGGACGGCCAGTCCGTGAACAACCAGTTGCGGCTCGACCTCGTGCTCGGCGGCGCCGCCCAATCGAACCAGGCATTGCGTGCAGCCTCGCAGGCGCTCTTGCAATCGCGCCTGGTCGGGACAGGCGGCTGATGCCATCCGCCATGCGAGGCCAACACCCGCCCTAGACGAAACCGCCAGCGCGGGAAAACCGCGCCACCACCCACAGCCAACATCGGAGCGGACGATGAACAAGCTGAGCTGCACCACGAATGGCCACGCACGCGCCGCGGCGCGACGGACGCCCTCGCTTCGCAGGCCGTTGGCGCTGGCCGTCGCGGCCTGGGCGTTGGGCGGGTTGACCCTGCTGCCTGTCACGGCGCACGCGCAAGCGGCAGAGGCCGCGTCCGCCCAGGCCGAAGCTGCCGAAGTGCAGGCGCTGGTGCGCGAGCTGGAAGCTCTGAAGAGCAGTTACGCCTCGGAAGTGCGGCGCCTGCGCGAAATCGACGTGCGCGTGCAGGCACTACAGGCAAGGTTGGCCGGAAAACTTGCATCGGGCGAGTCGCAGCCGGCAGCCCCGGCCACGCAACCGGCCGCTCCCGCCCATCCTGCGGAGAGCGAGACGTACGCGGGCAACCAGGCGGAAGCGGAGCGCAGCATCAAGCCGCAACGCAGCGTGGAAGACGTGTTGCTGCAGGAACACGCCCTGTTCAATCGTCCCCTGACCCTCGAGGCCGGCATCACCTACGGCCACTACGACCGCCGCCAACTCACCCTCAACGGATTCCTGGCGCTGGATGCGATCTTCCTGGGCAACATCGCGATCGAGGGGATCAAGTCGGACTCGCTGACTTACAACCTGGCCGCGCGCTACGGCCTCAACCCGCGCCTGACCCTGAACCTCGACGTGCCCGTCATCCAGCGCTGGACCACCTACCAGAAGGGCGGCGCCGGCGGTTCCGCGGCAGCGCTGGCGCAAGAAAAGACCGACGATTCCCCACACATCGGCGATGTCAGCGCGAGTGCGAATTTCAGGCTGCTGGCGGAAACCGCGAGCCGTCCCGACGTGGTATTGAACGCCGGCGTGGTCGCACCGAGCGGACGCGCACCCTACGGCACCGACGTGCGCGTGATCGAACGCGACGACGACGATTTCATCCGCTTCGCGGTGCCGGTGCGCCAAGCCACCGGCAACGGCGTGTGGGGAGTCAACCTGGGAGCGTCGGCGGTCAAGACCATGGACCCGGCCATCGTGTTCGCCAGCATCGGCTACCAGCACAACTTCGCGCGCCATTTCGGCGACATCGACACCAGTCCGGACACGATCACGCCCGGCAGGGTGCGGTTGGGAGACAGCCTCACGTTCGGCGCCGGCGTGGCATTCGCGTTCAACGACCGCACCAGCATGAGCCTGTCGTTCGTCGACAAGATCGTGCGCGAGGCGCGCATCAAGATCGACGGCGAGGGTTCACGACCGGTGATCGGCAGCATGGGCAACATCGGCACCATGAACCTTGGCGTCACCTATGCCATCAACAAGCGGTTGACCTGGGTGGCACTGCTCGGGGCCGGCCTGACGCCGGACGCGCCCGACTTCACCGTCGGCATCAAGATCCCGTATCAGTTCTGAGCGGACACTCAGGCCAGGAACAGGGTCGCGACCCGGCCCACCTGGTCGAGCCAGGCGATCCCCGGCGCGGATGCGTCCGAATCATGGTCGAGCAGTATGCCGGCCAGAAACAGGGACATGACGACCGAATCGATCTTGAGCCCGTATTTCCGGCACAACCGGTACAACGTGACACGGGAAATGTTCAACCGCCGCGCGCATTCGCTCATGTTGAACCCGCTCGCGCGCAGGTGCTCGGCGATCGTCTCGCGATCGCTCTGCTCCCGCGCGGCATGCAGGTTTTGTGCAGCCGGCTGGCTCGCGTCCAGCGCAAGATCGGCCGGACCGACCAGCCGTTTTTCCGACGTCACCGCGGCACTGTGTACCCTGTTGATCAATTCCCGGACGTTGCCGGGCCACGAGTAGGCGGCCATCACCTTGAGCGCGGCGGCGGAGAACTCCCTGGCGCGGGTGCGGTGCAGCAGCCGGAACTGCTCGAGGAAATGCCGGGCGAGCAACTCGGCATCCTGCTCGCGCTCGCGCAAGGGCGGCAGGTGCACGTGCAGCACGTTCAGGCGATAGTAAAGGTCCTCGCGGAAACGGCCTTCGCCAACCGCGCGCTGCAAGTCGACATTGGTGGCGGCGATGACCCGCGCATCGACCGGGATCGAACGGGTACTGCCGACACGCTCGATCGTGTGCGCCTCCAGGAAACGCAGCAGGTTGCCCTGCGATTCCAGCGGCAGATCCCCGATCTCGTCCAGGAACACCACGCCGCCCTCGGCGGCCTCGATGCGGCCGATCTTGCGCGCAGTGGCACCGGTAAACGCACCGCGCTCGTGTCCGAACAATTCCGACTGCACCAGGTTCTCGGGCAACGCGCCGCAGTTGATCGCGATGAACGGCCCTCCACGACGCGCCGAGCGGGCGTGGATCGCGCGTGCGGCCACGTCCTTGCCGGTGCCGGTCTCGCCGGTCAGCAACACCGACATGTCGAACTCGGCGAACCTGCACAACCGCTCGCGCACTTCACGCATCACGGCAGATGCACCCACCAGCCCCAGGTCGGAGCCAGGTGGGGCTGTCCTGCGACGCACGGATGTCAGCAACTGCGTCCTGCCCCATGCGTGGCCGAGCGAGCCGATCAAACGATAAACACGCAGCGGCGGGATGAAAAAATCGAAACAGCGGTCGTGGATCAGGTCACACACCCGTGACAGCGACAGCGCGCGTCGTGTGACCACGGCCAGCCATTGCAGCTCGCGGTGCGCGGCGACCAGGGTCTCGATCCTCGCCATCCGGTCATCGTCGCCATCGCCGAAATCGGCAACCGCGACTTCCGCGCCGGACCGCCCGATGGCTGCATCCACGCCGTCGTCCAGGACCAGTCGGACGACTTCCCAGCCGGCCTCGCTCAACACCCGCGACACATCGGGCTCGAGGTGCCCGAGCCAGACCAGCTTGCGCAGGAGCGGCAACTGCCTCTCGCTCTTGGCAGCAAGCGTGGGGGAAATCGAACGTATTCGGCCCTCTTGGAACAGGGATCCGTTCATGACTTCGCTCCGGCCCTTCCCCCGTTCATCAAGGGCCAGTCAATCCCGTGAATCTTCCGTCGGTCTTCTCTTGTGCATGGGTGAGAGTAGCACAAGCCGGCAACCCGGTTTCAGCACCGGGCCTTGGAAGCACCAGCCTGGTTCCCGGCCGCGGACACTTGCTTCGACGAAGCGGCCTGCCGGAACGGATCGACCCGGAACCTGCACGCCGGCGCCCCATGCAGCATGCACGCCGTCCGCTGCACCGGCCGTCCGGTCGCGGCGCTCATGAAAGCCAGGTCGAACTTGCACACGTCGGGGTGCTGGCGCGCCAGTGAATGAAACACGCAATTCCAGGCTTCCACCTCGGTGTGGTCGTCGACCTCGACGACTTGCGCCTCGTAGCCCAGCGTGTCCAGTTGCTCGGCCAGCAGCCGCGTGGCCTCGCCACGATCCGTGGCCGTCGCCACGCGCGCCGCCGCATTCCTGCCGAGCACGGCGCCCATCTCGGCCAGCATCGCCTGCACCGCGCCGACTCCCGCGTGCTGGTACAGGTATTCGAGCATGTTGTCGGCGATCAGCGCGTAATTGCGCGGGAACAACTCGCGGCCGGCCGGCTGCAACACGAAGCATGCGCGCGGGCGTCCACCACTCGCCATCGATTCGCCGTGCGCGACGAATCCCTGGGCCATCAACGCGGTCAGGTGTTGCCTGACCGCGTTGTGGGTGACGCCGAGGGTGCTGCAAAGCTCTTCCACGCTCGCGCCCTGCGGCGACAACAACAGCTTGCGCAGCAGTTTCCGTTGCGTGCCGCCGAGTTGGCGCAGGGCGCTGGCTTGCTTCATTTCATCCGGTCCTTCGCGTCAGTCGACCTTGGACGGAAATTGCTTGGCGATGCCGTCCGACAAGGCATCGGCGATCATGTCCATATGATGCTGCATTTCGGTCCAGGACTTTGCCTGTTCGGCCGCCGGCGCGTTCGACATCATTTCGTCAAGCTGGGTCTTGTGGTCGTTGACGTGCATCATCAGCGCGCCCTGCAGCGTGCCTTCGGACCAGTTCGGATTGGCACCGGCCAGGAATTTGGCGATGTCGGTCGCGTTGGCGGCAAGGTCAGTCATGGCCTTCTGTTCGCCGGCCGTATTGCCGGCCTTGGTGGCATCGGTCAGCGCCTTGACGCCGCCCCAATGGCCGGCCAGCAGTTTCAGCAGGCCCTCGCCCGCAGGCTTGCCGTAGAAGCCGGCGACCGCGTCGGCGATCTGTTTGGCATTGGCGACCACCGCATCGGCGGCCTTCTTTTCATCGGCCCTGTTGCCGGCATGCACGGCCAGGGCGTATTCGCGGGTGGTGACGATGTGGCCGTGCCACAGCGAACGCAGCGCGGCATGCAGTTTCGGCGCCGCCGGTGCCGCGGCCTGGGCGGAGGTGGCGGGCGCCGGCTGGGCTTGCCGGGCCAGCACGGACGGTGCGGTCGCGGTCATGGCAAGTCCGAGCGCAAGCGCGCAGGCAATCGACAGTGTTTTCATGGAAGCTCTCCTGGATGTATATCGCCGCATGGCGACCGCACCATCATGAGCCTTTCTGGCACATAGTAAATTGCTATATGTGTAAAGTATGAGTGACCTTGTCCAGCCATCAAACGAATAGCCACCCCGGCCGGTTCAGGGCTTCTGGAAGCGCGGCACCGCGTCGCGCAATGCGGCCAGGCGTTCCAGCGGATCGGTGAGCTCGAGCAGGTGCTGGCGCTCGGCATCGCCCAGCGGCAGCAGCTCGGACAACCGGAACCCGACCCAGCTCGCATCGTCGTAACGTTCGCGCGGGCCGTTGCGCCACGACAATCCGGCTTGTTCGGCCATCCTCTCCAGGATGGCCGGCAGCAGCGCGAATTCGACCGGCACCGGCACGCCGGGTTCGTCCGGCCACTCGCGGATGTCGCCGATCACGAGGCCGTTGCCGCGGATGCGGGACTTCTGCACGCGAAAGCGGGCGCCGCCGGTGACGCTGATCCCCAGCAGTCCATCCGGCAGCGAGTCGAAATCGACGATCCGCGCCAGCGTGCCGACCGCCGCCGGCAGCGCCGGCTCGCCGGCCTCGCGTCCGTCCATGATCAGGCAGACCCCGAACTCGCCGCCACTGCGCGCACACTCGCGCACCATGTCGAGGTAGCGCGCCTCGAAGATGCGCAAGCCCAGCGTGCTGCCCGGAAACAGCACGGCGTTGAGCGGGAACAACGGGATTTCGCGGCGCTTCACGCCACGAGTCTAGCTGGCACGCAATGCGTCCAGGAATCGCCGCGGCGCATTCTCGAAGCCGCCGTTGGACATGAACACCACGTGGTCGCCGGGATGCGCTTCGGACGACAGCAGCGTGATCAGTTCACCCACCGACGCCGCGGCGACGCCGCGCCCCGGCAGCGCATCGGTGACGCGATGCGCGTCCCATGGCAACTCCGGGCGTTGCAGCAACACCACCCTGTCGGCACCGGCCAGCGATGGCGCCAGCAGCGCGGCGTGCGCGCCCGCGCGCATCGAGTTCGAGCGCGGTTCCAGCGCGACCAGGATGCGCGCCCTGCCGACCTTCGCGCGCAGGCCTTCCAGCGTGGTGGCGATCGCGGTCGGGTGGTGCGCGAAATCGTCGTACACGTGCACGCCGTTGACCTCGCCCAGCGATTCCATCCGGCGCTTGACGCTCTCGAACCTTGCGAAGGCCGGCAACAGCGAGCGTGGATCGACACCGGCGGCATGTGCAGCGGCCAGCGCTGCCAACGCGTTCATCACGTTGTGGCGGCCCAGCAGGTGCCAACGCACCTCGCCGATGGTTTTGTCCTGGTACGCAACCGCAAACACCGATCCGTCAGGCTCGACCATGCGTGCGCGCCAGTCGCCCGCGTCGATGCCGAAGGTTTCGACCGGCGTCCAGCAGCCCATCGCCAGCACCTCGGCGAGGCGCGCGTCCTCGGCGTTGACGATCAACTTGCCGTTGCCGGGCACCGTGCGCACCAGATGATGGAACTGCCGCTGGATCGCGGCCACGTCCGGGAAAATGTCGGCGTGGTCATATTCGAGGTTGTTGAGGATCGCGATCCGCGGACGGTAGTGCACGAACTTCGAGCGCTTGTCGAAGAACGCGGTGTCGTATTCGTCCGCTTCCAGAACAAATGGCGTCGCCGCAGGCGACACAATATTTCCCTCTCCCGCTTGCGGGAGAGGGTGGCGCGCAGCGCCGGGTGAGGGGAATTCTTGCGCAACTCCCCCCCTCCGCCCTTCGGGCACCTCCCCCCGCAAGCGGGAGGAGGAACCACCCAGCCTTGCCGACACACCGAAATTGCCCGGCACGCCGCCGATCAGGAACCCGGGCTGCAACCCCACGGCGTCCAACAGATGCGCCAACAGGCTTGACGTTGTCGTCTTGCCGTGCGTGCCGGCCACCGCCAGCACCTCGCGTCCGCGCAACACGTTGTCGCCCAGCCACTGCGGGCCGGAGACGTACGGCAACCCGGCGTCCAGCATGTACTCGACCGATGGGTTGCCGCGCGACAGCGCATTGCCGACCACCACGAGATCCGGTGCGGGCTTCAGGTGATCGGCCGACCAACCCTCCTGCAACGTGATGCCGAGCGCCCGCAACTGGTCGCTCATCGGCGGATACACGTTGGCGTCGGAACCTTGCACCTCGACGCCGAGTTCGCGCGCCAACGCGGCGATGCCGCCCATGAAGGTTCCGCAAATGCCGAGGATGTGGATGCGCACGCCGCGATTCCGCCCGTCGTTCACGCCAGGCCGCCCAGTGCGACAGCGACCACCCCGGCAACCAGCCGGTTCACGATCAACAGCAACAGGAACATCAGCACCGCGCCCGCCAGCGTGAGCTCGAGCGAGCGCCTGAGCGTGCCGATCCACACGCACAATTCCCACACGCTCAATATCCCGATCACGAACATCGCCAGGGTCTGCGCGCCCGAGAGCGCGAGGTCAGCCGCGGCCTCGCGCGCGAGGATCTGTTGCAGCGGCAGCAACAGGGCCAACGGATAGACGATGATGTCGAACAACAACGTCACGCTCGCCAACGCCGTGGCCGTCTGCACGAAGCGTTCCGGCTTGCCGCGGCCGCGCAGCAGGATCTTCAGCAACCCCAGTACCGCGAGCCAGCCCGCCAGCACCGCGACCACGATCGCCGGCTTGGCGCCGTAGTGCGCCTCGAAGGCGGACTGGATCACGACACAACCCGCCAGCAACGCGACCAGCAGGCCCGGCGCCCAGGGCATATCCTCCGGGCCGCGCCGGAAACGACACAGATCGAACAGGCTGGCAAGGAACCCGCGCAAGCGCACGCTCAGGCGCGCGCGCGCAGCGC
The DNA here is from genome assembly GCA_001899805.1 of Lysobacterales bacterium 66-474. GTDB lineage: Bacteria > Pseudomonadota > Gammaproteobacteria > Xanthomonadales > Rhodanobacteraceae > 66-474. Next base: position 20,767 of record MKWP01000001.1, read on the forward strand.
AGCGAGCACGCGATCACCGATGGCCTCGACCGCGCCGACGCCGTCGACTTCGGCGAGCAGTCCGCGTTGCGAATAGAAATCCGCGACCGGCTCGGTTTGCGCGGCATACACCTGCAGGCGCTTGCGCACGGTGTCGGGATTGTCATCCGCGCGATGCTCCTGCTCGAAACGGATTTCGCAGCGCTTGACGATGTCGGCATCCGGCACGTTCAGCTTCACCACCGCATCGAGCGGCTGGCCGAGGCGCGCGAGCAGTCCGTCCAGCGCATTGGCCTGCGCGAGGTTGCGCGGATAGCCGTCAAGGATGAAACCGGGCCGGGCATCCGCATCGGCGAGGCGTTCCTCAAGCAGCCCCAGCACGATGTCGTCGGAAACCAGTTGCCCGGATTCCATCACCGCCTTCGCCTTCAGCCCCAGCGGCGTGCCCGCCTTGACCGCCGCACGCAGCAGGTCGCCGGTGGAGATGTGCGCCAGCCTGAGTTCCACCTTCAGCCGCTTGGCCTGGGTGCCCTTGCCCGATCCGGGCGCGCCGAGCAATACGATGCGCATGCTTCTCCTCTGCGGCCCGCGGAAAGCGGCGCCTTCGTTGCAAATTCACGCGTGGGGGTTACGCTAGCGGCTGCCCGGCCACCCCGTCAACGCCGCGCCCGACACGGACTCCGCATGCACGCAACCCCGAAAACGACAGCCTCGAATCCGGCCGGCAAGCTATTGTACGCGCAGTCCGGAGGGGTCACTGCCGTGATCAATGCCACCGCCGCGGCGGTGATCGAAACCTGCCGCCGCCACAAGCTCACGGCGTACGCGGCGCGCAACGGCATCCTCGGTGCGTTGCGCGAAGACCTGATCGATACCACACGGGAACCATCGGCCGCGATCCGCGCGCTTGCACATACGCCGGGCGGCGCGTTCGGTTCGTGCCGGGTCAAGCTGAAATCGCTGGACGAGGATCGCGCGCGCTACGAGCGCCTGATCGAGGTGTTCCGCGCCCACGACATCCGCTGGTTCCTCTACAACGGTGGCAACGATTCCGCCGACACCGCGTTGAAGCTGTCGAAGCTAGGCAAGGCCATGGACTACGACGTCCGTTGCATCGGCGTGCCCAAGACCGTGGACAACGACCTCGCGGTCACCGACTGCTGCCCGGGTTTCGGTTCGGTGGCCAAATACACCGCGGTCAGCTTGCGCGAATGCGCGCTGGACGTGGTGTCGATGATGGACACTTCGACCAAGGTGTTCGTGATGGAAGTGATGGGACGGCACGCCGGCTGGATCGCGGCTTCGGCGGGCCTGGCGGGCGAAGGCCGCGACGATGCGCCGCACGTCATCCTGTTCCCGGAACTCGTCTTCGACACCGGCGCGTTCCTGCAACGCGTGAAGGAAACCGTGGCGCGGGTCGGCTGCTGCGTGGTCGCTGCGAGCGAAGGCATCAAGTACGCCGACGGCCGTTTCGTTGCCGACGCGCACGCCGGCACCGATGCGTTCGGCCACACGCAACTGGGCGGCGTCGCGCCGGCGCTGGCCGGCATGGTGCGCGACCAATTGAAACTCAAGACCCACTGGGCGATGCCGGATTACCTGCAGCGCTCGGCGCGGCACATTGCCTCGAAAACCGATCTCGAACAGGCGCAAGCGGTGGGCAAGGCTGCGGTCGAATACGCACTGGCCGGCAGGAATGCGGTCATGCCCGTGATCAAGCGCACTTCGGATTCGCCGTATCGCTGGAAGATCGAAATGGCGAAGCTGGACCAGGTCGCCAATCGCGAGAAGAAACTGCCGAGGTCCTTCATCGCGAAGGATGGCTTCCACATCACCGCCAGCGCGCGAAAATATCTCGCGCCGCTGATCCGCGGCGAAGCGCCGCCGCCGTATGGCAAGGGCGGCTTGCCGAAATACGTGACGTTGGAAAACGCAGCGGTGAAGAAAAAACTGCCGGCGTTCGCCGCATAGGTCAGGATGCGCGGCTACTCGCGAACCCCAGCGACACCGAACAAGCCATGTCGGGTTTCATCCGCACAAGGCGCGGATTCGACCCAGGCTACGATTCAAACAGCTTGTTCAATTCGGCATGCGTGGCATTGTCGGCGAACCCGTCGAAGCGGCCTTCCACCAATTCGCGCGCAGCGCGCAAAAAGCTGCCCCACGCGGAACCTGCCAGCGCGCCGCCGACGCTGACGCGGCGCACGCCAAGTTTCGCGAAGTCAGCCAGCGTGGCAGGCACCGGGCGCCCGACCAACACATTGACGGGTTTGGGCGCGACCGCCTGCACGATCGCGGCGATATGCTCGGGGCTGCCGCCACCGGGCGCGTACAGGCAGTCGGCGCCGGCTTCGGCGTAGGCGCGCAGGCGCTTCAAGGATTCGTGCAACGGATCGGGATGCCCGGTGAGGAAACACTCGGCGCGGCCGATCAGCATCACGTCCTCGCCGGATGCGTCGATCGCGGCGCGCGCGGCGCGGATGCGCGCGACCGCTTCGCCGAAGTCATACAACGGCTGTGACGCATCGCCGGTGGAGTCCTCGATCGACAAACCGGCCACGCCGGTGTCGATGCAGCGGCGCACATTGTTTTTCAAACCATCAAGATCGCGCGCGTGGCCATCCTCGAAATCGGCGTTCACCGGAAGCTCGGTGGCCTCGACGATCGCGCGGCAATGCGCCAGCACGGCCTCGATATCCATGGCGTTGTCGGGCCGGCCCTGCGACCACGCGAACCCCGAACTGGTGGTCGCCAGCGCCTTGAACCCGAGTGATGCCAGCGCGTGTGCGGAACCCGCGTCCCACGGATTCGGAATCAGGAAGCAGCCCTGCTCGTGCAATTTGCGAAAGGCGGCGCGGCGTGGTGCGTATCGGGAGTTGCTCATCTCGGGGTCCGGCGACGGCGCGGCAGGCAGCCAATCCCATGCATTCTAGTCGCGCAAGCACCTCGTTCATGTTCGTCTGAACGCCCTCTGGTCATGCGCGGTACCCACGCTATACTCGCGGGAATGCCCGTTGCGGGTTCACGCGAAAGGGGTTGTCCGATGTTGCAACAGTACGGCATGTGGTTTGCGATCGTTTGCGCGATCGTCGCGATTCTGTACGGCGTCTTTTCCACCGGCTGGATCATGAAGCAGCCGGCCGGCAACGATCGCATGCGCGAGATCGCGCAGGCCATCCAGGAAGGCGCCAAGGCCTACCTGAATCGCCAATACAGCACCATCGCGATCGCAGGCGTGATCCTGTTCCTCATCATCGGCTTCGCGCTCAGCTGGGCCACCGCGATCGGCTTCGCGATCGGCGCGATCCTCTCCGGCGCGGCCGGTTTCATCGGCATGAACGTGTCGGTGCGCAGCAACGTGCGCACCGCCGAGGCCGCGCGCGGCGGCATCTCGAAAGCGCTCGGCGTCGCCTTCCGCGGCGGCGCGATCACCGGCATGCTGGTGGTGGGCCTCGCACTGCTGGGCGTCACCGGCTACTTCGCGATCCTGCACCTCGGCTTCAACCTGCCGCTGGAAAACACGCTGCACGCACTGGTCGGTTTGGCGTTCGGCTCGTCGCTGATTTCGATCTTCGCACGCTTGGGCGGCGGCATCTTCACCAAGGGCGCCGACGTCGGCGCCGACCTCGTGGGCAAGGTCGAAGCCGGCATCCCGGAAGACGATCCCCGCAACCCGGCGGTGATCGCCGACAACGTAGGCGACAACGTGGGCGACTGCGCCGGCATGGCGGCCGACCTGTTCGAGACCTACGTGGTGACGCTGGTCGCGACCATGCTGATGGGCGGCGTGCTGGCGGCGGGCGACCTCACCTCGGCGCTGTATCCGCTGGTGCTGGGCGGCGCGTCCATCATCGCCTCGGTGATCGGCACCTTCTTCGTGCGCACCACCGGCAAGGGCAAGATCATGAACGCGCTGTACAAGGGCGTGATCGTGTCGGCGATCCTTGCAGCGATCGCGTTCTGGTTCATCACCGCCAACATGTTCCCGCAGGGCTTCGCCACCAGCGACGCCACCTACAGCGTGGCGCAACTGTTCGGCGCGGCGCTGATCGGCCTGGTGCTGACCGCGGTGATCGTCGTCATCACCGAGTACTACACCGCGACCGAATACAAACCGGTGCGGCACGTGGCGCATGCATCCACGACCGGCCACGCGACCAACATCATCGCCGGCCTCGGCGTGTCGATGAAGGCCACGGCGCTGCCGGTGCTGGCGATCTGCGCGGCGATCTGGGGTTCGTATGAACTGGCCGGCCTGTACGGCATCGCGATCGCGGCCACCGCGATGCTGTCGATGACCGGCATGATCGTGGCGCTCGACGCCTACGGCCCGATCACCGACAACGCCGGCGGCATCGCCGAAATGGCGGGCCTGCCCGCCGACGTGCGCGGCGTGACCGATCCGCTGGACGCGGTCGGCAACACCACCAAGGCCGTGACCAAGGGTTACGCGATCGGTTCGGCCGGCCTTGCCGCGCTGGTGCTGTTCGCCGACTACACCCACAACCTGTCCAAGCTGCCCGGCATGGACGGCATCACCTTCGATCTTTCCAACCACTACGTGATCATCGGCCTCATCATAGGCGGCCTGATCCCGTACCTGTTCGCCGCGATGGCGATGGAAGCGGTGGGCCGCGCCGCCGGTTCGGTGGTGGAAGAAGTGCGTCGCCAGTTCCGCGAGATCAAGGGCATCATGCAAGGCACCGGCAAGCCGGATTACTCGCGCGCGGTGGACCTGCTGACGAAATCCGCGATCAAGGAAATGATCGTGCCGTCGTTGCTGCCCGTGGTGGTGCCGATCATCGTCGCGTTCGGTTTCCGCTGGCTGGGCGGCCCGATGGCAGGCGCCTGGGCGCTGGGCGGCGTGCTGATCGGCACCATCGTCACCGGCCTGTTCGTGGCGATCTCGATGACCACCGGCGGCGGCGCCTGGGACAACGCCAAGAAGTACATCGAGGACGGCAATTACGGCGGCAAGGGTTCCGAGGCCCACAAGGCCGCGGTCACCGGCGACACCGTGGGCGATCCGTACAAGGACACCGCGGGCCCGGCGGTGAACCCGCTGATCAAGATCATCAACATCGTCGCGCTGTTGATCATTCCGTTGTTGGCGGCCGCTGCGAACTGATTCAAGCTTGTTGCACGGTTGGCAAAAAAGCCCCGCTCACGCGGGGCTTTTTGTTGCCCCTGACTTTCGCCACAGGCGCGCAGCCCGGCATCGCGTCACGCTTTCGACGATACTTGTCGTTCACCTGAAGGGGACATCGATGAAATCGTCCGCGTTGCTGTTCGCATTCGGAGCCACGTTCGCCGCCATGGGCCACGCACAGGAACCCGCTGCATCCGCACCGTCATCCGCGACGGCCACCGATCCCTACCTTTGGCTGGAAGCCACCCGCAGTCCACGTGCGATGGAATGGGTGGACGCGCAGAACGCCATCACCAGGAAGGCGTTCATGGAATCGCCGGAGTTCGGCAAGACGCGCAGCGGAATCCTGCAGGTGCTCGACTCCGAGGCGCGCATTCCCTACGTGAACCGAATGGGCGACTATCTGTACAACTTCTGGCAGGACAAGGCGCATCCGCGCGGAATCTGGCGGCGCACCACGCTGGCCGAATTCGAGAAGGCCGACCCCAGGTGGGAAACGGTGCTGGACATCGACGCGCTCAACAAGACCGAAGGCAAGAAGTGGGTGTTCAAGGGTGCGCAATGCATGAAGCCCGATTACGTGCATTGCCTGGTGTCGCTGTCGCCGGGCGGCGGCGACGCGGTGGAAGTGCGCGAATTCGACCTGCCCTCGAAATCGTTCGTCAAGGACGGCTTCTTCGTGCCCGTCGCGAAGACCGAGACCAGTTGGATCGATGCCGACCACATCTACATCGGCACCGATTTCGGACCGGGCTCGATGACCAAATCGAGCTATCCGCGCATCGTGAAGGAATGGACGCGCGGCACGCCGCTGGCGTCGGCGAAGCTGGTGCATGAGGGCACGCCCGACGACCTCGCGGTCAGTGCGTACCACGACCGCACAAAAGGCTTCGAACGCGACTTCGTGTCGGTGCAAAAGGATTTCTTCCACGGCGACGAGTACCTGCTGGAGGATGGCAAGCTGGTCAAGGTCGACGTGCCCAGCGATTCCAATTCCGACGTGCACCGCCAGTGGCTGCTGGTGCAGACCAAATCGCCGTGGACCGTCGGCGGCAAGACCTGGCCAACCGGCGCGCTGATCGCCATGCACTTCGACGATTTCATGGCCGGCAAGCGCGACTTCACCGCGTTGTTCACGCCCGATGCGCACACCGCGCTCTCGGGTTACAGCTGGACGCGACATCACCTGATCCTCGACGTGCTGGACGACGTGAAAAGCCGCCTCGACGTGCTGACGCCGCCGGCTTCCGGTAACGGTCCGTGGGCGCACGAAGCCCTGCCCGGTGCGCCCAGGTTCAGCACTGTCGTGGTCGTCGATACCGACCCGGATCATTCCGACGAATATTGGCTCACCGTCACCGGCTTCCTCGATCCGCCGTCGCTGGAGCGCGGCGTGCTGGGCAGCGAGCCCGCGACGGCGGTCAAGCAGGAACCGGCGTTCTTCGATGCGTCGAAGTTCGAAGTCAGCCAGCATTTCGTGAAATCGAAGGACGGCACCCGTGTGCCGTATTTCCAGATCGCGCCGAAGGACATGCGGCTCGACGGCAAGAACCGCACGCTGGAATACGGCTACGGCGGTTTCGAGGTCTCGCTGCTGCCGCACTACTCCGGCACGATCGGCCGCGCGTGGCTCGCGCGCGGCGGCGTGTACGTGGTCGCCAACATCCGCGGCGGCGGCGAATACGGTCCCGCGTGGCACAAGGCCGCGCTGCAAGCCAACCGGCCCAAGGCGTACCAGGATTTTGCCGCGGTCGCGGAAGACCTGATCAAGCGCGGCGTCACGTCGCCCGCGCACCTCGGCGCCGAAGGCGGCAGCAACGGCGGCCTGTTGATGGGCAACATGCTCACCGAGTACCCGCAATTGTATGGCGCGATCTCGTGCGAGGTACCGCTGCTCGACATGAAACGTTACATCCACCTGGACGCCGGCGCGTCGTGGATCGCCGAATACGGCAACCCGGAAGATCCCAAACAGTGGGCCTTCATCAAGACTTTCTCGCCGTACCAGAACGTCAAGCCCGGCATGAAATATCCGGATGTCCTGTTCTACACGACCACCAGCGACGACCGCGTCGGTCCCGCGCAAGCACGCAAGATGGCGGCAAGGATGGAGGCCATGGGCTACAAGAACGTGTGGTTCTACGAGAACACCGAGGGCGGCCACGGCGCCGGCGCGGACAACGCGCAAGCCGCGACCATGCACGCGCTGGCGTACGACTTCCTTTGGGACAAGCTGAAGTGAAGCGTTGAAGGTTGCAGCAAAAGCCCCGCCGCGCGCGGGGCTTTTGCTATGTGTTGCCCAGCTTCAGTTTCCGCACGCGCTGCGTGTCGCGCTGTTGCAGCGCCCGCGCTTCCTGGATGAAGCGCAGGACTGTCGCAAGTTCGGCCGCGGTGTAGCCGGACATCATCGCCTCGCCTTCCCTGCGGATGCCGCCCCAGATCGCTTCGAGCGACCGCATGCAGCTCGGCGTGAGCTCGACCCGGATGCCGCGCCGATCATCGGGATCGGCGACGCGGCGCGCGTAACCTGCGCGCTCGATCCGGTCCAGCGCGGTGGTCATCGCCCCGCGCGTCAAACCCATGCCCGCCGCCAGCTCGCCCGCCGAGATCGAGTTGGCTTCCACGATCATTCCCAGGCACTTCAGGTCGGTGCGGTTGATCCCGAGCGCCGCGCAGGCGGCATCGTCGAAGGCATCGGTACTGTCCTGGAACAAGCGGGTCGCTTCGCCGATGGCCGCGATCAATTCGGTTTTAGGTTTCATTTGACTATCAAATAGTTTAATAATTAAACTACATCGCATCTCTTCTTCCGGACACGAAACCATGCAGCATCCCTTCCGCGTACTCGTCATCGGGGCCGGCATCGCCGGCCCGGCGCTCGCACTGCTACTGCACAAGGCAGGCGTCGAGGTCGAACTTCATGAAGCTTACCCGCAATCCGGCGGCGCCGGCGGCGTCCTGACGCTGGCACCAAACGGCATGCACGTGCTGCGCGAGCTCGGCCTTGGCGATCGCGTCACGGCCTCGGGCTGCGCCATCGCGCAATTCGAATTCCGCACCCACAAGGGCCGCAGGCTCGGCGCGATGTCCTACGGTACGCCCGCCCATCCGAACGACGTGGCGATTTCGATTGCACGCGAAACCCTGCACTTCATCCTGCTGGAGGCGTTGCGGGATGCGGGCATCGCGGTCCACTGGAACCGGCAGCTGGAACGGATCGAGCAGGACGCGCAGGGCGCCACCGCGTTTTTCGGGGACGGCACGCGTGACTCGGGCCACGCGCTGGTCGGCGCCGACGGCATCAGGTCGCGTGTGCGCGAACACGTGTTGCCGGATGCCCCGAAGCCGAGCTTCACGGGACTGGTCGGCTACGGCGGTGTCGTGCCCCGCGAAGCGATGGACGCCGATGACGCGATCGACTCCGATCTGATGACGCTTTGTTTCGGCAACGCCCGGTTTCTGGGCTACGCCCCATACGGCGACGCAAAGGATGGTGGCATGGGCTGGTGGAGCGCGCTGCCCAGCGCTGCCCCGCTCGACGCCGACACCCTGCGCACATTGGGTGACGCCGCAAATCTGCGCCGCCTGCTCGAGACAGGCCGGGGCTGGTTTGGACCGGTGCCCGGATTGCTCGAACACACCATCCGCTGCCTCGCCTTCAATCTCTTCGACATGCCGAGCCTGCCGCGCTGGTCGCGTGAACGCGTCGGCCTGATCGGTGACGCCGCACACGCAATGAGTCCGCATTCAGGGCAAGGCGCGTCGATGGCGCTGGAAGACGCGCTTGTGTTGGGCACTGTGCTGCAACACCACCGAGATGCTCCGCAACAGGCATTCGCGGAATTCGAAAGGGTGCGACGCGGGCGCGTGGAGCGCGCGATCGCTCTGGGCCGCCGCAGCGGAGACGCCAAGAACAAGGGCGCGCTCGCCGCGTGGCTGCAAACCAGGCTGATGCCATTGTTCCTGCACCTGGGAAGACACAGCATGGACTGGATTTACGATTATCGGCCACGCAACGACAGCGGATCACGTGTATTTGCAGGTGATGGCCTCGGCCCAACGGCGTAAAATGGCCGATTTTCCGAAGGACAAACCCATGGGCCTGGACCTCGTCCCCGCCGGCCGCGACGTGCCGGATGACATCAACGTCGTCATCGAGATTCCGAAAGACGCCGAGCCGGTGAAGTACGAGGTGGACAAGGCCTCGGGTGCGATCTTCGTGGACCGCGTGCTGTCGACGCCGATGCGCTACCCGTGCAACTACGGCTACGTTCCCAATACCCTTTCCGGCGACGGCGACCCGGTGGATGCGTTGGTGCTGCTGCCGCTGCCGCTGGTCGCGGGAGCGGTGATTCGCTGCCGGCCGGTCGGCATGCTGAACATGGACGACGAAGCCGGCCACGACACCAAACTGATCGTCGTACCGGGCGACAAGGTGTTCAAGGGCTACGCGCACATCCGCGACATCGGCGACGCCCCGCAGCACTGGCGCGATCGCATCGCGCACTTCTTCGAGCATTACAAGGACCTGGAATCCGGCAAGTGGGTGAAGGTTTCCGGCTGGGGCGATGCCGCCGCCGCGCGCGGAGAAATCCGCGAGTCGGTGGAGCGTTATCGACAGGCACCGGAAAAGCCGAAGTTCTGATCCACGCTTCGCTTCACCATCTCGTCATTCCAGACGAGCCCACGCAGCGGGCGCGATTCCGGGATGACGAGCAAAGACAGGGCCTGCCTGGCTTCGAAGCGGCTGTTGGTGAAAAGTCAGCCCATGGAAGGGCGTTCTGGAGTTGGTGATCTCACGACCGATCGGTTGCGAAGGACCCCGCAACGCAGCGATCAGGGACGATCGCATAGAATGCCGGGATGGACCACAAGACCCGCCGCACCAGCATCGTCGCCACCCTCGGCCCGGCCACCGACGCACCCGGCATGCTGGAGAGCATCCTGCGCGAAGGCGTCGCGGTGGTGCGCCTGAACCTTTCGCACGGCCAGCCCGAAGACCACTTGCGGCGCGCGCGCGAGGCACATGCCGCCGCCGCGAAACTCGATCGCGAAGTGGGCGTGCTGGCGGACCTGCAGGGCCCCAAGATCCGCATCGAGAAATTCGCGAACGGTCCGGTGCAGTTGGAACCCGACGCCGACTTCACCCTCGATTGCCGTGCCGATGCAGCACCGGGTGACGCCACGCGCGTGGGCGTGAGCTACCTCGGCCTGCCGCAGGACGTGAAGGAAGGCGACCACTTGTTGCTGGACGACGGTCTGCTCGAACTCGAAGTGAAGCAGATCGAAGGCGAACAGATCCATTGCCGGGTCGTGGTCGGCGGCAAGCTGTCCGACCGCAAGGGCCTCAACCGCAAAGGCGGTGGCCTGTCGCTGGGCGCCCTGTCCGACAAGGACCGCGCCGACATCAAGCTGGCTGCGCAACTACGCGCCGACTTCCTCGCGGTGTCGTTCGTGCGCTCCGCCGACGACATCGAGGAGGCACGCAGGCTCATGCGCGAGGCCGGCGGCAACGCTTGGCTGGTCGCCAAGATCGAGCGCGCCGAAGCCATCGACAAGCTGGGGGAAATCATCGATGCCTCCGACGCGGTGATGGTCGCACGCGGCGATCTGGGCGTCGAAATCGGCGACGCCGAGCTGCCGGGCTTGCAGAAGAAGATCATCCGCGAATCGCTGGCGCGCAACCGTGCCGTGATCACCGCGACGCAGATGCTGCAGTCGATGGTCGAATCGCCCATCCCGACCCGCGCCGAGGTGCTCGACGTCGCCAATGCGGTGCTGGACGGCAGCGACGCGGTGATGCTGTCGCAGGAATCCGCGGCGGGCAAGCACCCCGACCTCGCGGTCGCCGCGATGGCGCGCATCTGCTTCGGCGCCGAGCGCCAGTTCGAGCCGACCGAAAACATCTCCGCCCTCACCCACCGCCTCGATCGCACCGACCAGGCGATCGCGATGGCCGCGATGTTCCTGGCCACGCAACTGCCGGTACGCGCGATCATCGCGCTGACCGAATCGGGTACCACCGCGCAATGGCTGTCGCGCTATCGCTCGTCGGTGCCGATCTACGCATTGACGCCGAGTGCGGAAGCCCGCCGCCGCATGCTGCTGCTGCGCGACGTCAGGCCCATCCCGTTCGCCGGCCACGACACCTATCCCGCGCTGGTGGTGCGCGAAGCCGTGCGGCAGCTGTTCCAGCGCGGCGACCTCAAGGAAGGCGACCGCGTGCTGCTGACCCACGGCGACCACACCGGCCGCGGCGGCGGCACCAATACCCTGAAACTGCTCAGCGTGGGCGCGGACGGGATCGCCGAAAGCCTGAAGGACCTGTGATGAAACGTCTCGTCATTCCAATTTGCATGTTGGCCGCGACGAATGCCGCCGCCGCGATCAATCCCAACATCCTCGCGGTGCAGCCGGACCAGCTCACCCACTACTGGGTGATGACCAACACCTCGCTCAACGTCGACGTGCCCAACAGCGGCGTGAACCTCAGCAAGCCGACCTGCTCGGCGGTCACCTACATGATCGGCTCGGATGGCGTGCCCCGCGACATCGTGGTGCGCAGGACCATTCCGGCCGGCGACCTGACCACCGTCGCCGCCAGCGCGGTGAAGGACATGCGCTACGTGGCGGGTGCGGAAAATGCCGCGCACCAACCCGTGTTCACCTACCTCGTCATTCCGTTCAACCTGCCGGCCGATCCGGCCGAGCGCAAGGCGATCACGGATGCCTGCGTATTGAAGGATTTTCCTCAGGGGTATCGTTGATCCCCCGGCGGCGATCAGGCGAAAAGTCCCCTTGTCGCTTATACTTGGCGGTCCACGACACCAGCGGAACACCGTCATGAGCATCGACCAAATGGAAGCCGTCGCACAGGCGATGGTTGCGCCCGGCAAGGGCATCATCGCGATCGACGAATCCTCGGGCACCATCAAGAAGCGCTTCGACGCGGTCGGCGTGCCCGACAGCGAGGAAAACCGCCGCGCCTACCGCGAAATGCTGCTGACCGCGCCCGGTCTCGCCCAGCACATCTCGGGCGCGATCCTTTACGACGAAACCATCCGCCAGTCGACCAGGGCGGGCGTGCCGTTCACCAAGGTGATGAAGGACGCGGGCATCATCCCCGGCATCAAGGTCGACCTCGGCGCCAAGCCGCTGGCCGGGTTCCCGGGCGAACTCGTGACCGAAGGCCTCGACGGCCTGCGCGAGCGTCTCGCCGAATACGTGAAGCTGGGCGCCGAATTCGCCAAGTGGCGCGCGGTGATCACGATCGGCGACGACATGCCGAGCAGCACCTGCATCGACGCCAACAACCACGCACTGGCGCGCTACGCCGCGCTGTGCCAGGAAGCGGGCATCGTGCCGATGGTCGAACCCGAAGTGCTGATGGACGGCGACCACGACATCGAAACCTGCTACGAAGTCACCGAGGCCACGCTGCGCTCGCTGTTCTCGGCGCTGTACGAGCACAACGTGATGCTGGAAGGCACGATCCTGAAAGCCAGCATGGTGGTGTCCGGCAAGGACTGCGCGGAACAGGCCGACATCGAGGAAGTCGCCGAATCGACCATCCTGTGCCTGAAATCCGCCGTGCCGGCGGTGCTGCCGGGCATCGTGTTCCTGTCCGGCGGACAGAGCGACGAAGACGCCACCGCGCACCTCAACGCCATGAACCGGCTCGGTCCGCACCCGTGGCCGTTGTCGTTCTCCTACGGTCGCGCGATGCAGCAAGCCGCGCTGCACCTGTGGGCCAAGGATATGCAGGGCAACTTCGCCGCCGCGCAGAAGATCGTGGTCGAGCGCGCGCGCGACAACGGGTTGGCCGCGTTGGGGCAGTGGAAAAAGGCGGCCTGAGCCAAGAGCGTCTCCGCAAGTTGGGCTGACCCCGGATTTGATCCGGGGGTGTCCCGCCTGTCGATCCACCAACGGCCGGTTGTCGCCCGCCCTGCATGAAGGCGCCGGCGCCAGTTGGCGGATCTGCCGTGGGCCGTCCTGATTGGTGTCGAACCTCAGCCAACTCCGTCGTCATTCCGGAGCGGGCCACAGGCCCGAATCCGGAATCGGTTTGACGGCCGGTGCACACGTGATACCGATTCCGGGTTCTGCCCGCTGCCAGCGCGGGCAGCCCCGGAATGACAAGGTGTGTGCAATTCGGCTCCCCCCAGCGCAGCTGAGTATCAGCGCCAATCAGGTGGGCGTTGCATCCGGAGACCATTCTCTCTATCTTGATGGAAAGATATAAGGATGCCGGATTCGATGACCCCGATTTCGCTGGAATTCTTCCCGCCCAAGAACGACGAGCAGCGTGCGCAACTCGAGCGCGCGCTGCCGAAACTGAAGGCGCTGGCGCCGGAATTCGCCAGCGTCACCTTCGGCGCCGGCGGCTCGACCCTCACCCAGACGCCGCGCACGGTGCGGCACCTGCGTGAGGTGCACGCGCTGGAAGTCGCGCCGCACGTGTCGTGCATGGGCGGAACCCGCGAGGAAATCGGTGCGTTGCTGGCCAATTACCGCGAACTCGGTTGCAAGCGCATCGTCGCGCTGCGCGGCGACCTGCCCTCGGGCATGGCCTCGCCGGGCGATTTCCGTTACGCCTCGGAGCTGGTCGATTTCATCCGCCGCGAGCACGATGGCTGGTTCCACATCGAAGTCGCGTGCTACCCGGAATGCCACCCGCAATCGGACCACGTGCTGGCCGACCTCAAGCACTTCAAGGCCAAGGTCGATGCCGGCGCGGATGGTGCGATCACCCAATACTTCTTCAACGCCGATGCGTATTTCCGTTTCGTGGACGACGCGCGCGCGGCCGGCATCGACATTCCCATCGTGCCGGGCATCATGCCGATCGCGAACTTCGCGCAACTCCGCCGCTTCTCCGAAATGTGCGGCGCGGAAATCCCGCGCTGGATCGGCAAGCGCATGCTGGCGTTCGGCGATGATGCGGATTCGGTGCGCGAGTTCGGCGCCGACGTGGTGGCGGCGATGTGCCGGCGCCTGCTCGACGGCGGCGCGCCGGGCCTGCACATCTACACGCTGAATCGCGCGCGCGCGACCACAGCGGTGTTGCAAAGACTTGACGGACCGGTCGATGCATAACCACTGGATACGCTGAGGCGCGTGCCGGCTACACTGGCCCGCAATGCGTATCTTTCCGTTGCAATGCCTGTGTCTCCTGGCACTGCTCGCGTGTTCGATGATCGCACGCGGGCAGAACGCGCAACACGTGTATCGCTGCATCGGCGTGCACGGCGAGCCGGTGTTTTCGGGCCAGCCGTGCGGCACGCCGGCGCCGGCAAGCACGAATGCAACCGGCGCGCCGGGCGGCGGTTTCGGCGGCGTGTGTGCGACCTCGCCGCAGGCGCTGCGGCAATCGATCGCCGACGCTTTCAGCAGCCACGACGTGAACCGGCTGGCGGGACTGATCCTGTGGCGCGGCATGGACCAGGCTTCCGCACGCAGCACGCTGCACGCATTGTCCGATTGGCTGAAGCAACCCCTGGCCGGCATTTCGATCGCGTATGCCACGGGACCACCGTTCGCCGACAGCGGGCCGGCGCCGGTCGCCACGGCCGGGTTTCCGGCGACCACGGCCAGCGTCACGTCGCAACCCCCAACCGGATTTGTCATCTCGACCGGCGGCGGCGACGGCGGGACCCGCGATTTCGGCGTCGCCGAAACCGGCGGCTGCTGGTGGCTGACCTTCTGAACCTGCCGCGCCGATCACGCGACACGCAGGCGCCACCTGCTAGCATCGCTGCCACTCGTCGACGCGCGACATGGCACACCCCTTCATCATGTTGAAACTTTTCTGCACGCTGGTTTTCGTTTTGTTCGCGGCAAGCGCCTGTTCGTCCGATCGCCGCGCCGCCATCGCCGACGCGAGCGCGGCATCCGCATCGACGCCCGCTGCATCCACGCCCGTGTCCGAGCCCACCGAAGTCACGCCCGCCGTGCGCAGCGCCATCACCGCAGCGGTCGCGGCAATGGCGCCGCAGGCCCGCGTGCAGGCCATCGCGCCGATGCCGATCCCCGGCCTGTACCAGGTGATCGCGCAAGGCCAGGTCCTGTACCTCACCGGCGACGGTCGCTACGCGATCCAGGGCGATGCGTTCGACCTCAAGACGCGCACGCCGCTCAACAGCCTCAGCATGAACAAGCTGCGCCGCGATGCGATCGCCAGGCTCGACCACGGCCAGATGATCCGCTTCGCTCCGGCCAATCCCAGGTACACGGTGACCGTGTTCACCGATGTCGATTGCCCGTATTGCCGCGCCTTCCACACCAACATCGCCGAAATCAACAAGCTCGGCATCGCCGTCGACTATCTGTTCTGGCCGCGCAGCGGACTCGGCACACCCTCGGCGCAGAAGGCCGTGGATGTGTGGTGCGCCCCGGACCGCCAGGCCGCGCTCACCCGCGCGTTCGAGGGCGGCACGCCGCGTTACGCCGAATGCAAGTCACCGGTCGCGCACGATTTCAACCTCGGCATCGACCTCGGCGTCGACGGCACGCCCACCGTGATCGCCGACAACGGCGTGGTGCTGGGCGGCTATGTCGATCCGCAGGAGCTGCTGCGGCGATTGCAGACCGTGCATGCCGTGCCCGCGGTCCAGCACTCGCCCTGATCGAAGACGCTGTCGTGGAAGGTCGGGGCGAGGACGGACCGGCTGGTGCCCGGCGTCATGGACGGCTGCTCGCTGAAGCATTTGTGGCCACTTGCTCCGACGAAACGACGATCAGGGACGATCGCATTTATAATGGCGGGCTCGCTACGACACGCGGTCTCCCATCGCCATGATCGTCCTCGACGGGCGCAGCGCCCTGTCGGATTTCCGCCTCGACCGACTCAACCAGCGCATCGGCGCGATCGCGAAGAACGCCCGCGTGCGCGGCGCGCGGCACGTGTACTTCGTGCAGTCGGCGTCGTCACTGCCGCCCGCCTTGCACCAGCGCCTCGCGGAGGTGCTGGACGCCACGGAGGCACCGCCCGCCGATGCTTCGCTGTGGGTGGTGCCGCGACTGGGCACGCTGTCGCCGTGGTCGTCGAAAGCCACCGACATCCTGCACCACGTCGGCATCGCGGTCGCACGCGTCGAGCGCGGCACCGCGTTCCTGATCGACAAATTGCCCGACCCCGGCGACCCCGCGTTTGCCGCCATCGCCGACGCGCTGCACGATCCGATGACGCAATCGGTGTTGCGCTCGCTCGTCGACGCGCCGCGGATTTTCATGACGGGCGATGCCGGCGCGCTCGGCAGCGTGACCCTGGGCAGCGACGCCGGCAGCGCGCTGCAGCGGGCCAATCTCGAACTCGGCCTCGCGCTGGCGCCGGACGAGGTGCGATACCTCGCCGACAATTACGCCAGACTCGGCCGCGACCCGACCGACGCGGAACTGGTGATGTTCGCGCAGGCGAACTCCGAGCACTGTCGGCACAAGGTGTTCAACGCCAGCTTCACGGTCGACAACGCGCCGCAGGACGCCACGTTGTTCGGCATGATCCGCAGCACCCACGCGGCTTCACCCGCCCACACCTTGTCGGCCTACAGCGACAACGCGGCGGTGATCGAAGGCTCGCGCGGCGCGCGCTTCTTCGCCGATGCCGACGGCACCTGGCGCCGGCATGAGGAAGCGATCCCGTACGCGATCAAGGTCGAAACCCACAACCATCCCACCGCGATTTCGCCGTGGCCGGGCGCGGCCACCGGGTCCGGCGGCGAGATCCGCGACGAAGGCGCAGTCGGACGCGGCGGCAAGCCCAAGGCCGGTCTGGTGGGATTTTCGGTGTCGCACCTGCGCATCCCCGGCCTGCCGCGTCCGTGGGAAGATTCGCGCCCGCTGCCGCCGCGTGTCGCCAGCGCCTTCGAGATCATGCGCGACGGCCCGCTCGGCGCCGCGGGCTTCAACAACGAATTCGGCCGGCCCTGCCTCGCAGGCTATTTCCGCAGCTTCGAACTCGAAACCGGCAAGCCCGGCATGCGCCACGGCTACGACAAGCCGATCATGCTGGCGGGCGGCGTCGCCAATGTGCGGCCGATGCTGGTGAAGAAAAATCCGCTCGCGCCGGGCGACGCGGTGATCGTGCTGGGCGGGCCGGCGATGCTGATCGGATTGGGCGGCGGCGCGGCCTCGTCGATGGCGGCCGGCGCGTCCAGCGAGGCGCTCGACTTCGCCTCGGTGCAGCGCGACAACCCGGAAATGCAGCGGCGTTGCCAGGAGGTGATCGACGCCTGCTGTGCGCTGGGCGATGCCAGCCCGATCGTCGCGATCCACGACGTCGGCGCGGGCGGCTTGTCCAACGCCATTCCCGAACTGCTGCACGACTCCGGCGTGGGTGGCGAGATCGACCTCGACGCGGTGCCGTCGGACGATCCGCAACTTTCGCCGATGCAGATCTGGTGCAACGAGTCGCAGGAACGTTACGTGCTGGGCGTGAAGCCGGCCGACCTCGATGCGTTCCGCGCGATGTGCGAGCGCGAACGCTGCCCGTTCGCGGTGGTCGGGCATGCGACAAAGCAAGAGCGCCTGATCGTCGCGCGCACAGCGCCCTCCCCCCATCCGCCCTCCGGGCACCTTCCCCCGCAAGCGGGGGAAGGAAAAGAATTGGTCATCGATCTCGACCTTGCCATGCTGCTCGGCAAGCCGCCGAAGATGCAGCGCGACGCCACGCGCATCAAGCCGCAACTCGAGATCGTCCCGGACCTCAGCAACATCGGCCTCGACGAAGCCGTCGAACGCGTGCTCAGGATGCCGGCGGTCGCGGGCAAGGCGTTCCTGGTCCACATCGGCGACCGCAGCGTGGGCGGCCTGTGTTCACGCGACCAGTTGGTCGGCCCCTGGCAGGTACCGGTCGCGGATTGCGCCGTGACGCTCGCGGATTTCGACGGCTACGCGGGCGAAGCGATGGCGATGGGCGAACGCGCCCCGGTCGCAGTGCTGGACGGCGCCGCTTCGGCGCGGCTGGCGCTGGGCGAGGCGATCACCAACATCCTCGCGGCGCCGGTCGAGAAGCTCGGCGAAATCCGCCTGTCCGCCAACTGGATGGCAGCGATCGGCCACGCAGGCGAGGACGCCGCCCTGTACGACGCGGTGCAGACCACCTCCGCGCTGTGCACGAAGCTCGGCATCTCGATTCCGGTCGGCAAGGATTCGCTGTCGATGCGCACGCTGTGGCGCGACGGCGAACGCGAACAGCGCACCATCGCGCCGGTGTCGCTGATCGTCAGCGCGTTCGCGCGTATCGGCGACGCGCGCCGCGCGCTCACGCCGCAGTTGCGGATGGACGCGGGCGACACCGAGTTGTGGCTGCTCGACCTCGGTGCGGGCCGCGACCGCCTCGGCGGTTCGGTGCTGACG
Source organism: Lysobacterales bacterium 66-474 (assembly GCA_001899805.1). Classification (GTDB taxonomy): domain Bacteria; phylum Pseudomonadota; class Gammaproteobacteria; order Xanthomonadales; family Rhodanobacteraceae; genus 66-474. Next base: position 39,251 of record MKWP01000001.1, read on the forward strand.
CAGGCGTTCGACCGCCGCGGCGGGGTGCCGCCGGATTTCGACGATCCCGATCGCCTGCGCGCGTTGTTCACGCTGGTTCGCGCGGCGGAACGGCAGGGCCTCGTACTCGCCTACCACGACCGCTCCGACGGCGGCGCGATCGTGACGCTGCTGGAAATGGCGTTCGCCGGCCACTGCGGCCTCGAGGTTTTCCTCGACGGCTGGGCCGACAACGCGTTGCGCGCGCTGTTCAACGAGGAACTCGGCGCGGTGCTGCAGGTGCGCAAGGCCGACCACGCCGCGTTCGCGGCGCTGGTCGACGCCAACGGCCTGCGCGACATGGCGCGCGTGATCGCAAGGCCCAAGGCCAAGCTCGGCATCAAGCTGTACGGCGGCGACGAAACCGTCGCCAAGTGGAACTGGCAGAAGTTGATCGGCGCCTGGCACGAAACCAGCCATGCGATGCAACGCCTGCGCGACAACCCGGCCAGCGCCGACGCCGAACGCGCCTGGCGCATCGACGACGACGATCCGGGCATCAATGCCAGGCTTGCGTTCGATCCGAAGGAGGACGTCGCCGCGCCGTACATCGCGAAAGGCGCACGGCCGCGCGTCGCGGTGTTGCGCGACCAGGGCGTCAATGGCCAGGTCGAGATGGCCGCCGCGTTCACCCGCGCCGGCTTCGACGCGATCGACGTGCACATGAGCGATCTCGTGGCCGGCCGCCACGCGCTCGCCGACTTTTCGGGCTTCGCCGCCTGCGGCGGCTTCTCCTACGGCGACGTGCTGGGTGCGGGCCGCGGCTGGGCCGCGTCGATCCTGTACCACGAAAACCTGCGCGAACAATTCGCGGCATTCTTCGCCGACGAATCGAAATTCGCGCTCGGGATGTGCAACGGCTGCCAGATGCTCGCGCACCTGAAGGCCATCATCCCCGGTGCCGAACACTGGCCCGCGTTCGCGCGCAACGCTTCCGAGCAATACGAGGCGCGACTGGTGACGTTGGAGGTGCTGAACAGCGAATCGGTGGTGTTCCGCGGCATGGCCGGTTCGCGCATTCCCGTGGTGACCGCGCACGGCGAGGGCCGCGCGGTGTTCGGCGACGGCCACAAGGCCGGCAAGGCCACCGCCTGCGTGCGCTTCGTCGACAACCGCGGCAAGCCGACCGAGACCTTCCCGTACAACCCCAACGGTTCGCCCGAAGGGCTCGCCGGCTTCACCGCGGCCTCGGGCCGCGTCACCATCCTGATGCCGCATCCGGAACGGGTGTTCCGCAGCGTGCAGATGAGCTGGCGCCCGCGCGAATGGGGCGAGGACTCGCCGTGGATGCGGCTGTTCCGCAACGCGCGCGCGTTCGTCGGCTGAAGCCGTTCACTTCGCAGGTCGCTGATTCGCCCTGCAGATAGGTCGTCATTCCGGGACCGCCCGTGCCGTCTGCGGGCAGAACCCGGAATCGGTCTCATGGCCCTGCAAAACCGATTCCGGGTTCCATCTCCGATGAAGCCCGCGATGGCCCCGGAATGACGATAATTCCATTGCCTGCGAAGTGGAAAGGAAACAAGGTCGGGGAGCCTTCAAGCCGCCTTCGGCGCGTCGGCCTGCGCTTCCGGCGCGGCCTGCCGGAACACCTCCATGCCGGCGCAGATGTCGTCGATCCGCGCGATGGTCGGGTAGCGCGCCAGCGACACGCCGTAACGTCGCGCGTTGTACACCTGCGGGATCAGGCAGCAGTCGGCCAGCGTGGGTTCGTTGCCCTCGCAGAACACGCCGGGCCGCTCGCGGCCGACGAGCACCTGTTCGATGGCATCGAAACCGATCTCGATCCAGTGCCGCGACCACGCGAGTTTCTGGTCGTCGTCCGCGCCGAGTTCGCGCTGCAGGTACTGCAGCACGCGCAGGTTGCCGATCGGATGGATGTCGCAGGCCACCATTTGCGCCAGCGCGCGCACCCGCGCGCAGGCCAGCGCGCCGCGCGGCAGCACCCGCGGATTGTCGGGATAGGCCTCTTCCAGATACTCGATGATCGCGAGCGACTCGCGGATCACGTGGCCGCCGTCCACCAGCACCGGCACCAGTTGCTGCGGATTCAATTCGCGGTATTCCGCATGGTGCTGCTCGCCGCCGCCGCGCACCAGGTGCACCGGCGCGATCACGTAGTCCAGCCCCATCAGGTTCAGGGCGATGCGCACGCGATAGGCGGCGCTGGAGCGCCAGTAGCTGTACAAGGTCCTCATCGGCGGCATGTCGGGTTCCCCGGAATCGCAAACGCCCAGCGTAACGCAATTGCGCGTTCGCGGCGCGGCGTCGACAATGCGCGATTCGCCAAGCCACCGAATGCTGGAGCCCGCCCATGGCCTTCCTCCGCATGACCGACCTCGACCTTTCCGGCAAGCGCGTGCTGATCCGCGAAGATTTGAACGTGCCGATCCAGGACGGGACCATCACCTCCACCCAGCGGCTCGACGCCGCGCTGCCCACGATCCGCCGCGCGCGCGACGCGGGCGCTTCGGTGCTGGTGATGTCGCACCTCGGCCGCCCCAGGGAAGGCGTGTTCGACGAAGCGCTGTCGCTCAAGCCGGTCGCTGCGTGGTTGTCGGAGAAACTCGGAGCGAACGTGCGGCTCGAACGCGATTACCTGGGCGGCGTCACCGTGGGGACCGGCCAGGTGGTGTTGCTGGAAAATTGCCGCATGAACGTCGGCGAGAAATCCGACGACGAGACGCTTGCCAGGAAATATGCGGCGCTGTGCGACGTGTTCGTGATGGATGCCTTCGGCACCGCGCACCGCGCGCAGGCATCGACCCACGGCGTCGCGAAATTCGCCGGGATCGCCTGTGCCGGCCCGCTGCTGGCGGCGGAACTGGACGCACTCGGCAAGGCGCTGCAGGACCCGGCGCGCCCGTTGCTCGCGATCGTGGCCGGCTCCAAGGTTTCCACCAAGCTCGACCTGCTGCAGAACCTGGTCGGCAAGGTCGACCAGCTGATCGTGGGCGGCGGCATCGCCAACACGTTCATCGCCGCGACCGGCCACGGGGTCGGCAAGTCGCTTTGCGAGACCGACCTGCTGTATGCCGCGCGCAAGGTGATCGAGGCCGCATCGCAACGCGGCGCCAGCGTGCCGATCCCGGTCGACGTGGTGACGGCGCCGCGGTTCGCCGCCGACGCTCCGGCCACGGTGAAGCCGGTCGACCGGGTCGGCGACGACGAGATGATCCTCGACATCGGCCCGGCAACCGCGCAGCACTACGCGGCGCTGATCGCGAAGGCCGGTACGGTGGTATGGAACGGTCCGGTCGGCGTGTTCGAGTTCGATGCATTCGGCCACGGCACCGAAACCCTCGCCCGCGCGATCGCCGATTCGAGCGCCTTCTCGATCGCGGGCGGCGGCGACACCCTCGCCGCGGTCGACAAATACGGCATCGCCGACAAGTTGTCCTACATCTCGACCGGCGGCGGCGCGTTCCTGGAGTTCCTCGAAGGCAAGACGCTGCCTGCCGTTGCCGTGCTGGAATCCCGCTCAGGCGTCTCTGAATAACCTGCTGCGCTCGGCAGCTTGCGCGCCGGCGGTGCTCGCAATGCTCACGTACTGACGTGTACGCTCCGCTTGCTGCGCTCCGGCGTCACGCAATCTGCCTTCGCTCGCGACGGTTTTTCAGCGGCTTCCCGGATAGGTCGCCTTGATCGCGCCGCCAAGCGACTTGGAAGGTCGCTTTGCATTCCGCGATGAAAACGTTTACATTGCGCCCGAGCCAACGTGCCGGGAAGCGCGTTTTCTGCAGAATCAGGCCAAGGGGAGCCGTGTGGCGGTGACGATCAAAGACGTTGCCCGGGAGGCGAAGGTTTCTGTGGCTACCGTGTCACGGGCGTTGAATGGCAGCGCCGGGGTTACCCCGGGCACGCGCGCGCGCATCGAGCGCGCGGCCGCACGCCTGCGTTACGTGCCGATGGGCGCGGCGCGCAGCCTGGTCACCCGCCGCACGCAAGCGGTGGGCGCGTTGCTGCCCGACCTGTTCGGCGAATTCTTTTCCGAACTGATCCGCGGCATCGACCTCGCCGCCCGCGCGCACGGCCTGCACCTGCTGGTCTCCAGTTCGCACGGCGACGCCGACGAAGCCGCCGCCGCGCTGCGCGCGATGCAGGGTCGCGTGGACGGCCTGCTGATCATGTGGCCGCACGCGGAACCGGGCTTCCTGCGCAAGCATCTTTCCGATTCCCTGCCCGCGGTGCTGATCGACAGCGCCTTGCGTGAACGCCGCTGCGCGCGCGTCAACAACGACGATTACGGCGGCGCGCGCGCGATGACCGAGCACCTGCTCGCGAACGGCCATCGCGCCCTGGCCTTCATCGAAGGGCCCGCGGCCAACCATGACGCCCGCGAACGCCGGCGCGGTTTCGACGACACCGTCGCCGGCCGGCGCGGGGTGAGCGCGCGCTACCTGCAAGGCGATTACAGCGAGGAATCGGGCTACCGCGCGGGGCGCACCCTGCTGGCGGCGCGCAAGCGCCCGGACGCGGTGTTTGCCGCCAACGACATGATGGCGATCGGTTGCCTGTCGGCCTTCAACGAGGCCGGCGTGAACGTGCCCGGCGACATCGCGCTGGCGGGCTTCGACGACATTCCGATCGCGCGCTACATGCATCCGCCCCTGACCACCGTGCGGATCAGGATCGCGGAACTCGGACACGCCGCGCTGGAGCGGCTGGTGACGCAAATGGCCGCGCCGGAAACCCCGGAAGCGGATCTCACGACGATGGCGTGCGAAGTGGTGGTGCGCGCCTCGTGCGGGTCGCGGGCGCCTCCGGCCGCACGCAAGCAACCAGAGTTCCACACACACAACTGACCACCCGAATGTGCGCTGGAGGGATCATGAAAAACCAAACGAGACTGCGGAAAAAGCTGCTGGCGGCGCTGGTCACGAGCAGCGTTGCCGCTGCCGCGGCGCTGCCCACGATGGTCTGGGCGCAATCGGCGAATGCCAACCTGCGCGGCACGGCGCCGCCCAACGCGCAGATCACCGCGCGTAACGTCGCCACCGGAGAGGTGCGCGTCACCAAAGCCTCCGGGAACGGCGGCTACGTACTGGTGGGCCTGCCGCCCGGCACCTGGCGTGTCGATGCCGGCCCCGGCACCGAGCAGACGGTGACGCTGTCGGTCGCATCCACAGGCACCTTGAATCTCACGACGGCCGCCGCGCCGGCCACTCCTCCGCCGCAGACGCTGGCCGCGGTGCAGGTCGTGGGCAGGCCGCTGTTCGACATGAAGACCTCGCAGGTGGGTGAAACCGTCTCACAGCACCAGATCCAGACCATGCCGCAAATCACGCGCAACTTCCTGGAGTTTGCCGACACCGTGCCGGGCATGATTTTCACGGTCGAGCAGAACGGTAACACTTCGCTGCGAAGCGGCGCCCAGAACGTCAACGGGGTAAATGTCTTCATCGACGGCGTGAGCCAGAAGGGCTACGTGCGCGGAGGCGGCATCGCCGGCCAGGAAGCCAGCCGGGGCAACCCGTTCCCGGAGCTCGCGATCGGCCAGTACAAGGTGATCACATCCAATTACAAGGCCGAGTACGACCAGCTTTCCAGCGCAGCGGTCACCGCGGTGACCAAATCCGGCACCAACGAGTTCCACGGCGAGGTGTACGGCAACTACACCGACGACAGCTACCGCGACATGACGCCTTCGGAAAAGGCATCGGGCACCAAGGCAACGTCGGTCAGCAAGGAGTACGGCTTCTCGCTGGGCGGACCGATCATCAAGGACAAGATGCACTTCTTCATCACCAATTCGGTGAAGCGCTTCGTCACGCCCACCACGGTGGTACCCGGGGTGAGCGACGTGCCGGGGATCGAAGGCCTGCTGCCGCCGGATGCGCAGGCGCAAATAGTGCCATCGAGCGTGCCGTTTTTCGAGAACCTGTTCTTCGGCAAACTGGACTGGGAACCCACCGACAACGACCGGCTCGAATTGCGTGCGCAGATCCGCCGCGAAAAACAGATCGGCGAGGTCGGCGGCACGGGCACTTCGTCACACGGCATCGATACCAAGAACGACGTCAAACGCTATGAACTGTACTGGTCGCACAGCACCGACGCGTGGTTCAACGAAGCCCTGCTGACCTACCAGAACGCGTTCTGGGTTCCGTCGCCGATCACGCTGGGTGTCGGCCAGACCTACACCTATGGCCCGGAAAACAACGCAACGATCCTGCAGACCGGGGCGCCCGATCCCCGCGCCGGCCAGAACAAGGGCCAGAAGGGTCCAGGCTTCAAGGACGACCTGACCTTCACCGACTTCCACTGGCTCGGCGACCATGTCGTCAAGGCCGGCATCCGTTACCAACGGATCGAACTGGTGGCGCAGGACGCCGGCGACAACACCGCGTCGGCGTACTACAACGTGTGCACGACGGTCCCCGCCACGAACTGCCCGGCCGGCAGTACGGTCGGCACCTCGCCGATCCCGTACCAGATCGTGTTTGGGGCGCCATCAGTAGGCCTGAGTCCAATCGTGCGCTCTACAGACAATCAGTACGGCGCCTACATCCAGGACGACTGGACTGTCAACGACCACCTCACCTTCAATCTTGGCCTGCGCTGGGACATGGAGCACAACAACTCCTATCTCAACTGGGTGACCCCGGCCAACGTCGTTGCTGCGTTCCAGGCCCAGGATCCGAATGCCCCCGCCGGCCAGACCTATGCGCAATCGCTTGCGCTCGGCGGCGTCAACATCAACGACTACATCTCGAACGGCCACAACCGCAGCCCCAAGAAGGACGAATGGCAGCCGCGACTGGGCTTCTCCTACGACCTCAACGGCGACCAGCAGCACGTAGTCTTCGGAGGCGTGGGCCGCTCCTACGACCGCAACCTCTACGACTACCTGCAACTGGAGCAGACCAAGTTCGCGCTGGACCAGTTCACGTTCAATTTCAGCGGACCCGGGCAGCCCTGCCTGTCAGCGCCCTGCACCCCGTGGGACCCGAAATACCTCGATCTCGCCAACCTTCAGGCGTTGGTGCAGGGCACCAACGAAGGCAAGGAAGTCGACATGATCAACAACGACATCAAGGTGCCGTATTCCGACCAGTTCAGCCTCGGCATGCGCAACAGGCTCGGCGACTGGAACACCAGCGCCACGGTGGCGCGCGTGATCAGCAAGGACGGGTTCGCGTTCACGCTGGGCAACCGTTATCCCAATGGCGCGTTCTGGATGAACGGCGGCCAGCCCTGGGGCAACGGCATCCCGGGTTTCGGCTCATTGATCATCGGCAACAGCGGCATCGAGACCCGCAGCACCCAGGTGTTGCTGTATGCGGAAAAGCCCTACACCCGGGAATCCGGCTGGGGCGTCACCGTGGCCTACACCTATACGAATGCCCACCAGAACCGCGACATCAACGAGCACTATTCGTTCGACGAGGCAACCATCCAGGATTACCCGTTCATCCTTTCGAATTCCGCGCCGAAACATCGCCTGGTCGCCACCGGCGTGGTCGACATTCCCTGGGACATCACCTTGTCGGCCAAGCTGACCCTGGCCACGCCGACCCCGCTCAATGACCTCGCCTGTTACGGCGCGACTTTCCCGAACGGCAGTGGATGCATACCTGCCGCGGCCATCCCCAGCGGTGGCAAACGGTTCATGATCGGTGGACCGATCTGGGGCTATCGCGACATCGACTTCTCCGCGATCAAGAACATCCGGATCACCGACAGCGTCAACTGGTATCTGCGCTTGGACATCCTCAACGCCTTCAATTACAAGAACTACATCAACACCACGGGAAATTGGGGATCGAATGGCGTGTACAACCCGATGTTCGCCTACAACACCACCGGCGACATCACCGGTGTGCCGCGCACGTTCAAGTTCACGATGGGGGTGAGGTGGTAACAGCGCGTCTCCTCATCGAACAGGCTGCCAGCGAAAGGCGGGCTCGATACTCTCCAAGGGCCCGCCTTTTTTTTCACATGCACTGCAGCGAACGGGCAGCATGAACGCTTCACCCATCCACGACATCGTGATCGTCGGCGGCGGCACCGCGGGCTGGATGGCCGCGGCGGCGCTGGCACGCGTGTTCCCCGGCAAGCTGTCGATCCGGCTGATCGAATCCGAACAGATCGGCACGGTCGGCGTGGGCGAAGCCACCGTGCCGCATCTGAAAGCGTTCAACCAATTGCTGCAAATCGACGAGGCCGAGTTCGTCCGCACGGTCAAGGGCACCTTCAAGCTCGGGATCGAGTTCGTCGACTGGGCGCGGATCGGCGACCGTTATTTCCATGGCTTTGGCACCATTGGCCACGACCACGACCTGCTGCCTTTCCATCAGTACTGGATCAAGGCACATCAGCAAGGCATCGCGGCCGAGCTCGGCGAGTATTCGCTGCACACCAGGGCCGGCCCAAATGGAAAATTCATGGTCTCGGCCACCGATGTGCCGGCGAACTCGCCGTTGGCCGACATCGCCTACGCCTACCATTTCGACGCCGGCCTGTACGCGAAATACCTGCGGCGCTATGCCGAGCAGCGCGGCGTGCACAGGACCGAAGGCAAGGTCGCGCGTGTCGAACAACGCGGCGAGGACGGTTTCGTGGAGGCGGTGGTGCTGGAAAGCGGCGAACGCATTGCAGGCGAACTGTTCCTCGACTGCTCCGGGTTCCGCGGCCTGCTGATTGAACAAACCCTGCACGCGGGCTACGAGGACTGGTCGCACTGGCTGCCCTGCAACCGCGCGGTCGCGGTGGCCTGCGAAACTTCCGGGCCGCCCACGCCGTTCGTGCGTTGCACCGCGCGCGAGGCCGGCTGGACCTGGCGGATACCGCTGCAGCACCGCGTCGGCAACGGCTACGTGTATTCCAGTTCGTACCTCAGCGACGACGAAGCCGCGGCGACGCTGCTGAAGCAACTCGACGCCCCGGCGCTGGGCGATCCGCGCGTGCTGCGCTTCACCGCCGGACAACGCAGGAAAACCTGGGACAGGAACGTCGTCGCGATCGGCTTGGCCGCGGGCTTCCTCGAACCGCTGGAGTCGACGGCGATCTATTTGATCCAGTCCGGCATCGCGCGGCTGGTGAACCTGTTCCCGGACACCAGCTTCGATCCGGTGGTGATCGAGCGCTACAACGCGCAGACCGCGTTCGAGATCGAGCGCATCCGCGATTTCATCATCCTGCATTTCTGCGCCACCGAACGCGACGACACGCCGTTCTGGAATTACTGCCGCAACATGGACATTCCGGCGCCGCTGGCCGACAACATCCGGCTGTTCCGCGACAGCGGGCGCTTCTATCGCAACGCCGAGGAAATGTTCGCGCTGACCAGCTGGGTGGAAGTGATGATCGGCCAGCACATCCTGCCGCGCACGTACCACCCGGCGGTCGACCAGCTTTCCGACGCCGAACTGAAGCAACTGATGGACGGCGTGCAACGCGTGATCGCGGCCTGCGTCGAGGCGATGCCGAGCCACCAGCAATTCATCGCGCGCTGCTGCGCGGCGGTCTGACCGGGATCGCGGCGTGCGTTTTCACGGAAAAAGGCGGTTCGCGACAATGCTGCAGCGGCTTCGCGGCGGCTTGGGCGCGGGCTGGCTGGCGCTGTTCGTGGCGGTGTCGTCCAGCGCAGCCACGGCGCACGCGCCGGCGGGCGACGTACACGCAACTGGCTCGCTGCAAGGCGCCGCGTATCGCATCGACGTGCCCGCGCACTGGAACCACAAGCTGGTCGTGTTCTACCACGGCACCAGCGACGCGCCGGTGGCATTCCGCGCCGGCGACGCGCCATCGCCGATGTTCGCGCCGATGCTGGATGCCGGTTACGCCGTGATCCAGTCGGGCTATTCGGAAGGCGGCTGGGCCATCGACGCGGGCGCCGCCGACAGCGAACGCCTGCGCGAGGCCTTCGTGCGCCGTTACGGCAAGCCCGTGCAAACCCTCGCGATCGGCATGTCGATGGGCGGCACGCTGGTCGTGGCGGCGCTCGAGCGCCGGCCCGGCATCTACGCCGGCGCGCTGTCGATGTGCGGTGCGATCGAGCCCAGCGATCGCCTGATCTCCCGCGACTTCGCCTTGCGCGCGGCGTTCGACCATTACTTTCCCGGCCTGCTCGGCGCGCTGGTGCCGGTGCCGGCGGACTATCGCGACGACGCCGCGACCACGGCGAAGATCGCCGCCGCGTTGCGCGCGAACCCCGGGGCGCGCGACGCGTTGCTGCGCTGGTACGGCGCGGCGGATGCCGACAACCTCGCACCCGTGATCGCCTCGATCGGCGACGAGATGCGCGACCTGCAGCAGCGCACGCACGGGAATCCGGTCGGCAACGCGAACCTGGTCTACGTCGGTTCCGGCGATGACGACGCCCTGAACGACGGCGTGCGTCGCTACCGCGCCGATGCCATGGCCGCGGCCTGGCTGGCCCATCGCTACACGCCCAGCGGCCGCCTGCCGCGTCCGTTGCTTGAACTGCACGACGTCGGCGACCCGCTGGTGCCCGCCGCCAGCACGTTTGAATACGCGCTGGCGATGCAGCGCGCCGGGCGCGCCGACAGCTTCGTCCAGCAATACGTCCACCACGAGGGCCACTGCGTGTTCACACCCGCACAGATCGGCACGGCATTCCGCGAACTCACCGACTGGGTCGACGCGGGGCGTCGCCCGCGCGCGGGACGGCTGCCATGACGGCGCGGATCACGCACGCGTCGCGCGTCGTCCTGTTGGGCTTGCGCCAGGCCGGCTTCGGCGCATTGTTCGGGCTGCTGGTGCTGCTCTCCGCACCGCCGGCGCAGGCGCAACGCGCCGAGCCGACACCGGCCGTCCATGCCACGACGCCGTCGCTCGACGACATCGAGCACCGCACCTTCCGGTTCTTCTGGCAAACCGCCAACCCGGACAACGGGTTGGTGCCGGACCACTGGCCGCGCGAGGCGGGCAAGCCCTACTTTTCCAGCATCGCCGCCGTGGGTTTCGCGCTGACCGCGTATCCGATCGGCGTCGAACGTGGCTGGATCACGCGCGCGCAGGCCCGCCAGCGCGTGCTGGCCACGCTGCGCTTCTTCGCCAATGCGCCGCAGGGCGACAGCGAGGACGGCGACTCCGGCTACCACGGATTCTTCTACCACTTCCTCGACATGCAAACCGGCCTGCGTCACGGACGCTGGGTCGAGGTGTCGACCATCGACACCACGCTGCTGATGGCTGGCGTGCTGTTCGACCAGACCTGGTTCGACCGCGACGATCCCGAGGAACGCGAGATCCGCAGGCTCGCCGACAAGCTGTATCGCGACGTGGACTGGAAGTGGGCGGAGGTACGCCCGCCCCTGATCAGCATGGGCTGGACGCCGGGCGGCAAGTTCATCCCGCACGACTGGAAGGGTTACGATGAAGCGATGATCCTGTACATCCTCGCGCTCGGCTCTCCCACCCACGCGGTGGAACCCGACGCGTGGACGGCCTGGACGTCCACCTACGACGACAGCTGGGGCAGCTTCTACGACAGCCAGCCGCACATCGGATTCGCGCCGCTGTTCGGCCACCAGTACAGCCAAGCGTGGGTGGACTTCCGCGGCATCCGCGATGCGTTCATGCGCAAGCACGACATGGACTATTTCGAGAACAGCCGCCGCGCGGCGATCGGCCAGCGCAACTACGCGATCGCCAATCCGAAGCGCTTCACCGGCTACGGCGCCGACATCTGGGGACTGACCGCGTGCAACGGTCCCGGCAACACCGTCTGGGTGCGTCCCGACGGCGCCAGGATCGAGTTCTTCGGCTATCTCGCACGCGGCGCCGACGTCGGCCAGATCCTCGACGACGGCACCCTCGCGCCCACCGCGGCGATCGGGTCGATTGCATTCGCGCCGGAGCTGGTGCTGCCGGCGATCGACGCGATGTACAAGCGCTACGGCAAGTGGCTGTATTCCGAATACGGTTTCGTGGACGCGTTCAATCCGTCGTTCCGGCTCGACTCGCCGCTGCGCAGCGGCCGCGTGGTGCCCGGCGAAGGCTGGTTCGACAACGAATACCTCGGCATCGACCAGGGCCCGATCCTGCTGATGATCGAGAATTACCGCTCGGACTTCGTGTGGAAGGTGATGCGCAGGAATCCCTACATCCGGCGCGGGCTGGAACGCGCGGGCTTCACCGGCGGCTGGCTGGACGAAAAGCCCGCGACGGAAACGGCGCAACGCGCCACGCCTTCCCATCGGCACGTTCGCGCGAAAGCACGCATCGCGGTGCCATGAAATTCGCGCGGCTGATCGGCATCGTGGCGCTCGCGGTCCTCGTGGCGCTGCCCGCCGGTTGTGCCGCGCCCGCACAACAAGGCATCACGCTGGAGTTCTGGACCATCGGCCCCGAAGGCGAGGCGGTGGCGCAACTGTTGCCGGCGTTCGAGCAGGCCAACCCCGGCATCCGCGTGCGCGTGCAACGGATTCCGCAGACCGCGGCGCACGAAAAACTGCTGACCGCCTACGCCGGCGACTCGCTGCCCGACGTCGTCCAGATCGGCAACACCTGGATCGCCGAGTTCGCCGCGCTGCATGCGCTGGAACCGCTGCAGGCGCGCGTCGCGCATTCCGGCGTGGTCCGCGCAGACGATTATTTCGCGAGCGCGTGGGCCACCAACCGCGTCGATGGCGCGTTGTACGGGATTCCCTGGTACATCGACACCCGGCTGTTGTTCTATCGCGTCGACCTGTTGCGCGAAGCCGGCTTCGCCGCGCCGCCGCGCGACTGGGCCGAGTGGCAGCAGCAGATGGACGCGATCCGCGCGAAGAGCGGCGACAAGCGCTGGGGCGCGCTGCTGCCGACCAACGAATACGACCAGTTGCTGGCGCTGGCCCTGCAGCAGCATGTGTCGCTGCTGCGCGACGGCGGCCGCTACGGCAACTTCCAGAGCGCCGGCTTCAAGCGCACGCTTTCGTTCTACGTCGGCCTGTTCAAGCGCGGCGACGTGCCGCCCTGGACCAACGTGCAGGCAGGCAATCCGTGGCAGGCGTTCGGACGCGGCGACTTCGTGTTCTATTTCTCGGGGCCATGGAACATCGGCGAGTTCCGCAAGCGCCTGCCGGCCTCGCAACAGGACGACTGGTCCACCGCGCAACTGCCGGGACCTGGCGGCCCCGGTGATTCGGTGACGTATGGTTCCAGCCTCGCGATCCCGCGCACGTCCAGGCACCAGGATGCCGCGTGGCAACTGGTCGAATACCTGTCGCGACCCGACGTGCAGGTGCGTTTCTACGAACTGCTCGGTGACCTGCCGGCGCGGCGTTCGGCGTGGCAAGACTCCACGCTGCAAGGCGATCCGAAACTGCGTGCCTTCCACGCACAACTCGAACACATGCGTCCAACGCCGCCGGTGCCCGAGTGGGAACAGATCGTCAACATGATGCAGCAGGTCGCCGCGCGTGCGGTGGCAGGGCAACTGAGCATCGACCAGGCCACCGCGCAGATGGACGCCGAGGCGGCTACGATCCTCGCCAAGCGGCGCTGGGTGCTGGATCGGCAACATGGGCACGCGCAATGAACGGCGATGACCGGGTCGACGGTGAGGAACTGAAAGCAACTCGTCATTCCGGGGCATCGCTGGCTGCATCGGCGATGAACCCGGAATCTGCCTTGCCCGTCATTCTTGTCATCACCCGGGAAGCCGATTCCGGGTTCTGCACACCGCTGCGCGCTGTGCAGCCCAAGAATGACGATAAATTTGCGGGTGGGGGATGTGTCTCGGCGGAACGGTGCGCAACGCCATGAACCGCGCATCGTCCGCATGGCTGTTCCTCACTCCCGCGCTGCTGGTGCTGGGCGTGTTCTTCCTGCTCCCGGTTTTGGCGGGATTGGGACTCAGCCTCACCGATTACGACCTGTACGCGCTGGCCGACATCCGCAACCTGCGCTTCGTGGGTCTCGCCAATTATTGGGAGCTGCTGCACCGCCCGCTGTTCTGGGACGCGCTGGGACACACCCTGTACTTCGTGATCGTGGGCGTGCCGCTGTCGATGCTGGCCTCGCTCGGCACCGCGCTGCTGCTGAACTCGCAGGCGGCGAAATTGAAACCCCTGTTCCGCACCGCCCTGTTCGCGCCGGTGGTGACCACGGTGGTCGCGGTCGCGGTGATCTGGCGTTACCTGTTCAACCCGCAGTCCGGCGTGGTCAACTTCGTGCTCACGCATCTCGGCATCGGGCCGATCGACTGGCTGGGCGATCCGCACTGGGCGATGCCGATGATCATCCTGTTCGCGGTGTGGAAGAACTTCGGCTACAACATGATCATCCTGCTGGCCGGGCTGCACGCGATCCCCGCCGACCTGTACGAAGCCGCACGCATCGACGGCGCATCAAAGTGGCGGCAGTTCCGGCACATCACCCTGCCCGCACTGGCGCCGATCCTGCTGATGGTCGGCATCCTCACCGTGTCGGGCTATTTCCAGTTGTTCGCGGAACCCTACGTGATCACCGAGGGCGGCCCGCTGCAAAGCACGGTGAGCGTGCTGTACCTGATGTACAACGAGGGCTTCAAGTGGTGGAACATGGGCACGGCCTCGGCGGTCGCGTTCCTGCTGTTCCTGGTCATGTTCGCCGCGACCGCGCTGTTGTGGCGTTTCGGTGGTGGTCGCGGGGAAGCTGCATGAACGCGCGCCGCAACGCATGGCTGGTCAACGGCGCGCTGGCGCTGTGCGCGGCACTGGTGCTGTTCCCGCTGTTCTGGATGCTGTCGGTGTCGTTCATGCAGCCCGGCGAAGCCGACAACCTGCCGCCGCCAATGCTGCCGCTGCATCCGACGCTCGACAATTACCGCGAATTGTTCGCGCACGCCGGCATGGGCCGCTACTTCGCCAACAGCCTGATCATCTCGACCGCGATCACGCTGTTGTCGCTGGTCTGCAACACGCTGGCCGGCTACGCCTTCGCCAAGTTGCGTTTCGCCGGGCGCGAAAAACTGTTCGGCACGCTGATCGGAGCGCTGGTGATCCCCGCGCAGGTGGCGATGCTGCCACTGTTCCTGCTGCTGAAATACGTGGGACTCATCAACACCTACGGCGCGGTGATCCTGCCGGCGATGGCCAGCGTGTTCGGTATCTTCCTGGTGCGCCAGTACGCGCGCGGCTTGCCGGGCGAATTGCTGGAGGCCGCGCGCGTGGACGGCGCCGGCGAACTGCGCATCTTCGTGCAGATCGTGCTGCCGCTGCTGAAACCGATCCTCGTCACGCTGGCGGTGTTCACCTTCCTCACCGCGTGGAACGATTTCATGTGGCCGTTGATCGCGCTGACCGGCCAGCAGCATTACACGCTGCCGGTGGGCCTTGCCTCGCTGTCGCGCGAACACGTGCAGGACTCGGGCCTGATGATGGCCGGCGCGGTGGTGACGGTGATACCCGTGCTGGTGCTGTTCCTGGCGCTGCAGCGCTACTACTTGCGTGGATTGCTGCTGGGAAGCGTCAAGGGCTGAAAAGCGCAGGTCGGGCTGATCCCGGATTTATCCGGGAGAGGCCCAACGCCGACGGTGTTGGGCTTCCGCCGATGCAGCCGGCATCAGCCCAACCTACGCTGGATTTTCGCCCTCAACCCAAGCTACGCGTTGACGCCCAGCGCTGCGCCTTGCGTCGCGATCACCTCGGCGTAGAAGCGCGCGCTGTCCTTCGGCGTACGCTGCTGGGTCGCGTAGTCCACGTGCACGATGCCGAAGCGCTTGGCGTATCCGAGCGCCCACTCGAAATTGTCGAGCAGCGACCACAGGAAGTAGCCGCGCAAGTCCACGCCCTGGCGCAACGCCGCGTGCGCCGCACGCAGGTGCTCGCGCAGGTAGGCCACGCGCAACGGATCCTCGACGCGGCCTTCGATGGCGCTCGGCGGATCGTAGAACGCCGCGCCGTTTTCGGTGACGTAGATCGGCGGCTGGCCGTAGCGCGCGCTGACCCACTTCAGCACGTCGGTCAGGCCTTGCGGATAGACCTCCCAGCCGGTTTCGGTACGGGTCGCGTGCTTCTGCGGCACCCCGCTGCCGTGTACCGGCCAGCGCCGCGCGTCATGCCGAGTGACACTGCGCGTGTAGTAGTTGATACCCACGAAGTCGATCGCCTGGCGGATCAGCAGCATGTCTTCCGCAGGCCACTCCGGCCAGGCATTGCCGAACACCTCGCGCATTTCCCCGGGATAACGCCCCAGGAACACGGGGTCTAGGAACTGGCGGTTCATGTACGCGTCGGCGCGCGCGGTGGCGGCGAGGTCCTCGGGGTTCTGCGACGCCGGATACTTGGGCTCGATGTTGACCACGATGCCGATGTTGTTGCGGCCTTCCGCGCGATACGCCTGCACCGCCGCGCCGTGCGCGCGCAACAAATGATGCGCGGCGATCGGCGGTTCGTAACGGCTGCGGTGGCCGGGCGCGAGCACGCCGTGCAGGTAGCCGCCGTCGGTCACCACCCAGGGTTCATTCAAGGTCGCCCACAGGCCGACGCGATCGTCCAGCTTGCGGAACACCACCCGCGCGTATTCGGCGAACCAGCCGGCGATGTCGGGGTTCAGCCATCCGCCGCGGTCATCCAGTGCCGCGGGCAGGTCCCAGTGGAACAGTGTCGCCATCGGCTGGATGCCGTTCTCCAGCAACGCATCGACGAGCCGGTCGTAGAACGCCAGGCCTTCCGGATTCACGCGCCCGCGCCCTTCGGGCAGCACCCGGCTCCAGTTGATGCTGAAGCGGTAGCCGCGCATCCCCAGCGAGCGCATCAAGGCGACGTCCTCGCGCCAGCGGTTGTAGTGATCGCACGCGACATCGCCGGTATCGCCAGCGTGCACCATGCCCGGCGTGTGCGCGAAACGGTGCCAGTTGCTGACGCCGGCGCCGTCGGCCAGCGGCGACCCCTCGATCTGGTAGGCCGCGGTGGCGCATCCCCACAGGAATCCCGCCGGGAAGGTCGAACGGGTGTCGTCCGAGGTATCGGCCATCGTGTCGGCTCCATGATGTAAACGTTTACATCGGCATGATAACGTACTTCCGCCCGGCACGCCCGGGCGGCAGCCGCAACGGGAACCCCGCATGGCCAGATTGCGTCTCGACAAGGTCCGCAAGGTGTACGACAACGGCAAGGTCGCCGTGGCCGATGCCAGTTTCACGGTCGCGGATGGCGAACTGCTGGTGCTGGTCGGACCGTCCGGCTGCGGCAAGAGCACCCTGCTGCGCGCGGTGGCCGGGCTGGAAACGATCAGCTCGGGCACGATCGAGATCGACGACCGCGCGGTCAACGACCTCGCACCGCGCGAACGCGACATCGCGATGGTGTTCCAGAATTACGCGTTGTACCCGCACATGACCGTCGCCGAGAATCTCGCCTTCGGCCTGAAACTGCGCGGCCTCCCGCGCGTGGACATCGAGCAACGCGTCGCCGATGCGGCGCGCATGCTCGGACTCGACGAACTGCTCGACGCGCGCCCACGTCGCCTTTCCGGCGGCCAACGACAGCGCGTGGCGCTGGGCCGCGCGCTGGTGCGCGAACCGAAAGTGTTTTTGCTCGATGAACCCCTGTCCAACCTGGACGCGAAGCTGCGCGTGGCGACACGCGTGGAAATCGCGCGCCTGCACCAGCGCCTGCGCGCGACCATGATCTACGTGACCCACGACCAGGTCGAGGCGATGACGCTGGGCCAGCGCATCGTGGTGTTGAACGATGGCGAAATCCAGCAGGTCGACACGCCGATGAACCTCTACGAACGGCCGGCCAACCTGTTCGTCGCGGGTTTCCTCGGCAGCCCCGCGATGAACTTCTTCCGGGGCCGCATGCGCGACGGCGCGGACGCGCTCGCGATGGACGGCGCAAGCCTTCCGCTCGCCGGCGCGCGAGCGGCGGGCCCGCCACTGCAAGCGATCCACGGGCGCGACATCGTGCTGGGGTTGCGCCCAGAGCATTTGCAACTCGCCCATGCCGATGCGCGACACGCAACGTTCGACGCGGTTCTGGAAGTGATCGAGCCGATCGGCAACGAGGTGTTCCTCAACCTGCGCTTCGGCGGCATCGCACTCGTCGCGCGCGTGCCGCCGCAGGAACTACCGGTGCCGGGAACCGCGCTGCGCCTGCAATTCGATCCCGCGCACCTGCACGTGTTCGACGCCGCCGACGGTCGTCGCATCACGTGATCGCGCGACCATGCATTGCGCAAAAAGTTTCACGCGCATCCACAAGCCGCTTTCACGCACGCGATGAACCTTTCCTGATTCTCTAGCGAAACCTTAACGAACGTTGCCGATTGCCTCCAGTCTCAGTGGCCAAGCGCAAGCAAAAAAGTTTTGCATGCGTGAACAACCACGATGGAGACAACAACATGCGCAACACTGCAATCGTCCTCGCCATCGCCGCGGTTTTCGCGGCCAGTCCCGTTTTCGCGCAGGACGCCACGAACACGACCGGCGCCGACAGCGGGTTCTTCGTCAACGGCAACGCGGGCCACAGCTACTTCGGCAGCGGCCAGAACAGCGGCAGCGACACCGGCTACGCGATCAACG
This sequence comes from Lysobacterales bacterium 66-474, assembly GCA_001899805.1. GTDB lineage: Bacteria > Pseudomonadota > Gammaproteobacteria > Xanthomonadales > Rhodanobacteraceae > 66-474. The sequence goes on from MKWP01000001.1 coordinate 57,726, forward strand.
GCGGCTACCGCTGGGCGGTGGCACCGAACTTCGCGATCGGCCCCGAAGTCGGCTACAACGACCTCGGCAACGTGCGGCTGAAGAACGTGTTCAACTCGCAGCCCGTGGTCGCCAACAACAAGGCCTCGCTGCACGGCTGGACCGTCGGCGCCAACGCCAAGTACAACTTCACGTCGAACTGGTATGTGTCGGGCCGCACGGGCTTGTATGCGTGGAGCGGCGACGGCATGACCCGCGACATCGCCCCCATCAGCCTGCACCGCAGTTCGGATGGCTATTACGGCGGCGTGGGCGTGGGCTACGATTTCAGCCGTGCATTCGGCGTGGGCGTCGGTTACGACTACTACCGCGCCAAGAAGAACGACATCAACCTCTCGACCGGGTTGCTGTCCGCGCAGGCCGAAGTGAGGTTCTGAGGCTCGTTTCCGCCGCGAGCGGTGCATGCGGGCCCGGGTGCGCAAGCGCCCGGGCCTTGCCCGATGCAAGAGTTCGATCAGCCCGAGGAACCCGTCGCGGCGTCGATCGCGGCGGCCTGCTTCTTCGCCTGGTCGTTGACGATGTTCTGCACGTTCCTCGCCTTGTTCAAGTCGTGGCCGTAACCCGACAGCGGCGTGCCGGCCAGCGCGTTGGTGGTGGCCGGCGCGGGCGCGGTGGAACCCGCGGCAGCGGTCGTCGCCGGCGTCGTGTGCGGCGAGCACGCGGCGAGCGTTCCGGCAACCAGTGCGAGGGCGATCAGGCGCAGCATGCGGCGCAGTCTCGCGCGATCGGAAGCAGCGCGCAAGCTGCGCTGGAGCAATTTCGGTTTTGATGGCCACGAAAAGCGCCCCATCCACCTTCGGCACCCCCCGCGCTATGCGCACGGGAAGGAAATGCTTTGCTTCCCCCGCTTGCGGGGGAAGCTGCCCGAAGGGCTGAAGGGGGCCTTCTCGTCAGCACTTGAGTCGAAAGTGCTCTAAGCTTTCCATGACGCCCAACGGAATCGCATGCGTGAACGCATCCCCCGGCCGCTGGCGGCTCGATGGCCAGACCTGCCTCGTCACCGGCGCCAGCCGCGGCATCGGCCTCGCCTGCGCGCGCGAACTCGCGGGCCTCGGCGCACGCCCGCTGCTGGTGGCGCGCGACGAAGACGCGCTGCTGCAAGCCGCCGACGAATTGCGCGAGGATTTCCCGGACTCGGAACCACGGGTGTTCGCGGCCGACGTCGGCGACGCCGAGGATCGCCTCGCGATCTTCGACTGGATCGCCGATCTCGACGTGCCGTTGTCGCTGCTGATCAACAACGCCGGCGGCAACATCAAGCGCCCGACGCTCGAACTCGAACCGGCCGATCTCGAGGAAGTCTTCCGACTCAACAGCGTGGCCGCATTCGACCTGTGCCGGCTGGCGTATCCGCGCCTCGTGCAACACGGCAACGCCGCCATCGTCAATATCGGTTCGGTGTCCGGCGCCACCCACGTGCGCACCGGCGCGCCGTACGGCATGAGCAAGGCCGCGCTGCACCAGATGACCCGCAACCTCGCCTGCGAATGGGGCGACGATGGGATCCGCGTCAACGCGGTGGCACCGTGGTACATCCGCACGCGGCGCACCGACGAAGCGCTGTCCGATCCCGATTACCTTGAGGAAGTCCTCGATCGCACGCCGATGGCGCGCATCGGCGAGCCCGAGGAAGTGGCCGCCGCGGTCGCGTTCCTGTGCCTGCCCGCCGCCAGTTACATCACCGGGCAGGTGCTGGCGGTCGACGGCGGATTCCTCAACTACGGTTTCTGATCGCAATGCTCTATTACGACCACCTCGACACACCCATCGGCCCGCTGCTGCTGGTCGGCGATGGCGATGGTCTGGTCTACATCGGCCTGCCGCGACACGGCGCGGCACAAGTCGCGCCGGCAGATGCCGAGACCAGCAAGTCGAAGTTGCACGCGGCCGCACGCGAACTCGACGAATACTTCGCCGGCACCCGCCAGCAATTCGACGTGCCGTTGCGCCCGTCCGGCACGCCGTTCCAGCTGGAAGTCTGGGGCGCATTGCTGGCGATTCCTTATGGCGAAACCGTCAGCTACGCCGACATCGCGCGGCGCATCCGTCGACCACGCGCAGTGCGTGCCGTCGGCGCCGCCAACGGCGCCAATCCGCTCTCGATCATCGTGCCCTGCCACCGCGTGATCGGCAGCCACGGCGACCTCACCGGCTATGGCGGCGGGTTGCCGGCCAAGCGCTGGCTGCTCGCGCATGAGCGCAAGCATGCGCCGGTGCCGTCGCTCACGCTGACCGCGTAGGACGGAAGTAGCGCTGCCCTTCCAATCAACCCCGAACCGCTACCACAGTATTCCCCTCTCCCTTCGGGAGAGGGTGCCCCGCAGGGGCGGGTGAGGGTACGCACACGCGCATCATAGTCAGCGATGCGTGAAGCTACCATTCGCGTGACCGAACCCTAATCCGGCGCTTCGCGCCACCTTCTCCCGAAGGGAGAAGGGAAAGACAGCGAGCAGGGCGGGAGCAGCGCAGCCAATCCCGCCATCCGAGTCACCGGCAATTGCGCAACTGGTCCTGCAATTCCTGTTCGCGTTGTTGCAGCGGCTCTTGTTCGCGAGGCAGCACCGCCATGCGCAGCTTGCGGTGGTTGTCGTCGTATTCGCGTTGCACGAAGGCGCACACTTCCGCCTGCGGCGCGGGCGCGCAGGAATCCTCGACCTCGGTCATCCCGGCCGCGATCCGCGGGCCGCCGATGCGCGGCTTCGACAATTCCGGCGCCGACATGCCCGCGCCGCCGGGCGCCCCGTAAGCCCGGGACAGGGTTTGCGGCGGCCAGCCCATCGCACCCAGCGGCGCGAGATACGGCGGCGGCGGCGAACGGGTCAGGTAACGCTTGCCGTTCACCGCACCGACACACGCGTACATCACCGGCAACGGTGACGGCGGTGGCACGTACACGGCCGGCGAGGCTGCGTTGGCATCGGCCGCGGGCGGCGTTGCGACCGTCGCGACGGGTGGCGGCACGTCGCCCGGCGGCGCGCGGCTCGGCACGTCGACGACAGTCTGGCGTTGTCCCTGTGCGCAGGGACGATCCTGATAGGCGACACTGCCGCCCGATGTCATGCAGCGATAGACCTGCGCGCGCGCGCCGGCACACCAGGCGACGCAGGTCATCACCACGATGGCGGCAAGCACGCCTTTCATGTGGCGATCTTACGCCGGGTCGACCCCGCCAACGTCAGGATCTCAATCCCACGCCGCGTTTCAGCAGCCACAGGGCCACCGCGCTCAGCACCACCACGAACGCAAGCATCACCACGTAGGCGATCCACACCGGCACGTCGCCGATGCCGAGGATGCCGAAGCGGAACGCGTTGACCATGTACAGGATGGGGTTGGCCAGCGAGGCCTCGCGCCACGGCGAACCCAGCATGTTGACCGAATAGAACACCCCGCCGAGATAGGTGAGCGGCGCCAGCACGAAGGTCGGCACGATCGCGATGTCGTCGAAACGCTTGGCGAACATCGCGTTGATGAAGCCCGCCAGCGCGAAGATGGTCGCGCCCAGCAAGACCGTGCTCAGCGCTATCAACGGGTGCTCGATGCGAAGCGACGTGAAGAACAGCGCGATCCCGAGCACGATGATGCCGACCAGCAACCCGCGCAGCACCGCGCCCGCGACGTAACCGGTCAGCACCACCCAGCTCGGCATCGGCGAAGCCAGCATTTCCTCGACGTAGCGGCCGAACTTGGAGCCGAAGAAACTGGACGTGATGTTGGCGTAGCAGTTGTTGATGATGCTCATCATCACCAGGCCCGGCACGATGTACTGCATGTAGCTGAAGCCGTGCATCGGCCCGACCCGGCTGCCGATGATCTTGCCGAAGATCACGAAGTACAGGGTCATCGTGATCGCCGGCGGCACCAGCGTCTGGGTCCAGATGCGCAGCACCCGGTGGATTTCGCGGCGGGTGATGGTGTACAGCGCGACCAGGTTGGCGCGCGCGATCGAACCTGCTGGCACGCGTGCAACCAGCCGCGTTTCCCGCTCGACGTGCAGGCCGTTCATGCCGCCACCTTGCCCTTGCCGTTCTCGCGCTCGACCAGCCGCACGAACAACTCTTCCAGCCGGTTGGTCTTGTTGCGCATCGAGGTCACCGTGATGCCGTGTGCGGTCAGCGCGGCGAACAGCGCGTTGATGTTGTGGCTGCTGGGAATCTCGACTTCCAGCGTCTGCGCGTCGACACGGGCCAGCTTGACGCCGGGCAGCTCCGGCAACGTACCGTCGGGCCCGGTCACGTCCAGCACGAACGATTGCACGTCGAGCTTGGCCAGCAGCCGCCGCATCGAGGTGTCCTCGATGATCTCGCCGTGGTCGATGATCGCGATGTTGCGGCAGAGTTGTTCGGCTTCCTCAAGGTAATGCGTGGTCAGGATCACCGTGGTGCCGGCGCGGTTGATGCCGGTGATGAACTGCCACATCGAGCGGCGGATCTCGATGTCGACGCCCGCCGTGGGCTCGTCCAGGATCAGCAGGCGCGGCTCGTTCATCATCGCGCGCGCGATCATCAGCCGCCGCTTCATGCCGCCCGACATCATCCGCGTCGGCTGGAATGCCTTGTCCCAGATGCGCAGTTCGTTCAAGTATTTTTCCGCGCGGACTTTCGCGACCGCGCGCGGGATGCCGTAAAACCCGGCGACGTTGACGCAGATTTCGAACGGCGTCTCGAACTGGTTGAAGTTGATCTCCTGCGGCACCAGCCCGATCTGGCGCATCACCCCGCCGCGGTCGGCATGGATGGAAATGCCGAACACCCGCGCATCGCCCGAGGTCGGATTGACCAGCGACGACAGGATCCCGATCAGGGTCGACTTGCCGGCGCCATTCGGCCCCAGCAGCGCGAAGAAATCGCCCTGCTGCACCGTCAACGAAATCCCCTTGAGGGCCTCGACGCCGCTTGAATAGGTTTTGCGCAGGTTTTCGACTGCGAGCGCCGGCGCATCGCCGGCAGGCGTGACATGGGGCATTCCGGGGTACCGCTGCACGGCAGATGATGCCACAGCCCGTTATTATAAAAGGCTCTTCGCCGGCCAACTTGCCGGCGCCTTCAGTTTACGTTGCATCCCTGAAAAAAGCTCCATGATCGAACCTTTTCAAATCAGACTTGCGGAAAATTTCATGCTTGCGCCCACGGTGCGGCAAGCTCGCGCCGCGTCCACGTCAAAAACCGCATCCATGCAGAAAGCTCCGTGATCGAACATTTTCAGCTCAAACTCGCGGAAAATTTCATGCTTGCGCCCACGGTGCGGCAAGCTCGCGCCGCGTCCACGTCAAAAACCGCATCCATGCAGAAAGCTCCGTGATCGAACGTTTTCAGCTCAAACTCGCAGAAAGTTTCATGCTCGCACCCACGGTGCGACACCTCGCGTTCGAGCGCGCCGACGGCGCGCCGTTCGCGTTCACGCCCGGCCAGTTCATCCAGGTGCATTTCAACTACGACGACGGCAAGCCGACCAAGCGCAGCTATTCGGTCGGCACGCCGACGGATGCCTCCGGCAAGGTGCAGCGCATGGAACTGGCGGTGTCCTACGTCGAAGGCGGCGCCGCCACCAGGCTGTTCGAGAAACTGCAAGCCGGCGAGGAAATCGAGGCAAGCGGCCCGTACGGGCGCTTCTGCCTGATGGACGACGACACCAACCAGCGCTATCTGTTGATCGCCACCGGCACCGGTGTTGCGCCGTATCGATCGATGCTACCGCACATCGAAAAACTGATCGCGGAAAAGAACCGCCGCTTCGTGCTGCTGTACGGCGCCCGCACCGAACAGGAACTGCTGTACGGCGAAGAGTTCGAAGCCTTCGCGAAGCAGCATCCCGACGCCTTCGCGTTCCATCCCTGCTTCTCGCGCGGCGCGCGTCCGACCCCGCGTCCGCACGACCGCCAGGGCCATGTGCAGGACGCGCTGTCCGAAATCGAGCCGCACCCCGAGCGCGACATCGCCTATCTCTGCGGCAACCCCGACATGGTCGACGCCACCTTTACCCAGCTGAAGGAACTCGGCTTGCCGATCAAGCATATCCGGCGCGAGAAGTACGTTTCATCCCGTTAGGTCGGCAGGCGCCGGATGTGCGCAGCTTGCGCACTCGGCATCCTGCCTCGTTGCAAGCCCGGCCCTCCGCATTCCCGGATCAAGTCCGGGACAGGCCCTGCTGCGGGCGCTCACCGGTGCGCGAACTGCCACTGGCAGTTCGCAAACGCACCGCTTCGCCCGGCGCGAGAAGTACGTTTCATCCCGCTAGGTCGGCAGGCGCCGGATGTGCGCAGCTTGCGCCAGGTCGACGCTGCGCGAACTGGCTAGCCGGCCCCCGGAGCCGACAATCGGCACTACCGGTACACGAGTCCGCCATCGGTGATCAGCGCCTGACCGGTGAGGTAATCCGAATCCGGCCCGGCCAGGAACGAAACCGTGGCGGCAACGTCGTCCGGGGTCTGCGCACGGCCGAGTGCGATGCCCTCCACGTATTTCTTGTAGGTGGCGCCCACCGCGGCCCCGGTGAGTTCAGCGAAGCGCTTGTCGATCTCGACCCACATGTCGGTGCCCACGATGCCGGGGCAGTAGGCGTTCACGGTGATGCCGTCGCTGGCGTATTCCTTGGCGGCGGCCTGGGTCAACCCGCGCACGGCGAACTTGGTCGCCGAATAGATCCCGAGCATTTCAAAGCCATCGTGCCCGGCGATCGACGAGGCGCTGATGATCTTGCCCTTCTGCTTGCGCTGCCTGAACTTGGCGGCGGCAGCCTGGATGCCCCAGAGCACGCCGTCCACGTTGACCCGGAAAATCCGCGCGACCCGATCCGGCGTCACCTCGGCGATCGGACCGACGTCGACGATCCCGGCGTTGTTGACGATCACGTCGAACCCGCCGAGCGTTTTCTCCGCGTGGTCCACCGCGGCCCGGACCTGGTCATGCTGCGAGACGTCCGCGGAGAAGGTCGTCGCCTTGCGGCCGATCTTCCCGATTTCCTGTGCAACGGCCGGGGTCTTGGCGTCGTTGATGTCGACCAGGGCGATATTGGCACCGTCCCGCGCCAGCCTCAGGGCAATTGCGCGTCCGATGCCTTGCCCGGCGCCGGTCACCAAAACGGTTTTTCCATTGATGCTCATGGTTGTTTCCTCGTCTGTCGGACAATCCCGCTGTGCTTCCGGGCACGGCCGTACGCACCATGATCGATCGCGCAACCTGAAGCGCGAAACGGCCGCAATGGAACGTTCGATCGTAAGCCGCGACGCGTTAAAACGGCGGCAACAACCCGGGCTTCACAAGGTGCTACGGTGCGCTATTCCCGTCCACCGAGGATCGTCCCATGGCCAAGTCGAACAAGCCGGTGAACAAGCCGGCGAAACCGCGCCTCACCACCGTCGCCGGCGCGCCGGTGCCGGACAACCAGAACATCATCACGGCCGGCCCGCGCGGCCCGGCCCTGCTGCAGGACGTGTGGCTGCTGGAGAAGATCGCGCAATTCGACCGCGAGGTGATCCCCGAACGCCGCATGCACGCGAAAGGTTCCGGCGCGTTCGGCACCTTCATCGTCACCAACGACATCACGCGCTACACCCGCGCGAAGATTTTTTCCAAGGTCGGCAAGAAAACGGATCTCTTCGCCCGCTTCACCACCGTGGCCGGCGAGCGCGGCGCGGCCGATGCCGAGCGCGACATCCGCGGCTTCGCGCTGAAGTTCTACACCGAGGAAGGCAACTGGGACCTGGTCGGCAACAACACGCCGGTGTTCTTCTTCCGCGATCCATTGAAGTTCCCCGACCTCAACCACGCGGTGAAGCGCGATCCGCGCACCAACATGCGCAGTGCGGCCAACAACTGGGATTTCTGGACCGGCCTGCCCGAGGCGCTGCACCAGGTCACCATCGTGATGAGCGATCGCGGGATCCCGTCCAGCTACCGTCACATGCACGGCTTCGGCTCGCACACCTTCAGTTTCATCAACGCCAGGAACGAGCGCTTCTGGGTGAAGTTCCACCATGTGTGCCAGCAGGGCATCGAGAACCTCACCGACGCGGAAGCCGAGGCCATTGTCGGCAAGGACCGCGAATCGCACCAGCGCGATCTCTACGAAGCCATCGAGCGCGGCGATTTCCCGAAGTGGAAACTGTGCGTGCAGATCATGCCGGAAAAAGACGCCGCGAAGGTGCCGTACCACCCGTTCGACCTCACCAAGGTGTGGCCGCACGGCGATTACCCGCTGATCGAGGTGGGCGTGTGGGAGCTCAACAAGAATCCCGAGAACTTCTTCGCCGACGTCGAGCAGAGCGCGTTCAACCCGGCGCAAGTCGTGCCCGGCATCGGCTTTTCACCGGACAAGATGCTGCAGGCGCGGCTGTTCTCCTACGGCGACGCGCAGCGCTACCGGCTCGGCGTCAACCACCACCAGATCCCGGTGAACCGCGCGCGCTGCCCGGTCCACAGCTTCCACCGCGACGGCGCGATGCGGGTGGACGGCAACTACGGCAGCACGCTCCATTACGAACCCAACAGTTATGGCGAATGGCAGGAGCAGCCCGATTTCCGCGAACCGCCACTCGCGATCGACGGTGCCGCCGACCACTGGAACTTCCGCGAAGACGATGACGACTACTACACGCAGCCCGGCAATCTGTTCCGCCTGATGAACGCGAAGCAGAAGCAGGCGTTGTTCGAGAACACCGCGCGCGCGATGCAGGGCGTCCCCAAGGCCATCCAGCAACGGCACATCGACCATTGCAGCAAAGCCGACAAGGCTTATGGCGCAGGCGTGGCCAGGGCCATCGAGGCGCTCGCGGCTGGAAACGCGAAGCCGAAGTCGCCACCGACACGCAACCGGAGCGCTCGCTGACCGGACCGCACCTCCATGCGTCGGGGTGGTCCAGGCAAAGCCCGCCGGCAACCGCTCGAATCTACTTGCGGTCGATCGAATACTTGCCCGCCCCCGTGACGCTCAGGAGCAGGAAGCCGCCCGTGATCGAGACGTTCTTGTAGAAGTTGATCATGTTCGCGACCTGCGCGTCGCCGGTCATCGTCCAGTAGTGGTGCCCGATGAAGGCCGTGGCCAGCGTGAAGGCTGCCAGCAAAAGCGCCAGCGGCCGGGTGTAGAAGCCCAGGACGATCGCAATGCCGACGAAGAACTCGACGACCACCACCACGATCGTCGCCACCGTCGGGATCGGCAATCCGAGCCCCGTCATCATCCCCACCGTGCCCTGGAAACCAGTCAGCTTGCTCCAGCCGCTCCAGACGAACAGGATCACCATCAGGATGCGTGCCACCAGCAGCAACTCGTCTTTGCGGCTTTCGAACAAGGTGTAGCGCATGGCTATTTCCTCCTGGTCGATTTGACCCGGGCTTCGGGTGGTACGGCGTTCGGAAACATCGACGCAACCGTCGTGCGCCACGGATACCCGCGGGCGAACCGCATGATACGCGTTTCGCTGCCGGGCGTTTTTCCGCTGCGCAGGCGCATCGGGATTGCCGCCGTTCCCCCGGCCAGGCGCGCGTGCGCCGTTGCACCTTCGGCTTTCACGCCATCGTGACAAACGGGAAGAGTATGCTCGCGCGATCGTTTCACGCATTCCGGGTAACGCCTTCCCCCGGAGGCGCATGCTCGAATCGACTGGAGTCACGCCGTGAACATCTTGCCTGCTGGCAGCATCGCGCCGGACTTCACGCTGCACTCCACGCCCGACCAAACCGTTTCGCTATCCGAGTTCCGCGGCCGCAACGTGATCCTGGCGTTTTATCCGGCCGACTGGAGTCCGGTCTGCGGCGACCAGTTGGCGCTGTACAACGAATTGCTGGAGGAGTTCGCAAAGCACGACGCCCAGCTGCTCGCGATCTCGGTGGATGGCGCGTGGAGCCATGCGGCATTGTCGCGCGATCGCAAGTACCACTTCCCGTTGCTGTCGGACTTCGAACCCAAGGGTGCGGTGGCGCGCCAATACGGGGTCTACGACGAAAAGGGCGGCGTCGCCGGACGCGCGTTGTTCGTGATCGATGGCGACGGCGTGATCCGCTGGAGCTACCTGTCGCCGATGGGCGTCAACCCCGGCGCGGACGGCATCCTCAAGGCGCTTGAGAACCTTGGTGCTTCCCAACGGAAAGCCGGGTGACACCATGCACGCTCGAACGCCGGAACTTGCGATTCCCGTTTCCGCGGACGACCACGCCCAAGGCTCCCGCAGCGCCACGGTCACGCTGGTCGAATACGGCGATTACCAGTGTCCCGCCTGCGGCATGGCCTATCCCGGGATCAAGCGCCTGCAGCGCGGGTTCGGCAAGAGCCTGCGCTTCGTGTTCCGCAATTTCCCGCTGACCGAAGCGCATCCGCTGGCGCGTCCCGCCGCCGAGTTGGCCGAAGCCGCCTCGTTGCTGCACCAGTTCTGGCCCATGCACGACTGGCTGTACGAAAACCAGGACGCATGGACCGCCTACGGTACCGAGGGGCTGGAAGCGGGGCTGCGCCAGGTGGGGCTCGACGAATCGGAAGTGGCGCAGATCCTGCGCCGGCCCGGCATCGATGCGCGCATCCGGGCCGACTTCATGGGCGGCGTGCGCAGCGGCGTCAACGGCACGCCTTGTTTCTTCCTCGACGGATATCGGGTCGATGGCGGCGTCGCGGACCTGGAATACGCCATCGCGGAACGGACCAACGAAAGCTGATCACGACTTTTCTGCCGGAGATCCCGAAATGGCGACATACAAGGTGGGTTATTTCGTCGGCAGCCTGGCCCGGCAATCGCTCAATCGCAAATTGTCCAGGGCGCTGGTGCAACTGGCGCCGCCGGAACTGTCGATGACGGAAATCCCGTTCAAGGACCTGCCGCTGTACAGCTACGACTACGACGCCGACTACCCGCCTGTCGCGCGCACACTCAAGCAGCAGATTGCCGACGCCGATGCGATCCTTTTCATCACGCCGGAATACAACCGTTCGATCCCCGGCGGATTGAAGAACGCCATCGACTGGGCCAGCCGTCCGTGGGGCCGGAATTCGTTCGCGCGCAAGCCGTCCGCGATCATCGGCACCTCGCCCGGCGCGATCGGCACCGCCATCGCCCAACAAAGCCTGCGCGGCGTGTTGTGTTTCTGCAATTCGCCGCTGATGAACGTCGTGGAGGCGTACATCCAGTTTACGCCGGACCTCATCGACGACAACGGCCAGGTCAACAATGACTCGACGGCCGAGTTCCTGCGCAACTACATGAAAGAGTTCAGCGCGTTCATCACGCGCGTGAAGACCGCCCTCTCCTGACAACCAACCACAAGCTGCCGCTGCCGAGGCGGCAACCCTTGCGCGCGTGCAGGAGGATTGTCGATGGACGAACCAGTCGAAACCGATCTTGTCAATCCGGGCCGCCGGCGCGTACTGGCCGGGATGCTGACCGCCTACACGGCGTCGCTGATTCCGTGGGCGCTGGCGGCGCCGGTCGCGAACCCGAGCGAAGGGGTATTCCTCGCACTGTCGGCGATCCTGGTCGGGGAAAAGGCGCTGGATGCAGCCTTGGGCAACCGGTTGCACCCGGCGCTGGTGACCGCCTCGCCGCGCTTCGATGCGGACGCGCAGGCGTTGCTGACGCTGATCGACAGCCAGCATATCGATCCCGCGAAACTGCAGGCAACGCTCGATGCATCGCGATCGCCGCTGGCGGCTCTGCCGCGCACGATCATGCGCGCCTGGTGCCTGGGCTTCGTTGACGATGGCGACACAGTGCAGTGCCTCGCCTACGAGGACGCACTGGACGCGGTGTTCGTCAGCGACGTGCTGAAGCCGCCCACCTACGCCTACGGACCGTATGGAAGCTGGTCGAAACCGCCGGCCACCAAGGGAAACGGTGACGCATGAGCACGCCAACGTCGGCTGACGTCGTCGTCATCGGCTCCGGGATCTGCGGGGCGCTGGCCGCATGCCGGCTCGCGCAACAAGGCCTTTCGGTGCTGATCCTGGAAGCGGGACCACGCATCGACCGTGGCCGCATCGTCGCGGCATTCCGCAATTCGACGCGGCGCGGCGACTGGATGTCGCCCTATCCGTTTTCACCGTGGGCGCCGCAGCCCGAGTACAAGCCCAGGGACAACGGTTACCTGGTGCAGGCCGGACCCTACCCGTATCCGGCCGAGTACATCCGCGTCGTCGGCGGCACGACCTGGCATTGGGCCGCACAGGCGTGGCGACTGGTGCCGAACGACGTGCGCATCAAGAGCCTGTACGACGTCGGCGTGGACTGGCCGATCACCTACGACGAACTCGACGCGTGGTACCAGGAAGCCGAGGAGATACTGGGTGTGGCCGGCGCCGACAATACGGGCTCGCCGCGCAAGCATCCCTTCCCGATGCAACCCGTGGCGGAACCCTGGTCGATGCGCCGTTTCCGCGAACGCTTGGCACCTGCCTACGCGGTCGTCGCCAACACCGTCGCGCGCAACAGCCGCAGCTACGACGGACGGCCGGCCTGCGTCGGCAACAACAGCTGCCAGCCGATCTGTCCGGTCAATGCGCAGTACCTCGGCATCAATGCCGTGGACTCCGCCGAAGCCGCAGGCGCCAAAGTGGTTCCGAACGCCGTGGTGTATCGCATCGAGGCCGATGCCAAGGGCCGGATCGCGGCGGTGCATTACTACGATCCGGACAAGCAGAGTCACCGCGTCACCGGCAAGGAATTCATCCTCGCCGCGAACGGCATCGAAAGTCCCAAGCTGCTGCTGCTTTCGGCCACCGACAAATATCCGAACGGTCTCGCCAACCGCTCCGGCATGGTCGGACGCAACCTGATGGACCATCCGAGCAGTTCGCTCACCTTTTATGCCGACGAGGAACTGTGGCTGGGACGCGGGCCGCAGAGCCCGAGTTCCATCAACACCATGCGCGACGGCGCGTTCCGCGCGCAGCACGCTGCCTACCGGCTGGACTTCACCAACATCTCGCAGGTGAACGCGGTCACCGAGGACCTGATCAGGGAAGGCGTGTACGGGCCGGCGTTCAAGCAGCAGCTGCGCTGGCGCGCCGCGCGGCAGTGCAACGTCAAGAATGTGCTGGAGGTGCTGCCGCATCCCGAGAATCGCATCACTTTGAGTTCCGAAAAGGACGCGCTGGGCATTCCCAAACCCGAGGCGCATTACTCGATCGACGAATACACGCGTCGCGGCGCGGATGTCTCGCACAACGACTTCGCGAAGATTGCGCAATTGATGGGCGGAACGGGGTTGCGTTACAGCCTCGACGGCCAGTTCGCCAACAACCAGCACATCACCGGCACGCTCGGCATGGGCAACGATCCCACGAAGTTCGTGACGGACGGATTCGGGCGCAGCCACGACCACGAGAACCTGTTCTGCTGCGGCACCGGCGTGATGCCGACGGCCGCGACGATGAACTCGACGCTGACCGCAGTCGCGCTGGCGCTGCGCACGGTCGAGCACATGCATCCGCGGCAAGCAACCACGAAGGAATCCGTGGCGCGCGCGGCGGCGGAGACGTCGGCATGAGCCGGGGACCGCGCGCCGCAGGCATCTTGCTGGCCGCGCTCGTGGCGCTTGCCGCGACGCAAGCCGTCGCGGCAACCGGGCCCGCCCCGGCTTCGAGCTCCGCCGAGGTGCAGCGTGGCCATTACCTTGCCGTCGCCGGCGATTGCGAGGCCTGCCATACCGCGCCCGGCGGCAAGCCGCTCGCCGGTGGACTGCCGATCGCAACGCCGGTCGGACCGATCTTCTCGACCAACATCACGCCGTCGAAACAGGACGGCATCGGCGATTACAGCTTGCAGCAGTTCAGCGACGCTGTGCGCAAGGGCGTCCGCGGCGACGGCAAGCACCTGTACCCGGCAATGCCTTACACCGCGTACGCGCAGCTCACGGATGCGGACGTACGCGCGATGTACGCGTATTTCATGCACGGCGTGCAACCGGTCGACAGCCGCCCGACACAAACCCATTTGCCGTTTCCGTTCAACATCCGGCTGTCGATGGCCGCATGGAACCTGTTGTTCCTCGACGACAAGCCCTTCAAGCCCGATCCCGGCCAAAGCGTCGAATGGAATCGCGGTGCGTACCTCGCGCGTGGACTGACCCACTGCAGCACCTGCCACACCCCGCGCAACTTCATGATGGCCGAGAAGCCGTCGCACGCGCTCGCTGGTGCGTCACTCGGTACCTGGTTCGCGCCGAACATCACACCGGATCCTGAAAGCGGCATCGGCAACTGGACGCAGCAGGACATCGTCGACTACCTCAAAACCGGCAGCGCGCCCGGCAAGGGCCAGGCCGCCGGTCCGATGGCCGAGGCCGTCGACCACAGCCTGCGCCATTTGAGCGACGCCGATTTGTCGGCCATTGCGGTTTACCTGAAGTCGATCCCGGCGCGGCACGATTCGAACGACACGCGCGCCGCGGATGCATGGGGCAAACCCTACGCCGACTTCGCCGGCCTTCGCGGCAAGGCGTTGCCGAAGGATCCGGACCAGATGACCGGCCCGCAACTCTATGACGCGTACTGCGCAACCTGCCACCAGGATCGCGGGCAAGGCAGCTTCGACGGTGGCCTGCCGCCGCTGTTCCACAACACGGCCACCGGCCACCGCAACACCGACAACCTCGTGATGGTGATGCTCGATGGCATCGCGTGGCGCACGGATGGTTCCGGCGTGCACATGCCGGGCTTCGCGCAGGAACTTTCCGACCAGCAAATCGCCACGCTCGGCAATTACCTGACGCAGCACTTCGGCAACCCGGCGGCGATGGTCACGGTCGATCAGGTGCGGACGCTGCGCGCAGGCGGCGCATCCGCGAACCTCGTGCTGCTCGTGCGTGTCCTCATGGCCATCGTGCTGGTGATCGTGATCGCGATCATCGTGGCAATCGTCCGGATGATCGCACGGCGTCGGCATCGCACCACGTCGCAACCGGCTCCGTGACCGAGGCAACGCTCGCGTGAGCGGACAACACAACCGTGACCGGGTACGGACGACCCTGTTGCTGGCGGGCTTCGTGACGTTGTCGACTGTCCGCCCGGCTCTCGCCCAGAGCACGCAAGGCGGCGCATCGTCCTCGCGCGCGACCCTGACCGGCGACTGGGGCGGATTGCGCACGCGACTCAAGGATCGCGGGATCACTTTCAATGCGCACTACGCCTCCGAGGGCGCCGCGATCATTTCCGGTGGACCGTATCGCACCGGACGCTACACGCATCAGTTCGACCTGGAGACGTTGTTCGATCTCGACAAGCTGGCCGGCATTCCGGATGCGCACGTCCAATTCACCCTGACCGACCGCTTCGGCCGCAGCCTCACGAACGACGTGCTGCACAACCAGTTCTCGGTGCAGGAGCTGTACGGCGCCGGCCAGAATTTCCGGCTGGCCGAACTGAATTACCAGCAGGATTTCGCCGACCACCGCATCCAGATCGAACTCGGCTGGTCGCCGCTCGGCGATCACCTCGCGAGGCTGCCGGATTTCTGCAAGTTCCAGAACGGCGTGATCTGCGGGCACGCCAATGCGATGACCACCAACAGCGGCGCGCACAACTTCCCGACCGCGCAATGGGGTGCGCGCATCACGGCGTATCCGGTGCCGCACTTCTACGTGACATCCGGCGTGTTCCAGGTGAACCCGGACGCCGGCGACAAGGACAAGGGCTTCGACCTCGGCTTCGACAGCACCGGCGTATTCGTGCCGGTGGAGTTCGGTTGGGAAACCGGGCGAGGCGAGGACGGCCTGCCCGGCGACTACAAGGTCGGCGCCTACTACAACTCGTCGGACACCCCCGACGTGTACGAGGACGTCAACGGCATGCCCGCGGCCTTCACGGGAGCGTCTTTCCTTGAACACAACGGCCGCTACGGTGCCTACGCCATCGCCAGCCAGACCATCTACAAACCCGATCCCGATTCGCCACACGGGTTGCGGCTCGGCGTGATGGCCGGCGGAGGCGATCGCGCAACTTCGCGTTACAGCTGGTTCTGGCTGGCAGGTGGCGTCTGGCAAGGCACCTTCGCGGGCCGCGACAAGGACTACATCGCGTTCATGGCCGGCTACGCGCGCACCAATCCACGCTTGACCCGCTACCAGCGCGAGCGCGACAGCATCGCGCCGGGCAGCGTCGGCATCCAGACCTACGAAAGCGTCGTCGAAGTCGACTACGGCGCGGTGGTCGCGCCGTGGCTCACCTTCCGGCCCAACCTGCAATACATCCTCCGTCCGGGCGGAACCGGCGCGATGCGCAACGCACTGGTGCTCGGACTGTACACGCAGGTGACGTTCTGATCGTTGCTGCATCCGTGGCTGCAGCAATCGTCCCGCTCAGACGGCGTGCGGCGCGCGTCGTTGCAGGTCCTCCAGCGCTTGCGGCACGCGCAGGGCGACGTACTCGATGAAGCTGCGCAGCGCCGGGGTGTGGCCGCGGCGGGTCGGGTACAGGGCGTGCACGTTGCCGGGCGGCAATTCCCATTTCGGCAGCACGCGCTTCAGGCTTCCGGATTGCAGGCCGGCGCGGCAGATGAACTCGGGGAGCTGCACGATGCCGACACCGCCGATCGCCGCCCGCCGCAGCAGGAGCAGGTCGTCACTGACCAGGCGTGGATGGTGCTCCACCTGTGTCTCGGTACCGCCCTCGGCATGCCTCAACAACCAGAAATGCCGGCCTGCCGGCGGCGGCGGCGTGGCCACGCTGGAAAGATTTTTCAGATCGGAAGGCCTGCGCAAACCGTCCACGCGTTTCAGCAAGGCCGGCGCACCCACCAGGACTTGCGGGTCCAGCCCGAAGCTGCGCGCGACCATGCTGGAATCTTCCAGTGAAGTGCGGACCCTGAACACGACATCATGGCCATCGGCCACGACCCCGGCTTCCTGGCGCGCGGGATCCAGATCGATTTGTACCTCGGGATTGCGCTCCATGAAGTCGAGCAGGATCGGCTCGAGCAGCATCTGCACGAACGATGAGGGCGCCGCGACCCGGATCCTCCCGCGCGGCGCGGCCTTGGCATCGTCGATGACGTCCTGCGCGCGCTCGGCCGCTTCCAGCACGCCGCGGCAGTGATCGAAATAGCTGTGGCCGACGTCGGTCACGTGCAGCCGCCGGGTGGTGCGCTGGATCAGGCGAACGCCCAGTTGGCGCTCCAGCCGCGCCAGTCGCGTGCTCAGCCGCGATTTGGCCACCCCCAATTCCTGGGCGGCGCGGGTGAGGCTTCCATGCCTGACCACCTGGACGAAATAGAAGATGTCGGTGAGGTTCTGCTGCGGCGATTCCATCGCTCTCTCCCCTCCGCCGGATTCCGGCCTGGTCCTGTCCGCAACGCCCGAGCATACATTGTTCCGAAAACTGGAACATTGTATTTGGCGGCCCGGGCTTCTCACCGCATGCGGGACAGAGAAGAATCCGACGAACGGCGTGGCATCGTCCGGGTTCGTGGGTCGGGACCCATGCGAAGACTGGCCGGTCAAGGGAGGACGGCGTGCCGAAACGCATTGCCTTGTGGTGGTCCGTCGCCGCACTGGCCGGCGCGTGCCTGTCTGGCGCGGGGCTGTTCATCGCGCAACGCGCGCAAGCCCAGGTCGCGCACCCTCCGGTTTCCTCCGGCGCGCTCACCGAGCAGGACGTCAACCGCACGCTGCCCGCCATCCATCAGGGCGCATCGGCCGACGCCGGCAGCGATCCGCACGCGCGTGCCGTCCCCGCCAGCAGGTTGACCGCCGACGATTTCAAGCGCCTGCTGCCGCGCACGGACATGCAGACCGATGCAGCGGCCGCGGCCAACCCGCACGCCCACGCCTTCCTGCAGGGCGGCCCGGCCACGCCGTTCGACGCGGCAGCGCTTCCGAAAAATCCGCTGGCCGCGGACGCGATCGCGATCGGAGCCAAGACCTGCGTCGCCTGCCACTCGCTCGAAAACGTGCACGCCTCGCATTCGTTGCATGTCGCCTCGTTCCGCGCGGCGAAGGGGGCCACGGGCGTCGGGCCCGATGGCGCCTGCGAAGCCTGCCACGGTCCGGGTTCCGCCCACGCCAAGGACCCTTCAAAGCCGGGGTTGATCATCGCGTTCACCCGCGACGCCAAGACCCCGATCGATACCCAGGCCGGCGTGTGCCTGGGTTGCCACGCCGGCGGCGCGCGCCAGGACTGGGCCGGTTCGGTGCACCAGCAAAGCGGACTGGGCTGCACCGATTGCCACAACCCGATGGCAAGGCTGTCGGCCGAGGGCGTGCTGGCCAACAATTCGGTCAACCAGGTCTGCGCCACCTGCCATCAGGACATCCGCAACAAGTTCAACCGCCGCTCGCACATGCCGTTGCCCGAAGGACAGATGTCCTGCGCCGATTGCCACAATCCGCACGGCACGTTGACGGCCACCTTGATCAAGACCGACACCGTCAACGAAACCTGCTACGCGTGCCACGCCGAAAAGCGCGGCCCGTTCCTGTTCGAGCACGCGCCGGTGCGGGAAGGCTGCCTCAACTGCCACGACCCGCACGGCTCCAACAACCAGACCCTGCTGACGCTGCCGGTGCCGATGCTGTGCCAGCAGTGCCACACCATGACCCGGCACCCCAACGACCTGCAGACGATTGCCGGCCTGGCCAACGGCCAGGCTCCCGACGAACGCCTGATCGGACGCGCCTGCCTGAGTTGCCACACCAACATCCACGGATCCAACAACCCATCCGGCTCGAGGTTCCACAAGTAGCGCCGCCGTGCGCGCGGCAGAGCGGGAGAAGCTCATGCGCAAACGCATCGTTGCATCGCTGACCATCGCCATCGCCGCGTTCCTCGCGGGTGCGCCGGCGTGGGCCGACTCCAGCGACAGCGCGCGGGTAGGCGACATCCAGTACGGCAACGGTTTGGACCCGACCGGATGGGGGCCGCTGCTGACGCCCGATCCGCGCGGATTCTCGTGGCTGCACGCAGGCATGCTGCGTACACCCAGCGGCATGCTGTATCCCTACGCGCCCCAACTCGAAGACGGCACGCCGCTGAGCAAGGACAGCAATTGGGTGTGGTCGGGATACCTGCAGGTCGGCTTCATCCACGTCGGCGGCGATCGTGACGCCGAGTTCTTCCGCCAGTACACGGGTTGGCGCAGCGGCCTCGCGCTGGGGCTGCTGTGGCTCGATTTCAACAATCCCGAAACGGGCGGCTACGCCGAATTCCGCGGCAGCCACCTGAGCCCGCACGACCAGTACTACCGGTTGCGCGCAGGCCAGTACGGCAAGTACAAGATCGAGGCGTTCTGGCGGGACATCCCGCACGACGTATCGACCGATGCCTATCCGTTGTGGAACGGCATCGGCAGCGAGAACCTGACCGTGCCCGCGCCGTTGATTCCTGGCGCCAGCACGCCCGCGCAAGTGGCCGCCGTCGACAAGACGCGGCCGCGCCAGACGATCGGGCTCACCCGCCGGCGCGCGGGCCTGAGCTACGAGGGCACCTTGTACCGCGACTGGATCGGCTACGCGTCCGTGGTCAACGAGAAACGCGACGGCACCCGCCTGTGGGGCGGCACGATGTTCTTCAATTATCCCTTCAAGGACAACGGTGGTGTCCTGGAAACCATCCGGCCGATCGACTTCACCACCACCGACGTCAGCGTGGGCGTGCGCGATGTCGGCCAGGTCTGGCAATTCCAGCTGGCCTATTCCGGCTCGTTCTTTCGCAACCACAAGCGTGAACTGAATTTCCAGAGTCCGTTTTCGCTGTACAACGTGGTCGGGGTACCGCAGGTCGCGAACATCTACCAGGGCCAGTTCTCGCTGGAACCCGACAACGATTACCACAACCTTCGCGCGGAGCTTTCGCGCAACCTGAAATGGAACGGACACCTGTCGATCGCGGCGGCCTGGGGCACCATGCGCCAGAACGACCAACTGCTGCCGCCGGTCACCTGCACGGGTACGGGCGGCATCTTCATCGCGCCGCCGGCCGATTTCACCTTCAACTGCGCGGACTGGAACACCACTGCCGCGCTCTCGCAGCAAACCGCGCATGCACGGATCGACACCGGCCTCTTCGACATCAAGGCGGTGTTCCACCCCACCCGCAAGTTCGGCTGGCATGCGGGCCTGCGCTGGTACCGCGAGGACAACAAGACCAACTACCTCGCGTACAACCCGCTGACCGGACAGTACGGCTACATTTCCGAGAACGGCTCGCAGGGCAGCGTGGTGCCGGGCGAAACCGGCATCTTCGATCCGCGCAACCCGCTGTACTGGTCCTACGTGGCCCAGGTTCGCGCCATTCCATTCGGTTACACCGACACCATCTTCGATGCCGGCATCGACTGGCGAGTCGGCGAGTCCAACACCCTCAACATCACCTACAGCTTCGATCGCAACCAGCCGAAGTACCGCGAGCGCAAACTGCTGAACGAGCAGCGCATCCGCGCGCAGTGGATCGACCGCGCGCTGGGCAAGGCCACGTTGCGCATCAGCTACGAGTTCGCCTACCGCGACGGCGGCCCCTACAACTACGATCCCTACGAGCCGTTCTATTCGATCGCGCTGCCGGGTTTCGTGACGCCACCGCTCGGCAACGCCGCATTCACCACCGACGCGATGCGCAAGTACGACATGAGCAACCGCATCGAACACAAACTGCGCGCGATCGTGATCTATCCCATCGGCGACACCGCCACCTTGTCGGGGGTGGTGTACGGCACCCGTGACGATTACGCGGGATCGGGCGAGGTCGGCCGCCAGGCCACGCGCAACTACGGGTTCTCCCTGTCGTGGAACTGGCAACCGTCGCCGATGACCAACATGAGCGCGAACCTCGGACGCGACGACTCGCGCCTGCAATTCACCAACGTCGCGGACAACGAATCGCAGTTCGGCAAGCCGGGGCAGGACAACCCGGCCTTGGGCGGCCCGATGTATCCATTGGCCAACCAGTGGGCCGAGAAGGACAGCGAGCGCGACTGGAACGCGGGCCTGACCTTCAACCACCATTTCGACCGCCGCGCCAGCCTCGACTTCAGTTACACCTACACCTACGCGCTCGGCAAGCTCGCTTACATGTACGCGTCGCCCACCGCGATCTCGGGCACCCAGCAAGCTTACGTCGCCACGATCGGCGCGGGATTCCCCGACAACCACTACCACATCAACACCTTCCAGCTCGGACTCAACATCGCCTTCAACCGCACGCTGGGGATGCGGGTTTTCGATACCTTCCAGACCGGCAGCTTCTTCGACTGGCACTACCTGGGGCTGCAGAACAACCTCGTGATCGATCACAAGGTCTATTCCGATCTCGGACCGCAACCCCGTTACAGCGCCAACCTCATCGGCGTGATGCTCAACGTCAAACTCTGAGGACCCGACCGTGACCCGCCCGCTTCGCCGACACCACGCCCCGTTCCTTGCCGCACTGGCCTGCGCGGCGCTGGGCGTGGCGGTGGCGGCCAATGCACCATTCGAGGATTTGCGCAGCCAACCGCCGATCCACGGCGACGCCGCAGCAGGTGCCGCCAAGGCCGCGACCTGCGCCGCCTGCCATGGCGCCGACGGCATTGCGATCGCCCCGACCTTTCCCAACCTGGCCGGCCAGTCGGCGACCTATCTGTACGTGCAGTTGCGCGAATTCAGGAACGACACGCGCGTCAGCGCCGTGATGCAGCCGCTGGTCGCGGACCTGGGCGACCAGGACATGCGCGACCTTGCCGCGCACTTCGCGTCCCTGCCGGGCAAACCCGCAGCCGCCGTCCAGCAAACATCCTCGCGCGGCTACGCGCTTTATCACGATGGCGATCCGGGAGCGGGCGTGCCGGCATGCCAGGGCTGCCACGGCGTCGATGGCCGCGGACCGCGGCCGGATATCACCAGTACCGCACCGCATCCCGCATGGTCGACCTTCCCCGCGCTGGCCGGACAGGACACGCTTTACGTGCTCGCGCAGCTGCAGGCGTATCACGCGGGCACGCGCGCCGACAGCAGCAACGACAAGGTGATGCAGGGCGTCGCGCAGAACCTCAGCGATGCCGACATGCAGGCGTTGGCGGACTACATCTCGTCGCAGTAGCAACCCGTCGCCAACGGATGCGACCGCATGTCGCATGCAACCGGTACGAAGCGGACACAGGACACCCACAGCGCGCCCTGCACGCGGCATTCACACCGCGTTTGCTGGAATCCGCACGTTTCGTCGAAGCCGGATGTGGCGGGTTGCAGTGTCGCAAGCGGACAGGCTGGACGAATCATCTGTGGCGTGCCACATTCGACGTGGCGTTGCGTGGTCGCGCGTTTCACGGAGGAGGACTCGCCATGAAAGCGTCATCCCGGCTGCGGACCCTGGTTGCATGTTGGGCCCTGTTCGCGCTCGCAGGCTGCGGCAAAGGTGGCCAGGAGGCGCAGCAACCGCCGCCCGAGGTCGGCGTGGTCACGGCGCAGCCTCGAACGGTGCCTTTGACCAAGGACCTGGTCGGGCGGCTCTCCGCCTACCGCAGCGCCGACGTGCGTGCGCGCGTCGCCGGCGTGCTGCTGAAACGGGTGTACACGGAAGGCAGCGAAGTCAAGGCCGGCCAGGTGCTGTTCCAGATCGACCCGGCACCGCTCAAGGCGGCGCTGGCCAACGCGGGGGCGGGACTCGCACAGGCGCAGGCAACCTTCACCAATGCGCGCGTCACGGCGGAGAGGACCCGTGCGTTGGCGCCCAAAGGCTACGTCTCCAAATCGGACCTGGACGCCGCGCTGGCCAGCGAGCGCACGGCCAAGGCCGCGGTGCAGGCCGCGCAGGCCAACGTGGAAACCGCGCGCATCAACCTGGGTTACGCCGACGTCACCTCGCCGATCGCGGGACGCGCAGGACAACAACAGGTGACGGAGGGCGCGCTGGTCGGCAACGGCGCGGCGACGCTGCTCACCACGGTGGACCAGATCGATCCCCTGTACGTGAACTTCACGATCAGCGTCGGTGAACTCGACAGGTTGCGGCAGGCGCAGCACAGCGGTGCGCTCGAATTGAGCCAGCCCGACAAGGCGACCGTCAAGGTGTCGCTGCCGGATGGAACGGCGTACCCCGAATCCGGCACGGTGGATTTTTCCTCGGTCAACGTGGACCCTGCCACCGGCGCCGTGAATGCGCGCGCGCTGCTGCCCAACCCGCACGGCGCGCTGCTGCCGGGCAGCTACGTCACGCTCAAGGTCACGCTGGGCGAACGCCGTGACGCGTTCCTGGTTCCGCAGCCGGCGGTCTTGCGCGACACCGGCGGCACCTACGTACTCATCGTGGACAAGGACGGCAAGGTCGCGCGACGCGACGTCGCCACCAGCGGCATGGACGGCCTCGACTGGATCGTCACCTCGGGTCTCGCCGCGGGCGACCAGGTGATCGCATCCGGCGTGCAGACCGTGCGTGTAGGTTCGCCGGCCAAGGCGGAACCCTGGCAGCCGCCTGCCGCATCCGCAGGCAGCGCCGGTGCGCCGGGTTCGACCGCGCCGGCCAGCGACGACTGACGGCCCCCGCGATGTCGAACTTTTTCATCGACCATCCCGTCTTCGCGTGGGTGATCGCGATCCTGATCACGCTGGGCGGCGTGCTGTCGATCTTCGGCCTGGGCGTCGAGTCGTATCCCAGCATCGCGCCGCCGCAAGTCGTCATCATCGCGAGTTATCCGGGCGCGAGCGCGAGCACGGCGGAAGGTTCGGTCACGCAGGTGATCGAACAGCAACTCACCGGCATCGACAACCTGGTGTATTTCAGTTCCAGCACCAGCTCGACCGGGCGGGTGCAGATCACGCTGACGTTCCAGACCGGCACCGACCCCGACATCGCCCAGGTGCAGGTGCAAAACAAGGTTGCGCTCGCGACGCCGCGCCTGCCCAGCGAGGTGACCCAACAGGGCGTGGTGGTGGCCAAGGCCAATGCCGGCTTCCTGATGGCGGTAGCGCTGCGTTCGGACAACCCGGACATCGACCGCAACCGACTCAACGACATCGTGGCCTCGCAGGTGCTGGACCAGATTTCGCGCGTGCCGGGTGTGGGCAGCACGCGGCAATTCGGCGCCGAGTACGCGATGCGGATTTGGCTGAACCCGGACAAGTTGCATGGCTACGGGCTGTCCGCGACCGACGTCCTGAACGCGGTGCGCGCCCAGAACATCCAGTTCGCGGCCGGCTCGCTGGGCGCCGACCCGGCGAGCAACGGCTGGGGATTCACCGCCAACGTGGCCGGCGAGGGGCGCTTCACGTCGGCCGCGCAATTCCGCAACATCATCCTGCGCGCCAACAAGGACGGCACCGCGGTGACGTTGGGCGATGTCGCGACCGTCGGGTTCGGCCCCCAGTCGTACGGCTTCGACACCACCTTCAACGGCAAGCCGACCGCGGCGTTCGCGGTGCAACTGCTGCCCGGCGCCAACGCGCTCTCGGTCGCCGAGGCGGTGCGCGCCGAGATGGATCGGTTGCAGACGAGCTTTCCGCAAGGGGTGTCGTGGTTTGCGCCGTACGACAGCACCACCTTCGTGATGATCTCCATCAAGGAAGTGATGAAGACCCTGTTCGAGGCCATCGCGCTGGTGTTCCTGGTGATGCTTCTGTTCCTGCAGAACATCCGCGCCACGATCATCACGACCATCGTGATCCCGATCGCGCTGCTGGGCGCATTCCTGGGCATGAGCGTGCTGGGCTTCACCATCAACCAGCTCACGATGTTCGGGATGGTGCTGGCGATCGGCATCGTGGTGGACGATGCGATCGTGGTGATCGAGAACGTCGAGCGCCTGATGACGGAGGAGAACCTCTCGCCGCGCGAAGCCACCCGCAAGGGGATGGGGCAAATCTCGGGTGCGATCGTCGCGATCACCGTGGTGCTGGCGGCGGTGTTCATCCCTTCCTCGCTGCAGCCGGGCGCGTCGGGCATCATCTACCGGCAATTCGCGTTGACCATCGTGGTGTCGTTGTTGTTCTCGGCGTTCCTGGCGCTGACCTTCACGCCCGCGCTGTGCGCCAGCCTGCTGCGACCCGAACACGAAAAGAAGAAGAACATCGTGTTCCGCAAGTTCAACGACTTCTTCGGCTGGACCCACCGTACCTATTCCGGCCACATCGCCAGCGCGGTACACCACGCGCCGCGCTGGATGGCGGTGTTCGCGGTCGTGACCGTGCTGGCCGGGTTCCTCTACACCCGCCTGCCCGGCAGCTTCCTGCCCGACGAGGACCAGGGCTACGCGATGGCGATCGTGCAGTTGCCGCCGGGCGCCAGCAAGACCCGCACCCAGGCGGTGATGCGACAGATGTACGCGGTGCTTTCGAAGGACCAGGCGGTCGACGGCATGCTGCAGGTCACCGGCTTCAGCTTCCAGGGCAGCGGCGAGAACGCGGGGATGGCCTTCATCAAGCTCAAGGACTGGAGCGAGCGCAGCGAGAGCGCGATGCAGTTCATCCGGAACGCCAACACGCAGTTGCGCCAACAGATCCGCGATGCGCAGATTTTCATCGTGAACGTGCCGACGGTGTCTGGCCTGGGCCAGTTCGGCGGCTTCGACATGTTCCTGGAGGACCGCGGCGGTTCCGGCCGCCCCGCCCTCGACCAGGCCGTCGGCACCCTGCTTGCCAAGGCTGGGCAGGACAAGGTGCTGAGCGGCGTGCATCCCAACGAGTTGCCGCCGGCGCCGCAACTGCAGTTGAGCGTGGACCGTTTGCAGGCGGCCTCGATGGGCCTGTCGATCGGCGACATCTCCAATGCGATCAGCCTGATGCTGGCGCCGGTCTACGTGAACGACTTTACCTACGGCGGCCGCGTCAAGCGCGTGATGATGCAGGCCGCGGCGCCCTATCGCATGAGCGAGGCCGCGTTCGGACACTTCTTCACGCCCAGCAGCGGCGGAACCAATCCCGACGGCACGCCCGCGATGATCCCGATTTCCAACGTGGTGCACGGCACCTGGGAAATGGTGGCGCCGTCGTTGACCCGTTTCAACGGTTACCCCGCGACCGAGATCGTGGGTTCGCCCGCGCAAGGTTACGCCTCCGGGGACGCGATGAAGGCGATGCAACAAATCGTCACCCGGGATCTGCCGCACGGGTTCGGCTATGACTGGACCGGGCAGTCCTACCAGGAGCTGCTGTCGGGCAATGCCGCGACGATGCTGATGGCGTTGTCGATCCTGGTGGTGTTCCTCGCGCTCGCGGCCTTGTACGAAAGCTGGTCGATCCCGGTGGCGGTGCTGCTGATCGTGCCGCTGACGATGCTGGGCACCGTGGTGTTCACCATGGCGCGCGGTTTGACCAACGACATCTATTTCATGATCGGATTGACCACCGTGATCGGGCTTGCCGCCAAGAACGCGATCCTGATCGTCGAATACGCGATCGACGAACAAAAGCTGGGCAAGACCCTGCGCGAGGGCGTGATCGAAGCCGCCAAGCTGCGCTTCCGCCCGATCCTGATGACGTCGCTGGCCTTCATCCTGGGCGTGTTCCCGTTGTTCGTATCGAGCGGCGCGGGCGCCAATGCGCGGCACGCGATCGGTACCGGCGTGATCGGCGGCATGCTCTTCGCGACCTTCTTCGGCCTGCTGCTGATCCCGGTGTTCT
Organism: Lysobacterales bacterium 66-474; assembly: GCA_001899805.1. Classification (GTDB taxonomy): domain Bacteria; phylum Pseudomonadota; class Gammaproteobacteria; order Xanthomonadales; family Rhodanobacteraceae; genus 66-474. The sequence goes on from MKWP01000001.1 coordinate 84,266, forward strand.
ACGTGACCGTGCGGCGCCTCGCCGGCGACAAGCTGGATGTTGCAGGCGCGGGACAGGAGAAACCGCCCGCCACGTAGTGCATCCATCCCTTAGGGGGGCAAACGTCCCGGGGACCGCTACCGCGCCGTCGCGGCGACCGGATGCGTGGCACGTACGGTGAGGACGTCGCCGGGCGCGGCTTCGACGATGCGCGTGGCGTTGCCCCCGACCAGGACGCGGAAGGCGAGGCCGCGCCGGAGCGTCCCGATGACCGTGAGGTCGGCGTCGTCGGCGATGGCGCGCCGACGCAGCATGATCTCTGGCGGACCATGTTCGATGTGGGTCCGCAGCTCCCGCCGGATTCCCTCGGACAGGCGCGCACCGTCGGCGAACGACTGCATGGCGTCGTACTCCATCAGCGCGAATGCCTGCCCGCGGTCGGCATCCAGCAGCAACGATCGGTGCGGGATGTCGAGTGCGTGCATCAACGCGAAGCCCGCATCGGCGAACCAGGCGGCCGCGGTCTCGAGCCCCTGCCGCGATTCGGGCGTGAAATCGGTGCCGACCAGCACCTTCCGGTAGGCACCGTGCGGACGCGACTTGACGACCAGCACCGGCCACGGCGACCGGCGCAACAACTGGACCGTGGTGGACTGGCCGACGAGATCGGCAAACACCGGACCGCGGGTACCCGCGACGACAAGCCCGCAACCTTCGCGCTCCGCGATCTCCAGGATCCTGTCGGCCGGCTCGCCTTCGGCGATGTGGACCACCAGGTCATCGGGCGCGTCGTGCAGGTCGCGCCGGATCTGGCGTTCGAGCCGTCCTGTTTCCTCGCGGCCCGCGGACGGCTCGTCATCGCCGAAAACCCCCTCACTCCCCTGAAACCCCGGGCGCAGCACGTGGACGACGTGCAGCTTCGCCTGCCATTGCCGCGCCAGCACGGACGCACGATCGAGCGCACGATCGGAATGGGCCTCGAGGTCGGTGGCCAGCAGGATGCTTCGCGGTGGTTGCGCGACAGCGTCAGGGTTGCCCATGTGCATCTCCCGGCGCCGCGATCGATCCGACGGCGACGAGGGCAAGTCTCACAGCGCTTGACGACGCGTGCAAGCGCGGCATGCGCCGATCGCCGCAGCTGCCGTGTAGACTCGAAACTCGAATGGGCATCGCGGCGTCGGCCGCGGGTCCGGAAGCACTGGCCTGGATCGTCCGCATGATGCCGTACGGCTGGATTTCAACCGCCATCCTGTTGCTGCCCTTCACGGTCGCGCTGGCGACGCCGCTGATCGGCCGCGGCAATCGCAGGCGGACGACGTGGTTGATGACCGGCACCGCCGGTGTCTGCCTGGTCCTTGCGACGCTGTTGTTCCCCGCCATCGCCGACGGCGAAGTGCTGCGCCAGACGTTCGCATGGGCGCCAGGACTCGGGCTGGAATTCACGTTGCGCGTGGACGGACTCACCTGGTTGTTCCTGATCCTGGTCTCCGGCATCGGCCTGCTGGTCGGCATCTACGCCACCTACTACATGCCGCCCGAATACCCGCTGGTGCGGTTCTTCTCGCTGCTGCTGGGCTTCATGGGCGCGATGCTGGGCATCGTGCTGTCCGGCAACGTGATCCAGCTGGTGTTCTTCTGGGAACTGACCAGCCTGTTCTCGTTCCTGCTGATCGGCTACTGGCACCACGGCAAGTCGGCGCGCGATGCCGCGCGCACGGCGCTGATCGTCACCGTCACCGGCGGCTTGTGCCTGCTGGCCGGCGTGCTGGTGCTCGCGCACATCACGGGCAGCTACGACGTCGATGCGATCCTCGCCGCGGGCGGGCGCATCCGCGCGAGTCCGCTGTACCTCCCGGCGCTGGTGTTGATCCTGCTCGGCGCGTTCACCAAGAGCGCGCAGGTGCCCTTCCATTTCTGGTTGCCGCAGGCCATGTCGGCGCCCACGCCGGTGTCGGCGTACCTGCACTCGGCGACGATGGTGAAGGCCGGCGTGTTCCTGCTGCTGCGGTTCTGGCCGGTGCTGGCCGGCACCGAACCATGGTTCTGGATCGTGGGCGGCGTCGGCCTGGCGACCATGCTGGTGGGGGCCTGGGCCGCCACCTTCCAGCACGACATGAAAGCAATATTGGCGTACTCCACCATCAGCCATCTTGGCCTGATCACGATGCTGGCGGGCCTCGGCAGCACGCTGGGCGTGGTGGCGGCGATCTTCCACACCGTCAACCACGCCACCTTCAAGGCGTCGATGTTCATGGCCGTGGGCGCGGTGGACCACGAAACCGGCACGCGCGACTTGCGGCGGCTGGGCGGCTTGCGCCACGTGATGCCGATCACCGCGACGCTGGCGGTGATCGCCGGCGCGGCGATGGCCGGCGTGCCGCTGCTCAACGGATTCCTGTCCAAGGAAATGTTTTTCGCGGTGGCGCTGGGCGCCAACCACGGCCTGGTGCTGGACACGCTGACGGTGTTGGTCGCGGTGGCCGCGGCGGCGCTCGGCGTGACCTATTCGCTGCGGCTGGTCGGCGGCGCGTTCTTCGGGCCGCTGCGGCATGACTATCCGCGTGAGCCGCACGAGCCGCCGCGCTGGATGCGTTTCCCGATCGGGATATTGGCGTTGGCGTGCCTCGCGGTCGGGATCTTCCCGGCGTGGGTGGTCGGTCCGCTGCTGCGCGCGGCCGCGCTCTCGGTGCTGGGACCGCAACTGCCGCCCTACAACCTTGCGCTCTGGCACGGCCTGACGATGCCGATGCTGATGAGCGTGATCGCATTCGTCGCGGGTTGCGTGTTGTATGTCCTCGGACGACGCCGCATCGCCGCGCGCGACGACGCGCCGTTGATCGGCTGGACCTCTGCCCTGCACGGGTTCGAGCGCGTGCTTGCGTTCCTGACCACCACCCTCCCCGACCTGCAACAGCGGGTCTTCCCGAGCCGGAAGCTGCAGGTGCAACTGCTGCTGGTGGTGTTGCTGGCGGGTGTCTTCGGTTTCCTGGCCGTGCAGCCGCCACCCGCGCCCGTCGCCATGCACGGCATGCACGTCGATCCCGCGTTCGCGCTGCTGTGGCTGCTCGGCATCGCCTGCGCGATCGGCGCGGCCACCCAGGCCAAGTTCCAGCGCATGGCGGCGCTGATCCTCACGGCCGGGACCGGTCTGGTGGTGTGCATCACCTTCGTGTGGTTGTCGGCGCCGGACCTCGCGGTCACGCAACTGGTGGTCGAATCGATCACGACCGTGTTGCTGCTGCTGGGCCTGCGCTGGCTGCCCAAGCGCATCCGGGAACTTGCGCCGCTGAGCCCCGTCGCGCGCTACCACCGCGTCCGCGACGCGGTCGTCGCGATCGGCATCGGGGTGGGCCTCGCCAGCCTGGCTTACGCCGTGATGAACCACCTGGTCGCCGACTCGGCGTCGCGCTTCTATCTTGAGCAGGCCTTGCCGGGCGGCGGCGGCCGCAACGTGGTCAACGTGATCCTGGTGGACTTCCGCGCGATGGATACGCTCGGCGAGATCACCGTGTTGTCGGTCGTGGCGCTGACCGTGTTCGCGCTGCTGTGGCGGTTCCGGCCGGCCGCCGAGAGCATCGGGGCGCCGCGTGCGCGAGGCAGTACGCCCGGGCAAGCTGAGCCCCACACCGACCGCGACCCACGCGCGTGGGCCGACCAGTTGGCGATTCCGGGATTCCTCATCCTGCTGATCGCGCCTGTGATCGCGCTGTTCGCGTTGCACCTGTTCCTGCGCGGGCACGACTTGCCCGGCGGAGGATTCGTCGCCGGCATCAGCGTGACGATGACCTTGATCGTGTTGTACATGGCTGCCGGCGCGCGCTGGGTGGAAGCACGGCTCAAGGTCGCACCGGCGCGCTGGATCGGCGCGGGATTGTTGCTGGCGATCGCCTCCGGCCTGGCCGCGGTGGTGCTCGGCGATCCGTTCCTGACTGCGTACCACGGGCACTGGACCCTGCCGGTGCTCGGCGACGTTCCGTACAACAGCGCGTTGCTGTTCGACTTCGGCGTGTTCGCCGTCGTGTCCGGCGCCAGCGCGCTGATGCTGGTGGTACTGGCGCACCAGTCGCTGCGCCGCGTGGTTCCCGCACCCGATGCGGTGCGCGACGCCGGGGAGGCCGAATCCTGATGGAAGCCGTACTCGCGATCGCGATCGGCGCCCTCGCGGGCTCGGGCGTGTGGCTGCTGCTGCGGCCGCGCACGTTCCAGGTGATCATCGGCCTCACGCTGATTTCCTACGCCGTCAACCTGTTCATTTTCGCGGTCGGTGGTGTCCGCGTCGGTGCCGATCCGGTGCTCGGTGCCGCCACCGATCCTTCGCGTTACGCCGATCCGCTGCCGCAGGCGCTGGTGCTGACGGCGATCGTGATCGGTTTTGCCACCACGGCATTGTTCCTGGTGGTGTTGCTGACCTCGCGCGGTTTCGCCGGCAACGATCACGTCGATGGCGAGGACGGTACGCCATGAACGGCGCGCTCGCGATCGCACCGATCCTGATCCCGCTCGCGGCCGCAGCCGTCCAGGTACTGCTGGGCATCCGCTTCCGGCGCTTCCGCACGGGCTTGAGTTTCCTGTCCTGCCTCGCACTGGTGGCCGTCGCCGCCTTGCTGATGATGTCGGCATCGCGCGGCGAAGGCGCGACGCTGGTGTACAGCCTCGGCAATTGGCCGGCCCGGTTCGCGATCGTGCTGGTGGTCGACCGATTGTCGGCGTTGATGCTGCTGCTCACCGCGGTGCTGGCACTCGCGGTGCTGCCGTACGCACTGGGCCGCTGGCAACGCATGGGTCCGCATTTCCAGCCGCTCGTGCAGGTACTGCTGGTGGGCTACAACGGCGCATTCCTGACCGGCGACCTGTTCAACCTGTTCGTGTTCTTCGAAGTGCTGCTGGCCGCGTCCTACGGATTGGCGTTGCACGGTTCCGGTGCGCGCCGGGTCGGCGCAAGCCTGCACTACATCGCGATCAACCTGACGGCCTCGATGCTGTTCCTGGTCGGTGTCGGCCTGATCTTCGGCGTCACCGGCACCGTCAACATGGCGGTGCTGGCGCATCTGATTCCCGACCTCACCGGCACGCCGCGCGCGCTGATGCAGGCGGGTGCGGCGTTGCTGGGACTGGCCTTCCTGATCAAGGCGGCGGTCTGGCCGGTGGGCTTCTGGCTGCCGCGCACCTACTCGGCCGCGATACCGCCGGTCGCGGCGCTGTTCGCGGCGATGACCAAGCTCGGCATCTACGTGATCCTGCGCCTCAGCCTGCTGTTGTTCGGCGCCGATGCCGGGCCCGAGTCGGCGCACTTCGGCAGCGACTGGCTGCTGTGGCTCGGGATCATCACGCTGGTGGTCGGCAGCATCGGCATGCTGGGGGCGCGGGAATTGGGCAAGCTCGCGGCGTACAGCGTGTTGGTGTCCTCGGGCACGCTGCTGGGTGCGGTGGCACTGCACAATCCGGCGGTGACCGCGGGCGCGCTGGCGTACCTCGTGATTTCCGTGCTCGGGATCGCCGCATTCTTCCTGCTGACCGGGCTCGTCGTGCCGCGCGAAGCGCCCGAAGGCGCCGCGCAACTGGAACCCTACGATCCCGCCATCGACGCGTTGTTCGCCGCTGAGGACGAACGGCGGGTGGCGAGTCCGGCGCCCGTGGTGATTCTCGCGGTCTGCTTCTTCGCGTGCGGGTTGCTGTTGGCGGGACTGCCACCGCTCTCGGGCTTTCTCGCGAAGTTCGCCCTGCTGGCGCCGATGCTGGACCATGGTGCGGGCGCCACCGCCCTGTTCGCACTCATAATCACCGCAGGGCTGTGCACCGTGATTGCGATGGCGCGCGCCGGCATCCAGATTTTCTGGGCCGACGCGGACTGGCAATTCCCGCACGTCGAGGCCCGCGAAACGGTGTCCGTGGTCGGCCTGCTGGGCATCTGCCTCGTGCTCACCTTCGCCGTCGCCGCGCCGTGGAACTATCTGGCGGCGACCGCACGCCAGATCCATGCACCCGCGCATTACATCCACGCGGTGATGGGACCAGCCGCGGAGACCCCGCCATGACGCGCTGGCTGCCTCACCCGTGGTTCGCGCTGTGGCTGCTGGTGGCATGGCTGTTGCTGCAGCAAAGCCTCGCCGCGCCGACGATCGTGCTCGGCATCGTGCTGGCGCTCGTGCTGTCCTGGGCCCTCGGCAAACTGGGCTTGCCGCGGGTGCGCGTGCGCAGCCTCGGAACCTTGCTGGTGTTGCTCGCGCGGGTGTTCGCCGACATCGTCCGCTCCAACATCGCGGTGGCGAAGATCATCGTCTCGCCTTGGCCGCGCTACACCTCAGGATTCGTCACGATCCCGCTGGAGATCACAAGTCCGTACGCATTGGCGCTGCTGGCCTGCATCATCACCGCGACGCCGGGCACGATCTGGGTCAGCCACGATTCGCGGCGCCAAATGTTGTTGATCCACGTGCTCGATGTCATCGACGAAGCCACCTGGATCGCCCACATCAAGCAGCGCTACGAACAACCGCTGCTGCGGATTTTCCGGTGACTTCCCTTTCGGTGACCGCCCTTTCGATGACCTCCGATCTCGCAACCGCCGCCATCCTCGCTTCCCAGTTCCTGCTGTTGCTGGGCATGGGCATGGCCATCGTCCGCATGGTGCGCGGTCCGCGCGCGCAGGACCGGGTGCTGGCGCTGGACGCGCTGTCCATCGACGGGATGTTGCTGTTGCTCACGATCGGCATCCGCACCGGCAGCATCCTGTACGTCGAAGCCGGGTTGATCATCGCGGTGCTCGGCTTCGCGGCCACCGCCGCGTTCGCGAAGTTCCTGCTGCGCGGTGAGGTGATCGAATGAACGTGCTCGCGACGGTGCCGGGCTGGGTCGCGCTGACGATCGGGGCGCTGGTGCTCGCCGGCGCGCTGCTGGTGTGCATCGGTTCGGTCGGCCTGTTGCGCCTGGATTCGTTCTACCGCCGCGTGCACGCGCCCACGCTCGGCACCACGCTCGGGATGTACCTGGTGCTCGTGGGAACCATCGTGTTCTTCTGGGCGGGCGAGGGCCGGCCGGCGTTGCACGTCATCCTGATCGGCGTGTGCGTGACCGTGACCACGCCGATCTCGCTGATGTTGCTGGCGCGTGCCGCACTGGAGCGCGACCGGCGCGAAGGCGCGGCGGGCATCCCTGCCGCCAATCCGCCCGAAACCGGAGCGGATGGGGGCGAGTAGAAACCCATGGGGATGTCGCAGGAACTGCGTTCCTGCGACCTTCCCGCTCCAGGACCGCGCCCCGCCCCGTCGCCCAACCATTGACTCAAGCTTGCGCGGCGGGAAGTGCCCGCGCGGCGAAAGCCGTCATGATTTGTGCCCAGCCGGCGAAGATGAGCTCGATGCCGATGAACAGGCCGATGACCCACAAACCGCTCACGGGCCACTGTATCCAGATCAGGATGCCGAGGATCAAGGTCACCACGCCGCTCAGGCACACCCACCCCCAGCCGGCAACGCGCACGCTCAAGGCGGTAATGATGCGGAAGATGCCGGCCACGCAGAAATACATCGCGAGCAGCAGCGTCAACCCCACCGCACCCTCCAGCGGTTTCCACAGCAGCAGCGCGCCCACCACGATGGCCAGCACTGCGTTGAGTGCGTGCAGGAACAGGTGACCGCCGCCGCGGTGCCGGATCGTCTGCACCGCCTCGACGATACCGGCAATCACCAGGATCCAGCCGAAGAAAATCATCGAAACGACGGTGGCCAGCATCGAATCCACCACGGCGATGATGCCGAGGATCAGGAGACAGATGCCCAGGACCAGCAGCCATCCCCAATTCCGGCGCAGTTCCGCGGCCAATCCCGGGAAAATGCCGGCAGCTCCACTGTTGCCCTGACTGTTCATGATCGGTCTCCCTCGTTGTGGATCGTTGGCCGTGCGGACCCGAATGCATCGAAGCCGCGCGATGGGTGCTTCAATTCATGGCTTCCGGACATCTTGCGCGCGGGACACCCCGTTTCTCTCATCGCGAACCCCTCTTTCCGGCGTGCCAATGTGCACTTGCGCCCGTGTAGAAACGGTGAACCCGCTTCGACACGACGGCATCGACCGTATCGCGTTGAAGCCATCGCCGATGTCGCGCCCGGGATGCCTGGCGGGACCTGCATGCGCAAGGTCTCGCCATTCAACGGTAAATCGCCTCGACCAGATCGATCTCGTGCACAAGCTTGCGTGAGGTCTCGTCGGAAATCTTGCGATGGCGTGCGAGATCGAGGACTTCCGCCCGCTCGCCCCGCAATCCGGCCAGGCGCAGCTTGCGCTCCACCGCATCCGCCTTGCGCAAGCGCCGCGCATCGGCATCGCCGTTGTCGCCTCCGCGCACCCGGCTCTGGTAGATCGCGATCACCCGGCTCGCGGCGTCGGTGCAGAGGTCCGTCGCGGCCGCTGGCGTGTGCTCCTGGATTTCATGCTGGGCTTTCTTGATCGACTCGATCGCGGCATTCGCCGCCGCGATCCGCGCACGGTCCTCTTGCTGCTGCTCGGCGGGCTCACTCGGCAACTCGAGACCCTTGAGCACCCTGGGCAAACCGATGCTGGCGACGACCAGTGACAGCAGGATCACGGCAGCCGCAAGGAAGATCGCCAGGTTGCGTGCGGGGAACGGCGAGCCATCAGGCATCAGCAATGGCAAGGTCAGCACGCCGGCCAGCGTGATCGCGCCGCGCACGCCGGCCAGTGACGTCGCGAGGATCAGCCGCCAGCCCGGCTTGTCCGCAACTCCGTTGCGACGCCCATGCCTCAACACGCGCACCTGCAGCGAAAGCCACACCCATACGAAACGTAGCGCGGCAAGTCCTGCCGTGATGGCTACCGCATACGCGGCCAGCCACCACGGATTGACATGGCCGCTCTCGCGCACCGTCGCGATCGCACCCTGCAGGATGCGCGGCAACTGTTCGCCGAGCAGCACGAACATGATGCCGTTGAGCGTGAACTGGATCGTGTTCCAGACGGCGCTGCGTTCGAGGCGGGTCGTCGCCATGCTGCGGCCCGTCAATTCGACGTAGCTCATCGTGATGCCGGCGGCGACGGCCGCGAGGATGCCGGACGCATTCACTTGCTCGGCCACCAGATAGGCGCCGAACGGGATCAGCAGGTTGACCAGGATCGACGAGCCGCCCTCCTCCCCGAAACGGCGCGTCAGCCACTGCTGCACCCAGGCGACCGCCAGCGTGAACGCCACCCCGCAAGCCAGCCCGGCCACCGCCACCCACAGGAAGGAAAGCGTCGCGGAGCGCAACGAAAACGTCCCGGTCAACGCGGCTGCGACCGCAAACTGGAAGCAGACCAATCCGGAGGCGTCGTTGAGCAGCGATTCGCCTTCCAGGATGTGCATCAGCCGCCGCGGCACCGGCGCACGCGCCGCGATCGAGGACACCGCCACGGGGTCGGTGGGCGATACGATCGCCGCGAGCGCGAACGCGACCGCAAGCGGCATCGCCGGAATCAACCAGTGGATCAGGTAACCGGCGCCGACGACCGTGAAGACCACCAGCCCCAACGCCAACTGCAGGATCGTCCCCCTGTCGCGGAACAGGCCGTCCTTCGGGATCCGCCAGCCGTCCAGGAACAACAACGGTGGCAGGAACAACAGGAAGAAGACCTCCGGATCCAGTTCGACCCCGTGATGCAACACGCCGGCGATCACGCCGCCGAGGACGATCTGCACGATCGGCAGCGGCAACGAGATCGGCAGCGCGCGAACCAGGTAGCCGCTGACGATCACCGCCAGCAGCATCGCCAATACCAGTTCGATCGAACCCATCCGGGTAGCTTACGCTACGGCGTACCGCGCACGCGACCGGCTGCGCGCAAGATGCGCGTGCATGAGGGTTGACCGTTCCAGGACGGCCATGCCGATCATCAACCCAGACGGACCGACAACATCGAGATCGAGCCGCCATCCGTGCCGTCGGTGGGAAAACCCACGGCATCATCTTCGTGGCTGGCGCCCAGCACGTACAGCAGGGGCAGGTAGTGTTCCGGCGTGGGGATCGACAATTCCGCGTCGGGGCCCAATGACGCGTAATCCACCAGCGGCTGGACATCGCGCTGCACGATGAGGTTGCGCACGGCGGTTTCGAACCGCACGGCCCAGTCGAACGGCTGCGCCGGATGCCGGCCCCACGCATACGCATGCAGGTTGTGCACGACGTTGCCGCTGCCGAGGATCAGCACGCCCTCGTCGCGCAACGGCGCCAATCGCTTGCCCAGGTCGTGGTGGAAGGCAGGCGCCTGGGTTTCGTCGATGCTCAACTGCACCACCGGCACGTCGGCATCGGGGAAGACGTGGCGCAGCACCGACCAGCTGCCGTGATCCAGGCCCCACGAAACATCGGCGCGGACGGGCACGGGCGCAAGCAGCTCGCGCAGCCGGCGCACGAACACAGGATTGCCGCGCGCCGGATATTGCACCTCGAACAACTCGCGCGGGAAGCCGCCGAAATCGTGGATCGTGCGCGGTCGCGCCATCGCGGTCACTGCAGTCCCTGGAAGGTACCAGTGCGCGGAAACGGAAAGCACCAGGCCAGGCTTCGGCAACTGCCGCCCGAGCGCCGACCACGCGCGCGACCAAGCCGTATCCTGGATGGCGTTCATCGGGTTGCCGTGGCCGATGAACAGGGTCGGCATGCGTGTCGTCATGCGTCGCCTCCGGATGCCCGTGCATGCGGAAGATGCCAGCCGTGGCGGATCGCCATGTAACGCAGCGCGAAACACGCCAGGCCGCCGACGATCGCGGTGGGCACCGCATGGATGCCGATAACGTGCCCCCCCACCACGATCGCCGCGCCGACCAGCGCGGCCAGCGCATACAGGTCGGAGCGCAGCACGCTGGGGATCTGCATCACCAGCACGTCGCGCAACATGCCGCCGCCGATGCCGGTGAGCATGCCCAGCAACGCCGCCATCACGGGGTTGAGTCCGTACAACAAGGCCTTTTCGGCGCCCGCCACCGCGAAGAAGGCCAGGCCGATCGCGTCGAACCAAAGCACCGTGTGGTTGAGCCGCGCGATCATCGTGTCCCAATAGAACACGATCAACCCGGCGAATATCGACACGCCGAGGTAACTCAGGTGGGCAATCGCCGCCGGCGGCGTTGCGCCGATCAGGATGTCGCGCGTGATGCCGCCGGCGTTGCCTGCCGAGAACGCGAGCACCAGTACCCCGAAAATGTCCAACCGGTACTTGACCGCCGCCGCCGCGCCGCTGATCGCGAATACGAAGGTGCCGCCAAGATCCAGTGCCACCAGCATGATGTGTGTGACCGACATGTGCGTCCCGTTCGAATGGCGCCGACTATACCCCCGACCGGCGCACCGGCTCGTCTGGCGCCTGCATCAAGCCGCCAGCCATGCACGCGCGGCGACCACCATTGCTTCGACGCCTGTTTCCAATGTCGGGTGGATCACCGGCAGGAAGCGCGGATTGTGGTTGGTCGGCAGTTCGTTGATGCGATTCGCGGCTTTTGCCTTCGCGTAGACATCCGGATCGGTGCCGCCCACGAACCAGAACACCGACGGCACGCCCCACTCCGAACCGAACGAGCCGAAATCCTCGCTCGCCGACGCGGGGCCGGTTTCGTGGACACGCCCGGGCGAAAAGTATTGGCGGAAGGCTTCCGAGACGCGCTTGCTCGCGGCGGCATCGTTGACGGCAAGCGGGTAGCGGTCCAGCGGCGTGATCTCCGGTTTCCTCGGTGCACCCGACGCTTCGGCTTCGGCATTGACGATGCGCTCGATCGCGGCCAGCACGCGCTTGCGCACGCCCTCGTCGAAGGTGCGCACGTTGAGCTTGATGATGGCTTCGTCCGGGATCACGTTTTCCTTGGTGCCGGCCTGCAACGCACCGACCGTGACCACGGCGGCTTCCGTCGCCGCCACTTCGCGCGACACGATCGTCTGCAGCCGCAGCACGACCGCCGCGGCCATCACCACCGGATCGATGCTGGCCTGCGGCATCGAACCGTGCGCACCACGCCCGAACAGGCGGATCTGCAGGCTGTCGGCCGCGGACGTGATCGCGCCGGTGCGTCCGCCCAGCATGCCGGCCGGTCCGACCATCACATGCTGGCCGAGGATGACGTCCGGTTTCGGAAAACGCTTGAACAAGCCGTCGTCGATCATCGCCTGCGCACCCGCCGCGGTTTCTTCCGCGGGCTGGAACACCACCATCAAGGTGCCGTGCCAGGCATCGCGCGCGTGCGCCATCAAGGCGCTGGCGCCCGCGAGCCAGGCGACGTGCATGTCGTGGCCGCAGGCGTGCATTACCGGCACGGTCCTGCCTTCGGGATCGTTCGCCGTGACCTTGCTGGCATACGGCACCCCGGTGGCTTCCTCGACCGGCAACGCGTCCATGTCGGCGCGCAGCATCACGGTCGGACCATCGCCGTTGCGCAGCAGCCCGACGACACCGGTGTTGCCGACGTGTTCCGTCACTTCAAAGCCGGCCGCGCGCAACCTGTCCGCGGCGAGGCCCGCGGTGCGGGTTTCCTGCATCGACAACTCGGGGTGCGCGTGCACATCCTTGTACAGGGCCTCGAGGCCGGGAATCAACGGATCGAGATTCCCCAGGACAGGATCCCGCAGTGCCGTAGCGCTCATGTTTTTTGTCCTCGCAGCTGTTGGATCGACAGGCACCTGCATTCCGATGCCGTAAACTCCGGCCGTTCGCGCGCGGCCAACAGGCCCGAAACTCTACTCCCATCGGTTGGCGGGGGAGCAACGTTCGCCACCGTCGCGGCATCCGCGCCCGGTCCCTGCGTGGAATGGCTGCGGGACCACGGCCGCCTGGGGCGCGGCCACGCGGCGTGGCGATGCTGGACCGTGCCGAGCTCGACCTGCCTGCCTGGGCACGGTGTGCGGACGCGGAACCGCAGGCAGGCGGGGCGATCGCATGTATACGGACGATGGATGCAGCCGAAATCAAGCCTGCGCCGGCAGCCTGCCGCGCACGTTTTCGGCGTCGAACGGACCGGGTGATGCGATGAGGTCGCGCGCGGCATCGACCTGGCCCCAGGTGTTCCAGAGCAACACGCCGCGCACGCGGCCGGCGTCGAGGTAATACACCACGCCTTCGCGGAACGGCGTGACCCACTGCTCCACGGTTTCGAGGCGCGAATCGAGCGTGCCGACGGCTTCGTAGCCGAGGTCGAACAGGTCGGAATAGAAGAACGGCAGTTCGTCATAGGGTGCATCGAGTCCCGCCATGCACTTGCCGGCGCGCGCGCCCATCGTGATGGCGGCGTTCTCGTGTTCGACGCGGATGCGCTTGCCAAGCGCGGGTGCCGGAAACGAGGCCACGTCGCCGGCGGCATGGATGTCGGGGTCGGACGTCTGCAGGTGCTCGTTCACGATGATGCCGTTGTCCACCTTCAGGCCCGCCGCCTCGGCAAGCTGCACGTTGGGCGTGATGCCCAACCCCGCGACCACCGCATCGGCGGCGAGGGTGCTGCCATCCGACAATTTCAGTTGCGCGCCTTGCGCGGTGCTGCTGCCGCTTTCGACGGTGATGCCTGCGCGCACGTCCACGCCCTTCTCGCGGTAGTACGCGGTGACCGCATCGGCCAGCGATTCCGGATACACGCGCGCACCGATCGCATCGTCGGGGAACAGCATCGTGACCTTGCAATCGTTCATCGCCATCGCCGCCGCGATCTCGCTGCCGATGAAGCCGCCGCCGACCACCGCGATCCGCGCGCCCGGTTTCACGGATCGGCGCAGGCGTTGGTAGTCATCGAAGGTGCGGTAGTAGATGAAGTCGCCGCCACCCGAGGGCAGCTTGCGTGGCGTACCGCCGGTGGCGATCAGGAGCTTGCGGTATTTCCACGTATCGCCCTTGTCGTCGTGCACGGCGTGCGCGGCGCGGTCGATCTTCGTGGCGCGCCGCGAAAGCTGCACGTCGGCGCGCGCCTTGTCGATCGGGCGCCAGATGTCCGCTTCCTCGCCGTCCTTCCACAACTTCTTGCTGAGCGGCGGGCGATCGTAGGGTGGGTGGGATTCGTCGCCGAGCATGCCGATACCCGCCTTGGCGTCGGCTTCGCGCAGCGCCTGCGCCGCGGCTTCGCCGGCCATGCCGGCACCGATGATCAGGTAATCGAATGCGTGTTGCATGGCGCGTCCTCGTCATGGTGTGCAGTCCTTCGAGGATACGCGGTCCGGCGTGAAGATGCCCGCACGGAGTGTGTCAAGCGCTTGAACGCGACAACGCTTCACGCAGCACGTCACTCGCACTGCGGCCGAAATTTCCGACCTGGATGATTATTGCCGCGTGCCGCGCAGGTTGGCCGGGGTCGCCGCGAAGCCGGGCGTTGCCCGCCACGGATTGATGTCGATGCCGCCGCGGCGCAGGAAGCGCGCATACACCATCAACTCCAGCGGTGCGCATTGCCGCCGGATGTCGATGAACATGCGTTCGACGCAGGCTTCGTGGAAATCGGCATGGTCGCGGAAGGAAACCAGGTAGCGCAGCAGCCCCGCGCGATCGATGGACTTGCCCCGGTACCTCACCTGCACGCTGGCCCAATCGGGCTGGCCGGTGACCGGGCAGCGCGAGCGGAACACGTCGCTGACCAGCGCTTCCTCGACGACACGCGCGTGCGGCGGGACGGCGAGGTGCTGCGGCCGCGGCGGCGCATAATCGGTGATGTCGAGTCGCTGCGCGTCCAGCGACTCGCCGGCGAAGTCCGTGACCTGCAGGCGTGCGAACTCCGGGCGCTCGCGCAACGCGACTTCGACGTCACCCCCGGTGCAGTCAGCGACATCCCGCGCGATGCGCGCCCGCACGGCGTGCGCATCGTCGAAGCACGTCATCGCATAGCCGTTGAGGTACAGTTTCAGCGACTTGGATTCGACCAGGTTGGGCGAATCGCACGGCACCCGCAACTCGGCTACCGCGACGCACGGCTTGCCACGCGAGTCCAGCCACGACAGTTCCCACGCGTTCCAGATGTCGGCGCCCGCGAACGGCAATCCGGCAGCACCGATGCCGAGCGGCTGGCGCGCTTCGGCGCGCGCGACCGGAAACAGCCGCGTCGGATCGACGGCGTTCGGGTATTCGGCACGGCGCCCTAGCGGGTTGGCAATTCCAGCCACATCAATCACTCGAAGCCACGATGTACTGCTCGATCTTGCCGTTCGGCAACGTATAGGTGCTGACCCCGAGTTTCTTGTGCGGAAACGTCAGCGTGTAGCTGCGCATCTGCATCCCGCCGCGTTTCTTCGCGGCACGGATGGTGAACGAGGTCGGCGTGCCGAGCGGTGCGAGGCTGGTCTGGTAATCGTGCAGCGCGGTCGCATCGAAATAGCTGTTGGCGTCGGCGGTGAACAGGTCGCGGTCGATCCGGCCTTTTTGCAGGTTCGCGAAAATCGTCCTGGCCTGGTCGAGTGCCCGGGTCGCGGCCGGATCGTGGACCTCGAACAGCGCCCTGGCGATGCCCTCGCCGATGGTGTGGAAGGTGCCGACCGCGTCCTGGTTGGTCTGCACCACCACCGCGGCATGCTCGTCGGGAAAAATGTAATTGCCCGCGGTGAAGCCCATGACCTCGCCGTCGTGCCAGATCATCCGGTGCCCGTCCAGCTTCCCGACAAACACGCCGAGGCCGTAGCCCGAGCCGAGGCCGTTGCTCAACACGATCTCGGTCTGCATTGCACGCCACGAGGCCGGTTGCAGCAGCGTCTGGTCGATCATCGCGATGTCCCACTTCGCGAGGTCGCTCGCGGTCATCGCCAATTCGCCCGCGCCGAACATCCAGTTCACGCCCTCTTTCGGCGAAGGCCGCAGTGGCCCCAAGGCGTTGCGTGAGTACCCACGCGCATCGCTGGCCGGCAACGCGTGCAGGTTGGTGTCATACGCATCGGTGATACCCAGCGTCGGGAACACGTGTTGCTGCAGGAACTCGAACGGCGTCTGCCCGGTGAGCTTCTGCACGATCGCGCCGGCGATGGTGTAGCCGGTGTTGCTGTACTGCCATTGCGAACCCGGCGCGAAATCCAGCGGCTTCTTCGCCCAGACATCCATGATGTGCGCCGGCGTGGTCGACTGCTTCATCATCGGCATCAGGTAATCCTGCGGCCAGAAATCCTGGTAGCCGGAAGTGTGCGAGAGGATCTGCCGGATCGTGACGTGGTCGGCGTCGGTGAGGTCCGGAAAGAACTTCGCGACCTTGTCGTCGAGGTTCAATTTTCCCTGTTGCTGCAACATCAGGATCGCCGCCGCGGTGAACTCCTTGCTGATCGAGCCGATGCTGTAGCGCATCGAAGCGGTCGCGGGCGTTTTCGGATCGAGCCGCGCATCGCCGTACGCCTTCGCGTAAACGAGTTTGCCGTCACGCACCACGGCAACGGATGCGCTGGGCACGCCGCTTTGCTTCAAGGCATCGTTGGCGATCCTGTCGATCTTCGCGGCAAGGTCCGCGGGCAACGCATCCTTCGCAAATGCAGGCACACAGGCGAAGGCCAGCAGCGCGGCCAGGCACAACAGGCGAACGGTGTTCGGCAGCAATCGCATGGGAGCCCCTCGGCAGGAAAAGCGTGAACGCGAACGATAGCACCGTCACCGCGGTCGCGCGGCCGGGTATCCGGCTACCAGAAATAAACCTGCAGCGAAGACGGCTTGGGCTTGGGCGGTATCGCGCCCAGGAACGTACGATGATCGGGGAAGTTCATGGCGCTGCGATCCAGCAGCGTGTCGACCTCGGCCATGTCGTACTTCGCCTCCTCGGCTGTCGGCGGACGCGGGTCGCCGGGAAACAGGCCGACCCCAGCCAACAGGCTGTACCACGACATGATCGGATAGCCGCGCCCGAACTTGCCTTGCGCAATGCCGGCGGAGATCGGGCGGCTGGCCAGCCAGGTGCGCAGCAGTTGCTGCAACGGTTCGGACAGGTGGGTGTTGGCGGCATTCGCGCGCCAGTAATCGGTGTCGTTGCGTGTGTTGGTCTTGAAGTGGGTGACGATGTAGTCGCGCGTGCCTTCGACGCCAGCATTGAGCGTGTCGTTGAAGCGCCTGCGCGTGCCCTCGCCCAGGTCGCGCTGCTCCAGCGCGGCCACCAGCATCTCCGCAGTGCGCTGTACGTACAGCAGCGTGGTCGCCTCCAGCGGTTCGATGAAACTCTGGGCAAGGCCATTCGCCACGCAGTTGCGCCGCCACGGCTCGGCCACGCGCCCCGGACGGAATTCCAGGTGCCGCGCCGGAACGTCGGCGTCCAGCAAGCCGAGGTGCCCGCGCAACTCCTTTTCCGCATTTTCGGGCGGGCAGAAGTCGGTGCTGTACACATAGCCGTAGCCGTAACGCGTCGTCAGCGGAATCTTCCACACCCAGCCATGCCCGAGCGCGCTGGAAATCGTCTTGGGCATGATCGGCCCGTCGTGCGGTTTGCTGATCGCGATGGCGGCGTTGTTGAACAGGTTGTCCTTGAACGGCACGAAGGGCGTACCGAGCGCCTTGCCCATCAGCAGCGAGGCGAAGCCGGTGCAATCGACATAGAAGTCGCCCGCCAGCGTGCCGCCATCCTTGAGCGCAAGCGAGGCGACGTCGCCGGATTCCGCAAGCCGTACTTCGGTCACGTGGCCGACGACGTGTTGCACGCCGCGATCCATCGCCTTTTTCTGCAGGAAGCGGCCCAGCAACACGGAATCGAAATGGAAGCCGTACCACACGTCGAACGGGAAACTTTGCTGCGGTCGTGGCGCCTTGCACTCACGCGCCAGCCGCGCGGATATGAAGAAACGATCGGGGTGCGCGTGCACGTCGGCGCGGTCGAGGCGCGCGTGCACGTTGTCGATGAACGGCGCCATCGTCATGTTGTCCAGCATCGACGCGAACGAATGGAAGTAGCTTTCGTATCCGGGTCGCGTGGACCAGCCGTCGAAGCTGATGCCGGCCTTGTAGGTGGCGTGGCATTCCGGCATCCATTCCGATTCCTCGATGCCCAACCCTTCGAAGAAGCCACGCAACCAGGGCGTGGAACCCTCGCCGACACCGATCACGCCCACCTGCGACGATTCCAGCACCGTGACCTTGAGGCGCGCACCGTAAGCCGAGTTGGCCAGCAGCAGCGCGGTCATCCAGCCGGCGGTGCCACCGCCGACCACCACGACATGTCGCACCGGCGGCTCGGCATCGATGCGGACTCCGTCGCGGCGTGCGGCGACGTTGTGGTTGAAGACCGTGGCGGTATCGGACATGGCTGACGGATCGAACGCGCGCGCTGGAGACGCGCACGATAGCACCACCCATCCCGGACACGCGCGATCCTCAGTGCGCGGCTTCGCTGGCGGCGGAGGGCACTGCGCGGAAGGCGCGTTCGAATGCTTGCAAGTCGACCTTGGCCACGCTGGAAACGGCGATGAACCGCAATCCCGCGTCGCTCCACTCCAGTACGTGGTAGCCGTCGCGGGTCCGCGACACGCTTGCGCCCGCCCCACTGCCCGGCCACTGGAACAGGTTGATCGTGTGCAGGTGGCGCTTGTACACCAGTGCGGCGACCTGCCTGCCGTCGAGCACGTCGAGCCGCCCGCCGATCAGTTCAAAGCCTTGCGCGGTCAGGTCCTTCACCTGCGGCGAGAAATCCAGGCGGCCGTCGAACCATGGCTTCACGGTGTGTTCGCTGGTGCTGCGCACGTCGATCAAATGCCCGGGCAGCAGCGAGCGCACGTGATCGGATACCGCGTCGACAACCAGCGCGTGGCCAGCGGCCCGACGCAACTGCAGCGTTTGCCAGCCGGCGAACAACGCCGCGATCACGCACAGCGCGGCGAGCGCGGCCAGGGCCAGGTTCCAGGCGCGACGCGGTGTGCGCTGCACAACGGCAGGGCGCGGCAAGCGCGCGGCGATGCGCGTCCGCAACGCCGCGGGTGCATGACGATACAAATCCGCCCCCCGCAGATCGTCGCGTGTCCGCGTGTACGCGCGGACGCGCTGCATGCAGGCTTCGCACCCGGCCAGGTGCCGGGTGACCGCGACGCCGTC
The DNA here is from genome assembly GCA_001899805.1 of Lysobacterales bacterium 66-474. Taxonomy (GTDB): domain Bacteria; phylum Pseudomonadota; class Gammaproteobacteria; order Xanthomonadales; family Rhodanobacteraceae; genus 66-474. The sequence goes on from MKWP01000001.1 coordinate 103,235, forward strand.
GGCCGCGCCCAGTTCGTCGTCGAGATACGCGTGCAACAGCAGGCGCACATCCTGGCAATTCATGCCGCCACCTCCCTGCGGGTCAACTCACGTTGCAGGCGTTCGCGTGCGCGCGCCAGCCGCGACATCACCGTGCCGATCTTGAGGTTGGTGATCGACGCGATCTCCTTGTAGGAGCACCCTTCCAGCTCGCGCAACACCAGCACCTCGCGGAATTCGGGCGGCAACCGTTCCAGCGCGGCATGCAGGCGCTGCGCATCGGCCGCGCGCAGCAGCACGGCCTGCGGATCGTCGTGGTCCTCGCCGCCGTGGATCGCCTCGTCGAATTCGTCGACGCTGCCCGCGGCGGGTAACTGCGAGCGCTGCGTGTAGAACGTGTTGCGCACGATCGCGAGCAGCCAGACCTTCGCATCGCCGCCGCGGAACCCGCCGAAGAAGCGGAACGCGCGCAGCACCGCTTCCTGCACCACGTCCTCGGCGTCCGCGTCGTTGCGCGCCAGCCAGCGCGCAAGGTTGTACGCGGCATCCAGGTGCCGCACCACCTCGCGTTCGAAGATGGCGCCAGTGTCCATGCCGTCAGTCCGCACCAGCGCGCTTGTTCCATCGCCCATCAAGACGAGACTGATGTCCAGGCGAATTTATTCCCGGCGCCCGCAGGCGGGAATAAGCGCGCAGGCGCAGCGGTATGACGTCCTGAAGCACGCGCAACGCGCATGTCTTCGAATCCATTTCCAACGAGGATGCATTTCCATGAAAGACGATCGCGACGACATGCAACCGGACCGGCGGCGCTTCCTCGAGTGCATGGCCTGGGCCGGCGCCGGCACGCTGTGGCTGATGCATGGCGGCGTCGCGCACGCCGGCGCGCTGCTCAAGGACGCCACGGCGCAAAACGCCACCTTCGGCTTCGTGCAGATCAGCGACAGCCATATCGGCTTCCACAAGGCGCCCAACCCCGATCCGGTCGCCAGCTTGCGCCAGTCGATCGCACTGGTCAACGCGCAGCCGAAGCGACCCGATTTCGTGGTGCATACCGGCGACCTGTCGCACCTGTCCAAGCCCGAGCAGTTCGACACCGTGGCCGAACTGCTGAAAGAGGCAAGGACCGGCCAGGTGTTCTACATCCCCGGCGAGCACGACGTGATCGGTGACGACGGCAAGGCGTTCTTCGCACGCTTCGGCGGCGGCGTGGATGGCAACGGCTGGTACAGCTTCGACCACCACGGCGTGCATTTCGTGGCGCTGGTGAACGTGCGGCACCTGCAAGGTGCGGGACTGGGTTTTCTAGGCCCGGACCAGCTTGCCTGGCTGAAGCAGGATCTTGCGGGGCTTTCCGCCAGCACGCCGATCGTGGTGTTCGCGCACATGCCGATGTGGTCGCTCTATCCCGCGTGGGGCTGGGGCACCCAGGACAGCGCGCAGGCCTTGTCGCTGCTCAAGCGCTTCGGTTCGGTGACGGTGCTGAACGGACACATCCACCAGATCCAGCAGAAGATCGAAGGCAACGTCACCTTCCACACCGCGCGTTCGACCGCGTACCCGCAGCCCGCACCAGGCGTGGGTCCGGCGCCAGGCCCGCTGCAGGACCTGCCCGCCGGCAAGCTGCACGAATACATCGGCGTCCGCGACGTGCGACACGTCCGCGGCAGCGGCACGCTGGCGATCACCGAGCACACGCTCGTCTGAGCCCTTTCATTCCCCGACAGGAGTTTCCATGCAAAGGCTTTTCGTCATCGCCGCATTGTTGTCGGCGGCTTGCGCCGCGCAGGGCGCATCACCGACCACCTCCACCCAACCGGCGAACACGTATCAGGTCGCCGTCACGATGTTCAAATTCCAACCCGCGAAGTTGCAGATACCCGCCGGCGCCACCGTGACCTGGACCAACCACGACGAGGAACCGCACACCGTCACCAGCGCCGGCGACGGGTTCAAATCCTCGCCGGCGCTGGACACGGGCGACCACTACAGCGCGGTGTTCACCAGGCCGGGCACTTACGCGTACTACTGCTCGGTCCACCCGCAGATGACCGGCACGATCGTGGTGCGCTGAAACGCGAAGGGCAGCCGAGGCTGCCCTTCGCGGTGACGCATCACCTGCCGCCGCAACTCAGGGAGTTTGCGGCTCGGGCGGCGGCAGCGCTTCGACGTCGCCGGCGTCTTCGCTGCGTTCGGCGTGGTGATCCTGGCCCAGCAGCAGGTACATCGCCGGCACCACGAACAACGTGAACAGGGTGCCGATCGAGATGCCGGTGAAGATCACCAGGCCGATACTGTGGCGGCCGGCCGCGCCCGCGCCCGCGGCGATCACCAGCGGGATCACGCCCAGCACCATCGCGAAGGTGGTCATCAGGATCGGGCGCAAGCGCACCGAGGCGGCTTCCTCGATCGCATCACGCTTGCTGAAACCGTGCAGGCGCTGCGCGTCGTTGGCGAACTGCACCATCAGGATGCCGTGCTTGCTGATCAAGCCGATCAGGGTCACCAGGCCCACTTCGGTGTAGATGTTGAGCGTCGAGAGCCCGAGGTTGATGAACAGCAACGCGCCGAAGATCGCCATCGGCACCGATACCAGGATCACGATCGGGTCGCGGAAGCTCTCGAACTGCGCCGACAACGCCAGGAACACGATGATGATCGAGAACATCAGCGTGAACAGGAAGCCGCCGGATTCCTGCATGAACTGGCGCGACTGGCCCGCGTAGTCGGCGGAGTAGCCTGATGGCGCGACCTCCTTCAGCGTGTCCTGCATGAAGGTGAGCGCCTGCCCCAGCGAGACGCTCGGGCCAATCACGCCGCCGATCGTCGCCGAGTTCAACTGCTGGAAGTGGTTGATCGACTCCGGCACCGTCTGGTAGGTCAGGTGCGCCACGGTCGAGGCCGGGATCATCCCGCCCGTGGGGGTCTTGATGTAGTAGTTGTCGAGCTGGGTGGGATTCAACCGGTCGGCCTGCGCGACCTGCGAGATCACGCGGTAGGCACGCCCCGAGATCGAGAAGTAATTGACGTAGTTGCCGCCCAGCGCCGCCGACAGCGCCGCGCCGACGCTCTGCTGGGTCATGCCCAGCGCCGCAACCTTGCTGCGATCGAGCGTCAGCGTCGCCTGCGGCTGGTCGATCTTCAGGTCGGAATCGACGTAGAAGAACATGCCGGACGCCTTGGCCTTGGCCAGGACCTGCTGCGCGACGTCATTGAGGTTCTGCAAAGGTTCGGTGGTCTTGATCACGAATTGCACCGGGAACCCGAATGCACCCGGCAGCGACGGGAACTGGAACACCGCGACGTTCGCCCCGGCGATCTGGCCGACCTTCTGCTGCACCTCCTGCTGGATCTGGTCCGCGCTGCGGCTGCGCTCGCCCCACGGCTTCAGCATGATGCCGGCGAATGCACTGTTGACGCCCTGCGCGCCGTCGACCTGGAAGATGTGGGTGTATTCGGGCAGCGACGTGGCGATGTCGAACACCTGCTTCGAGTACATCGCCATCTGGGTGATCGTGGCATTCGGGGGACCCTGGGTGTTGGTCAGCACGATGCCCTGGTCTTCCTGCGGCGCCAGTTCCGACTTGGCGGTCTTGAACAGGTACACGTTGCCGAGCAGGATCAGCGCACCGAACACGATCGCCACGATCCAGGTATCCAGCGAGGAATGCAGGATCCGGCGGTAACGGTCGCGTATCGCATCGGCCACCTTGTCGATGCGCTTGACGAACGGTTTTTCGTGGTCGGCTTCGCGCAGGAAGCGCGAGCACATCATCGGCGACAGCGTCAGCGCCACGATCGCCGAGATCGCCACCGCGCCGGCCAGCGTGAACGCGAATTCGGAGAACAGGGCGCCAGTCAGGCCACCCTGGAAGCCGACCGGCACGTATACCGCAACCAGCACGATCGCCATCGCCACGATCGGCCCGGCCAGTTCGCGCGCGGCCAGCAGCGCGGCCTGCAGCGGCGTCTGGTGCTCCTTCATGTGGCGATCGACGTTCTCGACCACGATGATCGCGTCATCCACCACCAGGCCGATCGCCAGTACCAGCGCCAGCAGGGTGAGCAGGTTGATCGAATAGCCCAGCAACAGCATCACCAGGAACGCGCCGATCAACGACAACGGCATCGCGATCACCGGGATCAGCACCGAACGCAGGGTGCCGAGGAACAGGAAGATCACCGCCGTCACGATGATCAGCGTTTCGGCGAGGGTCTTCACCACCTCGTTGATCGAGGTCCGGATGTAGTCGGTGCCGTCGAACACGATCCGCGCGGTGATGCCGGTCGGCATCTGCGCCTGGATCGACGGGAATACCTTGCGCACGCGGTCGATCACGTCCAGCACGTTGGCGTCCGGCGCCGCATTGATGCCCATGAACACCGAGCGATTGCCGTCGAAGGCGACGTTGAAGTCGTAGTTTTCCGCGCCGAGCGTGACGTCGGCCACGTTGCTCAGGCGCACGATGTCGCTGCCGTTGGCCTTCACCACCAGGTTCTTGAACTCGTCGACCGTGTGCAGGTCGGTGGCCGCGGTCAGGTTGACGCTGACCATCTGGCCCTTGGTGGTGCCGATGGCCGAGAGATAGTTGTTGGCGGCCAACGCGGCATTCACGTCGCTCGCGGTGACGCCGTGCGCGGCCATCTTCACGGGATCCAGCCAGGCGCGCAGCGCAAAGGTACGGCCGCCCAGGATCTGGGCATTCTGCACACCCTCCACCGCGTTCAACTGCGGCTGCACCACGCGGGTGAGGTAGTCGGTGATCTTGTTGGTGGGCAGCTTGTCGGAATAGAAGCCGAGGTACATCGACGCGACCTGCTGGCCGGTCTGCAACGTGATCACCGGCTGCTGCGCCTGTTGCGGCAACTGGTTCTTCACCGAATTCACCAGCGCTGAGATCTCGGTGAGCGCCTTGTTGCCGTCGTAGTTCAGGCGCAGGGTCGCCGTGATGGAGGACACGCCGGGCGTGCTCGACGAGGACATGTAGTCGATGCCCTGCGCCTGCGCGATCGCCTGTTCCAGCGGCTGCGTGATGAAGCCCGCCATGGTCTGGGCGTCGGCACCGTAATACACGGTCTGCACCGTGATCGTCGCGTTTTCCGTCTTGGGGTACTGGCGGATCGGCAGCGAGGTCACGGCGCGCAGGCCCAGCACCAGGATCAGCAGGCTGACCGTGGCGGCGAGTACCGGGCGCTTGATGAAAAGATCGGTGAATTTCATGCGGGAGCCTGCTGCAAATAATTCTGTGGCAAGGGAATCAAGCCTTCACCACTCCGGACGCCGCGATTCGGAACAGCGGATGCAGTTCCGATCACTCTTCCACCGGTTGCGGATTCGGACTGAACGCCGGCTGCACCTTGTTGTTGATGTCCACCGGAGTGCCGTTCTTGAGCTTCAGCTGGCCGCTGCTGACGATCACGTCGCCCTGCTTGATGCCGGACAGCACCGCGACCTGGTCGCCGCGGGTCGGCCCGAGCGTCACCACCACCTGCTGCACGTAATGCGAAGGGCCCTTGTTGTCCTTGGAAGCGTCGCCCTTGGACGCTTTCGCATCCGCTGAGGACTTTGCTTCCACGGGTTTGCCGTCGGCATCGCTCGCGGGCGGCGAACCTTCGTGCACCACGAACACGGTGTCGCCGTAAGGTGCGTACGAGACCGCGGTCTGCGGCAGCGTCAGGTAACGCTGGGTGGTGCCCGAATCCACCGCCACCTTGGTGAACATGCCCGGCACCAGCAGTTTGTCGGGATTGGCGACGGTCGCCTCGACGCCGACGTTGCGGGTGGACAGGTCGATCTTCGGGTCGGTCGCGGAGACATTGCCCGCGAAGGCCTTGTCCTTGAAGGCATCGGCCGTGACCGCGACCTTGCCGCCTACCTGCAACTCATCCAGCGACGACTGCGGCACCGTGAAGTCCACGTACACCGGATCGAGCTGCTGCAGGGTCACCACGGTGTTGCCGACGTTGATGTACTGGCCTGAATTCGCGGTGATGATGCCGATGCGGCCCGCGAACGGCGCGCGCAACGTCTTCTTGTCGACCAGCGCCTGTTGCGCGGCGGCATTCGCCTGCGCGCTCTTCAGGTTCGCCATGTCGGTGTCGTACTGCGCCTTGCTGACCGCCTGCACCGCCAGCTGCTGCTTCGAGCGATCGGCCGTCAGTTTCGCGAGCTGCGCGGTGGCCTGGAGTGCTTCCAGCTTGGCGCGGTCATCGGCATCCACCAACGTGACCAGCACCTGGCCTTTCTTCACGTCGGCGCCGGACTTCACGTCCACGCTTTCGACCAGGCCCGCGACGTCGAAGGCGAGATCCGCGCCGTGCACCGCGCGCACGTTGCCGACCGATTCGACGTGCGGCTGCCAAGCCTGATACCCGGCGGTCATGGTGCTGACCGTCTGCGGCGGGTTGCCCATGGACTTCATGAACTTGCCGATCATGATGCCCTTGAAGGTGTTGAAACCGATCAGCAGCCCGAACAGGATCGCCACCACGACGATCACGATGATCAGGCGCTTGCGCTGCTTCGGGCGCGCGGAAATTGCGTATGCGTTCATGGGGTCAATGCTTCGATGCGTGGTTGGCTTCGGAGATTTGCATGCCTTCTTGCCACCCGCCGCCCAGTGCGGCGTACAGCGCGGCGGTATCGGTGAGGCGCGAAGCGCGCGCGGCGATTGCGGCGATGCGGGCCTGCTGGTACTGGCGTTCGGCGGACAGCAAGGTCAGGTAATCGACCGCACCGACCCGGTATTGCGTGCGCGTCAGTGACAACAGCTTTTCGGCGTCCTGCTCGGATGCGCTTTGCGCCTTCAGCGATTGCGCGTCGTAATCGAGCGCCTGCAGCGAGTCGGCCACGTTCTGGAACGCGACCAGCACGGTCTGCTGCCAACCCGCCAGCGCCGCGTCCATGCCCGCTTCGGCCGCGCGCTTCTGGTGCAGCAACTGGCCGCCGTGGAACAGCGGCTGCAGCAAACCGAGCCCGATCGACCAGCCGCCACTGCCCGCGGCGAACAGGCCGGACTCGGTGAGCGACTGGCTGGTCAGGCTGCCGTTCAAGGTGAGCCTGGGCAGCATGTCGGCGGTCGCGACGCCGACCGCGGCGGTCGCCGCGTGCAACTGCGCCGACGCCGCGCGGATGTCGGGCCGTTGCGCGACTACCGTCGAAGGCAGGCTGACCGGGATGTCGACGGGCAGGGTCACGTCGGCCAGCGTCACCGGCTGCAGTTGCAATTGCGCCGGGGTGACGCCGAGGTAGGTTGCGAGCTGGTTCTGGGTCGCCGAGAGTTGCTTCTCCAGCGGCGGCAGGGTGGCTTCGGTCGCGGCCAGTTGCGAGCGCACCGCCAGCGTATCCGACAGCGACTTGGCGCCGATCGCCTGCTGCTTCTGCGCGATTTCGAGTTCCTGCCTCAGCGAATCGACGATCTCGTGCGTGGCCTTCACCTGCTCGCGCAGGGATGCTTCCTGCAGCGAGGCGGTGATGACGTTCGCGGCCAGCGCCAGGTAGGTCGCGTCCAACTGCGCGCGACTGACGTCCGCCTGGGCTTGTTGCGCCTCGATGCCACGGCGCACGCCGCCGAAGATGTCGAACACGTAGCCGACGCTGACGCCCGCGTTGTACACGTTGTACGGGCCGAGCGCCTTGCCGATGCCGGATTGCGCCGCGGATTCCTTGGCACGGGTGGCACCGACGTTGGCGTCCAGCGACGGGAACAGGCTGCCGCGCGCGGCCTTGGCGGTTTCCTCGGCCTGTCGCAACGCGGCCTGCGCGGCCGTGATCGACGGGCTGTGCCGGAGCGCCTGCTGCACGCGGCGATCCAGTTCGGGGTTGCCGAACGTGGTCCACCAGCGCTGCGGCACGTGCTCGCCTTCGAGGAAGCGTTGCGCGTCGCCACCCGCCGTGTCGGCGGATGCGGTGGACGCGGGCAACGGCGCCGTGGTGTAGCGATCGACCTGCGGTGCCGCCGGTTCACGGAAATTCGGACCGACGGCGCAACCGGCCAATGCGAGTGCGGCCGTCAAAACCGGGGCCATCGCCACCGCGGCCCGCCGGGTGGCGGACTTCATTGTGTTCATGGGGTACGTCATTCAGGCGGGGAAACGGTCTGAAGCGTTCTGGAGGGTGCCGAAGCGGCCGTTCATATAACTGAACTGCGCGGTATTGTATTTATGCCTATCCCGCGATGCAACATTTTTCGACGATGCAGTGACAGCGGTATGGCATGGGTTCACGGATGCCGCATGTCGAGGCGCCGCAATCGCTCGACACGGACACCGGGTGGATGGGTGTATTTCAAACGGGATCGATCGCGATGGATAGGGTCGGAAGTCGTGTATTTCGACATGACAGTCGTCAGGTGGGAGCCATCCTTTCCAGCAACGACGTTCGAAGCCGCGCGATTTCGACAGCCCGCGTGTGCGGTTTGCTACCGCCGGGTCGCGCGCCCGGAGCTCGGCTGCACGGCCACCGCATCGCGGTACGCGGCCAGCGAGGCGCGCCACCAGTCCGCCGCGCGCGCGAGGGTGGCGCGTTCGGGGAAGCCATGCCGGGCCGCGTGTTCCTGCGGAATCGTGTCCCAGGCACGGTGCTCAATCGACACCCGGGTTTCGTCACCGACGGCTTCGAAGCGCACCTCCACTTCGGTCGACTGGTCCGGTGCGAAGCTCGCGTGCCGCCACGCAAGGACAAGCCGGCGACCCGGCTCCCACGCCGAAATACGCCCGATCTCGAACTCCGAGCCGTCGTCGAGCGTCGTGTAAAGCCGGCCGCCGACCCCCGCTTCGAACGCGAGCCTGCCGTCGCCTCGCGGCGTGATCCGGAACAGGCCGTCCGGCCGCCACCACGCGGCGATATCGGCGGTGAACGCTTCGAACGCACGCACGGGATCCGCGGGTACCCGGATCGCGAGGAAGACTTTCGACGTCATCGCCGGGTTTTCCCCACGTGCGCCTTGAATGCGACCAGTTGCCCCGCCCACGCGCGCTCGGTTTGCTCCAGCCACGCCTTCAATTCGGCCATCGGTTGCGCGCGCAGGCTGTACACGCGCACCCGCGCATCGAACGCGTCGCGCTGCTCGTCGACCAGGCCGCTCGCGCGCAACGCGCGCAGGTGCCGGCTCACTGCCGGGAACGACGTGCGCGTTGCCTCGGCCAGTTCGCCTGCGCGATACGGACGTTCGCGCAGCAGGTCGACGATCCGGCGCCGGCACGGCACGGCGAGTGCGGCCAGCGTGCGGTCGAGTTTCGCGCTGCTCATTCGGGTTGCTTGAACCGCAAGCCGCTCGCCTGCTCCATTTCCTGCCTGGACACTTCCCTGACCGACTGCGCGAAGGTCCAGTGGTGGCCTTCCGGATCCACCGCCACGTAGGTGCGGTCGCCGTAGAACTGGTCTTCCGGTTCCTTCAAGATCTTCGCGCCGGCCTTGCGTGCGCGTTCGCAGTGGCCGTCGATGTCCTTTTCCACGCGCACGTGGATGCGCTGGGTGTTCTTGCCGCCGGCGGACGCCGGGCTGCTCAACCAGTCCCAGCCCGGCCACGGGCCGCCGATCATCACCACGCCGTCGCCCCAGGTCATCTCGGCATGGGCGATGTTGCCCTCGCCATCGGTCAGCACCTCGCTGGGTTCGAAGCCGAATGCCTTCTGCAACCATTCGAGCGCGGCGCGACTGTCGTCGTAGGTGACCGACGGGATGAAGGACGGGCGGCGGAATTCGGGATTCGACACGGGCGACTCCTGTAGTTACGCATTGCGTCAATAGTTAACACTACATGCGAATATTTTGCAAGCGCCAACCTGCGGGCCTGGACGGCAAGCGAGGTCAAGCCGATGCCTCGGGGGAGATGCCGTGCTGGCGGTGCGCCTCGGCAAGGTATTCGCGGCTCTGCATCTCGATCAGGCGGCTTTCGGTACGCGCGAAATCGCCACGCAGGCGCTTGCCGTCGTACAACTCCACCACCGGCGCCTGGGCGGTGACGGCGAGTTTTACCCGGCGGTCGTACAGCTCGTCGACCAGGTGCACGAACCGTTGCGCGGCGTCCTCGTTGAACGGCGTGAATTGCGGCAAGCCCGAAATCAGGATCGCGGGGTGCGTCTGCGCCAGCTCGATGTAATCGACCGAGCCCGACGGCACCTCGCACAGCGCGGCGAAATCGAACCACGCCGCCTGCGCGCAGGCGCGGCGCACGCGGAAGGCGCGCTCGTTGACGCGCAATTCGCCGCCATCCTGCACCGGGCCTTGCGCGAGCTCGCCGAACAATCGCGCCAGCGCGGCTTCCGCGCGTGCGTCGTCCGGGGTCAGGTAAACCGGCGCGCGGGTCAGTGCCCGCAGTCGCCAGTCGTGCGGCGAGACCAGTTGCAGCACCTCGCAGCGCGCCTCGATCGAGGCGATGGCGGGCATGAAACGCCCACGCTGCAGGCCACCCTTGTAAAGGTCCTGCGGTGGCGTGTTGGAAGTCGTGACCAGCACGGCACCCCTTTCGAACAAGGCACGCAACAGGCCGGCCAGGATCATCGCGTCGCCGATGTCGGTGACCATGAATTCGTCCAGGCACAGCACCCGTGCATGCGTGGCCATGTCCGCGGCGATGCGCGGCAGCGGGTCGCGCACCTCGCCGAGTGCGCGCAAACGCGCGTGCACGTCGAGCATGAAGCGGTGGAAATGCTCGCGCCGCGCGACGCCCTGCGGCAACGACGCCGCGAACTGGTCCATCAACATGGTCTTGCCGCGCCCGACCGCGCCCCACAGGTACAGGCCGCGAATCGACGCCGGGTGCCCGCCCACCTTCGCACGCAGGCGCGCGAACGCGCCGGGCCGCGGCGCCAGCAAGGCCGCATGGATACGGTCGAAAGCGCCCAACGCCGCGCGTTGCGCGGGATCGTCCTGCCAGCGGCCGGCGGCCACGCCGCGCTGGTAATGGCTGCCGGGCGTCGCGATATCGGCGAGCGGCGATGTCTCGCGCGGACGATTGTTGTTTCGATGTTCCAATCGAAGCTGCTGTTGTGGAAAGTCGGGCCAGGGAGTTTTCAGCCACGGATGGTGGCTCTGAAGGCCGTTCTGGTCTGCACGATCCAGGGACGGTTTACGACGAACAGTCATCCAGCGGGGCGGCGATCGGGGATGATCGCATCAACGTGCCGGCGGAAGCCACCCGCGCACCGCGTTCTTGATCGCGCCGCGCAGGTCCATCAGCTTGCGGTGGAAGAAGTGACCGGTTTCCGGCATGCGGACCACGCTCGGCATCGGATCGAGGGTTTCGACCCAGTCGAACACGCCCTGCGGGTCGACCACTTCATCCTCCTCGCCCTGCACCACCAGCCAGGGACAGCCCGGCATCGCCATTTCCCCGAATTCGTAGCGACCGACCGGCGGCGCGACGGTGACCAGCGCATCCGCGCCCAGCGAACGCGCGCAGCGCAGCGCGATGTAGCTGCCGAACGAGAACCCCGCCAGCCACAAGGCGTCGTCCGGATGCACCTTGCGCACCCACTGTGCGACCGCGACCAGGTCGCCGCTTTCGCCGTCGCCGTTGTCGAAGGTGCCGGTGGATGCCCCGACGCCGCGGAAATTGAAGCGCACGGTGGCGAGGCCCGACTCGCGCAACGCGCGTTCCAGCATCGTCACCACCTTGTTGCGCATGGTGCCGCCCTGCTGCGGATTCGGATGGCAGACCACCGCCGTGCCGCTGCGGGCCTGTGCCGGTTCCGGCGCGGCGGTCGCCACTTCCAGCGTACCGGCGGGGCCGGGCAGCGCGAAGCTCACGGGCTCGTCCGGAAAACCGGCGGGGGCCGGCGGCAGGGGATCACTCATGGGGGCATCATAATTGCGATCGTCCCTGATCGCCGCATCGCCGAACCTTCAGGCAACCTTGGAGTTTCCTCGAGCCAGAAACACCAGAACGGCCATACATGGCCTGACTTTTCACGAAAGCCCATGAATCACCTCGCCCACGCCCTGCTGGCCGATGCCGGCGGACCGGAATTCGCGCTGGGCAGCGCGCTGGGCGATTTCGTCCGCGGCCGCCCCGATCCGGCCTGGCCGGCTGCGCGGCAAGCGGGCCTGCGCTTCCACCGCGCGATCGACGGTTTCACCGACGCGCACCCGGCGGTGGCGGCCGCGCGCCGCTGCTTCGAACCGCCGATGCGCCGCTACGCGGGCATTGTCCTGGACGTGTGGTTCGATCACCTGCTGGTGCGCGGATGGGACCGTTACGTCGCGGACGAATCGCTCGCGCACTTTTCGGAGCGCTGGCTGACCCTGCTGGATGCCCACGCGCTGGAGCTGCCGGAATCGCTGCGCGGATTCCTCGCGTGGATGCACGGGCACGGCCTGCCTGAGGCGTACGGCAACGACGCCACCCTCGACATCGTGTTCCACGCGCTGGCGTGGCGGCTTGCGCGCCCCTCGCCCACCGGCGAGGCGCTGCCCGCGCTGCACGCCCACGCCGACGCACTGCAGCTTCAATTCGATGCGTTCTTCCCGGAGCTCCTGGCCAACGCGCGCGAGCTGCGCCACAAGCTGCTCGCATGATCCTCAACCGCGCGCGGCGTGCGGGGATTCCATCGTCCCGGCACCACTTGCCGCGACCGCGCGCCAGCCCAGCCACCCGGCCAGTCCCGCGATCGCCGCGGACGCCAATCCGATCCCGCCGAGTGTCGCGCCCAATGCGCGCATGCCATCCAGCGCACTTGCGACGGTGACGTCGCCGAAACGCCACACCGCGGTCTCCACGAAGTTCTTGCCCTTGTAGCGAACCTCGCGCGCGGCACGCGCGTACAGCGCGTCCGACGCGGGCTTGGTCACGCCGTAGGCGAAACTGCGGGTCACGACCAACGTCAGCGGAACCAGCGCGAAGGCGAATCCGGCGATCCCGAAATGCGCCGCACCGAACAGCGCGACGGCCAACAGCATCACCACGTTCACCGCCGCCGGCAACACCAGCCCCGAAACGATGCCGAAGCGCGCCAGCATCCAGCGCGTCAGTCCGACCTGCAGCACCATCTGGAAGACGTTCACGGCAAGGTCGATGTGTCCATAGAAGGCGGTGCGCGCGGCGACATCGGCAAAATGTGCCTTGGCGTAATCGGCGACCAGGGCGTAGGCCAGCGTACCGACACCGTCCGAACACAACATCAGCAAGGCCATCAAGCGCAGGAACGGGTCGGCGAATGCGGCACGCAAGCCCGCGAAGGGCGACCCGCCGATCGGCGCGGCTCCGCTGCGATGCGTATCGCATGCCGACGACAGATGCAGCATCAGCCCCAACGCAATCGCCAACAGCGCCGCCGACACCAGCAGCAACGGCGCCACGCCGATCCGCTGCACCAGCAGTGTCGTGAGGATCGGCCCCGCCAACGCACCCAGCGCGCCGCCGAGGGCGATCAGTGCAAACACACGCTGCGCACGTTCGGCGTCGAACAGGTCCACCATCAGGCTCCAGAACAGCGACACCACGAACAGGTTGAACACGCTGACCCAGATGAAGAAGGCGATACCCAGCTCGCGCGCGCCGATCCGCGGCTGCTGCGCGAACAGCGGGACGAACGCGACCAGGCACGCGATGAAGAAGCCGTAGCTCCAGGCCAGCAGCTGGCGTCGCGGCAGGCGCGCCGCCAGCCAGCCGAATGCAGGCATGACCGTCAGCGTGGCGAGGAACGTGCCCGCGTAGAACCATGGCAACGCGATCGAACCGGTCGCGCCGGCAAGCTGGTCGCGTACCGGGCGGATCACGTAATACGCGGCCAGCACGCAGAAGAACGCCAGCGCAGCCAGCGCCACCACCAGGCGCTCTTCCGCAGCACGTTCGCCTCCGTGGATGGTCAGGGACGGAGCTCCTGGCCATGGATGGCGCCTGTGGGGCCCGTTCTGGTGTTCATGGCAGTCGAATGTTCCGATCCGCGAACGAGGTTCACGACACCGCGATCATGGATGATCGCTCAACAACGGCGGCAGCGGGCAGCCGAGCACGGCGCAAGTCGTGCGCAACAATTCCGATTCGGACAGCGTGACCTTGCCGTCGACCGCGATCGCGCGGGTCAGCGCCTGCACGGTCAACTGTTTGCCATCGGGCGTCAGGCGGGACAAGGTTGCGAGCGCGCGATCCAGCGCCGCCTGCCAGTCGTCCGGCAACGCATACAGGATCGAGGCATTCGGCAACGCCTCGTGCATCGCGGCCTGGAATGCGCGTTGCGCGGTTTCGTCGTCGTCATTGCCGAAATGTGCGATGAGCGCGGCGAGGTCGCGCAGTTCGTCCTGCGCATCAACGAGCTTCAGCGTGCCGGCCTTGAAACCCGCGGCCGGATCCAGCGCCGCGACGACTTGCGCCTGCACCAGCTTCGCGAGGCAGTATTCGTCGAGATCCACGCGGCCGTCGGCGTGGACCAGGGCGTCGAGCGTGTTCACGAAACGGTCGATCTCGGGGCGTGGCCGGCGTTTCAATGCGGGGAACGCAAGCTGCGCGAGCGGCAGGCGCAACATCGGATGCAGGTCGGCCATCTGTGCCATCAGGCTCCGTGTCGCATCCGCCAGCGCGGCATCGAAGGCCTGCGCGACCGATTGCACTTGCTGCGCCTTCAGATCGGGGTGTTCGGAAATCGCCAGCGCGAACACCGTCGCCAACGCGCCGCGCGCATCGCGCGCAGCCGCCGCGAGGGCAGCCGGAATCCCCGCACGCAAATCGACCGCGGCACGGTAGTCATCAGTACCGGGCGAGGCGACTTGCGCAGCAACGCCCGCGGCGGTGATCGCGAGTTCGGCGCCGCGCATGGGGATGGCACCGCCGATCGCGCCTGCTCCAGGCCCCGCCGTCGTTGCCGGCGCCGCCGCGCGGATGTCCACGTCGCCGTCGGCGCGCGCAAAATCGTGCACGGCTTTTTCCCAGGGGTGCAGCTCGGCGTGCAGTTCGATCGAATCCGGATCGCCGCCGGTCGCCAGCCACTGCTTGACGTACCCATCCAGTTCCTCGGGCTTGAACCCGGGCTCGAGCGCCTTGATGCGCTCGACGATGGGCGGATGGGTGGCGAACCACGAACCCTGCTCGGCATCGCCGAACAGCATGTGGCGTACCTCGTCGCGGCGCGCAGCCTGCAGCGCCGAACCTTCCTCGAAGGCCGCGATCTTCTTCAGCGCGCCGGCGATCCCGGAAGTCTGGCGCGTGAACTGCACCGCCGAGGCATCGGCCAGCGACTCGCGCGAGCGCGACACCGCGGCCTGGATCAGGCGTCCGAAAAACACACCGATCGCGCCGATCGCGAGCAGCGCCACGCCTGCCAGCGCAACCTGGCCGCTGCCGCCGCCCCGCCCACGGCGTCCGTCGCCATCGCCAAGCCCGGAGTAGCCGCCCCACATCAGGAAGCGGCCGACCACCCAGATCGCCATGATCCCGAACAGCAGGCCCATCAGGCGGATGTTCAGGCGCATGTCGCCGTTCAGCACGTGGCTGAACTCGTGCGCGATCACGCCCTGCAATTCGTCGCGGTTCAACCTGTCGAGGCAACCCTGGGTGACGCACACCGCGGCATCGGTGGGCGTGTAGCCGGCCGCGAACGCGTTGATGCCGGCCTCGTTCTGCATCACGTAGATTTCCGGCACCGGCACGCCGGATGCGATCGCGACCTCCTCGATCACGTTGCGCAGGCGCTGCCATTGCGGATTGGAGGTATCCGCAGGCACTTCCACGGCATTCATTTCACGCGCGACCGCGGCACCGCCACCGGCGAGACTGGCCACCCGGTAGGCCGAACACAGCCCGATCAGCGCCACCACCGCGACCGAGATGCCGAGCAACGGCAGCGGCCGCAACCCGACGCCGAGCACGAACGCGCAAACCAGATCCACCGCGACCACGATCGCGAACACGGCCAACGCGAACAGCCATACCAGCGTGCGACTGGAGCGCCGGACCTTGGCTTGTTGGGCGAAGAAATCCATGGGGCTGGAGTCCGCTAGTGGGCAGGATGCACGCGGCACAGCCGCTGAAGAACCGTCGCGAGCGAAGGCAGATTGCGTGACGCCGGAGCGCAGCAAGCGGAGCGTACACGACAGTACGTGAGCATTGCGAGCACCGCCGGCGCGCAAGCTGCCAAGCGCAGCAGGTTATTCAGTGGCTGTCAGGCGAACGATACTTTCGGCGCTTCCCGTTTTGCCGGATCGTCGATCGCCAACTGTTCGGCCGGCGTGAACCCGAACGGCCCCGCGACCAGCGTGGACGGGAACACCTGGCACCGGTTGTTGTAGCTCATCACCGAATCGTTGTAGGCCTGGCGTGCGAACGCGACGCGGTTCTCGGTGGAGGTCAACTCCTCCGACAACTGCATCATGTTCTGGTTGGCTTTCAGGTCCGGGTACGCTTCGCTCACCGCGAACAGGCGGCCCAATGCCTGGGTCAACTGGTTTTCGCTGCCGGCGAGTTGCTTCATCGCGTCGGGATCGCCCGGCTGCGCCTTGGCGGCCGCCAAGCCGTTCACCGCGGCGGTGCGCGCAGCCGTGACGGCTTCCAGCGTTTCGCGTTCGTGCGCAAGGTAACCTTTGGCCGTTTCGACGAGATTCGGGATCAGGTCGTGGCGGCGGGTGAGCTGGACGTCGATCTGCGCGAATGCGTTCTTGTACGCGTTGCGCGAAGTCACCAGCCCGTTGTAGATCGCGATCAGGTAAATCACAATGATGGCGATGATGATCAGGAAGATGATCAGACCCGACATTGCCCTCTCCTTCGTTGGGAGCCTTGTCCAAGGCGGCTGTTGTGGAAAGTCAGGCCACGGAGCTCTCGGCCATGGATGGCGGTTCTTGAGGCCGTTCTGGTCTTCACGAAGCTAGGTGCGCATCGCCGATCGACCAATACACTACTGCGGCGATCAGGGATGATCGCACAACAATTTGAGCATAGCATGCGTTTATCCGCTTTCTTCGCAGCACTCGGCTGTTCCCTCGTTTTCGGTACCGCGTTCGCGGCGCCACGCGTCCAGACCCACGGCAATCCCGTGCCGCCGGAACCCACCGTGGTCCACACCGGCACGCACCAGACGACGCTGCCTGCGGCGCGCGTCGATGCGGCGATCAGGGACTACGATCACTGGCTCGACCAGCTTGCCGCGGACAACCGCACCTCCGGGCTTGCCACCGCGGTGGTGGTCAACGACAAGGTGAGGTACGAGCGCACCCTCGGTTACGCCGATGCCGGCAACGACGCGAAGGTATCGCCCAACACCGTGTTCCGGCTGGCCTCGCTGTCCAAGGCGTTCGCCACCACGTTGACCGGCATGCTGGTGCGCCAGGGTGTGCTGACCTGGGACACGCGTCTCGCCAGCGTGCTGCCGTTCTTCAAGTTGCGCGACGCGAACGCCTCGCAGGAAGCAACGGTACGCGACATCCTGAGCCAGAGCATCGGGTTGCCGCCGAACGCCTACGACAACCTGCTCTCGACCGGCGTGCCCTACCAGGAACTCGAACGCAAACTGGACACGGTGCCGATGACCTGCGACCCGGGCGATTGCTACGGTTACCAGAACATCGCGTTCTCGCTGATCGGTGACGTGATCCACGCCAAGACCGGGCAGTTCTTCATCCAGCTGGTCGACCGCTACCTGTTCCTGCCGCTCGGCATGACCACGGCCAGCTACGGGCGCGACGGACTGGAAGGCAGCCGCAGCTGGGCGCGCCCCCACTACAGGCACGGCAAGCAGTGGGTCGCCTACGAGCCCAACGAGAATTTCTACGTGCCGCCCGCGGCCGGCGTCAACGCCAGCATCCGCGACATGGAGCAGTGGCTGATCGCACAGATGGGCGGCCGCCCGATGGTGCTTCCGGATTCGCTGCTGGAGGTGTTGCACGCACCCGTCATCGACACGCCCACCGAACGGATGTTTTCCAACTGGCGACGGACACGGGTCGAACACGCGTCCTACGCGCTCGGCTGGCGCGTGTACGACTACGCCGGGCACACCCTGATCTTCCACGCCGGTGCGGTGAAAGGCTATCGCTCGATGATCGGGTTCTTCCCGGAATACCACGCCGGCGTCGTGGTGCTCTGGAATTGCGAAAGCAACACTCCCGCGGGATTGATGCCGATGTTCTTCGATGCCCTGCTTGGACTGCCACACGAAGACTGGGCGCAACTCGACCGCGCCGAACGCCCTGCCAAGCGCCCGTCACGCCGCGCACGCCACAAGCGCTGAAACCGGAAGCCTGAAACCGCGCAGCGCGGCGAAGAATCGAGCGAGCAGCCATCCACGGTGCGATGGCACCGGCGCGACTTTTCTTGTTCCGCATCCGGCTCCACCGGAAAAGTCCGACCTTCGCCATCCATGGCTACGGCGCTCGGCGGGTCGAGGCAGTGCCTCGGCCATTTCCGTCTCGCCCGGGCCGCGCCTGGAATCGCGCAAAGCGCGATTTCACCCCCCGAATTTGAAATCGATGCGGCGTTGCAGGACGCTGGAAACTGGTTCCCCATTGTCGAGCGCCGGCTCGAACTTCGAGCGCCTCACGGCCTGGATGGCGGCGCTGTCGAACATCCGCCGCGGCGACGAGTCGACGACGTGCGCATTTTCAACCGCACCGCTCGCGGAGACGGTGAATTCGACCACGGCGTAACCGGAGGTCTGGTTGCGCGCTGCCTGCAGCGGATATTCCGGCGCGGCGGGCGTGACGACCTTGGCCGCACGGGTTTCACCAGCCGGCTTGGGCGGGGGCGCGGCGACCACCGCCGGTTTGGGTGGAGCTGCCTTCGCCGCTGCCGCCTGCTGCGCGGCAAGCTTGGCCGCGGCCTCCTTCTCCGCCGCCGCCTTCACGGCTGCCGCTTGCTGCGCGGCGGCGAGTTCGGCCGCCTTTTGAACTTTCAACTGCGCTTCCTGCTGCTGGCGCGCCTGCAGCTTCTTCTGTGCGTCCAGCTTGGAACGCAGCAACGTCAGGGTGTAATTGGTGGGATCGGCCTTCGTCAGCAGGTCGATTCCACGGCCCGCCTCGTCGAAATTGTTCTGCGCGATGGCCTTTTCGACGTCCGGCACGCCGAACGGGAAGGCTTCGCGCAACGCATCCTTGGCGACCTGGTTGTTGGGCTCCTTGGCCAGCACGGCTTCGTAATATTCCATGGCGTTGTCACCGGCGGGCGTCACCAGCCGGTGTTGCGAGTACGCATCGCGCGCGGCGGCGAGGAGGTCGGGCACGCTCATGGACTGCAGCTTGGCCTTGGCGGCAACCGCGGCCTGCTGCGCCTGTGCCTGTGCTGCGCTGGCGGCGGCGACCGGCAATTGCGCCGGCGCCGAGGCGGGTGCCGAGGGGACGGCGGGCGCAACCGGCTTGGCACTGGTCGGGGCGGAACTGGACGGCGTATTCGATCCCTGGCCGCAGCCAGCCAGCAACAGGACCATTGCGGATACGGCAACGACGCCGCGCAGCCCCGCGGCGAGCCCGAACGGTTCCCAATCCGGACGACTGGATGCGTGAGTAGTCATGCGCCACCTGCCTGCGAGGGAAGAGAATGCAGCCCAAGTGCGCATGCATGATCCGTTCCAGACTCGCCGTGAATCACGAGGCATCGAAAGCGTGCTCCCCCGAAGATGCACGATGTGTGATCGGGTCGACATTCCCGCTACCCGTGGCGGCGAATGGCTCGACAGGGCTTGCCGCGACGCACTTACAAATGGAAAGCCCCGGCAGGGCCGGGGCCAACACCTGTAACGTTTGCCCGCAATCCCCCTGCGCTGGGCGTCGCAGGGAGAGCAGGCTTGTCGTTATGAATGTTGCGTTGAAGCGTACAACGGAAGTTGCCTACTTCTTGGCCTTCTTCGTGCGCTTGGTCTTGCTGGCGCGCGAGGTCTTGGCCATCACGGCCTTCTTCGCGGTGCGCTTGCGTGCCGTTTTCTTGGCGGCGCGCTTGCGTGCCGGTTTCTTCGCAGCCTTCTTGGCTGCCTTGCGGACGGTCTTGCGCGCGGTCTTGCGCGCGGTTGCGGTTTTGGCTTTCGCCGGTTTGCGGGCCGCCTTCTTGGCGGGTTTCTTCGCAGCTTTCTTGGTTGCC
Source organism: Lysobacterales bacterium 66-474 (assembly GCA_001899805.1). Taxonomy (GTDB): domain Bacteria; phylum Pseudomonadota; class Gammaproteobacteria; order Xanthomonadales; family Rhodanobacteraceae; genus 66-474. The sequence continues at coordinate 123,214 of MKWP01000001.1, forward strand.
ATGGTTCGTCTCAGCTCCTCATCAGTTGGCAGTGGTTGCCCAGTAAACGCATGCAGAAACGCCTCGCACAGAAGATCACTGTTCGTGGCGTGCCGCAGGTTGGACACTTGACGACGTGTGCGCTCGTCGGAAAGCAGCCGGAGTACATGCATCGGAATCGAGACGGTGATCTTCCGGACTCTCTCGGATTTGTGACCGTGCTCGATGTACGGTTTGATGTACTTGGCAGTCGGCATGTTTCCGTCGTGCTACATGTCGTCGGGCGGAAAGCTAGCCCCATGCAATCACGGTGTCAATCAATTTTTTGCGTCGAATGAAGCCCTTGCAAACGTCCGACACCGCGCGGACCCGGCCACGACATCGGATGCCGGCCCGCGAATGGATGCAACCCGCAGACGTATAGACGTCCAAACAATATTCCACGCAACGCCTTGCGAATTCGCTGGAAGCCGCGTCAGCACTGGCTTGCGCGCGCACCACCCGTGTGCGCGGACCGCCCGCGTCGCCGCGGCCGCTCAAGCTCTCGCAACCTGCCGAAACGTCCGCTCAAGCGCCATGCAGGACCGGATGTGCGGCGAACCGGCACCCGAAAATTTTTTTGCGCGAGACGGGAAAACGGGCCAAATCAGAGCCCGTTGCGTGGCTTCGGTCGACGTCCGCGACGACGTCGACGCATGCTCAGTGTTCGTCGTTCTCGATCAGTTCGGCGTAGTCATCGGGACCGAGCAGCGCATCCAACTCGTCGGGATTGCCAGCCTTCACCACGAACAACCAGCCGTCGCCATAGGCGTCTTCGTTGATCGTTTCCGGTTTGTCGGCGAGCGCTCCGTTGACCGCGACCACTTCGCCACTGACCGGCGCGTAGATGTCCGACGCCGCCTTCACCGATTCGACCACCGCGCAACTCGCGCCGGCCTCGACCTTGTCGCCGACCTTGGGCAGTTCGACATAGACGAGGTCGCCGAGCAATTCCTGGGCGTGATCGGAAATGCCGACGCGCACCTGGCCCGCATCCTCGACGCGAGCCCACTCGTGGGACTTCTGGAATTTCAGGTCGCCGGGTATGTCGCTCATGGCACATTTCCTTGGTTGGTCGCGGAAGTCGACAATTCTAACGCTCGTATCGAAGCCGTTGTTGTGGAAAGCCAGGCCACGGAGCTCTTGGCCATGGATGGCGGCTCTATGGCCGTTCTGATGTCGGCGACCAGCGCGCCTGGCTCGATGCGATCCGCCCCGCCGAAACCGCGATCATGGATGATCGTTCAAATACAGCTCTTGCCATCCCTCACGAACGGATATTTCACCACGCGCAGCGGCAGTTCGCGCCCGCGGATGTCGACGCGCAAGCCTTCGCGGGCGCCGGTCGGCACCCGCGCGAAGCCGATGGCCTTGCCCAATGTCGGCGAGAAGATGCCGGACAGGATCTCGCCGTCGCCGGATGGCGTGACCACGCGCTGGCCATGGCGCAACACACCCTTGTCTTCAAGTACCACGCCAACCAGTTCGCGCGGCACGCCGGCGGCACTCTGCTTTTCCAGCGCGGCACGACCGATGAAATCGCGTCCACCGAGCTCCCGGTCATGGACGGCGCTTTCCAGCGCCACCGTCCACCCAAGTCCTGCTTCCCACGGCGTGATGTCCTCGTCCATGTCCTGGCCGTACAGGTTCATGCCGGCTTCGAGGCGCAGCGTGTCGCGCGCACCCAGTCCCGCCGGCCGTACCCCGGCTGCGGCCAGCGCATCCCACAGCGCGACCGCGTGCTGTTCGGGGACGATGATCTCGAAGCCGTCCTCGCCCGTGTAGCCGGTGCGTGCGATGAACAGCGGCATGTCGTTTGGACCGCGCGCTTCCGTGGCGACGAATTTGCCGAGCTTGTCCACCCTCCCGCGATCGTCCGCATGCAACAGCCCCAGTACCTTTGCGCGTGCATTCGGCCCCTGCACCGCGATCATCGCCAGCTCGGGGCGTTCGGTCACTTCCACGCCGTAAGCCGCCGCCTGCTTCCCGATCCACGCAAGGTCCTTGTCACGCGTGGCCGCGTTGACCACCACGCGGAACCATTCCCTTTTCGAATCCGCGCTGTCGTGCGCGGATTCGACACGGCCAGTCCGGCGGATGTCCGGACTGGCCTTCGCCTCAGCCGTCGCCGACGCTCCGGCTTCGCGTGCGGGCCATCCCTGGCCCGCGTCCTCTTCCAGGTAATAGGTGATCAGGTCGTCGATCACCCCGCCGCGCTCGTTGAGCATGCACGAATAGATGGCCTTGCCCGGCTTCTTCGACTTGCCGATGTCGTTGGCCAGCAGGTGCCCGAGGAATTCGCGGCAGCGCGCGCCGTGCAGGTCGACCACGGTCATGTGCGAGACGTCGAACATCCCGGCGTCGCGGCGCACCGCGTGGTGCTCCTCGATCTGCGAGCCGTAATGCAGCGGCATGTCCCAACCGCCGAAGTCGACCATCTTCGCGCCCGCGGCGCGATGGGTGGCATTGAGGACGGTCTGCTTGGTCATGGAGATGTCCTGCGATGGAAATTCCGCATTATCGCCGCTTCAGCATACAAATCTCCAGATCGCACGCTGCCGTGAAAAGCCAGGCCACGGAGCTCTTGGCCATGGATGGTCGCTCTCAAGGCCGTGCTGGCGTCAATGATCATGAATCACATCAGTCGAGGCTGGCTCAAACGACGCGGCGATCAGGGATGATCGCACAAGCAGACGCTGCTAAATTGCGCGGATGAACCGGTCCCCAACCACGCCCGGCCTGGTGGAATGGCTGCCGCTGCCGGAAACGGGTCAGAACGTGCTGCGCTTCACGGGCGACTGGACCCTGCCGTACTTCGCCGAACTCGAATCGCAACTCGACGCGTTGAAGCCATCCCTCCCGGAAACGCCGGACGTGGACTTCAACGACGTGGGCCGCGTGGACACCGCGGGCGCGGGCCTGATCGCGGTGGCACTGGGTCCCAAGTGCCTGCACTGGCTGGCCGAACACGACCACGACGTGCCGCGCGAACTGCGCGCCCTGCTCGGCACCGTCAGCGATGCGGTCGCGGAAATCTACGCGCACCGCCCGCCGCCGCCGCGCAACTTCGGCTTCGTGGACATGCTGGCCGACGTCGGCACCAACGTCGTCCATGTGCGCCGGCTGGCGTTCAAACTGCTCGGTTTCATCGGCGCAACGCTCGAAACCCTGGCACGCACCGTCTGGCGACCGAGGCGTTGGCGCATCACCGCGCTGGTCGCCAACATGGAGCAGACCGGCCTGCATGCGGTGCCGATCGTGGCGTTGCTGTCGTTCCTGATCGGCGCGGTGATCGCGTTCCTGGGGGCGACCGCGCTGCAGCGCTACGGCGCCACGGTATTCACCGTGGACCTGGTGAGTTACGCATTCCTGCGCGAACTCGGCGTGCTGCTGACCGCGATCATCCTGGCCGGCCGCACCGCCAGCGCGTTCACCGCGCAAATCGGTTCGATGAAGGTCGGCGAGGAGATCGATGCGATGCGGACCATGGGCCTCGACCCCATGGAACTGCTGGTGCTCCCGCGGGTGCTCGCACTGGTGATCGTGACGCCGCTGTTGGCGTTCCTCGCGGTGATGGCAGGCGTGGTGGGGGGCGCGCTGGTGTGCTGGTTCGCACTCGACATCACGCCGACCATGTTCATTTCGGTGTTCCAGACCGACACCCCGCTGCGCTACCTGTGGCTGGGCTTGGGCAAGGCGCCGGTATTCGCGTTCCTGATCGCGGTGATCGGCTGCCTGGAAGGCTTCAAGGTGCAGGGCAGCGCGCAATCGGTGGGCGAGCGAACCACCTCCAGCGTGGTGCAATCGATCTTCCTCGTGATCGTGGTGGACGCGCTGGCCGCGCTGTTCTTCATGGAGATGAACTGGTGAGCGCCACCGCGCCACGCGAAGCGCTGGTGGAAGTGCGCGGCCTGCGCAGCCAGTTCGGCGCGCAGGTGGTGCACGAGAACCTCGACCTCGATGTCTATCGCGGCGAAATCCTTGGCGTGGTCGGCGGCTCGGGCAGCGGCAAGTCGGTACTGCTGCGCACGATCCTCGGCTTGCGCCGCCCCGACGCGGGCAGCGTGCGCTTGTTCGGCGAAAACCTGCACGACCTGCCGGAGGGCCAGCGGGTCGCGGTCGAAAGCCGCTGCGGCGTGCTGTTCCAGAACGGCGCGCTGTTCTCGTCGCTGACCGTGAGCGAGAACGTGCGGGTGCCGCTGCTGGAGCACACCCAGCTGTCGCTGCACGACGCATTGCGCGTGGCCGCGCTGAAGATCGCGCTGGCCGACCTGTCCCCCGAAGTGCGCCACAAGTATCCGTCGGAACTCTCGGGCGGCATGCGCAAGCGCGCCGCGTTGGCACGCGCGTTGGCGCTGGACCCCGACATCGTGTTCCTGGACGAGCCGACCTCGGGCCTCGACCCGATCGCGGCGGCTTCCTTCGACCAGTTGATCCGCACCCTGCGCGACGCGCTGGGATTGACCGTGTTCATGATTACCCACGACCTCGATTCGCTGCACGCGATCTGCGACCGCGTCGCGGTGCTGGCACACAAGCGAGTGATCGTGGCCGATTCGCTGGACAAGGTGGAACGCTTCGACGACCCATGGATTCGCGATTATTTCCAGGGACCGCGCGGGCGCGCCGCCGAATCCATCCATGCCATGACATGAGGTGACCGCATGGAAACCAAGGCTCATCACGTCCTGATCGGCGCCTTCACCCTGGTAGCGCTGGCGGCGGTGCTGCTGTTCGCGCTGTGGCTGGGCAAGACCAGCCTCAACCGGCAGTACCACTATTACGACATCGTGTTCACCGAATCGGTGACCGGCCTGTCCAAGGGCAGCCCGGTGCAATACAACGGCATCCAGATCGGCGAAGTCAGCCAGTTGAAACTCGATCCCAAGGATCCGCGCAAGGTGCTGGCGCGCATCCAGGTCGCCGCCGACACGCCCATCAAGACCGACACCCGCGCCAAGCTGGGATTGCTGGGCCTCACCGGCGTCGCCTTCGTGCAATTGACCGGCGGCGCGCCCCACAGCGCCATGCTGATGCCGACCCAGGAGAACCCGGTGCCGGTGATCCAGTCCGAGAGTTCGGCGCTGACCAAGCTGCTCGAGTCCGGCGGCGACGTGGTGACCTCGCTGAACGGCATCCTCGATCGTCTCGGCAAACTCGTGTCGGATCAGAACGTCGACCGCATCACCAACACGCTCAGGAACATCGACCAGACCACCAGCACCCTGGCCGCGGAACGCGACGATTTGCGCAACCTTATCCACGAGGCGGCCCAGGCTTCGCAACAACTCAACCAGACCCTCGCCGGCGCCAACCAGCTGGTCAACGGTCCCGGCCGCGAAACGCTGGAGCGCGCGGCCACGGCCATGGCGTCGTTGCAAAAAGCCACGCAGACCCTCGACAAGCTGCTCGAAGACAACCAGGGCTCGCTGCAATCAGGTCTGCGTGGCGTCGACCAGATCGGCCCGGCCTTGCGCGAACTGCGCTCGGCCCTGCGCGACATCCACCAGCTCACCAACAAGCTGCAAGCCAATCCTGCCGGCTATCTGTTCGGCCGCCAGCAACCTTCCGAATTCTCGCCGCAACACTAGGATTCCCTGCAAACCGATTGCCGCGGCCGTTCCAGGCTTTCGCCCGCTTGGGCCAGAGGAACAGCAACCATGCAATGCTTTCAGGGGTTGTGGAAGCATGACAATGCGGACAGGAGCGAAACCTTGACAAACCCAACCACACCTTCCCGGAAGGACGCCAACATGACCGTCCACAAGCCGTTCCCCGCCGCGCGCGCGCTGCTCGTGTCGTGCGCGATCCCGATCCTGCTTGCCGCCTGTTCGGTGCTGCCCGAGCGCGAACCCGTGCAGATCTGGCAACCGGAAGCATCCGCCGCCCCGACCGCGGCCGCGCCGACGGCGGATTTCAGCCTGCGGGTGGACACCCCGAACACGACCGGCGCACTGGACGGAACCGGCATCGTGGTGATGCCCGAACCCGGCCAGGTCAGCAACTACAAGGGCGCGCGTTGGAGCGAATCGCCGGCGCTGCTGGTGCGCCACCGGCTGGTGGACGCCTTCATGGCCGCACGGCTGCCGGCGGTCACCACCGACGACGACCACTTCTTTTCCGACTACACCCTCTCCGGCGACCTGCGCGCGTTCCAATCCGAATACAGGTCGGGATCGCCGGTCGTGGTGGTGCGCTTCGACGCGCAACTGCGGCGCGGCGGCGCGCGCAACCTGCTCGCGACCCACAGCTTCGTCATCACGCAGCAACCATCGGGAGTGGACGTGCCGCAAATCGTCGCCGCATTCGGCGCCGCCGACGACCAGCTCGCCGCGCAAGTGGTGGCGTGGGTCATCGAACAGGCCCGCAATGCACCCGCACCGGATCCCGACGCCCAGCGGCGGCGCAAGCGCTGATGGCGGCTTCCGTTCCTTGCGGCGGGGCCACGACTCGCGCAACGGACTGCGGAACGGCTACGCGGCTTGCGGAACGTCGTTCGCCCGGCCTCGATCGCCCGCCACCGTGACCGCCAGGAAAGCGCTTGCCCACAGGATCAGACCCGCGCCCAGGCACCCGACCGGATCGGCCGGCCCGTGCGGCGCCAGCAGCGGATACAACATCGCCAAGGCAACCAAGGCCGCGCCCGCAAGGTAGTGCGCACGATAGTTGAAGACATGCGCGAGCGGGAGAAAGTGCAACCCGACGATCGCGATCACGCACGGAATCTCCCAGCTTGGCAGCCCGACCCTCACCAGGATGTTGATCGCGACGAAAATGGCGATCCACTGTCCCGCGTTGACGATGTGGAAAATCCGCATCGCCCGCTTTTGCCGGGAAGTCGGCCCGATCGCCGCGAGCGCCGGCCGATGACGCCGATAACGACGCCAGGCGAACACCCCCAGCGCGAGCGCGGCCAGTACGACGGCACCCATCACGAACGGGTTCCCGGCTGTCATCCGCCAGGCGTAGACCCCGATCCAGACTCCACCAAAAGGGAACAGGACCATCGCGCCCATGGCCCTGCCGGCGCGTGCCGCGTCACGCGCGCCGGCACTACCCGGCGCCGGCACCGCCGTCTTCACAGTTCGCGCAGCGCATTCACGACGGACAGTCGCGCCGCGCGCACCGCGGGGAACAGCCCGCCGACGAAGCCGATCGCCAGCGCCCATTTCAAGCCCGTCCAGATGAGTCCCGGGTCGACCTTGAACTTGAACATCACCTGGCTGAAACCATTCAAGGTCGACGCGCTGTAGCCGTTGAACACCAGCCACACGATCACCGCGCCGAGCACGCCGCCAGCCAGCGCCAGCAACATCGTTTCCAGCATCACCGACACCACCACCGGCATGCCGCGGAAACCGATCGCGCGCAGCGTCGCGATTTCACGCGCGCGCGCCGCCACCGCCGCGAACATGCAGTTGAGCGCGCCGAACAGTGCGCCGATCGCCATGATCACGCCGACGGTCAGGCCGACCACACGGATGATCTTGCTCAGCCCTTCGGATTGCTTGGCGAAATAGTCGTGCGTGGTGTTGGCCTCCACCTTCAGGCGCGGATCGGCGGCCAGTGCCGCCTTGAACTGCGCGAAAGCGGAGGGGCTGGCCAGTTTCACCAGCACCGATTCGGCGCTGTTGCCGCGCCGGTACGCCGATGCCACCGTCTGGCGATCCGCCCACAATTCCGAATTCCAAGCGCCATCGCTTTCGAAGATGCCGGCCACGGTCCAGGTCTGGTTGCCGAGCTTGATGTCCTTGCCGACATCCAGGCCCGCGAACTGACGGTGCGCGGCCTCGCCCACCACCAGCTCGCGCATGCCGGGCTTGAACTTGCGGCCTGCGATGATCTTCAGATCCGGCCGCAGCGCCCATGCTCCTTCGTCCACGCCACGCAATTGCGCATTGGCGTCGTCCTGCGAATTGCGCAACGGCAGGCTGGCCGCCACCACCAGTTCGGCCGACGCGACCGGCTTGCCCGAAGCGTCGCGGGCGATTCCGGCAGCCTGCTCGATCGCGTCCACGTCGTCGCGCACCAGCACCGACTGCGACTCCGATACCGAGCCGCCGCGCAACACGATCGCCGTGTCGGCGCGACCGCCGCTGCTCATCGTCGCCTGCAGGCCCTCGCCCATCGCCAGCAGTGCGACCAGCACGCCGACCACGCCGGCGATGCCGATAACGATCACCAGCGACGAACCCAACCGCTGTCCGAGCGTGCCTAAGCCCACCTTGGTCACCGACGCGGTTTGGCGCCCGCTGCGCGTCAGCGCCATCCACAACGCGAACAGCACCGCAAGCCCCAGCGCACCGATCCACGGCAGCTTGACCCAGATCGCCAAGGCGACCGCGACCAACACCACCAGCCCAAGATTGATCAGGAATTTTTTCATGATGTTTCCTCAGCGTCCGCTCAGCGCATCGACGATGTTGAGGCGCATCGCGCGCACTGCCGGCACCAGCCCCACGATCAAGCCGATAAGCACCATCAGGGCGATGCCCAGCGCCCAGGTCTGACCGGCCACGCCGTGGATCGGGACCATGCCGCCGCTGGCCGCCGCCATGCCGGGCACGATCAGCGCCACCAGCGCCATGCCGATCAGGCCGCCAAACAGCAGCATCAGCACGCCCTCGGCCAGCACCATCGCCAACACGCTGCGCGACGAGAATCCGATCGTCTTCAGCACCGCCAGCTCGCCGGTGCGCTCGCGCACCGCCTGCATCATGGTGTTGCCGGTCAGCAGCAACAGCGTGAAGAACACCGCGCCCATGATCGCCGCGACCACGAAGCCGATGTTGATCAACTGTTTGATGAAGGATGCCTGGAATGCCTGCTCGGTCTGGGTGCGGGTTTCGTGATCGGAGTTGGCCGAAATCGCGTCGATCTCCCTGGCCACGGCATCGGCGCGCGACGGATCGGCCACCTTTACCACATACCAGTGCACCTCGCCGGAACCGAATCGATTGTTCTCGTCGAAGTACTTCCAGTGGAACATCATCATCTGCTCGTTGCCGGCATCCTTCCTGTCCTTGGCGCGGAAGATGCCCGCGATGTCGAAGGTCCAGGTATTGTTGCCGCTGGACTTGGAAGGCCAGATCGTCGACTGCACCGGAATCTTGTCGCCGACCTTCCAGCCGAAACGCTTGGCCAATGCCGCACCGACGATCGCGCCGGTACGCGTCTGCTCCCACGCCTTGCGTTGATCCGCCGGCAACACGAGCTCCGGATACAAATCCAGGTAGTTCGGGCTGACTGCAAAGCTGATGAGCTGGTTCTTCGGGTCCTGGTAAACCCCGGCGAACCAGTTGGCGTAAGCCACGGCGCTGACACCCTGCACGTTGGCGATGCGCGCGCCCAGGCTTTCGGGCAAGGCCTGCTGCATCGACATCCTCGATGTCACCACGAGGCGGCCGGCGCCGGCAACGTTGTTGCCCGCGGTGAACGCCACGCGCACCGAATCGAGCAGTCCGAACAGCAGGAACGCCGCGATGATCGACATCAGCGTCAGGATCGTGCGCGTCTTGCGCCGGAACAGCGCGGCCCAGACCAGATGGAAATATTTCATGGCAATGCCCCGCTCAAACCGCGTGCTGTGTTTCGACCAGCGTGCCCTTGTCGAGATGCAGTGTGTGCGAGGCGTACTCGGCCGCCTTGGGATCGTGGGTGACCATCACGATGGTCTTGCCGTGTTCGCGGTTGAGTTTCTGCAACAGCCCCAGGACTTCCTCGGCCGATTGGCGGTCGAGGTCGCCGGTCGGTTCGTCGCAGACCAGCAGGGTCGGGTCGGATACGATGGCGCGTGCGATCGCGACGCGTTGCTGCTGGCCACCCGAGAGTTCACCGGGCTTGTGCGAAGCGCGGTCGGCCAGCCCCACCAGCTGCAGCGCAATCCCGGCATTCTTCCTGCGCTGCGAAGCCGACAGCTTCGTCAGCAGCAACGGCAGTTCCACGTTCCTCTGCGCGGTCAGCCCCGGCATCAGGTTGTAGAACTGGAACACGAAGCCGACGTTGCCGGCACGCCAGCGCGCCAGTTGGCTTTCGCCCATCCTGTCGATACGCTTGCCGTCCACGCCGAGCGAGCCGGCGGTCGGCGAGTCGAGGCCGCCGATCAGGTTCAGCAGCGTGGTCTTGCCGGAGCCCGAAGGTCCCATCAGCGCGAAGAAATCGCCGCGCGCGATGTCGAGGTCGATGTGGTGCAGCACCTCCAGCTTCTGCTTGCCGCGCGTGTAGGTCTTGGAGACGCCCCGGATTTCCACCAGCGGGCCGTTGTTGACTTGCACTTCAGTGACTGCAGCGTTCATCGTCGTCTCCTGTTCGCCGTTTCCTTCTCCCTTCGGGAGAAGGTGGCCCGAAGGGCCGGATGAGGGTTCGGTTCCACGACAAGCCACTCCGCGCGAGACTCGTACCCTCACCCCTGCCCCTCTCCCGGCGGGAGAGGGGCTCAATCAATTGTTGCCCGCCTTTACCTGCACCTTCTCGCCATCCTTCATGTTCGCGGACGGCGCGGCCACCACCTCGGCGCCTGCGTTCAAGCCTTGCGTCACCTGCCTCATGTCGGAAAAATCGCCGCCGACGGTGACCGGCGTTTGTCGCGCACGGCCTTCCGCGACGACGAACACCACGTCCCTGCCGTCGCGCTGCACGATCGCCGATTTGGGCACCAGTACGCCCGGCAACGGCTTGCGGTCTTCGCTGCTCTTTTCGAGGAAGGAAACCCGCACGCCCATCTGCGGAATGATGCGTGGGTCCTTCTGGTCGAGCGCAATGCGCACCTTCACCGTGGCCTTGCTCTTGTCCGCGCTCGGGATGATCGCGATCACGTGCGCGGGGATCTTCCAGTCCGGATAGGCATCGAGGATCGCCTGCACCGGCATGTCCGGCTTGACGCGGCTGATGTACGACTCGTTGACGTCGACGTCCACTTCCAGCGAATCCATGTCCACGATGGTGGCGAGGCCGCCGGCAATGCCGCCGCCGCCCGCCGTGTACGGCGACACGATCTCGCCCACGTCCGCGTCCTTGGCGGTGATCACGCCCGCGAACGGCGCGCGGATGATGGTGAAATCCATGTTGACCTTCGCGGCTTCCACCTGGGCGCCGGCCGCCTCGGCCTGCTTGATCGCGACATCGAGCGCGGCGGCGTCGGTGGCGACCTGCGTATTGGCCTGCTCGGCGTCCTGCCTGGACACGTAACCGCGCGCCACCACGTCGTTCATGCGCGCCGCGTTGGCGCGATCCTGCTTCAGCATCGCACGCGCCTTCACCACCGACGCCTGTGCCGCGGCGTACTGCGCCTGCGCGGAGTCCAGTTGGGCCTGGTATGCGGTGGGATCGAGTCGCGCCAGCACCTGGCCCTTCTGGACGTGCTCGCCCTCCTCGACCGACACCTGCGCCAGGGTGCCGATGATCTGTGCCGACACCGTGGCCTGCCGCCGCGCGACCACGTAGCCGGTCGCCTGCAATACCGCGGCGTCGCCGCCCGCCGACGCCATCGACACCGCGCTCGCGGTTTGCACTGTCACCGCCTTGGAGCGCAGCCCGAGCACGGCTGCGACGCCGGCGATGATCAGCAGCACGACCACGCTGCCGGCGATCCATGGCCAGCGCGGGCCACGCGATTCGTCGTCACGTTGGGCGCGATCGATGCGCAATTCGTGCAGCAGGTCGTCGCTGGATCGGTTGTCGTTCACCCGTCATCCCCACGCGCGCACTCGCCGAGTGCGCAAGTCTGCCACAGTTTGCCCGCCTGCCCGGCGGGCCGATACGCGCATGCATCAAACATCGCGACTGACAGTTGTCATCCGACCCATGGCCGCGGATCGCACCAGGCGGGTGGCGCGACCCTACAATCGCATTCCGTCTCCCCCGACAAGGCGCATCGATGTCATTCGTGTTCGACCTCCCCGCCGTTCCGAGCCTGCCCGTCACCGGCGGCAGCGCGCGCTTCCCCGTGCACCGCATCTATTGCATCGGGCGCAATTACGCCGACCACGCGAAGGAAATGGGCGCCCAGGCCGTGAGCCGCGCAAACCCGGTGTTCTTCATGAAGCCTGCGGATGCGGTCGTCGCGGACGGCGGCGACATTCCCTATCCGCCCGCGACGCGGGAATTGCACCACGAGGTGGAAATGGTGGCGGCATTGCAAAGCGGCGGGCGCGACATCGATCCGGCGCATGCGCTCGATTGCGTGTTCGGTTACGGCGTGGGGCTGGACCTCACCCGCCGCGACCTGCAGGCAGCGATGAAGGCGAAAGGCTTGCCGTGGGACGTGGCCAAGGGTTTCGATCGTTCCGCGCCGATCTCGGCGTTGCGTCCGGCGAGCGAGGTCGGACATCCGATGCAGGCGCGGCTGGCGCTCGCGGTGAACGGCGAAGTGCGCCAGGACACCGACATCGCGGACATGATTTTCCCGGTGCCCGAGATCATTGCCGAGCTGTCGAAACTGTTCGAGCTGAAAGCCGGCGACCTGATCTTCACCGGCACGCCGGCGGGCGTCGGGCCGCTGGTGCGCGGCGACCGCATCACGGCCGAACTGCGCGGCATCGCGACGCTGGAAGGGCGCATCGCCTGAATGCGGCACCGGTTGCGCGGATGGCCCGATGGTGCCTAAATGGGCGCGCCGCGATGCGGCGGCCCCCTCCCTCGGCACAAGGAGTACGCAATGAGCTTCGCTAAGGATTTCAAGGCGTTCATCATGCGCGGCAACGTGGTCGACCTCGCGGTCGCGGTGGTCATCGGTGGCGCGTTCGGCAAGATCGTCACCTCGCTGGTCAACGACATCATCATGCCGCCGATCGGCTGGATCACCGGCGGCATCGACTTTTCGAACTTGAAATGGATCATCCAGGAGTCGACCGATCCCAAGAAGGTCGTGGCCATCAGTTACGGCACCTTCATCAACACCATCATCACGTTCCTGATCATCGCGCTGGCGATCTTCATCGTGATCAAGATGCTGGAGAAGGCGATGCCCAAGAAGGAAGCCGCGCCCGCCGCACCGCCGCCGGACGTGGTGTTGTTGACCGAGATCCGCGACCTGCTGAAGCAACAACCACGCTGACGTTTTTGCAAACGGCCCCCACCCGGCCTGCGGCCACCCTCTCCCCGCGCACAGGGAGAGGGAAACCGCGCAACACCCGCTGGATGAGCCCGACCATGACCATCGAAATCATCCAGGCCGACATCACTGCGCTTCAGGTTGACGCGATCGTCAACGCCGCGAACGAAACCCTGCTGGGCGGCGGCGGGGTCGACGGCGCCATCCACCGCGCGTCCGGCCCGCGCCTGCTGGAAACCTGCCGCGCATTGCCCGAAACCAGTCCCGGCGTGCGCTGCCCGACCGGCGAAGCGCGCATCACGCCGGGCTTCGACCTGCCTGCGCGATGCGTGATCCACACCGTCGGGCCGGTCTGGCGCGGCGGCGCGCACGACGAACCGGGGTTGCTCGCAGCCTGCCATCGCGGCGCGCTGGCGCTGGCGCGCGAACACGCGATCGACAGCATCGCCTTCCCGGCGATCAGTTGCGGCGTGTACGGCTACCCGCGTGACGCGGCTGCAGGCGTGGCACTGGCGACACTGGCCGAAGAACAACATCGCCTGCACACGCCGCACCGCATCGTGCTGTGCGCATTCGACGGCGGCATGGCCGCGGCGTGGCGCGCGGCGGCGGAACGCCTGCACGTTGCCATCGCAGCCGGTTAGGACGACGGATACAGCGGTGGCAATCCGTTTTCACCGGCACCCTTGTGTCGTTCGTCTTCGCGCCACGCGAACCCGTGCGCGAACGCCCGCACCACCGCCGCGCACGCGGGTGCCGGGTCTCCACCTTGCCAGCGCACGCGCTGCAACCCATCCAGCGCAGCATGCTGCTCCGGGTCGGCCAAGGCGTCGCGAAGCAACCCGGCGTGGGCCATGGCGGGACGCGACACGCGCGCCCAGGCGAGCAACGTGCGCTCGCACGCAGCGGCATCGCCAGCGCGTGCGGCGTCGAGCGTCCGTTTCTGCAACGCGCGTGCATCGGGCTGCTCCGGCGAGGCATCGAGGCGGGCGACGACCGACGGCGTGCTTCCGGCTTCGGTACGGGAGCCCGCGCGGCCCGAAGAAGGCCCCTTGGCATGCCGTGCGCGACGACGAATCAACCACCACGCCAGCGCCGCGACGATGACGATCGCCCACAATGCGAAACTCGCCAGCGCCAGATCGCGCCAGCGTCCACCCGGAACGGATGCGCCCCGATCGCTTGCTGTCGCCCGCGTCGCCTGCGCGACCGGCTCGGCATTGCTCACCACCGGCGGCGCGGGCACGCTCGCCGACACGCCACTGACGGCCAGCACGTGCGCGGGCACGCCGGCCTGTTCGGCGCGATCGTGGCTGGTGTCCCACCAATCCAGGGTGATCGCGGGAATCGCGATCGTGCCGTTGCGATCCGGCACGATCGCGAAGCTGCGCGTGCGGGTGCCCTGCAGCCATTCGCCGCTGTCGTCGGTCGTATCCTGCGTCCGGTCGGGATACACCCGTGCCCCGGCGATCGTCGGCAATTCCGGTTCCGGCAACGCGTCGGCGGGTTGGCCGGACGCACTGATGCTGAGCGTGATGGTCAGCGGCGCCGCGGCATCCAGCTTGCCATCCGAAGGCAAGCCGGTCAGCTTCAACTGCACGTTGCGCGCGGGCAGCCATGGCTTGCCCGCACCCGCCGGTTCGGCTCGCGCGTCGATGCGCGCCGCCGGCGCCGTCGCGCGGACCGTCCCGCCGAATCCCTGCAGCGGCGAATTCGGCAAGGCGTTCGGATTGTTGAACCACGCATTGGGAAACCCCGCATCGAGTCGCTGTCCCTCGAACACCGGCCCCTGCACCGCGATCGATCCGCTGCGCTGCGGGATCAAGGCCCAACTCCGTTCGATGACCTTGTAGGTGAAACCGTCGCGCTGGGTGACGTAACGATGGTCGCGGTCGAGCGGGACCAGGCGCGCGCCGCCCGCGCTCGGATTGCCCAGCGCGCCATCCACGCCCGGCAGGTAGAACAGGCGCACCGTGTACACGGTCTGCTGGCCGACGTACGGCGAACTCGACTGCACGTTCGTTTCCATGAACACCGGATCGCCCGCCTTGCCGGTGCCGCCACTGGGTGCCGCGCCGACGTGCAACGTCAGCGGTTGCGTGGCGCCGCCGCCGATGTCCAGCGCGGGGATCGTCAGGGTCCCGGCGTGCAACGGTTTCAACGCAATGCCGAGTTGCGTGGTGCTGGTGGTCTTGCCATTAACGATCTGCACGCTGCTGGAGCGCGAGGTGCCGAGCACCTCGAAATCCTTCTGCAACGACGACAGCTCGGGACTGCCGAGCGCCCCGTCGGTCTGGATGTTGAGCGTGACGGTGTCGCCCAGGCTGACGTGGCTGCGGTCGAGGAACGCGTGCGGCCCCTGTCCCGAGCCTGTCGAAGGAGTGGCGGCTTGCGCCAGCGGCGCCAGCAAGGCCAGCAACACGAGCCACCCGCGCCGCACCGTCATTGCCCGTTCTCCTGCGACTGTCCGCCGTTGCGGCGTTCCCATTCGAGCCGGAACTTGCGGCGCAGCAAGGCCCCAGGGTCGTCCGGCACCGACCGCAGCAGCGCGCGCTGGCTGGCATCGAAGCGCGGGTTCTCATCCGCCTCCGACTGACCCAGCGCGAACGCCTCGGGCGTGCCGGATGACGGTTTCGGCTTGCCGCCGCGGACACCTTGCAGGGCCTGCTTCAGGTCCTGCGCGGCCTGCCCGGATTGGCGCTGCTGGCGCTCGGCTTCCGCCGCGGACGTGGTGCCATTGTCCTGGTCCTTGCCAGGCCCCGCACCGCGTCCTTGCGAGGTTGCCGAGGAATTCGGTTTCTCGCCCTGCCCGTTTGTGGATGGATCGGGCGATGCCGACGACGGCGACTCGTCCTGTCCGGACCGCGGATTGGATTTCCCGTCCTGCGATTGCGCGCGGTTCGTGTCAGACGGGCCGTGCCGGCCCTGCTGTTGCGCGTGGCCTTGCCCTTGCGACGACGAAGGTTTCGAATGCTGCTTCAGCCATGCCTCGACCGCGTCGAGGTTGGCGCGCGCGTCGGAGAAATCCGGATCCTTGTCCAGCACTTGCCGGTACGCGGCGATCGCTTTCTCATACTCGCCCTGCTTCGCCAACGCGTTGCCGAGGTTGTAACGCGCGCGCGCGTCGTCGCCTTGCGCGAAGGCCCTGGCCGCGTCGGCGTAATCGCCCGAACGATACTCCGCCGCGCCGCGCACGCCCGAAGTCGTCGCCAATCCCCGCGCCCGCGCGGCGTCGCCATCCTGCAACGCATGCAAGGCGCGCTGGTCGCGATTCGACCACAACGACGACCATGTCGACGCATGCGCGACGGGCATCGCCGTCGGCACCAGGCACAACGCGAGCACCAGCAACCAGCCGCGCCGGAACGCCAGCGCGGCCAGCATGGCAAGGATCGGCAACAACCACACGCCACCATCCCGCCACAATTGCGCGCGTTCGCCGCGACTCGCGCGTCCCGATCCCGAAACCGGCGCGCCCAAAGCGGCGACGCCGCCGCCCTCGGCGTCGAGCGCAACATAGCGCCCACCGCCCGCCAAGGCGACCGCGCGCAGCGCGGCATCGTCGCGGCGCGCCATCAGCACCCCACCGGACCCGCTCGCGAAGCCGCCGCCGTTGCGCGGTACCGGCGCGCCGGCGTCGGTACCGATGCCGACCACGTCCACCCGGACGCCGCGTGCATGCGCCGCGCGCGCCGCATCGTTCGCGGCGGCATCGGCGGTGTCGGTGACCAGCACGATCTCGCCGCCCTGCACGTGCGCCTGTTGCAACAGTTGCAGGCCCTGCCGGATGCCGGCCGCGGCGTCATTGCCCGGCACCGGCATCACGTCGGGCCGCAGCGCCTGCAGGAAATTCAGCACCGTGCGCTTGTCGTCGGTCAAGGGCGCGACAACGAACGCCGCGCCCGCATACGCGACCAGCGCGGTGCGCGCGTCGCCCGCGCCGTCCAGCAAGTCGCGCACCGCAAAGCGCGCACGCGTCATGCGGTCGGGCTTGAGATCCTGCGCCAGCATGTCGCTGGACAGCGACAACACCACCACCCGCACCGCGCCATTCACGTACAACGGGGTTGCAACCTTCTGCCACGCGGGCCCCGACAATGCGGCTACCGCGAGCGTCCACGCCAGGGCGCACAGCACGAGTACGAAGTGCCTGCGCGCACCTGCGTCGCGGACGAGGTACGGCAGCAACGCCGCATCCGCCAACCGTGCCAGCGCGGCACGTCCGCCGCCACTGCGTGCCAGCATCCACAACGCCAGCGGCAGCGGCGCGAGCGCCAGCCACCACCACGGGCGCAGGAAATGCAACGCGAGCTCCGACGGATTCATGCGCGCGCCAACCTGCCCGGCCGCAGCGCGCGCCACGGCAGCAAGCTGCACGCCAGCAGCAGCGCCAGTGCCAGTGGCCACGGATACAGCTCGCGATTCGGGCGCAGCAGCGACGCGCCGCTCGCCAACGGCTCCAGCGCGTCGATCGCATCATAGGCTGCCGCTAGCTGGCCGACATCCGCGGCGCGGAAGAAACGCCCGCCGGTCTCATCCGCGATCCGGGTCAGCGCCTGTACGTCGAGCTGGCTGTCCTGCATCTGGAACTGCATGCCGAAAGCATCCACGGCCTGCGCGTCGGAGCCCACGCCGATGGTGTAGATGCGCACGCCCGCGGCCCTGGCCAGCTCGGCCGCCGCCTGCGGCGTGACATTGCCCGCGGTATTGACGCCGTCCGTCAGCAGCACCAGCACCCGCGCGCGCACAGGCAACGCCTCGAGATGCTTCACCGCCAGCACGATCGCGTCGCCGATCGCGGTTTCGCGTCCGGCCAGCCCGATCTCGGTGCCGGTCATCTGTTTCGCCACCGCATCGATGTCGAAGGTCATGGGCGTCAACAGGTAGGCGTGGCTGCCGAACAGGATCAGGCCCACCTCGTCTCCGGAACGCTGCGCGATGAAACGGTGGGCGATTGCCCGCACCGCGGCGAACCGGCTGACGGCGCGATCGCCGTAGCGCATGTCCTCGATCGCCATGCTGCCCGATGTATCCACGGCCAGCATCAAGGCACGGCCGGTGTGCTCCAGGGCCTGCGGGGGCGCCGGTTGCTGCGGGCGCGCGGCCGCGCACACGACGAGCAACCACGCCAGCATCGCGACCACCACGCGTCCCCGGCGCGCGCTGCCGCCCGATGCACGCGCCAACGCAATCTGTTGCGGCAAGTGCAGCGCGACACCGGGCGCAGCCGGCGGCAGGAACCGCCACGCCAGCCACGGCAACGGCAACAGCGCGAACATCCATGGCCATGCGAAGCTGATCACAGCGCGCCCCCGCCCGCCACCGGGGAAACGTGCCCGCCACCGGATGCCGTGCGATGCCTGCCCGGTTTCCCGACGGCAGGGATGGGCAGGCGCGTCGATCCCCGTGGGCGACGATCGCGCCGCAGCGCGTGGCGGCAGCACGCGCGCACGGCATCGAGCAGCGCGTTTGCATCCAGCGAAGGCCGGTTCCGGAACGGCGCGGTCACCAGGATATCCAGTTCTTGCGCGGTGCTCGCGTCGCCGGCATGGGTACCGAGGAATGCGCGCCACGCATCGCCGGGTGCCGCCGCGCTCGCCGGCGCGACGCGCATGGCGACGCGCCGCAACAGGCGCGATGCCCCGGCCGCGAGCATCGCGGTGTCGCCGTTGCGCGAATAATCGCGTTCCAGCAGGTCGACTTCCCGCATCGCCGCACGCAAGGGTCCACGCCGCACATGCCGTCTCGCCAACCAGACTCCCGATGCGACCAGCAACAACGCGAGCGCGGCCAGCAGCCACCAACCCGGCGCCGGCGGCCACCAGGCCGCGGATGGCAGGTGGATGTCGCGCAACACGGGAGCGCCGACCGTCACGTGCGCCTTGACCTGCGTCGCCACAGCGACGCGAGCGAAACTTCGGGATCGTCACTCGTCGCCAGTGTCGTCCACGCGATGCCCGCGGCCTCGCAGGCGTCGGCCAACCCGCGCCATCCCTGCGACATCTGCTCACGAAAGCGTGCACGCGATGCGGCCGCCGAAAGGTCGACGCGTTGCTTTCGCGACCCGGTTTCGAACAAATAGGCACCGGCGGGCGCGAGCTCGTGCTCCAGCGCGTCGGCCACGACGGCCACGCGCACGTCCGCATGGCGCGAGAGTCTTGCAAGTGCCGTCGCAGCGGCGGCGTCCGCGCACCAGCCGTCGCTGAGCAACCATGCACGGCTGCCCGGCGCCATCAATCGTTGCGCCCGCTGCAGCGCGACGGACAAGGGTTCGCCGGATGCCTCGTCATCCGCCGTGCGCGTGGACCCGTCCCAGCGCGCGACCGCCCCGAGCGCCGCCAGCGCGCCACGCGTTCCGGCGTGCGGATCGATCGCCGCACGCACCCGCCCGAACGCCATGGCACCGACCCGGTCGCCACCGCGCACGCAGGTCCACGCCAGCCACGCCGCCGCGCGTGCAGCGGCCACCGACTTGAAGCGCACGCGGGTGCCGAAACGCATCGTCGCGTGGGTGTCGATCAACAACAGCAGGCTGCGTTCGCGTTCCGCCTCGAACAACTTGGTGTGCCATTTGCCGCTGCGCGCCGTGCGGCGCCAATCGATGTTGCGGGCGTCGTCACCGGGCTGGTAGACGCGCGATTCGGCGTAGTCCATGCCGCGTCCGCGCAGCGCCGAAACATGCCCGCCCGCGAGCGGAGCGTGGATACGCGCGGCATCCGTGAGCGGCTTGCCCGCACGCGCGCGCAGCGCGATCAGTTCCGCAAGATCGACGCGTGTGATGCCGTCGGCCCGGGACTCGGGACTCGGGACTCGGGACTCGGCGCGTACGCGCGGGTCGAGGGTGAATGGCACGGCTGTCGACATGATCGTACTTGCCACGACTCAAAAGCACATTCCGGGTTTCGTTTTCCGATGCGGCCCGGAGATGACGGCATTGCGCCGGAATTGCTGCTCGCCGACTTGCGAGTCCCGAGTCCCGGTGCCTACGGCAACGGCACGCGCTCCAGCAATTGCGCCACCACATCGTCGACCTTCAGGCCTTCGGCTTCCGCCTCGTAACCCAGCAGCACGCGATGGCGCAGCACGTCGGGCGCCAGCGCCTGCACGTCCTCTGGCAAAACGTAGTCGCGGCCGGCCAGCCAGGCCGCGGCGCGCGCGCAGCGTTCCAGCGCGATGCTGGCGCGCGGACTCGCGCCCCACGCGATCTTGTCGCGCAGCTTCGGCGCCCACGGCCGCGGGTCGCGTGTCGCCAGCACCAGCTGCACGATGTACTCCTCGAGTCCGCCAGCGAGGTGCAGGTCCAGCACCTGCTCGCGCGCGGCGAAAATGTCCGACTGGCCGAGCAGGCGTTCCGGCGCCGCGTGCGGGCCGAGTTCTTCGCGTGCGCGCTGGCGCGCAAGTCGCATGATCTCGCGTTCGGAACCTGCCTTCGGATAGCGCACGGGCACGTGCAGGAGAAACCGGTCGAGCTGCGCTTCGGGCAACGGGAAGGTGCCTTCCTGTTCGATCGGATTCTGGGTCGCCATCACCAGGAACAACTTGGGCAGCGGCCATGAGCGCCGGCCGATCGTGACCTGCCGCTCCGCCATCGCCTCCAGCAACGCCGACTGCACCTTGGCCGGCGCACGATTGATCTCGTCGGCCAGCACGAGGTTGTGGAACAACGGCCCGCGCTCGAACTCGAAAACACCCGTCGCGGGACGCAACACGTCGGTACCGGTGAGGTCAGCCGGCAACAGGTCGGGCGTGAACTGCACGCGGTGGAAATCGGCTTCGATGCGCCCGGCCAACGCCTTGACCGCGGTGGTCTTGGCCAGCCCCGGCGCGCCCTCGACCAGCAGGTGGCCATCGGCGAGCAGCGCGATCAACAGGCGCTCGACCAGACCGGGTTGGCCGATGACTTCGGCCTGCAAGGCATCGCGCAGCGCGGCGAAGCGCGCCTGCAATGGCGACGCGCGCGACCCGGATCCGGTGTCAGGTACACCCGCGGGCGCGCTGGAAGTATCGGTGTGCATGCGCCCAGTAGACCACAGTCGGGCGCGAAAGTTTGGCTGCCCGGGAAAACGAACGGCGCGTTTGCACGCGCCGTCGGTTCGTGGCTTCGGATCGCCGCGAATCAATCCACGGTGGTTTCCTGGCCCAGGATATGCGGGGTGATGAACACCAGCAGCTCCGCCTTGTTGTTGATGTTCTTCTTGTTGCGGAACAGCGCGCCCAGGATCGGGATGTCGCCGAGGAACGGCACCTTGGTCACGTCGTGCTCGTTCTGGAACTCGTAGACACCACCCAGCACCACGGTCTGTCCGTTGCCCACCAGCACCGAGGTATCGATCTCGCGGTGGTCGATCTGCGGCACGAAGCCGCCGCCCGGGTTCGGGACCAACTGCGAGATCGCGTCCTTGATCACCTTGAGCTTCATGAACACGCGGTTGTCGGAGGTGATGGTCGGGGTGACGTCGAGCTCCAGCACCGCGTTCTTGAACTGCACGGTGGCCGTGCCCGCACCGCCGCCCGCACCGGAGTTCTGGAAGGTCAGGTAGCCGATCTGCTGGCCCTGCTGGATCGTGGCCGGCTGGTTGTTGGCGGTCACCACCTTAGGCTGCGAGATGGTTTCGCTGCGGCCTTCCTGTTGCGCGGCCGAGAGTTCCAGGTTCAGCAGGTAGTCGCGGCCAAGGATGCCAATTGCGAAGCCGCTGGTGCCGGTGGTGGTCGACGGCAGGTTGACGTTGAGGCCGCTCGGATACGTCACGCCGTTGGACTGCGAACCACCGTTGAGGCTGTTCCAGTAGTCGGTCACGCTCTTTTCGGACGTGCCGATGCCGGCGCCGTTGTTGTCGTTGATGCCGCCGCCGTAGAACTGCGCGTGCTTGCTGTTCTGGCCGAGGTGGAAGCCGCCGATGCCAAGCTTCGCACCCAGTTCACGCGTGAAGTTGTCGGTCGCGATCACGAGGCGCGACTCGATCAGCACCTGCTTGACCGGGCGATCCAGCACCGACACCAGTTGCCGGATTTCCTGCACCTTCTCTGGGGTGTCGTTGACCAGCAGGGTGTTGGTGCGCTCGTCGAACGACACGCTGCCGCGCGAGGACAGGAAGCCGCGGTCGGTATTGCTGCCGCCGCCACCGCCCACGTTGCCGGTCTTGGCGCCGGAGGTCAGCAGCTCGGCGATCTGCGAGGCACTGCCGTAGTTGATCGGGATGTAATCGGTGACGAGCTGCGCGCTGTCGAGCTGCTTCTGGCGCGCCTCGGCGATGTTTTCCTCGTACTTGGCGAGTTCGGTCTGCGGTGCGACCCATACCACGTTGCCGTTCTGGCGCTTGGCCAGTCCCTTCGCACGCAGGATTACGTCCAGCGCCTGGTCCCACGGCACGTTGACCAGCCGCAGGGTCACGTTGCCCTGCACGCTGTCCGACGCCACGATGTTGAGGTTGGACACGTCGGCGAGCAGCTGCAGCACCGAGCGCACCGGGATGTCCTGGAAATTGAAGGTGACGCGGCTGCCCTTGTAGACGATCGGCTTGGGCGCGCCCAGCGCGGACGTCTCGCTTCCGCTCGGCCGCGAGAACTCGACCACGTATTCGTTGCCGCTCTGGTAGGAAGCGGTCTGCACCACGCCGCGGGTGTCGACGTCGATCCGCGCGCCACCCGGCACCGCGTGGGTGTTGACGCTGCGCACCGGCGTCGCGTAGCTGGTGACGTCGAGGCGGCGCGCCTGCGCCGCCGCGAGGCTGGCGCCGGCCACGTCGATGGTCGTGGTGTCGCCGGAGCTGTGCATGCTGGTTGCGGCACCCGGCTGGCTGAACTGCACCACCAGCTTGCCGCCGCCGTGGTCGCCACGCTGGAAATCGACGCCGGTGATCACATTGCTGCCGGCCATCGCGACCGCCTTGTCGGGGTTCGCGGTCGCGACCGCCAGCGAGCGCTCCGACTGCGGCGGCGGCGGTGCCGTCGCCAAGGCCGGCGCGGCTTGCGCTGGCTCGGGGTCGGCAGCAGCCGTGGCGCCGGACATGCC
Organism: Lysobacterales bacterium 66-474; assembly: GCA_001899805.1. Taxonomy (GTDB): domain Bacteria; phylum Pseudomonadota; class Gammaproteobacteria; order Xanthomonadales; family Rhodanobacteraceae; genus 66-474. Next base: position 146,295 of record MKWP01000001.1, read on the forward strand.
GTCGCCGATGGTGACGACGACGTTGTTGCCCTCGACGCTGGTGACATAGGGCGAGGGCTGGCTCAATGCCACCACCACGCGGGTGCGTCCGTTGGCCGACACCGCACTGACCGATTCGGCGGTGCCCTGGTTGACCGCGACGTTGCGCTGGCTCAAGCCATTGGCGGTATCCGCGAAATCCATCGCGATGCGCGGCGGCGTGTTGGTGCTGAATGCCTGCGGCGTGGCAGGGGGCCCGGAGAAGGTCAAGGTGACTTGCACCTTCCCACCCGGCAGCGACGTGGCGCTGACATTCTGCAAGGTGTTGGCCGCCATGGCCGGTCCCGCTACCAGCAGGCATATCGCCATGACCGGCACCGCCGCCAGCGTCAGCCATCCGCGTCGTGTCGACTGGACGGGTCCGCCGCTGGAGCGACCGAGGTAGTGAGCAGGTTTGGTCATCATGAACGTAACCCCCGATGAATCGTCATTTGTCGCCCAAAGCGACGGTCGCGTCGCGTTCCATCCAGCCGCCCGAACCGTTCGGCACCAGTTCGGTCAGGCCGACTTCGCCTGGCGTCACCTGGGTGACGTGCCCGTAGTTCTGGCCCATGTAATCGCCGACGTGCACCTGGTGGATCACGCCCTGCGGGTCCTTGACCAACGCCTCGATGCTCCCCTTTGCACCGATCGTGCCGACCATCTTCAGGCTGTCGAGCGGGAAGGCTTCCAACGGTTCGCGCGGGCGGTTCTGGTCGGGGTGCGGACCCGCGGCGTTTTGTGCGTCCGCCTGCGGCGGCGCGGGCTCGAACGGGTCGCGCCGGTCCTGGTCCTGGTAGAGGTAGGTTTCGAAGGTCTTGACGACCGGCAGCGCCGGCAGCGGCGCGCCCTTGCGCGCCTTGACCTGGGCAACCCAGTCGCGCAGGTCGCCCTGGCCGCTGCATGCAGCGAGGCCGCCGATCATGGCCAGGGTCGCGATCGCGATGGCAATCCGGGTGGGTCGCATGATCACTGCCCTCCCTGCTTGGCCGGGGCTTTTTCGTTCTTGCCGTTCGCCTCTTCGTCACCGAGGTAGCGATAGGTCTGCACCGTGCCTTCCAGCATCAGCTGTCCCCCGGGAGGAGGCGCATCCCTCGAACCGCCCGACTTGGCGGCGCTTAGCGACACGTCGTGCATGGTGAGGATCACCACCCGCGGCAGCGACGCAACGCCGCTGATGAAGGTGCCGAATTGATGGTAGGTGCCCTGCATCTTCAGCGCGATCGGCTGGATCGCATAGAACTCTTTCGGAATCTCGGGTTGCGGCTTGAACAGGTCCGTCTCGATGCCCGCGGCCTGCGCGGTCTGCGAGATGTTGACCAACAGCGCGGGCATCTCGGTCTTGCCCGGCAGCTCGCGCAGCATCTGGCTGAGCATGTCGTTCATTTGCGCAAGCTGGGCCTTCAGCGCGTCGAGGTTGACCACCTTGGCCTGCTTGGCTTCGAAGTCCTGTTTCAGCGTCACTTCCTGTTGCCGGGCCGTGGCAAGCGTGTCCTGCTGGTTGCTGACGTAGAAATACCAGCCGAGCAGCACGATCACGACGATCACGAGGACGACGAAAAAAGTCTTGACCGATTTCGGCCAGCCGCCGACGTTGTTGCGGTCGAGATTGCGCAGGTCATCGATCAGTTTCATGGCCTGATCCCTCCCTTGCTGACCGGCGCCGCGGATGCGTGCGGTTCGGATGCGGCGGGCGCTCCAGCCGTCGCTGTTTGTACCGGCGGCGCGCTCGATGCAGCCGCGGGCACCGCGCCGGTGCCGGGCTGCGGCGCGGCTGCCGTGGGCGCCGTCGAGGGATTCGCGGCAGCGGCAGGTGCGGCAGGTGCGGCGGTGGATGCAACGGCGGGCGCGGCACTGCTCGATCCGGCCGCCGGGGTCGCACCCTTGTCGTCGGAGGTCGGCGTACCGAGCGTCACCACCAGCTCGAATTCATACGGCGTGTTCGAGTTCGAGTGGACATTCTCGGTCTTGACCAGTTGCGCGGGTCCCATCCACGGCGATGCCTCGATGCTGCGCATGTATTGCGCCACCGTGGCGTTGGACTGGGCGACGCCATCCAGGGTGAGCTTGTCGCCCTGCTCCTTCAGACCGGTCAGGCGCGCTCCGGCGGGAATGGTCTGCACGATCTGGTCGAACAGGTGCACCATCTGCGAGCGGCTGGACTGCAGCTTCTCGACGATCCGCTTGCGCGCGAGCAGGTGATCCTTGACCTGCTGCAGGCTCTTGATCTCGGCGATCTTGGCGTCGAGTTGCTGGATCTGGGCCTTGAGGTATTCGTTGCGCTCGTTCTGGTTGCTGATGCGCAGGCTCATCCAGAACCCCCACAACAGCACCAGTCCGATCGCGGCGAGGGCCGCGATCACGAGATGGGTGAAAAATTCGCGCTTGCGGCGCTCGCGCCGTTCCGCGCGCCAAGGGAGGAGGTTGATCTTGGCCATCAGTCGAGGCTCCCCAAGGCCAGCGTGGCGGCGAGCGTCTGCGCGGAATCCGCTTCGCTCCGCGCCCCGTCGGAGGAGGTTGATCTTGGCAACGTGCCCATTAGTCGAAGCTCCTCAGGGCCAGCCCCGCGGCGATCATCAGCGCGGGCGCGTCCTGTGCGAGCGTCTGCGCCTGCAGGCGCGGCGACAACGACATGCTGGCCAGCGGGTTGGCCACCACGCACGGCACGCCAAGCTGTTCGACCACCATGTCGGCGACGCCGGGAATCGACGCGCAACCGCCGGCCAGCACCACCTGGTCCACCTTGCCGAATTCGCTGCCGGCGAAGAAGAACTGCAACAGGCGGCTGACCTGCTGCACCATGGCTTCCTTGAACGGCTCGAGCACCTCGATTTCGTAGGATTCGGGCAATCCGCCCTGGCGCTTGGCGAGGCCGGCCTCTTCGTAGGACATGCCGTAGCGGCGCATCACCTCGTCGGTGAGCTGCTTGCCGCCGAACACCTGTTCGCGCGAATAGATGGTGCGTTGGTTCCTGAGCACCGACAGCGTGATCATGGTGGCGCCGACGTCCACCAGCGCCACCAGCGCGTCGCGCGGTACCGAGAGCTGGTCGGCGATCAGCCGAAAGGCATTCTCCATCGCGAACACTTCGACGTCGATGACCTTCGCGGTGAGGCCGCCCAGGTCGAGCGCCGCGACGCGCATGTCGACGTTCTCGGTGCGCGATGCAGCCAGCAGGATCTGCTGCATCTCCGGGTTGTCCTTCACCGGACCGATCGGCTCGAAGTCCAGGCTGACTTCCTCGATCGGATACGGAATGTACTGGTTGGCCTCGACCTGCACCTGGCCTTCGAGGTCGTCCTCGGAAAGATCGGCCGGCATCGGGATCACCTTGGTGATCACCGCCGAACCCGCGACTGCGGCGGCGGCGTACTTGGTGCGCGCACCGGAACGCTGCATCGCACGCCGGATCGCATCGCCGATGGCTTCGACCTCGACGATGTTCTTCTCGACCACCGCGTTCGGCGGCAACGGCTCGACCGCGTAGTGCTCGACGCGATAGCGCGAACCCGCCTGGCTCAGTTGCAGCAACTTCACCGCGGTCGAACTGATGTCGACACCAATCAGCGGCGCAGCATTGGTTGTCAGTATTCCCACTGGAATTCCCCTTCCCCGTGCCCGCTTGCGCAGGAAGCCTGCGCGACTGCATTAGATACGAAAGTTAACGAAATATCAATAACCTTGCAAAGTGTGCACAAGCCCATGATGCAAAGAGACTTTCGTTGTCAAATGATCGCCGTTCTTCGCACTTTCGGTCGGACGTGCGTCACAAATCCGCAAGCTGGTTTTTTGTGTCGCGTCCGGCTCGCGAAATGCCTCGCCGCGACGACCGGCGCAACGATTTCCCGGACACACGATCCTTGCATGCGCCACACGTTGCGCGCCGCTCCGCCATCCGGCGTGCCGCGAAAAATACGCGCCGCCGCTGGCGCATGAACGACACGCCGATCGACGGAACCCCGGCGCGCAATGAACATCTATACTGCCGTGTCCGCAATCCGGCGCTGGCCGGCGTGCCCGCGATTCGCCCACGCTGAACCGTGGGGCCGATCGCACGCAACACGCGCGACGCACCACGCCGCATTCGATCCGGAAATCGCATGAGAATCCTCAAACGACTGGCACTGATCGGGCTGATCGGTTTTTTGTGCCTGGTGGTGATCGGCCTGATCGCGGGCGGCGTCACCTATTGGCTGATCGAACCGCGCGTGCCCTCGGTCGCCTCGTTGAAGGACGTGCAGATGCAGGTGCCGTTGCGCGTGCTCAGCGCCGACGGCAAGTTGATCGCCGAGTTCGGTGAAACCCGGCGCATCCCGGTGCAGATCGAGAACGTGCCGGCCACCTTGAAGAACGCGGTGCTCGCGGCCGAAGACGCGGATTTCTACCACCATTCCGGCATCGACATCACCTCGACCCTGCGCGCGGCCATGGAGGTCGCGTTGCACCGCGGCGAAAAAGTGCAAGGCGGTTCCACCATCACCCAGCAGGTCGCGCGCAACTTCTTCCTGAGCCCGCAAAAAACCTACACGCGCAAGATCACCGAAATGCTCACCGCGTTCCGGATCGAACGCGAGCTCCCCAAGGACCAGATCCTGCAGCTGTACCTCAACAAGATGTTCCTGGGCCATCGTTCCTACGGCGTGGCCGCCGCAGCGCAGTACTACTACGGCAAGACGATCGACCAGTTGACGCTGGCGCAGTGCGCGGCGATCGCGTCCTCGTTCCAGTCGCCGTCGGTGGTCAATCCGCTTGATCACACGCAACGCCTGATCGCACGCCGCAACTGGGTACTCGGGCAAATGCTCGCGCACCGTTTCATCGACAGGGCCGAATACGAGCAGGCCATCGCCGCACCCAACGACGCCGCGCCGCACGAACCCCCGGTACAGGTCGACGCGCCCTATCTCGCCGAAATGGTGCGCCAGCAAGCGCTGCAGAAACTCGGCAACCAGGCGCTGACCGACGGCTACGTGATCCACACGACCCTCGACAGCCGTCTGCAGGCGCTGGCCAACCATGCCCTGCGCAGCCGGCTCGAAGAGTACGACCATCGCCACGGTTACCGCGGCCCGGAAGCGCACGTGACGCTGCCGGAGGCCGCGGCGCCCGCGATGCTCGAACAGGCATTGTCGGGCTACAACGACGTCAGCGGCCTGCTGCCCGCGATCGTCACGTCCGCCGATGCCGAAGACGCGAAAGCCTACACGCAGGGCGGCGAGGTCGTCACGCTGACGGCCGCCGACATGAAGTGGGCGATGGGATTTGCGCGCAAGGCCAATACCGGCGGCAAGGGCGCGGCATCGATCCTCACGCCCGGCGACATCATCCGGGTGCGCGAAGTGCGCGATGCCGTGACGCCAATCGCGACCGCCAGGCACGACAAGCACGCGACCGCGGACACACGCCATTGGGAACTCGAACAAATCCCCGCCGCGCAAGCGGCGATGGTGTCGATTTCACCCGATGACGGTGCGGTCAAGGCGCTGGTCGGCGGCTTCAATTTCCAGTTGAGCAAGTTCAACCGCGCGGTACAGACGCAACGCCAGCCCGGCTCCAGTTTCAAGCCCTTCATCTATTCCGCAGCCTTCAGCCGCGGGTATACGCCCGCCTCGATCATCAACGACGCGCCGATCGCCCTGCCCGATCCGTCCAAGCCCGGCGGACTGTGGACCCCGCAGAACGACGACAACAAGTTCCGCGGCCCGATGCGCTTGCGCGAGGCGCTGGCACAGTCGGTGAACCTGGTCGCGATCCGGCTGCTCGACGCGGTGGGCGTGCGCTACGTGCGCGACTACGCCACCCGTTTCGGATTTCCGCTGGATGCGATTCCCGCGAACCTGTCGATGGCGCTGGGCACCGCTTCGGTGTCGCCGATGGCGATGGCGCGTGCCTACGCGGTGTTCGCCAACGGCGGCTTCCTGGTCAATCCGTACTACATCGCCGAAATCGACGACCGCGACGGCAAGGCCGTGTACAAGGCCGACCCGCTGCAAGCTTGCCGCAACTGCGAGGCGCGCCTGCTCGACGAGGGCAAGACCACCGCGGCCCCGGCGCAGTCGAGCGCAGCCGCCGGCGATCCCGGCGCGCTCGCCGACACCGCGAACGCCGTTGATGCAGCCACCCAAGGTCCGCTGTTGGCGCCACGCGTGATCGACCCGCGCAACGATTACCTGATGACCTCGCTGATGCACAGCGTGATCTACAACGGAGGCACCGGCGCCGCCGCCGCGAAACAACTCGGGCGCAACGACCTCGCCGGCAAGACCGGTTCCACCAACGACCACCACGACGGCTGGTTCTGTGGCTTCAACAGCGATCTCGTGACGACCGTGTGGGTCGGCTTCGACGATTACCGCTCGCTCGGCCGCGGCGAATTCGGCGCCAAGACCGCGCTGCCGATCTGGATGGCGTTCACGGGACCTGCGCTCGAAGGAAAACCCGAAGCCACCTTGCCGATGCCGCCCGGCATCGTCACCGCGACCATCGACGCCACCACCGGCCTGCCGGCACCGCCCGGCGACACCAATACCGTCACCGAGATGTTCAAGATCGAGGACCTCGACCGGCTGCGCGCGGAAGCGAAGGCCCAGCAGAACCAGGCGCCGGCCTACGATATTTTTTGAGAATGAGTATGCCCGGACACCGTTGCTAGGCTCGCGCGTCCAGCACTCGCCAGGCAACCCTGCCCTGGCTCCCTCCCTCGGGCGTTCAGTCACGTGCGAGTTGCCATTCAAGGCAACTCGCAATCACGTGGCCTCACCCTTTGCTTTTTGTGCGCGTTTCTTGCGACACTCGGCCCAACGCGGCTACGGGGTGATTTCCATGCACAAGACCGCCGGGTACCATCGCATCCACGCCGAGGGCCGCAGCCACCAGTTGCGCCGTCGCGTCGCGCTGGAAGCCGCACGCCTGATCAGCGAACACGGCATGCGCGACTACCAGGCGGCCAAACGCAAGGCAGCGCAACACGTCGGCGTCAGCGACGAAGGCTACCTGCCGCGCAACCGCGAGATCGAAGAGGCCCTGCGCGAACACCAGCGCCTCTTTCGCGCCGACGAACAACCGCGCGCGTTGCGCGCGCGGCGCGAAGCCGCGCGCGACGCGATGCGTTTCCTGGAACGCTTCGAACCGCGCCTGGTCGGCGCGGTGCTGGACGGCACCGCCGACACCCACTCGGCGGTGGACCTGCACGCGTTCGACGACTCCCCGGAAGCGGTCACAGGCTTCCTGCGTGACCACGGCATCGCCTTCGAAACGCATGCGCGCACGCTGAGGCTCGACCGCCAACGCAGCGCCGAATTCCCCGTGCTGCGTTTCGACGCCGACGGCGTGGCGGTGGACGTGACCATCTTCCCGCGCGACGCACTCAGGCAGGCGCCGCTCGACCGCGTCGACGAACGGCCGTTGCAACGGGCATCGCTTGCAGCCGTGGACGCCATGCTGGCATCGATGCGCGATCGCCCGTGATTACATTTCGTCCGACGAGCGGCGCGCCCAAACCCTCGCAGACCATGAACACCGGGACGAACTTGAGCGCCACCATCCATGGCCAAGAGCTCCGTGGCCCGACTTTCCGCGAAGGCGGTTCCTTGCTGGGCTTGTTCAGCGCTTGCCCAACACCACGTAATCCCGCGGCGTGGCGCCGACGTAGAGCTGGCGCGGCCGGTAGATGCGGCCACCGGGCATTTCGTGCTGCTCGATCCAGTGCGCGATCCAGCCGGCGGTGCGGGCGATCGCGAACATCACCGTGAACATCTCGGTCGGGATCTTCAACGCCTTGTAGATGATGCCCGAGTAGAAATCCACGTTCGGGTACAGCTTGCGCTCGACGAAGTAGTCGTCCTTGAGCGCCGCCTCCTCCAGCTTCAGCGCGACTTCCAGCAGCGGGTCGTTCACGCCCAGCGCGTCCAGCACCTTGTGGGTCATCTCGCGGATGATCTTGGCGCGCGGGTCGAAGTTCTTGTACACGCGGTGGCCGAAGCCCATCAGGCGGAAACCGGAATCCTTGTCCTTGGCGCGCGCGACGGCCCCTTCGACGTGCTTGGCATCGCCGATTTCGGCCAGCATCTTCAACACCGCTTCGTTGGCGCCGCCGTGCGCCGGCCCCCACAGCGCGGCGATCCCGGCCGCGACCGAGGCGTACGGATTGGCGCCGGTGGAACCCACCAGCCGCACCGTCGAGGTGCTGGCGTTCTGCTCGTGGTCGGCGTGCAGGATGAACAGAAGATCCAGCGCCTTGGCCACCACCGGGTTCAATTCCAGCGGCTCGCTCGGCACCTCGAACATCATGTGCAGGAAGCGCGTGACGTATTCGAGGTTGTTGCGCGGATAGCGGATCGGCCAGCCGATCGAGTAACGATACGCGGCCGCCGCGATGGTCGGCATCTTGGCGATCAGCCGGATCGCCGCGAGCTTGCGCTGGGCCGGATCCTCGTTGTCGGTGGTGTCGTGGTAGAACGCCGACAACGAAGCGATCGCCGCACACAGCATCGCCATCGGGTGCGCGTCGTAATGGAATCCGTGCAGGAAGTTCTTCACCGACTCGTGCATCATCGTGTGATGCGTCACGTCGTGCTCGAACTTCGTCATCTCGGCGTCGCTCGGCAGCTCGCCTTCCAGCAACAGGTACGCCACCTCGAGGAAGTTCGACTGCTCGGCCAGCTGCTCGATCGGGTAGCCGCGATACATCAGCACGCCCTTCTCGCCGTCGATGTAGGTGATCGCGCTCTTGCACGCGGCGGTGGCGCCGAAACCGGCGTCGAAGGTGAAGTGGCCGGTGTCGTGGTACAGGCCACCGATGTCGATGCAACCCGGTCCATGCGTGCCCTCCACCAGCGGCAGGGACACGGATTGATCGGCGATGGTCAGGGTGGCGTTCTTGTTGGGCACGGAAAGACTCCTCACGATGCGTCGCGACCATGCGTGTGGCCGCGGAATAAATCCTTTCGATTATCGCACGGTACGGACACGTACGCAGGTGCGGACGCTGCCTGTCCGCGCTGCTGCAGCGACGTCAGCGCCAATGAAAACGCCTTCCGCGCAAGCGCGGAAGGCGTTGGAAAATCTCCAGCGACGCGGAACTGGATCCCGGCTCAACGTACATCCCTGTACCGGCCGGGATGAAGGCTTCCTGCCTTCACTTCTTGCCGGCAGCGTAACGCCGCTTGAACTTGTCGATGCGGCCACCCGCGTCCATCACCTTCTGCTTGCCGGTGTAGAACGGGTGCGAGGCCGAGGAAATGTCGACCTTGATCACGGGGTATTCGTTGCCGTCTTCCCATTTGATGGTTTCATCGCTGCTCATCGTCGAGCGCGTCAGGAACGCGAAGTCGGACGCGGCGTCCTGGAAGACCACCGGGTGGTAGGCGGGATGGATGTCGGCTTTCATGGGGTTCCGTCTGCGGTCGCAGGCTTGAAGGCAAGTGCGGAATTGTAACGTGGCCAGGGCTTTGCGGGCAAGCCCGCCTCAGGCGTCGGCAAACCGCGCCGCACCGCCGACCCAGCGTTCGGTCAGGCGCCGCGCCAATACGGGATGAGATCGAAGCATTGCCGCCCCTACACGCTGCACGGCCGGCAGCAACGGCGCGTCACGCACGACGTCGGCAACCCGGAAGCCCATCTCGCCGGTCTGGCGGGTACCCAGCAATTCGCCGGGGCCGCGCAGGCGCAGGTCGGTTTCCGCGATCACGAAACCGTCGCTGGTCTCGCGCAGGGTCTCCAATCGTTGTTTCGCCAGTCCCGACAACGGTGGTTGGTACAACAAGACGCAACTGGACGCGACCGCGCCGCGCCCGACCCGGCCGCGCAACTGGTGCAACTGGGCAAGGCCCAGCCGTTCGGCGTTCTCGATCACCATCAGGCTGGCGTTGGGCACGTCCACGCCGACTTCGATCACCGTGGTCGCGACCAGCAAGCCGATGTCGCCGGCCTTGAACGCATCCATCGCTGCCTGTTTGTCTTTCGGCTTCATGCGCCCGTGCACCAATCCGACCGCACACCCGGGCAGCGCCTTGCACAACTGCGCGTGCGCGACTTCGGCCGCTTGTGCCTGGAGCTGTTCGCTGTCTTCGATCAACGTGCACACCCAGTACACCTGCCGCCCTTCCGCGCAGGCGGCGCGGATGCGTTCGATCACTTCCTCGCGGCGGGTGTTGGCGATGGCGACGGTGCGTACCGGCGTGCGTCCCGGCGGCAACTCATCCAGTGTGGAGACGTCGAGGTCGGCATACGCGCTCATCGCCAATGTGCGCGGGATCGGCGTCGCGGTCAGCACCAGTTGGTGCGGCGCCTCGCCATTGCCTGAGCCCTTGTCACGCAAGGCGATGCGCTGCTGCACGCCGAAACGATGTTGTTCATCGACGATCGCCAGGCCCAGCCGCGAGAACTCGACGCCTTCCTGCATCAATGCATGGGTACCGACGGCAACCGGCGCGCCTGCCGACAACTGCGCCAACGCCCTGGCACGCGCGCGGCCGGTCACCTTGCCGGCCAGCCACACCACCCCGATGCCGAGCGGTTCCAGCCATTCCCTGAAACTGCGCAGGTGTTGTTCCGCCAGAAGTTCGGTCGGCGCCATCAACGCGGCCTGCCAGCCGTTCGCGATGGCATGCAGCGCAGCCAGCGCGGCCACCACGGTCTTGCCCGAACCGACATCGCCTTGCACCAGGCGCAGCATCGGCACGGGCTGGCCGAGGTCGCGTCCGATCTCTTCGGCAACCCGTCGTTGCGCACGCGTCAAGGCAAACGGCAATCCGTCGAGGAAGCGTTTTTCCAGGCCGGGATTCTTCGGCAAGGCCGGCGCCCGGTGCTTGCGCACCTGCGCGCGCAAACGCTTCAAGCCTAGGTGATGGGCCAGCAATTCCTCGAACGCGAGCCGCTGCTGCGCGGGATGCCGGCCGGCCAGCAATGCCGCAACGTCGGCATCGGGGGACGGGCGATGCACGCCGAGCAGCGCGTCGCGCAACGGCATCAGACCCAATGGTTCGAGCAGGTCCGGCGGAATCAATTCCAGCGCGGCCTCATCGGGCAGGCGCACCAGCGCCTTCTCGATCACGCCACGCAGGCGTTGCTGGCCGAGGCCCTCGGTGACCGGATATACCGGCGTCAAGGTTTCCTCGACCGCGACTTCGCCGTGCAGCACCCGATACTGCGGATGCACCATCTCGAGGCCATGCTGGCCGTGGCGGATCGCGCCGAAACAACGCACGCGCGTGCCGGGTTTCAGTTGCTCGGCCTGCTGGCGGCGGAAATGGAAAAACCGCAGCAGCAGCGTTTCGCGCGACGCGTCGCCGATCGCGACCTTGAGTTGCGGGCGATAGCGGAAGCCCGTCTCGACCGCTTCGACCACGCCTTCCACCTGCGCGGATTCGCCGGCCACCAGATCGCGAACCGACGTGATGCGGGTGCGGTCCTCGTAGCGCAACGGCAGGTGGAACCACAGATCCTGCACGCGCTCGATGCCGAGCTTGCGCAGGGTTTCCGCGAAGGCCGGGCCGACGCCCGGCAACGACGCCACCGGCGCGAGGCCGTGATCGGTCGATGCTTCGCTGGGCGTACCGACGGGTCGAGTCACCCGTACAAGGTTAGCCGAAGGCGCGCGCTCGGCGGGCGAGCCGTCAGCCGGACATCACCGCGATCAGGTCGATCTCGACCGCCGCGCCGCGCGGCAATGCGGCCACGCCGATGGTCGAGCGCGCGGGATAGGGTTCGTGGAAATAGCGTTTCATCACTTCGTTGACGACGGCGAAGTTGCCGAGATCGGTCATGTAGATCGCCACGCGCACCACATCGTCGAACGACGCGCCGGCCGCGGCGAGCACGGCCTTCAGGTTTTCGAATACGCGCGCGGCTTGCGCCTCGATGCCGCCGGGCACCATCTCGCCGGTCGCGGGATCGAGCGGCGTCTGGCCGGACAGATACAGCGTGTTGCCGCTGCGGACCGCCTGCGAGTACGGGCCGATGGCCTTGGGTGCGGCATCGGAATGGATGGGTTGGCGTGGCATGACGCTCTCGCATCGCGATCAAGGAAGGACTGCAGAATAACAGCTCTGCTCGAAGCGGCTGTTGTGGAAAGTCAGGCCACGGAGCTCTTGGCCATGGATGGTGGCTCTCAAGGCCGTTCTGGTCTCCACGGAGCCTGGAGACGTCTCGTTGAACGAAAAATTCGCGACGCAGCGATCAGGGACGATCGCAATCAAATGGGATAGCGGTACACCCCGTTCACCACCTTGGTGTTGCGCACGCGCCGCATCACGTCGGCAAGGTGCTTGCGGTGCTTCACCTCGATGGCGAAGATCAGGGTCGCGGCCTGGATGCCGCGCTCGATGTACTTGACGTCGTCGATGTTGGAATTGGCTTCCGCGATCGCGGCGGACACGGTCGCCAGCACGCCGGGCCGGTTGAGGACTTCCACGCGCAACTCGACGCGATAATCGCCCTGCACCTGCTTGTCCCAGCCGATCTCGACGCGGCGTTCCGGCTGCTTGGCGAGCTCGGCCACGTTGGGACATTCGACCCGGTGCACCACGATGCCCTTGCCCGGCGACAGATACCCCACGATCTCGTCGCCCGGCACCGGGTGGCAGCAGTTGCCGAAACTCAGGATGCCGCGCTCGGCGCCGCTGATGCGGATCTTCTCGGAACGATGCAGGGCTGCGCCGATCACCGAACCGCCCATCGCGGTGAGTTCCGTCGCCACCTTGTCGGGCATGCGGTTGCCGAGCGCGATGTCGGACAACAAATCCTCGAGCCGGCGCAGGTTGTGTTCGGCAAGGAACCGCTCGAGCACCTCGGGCGGGATCGCGTCCAGGCTGGAGCCCTTGGAATCCAGCGCGCTTTCCAGCATGCGGTGCCCGAAATCGATCGCATCCTCGTGCTGCAGGTGCTTCAGGTACTGGCGGATCGCGGCGCGCGCCTTGCCGGTCACCGCGAAATCCAGCCACGACGGATTCGGCACCGCCGAGGGCGCCGTGATCACCTCCACGGTCTGTCCCGAAGCCGGTTGCGAACGCAGCGAAGCCAGCTTGCCGTCGATGCGCGACGCCACCGCGTGCATGCCGACGTCGGTGTGCACCGCGAACGCAAGGTCGAGTGCGGTCGCATTCTTGGGCAGCGCCTGGATGTCGCCGGCCGGGGTGAACAGGTAGACCTCATCGGGAAACAAATCGACCTTGACGTTCTCGATGAACTCCAGCGACGACGGCGTCGTCGCCTGGTTGTCGGCAAGGCTCGCCACCCACGCCCGCGCGCGCGTCTGCGCGCTGTTGCCGGGTCCCGCCTCGGTCTTGTACGACCAGTGCGCGGCCACCCCGCGCTCGGCCACCGTGTTCATGTCCTCGGTGCGGATCTGGATTTCGATCGGTGCACCGATCGGCCCGAACAACACGGTGTGCAGCGACTGGTAACCGTTGGCTTTCGGAATCGCGATGAAGTCCTTGAAGCGGCCTTCCACTGGCTTGAACAGCGAATGCGCCACACCGAGCGCCTGATAGCAATGCGCCACCGTGTCGGTCACCAGCCGGAACCCGTACACGTCCATCACCTGGTCGAAGGTCTTGTGTTCGTTCTTCATCTTCGACCAGATGCTGTACGGCGCCTTGACCCGGCTGATGATGCGCACCGGGATGCCGTCCATCGCGAGGCGTTCGGCCAGCGCCTGTTCGATCTTCACCATCGCTTCGCGGCGGTTGCCGAGTGTTCGCTTGATGCGCGAGGCGATGATCTTGTAGCGATCGGGATACAGGCCGCGGAACCCCAGGTCCTGCAGTTCGGCCTTGAGGGCGTTCATCCCGAGCCGTGCCGCGATCGGCGCGTAGATGTCCAGCGTCTCGCGCGCGATGCGCCGGCGCGCATCCGGCGCCATCGCCGACAGCGTGCGCATGTTGTGCAGGCGGTCGGCCAGCTTGATCAGGATCACGCGCAAGTCGCGCGCCATCGCCAGCAGCATCTTGCGGAAGCTCTCCGCGTCGGCCTCGATGCGGCTGGCGAAATCGACGCGTTCCAGCTTGGTGACGCCATCAACCAATTCGGTCACGATCGGGCCGAAGCTGGCTTCCAGCTGCGCGCGGGTCAGGCCGGTGTCTTCCAGCGTGTCGTGCAGGATCGCGGCGATGATGGTCTCGGCATCCAGCCGCAGGCCCGCAAGGATCATCGCCACCGCGACCGGATGGGTGATGTAGGGCTCGCCGCTCTTGCGGCGCTGGCTGGCATGCGCGCGCGCGCCGACCGCATAGGCGCCGCGCACCCGCTCGATCTGTTCCGGTGGCAGGTAGGTCGCGAGCTGGGCCGCGAGCGCATCGATGCCCGAGGTATCGGCGGGCTCGCCCTCCGGCTCCACCGTCTGGATTGCTTCCGATTTCGTCTTGCGCTTGCGCATGACTGCAAGCTAGCACAAAGGCGGTCTTGCCCGCTGCGCGAGGGGGCCCCAAACGTTTTGCGAATGTCTTGCTGACGACATCCCTGTTTTTTTCACGCCGCCGACGGCACCGGGTTTACAGCGACGACGGCCACCCATGGCCTGCGTCGGTACAAGATGCTGAGTCGCAGGCCATGGACGGCCGACAGCGAAGCGAACAACGCGCCGTTGCATGGCGCCGAGGCGCACAGCCGAACGGCGGAGCAAGCGCCGCATGTTCGAGCACAGGGATGTGCGAGTTCGGCGCGGCCGCCGTTCGGCGAGCACCGAAGGGAAGTTTCAGCGACACGACGTCGCTGAAACCGTCATGCCCGGCGCAATGGCTTTGGCTACTTTCCCCGGAAGGAAAGTAGCTCGCGCGCCGCCGAGGCGCGCGAAATCCCAACACGAAGGTTGCGTCCTCGCGAGGGCGAACAAAAAAGGATCCCGGCTTGTGCCGGGATGACAAACGGACCCGCGCGGGGTCAGACGTCGTCGAGACCCTTGGACATGTCTTCGTCGACTTCGGCCGCGGCCCATTCCATCGCCTCGCGATCGCGGCGCTCGCGCTCGACGCGGTCGATCTCGTCGATGGTCGGCATGTCGATGGCGCGATCGGCGATTTCACGCAGCGCCAGCACGGTGGGTTTGTCGTTTTCGGGGGCGATGGTGGGTTCGACCCCGTTTTCGAGCTGACGCGCGCGGCGGGTAGCCATCAGGACCAGTTCGAAGCGGTTGTCGACCACCTGCAGGCAGTCTTCGACGGTGATGCGTGCCATGTGGGGTTCCGTTGGTGTCGCAAACTTCGAGATTGTACCAGCAACGATGTTTTTGTCGATCCTGGGTCCACGCGTCGCCCGCTCCACGGGATCGCCCCTGAACGCCGCCTGCCTTGGCCTTTCGCGCACGGGTTATTTCTTGGACCGATGCGTTTAGAATTGCGCGCTTGCAACGCAACCTCTCCGACCGCATTCAACGACGCATGCCTCGCACCTGCCGCACTCGAGTCGCGCAAAGCCTGATCACGACCGGACTGGTCGCGGCATTGGCCGCGTGTGCGGTCGCGCCGCCACGCACGGACGATCCGCTGCAGAATTTCAACCGCAAGATTTTCGCGTTCAACCAGGTCGCGGACAAGGTGGCGATCCGTCCGGTGGCCAAGGCCTACGTCAAGGTCACCGGGCCCAAGGAACGCGTGTTGATCGGCAATTTCTTCGCCAACCTGCGCGCGCCGGTCACCATCATCAACGAGGTGTTGCAGGGGCGGCCGGGGCCGGCGCTGCAATCCACGGGGCGCTTCGTCATCAACAGCACGGTCGGATTCCTGGGGGTCTTCGATCCTGCCAGTGACATGCGGCTGCCCGCGCATCCCACCGATTTCGGCGTGACGCTGGCGCATTGGGGCGTGCCGGAAGGACCCTACGTGGTGTTGCCGCTGATCGGGCCGACTACCCTGCGCGACGTGTGGCGGCTGCCGGTGGACAGCTATTTCGATCCGATGGGATGGTATGTGCGCGAACACGACTTGAAGTGGCACGCGCAATATCTGCCGTCGATCGCGTACCTCGTGACCCTGCGCGCCAGCGCGTTGCCGCTCGATCCCGTGCTGGATTCATCCTACGACCCGTATGCATTCCTGCGCGACGCCTACCGGCAGCATCGGTTGTACCAGATCTATTACGGCAACCCACCGATGTCGGCGATCGAGGAACTGCAGGGCACCAGCCCCAGCGAGCAGAACGACCAGGACATCGACCAGTTGCTGCAACAGCAGCAGCAATACGAGAAGGCGCACGGCGTGAACGAGAACGCCGCCCCTGCGTCCTCCGCATCGACGGCGGCGGCGGCACCCGCGTCCTCCGCATCGACGGCGGCACCCGCGCCCTCCGCATCGACAGCTGCACCTGCGCCCGCAGCGTCGTCGGGCGCGACAGTCCCCGCGTCATCGGCCAGCGTCAACCCGCCACCGGCGAGCGCCGGCACCTGACTGGGTCAAGCCGTCGCCGACGACGGTTGATCCAGCAGGTCCGCGACATCGCACACCGCGGCGAGCGCGTGCAACCCTTCCGGCCAATGCTGCACGCGCAGCCTGCGGCCCGCGCGGCTCGCGGCCGCGGCAAGCCCCAGCACGCAAGCCAGCCCCGCGCTGTCGGCGCGGGTGAGCCCCGAAAGGTCGAGCCGTGTCTGCGTACCCGTCGCCAGCGCGCGGGTGCCCGCCGCGAACGCATGCGCCGCGGTGGCGAACGTCAGCGGACCGCGCAACGCCAGCGTGTCGCGATCGGGCTGGGCCAATTCCACGCTTTCGACATGGCCATGCATCCGTGCCATCGGATCAGTGTCCGCCGTCCTGCTGCTTCAACTGGTCGATCGCGCCCGCGCCTTCGCTTTGCAGGCGCTTGATCAGGCCATCGATGCCTTCCTTCTGGATCTCGGCGTCGACCTGGTTGCGGTAATTGGTGATGTAGGAAATGCCCTCGATGATCACGTCGTAGGCCTTCCATTCCCCCGATGCGGTCTTGCGGAACGCATAATCGACCGACAGGTTCTTACCGCTGTCGAGCAATACCTGGGTGCGCACGATCGTGCGGCGCTGGTCGAGCGGCCCCTGCGCCGGCAACACCTTCACCGCCCCGCGCGTGTAGGCAACCAGGCCTTCGGCGTAGCGATGGGTCAGTGCGTCGTAGAACGCGCGCGCGAACGCGACGCGCTGCGCCGGGGTGGCTTCGCGCGCATGCCGGCCGAGCACCAGCAACGAGGCGTAATCCATGTCGAAATGCGGCAGCACGATGCCGTCGATGATCTTGATCATCTGCTCGGGGTTCTGGCGCAGCTCGGCCTGGTGCCCCTGGATCGCATTGCCGAGCTGGTCGGCGATCGACTGCACGACCTGCTGCGGCGTCTGCCCGGTGGCGGCGCGAACGGGGCCCGCGAACGCGCCCGCGAGGCACAGTGCCGCAAGCAGCAAGGTGAAACGTTTCAACATGTCATTCTCCTCACGCCCCGCGATCGCGTCGCGAGGCAACGAATGGTTCAAGGCTTGCCGGATGCCGGAGCTGCGCTGGATGCGGGCGCCGAATCGGAACCGCTCGATTTCGGACCGCCGTTGACCAGGAACTTGCCGATCAGATTTTCGATGCTCATCGCCGACTGGGTCAGCACCATCTCGTCGCCGTTCTTCAGGAACGTGGGCGAACCGCCCGGCTCGATGCCAACATATTGGTCGCCCAGTAAACCGCTGGTGAATATCGCGGCGGAGGAATCGTCGGGGATGTCGTTGTACTGCTTGTCGATCGACAGCGTCACCAGCGCGTCCATCCGCTGCGGTTCCAGCGCGATCGACTGCACGTCGCCGATCCGCACGCCCGCGATCTTCACCGGCGCGCGCGCCTTCAACTGGCCGATGTTCTGGAAGCGCGCCTTGAGCGTGTAGGTGCTGCTGCTGGCAATGCCGTTGGCCACCGACGTGGTCTGGGTCGCGAGGTACGCGAGCGCGGCGAAACCGAGCAGGATGAACAGGCCGGTGCCGATGGCGTAGGAAGGTCTTGGATTCATGCAATCACCAATGCGGCTAGTCAGGTCATGAAGGTGGTCATCACGAAATCGAACGCGAGGATCACGATCGACGAGAACACCACCGTGCGGGTGGTGGAATACGCGACACCCTCGCTGGTGGGCGGCGCGGTGTAGCCCTGGAACACCGCGATCAGGCTGACCACGCCGCCGAACACGATGCTCTTGTACAGGCCTTCCAGGATGTCCTTGCGCAAATCGACGGTGGCCGTCATGTTGCCCCAGAAGGTGCCGTTGTCGAGGCCGAGCCAGGTGACGCCGACGAGGTGCCCGCCGAAAATGCCCATCGCGTTGAACACGCAGGCGAGCAGCGGCATCGCGACCACGCCGGCGAGGAAACGCGGCGAGGCGACGTAGGCGAGCGGGTCGACCGCCATCATCGACATCGCATCGAGCTGGTCGGTGGCGCGCATCAAGCCGATCTCGGCGGTGACCGCCGTGCCCGCGCGGCCCGCGACCAGCAGCGCGGTGATCACCGGCCCGAGCTCGCGGAACAGGCTCAACGCCACCACGGTGCCGAGCGCCGCGGTACCGCCGAAGATCGACAACGTGTAGTAAAGCTGCAGCGCCAGCACCATGCCGACGAACAACCCGCAGGTCATCACGATCACGAGGCTCATCGCGCCCACGAACCAGACCTGCCGGCAGGTTTCGCGCCAGTAGCGCAGGCTTTTCGGCAGCGCGCCCAGCACCGCGACGAAGAACAGGCCGCAATCGCCGACCGACACGATGCCTTGCAGGAACCAGTTGCGGCGGACGTTCGCGTTCATCGCGCACCCCGCCCGAAACCGAGCTCGCTTGCGTAGTCGGGCGCCGGGTAATGGAACGGTACCGGGCCGTCCGCCTCGCCGCCGAAGAACTGCCGCGTCCACGGCGAATCCTGGTGCTCCAATTCATCCGGCGCGCCCTGCGCCACCAGTTTGCCGTTGGCGATCAGGTACACGCGATCGGCCACCTGCCGGATCGCCGCGAGTTCGTGCGCGACCAGGATCGAGGTGATCCCGAGCGTCTTGTTGAGAGTACGGATCAGGCGCAGCACCTGGTTCAACGCGATGGGATCGAGGCCCACGAACGGCTCGTCGTACAGGATCAGCATCGGGTCGAACACGATCGCGCGCGCCAGCGCCACGCGCCGCGCCATGCCGCCCGAGAGTTCGCTGGGCATCAGGCGCGCCGCGCCGCGCAGCCCGACCGCCTGCAACTTGGTCAGCACGATGTTGCGGATAAGCGTCTCCGGCAAGTTCGTGTGCTGGCGCAGCGGGAACGCCACGTTCTCGAACACGCTGAAATCGGTCAGCAGCGCCGAGTTCTGGAACAGATAGCCGATACGTTCGCGCAGCGCGAACAATCCGGCCCGCGAAAGGTTCGTGACTTCTTCGCCATCCACGACCACGCTGCCGGCGTCCGGCCGCAACTGGCCGGACAGGTGCCGCAACAAGGTGGTCTTGCCGGTGCCGGACGGCCCCATGATCGCGGTGATGCTGCCGCGCGGCACGCCCAGATCGAGCCCGTCGAAAATGGTCTTCGAGCCGATGCGCGTGCGCAGGCCGCTCACCCGCACCAGCGCATCGGCGGAGGATTCTGATTTCGCGGGAGCTGCGCTCATTACGGACCGGGGAACCTTGTTCGCAAGACCGCTAGATTAGCGGAGCGAAGTTGCATCAAGCCAGCAACTGCGCAACAAGCGCGGCGTGGCGATCCTTCGGCAGCGCCTGGCCCACGCGCGCAGCACGCACGACCGCCTGCAACGCGGCGACGGCATCCTCGAAGCGGTCGTTGACGATGATGCAATCGAATTCTTCTGCGTGGGAGATTTCCTCGCGTGACGCAGCCAGCCGCTTTTCGATGGTGATCTCGCTGTCGGTGGCGCGCGCACGCAGGCGGCGTTCGAGTTCCGCGCGCGACGGCGGCAGGATGAAGATCGACACGCATTCGGGCATCGCCCGCCGTACCTGTTCCGCACCCTGCCAGTCGATTTCGAGCAACACGTCACGGCCGGTCGCGAGGATGGGTTCCACCGCGCCACGCGAAGTGCCGTAGCCATTGCCGAACACGTCCGCGTGTTCCAGGAAGTCGCCGTGCGCGACCATCCGTTCGAACGTCGCGCGGTCGACGAAGTGGTATTGCACGCCATCGACATCGCCCGGCCGCGGTTCGCGCGTGGTGTGCGAAATGGACAAGGCGATGCCGGGCTCGCGCGCCAGCAACGCATTCACCAGCGTCGATTTCCCGGCGCCCGACGGCGCGGCGACGATAAAAAGCCTTCCAGGAACAGGTTTTCCGGGAGCAGTCGCGTCGCTCATTCGAGGTTCTGCACCTGTTCGCGCATCTGCTCGATCAACACTTTCAGGTCCACCGCGGCACGGGTACTGCGCGAGTCGACCGACTTGGACGCCAAGGTGTTGGCTTCGCGGTTGAATTCCTGCATCAGGAAATCCAGCCGTCGGCCAACCGGCTCGTCCAGCGTGAGAATCCTCCGTGCCTCGTCGACATGCGCGTCCAACCGGTCGAGTTCCTCGTCGACGTCGATGCGCGAGAGTTGCAGCACCAGTTCCTGTTCGAGCCGGCCCGGTTCGGCGGCTTTCGCCAATTCGGCCAACTTCGCATCCAGCTTCGCGCGCAACGCGGCGCGGACCTCGGGCAACATCGCACGCACTTCGCTGACGATGCGCTCGATGCCGTCCAGCCGTTCGCGCAGCACCGCGGCGAGCTTGTTGCCCTCGCGTTCGCGCCCGGCAACGAATTCGTCCAGCGTGCGATCCAGCAGGGCCAACGCGGCCTGCACCAAGCCCGCCTGGTCGAACTCTGGCTTGACCAGCAGGCCGGGCCAGTCCAGCAGGCTCGCGAAGTCCGTCGCGAGCTGCGGAAAATTCGATCTCAACGCCCGCGCGACCGCAGCGAGCTGGTCCGCGGTACGTTCATCCAGCAACAGATCGGACGCGGACGCCGGCGGCTTGTAACGGAACGTGGCATCGACCTTGCCGCGCGACAAGCGCGCTGCGATGCGTTCGCGCACGCCGGGTTCCAGCGTGCGCAATTCGTCCGGCAGGCGCACGCCGGTTTCCAGGAACCTCGAATTCACCGCGCGCAGCTCGCACGCCAGCCAGCCTTGCGGCGTGGTGGTTTCGGTGTTCGCGTAGGCGGTCATGCTGCGGATCATGCGTGGCTTTCCGGGTCGTCGCGGCAAGACGCGATGGTAAACTGTCCAGCCCTGCGCGGAAACTTTTGCGATGCCGTCCACCCGTCCTTCCGGCCGCGCGCCCGATGCCCTGCGCGCCCTCACCATCGAGCGCCGCTACACCAAACACGCCGAGGGTTCGGTACTGATCGCCTGTGGCGACACCCGCGTGTTGTGCACCGCCAGCGTCGAGGAACGCGTGCCGCCATGGCTGCGCGGCAAGGGCGAGGGCTGGGTCACCGCCGAGTACGGCATGTTGCCGCGCGCCACCAGCGAACGCACCCAGCGCGAAGCCGCGCGCGGCGGCCAAGGCGGCCGCACCATGGAGATCCAGCGCCTGGTCGGGCGCAGCTTGCGTGCCTGCGTCGACCGCGTGGCACTGGGCGAGCGCGTGATCACGCTCGACTGCGATGTGCTGCAGGCCGATGGCGGCACCCGCTGCGCCTCGATCACCGGCGCCTACGTTGCGCTCGTGGATGCGGTAAACGGACTGATGCAACGCGGCCTGTTGAAGCGCAACCCGATCCACGGCGCGGTCGCGGCGGTTTCGGTGGGCGTTTACCAGGGCGTGCCCGTGCTCGACCTCGATTACGCCGAAGATTCGAACTGCGACACCGACATGAACGTGGTGATGAACGACGGCGGCGGGTTCATCGAACTGCAGGGCACCGCCGAAGGCCATGCATTCCGGCGCGATGAACTGGATGCGCTGCTGGCGCTGGCGCAGCAAGGCATCGGCGAACTCATCGAAGCGCAGCGCGCCGCGCTCGCCGCATGAAGCTGGTGCTGGCCAGCGGCAACGCCGGCAAACTCGTGGAACTGCGCGAGCTGCTGGCGGGCACCGGCATCCAGCTCGTTTCGCAACGCGAGCTCGGCATCGCCGAAGCCGCTGAAACGGGTACCACCTTCGTCGAGAACGCGATCATCAAGGCGCGCCACGCCGCCACATTGTCGGGCCTGCCCGCGCTGGCCGACGATTCGGGACTCTGCGTGGACGCGCTGGATGGCGCGCCGGGACTCGATTCCGCGATCTACGCAGGCACGCATGGCGCGGACGAAGCCAACAACGACAAGCTGCTGCGTGCGCTCGCCGGCGTGCCGGACGAACGCCGCACGGCGCATTACGTGTGCGTGCTGGTATTGCTGCGCCACTCCACCGACGCCGATCCGCTGATCGCCACTGGTCGCTGGCCGGGACGCATCCTCGACGCGCGCCGCGGCAGCCACGGATTCGGCTACGACCCGCTGTTCCTGCCCCACGATGGCGAAGGCCTTGCTTCCGCCGAACTCGACCCGGCCCTGAAGAATCGCATCAGTCATCGCGGGCAAGCGTTGGCGCAGTTGCGCAGTATGCTTTTTTCTCCCTCTCCCTCCGGTGACGCCACCGTCCATGCCCAAATCGCTCCGTGGTGCCCCACGGGCGGGTGAGGGTACGAACTTGCGACAGCGTTTTTCCGATGCCGGACCCTCACCCCAGCGCTTCGCGCTCGGCGCTTCGCGCCGCCTCTCCCGAGGGGAGAATGGCTTGTCCCCGCCCTTGGCCTTGTATGTCCACATCCCATGGTGCGTGAAGAAGTGCCCGTACTGCGATTTCAATTCGCACGGGCTGCGCGCCGCGATGCCGGAGCGTGAATACGTCGCGGCCTTGCTGGCCGACCTCGACGGCGATCTCGCCGATTTCGGCGAAGCGATGCACGGGCGCGAAATCTCGAGCGTGTTCTTCGGCGGCGGCACGCCCAGCCTGTTCGCGCCCGCGTCGATCGCGGCGATCCTGGACGGTGCTTCCGCGCGCATCCCATTCGCGCGCGAGTGCGAGATCACGCTGGAAACCAATCCCGGCACCGTCGAGCACGGGCGCTTCGACGGCTACCTCAAGGCCGGCGTCAATCGCATCAGTTTCGGCGTGCAGAGTTTCGATGACGACAAGCTACGCGCGCTGGGCCGCATCCATTCGTCGAGCGAAGCCGGGTCGGCGGTGAAGCTGGCGCAGGATGCCGGCTTCGACAACATCAATCTGGACTTGATGTATGCCTTGCCGCGGCAAACGCTCGACGGCGCGCTCGGCGACATCGAACATGCGATCGCCTTGCAACCCGCACATATTTCGCACTATCAACTCACGTTGGAGCCCGGCACGCCTTTCGCAAGACGGCCGCCGCCGCCGCTTCCAGACCACGATGCCGCATGGGACATGCAGGAGGCTTGCCAGGCGCGGCTGGCGCAAGCCGGCTATTCGCAATACGAGGTTTCCGCGTACGCGCAACCGGGTCGGCGCTGCCGCCACAACCTCAATTACTGGGAGTTCGGCGACTACCTCGGCATCGGCGCGGGCGCGCATGCCAAGCTGACGGATGCGCACGCCGTGCACCGCCGCTGGAAAACCCGTTCGCCGGTCGCCTACCTGCAGAACGCGCACACGCCAAGGCGCATTGGCGGCGATGAAACCGTCGGCGCGGAGCAACTGCCGTTCGAGTTCATGCTGAACGCGTTGCGCCTGAACGAAGGCGTCGGAATGGACACATTCCATGCTTACACGGGCCTGCGCGCCGAATCGATCTCGGCGCCGCTCCAGCAAGCGCGCGACAAGGGCTGGCTGACCGGCGATGCCGACCGCCTGCAGGCGACGCCGCTCGGCCGCCGCTTCCTCAACGACCTGATCGAGGTTTTCCTGCCCATCGGACCGAAGCATTCCCATGCCTGAAGCCATCAGCGCCACCTGCCCGTACTGCGGCGAACCCATCGAACTGATCGTGGACGAATCGGCGGGTTCGACCCGCTACATCGAAGACTGCCAGGTGTGCTGCCGCCCCATGCAGGTGGACGTGGAGGTGGATGGCGGGCAGGTCTCGGTACGGGTCAGGACCGGCGACGAATAGCCCGGCGGCGAAGTCCATGGCGCTTTGCCCCGCGCTTGCATAGAATCGCCCCGTCGTGGGCACCTTTGCTGGCAAGGGGCTTGCATGCTCGCTCACGGGGAATCCGATTGAATGCCAACCATGCCGACACTCGCCGACCGTAGCGATCTCGCGCCGCGCGCAAGGCATCTGCTGGCGCAGCAACTCGCCGAGTGCGGGGCCTTGCTGGATCCGCTGCTGCGCAACGTCCTCGACGATCTCCAGCACGAGCTGTTCCGGATCGCCGAACAATCCTCGGGCGGCCAGGCCCAGCACGAAGCGATGGAAGCGCTGCACGAACTGAAGCGCACGCGCCCGCGTTTCCAGGGACGGCTGATGTCCCTGCTGGAGCGACGCTTCGCCAGCGCCGGCCAGCCGCAGGCGGACCACGAGCAAGAACGGCGCAGCAGCGAGGACCTCGCGCTGGTCGATCCGCACGAATTCGACGAAAGCATGGCGCTTGACGACCTGTCCACCCGCACCGAACTGCACGCCGGCAATGCCATCTTCGACCTGTGCCACCGCTACGCGGTGCTGCTGGCCGCGCCCCCGCTGGACAACGAAGCCCTGCCGCCGGGGCCGCACATGCTGGCCAAGGTGCTGGGCGAAGCCGCGGGCGACATGGGTTTGCAACGCGAACACCGCCTGCTGTTCTACCGCCTGTGCGACCGGCGTCTGTTCGGCGCGGCGGAATCGTTCTACACCCGGCTCAACGACCACCTGAAATCGTCCGGCATCCTGGCCGACCTGCGCAGTTACCTGCCCAAGCGCGCTGCCACGACGTCGCGTCAGGCGTCGACGGAAACGCCCGGACCCGAAACCGAAGCTCCGCCAACGTCAACATCAACGCCGACACCCGCGTCCATCGCGCCGGCCACCAACTTCACGGCGCCGCCCGCCGGCATGGGCGAACTGCACAGCCTGCTCGACGCGCGCCGCCACGCGCTGCATCCCGAGGCCGAGGCCGCCGCCGCACAATCCGCGCAGTTCACCTCGATGCCGGAATTGCAGGAAGCGCTCGCGGCCCTGCAGGCCATGCCCTCGCGCAAGCCCGGCCCGCAAATGGGCGCGACCCTGACCAACGACCTGATGGCGGAACTGCGTCGTGGCGCGCACGGTGACGCGGTGCAGCTGCAGCCCGAGCATCGCGACGCGGTGGATCTGATCGGACTGCTCTACGACCAATTGCTCACCGAAACCCGCAGCGAAGGCATCGCGCAACAACTGCTCGGCAACCTGCAGGTGCCGCTGTTGCGCGTGGCGCTGTCCGACAACGACTTTTTCACCATCCGCAACCATCCTGCGCGGCGCCTGCTGAACCTGGTGCTGGAAACCGCCAACCTGTGGCTGGATCGCAGCGACGACCACTTCGACGCGGCGCTGAACCAGCGGCTGCAGCGTTCCGTGCAACGCGTCGCCGCCGAGTACAAGGGCGACATCGGGGTGATCGAGCGCGAGGCCGACGACCTCGACTCGCACCTGCGCCTGATCACCCGCCGCGCGGAAATCGCCGAGCGCCGCCAGGTCGAGGCTGCGCAGGGCCGCGATCGGCTGCGCGATGCGCGCGTCGCCGCCAGCGCAGCGATCGCCAAGCGCATCGCCGGACGCAAGACCACGCCGCTGGTCCGCGCATTGCTGGAAAACGCCTGGACCGACGCACTCACCCTCACGCTGCTGCGCGAAGGCGAAAACAGCGAAGCCTATCGCCGCCGGCTGGCCGCCGCCGACCAGTTGCTGGGCTCGCCGATCGAGCGCGACGACACCAGGCTGGCCGCGGATTTCAACCACGGCCTGACCCAGGTCGGTCTGCAGGCCAGCGAGGCCGACCAGATCACGCGCTACGCACTGGACATGCCGCAGCCGCGCCCGGCATCGCCGGCGGCCGCGCCGCCGCCCAGCCAGACCGAGTTGCTGATCCGCCTGAAGTCCCGCCACAAACCCGACGACGAGGAAGCCGCACCGGCCGGCGATGCCGTCGCGCGCAAGCTGACGCTGACCCCCAGCGAGCGACGCGCGTTGGACACCCTGAAAAAACTTCCCTTCGGAAGCTGGCTGGAGTTCACCATCAACCAGCAGGGCCAGACGGTTGCGCGCAAATTGGCCTGGTACGCGCCCACCAGCGGCCGTTGCCTGCTGGTCAACGCACGCGGGGCGGCCGCGCCTGAACGCCAGCTGGACCAGATCGCGCGAATGATGGCGCGTGGCCAGGTTCGTGTCATACCGCGCCAGGATGGCGGTATGATCGACCGCGCTTGGAACGCCTTGGTGGCAGGGTTGCGAAAATTCGGCTTGTCCAACGAAACCCGTGAGACCGCGACATGAACGACGAACGTCGCAGTGCCCCGCGCAAACCGACCGCCGCGCCGATCGAGGTGGTCGACAGCATCAGTGGCGAGAACATCGGCCGGATCGGCAATCTCTCGCGCAACGGCATGATGCTGATCTGCCACCGGCCGCTGCGCGACGACGCGCTCTACCAGGTGCGCTTCCGCCTGTCCGACCGGCGCGGCGCGCAAACGGAAATCGAAACCGGCGTGCACACCATGTGGACCGAACAGGCCGCGATCAACGGCTATCAATGGTCGGGCTTGCGCATCATCTCCATCAGCGGCACGGCCGCCGCGTCCCTGGACAAGTGGCTGGACGGCGTGGCGGCGTGATCTTGCGACCGTCCCCGGTCGCCGCTTCACCTTGCGATCATCCGTGATCGCTGCTTCGTCCAGGGTTTCCCCGGCGAACAGGCATTCGGGTCAGGCAACGCCGGAACGGCCGTAAAGCCGTCGTCCATGGCAAAAACTCCGTGGCCCGACTTCCCACGGAAGCCCGCTTTGCTTTGCATCGCGCGTCGCGGCAACATGGCGATTCCCGCTTCCGTGCCGACGCCATGACCGCTTCGCCGCAAGACAATCTTTCCGCGCTGTACCCCGCGCACCTCGCCGAGATCGCAAGACGCAGCGCCGACGCGCTCGCCGCTTGCGGTCGCGACGCACTGGTGATCGCCGCCGGCCAATCGCGTGACTGGTTCCTCGACGACCAGGGCTACCCGTTCAGGCCCAATCCGCATTTCCTGCACTGGCTGCCGCTGACCGACGCGCCGGGCAGCTGGGTCGTTTACACGCCGGGCGCGAAACCGAAATTGATTTTCCTGCAGCCCCACGATTACTGGCACGTCGTCCCGGCTGCACCCTCCGGTTACTGGGTCGGGCATTTCGACATCGTGACGATCCGCACGCCCGAAGAGGCCCGCGCGCATCTTCCAGGAGATGCGTCGCGCTGTGCGATCGTGGGCGAGGCCAATGCGGCCGTCGGCGATTTCGCGCCCGACAATCCTCCCGCCGCATTGAACCTTTTGCACTACCGGCGCGCATTCAAGACGCCCTACGAAATCACCATGATGCGGGTCGCCAGCAAGCTCGGCGTGCACGGCCATCGTGCGGCCGAAAAAGCGTTCCGCGCCGGATTGTCGGAATTCGATATCCATTGCGAATACCTGGAAGCCACGCGCCTGGCCGAACACCAGTTGCCCTACGGCAACATCATCGCGCTCGACGCACACGCCGCCGTGCTGCACTACATGCACTTCGACCGCAATCCGCCCGCGCACGCGCATTCGTTCCTGATCGACGCCGGCGGCCAGTTCCACGGCTACGCCTCCGACATCACGCGCACGTACGCCTCACCCGACACCGGCGAGTTCCAGGCGTTGATCGACGCGGTGGACAAGGCGCAACAGGGTTTCTGCGCGAAGGTGCGCGCCGGACAAAGCTATCCCGAACTGCACGTCCATGCGCACCACGTATTGATGCACGCGATGCGCGAGCAGGGCTTCATCACGTGCTCGCCGGAAGCGGCAGTCGCGAACGGCATCTCCCCGGCGTTCTTCCCGCACGGGCTCGGGCATCTGATCGGCCTGCAGGTGCACGACGTCGCCGGCTTCGCGCGCGACGAAACCGGCGCAACCATTCCGAAGCCGGATGGCCATCCGTATTTGCGTCTCACGCGTACCCTGCAACCGGGCATGGTCACCACCATAGAACCGGGCCTGTATTTCATCGACATGCTGCTGGCGGAGCTGAAATCCAGGCCGGCCGCGAAAGACGTCGTGTGGAACAAAGTGGATGCTTTCCGCAAGTACGGCGGCATCCGCATCGAAGACGACGTGGTATGCACCGAGGGCGATCCGGTCAACCTCACGCGCGAGGCGTTTGCGGCGGCGTAGCTTCACCTGTCGCGCAATGCACTCCGTCTCGCTACCATGCCGCCGGGGACCCACCGGTGGACAACCATGCCCGAGGCGTACTTTCCACATTCCGCCCACATGAACACCCAGGCATTCGCGAGGTTCATCACCGTAGCAGCGCTGTTGGTCGCCATCGTTGGCTGTTCGAGTCCGCAATCCCCGCTACAACCGAAAACCGCCCCCGAGCTTGAACAAGCCGCCATTCACTGCATGAGTGAACGGAATTGGGAATGCGCGGAGAGCGATTGGTCGCAGTACATCAAGCTGCGCCCGAATGACGGCCGGGCGATTGCGAATTATGGTTTCGCCCTTCATTTCGACGGCAATGACCAGGCTGCGATTCGCCAATTCGAAACAGCGATCAGCCAGGGCGAAGGCACTTACGACCTGTTCGCCGCCTATGCGGACAGCCTTGCCAATATCGGCCGTACCAAGGCTGCGATCGACTGGTCATACAAGGCGCTGCAACTGGTCCCGTCACTCGTGGATGTGCGGGGCAACCTGGCAAAACTGCTGGTGCACCAGAAAAAGTACTACGAAGCGCTGGCGTTGCTCGCTGAGTTCGACCAGCATCTCGAAGCGGAGGGGCATCCTCCATATTTCAAGGGACAGCGCATCGCCATCGAATCCACAGCACCTCGCCGCCTGCCCGCGAATGACGACCAACAATCCGATCCGCTGCGGATGGTTGAATTCAACGGTCATTTCTTCGCGCCCGTGCGCATTGGCGAGTCTCCGGTTGCTGCGTTTGTCGTCGATACCGGGGCGTCGACCGTCACGCTCGATGACGATTTCCTCGTTGCCTCCAAGGCGAAGTACACGATCGCCCGCGTCCACGCCCCGGTGAAGATCGCCGACGGAAGCGTCGTCGATGCAAAACTGGTTGCCATTGATCACATGGAAATCGGTAATTACGAACTGGATGACGTTCCGGCAGTAGTGTGTGGAACCTGCGCGCTTCTGCTTGGTGAAAACGTACTTTCCCATTTCGACATGTCTGCCACCAAAGTCCAGGGCGTGAACGCTCTGACTTTGCACCCACATACGGGCATCCCCGACGCAACGTCGGTGCGAGGACGCTGACCAGACCTGTATTTCATCGACATGCTGCTGGCGGAGCTGAAATCCAGGCCGGCCGCGAAAGACGTCGTGTGGAACAAAGTGGACGCCTTCCGCAAATACGGCGGCATCCGCATCGAAGACGACGTGGTATGCACCGAGGGCGATCCGCTGAACCTCACGCGCGAGGCGTTTGCAGCGGCATGATTTCCCATCTCCCCTCGACAATTGAACCCCTCTCCCACCGGGAGAGGGTGGCGCGAAGCGCCGGGTGAGGGTTCGGGCCCCGCGCGGTTGTCAATGTCTACGCGAGACCGCAACGTCGATGGGCCCCGTACCCTCACCCCTGCCCCTCTCCCGGTGGGAGAGGGGTTCTCTACTTCATCGCCACCGCATCGGTGGTGGTCGGCAAGCCGACCTTCCGGCAGAACGCGGCGAAGCGCGGGTCGTGCTGGTAACGCAGGATCAACGGGTCGGACAGGGCCAGGAAGACTCCGCCGTCGCGGTTGCTCCAGGCGCGGTCCAGCCACTGGAACATGGCATCGGGATCCTTGCGCAGCGCATGCACCTCGGCGACCTGGTACGCCGCATCGCCGGCGTACTGCTTGATCAAGTCGTCCAGGGCAGCGTCCGCACCCGTGCGGTCGGGGCCGACCTGCAGCGCCAGCGTCATCGCGATGCCATGCCAGATGCCCGGCGGCTCCTTCTGCGCCGCGGCCAATGCACCGGCCGCATCGCCACGCAGGATTTCGATGACCGCCAGTTGCTCGTAATTGGCGACGCCGTCGGGGCGCAACGAGATGGCGGTCTGGATGGCCGCGCGTGCCTCGTCCAGATGACCGGCCGCGGCAAGGTAGTAGCTCAGCCATTCGTACCAGCGCGAGTGGCGCGGATCGACCAGCAACGCCTGCCTGGCCAGCGTGGCGGCACGCTCCACCTGCCCCAGTGCGGGCGAAATGTAGGCGAGGCCGAATTGCGCTTTGGCATCGTTGGGCGACAGCAACAACGCGCGCTGCGCCTCGGCCTCGGCGCCACGCCAGTTCATGTCCACGAGCTGCAACAGGTTGGCGTGCGCCTGATGCGCCAACGACAGGTTGGGATCCAGCGCCAGCGCGGATTCGACCGCCGTGCGTGCGTGGCTGAACGCCTGCGCCGCCGGCGCGCCACCCTGGAATTGCACCGCGAGGTTGACGGTCGTGCTGGACAACTGCGCGTACGCCGCCGCGTATTTCGGATCGAGGCTGATCGCTTCGTTGTAGGCGTCGATCGCCTGGCGGAAGCCTTGCTCGGTGCCGACGGCGTCGTAGGCGACGCCGTGCTGGTACGCGGCGTACGCCGCGAGATTCCCGCTCGGCGGTCGCTCGCTTTGCAGCACCGCGCCGGGCGCCGTCAGCAGTTCGACCTGCAAAGCGGTGGCGGCCGCGCTGGTGATTTCATCCTGCAGCGCGAACAGGTCCTTGTACGGCCGATCGTAGCGCTGCGACCACAGGATGCTCCCGTCGGGTGCGTTCACCAGGGTCGCCGTGATGCGCACCGCTCCGCCATCGCGCTGCACCGAGCCTTCCAGCAGATGCACCACGCCCAGGGCCTTGCCGATCTGCGCCGCGGTGTCCTTGCTGTTGCGGAACTGGAACGCCGAATTGCGGCTGATGACCTTGAGGCCGGCGAACTGCGACAAGGCGTTGATGAGGTTTTCGCTCAACCCGTCCGAAAAGAACTGCTGGCCAGGGTCGCCGCTGTCGTTCGAGAACGGCAGCACCGCGACGGACTTTTCCGGTATCGCGGGCGCCATCGGGCCGTTGCGCCAGAACCACACGCCCACCAGCGCGCCCAGCAATACGGTGGCGACGAGCGCCGCCACGAATCTTCGACGCACGCGACCAACGGGGGCGCCAGCGCGTGCACTCCCCGGCGCACGCAACGGCGCCGTGCCGGATATGCCCACTTCGAACACGTCCACCGCTTCCGGCAAGCCCTTCAACCGGTAGCGACCGTGCTGCAACCAGCGCAGCCCGCCGCCTTGCGTGTCGATTTCATCTTCGGCGCGCTGCGCCAGCGACGCCGCGGACTCGCTCAGCAGGGTTTGTCCCGGCAAGGCGAGTTGCGCCAGCCGCGCCGCAATGGGCTTGGTCAGACCTTCCACCTCGACCGGCTTGGCGCCATGCGCCACTGCTTCCGGAGGGTTTTCCCAGGTCACCACGTCGCCCATGTGGATGCCGACCCGCGCACGGACGTCCTCGCCGGCGGATTCGGACAGGCGCGCGAGCGCGGCGTGGTAATCCAGCGCCCAGGCCACGGCGTGGCTGGGACGTTCGAACATCAACAGGAAGCCGTCGGTCTTGTCGATTTCGCGACCGTGATGGCGTGTCGTCAGGCCGCGGGCGAGTTGGTCGTGACGTGCGATGAGATCGGAAGCACGCTGGTCGCCCAGGCGTTCCACCAGCGCGGTGGAGTCGGCGAGATCGCACACCAGCAGCGTGCAAATCCGGCGCGAATGCACGGTCGCAGGCGGCGAGGTGGTTGCCGGTACCGGTGGTTGCAGATGTTCCATCCGTCACCTGTCACGGCAGGCCCGCATGACCCCGGGCCACCAGGGGAAACGTACCTGCGCCGGGTGGCGCCGCAATGGTTGCCCCGATGGTGCGTAACGTACCGCAGCGCTGTTCGCCGCGCCAGCGTGCAAGGACCCGCCGTGATCTGCGATGATCGGGAACTGTTTTTGCCGGAAAAGGCTGTCGCGATGAGCAACGAATCCGCACTCCGCCGCAACGTCGGCGCGTGGGCACTGATGTTCACGGGCCTCGGTTCGATCATCGGCTCGGGCTGGCTGTTCGGAGCATGGCGCGCGGCGCAGCTTGCGGGCCCCGGCGCGGTCTGGGCGTGGCTGATCGGCGCGGTGGTGATCCTGTTCATCGCGGTCACCTATGCCGAACTCGGCGCGATGTTCCCGGAATCCGGCGGCATGGTGCGTTACGGGCAGTATTCGCACGGCACGCTGGTCGGCTTCATCGCGGCATGGGCCAACTGGATCGCGATCGCCTCGGTGATCCCGGTCGAAGCCGAGGCTTCGGTGCAATACATGGCCTCGTGGCCGTGGCAGTGGGCGCAGCACCTGTACCACCACGCCCCCGGCGGCGCCGGCACCTTGAGCGCCACCGGCCTTGCGATCGCTGCCGTGCTGGTGATCGGGTATTTCCTGCTGAACTACTGGAGCGTGAATCTTTTCGCGAAGACCAACGCATGGATCACGCTGTACAAGCTGATCGTGCCCGCGCTCACCGCGATCGCCTTGATGGCGACCTCGTTCCATCCCGAGAACTTCCACGTCGGTGCGCACGGCGGACCGCACGCTTACAGCATCTCGGCGATCCTGACCGCGGTCGCGATCAGCGGCATCGTGTTCAGCTTCAACGGCTTCCAGAGCCCGGTGAATCTCGCCGGGGAGGCCAGGAACCCCGGCCGCAGCGTGCCTTTCGGGGTCATCGGTTCGATCGTGCTGGCGACGATCGTGTACCTGTTGCTGCAGGTGGCATTCCTCGGTGCGGTGGAACCCGCGGACCTGGCCAAGGGCGGTTGGTATGCGCTGGATTTCTCGTCGCCGTTCGCGCAACTGGCGCTGGCGTTGAACCTGAACTGGCTGGCGCTGCTGCTGTATTCGGACGCCTTCATCAGCCCGTCCGGCACCGGCGCGACCTACACCGCGACCACCGCGCGCATGATCTACGGGATGCAACGCAACGGCACGCTGCCGAAAGTCTTCGGCCGGGTGCACCCGCGCTTCGGGATTCCACGCCCGGCGATGTGGCTGAACCTGGTGGTCGCCTTCATCTTCATGTTCTTCTTCCGCGGATGGGCAACGCTGGCCGAAGTGATTTCGGTCGCGACCATCATTTCGTACCTCACCGGGCCCGTCAGCGTGTCGGTGCTCAGGCGCACCGCGCCGGAACTGCATCGCCCGCTGAGGATTCCGCTGTTGCCTGTGATCGCAGGACTCGCGTTCGTGTTCGCGACCGAACTGCTCTACTGGGCGCGCTGGCCGCGCACCGGTGAGATCATCCTGCTGATGGTGGTCGCACTGCCGATCTGGCTCTGGTACGCCGTGAAGCGTGGCGGCACGGATTTGATGCGACAGGTGCGCGGTGCGCTGTGGCTGATCTTCTACCTCCCCACGATCGCGTTGCTGTCATGGGCCGGCAGCGCCAAGTTCGGCGGGCACGGTTACCTGCCCTACGGTTGGGATTTGCTGATCGTCGCCGTCATCGCGCTCGCGTTTTTCGCGTGGGGCCTGGCGTGCGGTTGGCGCACGCCGGAAGTCGAGGCGATCAGGATGGAAGCGAATGCACACCCCGATGCAGTCATGGTGCCGCCGGATGAAGCAACGGCCGAGCGCATGATCGGACGATAGCAGACACGGGAGCGGACACACGCAGGTCTGCTTGCGCCTTGCGGGTTTCGTCTTACGGCTTGGTGGCCGACGACGCCGGTGCGGAAGCAGCGGCGGTGAGAACGGCCGTCTTCGGGATCGGGTCAATGACGGCGGGTTTGTATTTCGCGTACTGTTTCAACAAGGCCTGGAAGCGCGAGTCGTTGCGGACCGAATCCCACCACGGGTCCAGCCACAGCATCACGGGTGAATAGCCTTGACCGATGCCGGGCTCGGCCAGCGCCCTGGCGATCAGCGGCACGGCGAGATCGGGGCGTCCTGCCTGGGCGTAGTTCTCGGCGTCGACCACCATGACGATCGGACCGTAAACCTGGTCCTTGCTGTCGGCGACGGTCTTCAGCGATTTGGTGACGGCGTCCAGTCCTTCGGCGGTCTGGCCGAGCCCGATTTCCGCATTGGCTACCGCCACCAGCACGAATGCCAGGTTGGAGCCCTGCGCCATCTTGAGGGGCATCTGCAGCAGGGCCAGCGATTGCGCATACAGCGGCCGGGCCCGCGCCTTGTCGCCCATCAACCAGTACAGGTTGGCTTGCTGCTGCGGCTTGAACCCGCCACCGCCGATCGAGAAGTTGTCCGGCGAATCCGGAATGCCGTCGAGCAACGCGAGCGCGTCCTTGTAGTTGCGCTGATAACTCAACAACACCACGCGCTGAAGCTTCACCCCCGGGTCGTCACCCTGTGCCACGGCCATGGCCCGGGAGATGTCGCCGACGCTATAGAGGATTGCGTTGGAATAGCTCGTCTTGGCGTTGCGGTTTTCGGGATCCAGCGCCAGCGCCCGCTGGAAGGCCTGCTGGGCCTCGGCATAGCGGCTGGTCTCCATGTAGGTCAGACCCAGTTCGAATGCCAGCGCGGAATTGCGCGGATCGAGCGTCGATGCCTGCTGCAGCGAGGCGATCGCGGTGTCGAAGTGGCCCATGCGGCGCTGGACGTAGCCTTGCGCGGACAGCGCGTCGGTGTCGTTGGGCTTGAGCTTCAGCGCCTCGGCGAAAGCTTTCAATGCGGCGTCGTAGTGTTGGCGACCCCAGTACTCGGTGAACCCGAGTGCAAGCTGCGAAGCAGCGAGGTCCGGTGCCAGCTTCAAGGCCTGTTCTGCATCGGCACGCGCCTGCTGGTTCAGTTGCTCAACGTTCTGTCCGCCGCCGCCGAACCATGCGAGCTGGCTTTCGTTGAATGACAAGCGCGCCCACGCCAAGGCGAAATCCGGATCGGCCTGGACCGCCTCGTGGTACAACGGGATCGCCGCCTTCCAGCTCGCGGTGTCGTAATTGATCAGTCCTTTGGTGGCCCGATACTCGGCGCGCAGGAACGCATCGTAGGCCGCCGGGTTCCGGGTGGGCACGGCCGTCAACTGAGCCGATTGGGCCGGCGAGAGTTTGGCGCTGAGGGTGCCGGCGATCTGTGCAGCCACCTCCCCCTCGACGCCGAAAATGCTGTCCAGGGTGCGCGTGTAGGACTGCGCCCAGATGTGGCCGTCGGTGCGGGCGTTGATCAACTGCACGTTGATCAGCACCTCGTTGCCGGCCTTCTGCACGCTGCCCTCGAGGATGTTCGCGACCCCGAGCTGCTGGCCGATCTGCTTCAGGTTTTCGGGGTGGCTGCCGTACTGCATCGTCGAGGTGCGCGAGATGACCTTCAGGTCACCGACGTCGGCGAGCTTGGTGAGGATCAGGTCCTGCATGCCATCGGCGAAATAGGCGTTGGTCTTGTCGGTCGAAAGATTTTCGAACGGCAGCACCGCGATGGATTTGGCGGGGATTGTTTGCACGGTCTGCAGGTCGGCGCTTCCCGGATTGCGCTGCGCTTCATCCGGGCTACCCATTGCAGCAGCCACGGCCGCCGGCGCGGCGTTGTTCTCGTGCCGCACGGCGTACAAGCGCCAACTCGTCACCGCGACCGCGAGCACCAGCACGATGATGATGATCGCGTTGAGCTTCTGTCCGACCGAGCGGTGTTGGTGTACGGGACGCGCCTCCGGCGAACCGGCCGGCTCGGTACGGCGGATGCCCTCCGGCGTCACCTCGTACACCCACGCCAGGGCGACTACGACGGGGGATCCCAATACCAGCAGCAGCACGACGACGCGCACCACCCAGTTCGGGATGCTGAAGAACGGGAAGACCTGCGTGGCGATCTGCACCAGCAGCCAGGCCGCGATCGCGTAGGCAACCGCCACCCGCCACACGTGACGCCGCTTCAGCTCTTCGAGCAGGCTGCGACCGTCCGCCACTTGGTGCCCCACGGGTCCCGCCGGCGACAGGCCGGCCTCCGACGGCACGAGTGTATCGCCGTTCAACGGCGTGGGGTGGAATCGGCGTGGGCGCTTCCGCCGCACGCATCGGGCGCACGGCGCAAACCGCCCTGCCCCGGTCAGGCCAGTGCCAGTGTGTCGCCCAGCAACGCCTGCGCGGTGACTTCCGGCCCCGCGCCGGCACCCTGGATCACCAATGGACGCTGCGCATAACGCGTGGTGTTGATGGCGAACAGGTTGTCGGCGCCCTGCAGGTGCGCCGCGGGATGCTCGCGCGGCACTTCGGCAAGCCCGACCCTGGCATGTCCGTCGGCATCGAAACGGGCGAGATGACGCAGCACGTTGTCGCGCGCGGCCGCTGCGGCGTGGCGCGCGGCGATCGCCCGGTCCAGTTCGCCGAGGCGTTCCAGAAACTCCGCGGGCGAAACGTCGCGCAAGCTTTCCGGCACCAGGTTTTCGACTTCGATCTGCGCGCGCTCGAGCGACCGGCCTGCCGTGCGCGCGAGGATCAGCAGCTTGCGCGCGACGTCTTCGCCGGAAAGGTCGGCACGCGGATCGGGCTCGGTGTAACCGAGCGCGCAGGCTTCGCGCAGCAGCGCCGAGAAAGGTTGCCGTCCATCGTAGTGGTTGAACAGGTACGAGAACGAGCCGGAAAACACGCCCTCGATGCGGGTCACCCGGTCGCCGCAGGCATGCAGGCGGCCGACGGTCGCGACCGCGGGCAGGCCCGCGCCCACCGTGGCGCTGTTGCCGTAGCGCGCGCCCTGCGCACATGCCGCCTGCAAGGCGTGCCAGCCGTTCAGGTCGCCTCCCGCCAAGGCCTTGTTGGCGGTGACGACATGGCAGCCATGGCTCAACCATTCGGGGTGCCGCGCGGCCAATTCCGTTGACGCGGTGGCATCGATGACCACCTTGTCCGCAACATTGCTCGCATAGAGTGCGCGCAGCAACGCGGCGTCGTCGCGCGCTTCACCACCGGCGTCGAGGCGCTCGCGCAGGCGGCGCTCGGCCAACGCGGAGGCTTGTGTCTGTTGATGGCGCGAGTTCGCCGCGCCGACCAGTCGCAGGCTGGCGCCGGCCGGCGTGCGCAACAACTGCAGGAATGCGCCCCCGACCTTGCCGGTGCCGAACAGCACCACCGCGATGTCGCGTCGTGCCGTCGCACGCGGAACCACACAGTCCGACAGCACCGCGCTCATGCCGTGACCGCCTGGCGTTTGGGCTCGCGTGCGGCTGCGCGCGCCAAGGCCGCGCGCAGGTGGCGCGCGAGGTCGGAGATGTCCTCGATGCCGACCGACAGGCGCAGTAGCGAATCGGAAATGCCGGCCGCACGGCGCGCTTCGGGCGCCATCGCCGCGTGGGTCATGGTGGCCGGATGCGCGACGAGGCTTTCCACGCCGCCCAGCGATTCGGCCAGTGTGATGCACTGCAAGCCATCCAGGAACGCGCGCACCGCGTCCACGCCGCCAGCCAGCTCGAAACTCAGCATCGCACCGAATCCGCGCTGCTGGCGCGCCGCCAGCGCGTGCTGCGGATGCGAGGCGAGCCCGGGATAAAACACCCGCGCGACCGCGGGATGCTGGTCGAGCAATTCGGCCAGCGCGGCCGCATTTTCCTGGTGCGCGCGCAAGCGTGCCGACAGCGTGCGCAAGCCGCGCAAGGTCAGCCAGCTGTCGAACGGCGCACCGGTGAGGCCCAGGCAGTTGCCCCACCACTTCAACTTCTCGGCAATTTCCGGCTCACGCGCGATCGCCGCGCCGCCGACCACGTCGCTGTGGCCGTTGATGTATTTGGTGGTGGAATGCACCACCACGTCGGCGCCGAGGGTCAACGGCTGCTGCAGCGCCGGCGACAGGAAGGTGTTGTCCACCACGCACAACGCGCCCGCCGCGTGCGCGGCCTGCGCGACGTGACGGATGTCGGTGATGCGCAGCAGCGGATTGGACGGCGTTTCCACCCACACCAGCGCGGGCTTCTTCGCCAGCCCGCCGGTCAGCGCGACCGGGTCGGTGAGGTCGCGGAACTCCACCGTGAAACGGCCTTTCTTCGCCCACGCATCCAGCAGCCGCCAGGTGCCGCCGTAGCAGTCGTGCGCGGCCAGCACCGTGCCGCCCGCGGGCACCAGTTCCAGCACCAACGCGACCGCGGCCATGCCGCTGGAGGTCACCACCGCGCCGGTGCCATGTTCGAGGTCGGCCAGGGCGCCGGCCAGTTGGTCGCGGGTCGGATTGCCGCTGCGCGAATAATCGTATTCGCGTTTCTCGTTGAAGCCCGCGAAGCTGAAATTGGTGGACAGGTGCAACGGCGGCACCACCGCGCCGTGCTGCGCGTCGGTTTCGATGCCGGCGCGCACCGCGCGCGTACAGTTGGCGATGTTGGTGGTCATGTCAATCTCCGCAACCATCCAGGGCCTCGCGCAACAATGGCGCGACGCGTTCGTGTTCCTTCAGGAAGCCGTCGTGGCCGTATTGCGTCTCGACCACGTCGAGGCTGGCCGGCGCGGCGAGGCGTTGCTGCAATTCGCACAGGTCCGCGAGCGGCACCAACCGGTCGCTGGCGAAGCCGATCAGGCTGGCCGGCACGCGCACGGCG
Organism: Lysobacterales bacterium 66-474; assembly: GCA_001899805.1. GTDB lineage: Bacteria > Pseudomonadota > Gammaproteobacteria > Xanthomonadales > Rhodanobacteraceae > 66-474. Next base: position 184,933 of record MKWP01000001.1, read on the forward strand.
CGCGGATCGACTTCATGCAGGTCGATCGATTCCGACAACGCGAGGTAACGTCGCGCATCGAAGCGTGCGACGAACTTGCGGCCCTGGTGTTCCAGCCAGTCTTCGACCGGCAGGCGCAAGCGGCCTTCGCGGCACTCCGCGCTGCCGCCGAAACGGCGCGCGAGTTCCTCGCCGCTGCGGTAGGTCGTCAACGCGAGCTGGCGCGCCAGCGACAACGCATCGTCGATGCAGCCGTTGTTGATGCCCAACTGGACGATGCCGCGCTGCACCGCGCGTTGCGCCGTTGCCAGCGGATGCGGGCGGTGCGCGCCGGCCAGCGCGACCAGCTTGCCGAGCCGCGCAGCGTGGCGCGCCGCGAAGGCGAGCCCGACCATCGCGCCGTAGGATGCGCCGACGAACGCCTCGATGCGGACGATGCCCAGGGCATCCGCGAGCGCCGCCAATGCGTCGGCCTGGTCCTCGCTGGAAACCGGAGCGGCGCCGAGGTCGCCCGCGTCCAGCCAGTCGATCGCGAGCACGCGCACGCGTTCGAGGTCGATCGCACGACCCGCACCGACTTGCGATTCCCACCAGCCCGGTGCGACGTGCTCGCCGCTTGCGCATACGTCGCGATCGGCGGAAATCCCGCCCTGCACGACCAGCGTCGGCGCACCCGGCGCACCGATCCAGAGGTAGCGCACGTCGACGTCGAGCGGACCATTGCCGAAGCGCGGCGCGATCCGCACCTTGCGGGTGGCACGCTGGCACGTGAAACGGGTGGACAGCGGCCGGGCGAACGATGCGTCCGGTGCGTGCGGCTCGGCGATTTCGGGTGCGATGGCGAGAGTCATGGCGGTTCTCCTTGCTTCGACCGGGACATCGAGTCCCGCGGAGAACCGAAAGAGCCGTCCAATCCCGCGGAGCGGGATCGCGCGACTCATCTTTCGGGCGGCGCAGCGCGCCTCCGCAGGAGTTGGCACCGTGCACGACCTTGCGATCGTGCGGGTTGCCCCGGCTTCCAAGGGCCTGTCCCTCAGCCGGTCTCGATGAGCAGTGGGCGAACTCTAGCGATGCGGCGTACGCGTGTCAACGCTCATATGGACGTTTAGACGTCCATATAACCAATCATCATCTGACCGTCGGCGCGACCCCGCTCGCCTGCCGCGGGGCCGGCCGCCCCCCGGCCCGGTCGCAGCAGTGCCGGCTCCGTTGCGTTGAAATCCGAATGTCCGCGGCAATCGGCTGTCGAAAACGCATCCCCTCAGCCGTCGTCAGGCCATACTGTCCGTGAAAAACAAGGAGACGCCACGATGAACCTTTACTGGTCCGACGTGCTGTCGCCGCGCAAGGTCTGCGCGGTCGCGAAGTACCTGCAATCGCCGGTCGAGTACGCCTACCTCGACCTCGGGCGCGGCGAACACAAGACCCCCGAATACCTCGCGCTCAACCCCAACGGCAAGGTGCCGACGCTGGTCGACGGTGCACGTTCGCTGTGGGAGGCCGATGCGATCATGTGCCACCTGGCCGCGCGCTGCGACTCCGACCTGTGGCCCCAGGACGCCCGCCAGGTGGACGTACTGCGCTGGCTGAGCTGGGAGCTGGCGAATCTCTACCCCAGCGTCGGCGCGCTGTATTTCGAGTACATCGTCAAGCCGCGCTTCGGCCTGGGCGATGCCGACCCGGCCGCGGTCAAGCGCGCCAGCGACGATTGGCGCCACCTTGCGACGCTGCTGGACGATCATTTGCACGGCCGCCGCTGGCTGGTGGGCGATTCGATCACGGTCGCCGACTTCGCGGCGGCGATCGCGCTGCCCTACGCCGAACGCGCGCACATACCGTTGCAGGAATTTCCCGCGATCCGTCGCTGGCACGACCGCCTGAACGAAATCGACGCCTGGCGCGAACCTTTTCCCGTGTTGGCCGAAGCGTCCTGAACGCGTGCGCGAGCCCTTGTCGATTTTCCGCGACGCCGTTCGTCGCCAGGACGAGCAGCCCACAACCAGGGAACCAGTGATGAAACTCGAAGCCTATCTGTTCTTCAACGACCAGGCCGCCGAAGCGTTTGATTTCTACGCCAGCTGTCTCGGCGGAAAGATCGCCATGAAGGTGGCCATGGGCGAAATGCCCGGCTGCGACCAACTGCCGCCCGAGGCGAAAAAGCAAATCGCACACGTACGACTCGAGGCCGGCGACGCCGTACTGCTGGGCTCGGACTGGTGCGGCCCGACTCCCGAACCTTACCCCGGCATCCACGGCAACGCGGTCTGCATCAGCGCCAGAAACCCTGCAGAAGCCGAGCGCCTGTTCGCGAGCTTGAGCCAGGGCGGCAAGGTCACGATGCCGATTGCGGAAACCTCCTGGGCGTTGCGCTTCGGGATGTTCACCGACCGCTTCGGCGCGAGCTGGATGGTCAACTGCAACCGACCGGCATGAGACGGAGACACGTGCCATGAAAGCTCTCCGATGCGCGATCTGCCTCGGTCTCCTGGCCCTGCCATTGTTGGCGACGACCGCGACCGCAGCCACGCCGGTTCGATTCACCATCGACCCCGACCACACCTACCCGAGCTTCGCCGCCGACCACATGGGCCTTTCGACCTGGCGCGGCAAGTTCGACCACAGCACCGGCACGGTCACGCTGGATCGCGGGAAGCGCACGGGCACGATCCACATCGTGACGCGCGTCGACAGCATCAACTTCGGCAACGCGCCGCTGGCGCAGATGGTGCTGCGTGACACGCTGCCCGCTTCGCTGTGCAAGACGCAATGCGCGTTCTTCGATGCCGCGAAATACCCGACTGCCACCTATGACGGCACGCTCGCGGATTTCGTGGACGGCGCACCGACGCGCGTGGCCGGGAAACTGACGTTGCACGGCGTCACGCGTCCGCTGGATCTGAAGATCGAACACTTCAAATGCATCCCCGATCCGATGCTGCATCCACGCGAGCGTTGCGGCGCGGAAGCCTCGACCACGTTCGACCGCGCCGATTTCGGGATCGACGCGGGCAAGTCGTTCGGCCTCGACACCAAGGTCTCCATGCAAATCCAGGTCGAGGCGGTGCAGGATCCATGAACCGCGGGATGGCGTGTCCGGCGCCGGCCGTCGCGCCTGAAGCCGTGTCCTTCGCCTATACTGCGGAACTCCTGAAACTGCCCGGACTCCCCGCATGTCGATGCCACGCATCTGCCTGGCCGCTGGCCTTGCCCTGACCCTTGCCGCGCCGCAAGCCTTCGCGGAGACCACGCAGCAGTCGATGCCGGAGACCATGGCCATGCTGCGCCACGCCATCGCCGCGCAAACCGTGGCAGGCAAGGACCAGGTGCCCGCCTTCGCGGAGTACCTCGCCGGCAAGCTGGAATCGGCCGGCTTCGCCAAATCCGACATCACGATCATTCCGGTCGGCGAGACCGCCGCGCTGGTGGTGCGTTACCCCGGCAGCGACGCGAACCTCAAGCCCATCCTGCTTTCCGGGCACATGGACGTGGTCGCCGCGAATCCGGCGGACTGGAAGCGCGACCCGTTCAAGCTGATCGAGGAGAACGGTTATCTCTACGGCCGCGGCTCGGCCGACATGAAGACCAACGTGATCGCGCTGACCGAAACCTTCATGCGCTTGAAGCGCGAACACTACGCGCCGAAGCGCAGCATGATCCTGGTGTTCTCGGGCGACGAGGAAACCGACATGGCGACCACGCGCGAACTCGCCAGGCGCTACCACGATGCCGAGTTCCTGCTCAACGCCGACGCGGGCGGCGGCACCCTGAACGCGCAAGGCAAGCCGGTGGTGTACGAAATCCAGGCCGCCGAAAAGACCTACGCCGATTTCAAGTTGACCGTCACCTCGGCCGGCGGTCATTCCAGCGAACCCGACGTGCCGAAGAACGCGATCTACCGCCTGGCCAAGGCGCTCGAGCGCGTGGCCGTGTACCAATTTCCGGTGCAACACAGCGAGATCACCCTGGCTTCGTTGAAGGCGACGGGCGAACACAACACGGGCCCGATCGCCGACGCGATGCGCGCGTTCGCCACAAATCCGGATGACGCCAAGGCCGCCGCGGTGCTCTCCGCCGACCCCGCCTACGTCGGCCAGATCCGTACCACCTGCGTCGCCACCATGCTGGACGGCGGGCACGCCTTGAACGCGCTGCCGCAGCGCGCCGACGCCAACGTCAACTGCCGCATCTTCCCCGGCACGCATGTCGCGTCGGTGCAGGCCACCCTCGCGAAGGTAATCGACGACCCGAGCGTCGAGATCACGCTGCGCCCGCCGCCGCCGGTGGAAAGCCCGGCCTCGCCGCTGCGCAAGGACGTGGTGGACGCCGTCAGCGCGGTGATGCACCAGCGCTATCCCGGCCTCGACATCGTGCCGGGGATGTCGGCCGGTGCGTCGGACAGCATGTACTTCCGCAACGCGGGCGTACCCAGTTACGGCGTCGATCCGACGTTTTCCAAGCCCAACGACACCTTTGCGCACGGGTTGAATGAGAAACTGCTGGCGTTCAACGTGCCGTGGGCGCTGGATTTCTGGCACGCGCTGCTCACCAAGCTCACGCAATGATGCGTCTTGGGGAGCTTGGCAAGGCCCGCTAGAATGGCGGGTTTGCGTTGTGCGCAAACCCGCCACCATGTCCGCCCACTCCACTGAAACCCAGCGCCGTCGCACCTTCGCGATCATCTCGCATCCCGACGCCGGCAAGACCACGCTGACCGAAAAGCTGCTGCTGTTCGGCGGCGCGATCCAGATGGCCGGCGCGGTGAAATCCCGCAAGTCCGCGCGCCATGCGACGTCCGACTGGATGGCGATGGAAAAGGAGCGCGGGATCTCCGTGACCTCTTCGGTGATGCAGTTCCCCTACGAGGGCCGCATCGTCAACCTGCTGGACACCCCCGGCCACGCGGACTTTTCCGAAGACACCTATCGGGTCCTCACCGCGGTCGATTCCGCGCTGATGGTGATCGACTGTGCCAAGGGCGTCGAGGAACGCACCATCAAGCTGATGGAGGTGTGCCGTCTCCGCGCCACGCCGATCATGACCTTCATCAACAAGCTCGACCGCGAGGGCCGCTCGCCGATCGAATTGCTGGACGAAGTCGAATCGGTGCTGAAAATCCAGTGCGCGCCGGTATCCTGGCCGATCGGAATGGGCAAGCGCCTGAAAGGTGTGTACCACCTGCTCGACGACGAAGTGCACCTGTATGAGAGCGGCCGCAATTTCACGCGCCAGGATTCGACGATCCTCCAGGGGCTGGACGATCCGGAACTCGAACAGCGCATCGGCGCCGACGCGCTGGCCGAACTGCGCGAGGAACTGGAACTGGTGCGGGGCGCCTCGCATCCGTTCGACATCGACAAATACCTCGCCGGTGAACAGACGCCGGTGTTCTTCGGCTCGGGCATCAACAACTTCGGGGTGCAGCCGTTGCTGGACTTCTTCGTCGAGCACGCGCCGTCGCCGCAGGCGCGTGCAACTGCAACGCGCGAAGTGTCGCCTGAAGAAGAAAAACTCTCGGGCTTCGTGTTCAAGATCCAGGCCAACATGGATCCGGCGCACCGCGACCGCGTCGCCTTCCTGCGCGTCTGTTCCGGCTCGTACAAGCCGAACATGAAGGCGCTGCAGGTGCGCACCGGCAAGGAAGTGAAACTCGCCAATGCGCTGACCTTCATGGCGTCCGAACGCGAGATCGCGGAAGAAGCCTATCCCGGCGACGTGATCGGCCTGCACAACCACGGCACCATCTCGATCGGCGACAGTTTCAGTGAAGGCGAGAAACTGGTCTTCATCGGCATCCCGAATTTTGCGCCGGAACTGTTCCGCCGCGCGCACCTGCGCGATCCGCTGAAGATGAAGGCGTTGCGCGCGGGCCTCGCGCAGTTGTCCGAGGAAGGCGCGACGCAATTCTTCCGCCCGCTGATGTCGAACGATCTGATCTTGGGCGCGGTGGGCGTGCTGCAGTTCGACGTGGCGGCGTATCGGCTGAAGGACGAATACAACGTCGATTGCGCGTTCGAGAACGTCGGCGTCGTCACCGCGCGCTGGGTGCATTGCGACGACGCGAAGAAGCTTGCCGACTTCCGCGAACGCAACGCGATGCACCTTGCCATCGATGCCGCGGAGCAACTGGTGTACCTCGCGCCCACCCGCGTGAACCTGCAACTCGCGCAGGAACGCTGGCCGCAAGTCACGTTCACGGATACCCGTGAACACGCCGGCGTGATGGCGCCCTGAGCGGCGGGAGTATTTTGCCGTCATTCCGGGGCCGCCGAATGCGCAGAGCGCATGCAGCGGAACCCGGGATCTGCAGTTGGGTTCCCGGTAAAAAAAACAGATTCCGGATCGCGCTATGCGCGTCCGGAATGACGACAAGGCAAGTTCAAACCCGCGCGCTACACTGACGGTTCCCCTTTGCACGGAACCGCGCACATGAAAGTCAAAGCCGCCGTCGCGCACAAGGCCGGTGCACCGCTCAGCATCGAAACCGTCGACCTCGAAGGCCCCCGCGCGGGAGAGGTGCTGGTGCAATTGAAGGCCACCGGCATCTGCCACACCGATGCCTTCACGTTGTCGGGCGACGATCCCGAAGGTTTGTTCCCGGTGATCCTCGGCCATGAAGGCGCGGGCATCGTGGTCGAAACCGGACCCGGCGTGACGTCGGTGAAAAGAGGCGACCACGTGATCCCGCTGTATACGCCCGAGTGCCGCGAGTGCGAGTACTGCCTCAACCCGAAAACCAACCTGTGCCAGGCGATCCGGGAAACACAGGGCAAGGGGTTGATGCCGGATGGCAGCAGCCGGTTTTCATCGGGCGGCGAGTCGATCCACCACTACATGGGCACGTCCACGTTTGCCGAGTACACGGTGCTGCCCGAAATCGCGGTCGCGAAGATCCGCGGGGACGCGCCGTTCGACAAGGTCTGCTACATCGGTTGCGGCGTGTCCACCGGGATCGGCGCGGTGATCAATTCGGCGAAGGTCGAACCCGGATCGAAGGTCGTGGTGTTCGGCCTCGGCGGCATCGGCTTGAACGTGATCCAGGGCGCACGCCTTGCCGGCGCAGCGATGATCGTGGGGGTCGATCGCAATCCGAAGCGCCGCGAACTCGCGGAAAAGTTCGGCATGACGCATTTCGTCAACACCAGCGAAGTCGAAGGCGACCTGGTGCCCTACCTCGTTTCGCTGACCCAAGGCGGCGCGGATTATTCGTTCGAATGCATCGGCAACGTCAAGGTGATGCGGCAGGCGCTGGAGTGCTGCCACAAGGGTTGGGGTGTGTCGTGCATCATCGGCGTGGCCGGCACCGGACAGGAAATTTCGACGCGGCCGTTCCAGCTCGTCACCGGCAGGCGCTGGATCGGCAGCGCGTTCGGTGGCATGCGCGGACGCACCGACGTGCCGAAAGTCGTCGACTGGTACATGCAGGGATTGATCGAGATCGACCCGATGATCACGCATCACTTGAGACTCGAAGAGATCAACCACGGCTTCGAGCTGATGCACAAGGGTGAGTCGATCCGCAGCGTGGTCGTTTATTGAGATGGAAATCATTTCAGAGCAGCGCTGCTTCGGCGGCACGCAAGGGTTCTACCGGCACGAGTCGAAAGCCTGTGCCGGGCCGATGAACCTTGCCGTCTACACGCCGCCGCAAGCCGCGCGCGGGAGGATCCCGGCGCTGATCTACCTCGCCGGCCTTACCGCAACGCAGGAAACATTTCCGATCAAGGCTGGTGCGCAACGCGTCGCCGCCGAACTCGGCCTGATGCTCGTATCACCCGATACCAGTCCACGCGACACCGGCATCGAGGGTGCAAAAGACGACTGGGAATTCGGCGAAGGCGCGAGCTTCTACGTGGACGCGACGCAACCGCCATGGTCGACGCGCTTCCGGATGGAAACCTGGATCGTCCGGGAATTGCCTGCGCTGATCGCCGAACATTTCCCCGCCGACATGCAACGCTGCGGGATCATGGGCCACTCGATGGGCGGACACGGCGCATTGACGCTGGCGCTCAGGCATCCCGGCCAATACCGCTCGTTGTCGGCGCTGGCGCCGATCTGTTCACCGACGCGCGTGCCGTGGGGTGAACGCAGGATCTTCGTCATGTACCTTGGCGAGGACCGGGCCGAATGGCGCAAGCACGACGCCTGCGAGCTGCTGCGCGCGGGGGCGCGTTTCGACGGCACCATCCTGGTCGACCAGGGCGAGGACGATCCGTATCTGCAGGAGCAACTGCGCCCGGAATTGCTCGAACAGGCCTGCCGCGAAACGGGTCAATCGCTCGAATTGCGGATGCAGCCCGGCTACGACCACAGCTACTGGTTCGTGCAAAGCGTCATCGAAGAGCATCTGCGCCATCACGCGCAGACGCTGTGCGCATGACCACCCTTTCCCGGCTTGCGCCGGAATCGCGGAGCCCGGGTCGATCGAAGCACCTCAGGCGATGTGCAGCGACCGCCGGGTATCCGCGCCCCCGTGCACGATCTTTGCCCGCAATTCCTCGGGATCGAAATCGTCCACGTTGATGAACTCGGCGGTCACGCGGCGCAGGCGTTCCAGTTGCGCGCGCTCGGTTTCGCTGATCGCGCCTTCGTGCTGGGCCTCGGCCAGTTGCTCGAAATAATCGTGCGCCTGGATGCTGTTGGCCTTGACGGCTTTCAGGAATTTGCGTTCGACAGGCTCGGCCGCGACCACGTCCGGCAGCAGCGCGTGCATGCGTCCGACCGGATTGTTGGCGTTGGGCGTCAGGTACATGCCGCGCACCAGCGCATCGCGTGCGGTGTTGGGCGCGGTGATCAGCGCAGCCACGCGGCGACCCAGGCGATCCGATGGCGGCACTTCGCGGCGCCCGAACGGAAACACCAGCATGTGCACCAGCCACGCCACCGGACGCACCGGGAAGTTGCGGATCACGCCATCCAGCGCCATCTGCATCCGCCACACCGCGTCGTGGAAAGCCCAGGCCAGCATCGGCCGCTCGGCTTCGGGCCGACCTTCGTCCTCGTAGCGTTTCAGCATCGCCGAGCAGATGTAGAGGTACGACAGCACGTCGCCCAGCCGCGCGGAAATCTTTTCCTTGAACTTCAGCTTGCCGCCCAGCACGCCCATCGCGGTGTCGGACAGCAGCGCGAGGCACGCGGAGTAGCGGTTCAATTTGCGGTAGTAGCGACGCGTGTAGGCGTCGCCCGGCGCCTTGCCGAGCTTGGCAAAGGTGATGCCCAACAAGAACGACCGCGCGGCATTCGAAATGCCGAAACCGATGTGCCCGAACAGCGCCGCGTCGAATTCGCGCAATGCCTTGGTGCGGTCGGGGTCGTTCACCGCATGCATTTCCTTCAGTACCCACGGATGGCAGCGGATCGCGCCCTGCCCGAAGATCATCAGGCTGCGGGTCATGATGTTGGCGCCTTCCACCGTGATCGGGATCGGTGCACCCTGCCACGTGCGGCCGAGGTAATTCGACGGTCCCAACTGGATGCCCTTGCCGCCGTGCACGTCCATCGCGTCCTGGATGACGATGCGGCCGAGATCGGTGGCGTGGCATTTCGCGATCGCGGAAGCCACCGCCGGCTTCTCGCCACGATCGACCGCCGCGGCGGATGCGCGCGACAACGCCGCAACCGCGTAGGCATGGCCACCGATCCGCGCCAGCGCTTCCTCGACGCCTTCGAAACGCGCTACGCTAAGGCCAAACTGCTTCCTGATGCGCGCGTAGGCGCCGGTCGCGGCCACCGCCAACCGCACGAAACCGGTGGCGTTCGACGGCAGCGAAATCCCGCGCCCCACCGACAGGCATTCCACCAGCATCCGCCAGCCGTGGCCGGCCATGTGCGGACCGCCGATCAGCGTGTCGATCGGCACGAACACGCCCTTGCCGCGCAACGGGCCGTTCTGGAACGGGATGTTCAGCGGCAGGTGGCGCCGGCCGATCTCGAGACCTTGGGTTTCACGCGGGATCAGCGCCAGCGTGATGCCGAGGTCTTCCTTCTCGCCCAGCAGGTGTTCCGGGTCGTACATGCGAAACGCCAGGCCCACCAGCGTCGCGACCGGCGCCAAGGTGATATAGCGCTTGTCGAAGGTGAGCTTGATGCCCAGCGTCTCCTTGCCGTCGACGACCTGCCTGCACACGATCCCGTAGTCGGGAATCGAGGTGGCATCGGAACCCGCGTACGGCCCCGTCAGCGCGAAGCACGGCACTTCGCGGCCGTCGGCGAGCCGCGGCAGGTAGTGGTTCTTCTGTTCCTCGCTGCCGTAGCGCAGCAGCAATTCGGCCGGACCCAGCGAGTTCGGCACCGCGACCAATGACGAGAGCGTCGCGGAAATGCTGGAAAGTTTCTGCAGCACCGCGGAATGCGCCAGCGCCGAGAATTCCAGACCACCGTAGCGCTTCGGGATGATCATCGCGAAAAACCCCTTGCGCTTGACGTAATCCCAGATCTCGGGCGGCAGGTCGGCGATCTCGTGGGTGATGTGCCAGTCGTCGACCATCTTGCACAGCTCCTCGCATGGGCCATCGAGGAACGCCTGTTCTTCGGTGGAAAGCTGCGGCTTCGGCTCGGAAAGCAACTTCGCCCAGTCAGGCTTGCCGGCGAACAACTCGCCTTCGAAACCCACCGTGCCGGCGTCCAGCGCGACCTGTTCGGTTTCGGAAATCTTCGGCAACACGCGCTTGAACAATTCCAGAAGCGGCGCCGCGAACAACCCCCGGCGCAATGGCGTCACGTTCAAGGGCAGCGCGACCAGCACCACGAAGATGCCGAGCAGCACCCACATCGGCGTCAGCGCACCGAGGCCGAGGCCGACCACGAGGATCGTCGCAATGGTCGCCAGCGTCCATGGCCACAGGCGGCTGCGGAAATACGCGCAAGCCATGCCGACGATCGCGGCGCAAACCAGGATGATGATGGTATTCATGGCAGACCTCTCATGTCCGCTGCAGACGCCGTGCGCGCGGAGGCGGTTGGGGATTCGAGTGTACGCAGGAATGGTTCGATCGCGGAGGTGAAGGCGGCGTTGTCGTCACCCGCCAGCGTGTGCGCGGCATGCGGGATTTCCACGTGGGTTGCGTGCGGCACGGCGGCGAGGAATTCACGCACCGTGGCTTCGGACACGACATCGCTGCGACCTCCCGATACCAGCAAGACCGGCACGTCGATGTTGCGCGCCGCGTTCAACAACCTTTGCTGATGACGCTCGCCCTCGTGCGCCACGGTGTCCAGCAACGCCGGGTCCCAATGCCAGCGCAGGCGTCCGTCCTCCCCGCATTTCAGCAATTGCGCGAGTTCGTGGCGATCCTTGCGCCGACGGCGTTGCGGCAGGTACGCGGCGACCTGTTCGGCGGCTTCGTCCAGCGACGCAAACCCTTGCGGGTGCGCACGCATGAAGCCCAGCATGCGTTCAACGCCCACGGCCTCCCAGCGCGGCGTGATGTCCACCAGCACCAGCGCGCGGAACGGATCGGGGCGGCCCTCGCCCGCCACGACCAGCCCCAGCAGGCCGCCCATCGACGCGCCCACCAACACCGGCGGTTGCGGCTGCGACCGTGCGACGACCCGCAAATCGTCGACGAACTGTTCCAACAGGTACCGGCCGTCCGTGGGACGGCCACTATCGCCATGGCCGCGGGCATCGAAGGTGACGGTGCGCCAACCGCGCGCCGCAAGCGATTCCGCGGCGCGTGTCCAGGCATGCCGGCTTTGGCCGAAGCCATGCGCGAACAAAAGCGGCGGTGCATCCGCAGCGCCGCGGGTTTCCACGACGAGCGTCAAACCGTCGCGGGACGTCACCGAGTCGACGGAAGCAGGCGACTCAAGGAGTGGTCGTCTTTCCATACGCTGCAGTATGGATTCGAGCCGAACAACTGTCAATACGCTAAAGTATGGACATGACCGCCGAAGCCGCAATCCCGCCAAGCTCGAACGCAACCATGCCTCGCGGACACGCACATGCGCGCCTGTCCGCCACCGACTGGGAGCATGGCGCGCTGGACATGATTGCCGAGCTCGGCGTCGCCGGTCTCGCCATCGAAGCGTTGGCGCGTCGCCTGGGCGTCACCAAGGGCAGCTTCTATTGGCATTTCAAGAACCGCGAATCGCTCTTGAGCGCCGCCCTGCAGCGCTGGGAAAGCGACGACACCCACGAGTTGGAACGGCACATCGGCGCGGTCGGCGACAATCCACGCGAACGGCTCGGCGCATTGTTCCGCTGGGTTTCCGGCGAGATCCAGCCGCACCGCGTCTATGCGGCGCTGCTGCAAGCGCTGGACCACCCGTTGGTGAAACCCATGATGATGCGCGTCTCGCAGCGGCGCATGGATCTGTTGGAAGTGGCGTTCAGGCAAGCCGGGCTCGCAGCCGAGCACGCCGGCCATCGCGCACGGCTCACCTATGCGGCCTACGTGGGTTTCCTGCAGCTGAACGTGGCGCTCGAACTGCCGCACCTTTCGCACGAGCAGTATGACGCCTACGTGGAGCATGTGATCGAGGCGCTGGTGCCCGACTGAGGGGCGGGGAAAAATCAAGCTGCAGCTTGATTCCCTCCAGCCCTGCTCGAATGCTGCACCTGCACAATTCCGAAGACGCGCATGCCTTGCAAAGGCCCAACGCGCGGACTACCGTCAATCCCCCTGCACATCTCCGGAAGCACCGCCTCCACGATCCACGACATCAGGCCGACTCGACCCGGACCGTCGGCGCGCAAGGTCACCACGACAAATCGAACCGCGCGTCCATCCACCACGACCCCGGCGCCTGATGCATACAACGACAAAGATTCCTTTCTGGAGTACCACAACCGATGCCAAGCAAACTCGATTCCCTGAACCGATGGGTTGACGACGTCGCGAAAAGGACGAATCCCGACCGCATCCACTGGTGCGACGGCTCCGACACCGAATACAGGCAGCTCGTGGACGGGATGCTGAAGACCGGCGACCTGATCGAACTGAACCAGCAGACCCATCCACGCTGCTACCTGCATCGCTCCGATCCCAGGGACGTCGCGCGCGTCGAAAAGCTCACCGTCATCTGCACCAGGAACAGGGACGACGCCGGCCCCAACAACAACTGGATGGATCCGGCCGCGGCGCACGCGAAGATCGACGCGTTGTTCGAGGGCTGCATGCGGGGCCGCACGATGTACGTGATCCCGTACTGCATGGGTCCGCTCGGATCACCGCTGTCGCGCTGCGGCGTCGAGATCACCGACTCGCCATACGTGGTCGCCAACATGCGCCTGATGACCCGCATGGGCACCGCCGCACTGGAGCGCATCGAGCGCGAAGGACTGACTCAAAACGGCATGTTCATCAAGGCCCTGCACTCGATCGGCGAACTCGACCCCGAGCGCCGCTGGATCATGCACTTCCCCGAGGAACTCACCATCAAGTCCTTCGGTTCGGGTTACGGCGGCAACGCGCTGCTCGGCAAGAAATGCCACGCGTTGCGCATCGGCAGTTGGCAAGCGCGCAGCGAGGGCTGGCTGGCCGAACACATGCTGATCGTCGGCATCGAGAATCCGCAGCGCGAAATCCGCTATGTCGCGGCGGCGTTCCCGTCGGCCTGTGGCAAGACCAACCTCGCGATGCTGATCCCGCCCGAAGGCTATCGGCGAGAAGGCTGGAAAGTATGGACCGTGGGCGACGACATTTGCTGGATGCGTCCGGGCAAGGACGGCCGCCTGTATGCGATCAACCCCGAGGCCGGCTACTTCGGCGTCGCGCCCGGTACGTCAAAGAAGACCAACCCCAACGCACTGGCGATGCTGCAGCACGACACCATCTTCACCAACGTCGCGGTCACCGAAGACAACCAGCCGTGGTGGGAAGGCCTGGACGACCGCACGCCAGCCAAGGATTGGCAGGGCCGCGACTATGACCCTGCCAACGGCCCCGCCGCGCACCCGAATTCGCGCTTCACCGTGCGCGCGAACCAATGCCCGAGCTGGTCGCCCGAAGCCGAGAACGACCAAGGCGTGCCGATCGACGCGATCGTGTTCGGCGGCCGTCGCGCCGCGCGCGTGCCGCTGGTGTTCGAGGCGCGCGACTGGACCCACGGCGTGCTGGTCGGCGCGTCGATGGCGTCGGAAACCACCGCCGCCGCGACCGATGTGGGTGTCGCGATCCGCCGCGACCCGATGGCGATGAAGCCCTTCTGCGGCTACAACTTCGGCGACTACTTCGCGCACTGGCTGTCGTTCGACCAACCCGGCGCCAAGCTGCCGATGGTCTTCCACGTCAACTGGTTCCGCAAGGGCAAGAACGGCAAGTTCCTGTGGCCGGGCTTCGGCGACAACATGCGCGTGCTGGAGTGGATGCTGAAGCGTGTCACGGGTGAAGCCGGTGCGGTCGAGACCCCGATCGGCAACCTCCCGCGCGGGAAAGACCTGAACCTCGAAGGCCTGGGCCTCGGCGACGGCGCACTCGACGAATTGTTCCGCGTGGACAATCGCGAATGGCGCGAGGAAGAGACCGCAATCGGCGAATACCTCGCGGGTTACGGTTCGCATCTGCCCGGCAAGCTGAAAGCCGAATGGCAGCGCATCGTCGACGCACTGGATGCCGCGGCGGAACCTGCCGCCACGCCGGAACGCAAGGCCGCGGCGGCAAGTTGATCGCAGGTCCAGGACGCCCGTATCGGGTTTCGCTCGCCTCCGTGGCGCGCGAAACCCGAGCGCCGGGTGATTCGTGCTCGCGATCGATGAAGCCGGGCCCGGTGTACCCCGGGCGACAAGGAATCAGCTGAGCGCCCCGTGGCAGTGCTTGTACTTCTTGCCCGAACCGCACGGGCAGGGGTCGTTGCGCCCGACCTTGGGTCCGCTGCGCACCACCGGTGCGGCAACGGTGGTGCCGCTTTCCCCGGCTTGCGCCTGGCCTGCGCCGGCGCCGGCCTGTTGCGCGTCGAAACCGGTGGACTGGGCGTGCTGGAACTCCATGGCGCGCGCGGCGGCGGCACGGCGCTGTTCGGCTTCGAGCGCGGCGACTTCCTCTTCGGTGCGGATGCGCACGCGCGCCAGCGTCTGGATCAACTCTTTCTTGATGCGGTCGAGCATGTCCTCGAACAGCCTGAACGCTTCGCGCTTGTATTCCTTCTTCGGGTCGATCTGTGCATAGCTGCGCAGATAAATGCCCTGGCGCAGGTAGTCCATGTTGGCCAGGTGGTCTTTCCACGCGCCATCGACCACGGTCAGCATCACGTGCTTTTCCAGCGCGCGCATCACCTCGCCGCCGACCTGCTGTTCCTTGGCGGCGAACATGGCATCGGCGGATTCCGCCACGTGTTTGTGGATGGTTTCCGAATCGGCCTCGCCGGTGGTTTCGATCCAGTGCTTGAGGTCCAGCTTCATGCCGAACTCGGAATCGAGCGTGTTCTGCAGGCCGGCGAGATCCCACTGCTCGTCCACGCTGTCGCGCGGCACGTACTGCTGCGCCAGCGATTCGAATACATCCTGGCGGATGTCAGCGACGGTTTCGGCGACGCTTTCGGACTCCAGCAACTCCCGCCGCTGTTCGTAGATCACCTTGCGCTGGTCGTTGGCGGTGTCGTCGAATTCCAGCAATTGCTTGCGGATGTCGAAGTTGTGCTGCTCGACCTTGCGCTGCGCCTTCTCGATCTGGCGGCTGACCAGCTTGTCCTCCAGCGCATCGTCATCCTTCATGCCGAAGCGCTGCATCCAGCGGATCAACCCGGCACCGCCGAAGATGCGCATCAGGTTGTCCTGCAGCGACAGGTAGAAGCGCGAGGAACCGGGATCGCCCTGGCGGCCGGAACGGCCGCGCAACTGGTTGTCGACGCGCCGCGATTCATGCCGTTCGGTGCCGACGATGTGCAGGCCGCCCGCTTCCAGCACCTGCTGGTGACGCTGCTTCCACGCGTCCTTGACGTGTCGCTTGTCGGCTTCGGTGGCGTCTTCGGGCAATTCCGCCAACGCTGCATCGAGGCTGCCGCCGAGCACGATGTCGGTACCGCGGCCGGCCATGTTGGTGGCGATGGTGACCGCACCCGGCAGGCCGGCCTGCTCGATGATCTTCGCCTCGCGCGCGTGCTGCTTGGCGTTCAGCACTTCGTGCGGGATGCCGGCCTTCTTGAACAGGCCCGACACCAGCTCGGAGACTTCGATGGATGCGGTGCCGACCAGCACCGGCTGGCCGCGGCCGTGGCATTCCCTGACGTCTTCCATGACCGCCTGGAACTTGGCTTCCGGCTTCAGGAACACGAGGTCGGCATTGTCCTTGCGGATCATCGGCTGGTTGGTGGGGATCACCACCACGTCCAGGCCGTAAATCGAATTGAGCTCGAACGCTTCCGTATCCGCCGTGCCGGTCATGCCCGACAGCTTGTCGTACATGCGGAACAGGTTCTGGAAGGTGATGGTGGCCATCGTCTGGTTTTCGCGCTGGATCGGCACGCCTTCCTTGGCCTCGACGGCCTGGTGCAGGCCCTCGGACCAGCGCCGCCCCGGCAGGGTGCGACCGGTGAACTCGTCGACGATGATGATTTCGCCATCTCGCACGATGTAATCGACGTCGCGCTGGTACAACGCATGCGCGCGCAAGCCCTGGTTCAAATGGTGCACGACCGCGAGGTTGCGTGCGTCGTACAGACTGGAGTCCTCGGCAAGGATGCCGGCCTGCTGCAACAGTTGTTCGGCGTGCTCCATGCCCTCCTCGGACAGGTGCACCTGCTTCTGCTTTTCGTCCACGTAGTAATCGCCGGGTTCAGGCGGCTCGCCCGGGAGCGACTCCTTGGCCTGGCGGGTCAGGTGCGGCACGATGCGGTTGACGCGAACGTACAGCTCCGGCGACTCTTCGGCCGCCCCGGAAATGATCAACGGCGTGCGCGCCTCGTCGATCAGGATCGAGTCCACTTCGTCCACGATCGCGTAGTGCAGGCCGCGCTGGTAGCGCTGCTCCTTCGACACCGCCATGTTGTCGCGCAGGTAGTCGAAGCCGAACTCGTTGTTGGTGCCGTAGGTGATGTCGGCGGCATAGGCGGCCGCCTTGTCGGACATTTCCATGCCCGGCCAGACCACGTCCACGGTCATGCCGAGGAAGTTGTAGATCTTGCCCATCCACGCCGCGTCGCGCTTGGCGAGATAGTCGTTGACGGTGACCACGTGCACGCCCTTGCCTTCCAGCGCGTTCAAGTACACCGGCAAGGTCGCGACCAGGGTCTTGCCCTCTCCGGTCCGCATCTCGGCGATCTTGCCCTGGTGCAGCACCATGCCGCCGATCAACTGCACGTCGTAGTGGCGCATGCCGATCACCCGCCGGCTGGCTTCGCGCACCACGGCAAAGGCTTCGGGCAACAGCTTGTCCAGGCTTTCGCCGTTGGCGATGCGCTGCTTGAACTCGGCGGTCTTGGCACGCAAGCCACCATCGTTCAGGCGTTCCATTTCGGGCTCGAGCGCGTTGATGCGCGCCACGGTTTTCGAAAGCTGCTTCAGCACGCGTTCGTTGCGGCTGCCGAAGACACTCGTCAGGATATTGGGCATCGGGCTTGGATTCGCGGTTGCGGGCTGCGGCTGAAACTCAATCGGGCATGATAAAGGCGACACGCCGCCCGCGCCTAGAGCTGGCGGCAGAATGCCCGATTTTCAAGCCACGCTCAGCGCCTGACGTACGCAAGCGGGTTCACCAACTTGCCGTCGTGCCACACTTCGAAGTGCACGTGCGGCCCGGTCGAGCGCCCGGTCGAGCCCGCGTCGGAGATGACCTCGCCCGCCTGCACGTGTTCGCCCACATGGGCCAGCAGCTTGTTGTTGTGGGCGTAGCGGGTCATGTAGCCATCGCCGTGATCGATCTCGACGACGTTGCCGTAGCCGGGTCGCACACCGGCGTAGGTGACCACGCCTGCCGCGACCGCGTGCACCTGCTCCCCCTTGTAGGCGCCGATGTCGAGACCAGGGTGGAAGCTCTCGCGCCCGGTGAACGGGTCGATGCGCATACCGTACGGCGAGGTGATGTAGCCGTCATTGATCGGCATGCCCGAAGGAATGAGGCTGGATGCGACCTGGCGGTCGGTCAACAGGGATTGGAGTACACCGAGCTGGTCCTGCTGGCTGTCGAAACGCCGGGCAAGTTGTTCCATGCTGACGGTCAGGTCGAACGGCAACGAGCGGGCGGGCGGCACGGCTTTTTCGGGGCCGCCGACGCCGGCCGGTTCGTTGAAATCGAACTCCTTGGGATCGAGCTTGCCGGCCACCACCAGACGCTGGCCCAGCGCGTCCAGGCGTGCAGAGTCGGCCTGCAACTCACCCAGCTTGATGGCCATCCGGCTGACGTCGCGCTGCGCGTTGTCGCGCACCTGCTGCAACTCGGTTTTTTGCGCCGCGATCTGCTGGTGCATGGCATCGATCTGGGCCAGCGTGCGGCCGCTGGGACTGGCGATCCATACCGCGAGCAACGCGCTCGCCACCAGGCAGATCGCCAACCCGCCCATGAGCGTCCGACACAACCGGAGGTTGGCCAGCCTGCGTTCGTCCAAATGCGCGTTCGACCATTCGCATCGCCGTGAACGGGCCACCAGTATCATGCCCATGTCAGCAACCCGTACGGATGTTCATCATTGTGTCTCCTGCCCGACCGCTGCCGCCACGCGACACCCACGGTCCGACGCCGCTCTCGCAATGTGCCCCGGTCACCGACTTGGTGGCCCGGGCCCGTGACGTTGACCGCCTGAGTCAACGCATTGTTCCGCTGTTGCCGACACCGTTGCGCGGACACGTCGGCTTTGCCGGCCTGCGCAACGATCGCGTCCTGCTCCTGGTCGAGTCGCCTGTCTGGGCCACCCGCGTACGCATGGACCAGGCCGGCATCCTTGCCGCGGTACATTCCCTTGGGCTGGCCGCGAGTTCCGTCACGGCCAAGGTGGCGCCCATCCCGGTGCCCGTCGGTGATTCCACCGCAGTACCGAAGCTGTCGCCACGCGCGGCAAAGGCCATCCGTGCCGCGGCGGCCTCCATGGCCGATCCGGACCTGCGCGCGCTGTTCCTCGAGCTCGCCGCCCTGGCGGAGAGCCCCTCGGCCGAGTGAAAAACCGCCTGGGCCGGTCCGCCCCCTCTTCCACCGGCGGAAGCGGAAGTTATAACACGGTCGGGAGAGCCTGTGCGGGCCCGGATCGGCAAAATGTCACAAAATGTGAAGCAAAGCGCCAGAATCGGGGGCGCGGCAATATCAATGTCTCGTCCGCCGGAATGCAGGCACGACGAAACGCCCGCTTGCCGATGGCGGGCGCCGCAAAAATCAGGTTTCCTCAAACCGCCTGGGCAGGATGCGCGTAGGAAATCGGCGCCAGCGCGGGGTCGTCGAAAGTGACTTCTTCCCACGCCGACTTGTCGGCCAGCAGCGCGCGCAGCAGTTGGTTGTTCAACTGGTGTCCGGACTTGTGGCCGAAGAACGCCCCGATCAGGCTATGCCCGAGCAGGTACAAGTCGCCGATCGCGTCGAGGATCTTGTGCTTGACGAACTCGTCCTCGTAGCGCAGGCCGTCTTCGTTCAGCACACGGTAGTCATCCAGCACGATCGCATTGTCCATCGAGCCGCCCAGCGCGAGGTTCTTCTCGCGCAGCATTTCGATGTCGCGCATGAAGCCGAAGGTGCGCGCGCGGCTGACTTCCTTGACGAACGAAGTCGTGGAGAAATCGATCTCGGCTTTGGACGCGCGGCGCGAGAAGATTGGATGCTGGAACTCGATCGAGAACCCGACCTTGAACCCGTCGAACGGTTCGAAACGCGCCCACTTGTCGCCCTGTTCGACCTTGACCGGCTTCTTGATGCGGATGAAACGCTTGGGCGCGGATTGCTCCTCGATGCCGGCCGACTGCAGCAGGAACACGAACGGACCCGCGCTGCCGTCCATGATCGGCACTTCCGGCGCGGACAGGTCCACGTAGGCGTTGTCGATGCCGAGGCCCGCCATCGCGGAAAGCAAATGCTCGACGGTACCAACGCGCACATCGCCGCTGATCAGCGTGCTGGACAGGCGCGTGTCGCCGACATATTCGCAACGCGAAGGAATGCTGACGGGTTCAGGAAGATCGGTACGACGGAACACGATTCCGGTGTTGACCGCCGCCGGTCGCAAGGTCATGTAGACCTTTTCGCCCGTGTGCAGGCCGACGCCCGTCGCGCGGATCACGTTCTTGAGCGTGCGCTGCTTGATCATTTTTCGTTGGAATCCTGTTAGGACAACGCTAAAACGTCGGCGATCCTATCACGGTTGACCGCCCGAATAAAGTGGACTGTTGGGTTCAGTTAATCCTCGAACATGGCTGGCGTGACCCTTGTCACACCCTGCTTCACTGCCAGCCTGGATTGGATGCCAAGGTGAAATGGGACCGTGCCGGCTTCATCAGGTTCCGTGCCGGTCGAAACGGAGACGAAAAATCATCCGCGCTGCCGGGGACGGGAGTCCGGCAACGCGGATCGGAAGCGGCAATCCATGGGGACTGCCGCCGGGACAGGCGTTCCCACGCCTGCCCGCCACACGCTTCTTGTTTTCAATCCGCCTGGCGTCGCAAAAACGCCGGGATATCCAGGTAGTCGTACCCCGGCGCGGCTTCCGCATCAGTCTTGGCAGCAGGGGCCGGCGACTTCCTGGCGGCCGCGGCCGGTTCGGGCTGGGCGGCGAAACCCACCACGCCATTGTCGGTCCCGGTGCGCAAGACCCGCGTCGGTTTCGGCATCTCGATGGTTTCCGGCTTGGGGACCGGTCGCAGCGCAGGCTTGGCGGCACGGTTCAGGCCGGTCGCGACCACCGTGACCCGCACGTCGTCGGACAGGTCGGGATCGAGCGCGGTGCCCAGCACCACGGTCGCATCCTCGCTGGCGAAGTCGTGCACCACCCGGCCGATCTCGTCGAACTCGCGCATCGTGAGGTTCGGACCGGCGGTGACGTTGACCAGGATGCCGCATGCGCCCGACAGGTCCACGTTCTCCAGCAGCGGGTTGTTGATCGCCGCCTCGGCCGCCGCCTGCGCGCGATCGTCGCCGCGGGCGGTGCCGGTGCCCATCATCGCCATGCCCATCTCGCTCATCACGGTGCGCACGTCGGCGAAGTCGACGTTGATCAGGCCCGGCCGGGTGATCAGGTCGGCGATACCCTGCACGGCGCCCTGCAGCACGTCGTTGGCAGCCTTGAACGCATTCAGCAAGGTCACTTCGCGGCCGAGCACGGTCAGGAGTTTTTCGTTCGGAACCGTGATCAGCGAATCGACCGACTGCGACAGGTCCTCGATGCCCTTCAACGCCACCTGCATGCGCCGGCGACCCTCGAACGGGAACGGTTTGGTCACCACCGCCACCGTCAGGATGCCCTTTTCCTTGGCGAGCTGCGCCACCACCGGTGCCGCGCCGGTGCCGGTGCCGCCGCCCATGCCGCAGGTGATGAACACCATGTCGGCACCGTCCAGCACCTCGACGATGCGTTCCCGATCTTCCAACGCGGCCTGCCGGCCGATCTCGGGATTGGCGCCGGCGCCGAGACCCTTGGTCACGGTTTCGCCGAGTTGCAGCGTGGTGCGCGCGCCGGAGCTTTTCAGCGCCTGCGAGTCGGTATTGGCGCAGATGAACTCCACGCCGTCGATGGCTGAATTGACCATGTGGCTGACGGCGTTGCCACCGCCGCCGCCGACACCGATCACCTTGATCACCGCATTGGGTGCGAGTTGTTCCACCAGTTCAAACATTGCCCGTCCTCCGTGCTGCCTTGTTGTTGCTGCTGTTGACATGACCTTCCGTTTCGGAAGGGTTTGGCCCCGTGGGACCGTCGGCGCCGCGGCGCCGCGCGAATCCGCCTCTTCCCGAAGCGGGGTTCGTGTTCTAGAAATTTTTCGATAGCCAACTCTTCATCTTGCCGATCGCGCCGGCCACGCTGTCGCCCATCGCTCCGCCGAGCGCGCGACTGTTGCTGCCTTCGCGCGAGCCGTGCAGCAACAGGCCGATGCTGGCCGCATGCGCCGGCGTCGCGATCACCTCGGTCGCGCCGGTGACGTGCTGGGGAACGCCGAGCCGCACCATCTTGTGGAAGACCTCCTCGGCGAGATACAGCGCGCCTTCGATGCGCGCCGCGCCGCCGGTCAGCACCACGCCGGCCGCGAGCAGGTTTTCGTAACCCGAACGGCGCACTTCGTCCTGCACCATCTCGAAGATTTCCTCGTAGCGCGCCTGGATCGACTGCGCCAGCGCCTGCCGCTGCAGCCGCCGCGGCGGCCGTTCGCCCACGCTCGGCACCTGGATGGTTTCCTCGCCGCGCGCCATCTGCGCCAGCGCGCAGCCGTACTTCACCTTGATCTCCTCGGCGTTGCCGGTGGGCGTCTGCACGTACTGGGAAATGTCGGACGTCACCTGGTCACCGCCGACCGGCAGCGATTTGGTGTAGCGGATGGAACCTTGCGTGTAGATCGCGATGTCGGTGGTGCCGGCGCCGAGATCGACCACGCACACGCCGAGTTCGCGTTCGTCCTCGGTCAGCACGGCCTTGGATGCCGCCACCGCAGCCGGCACCAGATCGTCAACCTGCAGTCCGCAGCGCTGGATGCATTTGGTGATGTTCTGCACGGCCGAAGCCGCACCGGTCACCAGGTGCACGCCGGCTTCCAGGCGCACGCCGCTCATGCCGACCGGATGGCGGATGCCGTCCTGGCCGTCGATGCGGTATTCCTGCGGTTCCTTGTAGAGCACCTTGCGGTCGGCCGGGATCGCCACCGCACTGGCCGACTCCAGTACCTGGTCGAGGTCGCCGGCCGCGACTTCGCGGTCGCGGATCGCCGCCGCCCCGCGCGAGTTGTGGGTATCCAGGTGGCTGCCGGAAATCGACGCGCACACCGAACGGATGTCGCAACCTGCCATCTGTTCGGCTTCCTCGATCGCGCGCTGGATCGAGTGCACGTTGGAATCGATCTCGACCACCACGCCTTTCTTCATGCCGCGCGAGGCATGGCTGCCGAAGCCGATCACCTCGACCGGTTCGCCCGGCAGGTATTCGCCGACGATCGCCATCACCTTGGAAGTACCGATGTCGAGGCCGACGACGAGGTGCTTGTCGCTCTTGCGGTTCATGGGTCTAAACGTTTCCGTCAGCAGCATGGGGGCCACCGTTCTTTGGGTTCTGGGAAGGGGTTGGCGCAGGTTCCGGCCAGCGCACCGCGAAACCGTTGCTGTAGCGGAGATCGGCGTAGACGAAGCCGTCGCTGCGGCCGCGCATCAGGATCGGCAACGCCGCCGCAAAGCGCGCCAGCCGTTGGTCGGGCTGTCCGTCGCCCACGACCACCCGCGCGCCGTTCGAAAGCAGCAACGTCCAGCCGCCGCGCGCGGACAGGTCCACTTCGCTGACGCGCAGGCCGTAGGGCACGAAGTCGGTCGTGGCCGTCCGATAGAACGCCATCACGTCAGCCACCCGTCCATCCGGCGCCTGGAATTTCGGCAACCCGTTCACCACTCCGGCGTCGGGCACCTTGAAGATGCGGCCGTCCTCGTCCAGCAACGCACCATCGCCCCAATGCGCGACCGGCCGGATTTCCGTGACGGTGATGTCGAGCGCATCCGGCCAGCGCTTGCTGACTTCGACCTGTCCGACCCACGGCAGCGCCGCGACCGCGTCGCGCACCTTGTCGAGATGGATCGCGAAGAAACCCGCGCCAAGCGTGGGCGCCACGGCGGCGCGCACCTGTGCCGCGCTGACGTGCCGGAACGTGGCGTGCACCTGCAGCTCGCGCACCGGCCAACTGCCGGACGCGAACCAGCCCTGCAACACGCCGACCACCGGCAGCGCGACCACCACGATCGCGATCAGCCATGCGGCCAGGCGCAGGGAAGTGGCGCCCTTCATGCGGCGCCTCCCTGCTCGCGGTCAAACGAGGTTTCCAGCACCCGCCAGCACAGTTCCCGATAATCGATGCCCATGGCCGCGGCGGCCTTGGGCACCAGCGAATGCGTGGTCATGCCGGGCGCCGTGTTGACTTCCAGCAGCCAGTTGCGGCCATCCCGATCGCGCATCACATCGACGCGCCCCCAGCCCGAACAACCGAGCGCGTCGAAGGCCCGTCGCGCCAGCGCGCGCAGACTGGCCTCTGCACCGCCGTCGAGGCCGGGGCAGATGTATTGCGTGTCCTCGGCGATGTACTTGGCGTTGTAGTCGTAGTACGCGCCCTTCGGCACGATCTTGATGCTGGGCAAGACGTCGTCCGCGAGGATCGAGACCGTGAGCTCGTCGCCCTCGATCAGCGTTTCCATCAACAAGTCGCCGGGATAGCGCTGCGCCAGCGCGACCGCCGCGTCCAGATCCTTTTCGTCGAACACGCGCGACACGCCGACGCTGGAGCCTTCGCTGGCCGGCTTCACGATCAGCGGGAATCCGACCGCATGCGCCGCCGCGTGCACGTCGGCGCCACGCGGCAGCGGCACGAATCCGGGCGTGGGCAGGCCCAGCGCGGTCCACACCCACTTGCTGCGCACCTTGTCCATGGACAAGGCCGAACCCAGCACGCCGGAACCGGTGTACGGGATGTGCAGCGAATCCAGCGCACCCTGCAGCACGCCATCCTCGCCGCCGCCATGCTGGCCGTGCAGGATGTTGAACACGCGCGCGAAGTGGCCCGCGCGCACCGCATCCAGCAACGCGGGAATGCCGTCGACCGCGTGCGCGTCGACGCCGCGGCTCCCGAGCGCTTCCAGCACGCCCTTGCCGGACATCAACGACACCTCGCGCTCGGCCGAGCTGCCGCCCATCACCACCGCGACGCGGCCGAATGCGGCGGGGTCGGTGATGCGCCTTGCGGCGGGACTCGGGACTCGGGACTCGGGACTCGGATTCACGCGGCATCCTCCGATTTCAGGTGCCCGCGACCGGCCAGTTCCACGGCTGCGGCGCCGATGTCGCCGGCGCCGAGCAGCAACACCAGGTCGCCGTCCCGCAACAAGGCGGGAAGGGTCGCGCCGAGTTCGCGCGGATGCTCGATGAACACCGGATCGACCTTGCCGCGCGCGCGCACCGCGCGCGCCAGCGCACGCCCGTCGGCACCCGCGATCGGCGCCTCGCCCGCGGGATACACCTCCGTCAGCACCAACGCGTCGGCCTCGCACAGCACGCCGGCGAAGTCGTCCAGAAGGTCGCGGGTGCGGGTGTAGCGATGCGGCTGGAAGGCGATCACGAGACGTCGTTCGGGCCAGCCCGCGCGCGCGGCTTCCATCACCGCGGCAAGCTCGCGCGGGTGATGGCCGTAGTCGTCCACCAGCAACACCTTGCCGTGCTCGATCGGCAGTTCGCCGTTGCTGTGGAAGCGCCGCCCCACGCCCTGGAAACGTTCCAGTGCGCGCGCGATCGCGAACGGCTCGACACCGAGATGCCAGCCAAGCGTGGCCGCGGCCAGCGCGTTCAGCACGTTGTGGCGGCCCGGCAAATTCAATGTCACCGGCAGCGGCGGCTGATCCGGCAGCATCAGGTCGAAATGCATCCGCGCATGGTCGGCCCGCAGGTTGGCGCCGCGTACGTCGGCGGCGCCCTCGATCGCGTAGGTCAAGGTCGATCGCGGCGTGCGTTGCGCGAGTTCGGCGACTTCCGGATCGTCCACGCACAGCACCGCGAGGCCATAGAACGGCAGGTGGTGCAGGAAATCGGCGAAGGCCTGCTTCAGTTCGGCGAAGTCGCCGTGGTAATGCTCGAGATGGTCGGCATCGATGTTGGTGACGATCGCGGCGACCGGCGACAGCATCAGGAACGAGCCGTCGGATTCGTCGGCCTCGGCGACCAGGTAATCGCCGGCGCCCAGCCGCGCGTGCGCACCGGCGGAAAGCAGCTGCCCGCCGATCACGAAGGTCGGGTCGTAACCGGCCTCGGCCAGCACGCTGGCGACAAGGCTGGTGGTGGTGGTCTTGCCGTGGGTACCGGCCACCGCGATGCCGCGGCGGAAACGCATCAGTTCGCCCAGCATCTCGGCGCGCGGCACGACCGGGATGCGGCGTGCCTGCGCGGCAGCGAACTCCGGGTTGTCGGGCTTGATCGCGCTCGACACCACCACTGCGTCGACGTTGGCCACGTGCGCGGCAGCGTGGCCGATCGCGACCTTCACGCCCATCTTCGCGAGGCGCTCGGTGACCGGCGATGCCGCACGATCCGAACCAGACACGTCGTAGCCCAGCGTGTGCAGCACCTCGGCGATCCCGCTCATGCCGGCGCCGCCTATGCCGATGAAGTGCACGCGGCGGAAGCCCTGCATGATGTCGCCGTGCGGCGGGAGGCGGTGCGGCGTCATGCGGCCACCTCCAGGCAGCGTCGCGCGATCACGTCGGCGGCGTCGGGTTTCGCGAGCGTGCGCGCGGCGTTGGCCATCGCGAGGCGCTTGTCCGGATCGCGCAGCAGGCGTTCCAGCATCCCCGCGAAGCGCGCCGGGTCGAAGTCGCGGTCCTGCACCAGTTCGGCCGCACCGACCGCGACGAAGCCTTCCGCGTTTTTCGTCTGGTGATCGTCGACCGCGTGCGGGAACGGCATCAGGATTGCGCCGAGACCCGCGGCGGCGAGCTCGGCCAGCGTCAGTGCGCCGGCGCGGCAGATCACGAAATCGGCCCATGCATAAGCTGCCGCCATGTCGGTGAGGAACGGCTCGACCTCCGCCCCGACGTCGACGCGCGCATAGGCGCTGCGGGTCGCCTCGACATGCGCGCTGCCGCACTGGTGCAACACCTCGGGGCGACGCTCCGCGGGAATCAATGACAACGCGTTCGGCAGCCCGAGATTCAGGGTGCGCGCGCCGAGGCTGCCGCCCAGCACCAGCAGGCGCGGCGCGCCGGAACGATTCGCGAAGCGCACGGCGGGCGCGGGCAGCGCGGCGATTTCCGCACGCACCGGATTGCCGGTCCATTCGGCATGCAGCCCGGCCGGGAAGGCGTCGGCGAAACCACTCATCACGCGCTGCGCGCGTTTCGCCAGCACGCGGTTGGTGAAACCGGCGACGCGATTTTGTTCGTGCACCAGCAACGGCCGGCGTTGCAACCATGCCACGATGCCGCCCGGCCCCGCCACGTAGCCGCCCAGCGACAGTACGCTGCGCGGCCGGATGTCACGCAGCACGCGCCACGCCGCGAGTCCGGCACGCAACAACATCCACGGCGCCGCGAGGCGCTGTCGCCATCCCTTGCCGCGCAAGCCCGCGACCGGCAGCGCGCGCATCTCGATGCGATGCTCGGGCACGATGCGGTTTTCCATGCCGCCCTGTGCGCCCAGCCACAACACCGGCACGTCGTGCGCGCGCAAGGCCGCGGCGACCGCCAGACCGGGAAAGATGTGGCCGCCGGTGCCGCCGGCCATGATCAACACGGGGGCCGATGCGGCGGTCATGGCCCCACCTGCCCGATCACGGGCTCGATGCGGACGCGTGCCGCGAGCGGGAGTTCCCGCGTCTTCGGCAACGGCGACGATGGCGCAGGCCGCCCGGAGTCCCCGATCGTCGCCGCCGGCGCATCCGGCGTACCGCGGCGCGTCGCCATCCGGCGCGCATCCTCGGCGAGGTGGATTTCGTAACCCGCACGCACCAGCACCCCGAGCATCACGCAGGTCATCAGGATGCTCGATCCACCGGAACTGATCAGCGGCAGCGTCAGGCCCTTGGTCGGCAACACGCCGAGGTTCACGCCCACCGACACCAGCGCCTGCAATCCGATCATCAGCGAGATGCCGAACGCGACGTAACCGGCGCGCTGCTGGCCCACTTCCACGCCGCGCAGGCCCAGTTGCAGGCCGCGCCCGACCAGCAATGCGAACAGCGCCAGCACGAACAGCACGCCGAAGAAACCAAGCTCTTCGGCGATCACCGCGAGGATGAAATCGGTGTGCGCCTCGGGCAGGTAGAAGAGTTTCTGCACGCTGCCGCCGAGGCCCACCCCGAACCACTTGCCGCGCCCCACGGCAATCAGGGCCTGGGTCAACTGGAAGCCGTTGTCGAACGGATCCTTCCACGGATCGAGGAACGACGTGAGGCGCTTGACGCGGTAGTCGGTCGAAAGCGCCAGCCACGCGCCCAACGGAACCAGCGGCAAGCCCATGATCACGAGGTTGCGCATGCGTGCGCCACCCAGCCACAGCATCCCGATCGTGACCACGCCGATCAGCGCGGCCGAACCGAAATCGGGTTGCACGAGCAGCAACAGTGCGGTGAACCCGGCCACGCCCACCGGCTTCACCGCGCCGAGGAAACGGGTTTCGACCGCGTCGCGATGGCGCACCAGGTAACTCGCGACGTACAGCACCACCGTGAGCTTGGCCAACTCGACCGGCTGGAATCCCGAGATGCCGAGATTGATCCAGCGGCGCGCGCCGTTGATGCGCATCCCGATGTGCGGAATGAACACCAGCAGCAGCAACA
Source organism: Lysobacterales bacterium 66-474 (assembly GCA_001899805.1). GTDB lineage: Bacteria > Pseudomonadota > Gammaproteobacteria > Xanthomonadales > Rhodanobacteraceae > 66-474. The sequence continues at coordinate 213,263 of MKWP01000001.1, forward strand.
GGAACGTGATCAGCATCAGGGGTCCCGACCAACGCTCGAGCGTGTCGAGCTCGAGCTTGAGGGCCACCCACACCGCGACGATGCCGCCCGCCGCGAGGAACACCAGGTGCCGCTTGAGGTAATGGAACTCGCCGATGTGCTGGCCGTCGGCGACCGCGATCGAACTCGACGCCACCATCACGATGCCGAACGCGACCAGACCGGTGATCGCGAGCAGCAGCCACGGGTCGAAACGGCCCTCGGGACCGAGCTTCCTCACCGCCTGCGATGGGCCGAACCAGTTCGCCATTACCTCACCTTGAGCGTTGCCAAACCGACCAGCACCAGCACCACCGACACGATCCAGAAACGCACAATCACGCGCGGCTCGGGCCAGCCCTTCAATTCGAAGTGATGGTGGATCGGCGCCATCCGGAACACGCGCTTGCCGCGCAATTTGAAACTGCCCACCTGCAACATCACCGACGCAGTCTCGACCACGAACAAGCCACCCATCACCAGCAGGATGATTTCCTGGCGGACGATCACCGCCACGCAACCGATCGCGGCACCGATCGCAAGCGCGCCGACGTCGCCCATGAACACCTGCGCGGGATAGGTGTTGAACCACAGGAAGCCGAGCCCCGCCCCCGTCAACGCGCCGCAGAACACCGCGAGCTCGCCCGCACCGGGAATCGACGGGATGCCGAGGTAGGCCGAGAACACCGCATTGCCGGCAAGGTAGGCGAACGCGCCCAGCGCCGCCGCCACCAGCACCGCCGGCATGATCGCAAGGCCATCGAGGCCATCGGTGAGGTTCACCGCGTTCGAGAACCCGACGATCCACAGGTATGCGACGACCACGAAGCCGCCGCCGAGCGGAATCGCGACATGCTTGAACAACGGCACGTACAGCGCGGTCGCGGCCGGCACGTTGGCGGTGTGGAACAGGAACAGCGCAGCCGCAAGGCCCACCACCGATTGCAAAAGATACTTCCAGCGCGCCGGCAGGCCATGCGGGTCCTTCAACACCAGCTTGCGGTAGTCGTCGTAGAAACCGATCACGCCGTACGCGAGCGTCACCAGCAGCACCACCCACAGATAGCGGCTGCCGAGATCGCCCCACAGCAGCGTCGCCACCACGATCGCGGCCAGGATCAACGTGCCGCCCATGGTCGGCGTGCCGGCCTTGGACAGGTGCGTTTTCGGACCATCGTCGCGCACCACCTGCCCGGCCTTCAGTTCGGTCAGGCGGCGGATCACCGCCGGCCCGCACAACAGCGACACGAACAACCCGGTCAGCGCGGCCATGATGGTGCGGAAGGTGATGTAGTCGAACAGCCGCAACGGGCCGAAGTAATGTTCCAGCCAGCGCGAAAGCTCAAGCAACATGCCGGTCGCCCCCCTTGTCGCCCAACAACGCTTCGACCACGTGCTCCATGTGCGAGGAATGCGAGCCCTTGACCAGTGCGGTGATCCCCGGGCGCAGGTCGCGTCGCAGCGCCTCGATCAGCGCGGCCTGATCGGCGTACACGCGCCCATCCGCGCCGAATGCCTCGGCTGCGCGCGCCGCCAGCGCACCGACCACGTACAGGCGCGCGATGCCCTGCTCGCGCGCGATGCGACCGATGCGTGCATGCAGGGTCGCCGCATCCGGTCCCAACTCGCCCATGTTGCCGAGCACCAGCCAGCGTTCGCCCGGCTGCAGCGCCAGGGTCGCCACCGCCGCCGCCGCCGAACCGGGATTGGCGTTGTAGCTGTCGTCGATCAGCGTCCAGCCTTGCGGCGACACATGCCGCAACAACCGCCCGACCACCGCTTCGGCATCGCACAATCCGGTTGCGATGTCGCGCAAACCCACGCCCGCGGCGTGCGCCAGCGTGGCGGCGGCCAGGGCATTCGCGATGTTGTGCCGGCCGGGCAACGGCAGGTGCACTGCGGTGTGGCCGACCGGCGTCAACAACTCGAAATCGCTGGCCTCGGCGTGCATGCGGATGTCGGCGGCATGCACGTCCGCCGGCGCATCGATGCCGAATCGCAGGATGCGCCGCGTGCCCGCCAGGCCTGCGAAATAGATCGCGAAGGCGTCATCGGCATTGATCACGGCGATGCCGTCGGGCGGCAAGGCCTGGTACATCGCGCCCTTGGTTTCGGCGATGCCTTCCAGCGAATGCATGCGCTCCAGGTGCGCGGGGCCGATGTTGTTGACGAGGCCGATCCTCGGACGCGCGATCGCGGCGAGGTAAGCGATGTCGCCGGGCTTGCCGGCACCCATTTCCAGCACCGCGTAACGGGTGTCGCGCGGCATCGCCAGCAAGGTCAGCGGCAGGCCGATTTCGTTGTTGAAACTGGCGGCATTGCTGTGCGTCGCGCCGTGCCGCGCCAGGATCCCCGCGGCCAGGGTCTTGACCGTGGTCTTGCCGTTGGAGCCGGTGATGCCGATCACGTTGACGTCGCGCTGCGCGCGCACCGCGCTGGCGAGGTCGCCCAGCGCCTGCAAGGTGTCGGCCACCACGATCTGCGGCAACTCCGTCTCGACGCGGCGCGAAACCAGCACCGCCGCCGCGCCGCGTGTCGCGGCTTCGGCCACATGGTCGTGGCCATCGTGGCGCTCGCCGACCAGCGCGACGAACAACTCGCCCGGTCCGAGCGTGCGCGTATCGGTGGACACGCCATGCACCACGGCGTCCGCGCCTTGCAGCACCCCGCGCGTCCACACCGCGACTTCCTTGAGGCGCAGGTTCAACATGCGTGCGCCTCCGGAGTCGTGGCACCGACCAGCGCGCCGCGCGTCCACGGCTCGATTTCCTTGAGGCGCAGGTTCAACATGCGTGCGCCTCCAGGGCGGCGCGCGCCATCGTGAGGTCATCGAACGGGCGCTTGGCGCCGGCGATTTCCTGATAGGTCTCGTGACCCTTGCCGGCGACCAGCACCACGTCACCCGCTTGCGCGCGACCGATGGCGAAAGCGATCGCGCGCGCGCGGTCACGCTCCACCACGGCGCGATCCGGTGCCTGCATGCCGGCGACGATCTGCGCCGCGATCGCATCGCCGTCCTCGCCGCGCGGGTTGTCGTCGGTGACGATGACCGTATCGGCAAGGCGTTCGGCGATCGCGCCCATCAGCGGGCGCTTGCCGGCGTCGCGCTCGCCGCCGCAGCCGAACACGCAGACCAGTTCGCCTTCGCAATGTTCGCGCAACGTCGCCAGCACCTGCTCCAGTGCGTCCGGCTTGTGCGAATAATCGACCACCACCAGCGGCGATGGGCCGCCGCCCAGGCGATTCATGCGGCCGGCAACCGGCTCCAGCGCCTCGAGTGCCGCCGTGATCCGCGCGAACGGAACGCCCAGCGCGCCGAGCACGCCCGCCACGGCGATCAGGTTGGCGACGTTGAAACGCCCCAGCAGTCGGCTGCGCAGCAGCCCGCTGCCCCACGGCGTTTCGAGTTCGAAATCGATGCCGTCGGAATGCGTATGCACGTTGCGCGCATGCAGTTCGGCATCGTCACCGCCGATTGCGCAACGCAATTTCTCCACGCCGCCCGGCAGCTCCCGGGCCAATTCGCGCCCGAACGCGTCGTCGACGTTGATCACCGCCGCGCGCAAGCCCGGCCAGGCAAACAACCTGGCCTTGGCTGCGCCGTAGGCCTCCATCGTGCCGTGGTAATCGAGGTGGTCGCGGGTGAGGTTGGTGAACACCGCGATGTCGAAGTGCACGCCATCCACGCGCTGCTGGTCGAGCGCGTGCGAGGACACTTCCATCGCGACGTGGGTGGCGCCGGCGGCGTGGAATTCCGCCATCAGCCCGTGCACCCGGATCACGTCGGGGGTGGTGCGTTCGCCCGCATGCAACGCACCGTGCAGGCCGGCGCCGAGCGTGCCGATCGTGGCCGTGCGCTTGCCTAGCTGCGTCAACGCCTGCGCCAGCAGCTGCACGGTCGAGGTCTTGCCGCTGGTGCCGGTGACGCCGATCACTTCCATCGCGGCGGACGGATCGCCGTAGAACCGCGCGGCGATGCCGCCGAGGCGGGCGCGCAGGCCATCGATCCAGACCACGGGTTTGGCGGGGACTTTTCCGGAATGCGGCGCTTCGGCCAGCACCGCCACCGCGCCTTGCGCAAGCGCCGCCGGTGCAAATTCGATCCCGTGGTGCTTCGCGCCCGCAAGCGCCACGAAAGCATCACCCGCGTGCACGGCATGCGAGTCCTGGGTCAGGCCCGACACCACGATATCGCCATGCTCCGGCGTTGCGATGCCGCGCAGCAAATCGTCGAGGCGCATCGCGTTCATGGCACCGCCCCCGGCGTGGAGCGCGCAACAGGCACCGCCCCGGCGGGTTGCGGCGGCGGCGCGACCGCGGGCTGGACCGGACCACCCGCATACCATTGCTGGACGTTGTCGGGCGGAACGTCGAGCAGGCGCAGCGCACCGGTCATCACTTCACGGAATACCGGCGCCGAAACCTTGCCGCCGAAATACTCGCCGCCGCGGCCACCGGCATCGCGGATGATCACCACACCCACCAGCCGCGGGTCGCTGGCCGGCACGATGCCGCAGAACAACGCCGCGTAGCGGTCGCGCGAGTAGCCGCCCGCGACCGCCAGATGCGCGGTGCCGGTCTTGCCGGCCACGCTGTAATCGGCAATGGCGGCCTGCGGCGCGGTGGCGGGGGGCGCGCCCACCACGGTGCGCAGCATCGCCATCATCTCGCCGGCGATGTAGGTGGATTCGACCCGCACGCCGGGGTTGTCGTCACCCTTGATGAAAGTCGGCGAATGCCGCACGCCACCGTCGGCAATCGCGGAATAGGCCTGCGCGAGCTGCAGGGCGGTCACGTTGAGGCCGTAGCCGAACGAAATCGTGGCCTTCACGAAATCGCCCCAGGTGCGCGGCGGCGGGATGTAGCCGCCGACCTCGCCGGGAAACCCGCTGCCGGTGCTGGCGCCGAAGCCGAACTGGTGCAGCACCTTGTCCATCTGCTGCGCGGTCAGGCTCAAGGAGATCTTGGATGCGCCGACGTTGCTGGAATAGGTGATCACATGGCTGACGTCGATGCGGCCGTTGTTGTTGTCGTCGCGCACCAGGTGCCCGTCGATCGTGAAGGTTCCGGGATTGGTATCCAGCATCGTGGTCGGCGTCCACTTGCCCGATTCCAGTGCGGTGGTGACGGTGAACGGCTTCATCGTCGAGCCGGGCTCGGTCACGTCGGTCACCGCGCGATTGCGGCGCTGCGCCGGGGTGCTGCTGTCGAGGTCGTTCGGGTTGTACGACGGCACGTTGACCATCGCGAGGATCTCGCCGTTGCGGGGATCCATGATCACCATCGAACCCGACGCCGCATGGTTCTTCAGCACCGCTGCCGACAGCGACGAATAGGCGAGGTACTGGATGCGGCTGTCGATCGAGAGTGTCAGGTCGTGCCCCGGCACCGGCGCGCGGATCTGTTCGACGTTCTCGACCACCCGGCCGAGGCGGTCGCGGATCACGCGCTTGAGGCCCGGTTTGCCGGCCAGCCAACCGTCGTAGGCAAGCTCGAGGCCTTCCTGGCCGCGATCGTCGATGTTGGTGAAGCCGAGCACGTGCGCCATCGCCGCGCCGTCCGGGTAATAGCGCTTGTATTCGCGCTGCACGTTGACGCCCGGGATCTCCAGCGCCAGCACGCCCTTGGCCGCTTCCGGCGGCATCAGGCGGCGCAGGTACACGAACTCGCGGCCGTTGCGCTGTTCCAGCTTGCGCGTCAGGTCCACCGTGTTCGCGCCCAGCGCCTGCGCAAGCTCCGGAATGCGCTCGGCGTGCTGCAGCAGCTCGTCGGGATTGGCCCACAGCGACAGCATCGGCGTCGACACCGCCAGCGGCACGCCGTTGCGGTCGTAGATCGCGCCGCGCGACACCGGGATCTCGACCTCGCGCAGGAAACGCGCATCGCCTTGCTGCTGCAGGAAGGCCTGGTGCACCACTTGCAGGTCGACCGCGCGCGCGATCAACCCGACCGCGGCGATCGCCAGCACGCCAAGCACCAGCGCGAGGCGCTTGCGCGTGTCCGGCCGGCGCCGGCGCGGCGGGCGCGAGGTGGATTCGGGCGGGTGGCGCGGAGTCATTCCCGGATCATCTCCACGCTGGCCGCGGGCGGACTGATCATCCCGAGTTGGCCGCGCGCGATCTGTTCGATCCGCGACGGGCTGGCCCAGGTGGCCTGCTCGAGTTCGAGCCGGCCGAATTCCACGTTCAACGCATCGCGCTGGTTCTGCAGCTTCGACAACGCGACGAACGCGGCGCGATCCTGGTGACGCGCCCATACCACCGCGATCCCGCTCGCGATCACCGCCAGCAGCAGCACGCCCACCGCGAGGATGCCGACCACCCTCATGCAGGCTTCTCCGCGATGCGCAGCACCGCCGAACGCGCGCGCGGATTGCGCGCGACCTCGGCTTCGTCGGGCAACTGCTTGCGGCCGACCGCGCGCAGCGGCGGCACCTTCACCGGCAATGGCGGCAAGCCGCGTCGCGCCGGCGTCGCGGCTTCGCCCCGAATGAATTGCTTGACGATACGGTCTTCCAGCGAATGAAAGCTGATCACCGCAAGCCGCCCGCCCGGCTTCAGCACGGACGCGGCTGCCGGCAACGCGCGCTGCAGCGACCCCAGCTCGTCGTTGACCCGCAGCCGCAAGGCCTGGAAGGTGCGGGTAGCAGGATGTTTGTTGCGCTCGCGCCGGCCCAGCGTGCGTTCGACCAGCTCGGCCAGTTCACGGGTGGTCCCGATCGGCGCCCCGTCGCGGCGCGCCACGATCGCGCGCGCGATGCGCCGACTCATGCGTTCCTCGCCGTAGTTGAACAGCACATCGGCGATCTCGGGTTCGTCCGCCCGTGCAAGGAATTGCGCCGCGCTGATCCCCGTGGTCGGATCCATGCGCATGTCCAGCGGCGCGTCGGACTGGAAGGAAAAGCCGCGCGCGCCATCGTCGAGTTGCGGCGAGGACACGCCGAGGTCGAGCAACACGCCATCCAGCCCCGCGCGCACCTCGTCCCATTCGGCCATGTCTGAGAAATTGGCGTGCCGGATCGTGACGCGCGGATCGGCCCCGAACTCGCGCCGGGCGTGCGCGATCGCTTCGGGGTCGCGATCCATCAGCAGCAGGCGTCCCGAATCACCAAGATGATCGAGGATCGCGCGCGCGTGTCCGCCACGGCCGAAGGTGCCGTCGAGGTAACGTCCGTCCGGACGCGGCGCGAGCCCGGCCAGCACGGCTTCCCGCATCACCGGGATGTGCATGCGCCCGAGGCTGTCCGTCATCGCCCACGTCCCGTCCATCTGCAGTACCTGCACATGCGATTGCATGCGCCGTTCGTGTGCCGCCCCCATTCGACCCGGCGCTGCCCGCCGTTCGCCGAATGCGCGCGTCACAACCTGAGTCCCACCATTTCCTCGCTGACTTCCTCCTCGCCGATCGTTTGATGGATCTTGGCAAGGTGAGCCTGCTCGCTCCACAACTCGAACTTGTTGCCCATCCCGAGCAGCACCGCCTTCTTCTCGATGCCGGACGCCGCGCGCTGGCTGGCCGGCAACAACACCCGCGCGGCACCGTCCAGCTCCACCGGCGCGGCGGCGCCAACCAGCTTCAATTGCAAATCGCGGTGCACGCGTTTGACGCTGGACAACCCGTTCACCTGGTCGCGCACGCGCTCCCACTCGGGCTGCGGGAACATCCACAGGCAGCCCGGTTCGAACGGGTTGTAGGCGATCACCAGCCGGTTGTTGCAGACACGCGCAAGCAGCTCCCGGTAGGCGGTGGGAATCGCCAGCCGGCCCTTGTCATCCACACTGATTGCGGTCTCGCCCTGGAACATGCTACTGGATTTCCCACGATTTCCCACAAAACCACACGGGAGTCCACCTTAGTCGCAGGAGGTGAGACTGTCAACAAATTTCGCTTTTAGATCAAAGGGAAAGGAGAATTTCTGACCAATTTTCAGGTGCTTCATGAGCTGTGGACGCAAGGTCATTGAATACAAAAGATTTCATTCTTCGGGAATTTGACCACGCGATGCTGAAGCGCGCATTCGCACGCTCTCGTCCGCCCTGCCGAGTTCAGTCGCAAGTCAGTTTCAGGGCAATGCAACGCACGCGCGCCCCGTTCGAATATGCGCTTTCAAGAAACCGCGAACAAAAGAGCCGCCAACGAAGCGGTTGTTGTGAAAACAAGGCCATGGATGGCCGAGGTAGAGCTGGCGACTGACGAATTTGCGCGCTCGCGCAGTCCGCAACGAAGCAGCGAGCAGGGATGCGAGCAAAAGCTTTCGTGGAAACTAAGGCCATGGATGGCCGAGGTAGCGCTATTCGACGCGATAGAACGCCAATTCGCGTCAACGTAGTGTTGCGCCGCCATCAGGGATGATGGCAAAAAAAATGGAGTCGGCCTGTAAGCCGGGTCCTGTGCGCCTTGCGGCGTGACAGTCATTCCTCTAGGCGCAGCGTCGCCGCCGCGCTCAAGCAACCAACCCGGGAACGGCGCGGGCCACGCCATAGTTCCCCTATTTGGTCTTGCTCCAGGTGGGGTTTGCCGTGCCGGTCGGTTGCCCGACTCGCGGTGCGCTCTTGCCGCACCGTTTCACCCTTGCCTGATCCCCTTGCGGGGCCATAGGCGGTCTGCTCTCTGTTGCACTTTCCGTCGGCTCGCGCCGCCCAGGCGTTACCTGGCACCTTGCCCTGTGGAGCCCGGACTTTCCTCGGCGTTCCGAAGAACGACGCGACTGCCCGGCCGACTCCGCCGACGATTCTATCAGTGCTCGTACAACTCCTTGCGCGGCGCACCGCTGATCGCGGCGGCGAGTTTCGCGGCCTTGGCCGGCGGCAGCTCTTCGCGCAGCAGGTTGAACACGCGCCGTCCCTCGGCGAGTTGCGTGTCGGCGTCTTCACCACGGCCGGCAACGACCAGCACGAATTCGCCGAGCCTTTGTTCGGGGTCGGTCTCGACGCGCCCAGCGATTTCGCCCAGCGTCGCGCCGAGGTGCGTTTCGTGCAATTTGGTGATTTCGCGCAGCAGCGCGGCTTCGCGGTCCGAACCGAACGCTACAACCAGATCGGCGCAGCATTCCATGATCCGGTGCGAGGATTCGTACAACACCAGCGTGCGCGTTTCATCCGCGAGTGCGCGCAGGCGCGTGCGCCGCGCCGCGGGTTTCGCGGGAAGGAACCCCTCGAACGCGAAACGGTCACTCGGCAACCCCGCCACGGACAACGCGGCGATTGCCGCACACGCACCCGGCACCGGCGACACGGGAATACCGGCTGCACGCGCAGCACGCACCAGGCGGTAACCCGGATCGCTGATGAGCGGCGTGCCCGCGTCGGAAATCAACGCGACATCCTGGCCTTCCTGCAACCTCGCGAGCAATGCCGCCACCGCGGCGTGTTCGTTGTGTTCGTGCAAGGCAGTCGATGGCGTCGCGATGCCGAAGTGTTGCAGCAGGGGCCGGCTATGGCGGGTGTCTTCGCAAGCGACGAGTTCCACTTCGCGCAACACCTGCTGCGCGCGCGGCGAGAGATCACCGAGGTTTCCGATCGGCGTGGCCACCACCCACAGCGTTCCCGGCTTGCGCGCGTTCATGTTGAGACCCTGGCGTGTCGACACGATCCGCTATCATCGCTGAAAAAAGCTCGCCAAGGGCGCACGCATCTCATGCACAGGATTCGTTTTCTCGCGTACACCGCCTTGCTCGCCGCAGCCATGTTGCTGGCGGGCGGATGCGCGACGCTGGGTCCGTCGCCGCCGGCCGCAAGCCCGCAAGCCGAAGCGCAGTACGCGCACGCGCAAGAGCTCTACCGGTCCGGCGATTACCGAGGTGCGGCAAGCGGGTTTGTGGCGGTCGCCGACACCGACCCCGCGATCCGCGATCGCGCATTGCTGGCAGCGGCAGCCAGCTATCGTTCGCTCGGTCGGCTGGACCAGACCGCGGCCTTGCTGTCGCGGATCGACCGCCACCAACTCACGCCCAACCAGGACGCGCGTTATCGCGTGCTCGCTGCGGAAATCGCGCTGCAGCGCGGCGCTGCCGATGCCGCACTGAAGCAACTTGCGGACTTGCCTTCGCCGTTGCCGCCCGATGTGCATCAGCACGCGCTGGATGTCGAAGCGCGCGCGCAGCTCGCCAACGGCAACCGCCTTGCCGCCGCGCGCGCGCTGGTCCAACGCATCCCGCTGCTTTCGCAACCGGCGCAAGCCGGTGCCCGCCAGCAGGCGATCGCGGTCCTGGCAGGGATGGGCCACGATCCGTTGGCCTCGCTGCTCGCCTCGCTCGCCGACAACGACCCGGTCAAGCCCTACGTCCAGCAAGCCCTCGGCCAGTCCGGTGCCGCGCCGCCACGCGTGTTGCCGCAACCCAACCAACCGGTCGGCACGCTGGCGCCGTCGGGGGCGCCGCAAGGTTTTGCGATGCCGTCCAGGGTAGCGTTGCTGCTGCCGGCAACGGGCCCGGTCGCGGTGGCCGGCGCAGCGGTCCGCGACGGGTTCTTCACCGCCTACTTCCACACCCCCGTCACGCAGGAGCGGCGGCCGGCGGTCAAGGTGTACGACACCGGCGGCACCGCCGATGGCGCCGTGGCCGCGTATCGGCAAGCCGTCGCGGACGGCGCCGAACTGGTGGTCGGTCCGCTCGGTCGCGCCGCCGTCAGCTCGATTTTCGCGCAGCCGCAACTGCCGGTGCCGGTGCTTGCGCTCAACCACGCGCAGGGCGACACGCCGACGCCCCTGGGCAGTTTCGAATTCGCGCTGCTGCCCGAGGCCGAGGGCGCGCAACTGGCCGCGCACATGGTCACGCTCGGGTTGCACGCCGCGATCGTGTTCCGCAGCGACGACGACACTGCGGCGCGCAGCTTCGATGCATTCAAGACCCAGTTCGCGAGCCTCGGCGGCCAGGTCGCCAACGATGTCGTGCTGGCGCAAGGCGGCGTCGATTTCGCGGCGCAGATCCAGGCTGCGCTGGCGGGATCGGGATCGGAAACCGGCATCGTGGTGTTGCTGCGGCCTGTCCAGGCACGCCTGCTGATGCCGCAATTGCGGCTGGCGCGCTCGACCCTCCCGACCTTCGGAACCTCGCTGGTTTACACCGGCAACGAGGACGCCACCGCCGACGGCGACCTCGACGGCTTGCAGTTCTGCGACGAGCCGTGGCTGTTCGATGCACAAACCGGCCTGCCCGACCATGCGACCCTGGCTTCGCTGCTGTCGACAGCCACCGGACCGGCCGCGCGCCTGTTCGCGTTCGGCATGGACGCCTGGGCGCTGGTGCCCTATCTCGGGTGGCTGCAAAGCCACCCCGGCAGCTACGTGCCCGGCGCAACCGGCCAACTGACCATGGACGCGTCCCGGCACGTGCAACGCACGCCGATCTGGGTGCAGTTCCAGGGTGGCATCGCGCGTCCCGTTGCCGCCGGTCTCGAAACGCAGCCGCCCTCCGGCACGCCTGTCCCCACCGGGCCATGAACGCAGGCGGCATCGGCGCACGCTTCGAGCAACGCGCACTGGATTTGCTGGAACACGCGGGGCTGGAGCTGGTCGAACGCAATTGGCGCAGCCGCTTCGGTGAAATCGACCTGGTGATGCGCGAGGCGAACATGCTGGTCTTCGTGGAGGTTCGTTACCGGCGCAACCCGCACTTCGGCGGCGGCGCGGCTTCGGTCGGTCCGGCCAAGCGAGAGAAACTGACGCGTGCCGCGCAGGGCTTCCTGCAGGCGCACCCGCGCCTCGCCTCGCTGCCGTGCAGGTTCGATGTGATAGCGTTCGACGGCGACGCCGATGCACCCGCGAGTGATTGGCAACGCGCCGCGTTCGAAGCCTGCTGACCCGGAATACATTGGAATACAACATGCGAAAGCCGATTGTCCTGACCGTCCTCGTCCTGCTCGTCACCGCGCTGGCTGCGTGCAGCGCATTCACCCCGCGCCGCGGCTTCAACCGCGTGCTCAATGACCGCAACGTGCAGATCACCGCGCAACGCGCGCTCGACAACGACACCGAATTGTCCGGCCGCGCGCACATCGGCACCAGCGTGTACAACGGCGTGCTGCTGCTGATCGGCGAGGCCAGCACCGAGGAAGTGAAACAGCGTGCCGAGGCCGACGTGACCGGCTACGAGGGCGTGCAACGCGTGGTCAACCTGATCGACGTGATGCCGCTGCAATCGGTCGGACGCAGCGCGCTCGATGCCTCGCTGACCGCGCGGGTCAAGACCGCGCTGCTCGGGGTCAACCTGCCCGGTTTCGATCCCGGCCGCGTCACGATCAGCACCGCGCACGGCAACGTGTACCTGATGGGACTGGTGAGCCGCCAGGAAGCCGACGCCGTGGTCGACGTCGCACGCAAGGTCGCAGGGGTCAACAAGGTGGTGCAAGTCTTCGAATACACCGATTGATCCGGGACAGAGACCACGGAACCGCGCGGGCGTACGCTGCGCGGATGAACCGACCTGCCATGGCACCCGCGGGACGCGCCGGATCGCCGGCACGCGTACCGCAGGAGACTTTCGGCGCGCTGATGGCGCGCATCCGTGCCTGCCGCGTATGCGCGGCGCACTTGCTGCACGGCTGCCGGCCGGTATTGCAGGCACACCCGGACGCGCGCCTGTTGATCGTCAGCCAGGCGCCCGGACGCAAGGTGCACGAGACCGGCATCCCGTTCAACGACAAGAGCGGCGACAAGTTGCGCGATTGGCTCGACATCGACAGGGAAACGTTTTACGACCCGAAACGGATCGCGATCGTGCCGATGGGTTTCTGCTATCCCGGCAAGGGGCCGTCGGGCGACCTGCCGCCGCGCCCGGAATGCGCGCCGCTCTGGCATCCGCAACTGCTGCCGCGCCTGAAGAACGTCAAGCTCACCTTCGCCATCGGCGGCTACGCGATCCGTGGCATGCTGGGCGCGCGGCGCAAGCCCAGCCTCACCGAAACCTGCGCGGCGTGGCGCGAATACCTGGACGAGGGCGTGCTGCCGCTGCCGCATCCGAGTCCGCGCAACACTGCGTGGTTCCAGCGCCACCCGTGGTTCGAAATCGACGCATTGCCGGCGATCCGGCGACGCGTGCGCAAGCTGTTGCGCGACTGATGCGCGTCACGCATCGCCCGGTGGCGGGGTCGCGCGTCCCTTGGCGCCGGCCCACAATCCCGCGAGCATGCATCGCAGGTTCGCGCGTCGGGGCGATACCAGGAGCGAGAACAGCAGCAGCTTGACGAACACACGCGGGATGTCCTGCGCGATCCAGCGCCGCGGCGTGTATGCGCGTCGGTACAACAGCACGCGATTGCGCATCATGTAGAACAACCGGCGAGGCGGATGCACCACGATGCCGCGCGGCAGGCCCGGCACGCGCTGACGGGTTGCTCCATGGTGGTGCAGCATCCGCGCCCCGCACGCGCCGAACAGCGCGTAGCCCCTGGCCACGGCCCGGAAGCACCATTCCAGGTCCACGTTGTCGATGAACAGCCCTTCGTCCATGCCATCGATCCGGTCCAGGACTTCCAGCGGGATCAGCGAACCGGAGGTGATCAAAAAATCGCAGGCCACGTCGTCGCAACCACCGCCGCAGCGCAGCTGGCGATTCACCGGAAACCGGATCCGCACGAACGGCGCGTCCGTGCCTTCGCGCGGATCGCGGAAACGTGCGCCGACCGCGGCCACCCGCATGCGTTGCGACTGGCGATCCAGCGCCGCCTTCAACGCCGCGACCATGCCGGGCTCGGGCACGCTGTCCTGGTCCATCAGCAAAACATGCGCAATACCTGTCTTCGCCCGCGCCCGCGCGATCCCCGCATTCAGCGCCGCCGCAAGACCGATGTTTTCCGCCAGCGACAGCAACTCGGTTTGCGGATGCGCCGCGCACCACTCGCGTACCTCCGGTCCGGGCGTGGCGTTGTCCACCACCACCACGCAACCGACCTGTGCTTGCAGCGCCTGCAACTGCGCCATCAGCAACGCGCCATCGGGATGGTAGGTGACGACCACCGCGCAGACGCCGGGCTCACGCGGCGCAACCTGTTGCTCAGGCATGCCGCACCCGGGACCGCATGGACTTTTCCGGCTTCAATCCTTTCGGCCCCGTTTCAGGGAGTGCGCGAATTTCTTTGCCTGCAACTGGAGCCTGTGCCGAAGCCTGCGGACCCGGTCGACATCGAATTCCTCGGATGGCCGCTCGACGAAATTCGTCATTTCCGATTTGCCGAAGCGGATGTCGGCCGCGGGCCGCGCGGGCGTGTAGTAATACAGGGCGATGGATTTCCGGAACACGCCCTCGGGACATTCGAGTGGATCGGGATGGCCGTGGTAGGAAATGTCGTTGGTCTCGAACAACAGGGCGTGGCCGATCCGCGGGGAAAGCGCAAAGATGCATTCCCGCGCATCGGCGCTCCACAACTCGATGTTGCCATTCCAGCCGTCCTGCCAGTTTTCGTTGAGATAAACCAGCAGATTCAACCGCCGGTACATCGACAGGCCGCGATGCCAGTTGAAGTCGGTGTGCAGTTTCAGGTAGCCGCCGCGGCCTATGGCGTGGATGCCGCCGCCGCGCAGTTCCGGGTCGGGATGCAGGTTCTCGATCCCGGTGATTTCGGACAGCACGCGCAGGAATGGAGGAGCATTCAGGCCGGCGACGAACTCGCGCGCGCGCTCCGGCATGTCATCGAGCACCGACAGGCGATGCTTCCGGTACGACGCGTAAATGTTTTCTTCCTGCGGATAACGGACCAGGTTCGCTTCGACTTCCCGCGCAACCTGCAACACCGTCGCGCCATCGAACAGACCGTCCACGGCCGCATAGCCGTAAGGTTTGCGGCTCCTGAACTTGCCGGCGATTTCCCGCACCGTCGCAGGCGCGATGTGCATGTCCATGTCGGGGCCTGTCAGCACCAGCCACGCGCATTGTAATTGACCGCCTGTCAGGCAACGCTTACTCGCCCGCCGCGAATTCCCGGGATCGGGTCGGCTTCCAGCACTCCGCATCGGGCCGGAAGGGTCGCGGATGCACGCCAAGCAGCCGTTCCAGTTCGCCGTTGTCCGCAACCAGATCCTGCCCGAGGCGCGTCAATGGCCCGCGCAAGGGCGGCACCAGGCGCGCTCCGAGTCGGATCAATGGTGCGGGAATCCGCAGCGGCAGCGTCGAAACCGGCAGGCTGTCACGCACGCGCGCGAACATTTCCCCGGCGCTGAGACGTTCTCCCCCGCCGATTGGAACCACGTTGCCCGCCGCGGCGCCGTCGAGCGCAGACAGTACCGCGGCCGCAACATCCCGGGCATGCACTGGTTGCCGCAAGCCCGAACCGGCAGGCAGCCCGAACACACGCCACGCCGCGGCGCGACGCGCAAGTGGCGTGAGGCTGCGGTCACGCGCAGCGCCATAGATCAGGGTCGGTCGCAGCACCGTCCAGGCGATCCCGCGCTGCCTGCACGCCCGCGCCAGCGCGGCTTCGCCATCGCGCAGGCGCTGCGCCACTGCGCGTTCCGAGGCGACCGGCGATGCACGCTTGCTTTCCGCACTCATCGAACTGGTCGCGACCACGCGTTGCAACCCCGGCGCCGCACCGGACTCGATCCACACGGCCAACGCGTCCAGGGGCGCGAAACAGCAAATGGAATCGGCCGCTTCCGCATCCGCAGGCGGCTGTGGCAACGAACCCCGCAGCCAAGCGACGCCCGCGACCATCGCTTGCGGCTTGCGCGACAAGGCCAACACGCGGACACCGGCGCGCACCAGTTCCGGCAGCAGGAAGTAGCCAATCTGGCTGCTGGCGCCCGGCACCAGCAGCGTCCCCTTGCGCCAATCCTGCATGTCAGTTGTTGCGCCGGATGCGCGCATCCACTTCGCCGATGCGCGGATCCTGCGGCACCAGCCGTTGCGCTTCCTGCAGCGCGGTGCGTGCAGCCGCGATCTCGCCCAGCCCGACGTAATGGTCGGCGCGGTCGAGCCAGGCGCTTCCCAACCTGTGCCGCATGGCCGGCGCGGCGGGATCGCCGGGATCGAGCTGCTCCAGCGTCTCCAGCATGTCGTGGGCGTGGTCCAGATTGTCTTCGCGCACCGCCTGGTCGAACTGGGCGCGGGTGACTGCCGGCAATGCCTGCAACCCGGCCTGCGCTTCGGCATTGTTGCCGTCGATGCCGAGTGCGGCGCGGTACAGGTCGTACGCGCTGTCGCCCGGCGGCAACATGATGTCGCCTTTGCGTGCGGCGGACTTGGCGCGCGCCACCATCCGCGCAACCTGCGCGGATTGCGCCGGCGTCAAGGGCGCCGCTGGCGTCGACGAGGCTGCGTCGACCCGCGTACCACTCGTCGCGAGGCGCGAACGTGCCGCGGCGAGGTCGGCCGATTTGGGCGCAATTCCCGCGGCATGGTCCAGCAGCGCCCGGGCATCGTGCGCATGCCCCGAATCGATCGCGGCATTGGCCTGCACGATCAGGGCTTCGGCAACCCGCCCCAGTCCCGACTGGGCTTGTGCGTTGCCGGGATCGGCCGCCAGCGCGGCCTTGAACTGGGCTTCCGCGTTGTCGTCGCCCGCACCGGTGACCTTGCCCGCGCGCAGGTCGGCTTCGCCCTGCGCGAGATACTGGTCGCGCTGCGCATCCGCGCTGCGATCGGCGGCTGCGATCAGCGCGCGCAGGTTCGGCAATTGCGAGTAACGCGGCAGCATGCCCGCGAGGCTGGACAAGGTCTGGCGGGCCCCGCTGCGGTCGTGGTTGTCGAGTTGGGTCTGGATGCGCTGCGCGAGCAAATCGCCGACCTGGTCCATGCCATGCCGTGCGACCGCGTTGTCCGGATCGCCCGCCAGAACCTTTCCGAACAGCGCGGCAGCGCCATCCTTGCCGTCGATGCGTCCGTTCGCCAGTGCATCGCGGGCCTGGTTGATCAACACGTCGAGATTGGCGCTGTGCAGCACCGCCTTGGCCAGTGCGTCGTCCACCGCCTGCACCTGGGTACCGCCGCCGAGCAGGCTGCGCGCTTCTTCCAGCGCGGTGCGCGCGCCCGAATAATCGCGCCGCTGCAAGGCAGCGCGCGCCTGCCCGAGTTCCGCATTGCCTACCTTCTGCAAACCGGCGAGCGCCTGCTCGTTGTCGGGGTCCAGCGCGCGCGCGGCTTCGTACAGGTCACGCGCGCTGTCGGGGCTGCCCGACAACCTGCCCGCCGCATACGCGGTGTCTGCGCGCGTCAACAAGGTGTTCAACTGGGTCTGCGGCAACCATCCGCGCAGCATCGCCTGATGCGTCCATGCCCAGGCGCCGCCGCCGAGCAGCAGCACCACGATGACGATCGGTATCCATGGCACGCGACGCCGCCGGCGTGGTGCATTGTCCTGGCCCCTGCGCGAAGCGAACGGCGGCCGCGACGACTCCCCGCGCAAACCCGCACGCCTTTCCGCCGAGGTATCGAACTGATCCAGGTTGCCCAGCACCGGCTCGGTCCGGCGCAGGCTTTCGCGTGGAGGGGAATCGCGTCGACTGCTCATGCCCAGGGCCCGTCGCCGCCACGCCATGCGAGCCGCGTTGCTCCCGCAGCGGTTGTCCGACAAGGCGCGCGCCGCAGTGCCATGGTGGTTCCATGGTCAAGGCGTGCACCGTAGGATGGCGACCGCTGCGGAGCAACCCTTCGGGCCGAGGTCATTTGCCCGCATCGCGGTGTCATCGCTCGTCGATGTATCGACATGCATCTTCCTCGCTCTTCCCTGCCCTGCGGGCAAATGACCAAGCCTGCCCCGGACTTGATCCGGGGGCGCGACCACTTGGCGCGGCGTCGACAAGCCCGTCCACCGGAACATGCTCCGGCGTCTTGTTTCCGTCGGTGGGACCACAACCATGCGCGCCGGTTCCGGCCCTGCCGCGGCGCGCGAACGGGATCATCTTAACATTCAGGCGCTTGCAGCCTACGGTATCGAATCGCGACATTCAGCCGCCGGCCAGCCGGCGCACGTCGGTGACGTTGGGCAAGGCACCGAGCCGGGTCAGCAAGGCCGAAAGTTCGCCGTAATCGTGCACGCGCAAGCTGAAGTGCATCGCGACCTCGCCGAGGTCGTGGTCGCTGCGGCTGTCCGAAGCCACGATCCTGGCACCGGAGTTGGCGATGACATTGGTGACGTCGCGTTGCAGGTCGCGGCGGTCGTAGCCCAGCACCACGATGGCGACTTCGTAGGCACGATCGGGCGCGCTTTGCCAACGCACCTCGATCACCCGGGCCGGGTTGCGCGCGCGCAACCGCGCCAACGCGGCGCAATCGGCGCGATGCACGGTGACGCCACGGCCGCGCGTGATGTAGCCGGTCACCTGATCGCCCGGCAGCGGCCGGCAACAACGCGCCAACGTGGTCATCAGGTTGCCGACGCCTTCGACGGTCAGCGCGCCGGGCCCGCCGTCTTCGCGCAGCGCCTGCCGGGACGGCGGCAGCGGCGGCGCGGCCACCGGTTGCGGCGCGGGCTGCGCCTCCAGCATCGCACGCGTCAACTGCGCGATCCCGACTTCACCGAGCGCCAACGCCACCAGCAACTCGTCGCGGGACTTGCGCCCGAGCTTCGCGGGCAGCCGCTCCAGCACCTCGTCCGGTGCGGCCAGCCGGCGGGCTTCGCGCTCGAGGATCTGGCGACCTGCCGCGAGGTTGGCGGAAAGGTCCTCGCGCCGGAACCACGCGCGCAACTTGCCGCGTGCGCTGGCGGTCACGAGATACCCCAGCTGCGGCGACAGCCAGTCGCGACTGGGCGCGGGTTCGCGCGCGGTGAGTATTTCGATGCGGTCGCCGCTGGCCGGTTGGTGGGTCAGCGGCACGATGCGGCCGTTGACCTTGGCGCCGCGGCAGCGATGCCCGACCATCGTGTGCACGTGGTAGGCAAAGTCGAGCACCGTGGCGCCCGCGGGCAGGTCCACCACTTCGCCCCTGGGCGTGAGCAGGTAGACACGGTCCTCGGCAAGCTCCGCGCGCAACTCGGCCGCGAGCGCCGCATCGTCATCGCCTTCCGCGCGCGTTTCCAGCAGCTTGCGCATCCATTCGATGCGCGACTGGTAGGCGGCATCGCCCGAAGCGCTTTCCTTGTAACGCCAATGCGCGGCGATGCCGAGTTCGGCGCCGCGGTGCATTTCCTCGGTGCGGATCTGCACTTCGAGCGTCTTGCCCTCGGGCCCGATCACGGCGGTGTGCAGCGAACGATAGTTGTTGCCCTTGGGACGCGCGATGTAGTCGTCGAACTCCTGCGGGATGATCGGCCACAGCGCGTGCACCACGCCGAGCACCGCATAGCAATCGGCAACATTGCGGGTCAGCACGCGCAACGCTCGGATGTCGTACAACTCGCCGAAGCCGACACGCTTGCGCTGCATCTTCCGCCAGATCGAATAGATGTGCTTGGCGCGCCCGTCGACGCTGGCCCCGATGCCCTGTGCGGCAAGCGCCTCGCGCAACTGCGCGACGCAACGACCGATCCACGCCTCGCGATCCGCGCGGCGCTCGTCCAGCAAGGCCGCGATGCGGCGATAGACGTCGGGCTGCAGGTAACGGAATGCGAGGTCTTCGAGTTCCCATTTCCATTGGCCGATGCCGAGCCGGTTGGCCAGCGGCGCGTGGATGTCGCGCGTCAGTTGCGCGAGCGCGCGGCATTCGGCCTCCGGCAAGGCCACGGCGGCACGCAGCTTCGCCAACTGGCGCGCGAGCAGCAGGTACACCACGCGCAAATCGCGGATGATCGCCAGCAACAGGCGCCGCAAGCCTTCGGCGCTGCCGCCCGCATCGCGTGCGGCGTGCAGTGCCCACACGCGCTCGGCCTGTTGCTGGCCTTGCACCAGTCGTCGCAACGAATCCGGCGCGCCCGCCGACACTGCGGCCCATGCCTCGGGTTGCACCAGTGCCACCGCGTACCACGCCGCGGCTGCGAGCGTTTCCTCGTCGCAGCCGACGTCGCGCAACAGCGCGTCGGCATCTTCCCACAGCGCGCGTTCCGCCGCCGGCAATGCGGCGACGGGCGCGGAGAGGGAATCAACGGGCGCGCGGGGGTTGCTCATGGTTCGCGGGAGGTTCGGACAGCGGCGGGAAAGGCCGCCGAAAGACGCACCATGTATTAAAAGGACTCTCGTCAACGACCCCGTGCGGCCCGCATGGGGCACTGCTATCATCGCCGCCCATGCGCACCCGATCGATGTTGCTGGCCGCCTTGGCCTTGCTGATTGTCGCCCTGCCCGTCATGGCGCAACAATTCTCCTCGCTCGAGGAGCGTATGTCAGCCGCCGATTTCAAGGCCGCGGGACTCGACAAGCTCACCCCCGAGCAACTCCAGTTCCTCGACAACTGGTTGCGCGGGCACGAACAGACCAAGATGGTTTCCGCGAGCGGCCAGCCGGTGTTCTATCCGGACAACCAGCCGCGCGACAAATTCAACACGCATCTGGTCGGCCATTTCAGCGGCTGGTCCGGACAAAGCACGTTCACGCTCGACAACGGCCAGGTCTGGAAGCAGGCCGAATCCGGCGCCTATTCCTGCCCCGATGTCGACAACCCGGAAGTCACCATCAAGCCGATGATCCTCGGCAGCTGGCTGATGTACGTGCAGGGCTGCAACCAGAGCGTGCGCGTCGAACGCGTGAAGTAACCCCGGCGGCGCCGTCACCCGAACCTGTTGTTTTCGCTCCTCCGCCCTCATGATGGCGGAGGTCGCGGCCGTGCCGCCCTTGCGAGGTCCGGAAGTGCTGGAAGTCTGGTTGCCCTTGTTGAGCCTGCTGGCACTTGGCGCGACGTGGTACCACGTCCTGCGCCTGCGCGAGCGCGTGCACGCCCATGCGCGGCAACTGTGCGAAGACCACGGCCTGCAACTCCTCGACGACAGCGTGGCGCTGCATCGCCTGCACGCGCAGTGGCGGGAGGGTGGTTTGCGCGTGACGCGCGAATACCGCTTCGAGACCAGCCGCGGCGGCGACGACCGCCAGTCCGCCAGCATCACCCTGCTCGGCGACCGCATCGTCGGTTCCCGCATGCCGTCGCTAGCACCGGCTGCCACCGCGCCGTCGAACACGGCGGTGCCCTATCTGCGACCGACGTTGCCGCGACAGGAATCATCCTCAGGCAACGTGGTGCCGTTCGAGCGCCGGCGCAGGACGTTGCACTGACCGCGGGTGTTGGCTCCCGGGTAAAAATGGATTCCGGATTCGACCCTTCGGGTCGCTCCGGAATGACGATCAAAAGAAAGCTACATGCGCAAAAAATCGCGCGCGGCGCCACAGTTGAATCCGGATCCCGTTTCAACGGCCATCCACGGCCTGCACGGAATGACGACATCCCGTCGTCACTTGATGACGCGCAGCGTCGGCTTGCCCTTGGGCCGTGGTTTGTCGGGATCGCCACCATCGGCCGACGCATCGACATCGCCCGCGGGTTCGGCGGTTGGGTCCTGGAACCCGGTCGCAGGCACGGCCTGCAGCGAGGGCGCCGACGTCCTGGTGGACGAGGCAGTGGGGGAATCGGTCGCGGGCATGGCACTGCCCTGCGCCTCCTCGGCCAGCAACATGCCTTGTCCATTTTCGCGCGCGTAGATCGCCTGCACCGCCGCGACCGGCACGTTGACGGCACAGCTGGCGCCGCCGAAACGCGCCATGAAAGTGATGGTCTCGTTGCCCATTTCCAGGCTGGCCACCGCGCGCGGTGCGAGATTCAGCACCACCCGGCCCTCGTTGACGGCCTGTGGCGGGACCTGCACCCCCGGCCGCGCCGCGTCGACCACGATGTAGGGCGTGAGGCCGTTGTCGCAAATCCACTGGTACACCGCCCGCAACAGGTACGGACGGTTGGAGGTCATGGCGGGCTCGGTGGTCACAACTCGCCCAACAGGCGCTCGTCGGCGGTGAGGCTGCGCGCAAAGCCCTGGCTGCGGAACAGTCGCTCGCCGTAATCGACGATGGGCTTGGCTTCCCTGGGCAACTGCACGCCCAGCGACGGCAGGCGCCACACCACCGGCGCGACAAGACAGTCGGCGAGGCTGATCTCGGGATTCAGGAAGAACTTGGCCGCCTTGAACAGCGGCAGCGCGGTCATCAGGTGATCGCGCAGGCGCTTGCGCGCGGCTTCGGCGGGACGCCCGCCGGCACGGATGTGGGCGACTTCCGGCACCCAGTCGCGCTCGATGCGCACGCAGGCCAGGCGCAGGCGCGCGCGCGACAACGGGTCGACCGGCATCAGCGGAGGATGCGGATAGCGCTCGTCGATGTATTCGCAGACCACGTCGGGTTCGTACAGGACCATGTCGCGATCCTGCAGCGTGGGCGTGTCGCCGTACGGATTGATCGACAGCAACTCGTCGTGCGGCTTGCCGGGCGGCACCTCGACGCGGTCGTAGACCACGCCCTTGGCGGCCAGCACCAAGCGCACCCGATGCGACTGTACGTCGTCGGGCGCAGTGAACAGGGTCAACACGGTGCGGGTGGTGTGTGCGGTTTGGATCATGCCAGTGTCCCCTTTGGGCGCTTGGGCCCGCTCGCAGGCCCTGGGTCCGGTGACGCGACAGTCCCGGGCATGGATGTCATCACCTGGCGGGCACAGCGCCCGCCGGTCAATGCACGTCCTTCCAGTATTCCTTCTTCAACACCAGCGCGAACAGGGTGAAAAGTACCAGATACAGCACCACCCAGGCACCAATATGGCTGCGGACCAGCTCGTCCGGGGCGGATACCCAGGTCAGGAACGCGGTCAGGTCGCGCACCGCCTGGTCATACTGGGCAGGCGTCATGCTGCCGGGATGCGCAAGCTCCAGTTCCTTGACCGTGGCGGGCTGGCCGTTTTCGGCCGGGTTCATCACCGCCGCCTGCTCGCCCTGCAGCTGCCACAGCGGAAACGGCATCGCGACGTTCGGGAACACCGTGTTGTTCCAGCCGCTGTTGGTGGCCGGATCGAGGTAGAACGACTTGAGGTACGCCGCCACCCAGTCGGCGCCCTTGGCGCTGACTTCCAGCGACAGGTCGGGCGGCGCCTTGCCGAACCACTTCTCGGCGTCGGCCTCCGGCATGGCCGAGACGATCGGCTCGCCGAACTTGGCGCCGGTGAAGTTGAGGTTGTCCATCACCTGCTTTTCGGTGAGTCCCAGCCCTTCCGCCATCTGCGAGTAACGCAGGTACTTCAGCGAATGGCAGCCCACGCAGTAGTTCATGTACAGGCGCGCACCACGCTGCAGCGAGCCCTGGTCGTGCACGTTGACGTTGGCATTGGGCAGTCCGCCCCCCTCTTCCGCGAACGCGGAAGGCGAAGCGACGAACGCCGTGGCCAGCGCGAGCAACAAGGTGGTCAGGGTGCGCATGGCGGCGCGTCGAATGGACTTATGCATGCGTGGTCACCCTTTCCGGAACCGGCTTGGTCTTCTCCCACCCGAAGAACGTGTAGGCCCACAGGAACGCGAAGAATCCGAAATAAAGGACCACCAGGGTGCGGCCGAACAGGTTCTCGATAGTGGTGATGTCGGCATTCGCACCGAAGATCGCGACGATCCAGCCCGGGGTCAGGTCGTCACCGATCGCCGCCAGCAGGATGAACACGATCGCGAAGACCGTGAGGGCGATCTTGTAGCCGAGGCCGCGGTAGCGGATCGACTTGACCTTGCCGCGGTCCAGCCACGGCACCAGGAACAGCACCACGATCGACAGCAGCAACGCCAGCACACCGAAGCCTTTGCTGGGAATCATGCGCAGGATCGCGTAGAACGGCGTGAAGTACCACACCGGCTTGATCGAAGCCGGCGTCACGAGATCGTTGGCCGGGATCGAGTTGTCGTGTTCGAGGAAGAACCCGCCCACGGTCGGCTCGAAGAAGATGATGATCGCGCAGATGATCAGGAACACGCCGACGCCGACCAGGTCCTTCAGGGTGTAGTACGGGTGGAAGGGTATGCCGTCCAGCGGATGGCCGTCCGGACCCTTGTGCTTCTTGATCTCGACGCCGTCGGGGTTGTTGGATCCGACCTCGTGCAGCGCGCCGAGGTGCAGCACCACCAGCAACAACAGCACCAGCGGCAAGGCCACCACGTGCAGCGCGAAGAAACGGTTGAGCGTGGGGTCGGACGGCACGAAGCTGCCCATGATCCAGTTGACCAGCTGCTCGCCGATCACCGGCACCGCGCTGAACAGGGTGATGATCACCTTGGCGCCCCAGAACGACATGTTGCCCCATGGCAGCACATAGCCCATGAAGGCCTCGGCCATCAGCGCGAGGAAGATCAGCATGCCGAGCAGCCACACCAGTTCGCGCGGCTTCTTGTACGAGCCGTACATCAGGCCGCGGAACATGTGCAGGTACACCACGATGAAGAACATCGAGGCGCCGGTGACGTGCATGTAGCGCACCAGCCAGCCCCAGTTGACGTCGCGCATGATGTACTGCACGGAGTCGAACGCGCCGGCCGCGGTCGGCGTGTAGAACATCGTCAGGAAGATGCCGGTGACGATCTGGTTCACCAGCACCAGCAGCGCCAGCGAGCCGAAGTAGTACATGATGTTGAAGTTCTTCGGAGCGTAGTACTCCGTCATGTGCTTCTTGTAGGCCACCCCGAGACCCGGAGCGCGCTCGTTGAACCATTGCGTGAAGGCGCGCATCAGGCTGCTCCTTTCGGATCGACGCCGATCTGGATGTGGCTGTCATCGACGAAGTGGTACGGCGGCACCACCATGTTCAGGGGCGCCGGCACGCCCTGGTAGACGCGTGCCGCGATGTCGTAGCGCGAGTGGTGGCAGGGGCAGTAGAAGCCGCCCTTCCAGTTCGGGTCGAACGATTCGGGCTTCACCTCGCCCTTGTAGTCCGGCACGCAACCCAGGTGGGTGCAGATGCCGATCAACACCATCCATTCCGGCTTGATGGAGCGCGTGGCGTTCTGGCAGTACTTCGGCTGCTCGGATTCCTTCGAATCCGGATCGCGCAGGCGCGGATCCTGCTTGGGCAGCCATTCGAGCTGTTCCGGGGTGCGGTTGACCACGAACACCGGCTGGCTGCGCCAACCGTAGCGCACCATCTGGCCGGGCTCGATCTTGCCGATCGCGACGGTCACCGGCGCGCCGGCCGATTCGGCGCGCGCACTGGGCAGCCAGGTTTCGACGAACGGAATCGCCGTGATGACGAGGCCCGCGCCTCCGATCACCGCGGTGGACGCGGTCAGGAACCTGCGTCGCCCCTTGTTGATGCTTTCGTCCGCCATCAGTTTCTCCGCCCAACAGTGGTCACGACCGGGGAACCGGACCGTGCTTGCTCGGGTCCACCCACACACCCGAATGAACGGCCATCGGGCCGCACCCGTTGCGTCCTTCGGGCCCCAAAATCGTGTTAGTTTAGCGTTCGCCTCGTAAGCGCACAATCCGACGGCGTCCGACGAGGTTGGAGTGTGCCGTCCTGCGGGTACTCTTGCGAACTCGCCGCGTCTTTTCGCGTCTGACGGTGTTGCGGCTCCTCGCCATGGACACCACCATGTCTCGTCGCCGCGCCTTGCCAGCCGCAAAAATCCGCGGGCGATTTCATCAAGCTACCCACAAGCCGGCACACTGACCCGCATGCTCCGCAAGCTCCGCCCGCTCCTGTTCATCCTGCAATTCGTGGTGGCGGGCCTCGCGGCAGCCTTCCTGATCAGCCTCGCCTGGCCCGGCGCCGGCGATCGCCTGCGCGGCGGACTGCACAAGCCGGCCGGCACATCCACGCAAGCGGAAACCGGCATCCCCGTGTCCGGGCCCGTCTCCTATGCCGATGCGGTGGCGAAGGCCGCGCCCGCGGTGGTGAACATCTACGCCGACAAGATCGTCACCGAACGCGCGGTGCGGATCTTCACCGACCCCCTGATGCAGCGGTTGCTGGGCGGCGTCGCCGGTCCGGCCATGAAGCGCCGCGAGCAGAGCCTCGGCTCCGGGGTGATCTTCACCCCCGACGGCTACGTGTTGACCAACAACCACGTGATCTCGGGCGCCGACGACATCCAGGTGATGCTCCACGACGGCCGGGTCGCGCACGCGCGGGTGATCGGCACCGACCCGGACACCGATCTCGCGGTGTTGAAGATCGACGCCGGCACGCTGCCGACGACCCGGATCGATCCCTCCCCGCCGCGTGTCGGCGACGTGGTGCTGGCCATCGGCAACCCGTTCGGGATTGGCCAGACCGTGACCATGGGCATCGTCAGCGCGCTGCAACGGCAGCTGGCCCTGTCGCCTTACGAGGACTTCATCCAGACCGACGCCGCGATCAATTCCGGCAATTCCGGAGGCGCGCTGGTGAACGCCGAGGGACAACTGGTAGGCATCAATACCGCGATGCTGGAACACGACACCGGCGCACAGGGCATCGGTTTCGCGATCCCGGTGCGCACCGCCAAGCGCGTGCTGGAGCAGATCGTCGAGCAGGGCCACGTATCGCGCGGCTGGCTGGGCGTGGAGGTCGGCAACGTGGTCGTGTCCGCCGATTCGGGCCTGCCCGCGGCGGCGCGCGGCGCCACCGTGGTCGACGTCTACCCCGGCGGACCGGCGGCGCAGGCCGGGCTGCAGCCCGGCGACATCCTGCTGAAGGTGGACAAGCAGCCGATCATCGATTCGGCCGACCTGCGTGCCCGCGAGGCCGAAACGAAGCCCGGCACCAGGGTCGCGGTTTCCGGGCTGCGCGCGGGCGAGCCCTTCCACGCCGAGGTCGTGTTGGCGCAGCGCCCCAGCCTCAGGCAGACCGGTGCGCGGGGCTG
The DNA here is from genome assembly GCA_001899805.1 of Lysobacterales bacterium 66-474. Classification (GTDB taxonomy): domain Bacteria; phylum Pseudomonadota; class Gammaproteobacteria; order Xanthomonadales; family Rhodanobacteraceae; genus 66-474. The sequence goes on from MKWP01000001.1 coordinate 239,932, forward strand.
AGGATTATTTGTGCGATCGTCCATGATCGCTGCATTGTTGAAGTCGACGAGCCGACGACGGCATCCAAGTCCATCAATACCAGAACGGCCATCGAAGCCGCCATCCATGGCCAAGAGCTCCATGGCCTGACTTTTCACAACAGCCGCTTCCGGCCTGCCTCAAAAATGCAGTAGGGATAGCAGCGGCACCGATGCCGGCCAGCGCGCACGCCCGCGCAGGAATTCGAGTTCCACCACCACTGCGGCGCCCAGGACTTCGGCGCCAACACCCTGCAACAATTCAAACGCTGCGGCGAGCGTGCCACCGGTCGCCAGCACGTCATCGATCAGCACCACGCGCGCGCCGGGTGCCAGCGCGTCCGCATGCACCTCCAACCGCGCACTGCCGTATTCAAGCCTGAAGTCGACACCGCGGGTCGTGGCCGGCAGCTTGCCGGCCTTGCGCAACGGCACGAATCCGGCCTCCAGTTCGCAGGCCAACGCCGCGCCGAAAATGAAACCGCGTGCCTCGATGCCGCACACCGCATCGATGCGGGCACCACGCCAGGGCGCCGCCAGCGCCTTCACGCATCCGGCAAATGCCACTGCATCCGCCAGCAAGGGCGTGATGTCCTTGAACAACACGCCCGGCCGCGGAAAATCCGGCACGTCGCGGATGCGCGCGGCCAGGCGCGCCTGCACGTCGGGGGGCAACGCCGCCGCGGACGCGCGCACGCTCAAATCGGCAACGGCCGCAAGTGCAGCGGCGGCGCGACACCATCGTCGGCCTGCGCCGATGAAGCAGCCGAACCCTCGTCCAGCGGCGCCTGCAGCATCGCGGCGATCTCGCGCACCACCGGCGCCGCATCGTCCACGCACACGTCGGGCACGCTGACCGTCAGGTAATCGCGAGCCGGCAACTGGCCGATGCCGCCGATCAGGTACTCGCCATTGATGAAGCTCGGAATGCCGGCGTGGTCCAGCGCATCCTTGACCAGGTGCGCATCGACAATGCCTTCGGCGTGATAGACGACTCGCATGGCTCCAAGCTAGCACGTTTCTTTTGCGATCGTCCCTGATCGCTGCACCCGGCGGCTGCGGTTCGCGCGGTCGGACGATGACCCTCGTATGCGTCGCGGTGTGACGGCGAGTACCCATCCATGGTGCGGGCGCCTGCCCGGCCATCCGTGGCCGGGCGTTATTCGCGCCATCCCTGGCGCTCACCCTTCGGGCCGCCTGCGGCGTTCGGGCGCGCTCCCGGCGCGCCTCGTCAGTCGGACACGCGATGCCACCGGCATCGCGTAAGCGCCCGCCTTCGCCCTGACTTTTCACCCAAGCAGCTTCGGGCGGGAACCACTTGTAGCCAAGCGTTTTCCCGAACGCATCGCTAAACTCGTGGACTTCATAATGCAGGATGTGGCTCATGGCGGACGAACACGCCCCGGTCGTCACCAATTTCATCCGCCAGATCGTGCTGGCCGACCGCGAGGCCGGCAGGCTCGGGGGTGGCCCGAAGACGCGCTTTCCCCCGGAACCGAACGGCCACCTGCACCTGGGACACGCCAAGGCGATCTGCCTCGACTTCGGGATCGCGCGCGAATTCGGCGGCACCTGCAACCTGCGCCTCGACGACACCAATCCCGGCAAGGAAGACCCGGCGTTCGTCGAAGGCATCAAGGACAACGTGCGTTGGCTCGGATTCGAATGGAGCGAACTGCGCCACGCCTCGGATTACTTCGAGGTGTTCTATCGTGCGGGGCTGAAATTGATCGAGGACGGCAAGGCCTACGTCGACGACCTCGATGCCGAGCAGGTGCGCGAATTCCGCGGCACGCTCACCGAACCCGGCCGCGATTCGCCTTTCCGCAATCGTTCCATCGAGGAAAACCTCGATCTGTTCCGGCGCATGCGCACGGGCGAATTCGCCGACGGCTCGCGCACGCTGCGCGCGAAGATCGACATGGCAGCCGGCAACATCAACCTGCGCGACCCCGCGCTGTACCGCATCCGCAAGATTGCGCACCAGAACACCGGCGACGCGTGGCCGATCTATCCGATGTACGACTACGCGCATTCGTTGTCGGATGCGCTGGAGGGCATCACGCACTCGTTCTGCACGCTGGAATTCGAGGACCATCGTCCGCTGTACGACTGGTGCGTGGACAACGTCGACTTGCGCAACCATCCGGAACTTTGGCAATCGCTGGTCGACAAGGGTTTGCCGACGGAGCCATCGAAACCACGCCAGGTCGAATTCGCGCGCGGCAACCTTTCCTACACCGTGATGAGCAAGCGCAAGCTGCTGGAACTGGTGAACGACAAGCGGGTCGACGGCTGGGACGATCCGCGCATGCCGACGCTGGCCGGTGCACGCCGGCGCGGCTTCACCGCCGCAGCGATCCGCAACTTCTGGGAACGCGCGGGATTGTCGAAACAGAACAGCGTGATCGACTACGGCGTGCTGGAAGGCTGCGTGCGCGAGGACTTGGACGTGCACGCGCCGCGGCGCATGGCGGTGCTGGATCCACTGAAACTCGTCATCACCAATCTGCCTGAAGGCCATCGGGAAACCTTGTCGTTCGCGAACCATCCCAAGGACGAATCCTTCGGCACGCGCGCGGTGCCGTTCGCGCGCGAAGTGTGGATCGAACGCGACGATTTCGCGGAAGTGCCGCCGAAAGGATTCAAGCGCCTCGTGCCCGGCGGCGAAGTACGCCTGCGCGGCGTCGGCATCTTTAAGTGCGGGGACGTCGTCAAGGATGCTTCCGGCAATGTCGCCGAACTGCGCGGCACGCTCGATCCCGAATCGCGGCATGGACTGCCGGGCGCGGATCGCAAGGTCAAGGGCACGATCCACTGGGTCAGCGCGAAACATGCGCTCGAAGCCGAAGTGCGCCTGTACGACCGCCTGTTCGACGCCGCCAACCCGGACGACGATGCGGACGGGAAGACCTGGCTCGACCACATCAACCCGGATTCGCGCCGCGTGATCCGCGGCTTCCTCGAGCCTTCGCTGCGCGAAGCCATGCCCGAACAACGCTTCCAGTTCGAACGCACGGGGTATTTCGTCGCCGACCGCCACGACCATTCCCGCGAACACCCGGTGTTCAATCGCGCGGCGACCCTGCGCGATACCTGGTCGCAAGGCGCGCGTTGAAACGGGTTGCCGCGCGCGCCTTAGCGCGGGCATTACCCGCGCATGACAAGTCCTTTACATGAAACGGAACGCGTCCTGAAGGCGGGCTGTCTCGCGCGCGACCAGATCGCGCCCGGGAAAAACGAGCGCGCATGCGCTTCTCCGGCCCACGCACCTCGCCAAGCTGAATGGCTTCGGTCCCGACGGGGCGATTTCCTGCGCGGCGGTTAGTGGCCGGTCATTGTCCTGTCGTTAGGTTCGACCTGCATCGCCGCAGCCATGGCGTTGCTTCCGACACGACAGGAGAACACGATGAACACGACAAATCGTTCCCGTCATTTCGCCGTCGTCGTCCTCGCCGCTGCGCTCGGACTCGGAATGTCCGGTGGCGTGGCATGGGCGGCACGACAGTCCGCACCGACCACCGACCATTCGTCGAGTACCGGCCAAGCCGTCAGCGACGCGTGGATCACCACCAAGGTCAAAAGCGAACTCGCAACCACCAGGGGAGTCAAGAGCATGGACGTCATGGTGAAGACCGTGGACGGCGTGGTCACCCTGACCGGCGTGCTGCCCACCCGGATCGCGGTCAACAAGGCCATTGCCGTCGCGCAAAGCGTCAAGGGCGTCAAGGACGTCGACGCCTCCGGCCTGAAGTCGCAGGGTTGATCGCGACCATGGCCGCGCTCGAAGCCGCTTCCCGGCAACACGGCCCGCAGGTGGGCAAGGATCGCATCCGCCAGGCGTGGCCTGACATTTCGGAACGGCTGCGCCAGCGCTGGCGGCGGTTGACCGAGGACGACGTGCTGTTCCCGGGCGGCAGCGCCGCCTATCTCGCCGGCGTGCTGCAGGATCGCTACGGCGTCGACAGGCGCGAAGCCGTGTTGCAGGTCTGCGAATTCGAAAACCAGTTGTAGCCGTACCGGCGCGCGGGCGTTCGCATGGGATCGTGACGTTCGCGCGCCACCTGCAAGAAAACGTCTTTCCCTGTGGCGTTTTCTCGCGGCCTCATGGATGGGGCCTGGCCGGCCGGGCCGCACCCCCTCCGCTCCCGGCCGGCATCCCGCAGCGTGTCGATGACCGTGCGGGCGCAACTCCGGGCAAGCGACGGATCCGCTTGTCCGGAGACTATCCCTCGCAGCGTGGCAAGCCGCACGTGTCCAGTCCTGCAATTCCAACAACAACGACGCAGCACGAGGTGAACCCCATGCTTTATTACGCCATCGTTTTCCTGATCATCGCCCTGGTCGCCGGCTTCTTCGGGTTCTTCGGCGTGGCCGGCCTCGCCGCGACCATCGCGAAGATCCTGTTCGTGATCTTCATCATCCTGTTCATTGTTTCGCTGATCACCGGACGCAGGCCGCGGGTTTGAGCCGCCCTGCCAGACCAGGAATTTCACGCGTCGATGCCGAAACGTTCGCGCAGTGCGCGCCGTCCATTGCGGGTGACGCTCAAGGCGCGACTGTCGAGATCCCGCTCGACCCAGCGGCGTCTCAATGACATGTCCAGCAACGCCGCCCCCAACGCACCGGCGAGGTGCGGGCGGCGTTCGCTCCAGTCCAGGCATCCGCACGCAAAGCGTCGGCGCTGCGCGCGCGCCTCGGACACGTCCACGCCGAGGGCGCCCAATGCCTCGTCGCCCGCGCGTGTGACCTCGTAGGCGCCATCGCCCTTGGCTGGTGCAGGTGCCAGCCAGTGCAACGCGAACATCCGGTCGTGCAACGCCACGGCCAACGCGCCGGCCATGTGGTCGTAGCAGGTGCGCGCACTGCGCAGGCGCCCGGGTGTGTTCGGCATGAACGGCGATTGTGGCGCGCCGGCCACCACGGTGAGCGCCTCCAGCGCGGCGGCGACATGCGCGCTCGCAAGCGCGTAGTAACGATGCCGGCCCTGCGCCGCCACCTTCACCAACCCCTGCGCCACCAGCCTGGCCAGGTGCGCGCTGGTGGTGGACGCACCCACCCCGGCCACGATCGACAGTTCCGTGCCGGTGCGCGCGTGGCCGTCGAGCAGCCGGCAGAGCATGCGCGCACGCGCCGGTTCGGCGATCGCCGCGGCGACGTCCGCGATGGGCGCATCGTTGCGCACGACATCCATACTTTCATTGTAAACGAAGCATGCCGGCAGGGAGCGTGCCACGCTGCCGCCGTGGAATCGGACGAGCACATCGAGGAAACGCGCACGGACGAGCCGGAACGGTCTGCGCGCAACGCACGCCGCGAGTTCCTGGCACGTGCGACGGCGTTCGCGGCCGCGTGCCTCGCGACGCCGGCCGCCATCGGCGCCCTCATCGATCCGTCCACGCGACCCACCCTTCACGCATCGACCGCCACGCACAGGAGCCGCGACATGCGCATCGTCTGCATCATCCGTTACGAAATCGATCCCTTCCAGCGCGACGCCTTCCGCGAATACGCCGAAAACTGGGGACGCATCATTCCCCGCTGCGGCGGAAACCTGGTCGGCTATTTCCTGCCGTGGCAGGGCACCAACGATGTCGGCTGGGGCCTGATCGCATTCGACAGCCTGGCCGCCTACGAAACCTACCAGGCGCGGCTGCGGGAAGACCCGGACGGCCGCAGGAACTTCGCGTTCGCGCAAACGAAGCGCTTCATCCTGAAAGAGGAAAGGAACTTCGTGGAAATCGTGGACGGCACGTTCGGGATTCCCGCGACCGGGACATGATCGAACCTCACGCGATACCCGCGGTGCAACGCACCCGTCGGCGCCGCAACCTTCAGGCCCGGCGTGCTAGGGTACCGGCATGGTCACGCGCAGCCAGAAGCAACGTTCCATCCCGACGCTTCCGGGGTGGATCGCCGGCGTGGCCGACTTCACGCGCACGTTCTCAGACTACGACGCGCAGATCGCATTCGCGATAGAGCTGGCGTGCCTCAACGTCGAACACGCCAGCGGCGGCCCGTTCGGCGCCGCCGTATTCGACGACGCCGGCCGATTGATTGCGGTGGGCACCAACCGCGTCGAACCGCTGCAGTCATCGCTCGCGCACGCGGAAATCGTTGCACTGGCCGCGGCGCAACAGAAATCGGGACGCGCGCGCCTGAACGGCGATGGCCGCCGTTATACGCTCGCGACCAGCGCGCAACCGTGCTGCCAGTGCTACGGCGCGATCGTGTGGGCCGGCATCGACGAGTTGCTTGTCGGAGCGCGCGCGGAGGACACCGAGTTGCTGGCCGGCTTCGATGAAGGTCCGCTGCCCGCAGACTGGTCCGGTGAACTCGAGCGGCGTGGCATCCAAGTGGTCCGCGATCTTCGCCGGGATGCGGCGCGCGCGGTGCTGGCTGCCTACGCCCGGCTCGGCCGGCCCCGCTATTGACCTGCCGCAGCGCGCTGCCGGAAGCGACCGGCTATGCTTCCCGCAATTTGCCGTCCACCGCCACACCGATGAACCGATTGCGCGCCTTCGTGCCCCTGCTGATCCTGATCGCGATCGGGGTGGCGGTAGGCGCGAGCGGCGTGCTGCAGAATCTCTCGCCCCACCACGTCATGGCCGAGCAGGCCAATTGGCTGCGCTACATCGCGGCGCATCCGGGACTGGCGTATGTCGTCTACGTCGTGGTGCTGACGCTGTCGGTGGCCACCGCGATGCCGGGCCCGCTGTTCATCATCATCGCGGGCGGCATGCTGTTCGGGATGGGACCGGCGATCGGCCTGTCGCTGGTCGGCGAGGTGCTGGGATCGCTGCTGCTGTTCTTCGCGGCACGCCACGCGTTCGGCGCCGGGAAGCGGCCGCCGCCGAAATTCGTCGAACGCGTGCGCCAGGGCTACCAGGCCAACCCGGTTTCGTACACGCTGTTCCTGCGCTTCGTGCCGTTGTTCCCGTTCGGCGGCGTCACGGTGGCGTTGGCCTGGCTGCGCTGCCCGGTGTGGCTGTTCACGTTCGCCACCGCGCTGGGTGGATTGATCATGCTGGTGTTCGAGACCGCGATCGGCGCCGGGCTGGGCCAGTCCATCGCCGAAGGCCAGGGCATTTCGACGGACCTGCTGCTGGAACCGCACATCTGGCTACCGCTGGTCGGACTCGGCCTGCTGGCCCTGATCCCGGTGCTGTTGCGCAAGTTGCGTTCCGGCACGCCCTCCGATTGACCGGAAAGCGGGTGCACGCCGCCGCCCGAAGCACTACCCTTGCGACGAATCCGATCTTGTCCGCACGACGATGACGACGACCGCCGCCACCGCGCACGACAAAACGCCCGCGCCGCTGCCCCGGCAGATTCCCTACATCATCGCCACCGAGGGTTGCGAGCGCTTCAGCTTCTACGGCATGCGCAACATCCTGACGCCGTTCCTGGTGTCGACGTTGCTGCTGTACCTGCCGCTGGGCGAACGCGCGCTCGCGGCCAAGGACGTCTTCCACACCTTCGTGATCGGCGTGTATTTCTTCCCGCTGCTTGGCGGCTGGATCGCCGACCGGCTGTGGGGCAAATACCGGACGATACTGTGGCTGTCGCTGGTGTACGTGGCCGGCCACGCCTGCCTCGCCTTGTTCGACAACCACCGCACCGGGTTCTACACGGGCCTGTTCCTGATCGCGCTGGGCTCGGGCGGCATCAAGCCGCTGGTCTCGGCGTTCGTCGGCGACCAGTTCGATTCCAGCAACAAGCACCGCGCCAAACTGGTGTACGACGCTTTCTACTGGATCATCAATTTCGGTTCGTTCTTCGCCTCGCTGCTGATGCCGATCTTCCTGCGCGACCTCGGACCCGCGATTGCCTTCGGGATTCCGGGCGCGTTGATGGCGATCGCGTTGCTGGTGTTCTGGCTGGGCCGCCATCGCTACGTGCGCGTGCCGCCCACGCCGCCGAATCCGCATTCGCTGTTGCGCGTGGCGCGCAGCGCGCTGCTGGCACGCGTGCCAGGGCAGGCGCGCCCTGGGCTGTGGATCGCCATCCTCGGCATCGTCGCCGCGCTGTTCGCGCTGGCCGTGATTCCGCAGCTCGGCTTCGTGATCAGCGCCTGCCTCGCGCTCGGCGCGCTGCTGGTGTTCGGCGGCATCGGCACCGCGCTGCAACTGGAACGCGCGCGCGGCATCCACCCCGACGAGGCCGTCGACGGGGTGCGTGGCGTGTTGCGGGTGCTGGTGGTATTCGCGTTGACCACGCCGTTCTGGTCGCTGTTCGACCAGAAAGCCTCGACCTGGGTGCTGCAGGGCGCCGAAATGACCAAGCCCGCGTGGTTCCACGAGGCGCAGATGCAGGCGCTCAATCCGCTGCTGGTGCTGATCCTGATCCCGCTCAACAACACGCTGTTGTTCCCGCTGCTGCGCCGCTTCGGAATCGAGCCCACCGCGCTGCGCCGCATGGGCGCCGGCATCGCGCTGGCGGCGCTGGCATGGGTGGCCGCGGGGATGTTGCAGCTTGCGCTTGACGGCGGCGATGCCGTGTCGATCGCGTGGCAGGTATTGCCGTACGCGCTGCTGACGCTGGGCGAAGTGCTGGTGTCCGCGACCGGGCTCGAATTCGCCTACAGCCAGGCACCGCCCTCGATGAAGGGCTCGATCATGAGCTTCTGGATGCTCGCAGTAACCTTCGGCAACCTGTGGGTGCTGCTGGCCGACGCCGGCGTGCGCAACGACACCGTCACCGGCTGGATCGCCGCGACCGGCTTCGGCGAGACGGCGTTCCTGATGTTCTTCTTCGCAGCCTTCGCCGCGCTCGCGGCACTGGTGTTCGCGTGGTACGCGCGCCGCTACCCGATGCAGGATTTCTATCGGGCCTGAGTGGCGGCACCCAATGAATGACGGATCGAACCGGCAAGGCTCGCAACCGTCGCCTTCGATGCGGCAGCCATGTCCGTTCCACCGTCCGGCGGTCAGCGCCGCAGGGCACGCAAAAGCCCATCCAGGGGCAAGGTGTTCAGCACGTCCCCCCTGGACAGCCATGCGCGCCGCGCCTGATCCACGCCAAAGCGCATGTTCGCGAGACCCGCGGCACTGTGCGCATCGCTGGAGATCACGAGCTTGCAACCCGCCTCGCGCGCCGCGCGTGCGTGGATATCGTCGAGGTCGAGCCGGTCGGGGTGCGCGTTGATCTCCAGCGCCACGCCGCGTTCTGCCGCAGCCGCGAAAATTTCGCCGAGTTGCGCGGAGAATTCCGGACGCTCGTTGATCAGCCGCGTGGTGGGGTGCGCGAGAATCTGCACGCGACGATTGTCGAGCGCCTTCAGCACGCGCGCCGTTTGCTTCCCGGCCGGCAACCCCAGGCGGTAATGCAGCGCCGCCACCACCACGTCCATCTCGGCCAGCACCGCGTCGGGCAGGTCCAGGCGGCCGTCGGCGAGGATGTCCACCTCGGCGCTTTTGAGCAGGCGGAAATCCTTGAAGCCCGCGTTGAGACGGTCGATCGCGGCGAACTGCGCGCGCAGCGCCCTGGCATCCAGACCGTGCGCCACGCGTACCTGCGGTGAATGGTCGGTGATGGCGAGGTAGCCGTAGCCGAGCGTGCGAGCCGCGTCCGCCATGGCTTGCAGCGAATCGTGCCCATCACTGGCGGCGGTGTGGGCGTGCAGGTCGCCGCGCACATCGCGCAATTCGATCAGCGTGGGCAGGCGGCCGTCGCGCGCCGCCTCGATTTCGCCGCGGTTCTCGCGCAACTCGGGCGGGATGTACGGCAGGCCGACGGAGGCGAAGAGCTCCTTCTCGCTGCGTCCGGCGATGCGCCGTTCGCCGCGGTACACGCCGTACTCGTTGATCTTGAGGCCGCGCGCGACCGCGATCCTGCGCACCGCGATGTTGTGGGACTTGGATCCGGTGAAGTAGTACAACGCCGCGCCACAACTCACTTCCGGAATCAGCCGCAGGTCCACCTGGATGCCGTTGCGCAGCCGCACCGAGGCGCGCGTGGTGCCCTGCGACAGCACCTCGGCCACCGCGTCGTAGCCGACGAAACCGCGCATCACCGGCGCGCCATGCCTGGCGGTCACCACGAGGTCGAGGTCGCCGACGGTATCGCGCCGGCGCCGGAAGCTGCCCGCCACGGTGACGGTCTTGATGCCTTCGATGCCGCGCAAGTACGCCAGCAACGGCACGACGATCTGCTCCGCGTCGCCGAGCTTGAAACGCTGCGTCGCCGTGCCGCGCCCATCGAGCGCGGCCTTGATGCGCTGCACGGTCCTGGCGCCGAAGCCCGGGACGGCCAGCAAGGCGCCCGTGCGTATCGCGCGTTTGAGATCTTCGAAGCTGCGGATGCCGAGTTCGTTGTAGAGGAGCCGCACGCGCCTGGGGCCGAGACCGGGCAAACGCATCAAGTCGGCGAGCGCCCGCGGCACGCGGGTTTCGAGTTGCGCGAGTTGCGGCAGCGCGCCGGTACGCACGATGGTTTCGATCTTGGCCGCGAGGTCCTTGCCGATGCCGGGCAGCGCATCGAGATCGCTTCCGGCGGCCACCAGATCCGACATGCTTCGCGAAGAGGCGCCCACCACGCGCGCCGCGTTGCGATAGGCGCGCACGCGGAACGGGTTGGCGTCCTGGATTTCCAGCAGGTCCGCGTAACGGTTGAAGAGTTCGGCGATTTCCGCGTTGTCGACGGCCAAGACGGACTCCCGGCAAATTCACGGCACCAGCACGGCGGCGCCGCTGAACCGGCCATGGCGAAGATCCGCCAAAGCCTCGTTCGCGTGCTCCAGCCGATAGGTTTGGGTGGTGGTCTTGACGCCCATGGCTGTCGGGGTGGAGAAGAAACCACGCGCGTCTTCGCGGGTGAGGTTGGCGACGGAAACGACTTCGCGTTCTTCCCACAACAGGCGGTACGGAAAAGTCGGGATGTCGCTCATGTGGATTCCGCCGCAGACTACGCGCCCGCCCTTGCGCACCGCCTTCAATGCAGCGGGAACCAGCGTCCCGACCGGGGCGAAGATGATCGCCGCATCCAGCTGCTTGGGCGGCGCGACATCCGAACCGCCCGCCCACGACGCCCCCAGCGACAGTGCAAAGGACTGTGCCGCGGTATCGCCGGGCCTGGTGAAAGCGAAAACCTCGCGATCCTGCCGGATCGCCACCTGCGTGACGATGTGCGCCGCGGCGCCGAATCCATACAGTCCGATCCGCCACGCATCGCCGGTGCGGCGCAGGCACCTCCACCCGATCAATCCGGCGCACAGCAATGGCGCCGTGGCCACGGCCTCCGCATCATCGTGCAGGCGAACGCAGTAGGCCGCGCGGGCGGCCACGTGGCTCGCGAATCCGCCCGGCCGGGTGTAGCCCGTGAACTCCGGGTGGTCGCACAGGTTTTCACGCCCGTTTCTGCAATAGGCGCAAACGCCGCAGGTGCCGCCGAGCCAGGGCACGCCGACACGCATCCCCGGCACCAGTTCCTCGACGTCGTGGCCCACGCGTTCGACGACGCCGACGATTTCATGTCCCGGCACGACCGGGGGCCTGACGCACGGCAACTCTCCGTCGACCACGTGCAGGTCGGTGCGGCACACGCCGCAGGCCTCGACCCGCACGAGCACTTCGTCCGGCAACACGGAAGGATTCGCCAGTTCCTTCGGAACCAGCGGTTCGCCAATCCCCTCCAGAACCATTGCACGCATGTTTCCTGCCTGCGAGCGGGGGCGTTCAATGCCTCAAAAGTACCGGAATATCGGCCCAGGTCAGCACGTGGCGGGTAGCGCCTCCCAGCATCCATTCGCTGAAGCGGCTGCGGCCGTAGGCGCCCATCACGAACAACTGCGCTCCGAACTTCATCGCCTGCTCCAGCAGGACCGCGCCCACGTCGTCGCGTTTTTCGGTGACGTTGTGGCGTTCGGCCGCGACGCCATGCTTGCGGAGGTACTCCATGATGTTGAAGGGCGGATCCCAGTCCACGCCATGGTAGCGATCGGGCTCTTCGCCCCACAACAGCAAGGCCTGCTTGCCCCGCAGGAACGGCAGCGCTGCGTGTACCGCGCGCATCGCTTCCGGCGAGCCGTTCCAGCCGATCGCGATCCGCTCGAACGGGCCGTAATGCACGCCATGGTGCGGCAGGACGATGCAGGGCACGTCCGTCTTCAGGATGACTCCCGGGATGTCCCAGGCCGAGCCGCGGTCATCCTCCGCATGATCGAGCACCAGCAAGTCATGCCGCGTCGCGGCTTGTGCCAGGGCATCGCCAACCGGCCCTTCCGCAACCAGCCATTCGGATTGCGAAACACCCAGTGAAGCCGCCCAGTCAAGGAAGGATTGCTTCGCTTGCACGGCGTCCTTGACCAGTTCGCGCGCATTGTTGACCGCTTCCGCCATCAACTCGGGCCCATACGCCGGGGCGATATACAACGGCCGGGGGCAAGCGTACACGCCGGTCACCGAAGCGCCGAGCGTGGCTGCGAGCCGCACGCCGAAATGGGCGGCCGGCGTACGTTTTCCGAAATCCCTGACATGGATGAGGATGTCTTTCATGTATCTGCTCCGCAAGGTGGATCTTCGGACCGGGGTTCCAGACACCTCGCAGGGTGCCATCGCCGCCGTGCGGGCTGTTGATGGACGTCAACAGCGCTGCATCGGCAACCATTCTAAGGCGCGGTCGATGCAAGTCACGTTCACCATCGCACCACTACGCACGCCAACCCGCGGCAATCCGGACGCAGACGCGCAAGCCGCCGGCCATGTTCGGTATCGTGCACGACCTCTCGCCACAGGGACTCCGGCAAGCGGCGGACTTGCGTGCAGCCGTTCGGACGCAGGCCCCATCCGCCCATCCCGATCCTTCCCGTCTCGTCACCACCAACAACAAAAAGGCCGCCGTCACCCATCGCGACGGCGGCCTCGACGCAACGCGGGACTCAGCTGACCGCGATCCTGCGGGCGCTTCCATTCGCGTGCTTGGGCAGCTTGAGTGCAAGCACGCCCTTGTCGTAACGCGCTTCCGTGCGATTGCCGTCGATGTCGGCCGGCAGCGCGAAGGCGCGATAGACCTTGCCCCACGAGCGTTCGACAACCAGTTCCCTGCCGTTCTTCTTCTCGTTTTCGCGTTTCGTCTCGGCATTGATCGCCACGCGATTCCCCTCCACGGAGACGTCGATGTCGTCCTTGTCCACGCCGGGGATTTCGGCGTCGATGTAATAGGCGTCGTCGTCCTCGCGGATGTCCACCCGCATGTCGGACGTGAATTCCGGTTGGCTCCACGGCGGGCCGAAGCCAAGATTGCGGAACAAGTCATCGAATGCAGCGGTGGTCTCGAACCGTGCCGGGCTCCGGAACGGATTGAAGCGCGTGAGTGTCGTCATGGTGGGTTCCTCGTCTTTTCAGCGTGCATCTGGGCACGTACCGAAACGCTACGCGCCGCCCGCCGGATCATGTTGATGCACGTCAATTCCAACTTGCCCGGCATGCCAACGTGATTGACGGGCATCAATTCCCGCCCGCAGCGCCGCGGCAAGGTTGCGCTTGTCATGAACGACGCATCCCCCACGGCCGTCGCATCCGATCCCGCGCTGGCCCCGCAAGCGCGCGTGTTCGCCCTGCTGGGCAGCAGTGCGGCAGGCTTGACCGGATCCGAAGCCGCGCGCCGCCTCATCGAGCATGGGCCCAATGAAGCGCAATCGGACCTGCACTCCAATCCGCTCGCTACACTGGTCGAACTGTTCGGCAACCCGCTGGTGCTGATGCTGCTGGTGGCGGCGACGGTGTCCGGGATCCTGGGTGACCGGATCGGCGCGGGCATCATCGTGGCGATGGTGTTGTTGAGCGTGATGCTCAACTACCTGTTGAGTTATCGCTCGAAGCGCGCTGCCGAGAGGCTCCGCGAAGGCATCGCGCCGACAGCAAGCGTGTGCCGCGACGACACCTGGCGCGATGTGCCGCGGCGTTCCCTGGTGCCCGGCGACCTGATCCGTCTGGCCGCAGGCGACCGCGTGCCGGCCGACGCGCGGCTTCTGGAATCGCGCGGACTCCACGTCCAGCAATCCGCGCTGACGGGCGAATCCGCGCCCGTGGAAAAGGACGCTTGCGAGCAGCCCCAGGACCTGGCCGGCGCCGAAGCACGGCACCTCGTCTTCCTCGGCACCTCGGTGATCGCCGGTACCGCGACGGCCATCGTGCTGGCGACCGGCAAGGACACCGCGTTCGGGGACGTCGCCGCGCGCCTCTCGGAACGCCCGCCGCCCACCGAGTTCGAACGCGGCCTGGCCGGATTCGCGCGATTGATCATGCGCACCGTGATCGGACTGGTATTGCTGGTCGTGCTGGCCGGCATCGCGCTCCACCGCCCTCTGCTCGAAACCCTGTTGTTCGCGTTGGCGCTCGCGGTCGGCCTCACGCCGGAATTCATGCCGATGATCACCACCGTCACCCTCGCGCGCGGCGCGATGCGCATGGCGCGCCATCGCGTGGTCGTGAAACACCTCGCCGCGATCGAGGACTTCGGCAGCATGACCGTCCTGCTGAGCGACAAGACGGGCACCCTGACACGCAATGAAACCGACGTCTTCGCGAGCGTCGATCCCCAGGGCGATCCTTCGGTGCGCACAGCCGGCCTGGCCCACCTCAACAGCACGCTCCAGACCGGCATCCGCAGTCCGCTGGACGATGCGATCCTGCGCGGCTGCAGTCCCCAGCAGGACACCCCGCGCAAACTCGACGAAATCCCTTTCGACTTCGAGCGCCGCCGCGTGAGCGTGGTGGCGGAACGCGGAGGAGAAATCCTCCTCGTCACCAAGGGCGCGCCGGAGTTCGTGATCAGCCAGTGCACGCAATACCTGGCGGACGGCGCCGGCCGCACCCTGGACGTCGACGCACGCAGCAGGATCCGGCGCGTCTGTGACGCCTACGCAAGACAGGGCCTGCGCGCCCTCGCCATCGCCTGCCGCGGGATCGAACGCAAACCGCGCTATGCGCTTGCCGACGAAGCCGGCCTGACCCTGGCCGGGTTCGTGTTGTTCGCCGATCCGGTGCTGCCCGACGTGGCGGATTCCCTGCGCGCGCTCGCACGGGACGGCGTATCCGTGAAGATCCTGTCGGGCGACAACGAGCTGGTCGCGCGGCATGTCTGCGGGCAGGTCGGGCTGGATGCGCGCGAAGTGGTCAGCGGCGCCGAAGTGGACAGGCTCGACCAGGACGCCTTGGGTGTGGTCGCCGAACGCGTCAGCGTGTTCGCGCGCGTCAGCCCGGCGCAGAAACACCGCATCGTGCTGGCGTTGAAAGCGCGCCACGCGGTGGTGGGTTTCCTGGGCGACGGCATCAACGACGCGCCGTCACTGCATGCGGCCGACGTCGGGATCTCCGTCGTCAACGCCGTCGACGTGGCGCGCGACGCGGCGGACATCGTGCTGGGCGAGCGCGATCTGGGGGCGTTGCACGCCGGCGTCATCGAAGGCCGCAAGGCGTTCGCCAATGTCATGAAGTACCTGCTGATGGGCACCAGCTCGAACTTCGGCAACATGTTCAGCATGGCCGCGGCGGCACTGTTCCTTCCGTTCCTGCCGATGTTGCCCACCCAGATCCTGCTCAACAATTTCCTGTACGACATGGCGCAGCTCACCATCCCGGGCGACAACGTGGACGCCGCGCAACTGGCTGCGCCGCGACGCTGGGACATCCGCATGATCCGCAACTTCATGCTGGGCGTGGGGCCGATCAGCTCGCTGTACGACTTCCTGACGTTCTACGTGCTGCTGGCATGGCTGCACGCGGGCGAACCCGAATTCCACACCGGCTGGTTCGTGGAGTCGCTGGCCACGCAGACCCTGGTGCTGTTCGTGATCCGCACCACCGGTAATCCGCTGCGCAGCCGTCCGAGTGCGGCGCTGGTCGCCAGCGTGGCCATCGCCCTGACGATCGGCGTCTTGCTGCCGCTGACGCCGCTGGGCGCCGATTTCGGCTTCGTGCCGCTGCCGCCGCTGTTCTACGCGTTCCTGGCCGCCGCCACCGTGACTTACCTGCTGCTGGTGGAACTGGTGAAACGCCGGTTCATGCGTGCCGACGCCGCGCTCCCGACCGGCGTCGTGCGCAAGGCGTCGCTCGGCTGAACCGCCGCGCATCCCGGTGATCGACGTCAAATCCGCGCGTGGCGCGTTGCCTACGCTATCGGCACAACCTCGAACGACAGCCGGAGGTCGAGTGCATGCAAGCCATCCTGATCATGTTGCCGATACTCGCGTACGCGGCGATCGCGGGCGCGATGATGTTTTACGTCCTGTTCGTGCTGTTGCCGCGCATGCGCCGCGGCGAAAAACCCCGCGGGCCGCATGCAAGGCAGTGAACGGCGGCCTGCCGCCGCCGGCGCCCGGGGATCGGTACCGCACGCGGCGCGGGCCGGACGTCCCGCGGCGCGGTTGATCGAAGCATGCGTTGTTGACGCGGATCAACAAGCCCGCCAGGGCATCGTGTGGAATGGGTTTTCCGAACCCGGAGGGAGCACTGGCAATGAACGACAAAGAGCTGCGCCAGCTTGTCGTCGACGAGCTGGAATACGAGCCGAGCATCGACGCCGCGGATATCGGCGTCGCGGCCGAAAACGGCGTGGTCATCCTCAGCGGACACGTCGCGGATTACGTGCAGAAGATGGCGGCCGAACGCGCCGCGTGGCGCGTCAAGGGGGTCAAGGGCATCGCCCAGGAAATCGAGGTGCGGTTTCCCGGCGACAAGAAGTGGAACGATGACGAGATTGCGCAACGCGCCGTCAACATCCTCGCGTGGAATACCCTGGTTCCGAAGGATGGTGTCCGCGTCAAGGTGTCCGATGGCTGGATCACCCTGTCCGGCAGCGTGAAATGGAATTACCAGCGCCAGGCGGCAGAGAATGAAGTCCGGAAATTGAACGGCGTCAAGGGTGTCACGAACAGCATCACGTTGGCTTCGGTCGTCCAGGCCGGCGACCTGAAGCGGCGCATCCAGGACGCCTTGAAACGGCACGCCGAGGTCGAGGCCGATGCGGTGCGCGTGGACATCCAGGACGACGGCACGGTGCGCATCGAGGGGCGCGTCGACAACTGGAGCGAAATGCAGGCCGTGGAGCACGCGGTCTGGTCGGCTCCCGGTGTCCAACGCGTCGATGACCACCTGACGTTCAGCTGAAACACCATGGCGGAGGTCTGGATCCTTGTCGCCGATCGTGCGCGGGCGCGCCTGTTCTCGCTGGGGCCCGGCGCCCCGCGCCTGATCGAAATCGGGGACTTCGTCAACCCGGGGGCGCGCATCCCCGGCCACGAGCTGGAGCACGCGCCTCCGCCGCGCGTCCACGACCGTTTCGGAGCGGGCCGGCATGCGATCGAGGCGCACACCCCGCCGAGGGAAAAGGCCGCGTTGCAATTCGCCGCGATGCTGGGGGCGCACCTGAAGCACGCCCACGACGAGCAGCGCTACCGTGACCTGGTGTTGATCGCACCTCCCCGGTTCCTCGGGGCGCTCAATGCGGCGCTCGGCGCGCGTCTCGGCGAGACGGTGCTGATGCGGGTTCCGAAGAACCTGACACGCAATCCCGCGAACGAGATTCGCGAGGCGCTGCCACGGAGGCTGTTCAAGCGCGGCGCAGTTGCAACCGGGTGACAACGGGAATATTCGGCGCTGCGCCAGTGCGGGCCGTGACCATGGACAGTCCGCGCGGACGGACTTCCGATCATGGACGGCACCATCCCGGAAAATCGGGAAAGGTTGATCACGATCAATTGTCCGGTCGGCCCATCGCGCATGCTCGCAAGCGTGCACGCTCGACGTGCAGAACCGTCATGCGATGGAGAGGTTCCCATGAAGATCCTGCTGCCCGTTGATGGAAGCCCGAGCAGTTCCCGTGCAGTCCGTTACGTGATCCGGCACTGGGGAGGCAAGTCGGCGAAACGGCGCGTATCGTTGACCGTGCTGTACGTGGACCCGCCGCTGCCCAATCGGGTGGCGCGGGTTCTTCCCGCCGAAGTCCGTGCGAGCTACCACGAAGATCACGCCGAACTCGCTGTACGCCCGGCACGCCGCGCGTTGCGCAAGGCGGGCCTCAAGTTCGAGGAGCGGCATGCCGTCGGCGATCCGGCCATGTTCACCGTTGCGCTTGCCGCAAAGCAGCGGTGCGACCTGATCGCCATGGGCTCGCACGGGCGAGGCGCCCTCTTGAGCGCGGTGTTGGGCTCGGTGGTGATGAAGGTGCTGTCGCGATCGCGGGTGCCGGTGCTGGTGGTGCGCTGAATCACAGGCTGGCCGATGCAACGGCGCGCCGACGCAATCCGCGCGCGCCCATTTTCAGCAGGGCCAGCCATGCGCCCGACGCCAACACGATCGCACCAATGGCCGTCACTGTCTGCGGATCCGGCAAATCCAACCCCATCAACGCGCGCAGCGGCGGAATCCCGAGTACGGCCGCGAGCGAAATCGCGACACCCAGCAGCAACCATTTCAGCCACGGATTGCGGCGCTCGTGGCCGCGGAAGCCGAAGCTGCTTTCGGCCATGGCCAGCAGGAACAAGCCCACCAGCAATCCGGCGAACGCGGCCGTGCGCACCTGCACCGGGCTGCCCCCTTGCTCCAGCAGCAGCGTGCAACCCGCGGTCAGCAGCGCGGCCAGTCCGGCACCCTGGGATATCGCATACGCCAGCCGGCCGGGTGCAAACGGCGTGTGCGTGCGCGGCCGCGGCGGCCGCCGCATCAAGTCCGGACTTCCCGGTTCGACTTCGAACACCATCGAGCAGGCCGGGTCGATCAACAGTTCCAGCAGCACGATGTGGACGGGCGCGAGGATCACCGGCCAGTGCAGCAGCGCCGGCAACAACGCAAGCACGATGATCGGGACGTGCACCGCGAACACGAACGCGGTGGCCTTGCCGATGTTGTCGTAGATGCGCCGGCCCTGGCGGATGGCGCGCACGATGCTGGCGAAGCTGTCGTCCAGCAGTACCAGCGCGGCGGCTTCGCGTGCCACGTCGGTACCGCGCTCGCCCATCGCGACGCCGACATCGGCGGCCTTGAGGGCGGGCGCATCGTTGACCCCGTCGCCGGTCATCGCCACCACTTCGCCGGATTGCTGCAGCAGCCGCACCAGCCGCAGCTTCTGTTCCGGACGCAAGCGCGCGCAGATGTCCACCTGTCGGAGTTGCCCGCTCAACGATGCGTCGTCAAGCCGCGCGATCTCGGCACCGGTCAGCACATCCGCACGTTCCGACAACCCGATCTCGCGGGCGATCGCCTGCGCCG
Source organism: Lysobacterales bacterium 66-474 (assembly GCA_001899805.1). Taxonomy (GTDB): domain Bacteria; phylum Pseudomonadota; class Gammaproteobacteria; order Xanthomonadales; family Rhodanobacteraceae; genus 66-474. Next base: position 259,158 of record MKWP01000001.1, read on the forward strand.
TGACCGGATGATCGCCGGTCAACATCAGCACGCGCACGCCGGCGCGCCTGCATTCCGCGATCGCGGCCGGCACCTCCGGGCGCGGCGGATCGCCGAACCCCAACAGCCCGACGAAGTCGAACGCGAAATCCTGTTGTCGTTCCGGCCACGTCGACCCGCTCCATTCGCCGCGTGCGACGCCCAGCACGCGCAGGCCGCGGGCCGCCAGCCCGGCGGCTTGCCGGAGGATCGCGGCCGCCGATTCTTCCGGCAGCCGGCACAACGCCACGATGGTTTCCGGCGCACCCTTTGTCGCAAGGCGATGGCCGGTTTCTTCCCGCACGGCGTAGGCGCGGGTGGTCGCCAGCGTCTCCGAGGAAAGCGCGTAGGCCCGCTGCAAGGTCCACCCGGGGTGCGTGCGCCGTGCCTCGTCGAGCCGGTCGCCGAGCGCAAGGATGGCCGTTTCCATCGGGTCGAACGGATCGGGCGGCGTCGCCAGCAGCGCGCATTCGACGAGGTCGCCCGCGATCCCGGGCAATGGCCCCACCGAGTCGGCCGGCGTGTTTTCCAGTGTGCCGTCGGCAGTCACCAGCGCGGTGATGCGCATGCGGTTCCGGGTCAGGGTGCCGGTCTTGTCGACGGCCAGCACGGTGATCGCACCGAGCGCCTCGACCGCCGGAACGCTTCGCGTCAGCACGCGATGCCGTGACAGCCGCCATGCGCCCATCGCGAGGAACACGGTCAGGATCACCGGTATCTCTTCCGGCAGGATCGCCATGCTGAGCGCAACGCTGGCGAGCAAGCTGTCGAGGAACGTTTGCCCGTTCCATAGCCAGTTGAGCAGGCAATAGCTGGTGGCCAGCAACAGCGCGGCGATGCTCAAGACACGAATGAGTTTGCGGGAGGACCGTTGCAGGCCGGAAACCGGTTCACGGGCGGAGGCCAGCATGGCTCCGATTTCACCCACCTTCGTGGCCGCTCCGGTGGACGACACACGCGCAAGCCCGGCACCACGCGTCACCACGGTGCTGGCGTACACGCGATCGGTATCGGAACCAGCGCTGCGCGGCACGGCAATCGCCTCGCCGGTCAGCAATGACTCGTCGACCTCGAGTTCGCCCTCCAGCAGGATCGCGTCGGCCGCGATCCTGTCGCCCTCGTGCAGCGCCAGCAGGTCGCCGGGCACGACCTCGCGCCCGGGCACGCGCAGCTTCTGTCCGCCGCGGATCACCAGTGCGCGCGGCGCCGACAGGTCGCGCAGGGCCTCGAGTGCGCGCTGGGTCCTGCGTTCCTGGAATAGCGTCAAGCCGATGACGGCAAAAATCATTCCCAGCAGGAAGGCGGCCTCGGCACGATCGCCGAGCGCCAGGTACAGCGCACCCGCGACCAACAACATCAGGAACATCGGCTCGGCCAGCACCTTCAGCGCGATCCGGTGCAGCGGTTTGCGTTCGCCGCCCGGCAGCGCGTTCGGCCCGGAATCGGTCAGCCTGCGCTGCGCCTCCGCGTGACTGAGACCCCGGCGCCACGCATCAGGACCGTCCGGCTGTTCCGCCGACGGCAGCGACTCGTTGGACGCGATGGCCTCGCGACTTGGCATCGCCGCCTTCACCTGCACGAGTGCCTGTCGTCGATGACTGTCAGCGTCGGCGGATGAGCAGACCGACCAGCAAACCGAGCGCTGCGCCGACGCCTATCGACGCCCAGGGATGCCGTCGTACGAGGTGCCGCCCCCTGCTCGCCAGTTCACGCGCGTCCAGGGCGAAGTCATCCGCACGCCCGGACATCCTGGACTTGAGCACCCGCCTCTTCCTGCCAAGCGTATCGCGGGCCCGGCGCCACTTCGCGCCGGTTTCGTCGAGCGTGGTCCGCAGCAATGTTGCCGCAGCGTCCTTGACATGCTCGACGCTGTGCTTCAGGGACTCTTCGTTGCCCGCTGCGGGGGTGGCTTCGCCTTTCATGATGGTCTCTCCTGATGACGATCCCATCGTCGGACTGCCTGCTCCGGTGCAATTGACCTGCATCAAGCAAACCAGCATCCGTGCGCATGGCCGATTGTCTTGCCGCGCAGCATGCGTGCCATCGCCAATTGGGGCGTGGCTGACTGCTCGTCAGATCCGCGAAAACACCAGCGAGGCGTTGGTGCCGCCGAACCCGAAACTGTTGGACATCACCTTGGCCAGTCGTGCCGGCCGGCTTGCACGCACGATCGGGAAGCCCGCGGCGCGCGGGTCCAGTTGCGCGATGTTGGCAGAACCCGCCACGAAGCCCTCCTTCAGCATCAGCAGGCTGTAGACCGCTTCGTGCACGCCGGCCGCACCCAGCGAATGCCCGGTCAGCGATTTGGTCGAAGACAATGGCGGCACCGCGTCGCCGAACACTTCCCGTACGGCATCGAGTTCTGCGATATCACCGATCGGCGTGGCGGTACCGTGGGTGTTGAGGTAATCGACGGGACCATCCACTGTCGCCAGCGCCATGCGCATGCTGCGCACCGCGCCGTCGCCGCCGGGCGCCACCATGTCGGCACCGTCCGAGGTGACGCCGTAGCCGACCAGTTCGGCGTGGATGTTCGCGCCACGCCGTTTCGCGTGCTCGTATTCCTCGAGCACCAGCATGCCGCCGCCGCCGGCGATCACGAAGCCGTCGCGGTTCGCGTCGTAGGGCCGCGACGCCGTGGCCGGCGCGTCATTGCGGCCGGTGGAGAGCGCACCCATCGCGTCGAACTGCGCGGCCATGCCCCAGTGCACTTCCTCGCCGCCACCGGCAAACATCACGTCCTGGGTGCCGTTGCGGATCGCGTCGGCGGCCGCGCCGATGCAATGCGCAGAAGTCGCGCAGGCGGCCGAGATCGAATAACTCAAGCCGAGGATGCCGAACGCAGTGACCAGTGCCGCCGATACCGTCGAGCACATCGTGCGCGGCACCATGAAAGGCCCGACCTTGCGCAAGCCCTTGTCACGCAGCAGGTCGGCGGCCTCGATCTGCCAACGCGCCGAACCCCCGCCGGAACCCGCGATCACTCCGACGCGCGGATGGCGGATGTGTTCCAGCGTGAGGCCCGCATCTTCGATCGCCGAGCGCATGGCCACGCAGGCGTAGGCTGCCGCGTCACCCATGAAGCGCTTCAGCTTGCGATCGATCGCCGCATCGAGGTCGATGTCCGGCACGCCTGCGACCTGGCTGCGCAAGCCGTGCGCGGCGAACTCCGACATCGCGCGGATGCCGCTGGTGCCTTCGCGCAAGGCATTCGCGACCACCGCCTGCAGATTGCCGAGGCAGGACACGATGCCCATGCCGGTCACCATCACGCGGCGCATCTCAGAATCCCTCGGTGGACTGGAACAGCCCCACGCGCAGATCGCCGGCCTCGTAGATCAGGCGGTCATCGACGAAGGTCCTGCCATCGGCGATCACCATGCGCAACCTGCCGCGCAACACGCGCCGTATGTCGATCTCGTAGCGCACCCGCCGTGCATGCGGCAACACTTGTCCGGCGAACCGGACCTGCCCCACGCCCAGCGCGCGGCCGCGCCCGGGTTCACCCAACCACGGCAGGAAGAACCCGGTGAGTTGCCACATTGCGTCGAGGCCGAGGCAGCCCGGCATCACCGGATCGCTCGCGAAGTGGCAAGCAAAGAACCAGAGATCGGGCCGGATGTCGAGCTCGGCATGGATTTCGCCCTTGCCGTGCGCGCCGCCCGCGTCGGCGATGCGGGTGATGCGATCGAACATCAGCATCGGCGGACCCGGCAGGCGCGCGTTGCCCTCGCCGAACATCCGGCCGCTGGCGCAGGCCAGCAATTGCTCGCGATCGAACGCCTCCACCCGGATCACGGTGATCGCGGGCGGTGCGTCGTGGAGTACAACCGGCGTGCGGGTCGGTTCCCGCTCGATCATCCTGGCTTGCATGGGTTTTCCTGCAGTGTCGGGCGCGCCCGCATAGGGGTCAGGTGTGGAGATCGCGACGCCGCCATTGCGGACGCAGGATCTGGATGCCGAGGCGCACGTGGCGCAACAGGGACACCGGGCGCGGCGTTTCATCCAACAGACTCGCGGCGAGTGCGCGTCGCAACACCGGCAGCCTGCGTCCTGCGCCCAGGATCGCGCGGCGCAACGGCAACGCCGACACACGCCCATCGAAGAACAAACCGGCCACGGTCTGGGTGCCCGCGAACAACGGCGCAGCACTGATCCGGTGGCGGCGCTGGTAGCGGGCCAGCATGGCCGCGTCGCCTGGATCGTCGTGGCGTTCAAGCCCGTCGCCCGCCGCCTGCGCGAGGTGTTCGACGCTGGCAAGGCCGAGGTTGAAGCCGTGCGCGGTCACCGGATGCATCCCGACCGCGGCATCACCCGCCAACGCGAAACGCGCGGCCACGAACCGCCGCGCCCAGGTCGCCACCAGCGGATAGGCGTGGCGGGTGCTCGCCAACTCCACGTCGCCCAACCTGCCCTCGTAGCGTGCGACGATTTCCGCCGCGAACGCTTCGGGCGACAAGTCCAGCAAACGCCGCGCCTCGACCCCCGGCACGGTCAGCACCACCGAAGAGAGATGTTCATCGAGCGGCAACAATGCGCGCGTCTGGCCGTGCCCGAACCATTCCCATGCCGTGCCGTTGTTGCACATCGAATGGCGCATGCGGCACAACAGCATGCTCAGTCCGAAATCGTGCATGTGCACCGGGATGCCCCTGGCACGGCGGGTTTCCGAGAAGCGACTGTCGGCGGCCACCAGCAGCGACGCCTCCAGCACGCGGCCGTCGGCGAGTCGAACGCGTGCGGCACCGGCATCGGTTTCGACCGCCTCGACCGCAACGCCAGTGTGCACGCGGATGCGCGCATCGTCCGCCACCGCCTGCCACGCCGCCGTGCGGATGTGGTGGTTGGATACCAGCATCCCGAGCCGGTCGCGGCCGAACGCCGCGCCGTCCACTTCGAAACCGGGATCGGCGCCGTCCATCACGCGCGCGCGGCGCAACGGCGCGCGGGCATCGGCGGGGATGCGGTCCCACGCGCCGAGTTCGCGCAGCAGGCGCATCGAATGGTGCGTCAGCGCGATTTCGCGTCCGTCGAACGGTGGTGCCGCCAACGCCTCGCCCGACTGGCGATCGACGACATCGACCTCCATGCCCCGCGCCGCCAGCGCCAGTGACAGGCAAAGGCCCGCCGGCCCCGCACCGACAATCACGACATGGTTGTTCATGCGACCTTCCCCGAACACCGTACGCAAGCGGCGGGACCGCGCGGTCGGTGGAGTATGTCGGGTGCAGCGGAACGCATCTTGACGCGCGTCAAAAGTGGATCCACGACTCCGCGCGGCTCGCGACATCCGCAGCCGACACCAGGACGTCGCGCCATCCAGTCTTGATGCAAATCAAGACCGTGCGCCACGATTGCGCTTGAATGCATGCAACCGCAGCGAGTCGAAATCCCGTCGTCGGCAAGAACGACATCCGGATGATCCTGCGTGTGCGGCATCGACACGGATCTCGAATACGTCGTCGTGAGAATTGGATCGTGCTTGTCGATTCCAGGAGGTTTTACCGATGCGCCACGAACCCGCAATCGCGATGTGCGCGATGGTATTCGGAGCCATCGCACTCGCTGCACCCCAATTCACGATCGCCCACCCGGCGGCAACGGAGACTGCCATGCAAACACACGCCATCCGGATACCCGAATCCGTGCAAGTCGAGCACCAGGAAATCCATTCGACGCTGGTGGAGGCAACCCGTGCTCCGGGGCAAGTCGGCGTGGCGGCCATGGAACTGGCCGAGGTGCTGGACCCCCATTTCGCACGCGAAGAACAAATCGCGCTGCCGCCCTTGGGACTCCTCGCCCCCCTCGCGGCCGGGACGCGGTTGCCGAAAGCCGTCGTATCGGAAGCGTTGTCCATGACGGATTCGCTGCGCGCCGAGATGCCACGGATGCTCGAAGAGCACAAGGCGATCCATGCCGCGGTGGAAAAACTCCATCTAGCGGCGCAAGCAGCGCATGCGACGAAATACGAAAGGCTGGCCGAGCAATTGTCGTTGCACGCGCAGACCGAGGAACAGGTGCTGTACCCGGCGGCGCTGCTTGTCGGCGATATCCTGCGGTCCCGATCGCAAGGCAACTAGACGGCTACTTGCACAACCGTGCGTCCGGCCGCTGCCCGTGATCGGCGCAGCCATGGCGCTCGCGTGCAACGCACGCAGTCAATCGGTGTTGGTCCACTCGAACCGCGCGGCCAGCGGCTTGTTGCCTGTTCCGGTTTTCACGTGGACCGTGATGCGATACAGACCGGGCGCCTGCATGTCGAACAGCCCGCTGTAATCGGGAACCCCGGCTGCCAGGCCCGGCAGCAGATTTTTCGCCTGCACTCCGCCACCCGGTCCACGGACCTCGGCGCGGACTTCGGCTCCCGTGACCGGGGTATCCCTGTCCGCATCGACGAGGCTCACGACCAGATGATGGTCCGCTCCCGGTTTGCCGTGGTCCGGGTGCGTGGCGCGCTCCTCGGGAAAACGTTCCGCCCAGGTGGCCGTCACGACACCGATGTTGATGCGCAGGCCGTCGATGGTCCGCTGTTGTTGCGCACGGGCGGCGGGGAGCGCCGCAACCAGCACGCCGAACAACACGGCAGCCAGCCACGGTTTTCGAACCAGCACGCGCGCGGGCGGCCGCTTGAATGGGTTGGAGAACATCGGCGCTGTCATGGTGATGCGACCCCGTCCGGGAACGTGCCCCTTGGGCACGCTTCGAAACGCTACGCCGTCCGCAGTCCTTCCCGTTGATGCACGTCAAGTCCGCAGCCTGCACGCGGGCAACGGACGATGCCCCGGATGCAGCATCCCGCTGCATCGCGCATCTTCGCCGATGCACATCGGTTGATCTCGATCAAAACGCAAAAATCACGGATACCCATGGCTGGCATCCGCAAGCCCATGTGACTATGCTGATGCGGTTCGCACCGTTTGCGCGGCTCCACGGCCGCTGACGATGCGCACCCCGGCACGATCAACCCGGCGAGGTCGGAAGCATGGGCAAGGCATGGCGAGTGTTGGGCGTCAGCACGTTTGCATTCGTGGTGTGTTTTGCCGTGTGGATGATGTTCGGGGTCATCGGCATCCCGATCCGGCGCGAACTGGGGCTCAACGCCACCGAGTTCGGCCTGCTCACCGCGACCCCGGTCCTGAGCGGCGCGGCGCTGCGCCTGCCGCTGGGCATCTGGACCGACCGTTTCGGCGGGCGCATCGTGATGACGGTGCTGCTGCTGGCCTGCGCGGTGCCGGTCTGGCTGGTGTCGTACGCCAGCCAGTTGTGGCAATTCCTAGCGATCGGACTGGTCCTGGGCGCGGTGGGCGCGTCGTTCGCGGTGGGCACGCCGTACGTCGCGCGGTTCTTCCCCGCCCACAAGCGCGGGCTCGCGATGGGCGTGTTCGGCGCCGGCACCAGCGGCGCCGCACTCAACCTGTTCGTCGCGCCGTGGATCGTCGACCACCACGGCTGGCAGATGGTGCCGCGCGTGTATGCGATCGCCCTGCTCGCCACCGCGTTGCTGTTCCGGCTGCTGTCGGCGCCCGATCCGGGCGTGGATCCCGCGCGCAAGTCGCCCGGCCTCGGCGCGCAACTGCGCGTGCTGCGCGATCCGCGCGTATGGAAATACTGCCAGTACTACTCGCTGACCTTCGGCGGTTTTGCGGCGCTGTCGTTGTGGATGCCGCAATATTTCGTCGGCGAATACGGCGTGGCGATCGCCGCCGCCGCCGCGCTGGCGGCCGCGTTCTCGCTGCCGGCCGGCGCGCTGCGCGCGCTGGGCGGCGCGCTGTCCGACCGCTTCGGCGCGCACGCGACGACGTGGTGGGTGTTGTGGCTGGCGTGGATCGCATTGTTCCTGTTGTCGTATCCGCAGACCGAATTGATCGTGCACACGATCCGCGGCCCGGCGCCCTTCCACATCGGCCTGAACCTGTGGATGTTCGTGCCGCTGCTGTTCGCGCTGGGCGTGGCACTGGCCTTCGGCATGGCGTCCACCTTCAAGTACCTCGGTGACGACTTCTCCGACAACCTCGGAGTCGTCACCGGCATCGTGGGCCTGGCCGGTGGCCTCGCCGGCTTCCTGCTGCCGATCCTGTGGGGTGCGCTGCTCGACTTGCTGGGCATCCGCTCCAGCGCATTCATGCTGTTGTACGGCATCGTCTGGGTGTCGCTGATCCTGATCTACCTCACCGAAGTCAGGCGCGTGGATTACCCCGGCAGCCACGACCTGCACGCGCCGCAACCCGAAAAAGCTCCGAACTGAAGGACCTTCGCCATGGGCCAATTCCTCGAACGCCTCCGCTACTTCAAACGCCCGCGCGAACCGTTCTCGAACGGCTGGGGCGAAATGCGCACCGAAGCGCGCCAGTGGGAAGACGGCTACCGCAACCGCTGGTCGCACGACAAGATCGTGCGCTCGACCCACGGCGTGAACTGCACTGGCGGCTGCAGTTGGCGCATCCACGTCAAGCAGGGCGTGGTCACCTGGGAAACCCAGCAGACGGATTACCCGCGCACGCGCCCCGACATGCCCAACCACGAACCGCGCGGCTGTTCGCGCGGCGCGTCGTATTCCTGGTACCTGTACAGCGCCAATCGGCTGAAGTATCCGATGGTGCGTGGACGGCTGTTGAAGCGCTGGCGCGAGGCGCGCAAGACGCTGCAGCCGGTCGAAGCGTGGACCGCGCTGATGAACGATCCGGCGGCGAAGGATTACAAGGCCACGCGCGGCCTCGGCGGTTTCGTGCGCGCGAAATGGGACGAGGTACTGGAAATCGTCGCCGCGGCCAACGTGTACACCGTCCGGCATCACGGCCCCGATCGCGTGGCCGGTTTCTCGCCGATCCCGGCGATGTCGATGGTGTCGTTCGCGTCGGGTTCGCGTTATCTCAATTTGATCGGCGGCACATTGCTGTCGTTCTACGACTGGTATTGCGACCTGCCGCCGTCCAGCCCGCAGACCTGGGGCGAGCAGACCGACGTGCCGGAGTCCGCCGACTGGTACAACTCGGGCTACATCATCGCCTGGGGTTCGAACGTACCGCAGACACGCACGCCCGACGCGCATTTCTTCGTCGAGGCGCGCTACAACGGCACCCAAATCGTCGCGGTGACACCGGATTATTCCGAAGTCGCGAAGCTTTCGGACTTGTGGCTGCATCCCAAGCAGGGCACCGACGCCGCCGCGGCGATGGCGATGGGCCACGTGATCCTGAAGGAGTTTTTCCTGGACCGGCAGGTTCCCTACTTCCAGGACTATTGCCGCAAGTACACCGACCTGCCGCTACTGGTCACGTTGCGCCGCGACGGCGCGCGCTGGGTGCCCGATCGTTATCTGCGCGCCAGCGATTTCGAGGGCGCATTGGGCTCGCCCGGCAATGCCGACTGGAAAACCGTCGGCGTCGACAAGGATGGCCAGCCGGTGGTGCCGACGGGCTCGATCGGCTTCCGCTGGCCGGACAAGGACAGTCCCGACCACGGCAAGTGGAACCTCGAGGAAAAATCCGGCGCCGGGCGCGATACCGCATTGCAACTGACGCAACTGGACCGGCGCGACGATGTCGCCGACGTGGCGTTCCCCTACTTCGGCGGCGTCACCAATCCACACTTCACCGCCAATTCGCAAGGCGCCGACGGCTTGCTCATCCGTCGCGTGCCGGTGCGCAAGCTCGCCACGAAACGCGGCGAAACGTTCGTCGCCACCGCGTTCGACCTGCTGTGCGCGCATTACGGGCTCGACCGCGGGCTCGGCGGCGAATGCGCGAAGAGTTACGACGACAACGTCGCGTACACGCCGGCGTGGCAGGAACCGATCACCGGCACGCCGGCCGCGAAGGTCATCGAAGTGGCACGCGGTTTCGCCCACAACGCCGAGAAGACCCGCGGCCGTTCGATGGTGATCATCGGCGCCGGCATGAACCACTGGTACCACCAGGACATGAACTACCGCAGCATCATCAATTTCCTGATGCTGTGCGGCACGGTCGGCGTGTCCGGCGGCGGCTGGGCCCATTACGTCGGCCAGGAAAAACTGCGTCCGCAGACGGGCTGGACGGCGCTGGCGTTCGCGCTGGACTGGGTGCGCCCGCCGCGGCACATGTGCGGCACTTCGTTCTTCTACGCGCATTCCGACCAATGGCGCTACGAGAAACTGGAAACCGCGGAGCAACTCTCGCCGCTGGCGGACCCCGCGCGCTACGGCCGCACCCTGATCGACTGCAACGTGCGCGCCGAACGCATGGGCTGGATGCCATCGGCGCCACAGCTCGACCGCAATCCGCTGGACGTGGCGCGCGACGCAGCGGTCGCCGGCAAGGACGCCAGGGAATACGTCGCCGCGGCGCTGAAGTCGGGCGACATCAAGATGGCCTGCGAGGACCCGGACAATCCGGCGAATTTTCCGCGCAACCTGTTCATCTGGCGCTCCAACCTGTTCGGTTCGTCCGGCAAGGGCCACGAATATTTCCTCAAGCACTTCCTCGGCACGCGCTGCGGCCTGCAGGGCAAGGACCTCGGCGAAGACGGCGGCGTCAAGCCCGAGGAAGTCGCATGGCGTGATCCGGCGCCGGAAGGAAAACTCGACCTCGTGGTGACGCTGGACTTCCGCATGTCCACCTCGTGCCTGTATTCCGACGTGGTGCTGCCCACGGCATCGTGGTACGAGAAGAACGACCTCAACACCACCGACATGCACCCGTTCATCCACCCGCTGTCGGCGGCGGTGGACCCGGTGTTCGAATCGAAGAGCGACTGGGAAATCTTCAAGGCGGTGGCGAAGAAATTTTCCGAGCTTGCCGAAGGCGTGCTGGGCGTCGAAAAGGACGTGGTGCTGGTGCCGATCCTGCACGACACCCGCGGCGAGATCGCGCAGGCGTTCGAGGTGCGCGACTGGAAGAAGGGCGAGTGCGAACTGACTCCCGGCGTCACCGCGCCCAACATCGTCACGGTCGAGCGCGACTATCCGGCCACGTACGCGCGCTACACCTCGCTGGGGCCGTTGATGGACAAGCTCGGCAACGGCGGCAAGGGCATCGCCTGGAACACCGAGCACGAGGTCAAGGGACTCGCGGCGCTCAACTACACCGTGGCCGACGGTCCGGCCAAGGGCCGTCCGCGCATCTTCAGCGACATCGACGCCGCCGAAACCATCATGTACCTGGCGCCGGAAACCAACGGCGAGGTGGCGGTGAAGGCGTGGGCGGCGCTGTCGAAGATCACCGGGCGCGACCACACCCACCTCGCGCGCGCCCGCGAGGACGAGAAGATCCGCTACCGCGACATCCAGGCGCAGCCGCGCAAGATCATCTCCTCGCCCACCTGGTCGGGCATCGAGAGCGAGCACGTCAGCTACAACGCCGGCTGGACCAACGTCAACGAACTGATCCCGTGGCGCACGCTCACCGGCCGCCAGCAGTTCTACCAGGACCACGCGTGGATGCGCGACTTCGGCGAAGGTTTCGCGCTGTACCGTCCGCCCGTCGACATGCACGCGACCGCGCCGCTGCTCGGCAGGAAGGACAACGGCCATCCGGAAGTGGTGTTGAACTTCATCACCCCGCACCAGAAGTGGGGCATCCACAGCACCTACACCGACAACCTGATCATGCTGACGCTCTCGCGCGGTGGCCCGATCGTGTGGATCTCGGAAGTGGATGCGAAGAAGGCCGGCCTCGTCGACAACGACTGGATCGAATGCTTCAACGCCAACGGCGCGCTGACCGCGCGCGCGGTGGTGAGCCAGCGGGTCAAGGAAGGGATGTGCCTGATGTACCACGCGCAGGAAAAGATCGTGAACGTTCCTGGCTCGCAGATCACCGGCCAGCGCGGCGGCATCCACAACTCGGTGACCCGCACGGTGGTCAAGCCCACCCACATGATCGGCGGCTACGCGCAGCTTTCCTACGGACTCAACTACTACGGCACCACCGGCGCCAACCGCGACTCGTTCGTGATCGTGCGCAAGCTGGCCAAGGTCGACTGGATGGACCGCGTGCAGCGCGCCGCGCGCGAACGGGAACTGGACACCAGGCTGGTGGAGGCACGCTGATGAAGATACGCGCACAAATCGCGATGGTGCTGAACCTCGACAAGTGCATCGGCTGCCACACCTGTTCGGTCACCTGCAAGAACGTGTGGACCTCGCGCAAGGGCATGGAATACGCGTGGTTCAACAACGTCGAGACCAAGCCCGGCATCGGTTATCCCAAGGATTGGGAAAACCAGGAACGCTGGAAAGGCGGTTGGGAACGCAAGGCCAACGGCAAGCTCGTGCCCAAACAGGGTGGCCGCTGGGCGGTGCTCGCGAAGATCTTCGCCAACCCGCACCTGCCGGAGATCGACGACTACTACGAGCCGTTCACCTTCGACTACGAAAACCTGCAGACCGCGCCTGAGCTCCCCACCGCGCCGGTGGCGCGGCCGATTTCGCTGGTCTCGGGCCGCACCATGGACAAGGTCGAGTGGGGTCCGAACTGGGAGGAGATCCTCGGCGGCGAGTTCGACAAACGCAGCAAGGATTACAACTTCGAAGCCGTGCAGAAGGACATCTACGGCCAGTTCGAAAACACCTTCATGATGTACCTGCCGCGCCTGTGCGAGCACTGCCTCAACCCGACCTGCGTGGCGTCGTGCCCATCCGGTTCGATCTACAAGCGCGAGGAAGACGGCATCGTCCTGATCGACCAGGACAAGTGCCGCGGCTGGCGGATGTGCGTGTCCGGCTGCCCGTACAAGAAGATCTATTACAACTGGGTTTCGGGCAAGGCCGAGAAATGCACGTTCTGCTACCCGCGCATCGAGGTGGGCCTGCCGACGGTGTGCTCGGAAACCTGCGTCGGCCGCATCCGTTATCTCGGCGTGCTGCTGTACGACGCCGATCGCATCAGCGAGGCCGCCGGCACGGAAAACCCGCAGGACCTTTACGCGGCACAACTCGACGTGTTCCTCGATCCGTTCGATCCGGAAATCCAGCGCCAGGCACTGGCCGATGGCATTCCCGCCGCATGGATCGAGTCGGCACAGAAATCGCCCGCGTACAAGATGGCGGTGGATTGGAAGATCGCGTTTCCGCTGCACCCGGAATACCGCACGCTGCCGATGGTCTGGTACGTGCCGCCGCTGTCGCCGATCAGTGCGCACGCCAATTCGGGCAACATCGACAACGCCGCGAACGGCCTGCCCGACGTCGGTTCGCTGCGCATCCCGGTGCGTTACCTCGCCAACCTTTTGACCGCCGGCAACGAGCCGCCGATCGTCGGCGCGCTGGAGCGCATGCTGGCGATGCGCGCGTGGTTCCGCGCGAAACAACTGGGCGAGACGCCCGATCCGGCGTTGCTGTCCAGCGTCGGCCTCGACGAAGCCACCGCCAACGACATGCACCGCTACCTCGCGATCGCCAACTACGAGGACCGTTTCGTGATCCCCACCGCGCACCGCGAGGAAGCCGAGAACGCCTACCAGTTGCGCGGCGGCTGCGGCTTCACCTTCGGCAACGGCTGCGACGGCATCGACGCCAAGGCCGGTCTGTTCGGCGGCAAGATGGGGCGTCGCAAGGTGATCCCGATCCGCGAACTGGACGACTCGCAGTAGCCCCTCATGCGCCACTGCGAAAAAACATCCTTCGTCATTCCGGGGCTGCCCGCGCATTTTTGCGGGCAGAACCCGACTGCGTTTGCAGGATTGCAAACGCGAACGCCGCAGGCGGTACGTAGCACGAGCGCCATGGATGGCGCGAGTCAATCCAGCCCTTCGTTTCTGATAGACGAAAAAATGGATTCCGGGTTCCGCGCTTCGCGCGGCCCCGGAATGACGACACAAGGTAGTTCAACACACCGGTCAGACTAGTCCATGTCCAAAAGTCCCGCCATGCTGCTGCGTGCGCTGTCGGCGCTGCTCGCCTATCCCGATGCCGAGCTGCGCGCGGCGTTGCCGGAAATCGTCGAGGCGATCCGTGACGCGCGCGCAGTCAACACGACGATGCGCAAAGACCTGGTCGCGCTGGCGGACGAGATCGCGTCCAGCGACGCACTGGAGGCCGAGGGCCGCTACGTCGACCTGTTCGACCGCGGCCGGCGCACCTCGCTGAACCTGTTCGAGCACGTGCACGGCGACGGCCGCCAACGCGGTCCCGCAATGCTGGAACTGAAGCAGCGTTATCTCGACGCGGGCATGGAACCGGTTGCCGACGAATTGCCGGACCACCTGCCGTTGCTGCTGGAATACCTCTCCTGCCGCGACGCCGGCGAAGTGCGCGACACCATCGGCGAGATCGCGCACATCCTGCGCGTGCTCGGCAACACGCTGCTGCAGCGGCACAGCCGCTACGCCGCGGTGATGGCCGCGCTGCTCGCGCTCGGCGGTGAAAAAGGGCTCGATGCAGAGGCACCCGTGCCGCCGGCCGAAGACCTCGACCAGGCGTGGGAAGAAAAGCCCGCGTTCGCGCCGCCCGAACCCAATCCGGCCGTCACGCCTGAACAATCCGTCCCATGATTCGCACGGAGATGCCACGATGACCCTGTCCGTACCCTTGAACTTCTTCCTGTTCGGCATCTATCCGTACATCTGCCTCGCGGTGCTGCTGCTCGGCAGCCTGGTCCGTTTCGACCGCGAACCGTATTCGTGGAAAAGCGATTCCTCGCAAACCCTGCAGAAGCGTGAGCTCAAGCTCGGTTCCAACCTGTTCCACTACGGCGTGCTGATCGTGATCCTGGGCCATTTCGTCGGTTTCCTGATGCCCGAACCGCTGGTGATGTGGCTGATGAGCCCGACCCAGCACCAGTTGCTCGCGATGGTGATCGGCGGCATCGCCGGCACGGTCGCGCTGATCGGCGCTTCGATCCTGATCCACCGTCGCCTCGCCTACCGGCGCATCCGCGGCAACAGCCGCAAGTGGGACATCACCATCATCGTCATGCTGTGGTTGCAGCTCGCGCTGGGCGTCGCGACCGTGCCGTTGTCGGCGCAGCACATGGATGGCGCGATGTTCGAACGGCTGGTCGCCTACGTGCAGGGCGTGCTGCTGTTCCGCCCGGGCAACGCGGCGTTGCTGCAGGGCACGCCGTGGGTGTACCAGCTGCACATCCTGCTCGGCTTCACGATCTTCCTGGTGTCGCCGTTCACGCGCATGGTGCACATCTGGAGCGGGGTCGGTTCCCTCGCCTACCTCGTGCGTCCCTACCAGTTGGTCCGCAAACGCGGCGGATCGGTGAACACATGAGCATCACCGTCAACGGCATCGCGGTCGATCCCGCCGACTGGCCGACCCCGCAACTCGCCGCGGTGCACGAACTGCTGCGCCAGCGCGCCAACGAACTCGGCTTCGCCGCCGAGAACGCCGGTGACGCCGACACCGAACGCGCAATCGAACGCACGCTGGCCGAGGAAGTGCGGGTGCCCGAACCGGCCGAGGAAGAATGCCGGCGCTGGTACGACGGCAACGCGAAGCGCTTCCGCAGCGGCGACCTGGTGTGCGCACGCCACATCCTGTTCCAGGTCACACCGGGCGCACCGGTCCCGGCGATCCGCGGACTCGCGGAAGCGATGCTGCACGAAATCCGGACCAATCCCGCGCTGTTCGGCGAACGCGCACGCGAACACTCCAACTGCCCCTCCGGCGCCAACGGCGGCAACCTCGGCCAACTGCAGCGCGGCGAAACCCTGCCGGAGTTCGACAAGGCGATCTTCGACGACGCCTCGATCGGGGTATTGCCCAAGCTCGTCACCACCCGGCATGGCTTCCACATCATCTCGGTGGACCAGCGCATCGAGGGCAAGCAACTTCCGTTCGACCTCGTGCGCGACGACGTGGCCGCGGAACTGCGACGCCGCAGCGAGGCGCGCGCGCTGTCGCAGTACGTGCGCGTGCTGGCCGGCAATGCCGAGATCGAAGGCGTCGACCTGGACGCCGCCGCCTCGCCGCTGGTGCAGTAACCCGCGTGCGGTCGGCGACGCTGGCGCAAGGATAATGACGCCATGAGCCAATCGGGTTCCGAGACCACCACGCCGGCAACGGGCGGCTTCATCGCGCACCTGCGCGCGTCGATCGAGACGATGTCGCCGGGTTACTTCAGCATGGTGATGGCGACCGGCATCCTGTCGATCGCCGCCCATCTGCTGGGCATCCCGCTCCTCGCGAAAGCGTTGTTCGCACTGAACGCCGTGTTGTTCGCAATCATCTGCGTGCTGGCGGTGGCGCGTGTCGCGTGGCACACGCGGCGCACGCTGGACGACCTGTTCGACCACTTGCAGGCGCCCGGATTCTTCACCTTCGTCGCGGCCTGCTCGATCCTCGGCAGCCAGACCCTGTTGATCGGCGGTGACGCACGCTTCGCGGCCGTGTTCGGCGTCGTGGCCTTGTTCGCGTGGGTGGGACTGACCTACACGATTTTCACCGTGCTGACGGTCAAGCAGCATAAACCGACACTCGATCACGGCATCAACGGCGGCTGGCTGCTGGCCGTCGTCGCGACGCAGTCGCTGGCGGTGCTCGCGGCGCAACTGGCGCCCGAAGTGCAGCAGCCGCTGCGGATGGAACTCAATTTCTTCGCGCTGTCGATGTGGCTGTGGGGCGGCATGCTGTACATCTGGATGATGTCGCTGATCTTCTACCGCTACACGTTCTTCCCGTTCTCGCCGGCGGACCTGTCGCCGCCGTACTGGATCAACATGGGCGCGATGGCGATCTCCACGCTGGCGGGATCGCTCTTGATCGAGAACACCCCGCACGCGCCGTTCCTCGGGTCGATGCTGCCGTTCCTGAAAGGCTTCACGGTGTTCTACTGGGCGACCGGAACGTGGTGGATCCCGATGCTGGCGGTGCTCGCGATCTGGCGCCACGGCGTCAAGCGCTTCCCGTTCACCTACGACCCGATGTACTGGGGCGCGGTGTTCCCGCTCGGCATGTACGCGGTGGCCACGCTGCGGATGATGCACGCGATGGAGCTGCCCTTCCTCGGCCTGTTGCCGCATTTCATGTTCGCGGTCGGCTGTGCGGCCTGGCTGGTCCTTTTCACCGGGCAGTTGCGTGCGCTCGGGCGCGACTGGCGGACCTACGCGCGCAGTTGAATCGATACGCGGGTGGCGGCGCGTATCAGGCCGCACCGCCCGAAGTCGCCGCGTGCACCTCGGCCCCTTGGCCGTCATGCACACGCACCGCAACCGGGATGCCGGCGCGCACGCTTTCGGTGACGATGCAGAAATCTTCGAACTGCGCCAAGGCGCGCTCGAAGTGCTGCAGATCGGCGGCCGTGTCGGCAAGCTGCACGTCCACCTCCATGCCCGCGATGCGCCAGCGCCCGCCCGCGTTGCGGGCCATCCGCGCACGCGCCCTGGCCTTGATCGGGCCGGGATTGTTGCGGAACTTGCGCAGCGCGAACAGCAGGCTCGCGGCCAGGCAGTTTGCGGTGGCCGCGAGCAACAGCCGCGCGGGATTGGGCCCGGCGTCGTGCCCCTGCGGTGGCGGCTCGTCGGTGGCGATGTCCTTCAGTTCGGTACCTTCGAAACGCACGCGAAACTCGAAATCCTCGACCTGTTCCAGGCTCACTTCGAAAGTCTGCTCTTCGCTCATGTCACGCCTCCAACGCTCTGGTCCGGAATGGGTGGCGGCACGCGCAAGGCCGGCGATCCGGTGCCCGCTCGCGCTCGCGCCTCAACCGCCGCACGCGCCGCAACACACGGAGGGTACCTGCTCGAGTTGCCTCCAGTCGACCGGATAGCCGGCCCGCGTGAGCAACGCGAGCAACTCGGGAGAACCCAGCTCGACCGCGACCCGAAGGCGTGCGCCGCCCGGATCGATATCGGCCACCGCCATCGGATCGATCGCGACGAGCGCATCGTTGATCGCATCGAGATCCGGTTTCACCCCATGGGTCTTGATGTGGAATTCCATGACGGCCTCATCCCGCGGACACGTCGGTATTGTCGCCGTCGCCGCCCGGAATCGGTTGATCATCGTCAAGTGCCCGGCGGACACCAGTCGCCGGTGGTCCCGGCAACCGGCGTGGATGCGCGCGTATTGACGTCGATCAACAAGCGGCACCCGCGCAACGCTACGGTTGGGGTCCCACTTGAGAACGGTGAACGTCATGTCCCGACCAGGCGCGCGCCACGGTATCGAGCGGCCCTCGCGGACTGCCTCGACCCCCGACTTGGGCTGGAGCCGGCGCCTGCGCGATGGCACGCTGGTTCGCATCCGGCCCATCGGCAAACAGGATGCCGAGTTGGAGCTGGAGTTCCTCAATCGCCTGTCGCCCGAGATGCGCAGCCTGCGTTTTCTCGGCCTGGTCCGGGAACCCGGCCCCGACGTGGCGCGCGGATTGACCGATCTCGACCCCCGGCGTGCGGCGGGTTTCATCGCCGTGGTTTCCGATGCAGGTCGTGACCAGCAGATCGGCGCCGCGCATTTTTTCGTCAGTCCGAAAGGCGACAGTTGCGATTGTTCGGTGACGGTGAGCGACGAGTGGCAAAAGCGCGGGGTCGGGTCATCGCTGATGCGAGTCTTGATCGAGGCGGCGCGGGAACGGGGCATCCGGCACCTGCGCGCCTTCGCCCCGGCGCATTCCGACGGCAGCCATCACCTTGCGGCACGCCTCGGCTTCAAGCGCCGCCTGGACCTGCACGACCCTGCCGTGGAGGCCTACCACCTCGAACTGGCATAGCCCACGCCCAGGCAGCGGCGGGATCCGGCATCGAGGTATTGCGGACGATCGGTGGCCAGGCTGCACGCGCCGATCGTGTCCATTTTTTTTGCCCTGCGCTAACGCCGTCGCCAGCCAACCCAGACCGGAAAACCATTTGCATCGCGCAGCGTCAACACTTCGTTGCCCTTCCTGACCTGCGCAGCGACGAGCGCGGGTTTGCCGTCGAACGTGATGCGTGATCCCTCGACTTCGATCTCGTCCTTCGGCGCGATCTTCACCGCCTGGTTTTCGATGTACCAGGCCGGGCCGAGGTGCACCGAGATCGTTTCCCTGGCGGTCTTCACTGTCAACCGAACGCCGTAATGCGTCCCCTGCATCATCCCTCCCTGCATCATGCCCGCCGGCGCGACCCTGTCGATCGACACCACCTCGCCGCGAACGGTTTCGACGGTCTTGACGTCGTACATACCCGTATACGCCATCCTCCCCATGCCACGACCCTGGGGTGAAGACGGTTGTTGTGCCATCGCACCGGCACCGCCGAACAGACCAAGCAGGGCTGCCGCGGCGACCATTGTCACGCGCTTTTTCATCGATTTCTCCTTCCGGGAAGACCCAGGAGGTTGCGCGGACGCAACCTCCGGACAAGGCCGATCACCTTGTCCGTCGATATTCAATCCCGATGCACACGCGCGGTGTTGACGAAGGTCAACGCGCCAGCCTGGACCACCCCGGTCCGACCGGTGCGCTTCAGCGACGGGTGCCCGCCGGGGTCACTCCACGGGAACGGCAAACCCGGGATCGTTGAACTCGCGGGCATGGCGCGCGAGTTCACTGCGGATCCCGGTGACGGCGTCGGTCCCGGCGGGGTTGGTCTTCAGCGCAGCCGCGTGATGCCGGGCGCGATCAAGCTGGCGCCAGCGTGACAGCCGGCAGGCGCAGCACGACGCGCGCGCCGCCGCGCGCGGAGCGTTCGATTGCAACGTCGCCGCCGTGCAGCACCGCGATTGCCTTCACGATGGACAGGCCGAGGCCGCTCCCGAGGCTGCCCTCGCCCCGCAGGAACCGTTCGCCCGCACGCGAAGCCTGTGCGTCGGGAATGCCGGGACCGTCATCTTCGACGCCGATTTCCACCTCGTCGCCACACCGGGTAACGGTAACGCCGACCTCGCCGTGCGGGCGGCCGTGCGCAATCGCGTTGTCCACCAGGTTGCCGAGCGCGATCGCCAGCAGGCCCTCGCTCGCCCGCACGGTCACCGCCGGGTCGGCCCGCAACGTCAGCACGATTGCGCGCGGCGCGGCGCGCTCGGCGGCGTTGGCCACCACCTCGCGCGCGAGCGCGGCGGCGTCCAGCGGCACGGCGTCGGGCAATTCGTCGAGCGATTCGACCCGCGCCAGGGTCAGCAATTGCCCGACCAACCGTTCCATGCGGACCAGGCCATCGCCCGCGCGCTCGAGGTGGCCACGACGGGCGGCTTCGTCCGGCACCGCCGCGGCAAGGTCGAGTTCCATCTGCGCGACGGCCAGCGGATGCCGCAGTTCGTGCGCGGCATCGGCGGTGAAGCGCCGCTCGCGCGCAAGCGTGTTGTCGAGGTTGGTGACCAGCGCGTCCAGTGCCCGGGTGAGCTGAAGCAGCTCCGCCGGCACATCGTCGCGGGTCAGCGTGGGCGTCCTGGCAGGCTGCGCGGCGATGGCCCGCGACACCCGGCGCAGCGGGGCCAGCCCGCCGCGCAAGCCCAGCCAGATCGCCAGTGGCAGCAGCAACAGCAACGCCGCGAGTGGCACCAACAACGCGCCCACGTGCGCGGTCAGCAACTGCTCGCGGTCGTGCAGCGGCGCGGCGACCTGGATCCAGTAGCGGCGCGTCGCATCCCAACGCTGGTACACCCGCCAACTGGCACCGTCATGGCGCACGGTCTGGAAATGTGGCTCATCGCCACCGGCAGGCGCGGCGGGAAGGGTGGAAGCATCCAGCAACAGGCGCCCCGCGCGATCGCGCACCACGATTTCGGGGCGCTGGTCTTCCTGCTGGCGATGGGCGCCGGATTTCCCGGGCTTCGAAGTCCTGTCGGGCAGCACCACCACGATTGCCAGGACGCTGGCGGCGGTACGCTGCAGTTCGCGGTCGAACATCTCGCCGGTTTCGTGCGCGGTGCGTTGCGCTAGCCACACGCCAGCGACGATCCACAGGACGACCACCGGCAACCCGATCAGCCACAGCAGGCGACCGCGCAGGGAAGGTCGCTTCACGACGCCTGCCCCTGCATGCCGGCAGGCGGATACAGCGCATAGCCGATTCCGCGCAGCGTGCGTATCCATTCGGGTCCGAGCTTGCGACGCAGGTGGTGGATGTGTACTTCGACCGCGTTGCTCGCGACTTCCTCACCCCAGCCGTACAACGCTTCCTCCAGTTGTTCGCGTGAAAGCGCTCGACCCGGACGCGCCGCCAACGCTTCCAGCAGGGCGTACTCGCGCGCCGACAGCTCCAGCGGAATGCCGCCGAGTCGTGCACTGCGCGCGCCGGGATCGAGGATGAGCGCACCGACCTGCTGCAGCGGCTCGGGGTTGCCCGCGGCACGGCGCAGCAGCGCCCGCACCCGCGCGGCCAGTTCGTCGAGGTGGACCGGTTTCACGACGTAGTCGTCGGCGCCGCTGTCGAGGCCCTGCACGCGGTCGTCCAACGCATCGCGCGCGGTCAACAGCAGCACCGGGGTGTGGTCGCCACGCCGGCGCAGGTCGCGAACGACTTCCACGCCGCTCATCCGCGGCAGGTTCCAGTCCAGCACGGCGGCTGCATAGCGCGTGTCGGTGAGCGCCTGCGCCGCGTGGCGGCCATCCTCGATCCAGTCCACCGCATGGCCGAGGTGGCGCAGGCCGTCGGCCAGGGCCTGGCCCAGCGCGCGGTCGTCTTCGGCCAGCAGGATTCGCATGCGCTCATGGTTCATGGCGGTTCGTCGCCGCGTCTTGATCTGCGACAACCGGAGCACGGCCGACGTGGGGCGGTCGTCCACTCGCGCCGTCTGCGGCCTCGACCGCACGCTTGCGCCCGTGCACCATCGCGGCGATGAGGTTCTCGCGGTAGTGAAGACTTTCGACCACAGCCGCCGCGACGTGCAGGCCGATCAATCCCAACAGGCTCCACGCCAGCACCGCGTGCAGGTCTTCCACCCACTCGACGCCCCAGAAGGCATCGAGGGTCTGCATCCAGCCGGTCACCCCGACCAGCACGACCGTGGCGAGCAGGCCCAGCATCATGATCCCGGCCGCGGGGTTGTGTCCGAGCCGGCGCCGCGAGGTTCCTGCCAATCGCTCGCGCAGGTACGCGCGGACCGCGCGCGGTCCGCGCACCCAATCCCGGAAACGCGCATGCGGAGATCCGACGAACCCCCATGCAACGCGGGTCGCGACCAGCCCCAGCGCGAGGTAACCGAGCACGCGATGCGCAGTGTCGCCGTCCTCCACGAGGTAGGCACCAAAGATGCAAGCGGCCAGCGACCAGTGCAACAGGCGCACCAGCGGGTCCCACACCTTCACGGATGCGGGCGCGCGGCCGGCCTCCGTGCCGACCGCCGCGCGAAGCCTGGCGTTCATCGCGATTCCCTTCAATTGCTGCGTTGCTTGACGATGCGGCCGTCGGTCGGGTCGAAGTAGATCTCGACCTTGTTGCCGGCCTTGTCCTTGCCGTAGATTTCGTAGCAGGTGCCCGACACCAGGAACCGATCGATGGTGTAGCCCTGCTTGACGAGGCGGTCCTTCAGGTCCTGCTGCGGCATCCATTGGCTCTGCGGTGCCTTGGTGCAGGGCGGCGCGGCGAAGACGCCGGCCGAGAACAGCGCTGCCGCGCCGGCAAGTGCGAGGGTGGCGAGGGTTTTCATGTTGCGTGACTCCGATGGCGTGGGCGGCTTGCCCACGGCACGCATTGCAGCGAAGTCGGCTTATGTGATCCTTAAACCACCGCGGTGGCGCATGGGGAAAATCGTGAGCCGATCACCGGCAACGCGCCCAATCAGCCTTGCTGGTGGAAATGCTGCACGAAGCGCTTGCGAAAACTCCGATGGCACCCCATGCAACCTTGCTGCACCTTGGCAAAGGCACCAATGACCGCCTCACCATCGCCTTGCGCGGCGGCCTCGCCCATGCTCACGGCGGCGGCGTGGACTTGACCGTCGAGCGACGCCTCGTGCGCCGGGGGCGGCGAGCCGCTGGGTCGATCAGCTTGGTCTTTGTCGTCACGCGATACGAGTGCCGGCAAGCTTGGCGGCGCAAACCATGTACAAATGGGCTTCCGACAATCAGTCAGGCTGCTCCACGTTGAGCTGGAGGATCCGGCGTCGCACCCGTTGTTCCTCGGCAGGACTGATCAGGCCTTCGTCGAGCAGCTCCTGCAACACCTGGAGCTGGCGCAGGCGCCGTTGCGGAACCGCGCTCGACGGTTCCAGTGGTGGTGGGGCGGCCAGCGCATGCGGTTCCGGCGCCGGCGCCGCGGTACGGGATTGAACCATGGCGGCATCGCAGTCGAGGCGCAGCTGCAGGCCCTGTTTGATGTCGGTCTGGGTCACCCGGTGGCGCAACGGCTCGCATCCCGTGTGCCGCAGCACGACCATGCCGTACATGTCCTCGCGGGCATCCGGATAATCGTTGGGATAGATGTCGCGTTCGCTGACGATCAGCGGCGTGGTGCCGGCGCGGCCACCAATCAGTTCGACCTCGGCTGCCGAAGGCGTGGATGCAATCCGCAGCGAAACACCCCCCACCGACTGCGCCTCGGCATGGTTCGGGATCGCGAGCACCATTGCAAGTGCAGGCCCGGCTGCCCACGCCATTTTCGCGCGCGTGATCATGTGCATCTCAGAACGCGGTGTCGAAGCCGAACAGGATGTAGTTTTCCTTGTTCAGATGGCCAGTGAAGTACGGGCCGGTTGGCTTGGCCTTGCCGAGGAAATCGAAATTGACTTCGATGATTCCCTTGACGTTGCGCATGAAGTAATAGGACGACGTCAGGCTCAGGCTGTTCATGGCAATGCCTTCGTAGATGGTGTCGCTGTGCGCGAAGTCGCCGGCGCTGTCGTGGTTGTAGAGCGCCGAGAATGCCCAGCGCTCGTTGGGAATCCAGTCCACGCCGGCAAACCCGCCGCGCCAGCGGTACGTGCGTGCCGGATCGGCGTCGAGGAACCCGTCCCACGTATTCCACAGGTACTGGGCGTACCAGTGGAGGTCGGTGCCGATTTGCCCCGAGGCATCGAGGCCGACGACGCGCTTGTCGGTGTTTCTCTGGCTGCTGGCGATGCCGGCGGGACCGGTTGCGCCACGCTGCTTGCCGGAGGCCCCGAACAACCCCACCGCAACCGGCCCGATGTCGCTGCCGACCCGCCCGAACACGGTCTTGGAGCTGTCGTTGTCGAACATCTTGTCGGCGCGGCCGAAGCCGGGACTGTTGATGCTGAAATTCTGGTGGATGCCGTTGCCGTTGGTGAACCCGAGGTCCAGCGAGACCCGCCCGATCCCGCGATCGAACAGCACGCCGCGGTCGTAGGTGATCCCGGCCATGCGATAGGCCATGAAATCCTGGAACGGCAGGCGCACCTCACGCGGGAACATCAGGTCGGACAGCTGGAACTGGCCGAGCATCATGCCGATGCCGCTGCCGAAGATGTTGGCGTGGCGGAACCATGCATCCTCGACCACCGTCTCGCCGTTGCCCCCCTTTTCGGCAAGGATCGCGTAGAAGTAGTAGCTGATGTTCTCGCTCAGCGGCGAACTGGACAGGATCTTGATCAGGTAGGGCGACTGGAAATCCGTCGCCGCTTCCTGCCGGGCGCCGGTGATGGGATCGATCGCGCCGGCCTGCCGCGCCTGCACGTACGCCTGCGCGCGTACCGCGATCGGCACGTGATCCGGCAGCGCCAGGCGCGAATCGCCGAGTTGGTCGGCGGTTTCCTTCCAGTTCGGCATGCGCATGTTGCTGCTTGCGAAATGTTCGCCGAACTTGTTGAGGCGCGGGAATGCCGAATGGCAGGCCGCGCAGCTCAGGTCGTAGCGGCGCGCGAATTCGGGCATGGCCCAAGCCGGCGGTGCGGACAGCGCCAGCAGCAACACGGCGCCTCCCGCGAACGCTCCGGCACGGGCGATCGCCGAGAACATCCGGACAATGATTCGACTGGACATGCCTTCGCCTCCCCACCATCCGCGATCACATGCGGCCCGCCCGGCGGCGCATGACTGCTCCCGGCGGAATCCTTGTATGGATTGGTGTAATGGCGTTCGGGCGAGGCAACTTGATCCTCGTCAACAAAACCGGCGAAACGCGGACGGGTCCGCTGCCGCAGCGTGCCGTTCTCAGGCCGGCCGTGCTCGGTTGCCGCGCGTCAGCCACGCGTAGTACAGCAGCGGGATCACCAGCAGGGTCAGCACCGTGGACACGAGGATGCCGAAGATCAACGACACCGCGAGCCCCTGGAAAATCGGATCGTCGAGGATGAAGAAGCCGCCGATCATCGCCGCCAGCGCGGTCAGCGCGATCGGCTTGGCGCGCACCGCGGCGGCTTCGATCACGGCGTCGGCGAGCGCACGGCCTTTCGCCAGTTCCAGGTCGATGAAATCGATCAGCAGGATCGAATTACGCACGATGATCCCGGCCAGCGCGATCATCCCGATCATCGACGTCGCCGTGAACTGCGCCCCCAGCAACGCGTGTCCGGGCATCACGCCGATCACCGTGAGCGGGATCGGCGCCATGATGATCAGCGGCACCATGTAACGCTTGAAGTGGCCGACCACCAGCAGGTAGATCAACACCAGCCCGGCCGCATAGGCGATGCCCATGTCGCGAAAGGTCTCGTAGGTGATCTGCCACTCGCCGTCCCATTTCACCGCGTAGCCGGCCGGGTCCACCGGCTGGCGGACGAAGTTCTGGGACAGGTGGTAACCGTCCACCGTCCCGCGGCGGAGCTTCGACACCATCGCGAACATGCCATACAACGGGCTGTCGGTGCGGCCCGCGTCGTCGCCCGTCACGTAGGTGTAGGGCAGCAGGTCCTTGTGGTAGATCGCCTTCTCCCAATCCGCCTGGTGCATGGTCACCACGGCCGACAACGGCACCAGCGCGCCGTCGCGCGCACGCACGCGCAACGACAGCAATTGATCGAGCGAGGCCTGGTCGCCCGCCGGCAGGCGCAGCCGCACCGGCACCGGATAACGCGCGCGGCCGTCCATCAGGTACGTGGCGTCATCGCCGGAAAGCGCGACGCGCAAAGTCTCGGCGATGCCGGCCTGGCTCAACCCGAGGCGTGCGGCGCGCGCGCGATCGACCACCGCCACCGCGCGCGGCGAATCGGCCTCGACGCTGCTGTCGATGTCGACGATGTCCGGATCGGAACGGAAATCCTTTTCCAGTCCGAACGCAAGCTTGCGCAGGGTTGAATAATCCGGACCATAGATCTCGGCCACGATCGGCGCCAGCACCGGCGGCCCCGGCGGCACTTCGACCACCTTGACCGACGCGCCGTAGCGATCGCCGATCTTCGCCAGCATCGGCCGCACCGCCAGCGCGATCTCGTGGCTCTGGCGCTTGCGATCCTTCTTGTCGACGAGGTTCACCTGCAGGTCGCCGTCGATCGGCCCCGAGCGCAGGTAGTACTGGCGCACCAGCCCGTTGAAGGTAATCGGTGCAGCGGTGCCCGCATAACCCTGGTAGTTCATCACCTCGGGCACGCGATCCAGCGCGTGCGCCAATCCGGTCAGCAACTGGTTGGTGGTCTGCAGCGTGCTGCCTTCGGGCATGTCCACCACCACCTGGAATTCCGACTTGTTGTCGAACGGCAGCATCTTCAGTACCACCGCCTTGACCACCACCAGGCCGACCGCGGCCAACACCAGCACGCCCATCGACGTGAACAGCAGGCGCCGCCGTCGCGGCGCGTGTCCTCCGCCGAGGAACGGCGTCATCAACCGCCTGAACAGGCGCAACAGGCGCGTTTCGCGCGGGCCGTCTTCATGTTCCGCCGGCGATGCGTGGCGATGCACCAGTTTCAACGCCAGCCACGGCGTCACCACCAGCGCGACCGCCAGCGACAGCAGCATGCCGGCCGACGCGTTGATCGGGATCGGCCGCATGTACGGACCCATCAATCCCGTCACGAACGCCATCGGCAACAGCGCCGCGATCACGGTGAAGGTGGCGAGGATGGTCGGGCCGCCGACTTCGCTCACGGCTTCCGGAATCGCTTCGCGCAGCTTGCGTCCGCCCAGCGCCATGTGCCGATGGATGTTCTCCACCACCACGATCGCGTCATCGACTAGGATGCCGATCGAGAAAATCAGCGCGAACAGCGAGACGCGGTTGATGGTGAAGCCCATCGCCCACGACGCGAACAGTGTCAGCATCAGCGTGATGACCACCGCGCTGCCCACGACGATGGCCTCGCGCCAGCCGAGCGTCAGCAACACCAGCAGCACCACCGAAAGCGTGGCGAACAACAGCTTGTGCATCAGCAGGTCGGCCTTGGCGGTCGAGGTTTCGCCGTAATCGCGGGTCACCACCACGTGCACGCCGGCCGGGATCACCACGCCCTCCAACGCATGGAGGCGATGCCGGATCGCCTGCGTGATGTCGGCGGCATTTGTGCCCGAAAGTTTGGTGACGGCCATCGTCACCGCCGGCGCCACGCCGGTCGCGGGGCCGCCCCTGCCGGGCGGCGTACCGAACCAGACGTATCGGTCAGGAAGATCGGCCCCGCCCCGGATCGTGGCGACGTCGGACAGGAATACCGGCTGGCCGCCCTTCAGGCCGATCACCAGCTGCGATATTTCATCCGCGCCGGCGAGGAACGTACCGGCCGTCACCGGGACGTCGCGATCCTCCGCGACGCGATCGCCAGCCTGGGTCACCACGTTGGCCGCCTGCAACGACTGCGCGAGGTCATCGACCGCCATGCCGTAGGCCGCGAGTTTCGTCGGATCGACCTGCACCACCACCGCGCGGTCGGACGCACCCAGCGTGTACACGTCGCGGGTGCCGGGGATGTGCTTGAGGTCGGTTTCCAGCGTGTGCGCGACCTCGGCGAGATCGGTCGGCCCGCGCGAGGGATCGTCGGTCCACAGCGTCAACGCCAGCACCGGCACGTCGTCGATGCCCATCGCGCGCACCATCGGCTGGCCGACGCCGAGGGTCGGCGGCCACAGGTCGCGGTTCTGGAAGACCTGGTTGTACAGGCGCACCAGCGCGGTCTGGCGCGGCACGCCGACCTTGAATTCGACCGTCAGCAGCGCCACGCCGGGGCGGCTCACCGAATACACGTGCTTGATGCCGTCGATGCCGGCCAGCTTTTGTTCCAACGGCGAGGCCACCAGGTTCTCGACGTCGTGCACGTCCGCGCCCGGGAACGGCACGACCACGTTGGCCATGGTCACGTCGATCTGCGGCTCTTCCTCGCGCGGCGTGATCAGCAGCGCGGTGAATCCGATCAGCAGCGCCGCCAACGCCAGGATCGGCGTCAGCGGATGGTCCTGGAACACGCGCGCGACGCGTCCCGCGAAACCCAGCCGCGATGCGTTCACGGCGACGCGGTCCCGTCGTGCCGCTTCACCAGATACAGCGCGGCGGCCTCGGGATCGCGCGCGACGCGGTCGCCCGGTGCAAGCCCGGCCAGCACCTCCACCTTGTCGCCGAAGCGATGCCCCAGCCGCAACTGGCGCAGGCCCACGGAATGGTCGGCGCCGACCACGTACACGGCGCTCAGTTCGCCACGCCGGACCAGCGCGGGGACCGGCACCAGCAAACGCGTCGCCGCGCCGACCTCGAACGCCACCTTGACCGTCATGCCGGGGTACAAGCCGCTGCCGCCGGCCGGCAACTCGACCCGCACCCGCAAGGAGTGCGTCGAAGGGTCGGCGTAGGGAAACACGATGACCCTGGCGGCCTGCAATCGCCTGCCGTCATCCAGCACCACGCTCGCACGCTGCGAAGCACGGATCGCATCGACGGCACCTTGCGGCACCACCACGTCCACGCGCAAGGCATCCAGCGCTGCCAGCGCGATCAGGGACTGCGGCGTCGGCGGTCCGGACTGCACCGCCTCGCCCACGTGCACGAACCGCCGCGTGACAACGCCGTCGAACGGCGCCCGCACCACGGTGTAATCGGCCTGCTGGCCCGCCGAGCGCAGGTTCGCCTCGGCCGCGGCCAGCGCCGCGCGCGCGGCGTCGCGGCGGGCGGTCGCGGCGTCCAGTTGGGCGCGCGCCATCAAGCCACGCTGGACGATTTCATCGACGCGTTTCCAGTTGGCTTCGGCGTCGCGGACTTCGGCGCGCGCCGACGCCACCACGGCCTGCGCGCCACGCCTGCCGGACTGTTGCTCGACATCGCTGAAACGCACCAGCACGTCGCCTTTCGCGACGTGGTCGCCGACATCGAAAGGCAACGCGAGCACGCGCGCATTGGTTTGCGCGGCGATCGTGGTTTCGTCCACCGCCTCGACCACGCCATCCCAAACCTGCTCGCGCGCGGCCTGCACCGGAGCCACCACGAGTGTCGCGATCGGCGGCGGCTGCGGCGGCGACTCGTGCCTGGAGGTGCCGCAGGCGGCGAGCCATGCGGACATCAGGAGCAGCGCGCCCGAACGCGCGAGGGACGCGCCGCGCGCTTGCATTACTTCGCCTCGTCGATCATGCGCCGGGTGGACTCGCCGACGCCGCGCGCGATCGCATCGAGTGCGGGGTCATCCGAAAGCACGCCGAGCATCCGCTCCGGTTCGATCATGCCGATGCGGGTTTCGCCAGCTTCGGTGTACACCGAAATGCGGCACGGCAGGACCATGTTGAGGCGCAGGTCCGAGCCGATGACCTTGGCGGCCTGGCGCGGATTGCACACCTCGAACACCTTGCATTCGCCCTCGAACGGCTGGCCCTTGCTGCGCAGCGTCGCGCCGATGTCGTGCACGTGCAGCACGCCGAATTGGTGGCGCCTGACCGCGGCATCGAGGTCGGTCACGGCCTGGTCGAACGGCTTGCCGGACTTCACGGTGTAGTACATGTCGGTTGCGGGTTGCACGTTACGCTCCTGCCGGGTCATTTCGGGAATGCACTGCCCGGCTGCAGGCCGAGCTTCTTGAGGATGCGCGCCAGCGGGCAGAACCCGGTGAACGAAGCCTGCAGCAGGTTCACGCCGACGAACAGCGCCAGCAACAGCCACAACGGCGAGAAGTAGTGCGCCAGGCCCAGGCTGATGATCACCATGCTGCCGGCGAAACGCATCACCATGCGATCGATGTTCATGTCATTGCCTCCGTGGAGTCAGGGGTTGCGGCTGCGCGCCGGCGCGCCGTCCGCGCGCGCGCCACGGCAACATGCGCGAGAGGGTGTCATCGCCCATGAAGTAGTGGTGGAACAACGCCGCCGCCGCGTGCAGTCCGATCAGGTAGTAGCCGATCGTGCCGATGGTTTCGTGGATTTCCTCGAAGTTCTCCGCCAGCGCCTCGTTCGGTGCGATCAACGCCGGCAGGTGCAGGCCGAAGAACGGAACGGGTTCGCCGTCCGCGCCCAACGCGAGCCAGCCGAGCAGCGGCATCGCGATCATGAATGCGTACAGCGCCACGTACATCGCCTTCGCCAGCCAGAGCATCCAGGCGGCCGGCGCCGGGGTGATGGGCGGGGCGCGGAACACCAGGCGCAACACCAACCGCACCGCGACCATGCCGAGCACCGTCAGGCCCAGCATGAAGTGCCAGGTCTCCATCGCCTCGTGCGCAGCGGTGCCTTTCGGGAAGATCCCGCGCAACTCGATCAGCGCATACACCGCGACCAGCAGCGCCAGCGTCAGCCAATGCGCGCCGATCGACAATGCGTGGTAGCGATTTTTGGAACGGGTCATGGTTGCTCCATTGCGTGCGTGGAAGACGCGGCCGCGCGGGTCGGTCAGGCAACCTTCTTTTCGGGCTTCAGCCGGCTGATGCCGAAGGCCTTGAGGATGTATTTCTCGTAAGCCGGATCGGCCTTGCCCTTGCGCATCTTGCGCAGGAAGTATTTCTCGTAGGCCACCTTGGCCAGGTGCACCCACTTGCCGGTCATGGTCTTGGTCACGTTGCGCGGCGGGATCTGCGGCAGCGCCACGAAGGCGAAACCGCTGTCGCCCATGTCGGCCAGGCACAGCGCGTTCCAGGTCGCGGTGGCCTTGGCGGGCTTGCCGGCCAGTTCGTCGCGCAGGTTCTCGCCGATGGCCTCGACCATCGATTCGATCATCAATCCGGTCTTGGGCACGCCGGTCGGCACCGGCGTCGCCTCCAGCGGCGGGATCGCCACGCATACGCCGGCCGCGAAGATCTCGGGATATTTCGTGTTGCGCTGGTGTTCGTCGATGAAGACGAACCCGCCGGGATTCACCAACCCCTCGACGCCCTGCACCGCCTCGACGCCGGCGAAGCCCGGGATCAGCATCGAATACGCGAACGGCAGCTCGTGCGTCCGCGCAACCTTGCCGTCGCGATCGAGTTCTTCCAGGTGCACCTTGCCGTCCTCGACCGAGGTCACGCGACTGTTGGTGATCCACTTGATGTGGCGTTGCCGCAGTTCCGACTCCAGGATGCCTTCGGAATCGCCGATGCCGCCGAGTCCCATGTGGCCGATGTAGGGTTCGGACGTGATGAACGTCATCGGCACGCGGTCGCGCAGCTTGCGCCGGCGCAGGTCGGTATCCAGGATCATCGCGAATTCGTAGGCGGGTCCGAAGCAGCTCGCGCCCTGCACCGCGCCCACCACGATCGGGCCGGGATGGTCCAGGAACTTCTGGTAGGCCTGCCACGCCGTTTCCGCGTGCGGGCCGGTGCAGATCGACTGGGTGAAACCGTCCGGGCCGCTGCCCGGCACGCGTTCGAAGGCCAGCCGCGGTCCGGTGGTGATCACCAGGTAGTCGTAGTCGATGCTGTTGCCGTCGACGAGATCGACGCGCCTGGCCTCGGGCACCACCTTTTTTGCCGCGACCGGCACGAAGCGGATGTCGTGGTCTTCGAGCGGGCGGGTGACGTCCAGCCGGATGTCGCCGGGCTTGCGCCAGCCCGCCGCCACCCACGGATTGGAGGGCGTGAAGTTGAACATCGGCCCTTCGCCGATCACCGTAATCGAATGCTGCTTGCCCAGCAGCGAGCGGATTCCATAGGCGGCGCTCATGCCGCCCAATCCCGCACCCAGTATCACGATGGAAGCCATGATCGATCCTCCGCGTTGTCCGGCATGCGACGCGCCCGATTGCCCAGCCGCACCGGCTTTCATGAATATTAGTTTTATCTAATTTAGATGAAGGTTAATTAGCAAACGGTATAATGTCAACCGTTTCCCGAGAACGGAAGGCGTGCCAGACCATGAACCGCAAGGCCAACTTCGATCCCGACGCGATGCAGGCCAACGCGGACGACGCCGCGCGCCTGCTGAGGGTGCTGGCCAACGAACAGCGCTTGCGCATCCTGTGCCTGCTCGTGGTCGGCGAACTCACCGTCGGCCAGATCAACGACCGGTTGCCCGAACTCAGCCAATCGGCGTTGTCCCAGCACCTCGCCAGGCTGCGCGACGAAAACATGGTGTCCACCCGGCGCGAGGCGCAAAGCGTGTGGTATTCGCTGCCCGAAGGCCCGGCGCAGGCGATCATCGCCACCCTGCACGGCATCTATTGCGCGCCGCGAAAATCCGTGCGGCGCGCGTCGCGCGGGTGACGGACTGGCGCCAGCCACGTGTCCGGCAACGGAACGCTCGATTGGGCGACCTGCAATCATGCTTGCGACGACCTGCTGCGTCCGCACGCGGTATCCGGACGGCATTGTGATTTCACCGCGGGTATCGCGGGTGCAGGTTGATCCCCATCAACTCGAACGGACTTCGCCGCTTCGCGACGCGTCGGGCTACACCCAGCCGCGCAGCCTTGCGGCCAGGTAGGGAGCGATGGCCGTGATCAGGAGCACCACGGGCCAGAGGTTGCCTTGCTTGAACAGGTACGCCTCGAACAGCAGATGCATCGGCTTGTGTTGAAGCAAGCCAAGTACCAGGTCGAAGGCCAGGGTCAGGACGAACCAGCCCAGCCCGATCGCGATCCACTGCGACGCCCGCCGCGCGCCCAGCCAGGGCACGCTGCCGAAGGCAACCAGCAACACCAGCAACGCCAGGATCACGCCGCTGAGGGTCAGGCCCTGCACCTTGCCCAGCCGCGGGATCAGCACGAGTTCGCGCAGCGCTGCGTTGGAGAAGGCCAATCCCAGGATGAGCATCCAGACGGCCAACGCCCTCAAGGCAAGCCACACCGTCACGGACTTCTCCTCACACGCTTCGCGCGTAGCGCGGCTGCAGCGGTTGCGTTTCGCGCGACAGATACGCATCGAAACACATCGCCACGTTCCGGAGCAAAAGCCGGCCGCGCGAAGTGACGCGCAGCGTTTCCGGATCCAGTTCCACCAGCCCGTCGGTTTCGAGTTGCCGCAGGCGTTCCAGTTCCTCCGCGAAACAAGCGGCGAACACGATCCCGTGGCGCTCGCCGAACGCGTGCATGTCCAGCACGCCGTGGCACATCAATTCGTTGATCGCGGCGCGCCGGACCACGTCGTCGGCATCGAGCGCGATGCCGCGCGCCACTGGCAGGCGGCCATTGTCCAGCGCCAGGTAATAGCCGGGCAGGTCGCGCGCGTTCTGGCTGTAGCTGTCGCCGATGCGGCCGATCGCGCTCATGCCCAACCCGACGATGTCGCAGTCGCCCTGCGTGGAGTAGCCCTGGAAATTCCGCTGCAGCGTGCCCTGCCTTTGCGCCCGCACCAGTTCATCATCGGGACGCGCGAAGTGGTCCATGCCGATGTACACGTAGCCCGCACCGCAAAGCTTTTCCACCGCAAGCCCGAACAGGCGCAGCCGCATGGCGGCATCCGGCAAGTCGGCGGCGTCGATCTGCCGCTGCGCCTTGAACAGGCGCGGCAGGTGCGCGTAGCCGTACACGGCCACGCGATCCGGCGCGAGGCCGAGCACCTGATCAAGCGTCTGGCCAAACCCGGCCAGGGTCTGCCGGGGCAGGCCATAGATCAAGTCGAGGTTGACCGAATCGAAATCGGCCGCACGCGCGGCCTCGAGCACCTCGAAGGTCTGCGCCACCGTCTGCACGCGATTGACCGCCGCCTGCACGACGGGATCGAAATCCTGCACGCCGATCGAAATGCGGTTGAAGCCCAGTGCGCCGAGCTCGCACACGTAATCGAAATCGGCGAAGCGCGGATCCACCTCGATGCCTGCCTCGACCCCGCCGCGATCCTTCGCGAACCGGAAATGCTCTCCCAGTTCGCGCATCAGATCGCCGAGGCGCGGGATGTCCAGGAAGTTCGGCGTGCCGCCGCCGAAGTGCAGTTGCCGCACGGTGCGCCCGGCATCGAACAACGGCGCCGTCATCGCGATTTCGCGCTGCAGGTATTCGAGGTACTGGTCGGCCCTGCGCACGTCGCGCGTGATCACGCGCGTGCAGCCGCAATAGAAGCACGGGCTCCAGCAGAAAGGCATGTGCACGTACAGCGACAGCGGCGCACCGGTCTCGTTCGAAGCCACGGCGGCCTCGCGCAGTTGCGCTTCGCCGAATCCGGCATGGAACTGCGGCGCGGTCGGATAACTGGTGTAGCGCGGCGCCGGCACGTCGTAGCGCGCCATCAGCGAGGGATCGAATTCGACGGACCCGGGGATCGTGTGCATGCCGCCAGTCTGCGCGTCGACGGGCCCGGGGCCTTGACCAGAATCAACCCGGCCGCGGGAAGCCTCCCGGGAGTACCGTCAGTCGTCGCTGGCGACCGCCGCCCAGTCGCGTTCGTCGTCCGCGTGCACTTCCAGCCACATCGCGTTGAGGATGCCGAAGCAACACGCGAGGCCCACGCCGAGCAACCATACGAAGTACCACATCGCGCAACCTCCCGTTCCGATCGCTGACGGTTCAATATCTTCCGGCCTTGCCCGAATCCACCGGCCAGAATTTCAATCCTTCGGGGCCGCGGCGGACAAGCCGCACCAGCAGGATCGCGCCTGCCACAAGGAGTCCCGTGATGGTGAGACACGCCACGGTGCCGATGATCATGTCCGCGCGGCTGGTGTGGATCTGCGTCACCGGCAACACGCCGTCGATGATCCATGGACCGCGTCCGGCTTCGCTCACGATCCAGCCCAGCGCCCCTGCGATCCACGGCACCGGCAAGCTCCATGCCGCCACGCGCAGGAACCAGCGTCTGTCCAGCCTGCGCTTCGACGCCAGCCAGAACGCGCAGCCGAACAGCACGATGGCATACACGCCGAGCAACGCCATGCCGCGGAAGGTCCAGAACAGCAGCGGCACGTCCGGGATCGTGTCCCGCGCGGCGGCGGCCATCAGCGCGTCGCTTGCATGCGCGGGATGCGCGGTGTGCCGCAGCAGCAGCAATCCATAGCCGAGATTGGACGTGTCTTCGAGGTCGAAGACGAGGTCGCCCGCGCCACCCGGATTGGCCCACGGCGTGTCCATCACGGTGAATGCCGCGACACCGTCGTGGATGCGCGCCATGTTCACCGCCTCGAGTTCATCGAGGCCAGGGACCGCCTTCCTCCACGAATGGGTGGCACCCAGCCCCAGCGCCCACGGCACGTCCACCGCCGCGCGGGTGATGCGCTGGCGACTGTCCGGGATCCCGAAAATCGTGAAGGGCGCCGGCGCGGCCTGCGTATGCCACTCGGCGGCGATCGCGGCGATCTGCATCTGCTGGCCGGACGACTCGGCATAGCCGCGGTGGTCGCCGAGCAGCGCCAGCGAGAGCGCGGCGGCCAATCCGAAGCTTGCCGCCACGGTCAACGACCGGCGCGCGATCTGCATGTTGCGGCGACGCAGCAGATACCACGCCGAAATCGAAAGCACCAGGGTTGCCGCGGTGAGATAGCACGCGCCGATCAGGTGCACGAACCTCGACTGCGCGGCGGAGTTCAGCAGCACCGCCGGCACGTCGTAGATCCAGACTTGCAGGCTGCCTGCATCGAGGTCCACGCCCGCCGGGTTGTCCAGCAAACCGAATCCGATCGCGACCTTCAGCACCACGAACCCGAACAACGGCACCCACAGCCAGGTGACCAGCAGGTGTTGCACCCTGCCGAGGCTCCACCAATCGCGGAACCAGTTCCAGACCAGCAATCCGAAGGCGAGCGCGAACGGCGCGAACAACACGATCAACCACGGGCCGGGCATGCCGTGGATGTGCCTGGTGAATCGGCCCGGATCCGCGGCGTACAGGATCGCCAGCACGATCGAACCGATTGCCCACATCAGCAGGACGACCCCGAACAGCCTGCCCCAGAAGCGGGCGATCTGTTTCCAGATTTCCCGCCCGGTCATCACGTACACGCTCTCGACGATCGCGATGATCGGCGGCAATCCCGCCGCCAACGGCAGCAGGGTCGCGCAGTACAAGGCCACGAGGTGCGGCCACAGTGCTGAAACCTGGAATCCGGACGGCGGGATCATCGCGATGACTCAAGCCTGTCGGCTGTCGTGTGCATGGGCCACCATCAGCGCACCACCAGCACGCAAATGCCGGTGTGGTTCAAGACTTGCTGCGTCTGGCTGCCCAACACCAGCCTTGCAATGCCGCGCCGGCCATGCGACGCCATCACGATCAAGTCGCAACGGGCTCGTTGCGCCGCCGTCACGATCGCTTCGTGGGGGTGCTCGCTTCGTTTCACGAACGTGTCGCACGGGACCCCCGCGAGCTCGGCTTCACGCTGCAATGGCGCGAACAACTTGTCCGCGTGCGCCTGCGCAAGAACCCGCAGTTCCGCGGGCGGCGGCTCCAGCAATTCCTCGACGATGCCGGCGCGATTGAATTCCATCATCGCGTGAAACCCCGTCACCCGGGCTCCGATTTTCCGCGCGAGGGCGACGCCCACTTCGATCGCGCGGCGCGAACCCGGGTCGTCGTCGATCGGAATCAGGATATGGGTAAACATGCCCGGCGACTCCCTGGGCCGCGCGCCCTCCCTGGTGCGCGGCCCGAACACGTTGAACCGATCGCGACTCAGGCCGCGATCGTGGTCTGGTCCACCACGTTGCGAACCCCGGGGGCGCGCCACGCGGCCAGGCGCGCCGCTTTCCGCTCGCTCGAGGAATCCAGTTGCCCGCAAAGGGTCACGGTGCCGCCATTCACCAGCACCGCAATGTCCCTGGCGCGCCGGAAGGATCGCCTGCGCAGCGCCGCTTCGATCTGGCGCGTGACGTCGCGAGGTTCGACCCCCGGCTTGATTTCAATCAGGTTGACCAGGCCCGTGATGCCCACGAGGTTGCGCATGGCGGATTCCGCGGCGCGGCTCTGGTACTCCCACTCCACGCCGCCGGACAACACCACCCACCCGTGATTGACCGCCACCTTCACCTTTCGCGGCGGGATCGACGCGTTCCACGCCAGCACGTTGCGCGCAGCCCTGGCGATGTCGTCGTCCGATCGCCTGTCGATGCCCGGCAACTCGACATCGAGGTCGGCAATCACGCCGTCCACGCCATCCACACGCCACGCGGCGGCTTGCGCGTGGCACTTCTGCGCGTAGCTGCCCACCAGGCCGGAGAGTGTCACGAGGCCGGCGTGCGCCTCCACGTCGATCCGGCTCGCGTCAACGGACGGATCCCAGTCCAATTCCGCCGCCACGTCACGCTGAAGTTCCCGATCGGTTTTCATCCGCACTCTCCTCGCATGGGTCAACTATCGATTTTCGGCGCGGCCACGATGTGATTCAGGTCAACTCGATCGGAATGCACCGCATCAAACGAAGCCGCGTGCATGTCCCCTACGAGCCACGCGGAATTTCGCGCCCGGCCTTGTCCCGTTCGTGCAAACGCTGGCAGTGGATGCAACGTTTGGCCGTGGGGTACGCCAACAGGCGTTCGTAGGCAATCGCTTCGCCGCAGTCCGTGCAGATGCCGTAGACGCCTGCCGACAGGCGCTCGCGCGCGGCGAGGATGTCGCGGATGTCCGCGACGTCCTGCTTGATCACCGCATCGTCCGACGCGAGGGTGGACTCGGTCAGCGCCGCATCGACCCAGTCGGCCGACACGCCTTCATCCAGCTGCTCCCGCGCCCGCTGCGTGACCGTGGCGATCTCCTTCCTCTCGCGTTCGTAACGCTCGTCCATCAGCTTCGACAGATGCGTGATTTGTGCTTGCGTCAAGGTGGCCATTGGATGTCTCCTACCCGTGTGGATGGTCCCCGTTGTGTTCCAGCTCGGTTCGCAGGCGCTCGGCGAAACCATCCGGCTTGAGCACCAGCACGTCGCAATCGAGTCGCTCCAGCAGGTCCTCGGCCACGCTGCCGACCGAAATCCGTTGCAGGAAATTGCGCTGGATCGAACCCATCACGACCACGTCGATCCGGTTCTCGGCCGCGAACCCCGCGATCGCCCAACCGGGAATGCCGTCCAGCAGGTGCAGGCGTTCCGCGGGAATGCCGAACTCCTTGCCGAGCCGTTGCAGTGCGTCGCGATGCAGGGCGCGGAATTGCTCGATCAGCCCCAGATCCGGCATCAGGCCGAACTCCGGGCCGGCGAACGGCGGGATGTATTCGAAGGCGTGCACGACATCCAGTTCCGCCCCGCACTGCATCGCGAGACGGTTGGCGGCATTGAGCACGCGCGCCGTGAGTTCGCGCGGACGGTCGTGTTCGTCCAGCGGATCCACGGCGGCGAGGATGCGCCTGGGCAACCCATGCGTGCCGCTGCGCACCAGCATCAGTGGCGCCGGACACTGGCGCAGCAGGTCGAGGTCCTCCGGCGTGAACAGCACGCGCTTCAACGAGGCTTCCCTCTGCACGTCCTTGATCACCATTTGCGGTTGCCCGGCCAGCACCGCCGACAACATCCGGGCCATGACCGGATGGTCCCAGAACAGATGGGTGTCCACCGCCAGTCCGTCACGCCGCAGCGGTTCGGCCAGCGATTCCAGCTTTTCGCGCCGACCGCGCAGATAGGCATCCAGATCGAACCCGCGCGACGCGGCGTGCGCCAGCGTCCGGTCGAATTCGAACAACGCCAGCAACAAGCGGTCGCCGCTCTTGCGAGCCAGCGCCGCGGCGCGCACCACGCCGGGCGTCAGCGTCAACGCCTTGTCCACGATCACCATGCAGGCCGGGCCTGGTTCGGGCATCGACATGACTCCGCTTGCCGGACGCGGATGCGTCGTTATCGCCAGACTGAAGGCGCCGCAAGCGGCGATGGTGACGTGGATCAAGCCACGCACACTTTGGCGGTATCGAAAGCGGCATCGCCGGACAGACGCCCATGCCGCCTTGACGGCGGTCTTGATATATTCGCAGCCTGCTCAGCGCATCGTGTGCAGGCATCATGCGTAACCCTACGCACCTGCTGGTCGTGGACGACGATATCGGCATTCTGGATCTGCTTCGCCGCTATTTCGCCGGCCAGGGATTCGAAGTCAGCACCGCATCGAACGGCGCCGAGATGCGCAGCGTGCTCGGGCGCACGGGCATTGACCTGGTGCTGCTCGACCTGGGCCTGCCGGGCGAGGATGGCTTCGAACTGACGCGCCAACTCCGCAAAAGCTGGAACGGCGCACTCATCATCATCACCGGTCGCGGCGATTCGGTGGATCGCGTGGTCGGGCTGGAGCTCGGCGCGGACGACTATGTCACCAAGCCGTTCGAATTGCGCGAGTTGCTCGCGCGCATTCGCAGCGTGCTGAGGCGCAGCGCCTCGTCTTCGGCTGAAGCCTCTGACGGCGCGGCATTCCATTTCGCGGGCTTTAGCCTCGATCCGGCGTCACGCACGCTTCGCAGCGACAACGGCGATTCGATCGCGCTCACCACCGGCGAATACGAACTGTTGCACATATTGGTCGGACACCCCAACCGCGTGCTGTCGCGCGACGAATTGATGGAGCACATCCACGGCCGCAGCGCCGGTCCATTCGATCGCGCCATCGACGTGCAGATTGCGCGGCTTCGCCGCAAGATCGAGTCCGATCCGGCCAATCCCGAACTGATCAAGTCCGTGCGTGGCGCGGGATACCTGTTTGCCGCGCGTGTCCAGACGGAGCGGTGAATGAGCCCGCCGGACATCCCCGCCGCCAGTTTCGCCATGCTGGGCATGTGGTTCGACATCGCTCCCGACGCGATGATCGCGGTGGACCGGGAAGGCAGCATCGTGCTCGCCAACGCGCAGGCCGAACGCATGTTCGGCTACGGGCAAGGCGCCCTGCAGGGCCTGGCGCTGGAAGCGCTGGTGCCGGAACCACTGCGCCATGCGCACCGGACGCATCGCAACGGCTACATGGCCCACCCACGCGTTCGCCCGATGGGGATCGGCTACGAATTGATGGGGATGAAGCACGACGGCCAGGCGTTCCCCCTCGAAATCGGCCTGAGCTCGATCGCCACCGAAAAGGGCGCCATCGCGATCGCTTCGGTGCGCGACATCTCCGAAACGCGGCGCGTGCGCCAGGCGCTCGAACGCGCCCAGCGTGACGGCTACCTCGCGTTGATCAGCCGGTTGGCGCTGGAATCTCCCGATTACGAACTCGCGATCCGGCGGATCCTCGAGTTGACGGCGACCGCGCTGGAATTGCCCGCCGCGGCCATCCTTGCAACCGACTGGCGCCAGCGCACGTTCCGCATCCGCGCTTCCACCGGGCTTTCCGAGCCAACCGCCCGGACGCTCACCTCCATCTTCGCCAACGCCGATTCCATCCGCGGCACCCTCGACACACGCGAACACGCCGTGATCACGTCCGAAATATTGCGGGATGGACCTTCCGAGGCCATCCGCGCGGATCTTTCCAGGGCGGGATTCCACGACATCGCCCTGGTTCCGCTTTTCGTGCGGCAGGAGACGCTGGGGTTCCTGCTTGCGCTGGCCGCCGCGCCCGGGAGTTTCGACGAGGGAAAGATCAATTTCCTGCAGTCGATCGCCGGCCTGCTGACTTCGGCGGTGCAGCGCAGCCGCACCGAGGAGCAGCTGGCACACGCGCAAAGGCTGGACGCGGTCGGCCAACTTACCGGCGGCGTCGCGCACGACTTCAACAACCTGCTGACCGTGGTCTCCGGCAATCTGCAACTGCTGGAAGCCGAACTGTCCGACCGGCCGGACTTGCAGGAAATCATCGACAGCGCACTGCGCGCCGTGGACAGGGGCTCGGGCCTCACCCGCAGGCTGCTCACCTTCGCGCGCCGGCAACCGCTGCGTCCACGCGCGGTCGTGCCCCAGCCCCTGATGCAGGAATTGGGCTCCATGCTCAGGCGCACCTTGGGCGAAACGATCCTGGTGCAGGTCGACTGCGCCGCCGAGGTGCCCGACCTGTATGCCGATCCCAACGAATTGGATACGGCGCTGGTCAACCTTGCGTTGAACGCACGCGATGCCATGCCGCGTGGCGGGCGTCTCGACATCGGCGCGCGCGAAATCACCTTGGACAACCCCGACAACCCATGGAAGTTGCCGCCCGGCCGTTACGTGGCCATTGCCGTGGGCGACACCGGCACGGGCATGCCGCCCGACGTGCAGGCGCACGCGTTCGAGCCGTTTTTCACCACCAAGGAATCCGGCAAGGGCAGCGGGTTGGGTCTCAGCATGGTCTACGGGTTCGCCGCCCAGTCCGGCGGGAGCGTCTCGATCGACAGCCGGCTCGGTTACGGAACACGCGTGGAGCTCATCCTGCCCGCGGCGGCCTCGACCATCCCGAAGGTCGACGAGGCGCGCGCCGGACACGCCGGGGAAACGAAAACGCACGCAACGATACTGGTGGTCGAAGACGAAACCGAAGTCCGCACGGTCGCGTCCAGGTTCCTCAGTGCGGTCGGTTACCGCGTCATCGCCGCGGCCAGTGCGCGCGAAGCCCTGGACCTGCTCATCGCGAGCCCCGACGTGGACCTGCTTTTCTCGGACGTGGTGCTGGGCAGCGGCATGGACGGGGTCGAACTGGCGCACGAAGCGCGCCGCATCCGGCCGGAGCTCGCGATACTGCTCGCCTCCGGCTATCAGGGCGCGGGCGACAGACCGCGCAACGAAGGCCCGATCGAAGCTTTCGAATTGTTGCGCAAACCGTACCGGCGCGAACAACTCACCAGTGCAATCCGGCGCCTGCTCGACAACGCCTGACCCTCGTCATTGGATCGTGCGGGGCGTGCCGGCGCAGGCGCTCAGCTTCGGGATGTCCAGCAGTTTCACTTCACGCCGCAGCACCGAAATGTATTCGAGCTGTTCGAGGTGCGACAGCGCCCGGCTCACGGTCTCGTGCTTCAGTGCGAGGAAACTCGCGATGTCGGCGCGACCCATGCGCAGGATGAAGTGGCGGGCGCTGAACCCCAGGCGCGCGAGGCGCGATGCAAGGTCGAGCAGGAACGCCGCCACGCGCTGTTCGGCGGGCAGGGTACCGATGGTCAGCATCCAGGACCGGTCGCGGCGGATTTCCTCGGCCAGCGCCGAAGACAACCGTATTTGCAGTTCGGGGACCTGCAGGCACGCGTTCAGCACCGGCGGGTAAGGCAGTTCCCATATCTGCGAATCCTCCAGCGCGACGGCATCGCAGGTGTGGACCGCCAGGCCGATGGATTCGACGCCCAGCAGGTCGCCGCGCATCCGGAAACCGGTCACCTGCTCGCGGCCGTCCTCCGACAACTCGCAGGTCTTCAGGAACCCGGCGTGTACCAGGT
This sequence comes from Lysobacterales bacterium 66-474, assembly GCA_001899805.1. Classification (GTDB taxonomy): domain Bacteria; phylum Pseudomonadota; class Gammaproteobacteria; order Xanthomonadales; family Rhodanobacteraceae; genus 66-474. The sequence goes on from MKWP01000001.1 coordinate 301,459, forward strand.
ACAGGGCGTGGAAGGGCTGCCCGTTGCGATACAGGTACTGGCCGGCGGCGACCTTCCTGCGCGTCACCACCATGTGCCGCTGCAATTCCTCGATGTCGAGCTCGGGCGGTTGTTCGAGCGCCGTCTGTTGCGGATTCGACATTTCGAGCGTGGACGGTGCGAGCGGCGTATCCATGGCGGGGCTCCGGTCGTGATTGTGTTCACCGCCAAGATGCGACGCGATCGTCACCACCGGATGTCCGCCCGGCAACGGCGTGTAACGGTGTGTAACAGCGAGCCCTCGACCACGCACGGAATTGACGAGGATCAGATTTCCACCATGGCCAGTACGGATAGTGGGGACGACCCACGGCGCCCGGCTGCAATGACCGACCTGCTCAGACCCTCCCCATTCATCGACCTTGCCGCCGTCGAGGCCTGGGATGCCTGGTTCCGGTGGCGCGAGCAAGCCGATTTGCGCGATTTTTCCATCGAGGACACCTGGCGGCGCGTGGCAACCGCGCTGGCGTCGGTCGAGGCAGGCGGCGAGATCGCGACGTGGCGGATGCGATTCACGGATGCGTTTGCAGCCTGGCGGTTGTTGCCCGACGAATGCCTGCTCGCGGACGCCGGCACCGGCCGCACCGAGTGTCGCAACGGAACGCTGCACGCCTCCGTGAATGCGGCGGCTTTCGTGTCCGCGGGCCAGGCCGCGGGCGCAACGATCGATCTCGTTGCCCTGGGCGATTGCGCGGCACTGGCGGTGCGCGCGCTGGACAACGCCGCGCTGCTGGCAGGGATCGCCTCGCCGTGTCTGCGCATCGGCATGCTGGGCGTCGCCGACGCCTTGGCGCTGCTGGACCTGCGCTATGACAGCGAACCGGGACGCGCGCAGGCGGCCGCCATGGCGAAAGCGCTCGCCGAGGGATGCCTGCGCGGCAACATCGCGCTCGCGGCCGAGCGTGGAGTTTGCGGGTGCGGGGCGGGTGCTTCGCTTGCACGTGCAGGGCGGCGCGTGTTGCCGGAGGAACTCCTGCGCGATGCCGCCCGCCGCGGCGTGCGCCACGCGCAACTCACCGCCATCACCTCGCAGCCACGCCTTGCGTTGCTGGCCAACAACGTGGCGGATGCCGTCGATCCGCTGTGGGGCATGGACCACGCACACGTGATCGCTGCCTCGGATGGGCATCGCACCTTGCGCTCGTCCGGATATGCGCTGAACATCCTGCACGCGTGGGGCCGCGAACCCGGCGCTGCCCCCACGCCGGCGCGTCCGTCGTGGATGGCGCAGATCGCGATGCGCGCCGCCCTCCAGCCATGGATGGACGAGCCCATCGACTACCCGTTGCTGGCGACGGATCCCCTGGATGATTCGCAACGGCTCGAAGCGCGAAAACTCGCCGCGACCTACGGATTGGGAGAGCCGGCCTGGCGGGACGAGGTCGCGCCGCAGCCGCTGTGATCGACCCGCGTGCTCAACGGAGCACGCCGGCATCCGTCGATGACCACGACCACTCGCGCACTTCGGGCAGGTCCACGCCTTCCGCGCGGATGTAGTGCCAGTGCTCGGCGAGCTTGTCCTCGAGCTTCTGCTTGAGGTGGATCGTCCTCGCAGCCAGTCCCGGCACGCGCCCGATCACGTCCAGCACCAGGTGGAAGCGATCGAGGTCGTTCAGGACCGTCATGTCGAAGGGCGTGGTGATCGTGCCCTCCTCCTTGTAGCCGTGCACGTGGAAATTCCCGTGGTTGCGGCGCCGGTAGGTCAGGCGGTGGATGAGGGTCGGATAGCCGTGGTACGCGAAGATCACGGGTCGATCCAGCGTGAACAGGCGATCGAAGTCGTCGTCGCCGAGGCCGTGCGGATGCACGCTGTCCGGTTGCAGTTTCATCAGGTCCACCACGTTGACCACGCGCAGCTTCAGGTCCGGCAGGTAGTGGCGAAGGATCGAAACGGCGGCCAGCGTTTCCAGCGTCGGCACGTCGCCCGCGCAGGCCATGACCACATCCGGTTCGCCGTTCCGGTCGCTGCCGGCCCACGGCCAGACCCCGATGCCGCGCGCGCAATGCGCGGCCGCGGCGTCGATGTCCAGCCACTGCGGCGCGGGATGCTTGCCCGCGACCACGACGTTGACGTAATGCCGGCTGCGCAGGCAATGGTCCATCACCGACAACAGGCAGTTGGCGTCCGGCGGCAGGTACACGCGCACGATTTCCGCCTTCTTGTTGACCACGTGGTCGATGAACCCGGGGTCCTGGTGGGTGAAACCGTTGTGGTCCTGCCGCCACACGTGCGAGGCCAGCAGGTAGTTGAGCGAAGCGATGGGGCGCCGCCACGGCAGTTCCGCGGTCATCTTCAGCCACTTGGCGTGCTGGTTGAACATCGAATCCACGATGTGCACGAACGCTTCGTAGCAGTTGAACAAGCCGTGGCGGCCGGTCAACAGATAACCCTCCAGCCAGCCCTGGCATTGATGTTCACTCAACATTTCCAGCACGCGTCCGTCGCGGCCCAGGAACTCGTCAGTCGCGCGGATCGGCAGCTGCCACTGGCGGCAGGTCACGTCGAACACCGCCTCCAGGCCGTTCGAGACGGTTTCATCGGGACCGAAGATCCGGAAATTGCGCTGGTCGTGGTTGGCACGCAGCACTTCGCGAAGGAACCGGCCGAACACATGCGTGTCGCCGACGCCGGCGACGCCCGGCGCGGGCACTGCCACGGCATGCGCACGGAAATCCGGCATCCGCAGATCGCGCAGCAGCAGGCCGCCGTTCGCATGCGGGTTCGCGCTCATGCGCCGCGCGCCGGGCGGCGCCAGCGCGCGCCACTCGGCGCGCAGGCTTCCCCTCGCGTTGAACAATTCGTCCGGCCGGTAGCTCCGCAACCAGTCTTCCAGTTGCGCGAGATGTTGCGGCGGCGAGGACGCCGATACCTGCAGCGGCACCTGGTGCGCGCGGAAGGTGCCCTCCACCGGCTTGCCGTCGACGATCTTCGGACCCGTCCAGCCCTTCGGCGATTCGAGCACGATCATCGGCCACGACGGCCGCGTGGACAGCCGCCCCCGGCGCGCGCTGCGCCGGATGCGCAGGATGTCGGCCACCACCGTGTCCAGCACTTCCGCCATCTGGCGGTGCATCGAAACGGGCTGGCTGCCGCTGACGAAGTACGGTTTCCAGCCGCAGCCGCGCAGGAATTGCGTGAGTTCGCGCGACGTGATCCGGGCCGGCACGGCGGGATTGGCGATCTTGTACCCGTTCAAATGCAGGATCGGCAGCACCGCGCCGTCGTGCGCCGGATCGAGGAACTTGTTGGAATGCCAGGACGTGGCCAGCGGGCCGGTTTCGGCCTCGCCGTCGCCGACCACGCAGGCGGCGATCAGGTCCGGATTGTCAAGCACGGCGCCGAACCCGTGGCTCAGCGAATAGCCGAGTTCGCCGCCTTCGTGGATGGAGCCCGGGCATTCGGGCGTGGCGTGGCTGCCAATGCCGCCCGGAAACGAGAATTGCTTGAACAGCCGTTGCAGGCCGGCTTCGTCACCACCGATCTCCGGATACACCTCGCTGTAGGTCCCCTCCAGGTACGCATTGGCGACCACCGCCGGCCCGCCGTGGCCCGGACCGGAGATGTAGATCATGTCGAGATCGTGCTGCAGGATCGCGCGGTTGAGGTGGGCGTAAATGAAGTTCTGCCCGGGCGTGGTGCCCCAGTGCCCCACCAGCGTGCGCTTGACGTGTTCCAGCTTCAGCGGCTCGCGCAGCAGCGGATTGGCGCGGAGATAAATCTGGCCGACCGAAAGGTAGTTTGCCGCACGCCACCATGCATCGACGCCATGCAGGATCGGGGGATCATCCGTCTCGCGGCCGGCATCGGTTTTCATCATTCGTTTCTCATGAGCGAACAACCATGGCTTGCGCTCGCGCACCGGCTGGCCGTGCATTACTGCCCATCCAGTTTCAGCACGACGCGCCCCGTCACGCGGCCTGCCTTCAGCTCGGCGAACACGCTGTCGACATCCTCGAGTGCCGCTGTTTGCGTATGGGCACGCACCTTGCCCGCCGCGGCAAACGCGATCGCCTCGGCCAGGTCCTGGCGCGTGCCGACGATCGATCCCCGCACGGTGATCCGCTTCAACACGACCTCGAAAATCGGCGTCTCGAAGGTCCCCGGCGGCAATCCGACCAGGCTGACGGTGCCCCTGCGCCGCGCCATCTGCAACGCCTGTCCGAAAGCCGGGCGCGACACCGCCGTGACCAGCACGCCATGCGCGCCACCGCCGGTCGCATCGATCACGCGTTGTGCGGCGTTGTCCAGGCTCGCGTTCACCACGATTTCGGCGCCATCCGTTCGCGCCAGCGCCAGCTTGTCCTCGGCCACGTCGAGCGCCACCACGCGCAGCCCCATCGCGGTCGCGTACTGCACCGCGAGATGCCCGAGCCCGCCGATGCCGGAAATCGCGATCCACTGGCCCGGGCGCGCCCCGGTTTCCTTGATTCCCTTGTACGTGGTCACGCCTGCGCACAGGATCGGCGCCATGGCCACCGGATCGGAATGTTCCGGCAGCCGCGCCACGTACGCGGCATTTCCGAGTGCGTATTCGGCCATGCATCCGTTCACGCTGTAGCCGCTGTTGTGCTGGGCTTCGCAAAGGGTTTCCCATCCGGTGATGCAGTATTCGCAATGGCCGCAGGCATCGTGCAGCCAGGCGATGCCGACCAGATCGCCCTCTTCCAGGTGCGAGACCCCCGCGCCGAGCGCGGCGACCCGGCCCACGCCTTCATGGCCGGGGATGAACGGCACGGCGGGCCTGACCGGCCAGTCGCCGTCGGCGGCGTGCAGGTCGGTATGGCACACGCCCGATGCGGCAATGCGCACCAGCACTTTGCCGGGACCAGGCCTTGGGACCGGCCATTCCTCGATCGACAATGGCCGTCCGAAGTCACGCACAACCGCGGCGCGCATGGTCTGCGGAATCGTCATGGCGAATGTCCTGCGCACGCCCGAGCGGGCACGGCCCCATGTCAGCACGCACGCGCCGGCCCCTTGTGATCCCGATCAAGATCACCACACATGGAGCATGCACGATGTCCGCATCCCAACGAGGACCGCCGCCTTGCCAGCCGACGCAAGCGTAGAAAACCGCCCGTCACCCTTCGAAGCCCTGCTGACAGCCGCCGAGGTGCTCGAACCGATTCCGGTCGCCGTCGTGCATCCCTGCGATGCGCCGTCGCTGCAGGCGGCGCTGGAAGCCGCCCGTTCGGGATTGATCCGGCCGGTCATGGTGGGACCACGGGCAAAGATCCTGCGCGCGGCGGAATCGGCAGGACTGGATATCGGCGATTGCCGCATCGAAGACACGGCGCACAGCCACGCCGCGGCCGCCCGCGCCGTCGGGCTCGCACGCACTGGTGAAGTCGCCGCCCTGATGAAGGGCGCGTTGCACACCGACGAACTGATGGCCGAGGTGGTCGACCACGAACACGGCCTGCGCACCGAGCGGCGCGTCAGCCACGTGTTTGCACTGGACGTTCCGCGCTACCCGAAGCTGCTGTTGCTGACCGACGGTGCGCTCAACATCACGCCCGACTTGCTGGACAAGCGCGACATCGTCCAGAACGCCATCGACTTCGCGCACGCGATCGGCATCGCCATGCCGCAGGTGGCGATCCTGTCGGCGGTGGAAACCGTGAACCCGCGCATCGTCTCGACCATCGACGCCGCGGCATTGTGCAAGATGCGGGATCGCGGCCAGATCAGCGGCGGCGCATTGGAGGGGCCGCTGGCCTTCGACAACGCGGTGTCGGTCGCGGCGGCCTCGATCAAGGGCATCGAATCGCCGGTCGCCGGGAACGCCGACATCCTGGTGGTGCCGGACCTGATGACCGGCAACATGCTGGCCAAGCAGATGATCTACCTGGCCGGCGCCGCCTCGGCGGGCATCGTGCTGGGTGCGCGCGTTCCGATCGCGTTGACCAGCCGTGCGGATACGGTGCGCGCGCGGGTGATGTCCTGCGCGCTGGCGCGGCTGTTCGCGAACCGGGCCGCGCTCGCGCCGTCATGAACGCCGCCATCCTGTCGCTCAACATCGGTTCGTCCAGCATCAAGTTGGCATTGTTCGATGCCGTCACGCTCGAACCGATCCTGCGCGGCAACGTCACGGATGTGGGACGCGACGCGCGTGCCTCCTTCACGTCGCACGGGCAAACCACCGTCTCGGAACGACCCGCTGCCGCGGACATCGGCGAGGCGGTCCGCTGGCTGCTGGCCGAGGTGCGCGAGCGGCATCCGGAGATGCGCCTTGCCGCGGTGGGTCATCGCGTCGTGCACGGCGGCACGCGTTTCGACAAACCGGTTCGCGTCGATGCGGAAGTCCTGGCCGAACTCGAAGCGCTGGCGGTGCTCGCGCCCGCGCACCAGCCGGCCGAGATCGCGCTGATCAGAAACTTGCAGGAACTGTTGCCGGATGTACCGCAGATCGCCTGCTTCGATACCGCGTTCCATCGTACGCAACCGAAGCTGTCGCAATGGTTCGCGCTGCCGCGCGCATTGAGTGAATCGGGCATCGTGCGCATCGGATTCCACGGCCTGTCGTACGAATACATCGCCAGTGTGTTGCCGCAAATCGCTGTCCCGCATCCATACGGAAAAACCGTTGTCGCGCATCTTGGCCACGGCGCCAGCGTGTGCGCAATGCGCAACCTGCGCAGCGTTTCCACGTCCATGGGTTTCACCCCGCTGGACGGCCTGATGATGGGCACGCGTTGTGGCACGATCGATCCAGGCGTGCTGCTGCACCTGCAGCAGCAACGCGGCATGAGCGCGCAGGATGTGGCGGACCTCCTGGGCAACCGCTCCGGCTTGCTGGGCGTGTCCGGGATCAGCGACGACGTGCGCGTACTCGAAGCCAGCGGAGATCCCCGCGCGCGCGAAGCGCTGGAGATGTTCGCCGAACGCGCCGCGACCGCGATCGCGGCCCAGTGCGTGGCGCTGGAGGGCCTGGACGCGCTGGTGTTCACCGGCGGGATCGGCGAACACGCCGAAAACACGCGCAAGCGCATCGGCGAACGCCTGCGTTGGCTCGGCATCGTGCTCGACGACGCACGCAATGCGAGCGACGCAACCCGCATCAGCAGCGACGCTGCCCGGGTCCAGGTGTTCGTGATCCCGACCGACGAGGAGACGGTGATCGCGCGGGCTGCCGCGAGGCTGCTCGGGTCGCCATCGGAACGTTGACCGAGCCACGGCCTTGGCCGGATCGTCCATTTCCCCTGTTCGCGGAAACCGTCGCCCGAGTTGATCCTGGTCACAACCGGGTCGCCCCGGCGATCCATGCTTGATCCACGAGCAGAAGCGAGGTTCCAGCCATGTCTACATCCAGGAACACGGTTCCCGATCGCGGCGCCCGCGCCGCCAACTTCAACCCGAACACGGATGTCACGACGTTGGCGGCCCCGGCCGACGTGCCGGAATCGGTCGTGACGTTGCTGGACGGCAGCGAGGTGACGATCCGGGTGTTGCGCAAGGAAGACGCGGGGCTCGAGCGCGAGTTCATCCGCAACCTGAGTCCGGAATCACGCTGGATGCGTTTCCTCGGCCAGATCAGCGAACCCGGCGATGCGCTGATCCGCAAACTGACGGAACTCGATTACCGGCGCGACATGGCGTTCATCGCACTGCCGCGGCAAGGCGGGGTCGAGCGCGCGATCGGCGTCAGCCGTTACAGCCTCGCCCCCGACGGCCAGTCGTGCGAGTGCGCGGTCACCGTGGCCGACGCATGGCAAGGCAAGGGGCTGGGAACGGTATTGATGCGCGACCTCATCGATGTCGCTCGCCGGCGCGGCATCCGTTCCATGTTCTCCATCGACGCCAACGAAAACGAACGCATGCGCGAGCTGGCCCGCGACCTCGGCTTCAAGCGCGAACGCGATCCGGGCGACGCGACCCGGGTGATCCATCGGCTGATGCTGTGAGTCGCGGATCGGATGGTGTCCCGAAGCCCGCGAGCCGCTCACGCGGGCTCGATCGCGGGATGCGCCGCACGCCGCGCAACCGTCACCGACTGCAGGTGGCACTTTCACCCCAGGGGACCTGCGTCGCACCGTGGAAACCCGGATGGCCGATGCGGGCGTGTCGATGGAAGCACGCGCGCGGTTGCCATCGCACCGGCTCAGCCGGGTGCAGGACCGGCACTACCACATGCATGAATGCCTCGACGAAATGCGCGCCCCGCTTGAAACCTTGCACCGGTTGCCAACCGGCACCGGCGCGAGCATCGTGCCGATTACGCGCAAACGCACGCGCTGACCCACCCTTGCGTTCTGTATAGCGCAGCTATACAGTTCTCGCAGGATCCGATCGTTCCGGCACAAAGGCATCGCAACCTTTTTTCGCACCGGAAAGACTTCGGGCATCCAGGCGAAGCACGCCGCGCGCCTACGCTTGCAATTGGCCACGCTCAACCGTGCCAGCGGCCCGCGTGACATGGCCGCCCCCGCATGGAAGCTGCACCCACTGCATGGAAAGCTCGCCGAACATTGGGCGGTCTGGGTCAGCGGGAACTGGCGGCTGACCTTCACCTTCAAGGATGGAGACGCGGTACTTGTGGACTATCAGGACTATCACTAGGGCAGCACCATGACCATCATGCACAACCCCCCGCACCCCGGCGAAGTGCTGCGCGAGTGGCTGACCGACATCACCGTGACCGAAGCGGCGAAGCGGCTGGGTGTGACCCGCGTAGCGTTGTCTCGTGTGCTGAACGGCTCCGCTGCTGTCAGCGCGGATATGGACCTGCGACTATCCAAGGCGCTCGGCACGACTCCGGGCCTCTGGTACGGGATGCAGGCTGACTTCGACTTGTGGCAGGCGCAACGCAGGTTCCGCGCCAAGGTGCGCCCGATCGGCGAACACGCGCACGCATGACGCGCAAGCGTTTCCCGAGCGTCTTCGATGTCGTCGCAGATACCCCCGCAAGCGGACGAAATCCGCACAAATGAAGACTGCGTGGGTCCTGGCGACGCGCTTTGGCAGAAAGCCGGAAGCGCCAGACGCGCGAATTATTGATTTGAATGGTGGGCCGTGATGGGATCGAACCATCGACCAATGGATTAAAAGTCCACTGCTCTACCGCTGAGCTAACGGCCCCGCTTTTATCAAATAACGCATCGCGCGCAGCGCGATTATCACTCCCCCTCTCCCACCGGGAGAGGGCAAGGGGTGAGGGCTGCGCTGCGAAAACACCCAGCGAAGCCTCGCCCCGATCACTCCCCCTCTCCCGCTTGCGGGAGAGGCGGCCTTCGGCCGAGCGCGTAGCGCTGGGGTGAGGGCCACTTCGCGAAACCTTCACAACGAAGCTGCACCCGACCATTCCCCTCACGGACAAGCAAGCCGGTCATTCTAACCGCACAAGCGCATCAGGCGTAGTGCGTCGGATCGGCGACGCCGGCACCGGCGAACCCGCGTGCGCGCAACACGCAGGCGTCGCAATGCCCGCAGGCGCGGCCATCGGCATCGGCCTGGTAACACGACACGGTCGCCGAGAAATCCACGCCAAGGCGCACGCCCTCGCGCACGATGTCGGCCTTGCTCATGCGGATGAGGGGTGCGTGCACGCGCAGCGTTTGTCCTTCCACGCCCGCCTTGGTCGCAACATTGGCGAGCCGCTCGAACGCTTCGATGAAAGCCGGACGGCAATCGGGATACCCCGAGTAATCGACCGCGTTGACACCGCAAAACAGATCGCTTGAACCGAGCGCCTCGGCCCAGCCCAGTGCGATGGACAGCATGATGGTGTTGCGCGCCGGCACGTAGGTGACCGGGATTTCGTCCTCGCCGTGCGCATCGACGTGCTCGGGCACGGCGATGTCGGCGGTGAGCGCCGAACCGCCGATGCTGCGCAGGTCGACCGAAACGGTCTTGTGCTCGACCGCGCCCAGCGTCGCGGCGACGCGCGCGGCGGCAGCCAGTTCGGATGCATGCCGCTGGCCATACGCGACGGACAAGGCGTGGCACGCGAACCCTTGTGCGCGCGCGATCGCCAGCGTGACGGCCGAATCCATGCCGCCCGAAACCAGCACCACGGCCTTGCGGGGTGCGGAACGCGCGCCGGTCATTTCGCGCCGGAGGGCGCGGGGAGGTCCTGCATCCGGTCGCGCGCGCGTTTTTCCAGCGAGGTGCCGGGGTGCGCCTTGACGACGGCCTGCAGCGTGGCGCGCGCGGCGGCGTAGTCCTTGAGCGCGATCTGGCAATCGGCGATGCGCAGTTGCGTTTCCGCGGCCCTGGGGTTGTCCGGATACTTCCGCAGCAAGGTCTGGAACGCGGCCAGCGCCGGCTGGTAGTTCTGGGTGATCTGGTACGAGCTGCCCAGCCAGTAGTACGCGTTCGACACCAACGGGCTGTCGGGATGCTTGTCGATGAAGGCGCGGAATCCGCGCGCCGAATCGACGTAATTGCCGCTGCGCAGCGACTTGAAGGCCGCATCGAACTCGGCCTGCGCGGCCGCCTTGTCGGCGGCGGACGCAGGGGTAGCTGCCGGCGCCGAAGCCGGCGCGGTCGGTGCGGCCGCCGGCGTCGCGGGCGCCGAAGAACCCGCCTGCGCGGGTTGCGCATGTTCCAGCTTGCCGATCCGCGAATCGAGGTCGACGTACTGGTCCTTGCCGGTCTGCTGGAGTTGTTGGAGCTGGTGCTGCAGGACCTCGATCTGGCCCTGCATCTGCTGCATCTGGTCGCGCATCGCCTGGATCTGGTTGACCAGCGCGAGGCTGTTGGACGGCGGCGCCGCGACAGACGAGTCCGCATCCTGCGCCCGCGCCGGTGAACTGCCGGCCCCAGCAACGATCATGGCCGCCGAAGCGGCCATGATCATCGCGAGCTTGCGCGGCTTGCGCCGCATGCAGTCGGGTTTCGCCACGCCGATCACTCGGTGGTGTAGACGATGTTGTCGCGGCGGTTCTGGTGCCAGCAACCTTCGTTGTGCTCGCGACACACCGGACGCTCTTCACCGTAGCTGACGACCTTGATCTGGCTGGACGAGGCACCGGCCGCTTCCAGCGCGCTGGCCAAGGCGTTGCCGCGGCGCTCGCCGAGGCCGAGGTTGTATTCGCGGGTGCCGCGCTCGTCGGTGTTGCCTTCGATCGTCATGCGCGCCATCGGACGGTCACGCAGGTACTTGGCGTGGCAGGCGACGATGTTGTCGAACTCGCCCCTGATGTCGCTCTTGTCGAAATCGAAGTAGATCACGCGGGTGCGCAGGCAGGCATTCGACTGCAGGTCGGCCGGCGTGAACACGCCTTCGGTCTGGGCCGGCGCGGTCGCGGTGGGGGCCTCGGGCGGCGGCGGCGCCGCCTTGATTTCCTGCTTCTTGGCGCATGCCGCTGCGGCAAGACAGAACAATGCAACTACGGAGACGCGAACGGTTGCGTTCATGGCGAATCCATCCTTTTTTCTTGAATAAGTGAGTGGTGGGTGGGTACAACGTTGAAAATTAAAGCACTGGTCCGATCAAAACGGCGTCAAGGACTGCGGTACGGTCCCCAGGCAGGTTCACGCACGTCACCATCGCTCAACACCAGCCGCTGGCGTACCCGCCCGTCGGCCGAAACAGCGTACAGGACGCCGCGGGGGCCTTCGTTGGCTGCGTAGAGGAGCATGCTGGCGTTGGGAGCCCAGCTTGGCGCGTCGTCCAGATTGCCCGGGGAAACGAACGTCTCCTGACCACCAAGAGAGCGGTCCATCACTGCAATACGATACACGTTTCCGTTGCCTTGCACCATCGCGATCTTCTTGCCGTCGTAGCTGATCGACGCGTTGGCGTTGTACTGGCCCTGGAAGGTGATGCGCTGCGGAGTCCCGCCGGAGGCCGGAATTTCATACAGTTGCGGCTTGCCGGAACGGTCCGAGGTGAAGATGATGTTGGCACCGTCCGGCGTCCAGCGCGGCTCCGTGTCGATCGCCAGGTTGTGGGTGAGCCGCGTCAGCGCGCCGGTGGCGAGGTCCATCACGTAGATCTCGGGATTGCCCTGGAAAGACAGGCTCACCGCCAGCCGCTTGCCGTCCGGCGAGAAGCGCGGCGCGCCATTGATGCCGGCGCGCGCCGACACCACCCGGCGCGCGCCGGTGGCGATGTTCTGGATGTAGATCGCGGAGTTGCCGCTTTCGAACGACACGTAGGCCAGCTCCTGGCCGTTCGGCGACCAGCCCGGCGACAACAACGCTTCGTGCGAACGCACCACGGTCTGCGGGTTGTAGCCGTCGGAATCGGCGATCACCAGCGAGTACTGCGCGTCGTTGCCGAGGCCCACCATGGTCACGTAGGCGATGCGGGTGTCGAACGCGCCGCGCACGCCGATGATCTTCTGGTAGATCTGGTCGGCGATCTGGTGCGCCACCCTGCGCAGGTCGCTGCCTTGCCCGCTGATCGACAGGCCCAGCAACTGTTGTTGCTTGGCGACGTCCCACAACTCGAAGTCGGCTTTCAACACGCCGCCGCTGTACGTGGTACGACCGACCACGATGTATTGCTGCTTCAACTGCTGCCAGGTCGCGAACTTGATCTGCGAACCCGTGGTCGGCGATTCCACGATTTCGCTGGTCGGCAGCGTGCGGAACTTGCCGCAGCGATCCAGATCCATGCTGACGATCTGCGCGATGTCGACCGGCGACGCGGGACCGGAGCCCTCCTGGCCGAACGGCACCACGGTGATCGGGATCGCCGACGGCACGCCGTTGACGATCTGGACGGTCAGGCCCTGCGCGCCGGCCTGCGTCGCGAACAACGCAGCGAGCAGGACCAGGGCCAAGGCAAACGGGAATTTGGGCATTCGCATGATTCGAGCACCTTTCATTGCGAGGAAGTCACGGTGAAATTGAAGATGATGTCGCGGCTGAACTGTTTTTCAAACCCCTTGTAAGGCAGCGGCGACGAGCTCAGCACGGCCGCTTCCACCGAGTGCCGGGCCACATCGGTGAAAGGGCAACTCGGCAGCACCTTGGCGGAAATCACCTGACCGCCCGGTATCTGCACGATTTCCACCGGACACACCACGCCCGCCGGGATGTTGTCCGGCCGCAACCAGTTTTGCGTGATCGCGTTCTGCAATGCCGCGACATAAGCGTTGTTGGAAGTGCCCGCCTGCCCGGTCATCGCCTGCTTGGCGATCGGCACATTTTCGGCGTTCTGGCTTTCGCTGGCCTTGCGCAGGTCGGCCAGTTGCTGCGCCTTCTGCGTTTCCAGGTTGATCTTGCGCTGCTGGGCCTGGCTTTGCGCCTTGACCTTGGCCAATTCCTTGAGGATGCGCTCGGCCTCCTGCTGCCTGGTCAGTTCGGCCATGCGCTGCTTCTGTTGCTCTTCCTGCGCCTTTTGCTGCTGCTCGGCCTTCTGCTCGGCGATCTCGGCGATTTTTTCCTGGTCCCTCAGCGCAGGCTGCTGCACCGGCGTCGGCAGCACCCGCACCGGCGCGGGTGGCGGCGGCTTGGGCTTGGGCTCGGCCTTTTCCTCGTGTTTCGGGGACGCCTTCTGCGCGTGTTTCGACGCGGGTGGCGGCGGCGCGCCGACCGGACCGACCAGCGTGGCCTCGATCACCGGACCCTGCAACAGCTCCATGTGCGTGCAGGTGACCGGGCGCATCGCCTCGGGCAGGTGCAGCGCGTTGGCGACGGCCTCCCAGCGGGTGCAGTTGAGCATCGCCAGCGCGAGGAACGCGACGATCCCGAGGTGCAGCAACGCGGAATAGGCGACCGCGCGCGGGGTGGCGTCAGCGCTTTCCATGGCTCGCGGGAACCACCGTGGCCTCGGGCTGGCTCATCAATCCGACCTTGGCGACGCCCGCCTGTTGCAGCAGGCCCAGCACCTGGTTGACGCGCCCGTAATCGACGCGCTTGTCGCCGCCCAGCATCACCGAAACCTTCGGGTCCTGTTTGACGAACGCGGACACGTCATTCACCAGCTTCTCGTCGTCGACCTGTTCGCGCGCGCTCTTGCCGAGGGTCAGGAACACGTTGCCCTGCTGGTCCACCGTCACCAGCACCGGCTGTTTTTCATCCTGTAGCGCCTTCGCCGCCGACTGCGGCAACTGGATGTCGGCGCCGAGGTTCAACATCGGCGCGGTCACCATGAAGATGATCAGCAGCACCAGCATCACGTCGATGTACGGCACGATGTTGATTTCCGCCATCCTGCGGCGGCGGCGTTGATTGCGATGTTGCAAGGCCATGGCGGTTCGCTCCCCGGACCTGTCAGCGTGCCGGCGCCTTCGCGCGCTCGGGCGCGGGCGCCGCGGGCTGGTCGTCGGCATGCATCTGGCGCTGCAGCACCGATGAGAACTCTTCCTGGAAGGTGTCGTAGCGGATGGTGATGCGTTCCAGCCGGGTCGAGTAACGGTTGTACGCCCACACCGCCGGAATCGCGGCGAACAGGCCCATCGCGGTCGCGACCAGCGCTTCGGAAATGCCCGGCGCCACCGTGGCGATGGTGGCCTGTTTCAAGGTGCCGAGGCCCTGGAACGCGATCATGATGCCCCACACCGTGCCGAACAGGCCGACGTAGGTGCTGATCGAACCGACGTTGGCGAGGTATTCGAGGTTGCGCTCCAGTTTCTCGATCTCGCGGGTGCCGGCCACGCGCATCGCGCGCTCGGCGGCCTCCAGTACCGCGCGGCGGTCCTCGCTGTCGCGCTGGCGCTGGCGCACGAATTCGCGGAAACCCGACTCGAACACCGCCGCGAGCCCGCCCGCGTCGCCGCCGCGGTGGCTGACCTCGCGGAACAACGCGGCCAGGTCGACGCCCGACCAGAAGCGTTCCTCGAAGTCGTCGGCATCGCGGGTGGCGGCATCCAGCATCGCCTTCTTGCGGAAGATGATCACCCACGACGTGAACGAGAAGATCACGAGTATCAGCAATACCAGCTTGACCGGCAGGCTGGCATGGATGACCAGGTCGAGGATGTTGATGGAACCGTTCATGCGTGTGTGTTTCCTTCGATCAACGCTGAAATGTCTGGCGGAATCCTGACCGGCACGAACTCGCGCGCATCCACGCAGGCGATGCGCACCCTGGCGCGTGCCAGCGTAACGCCGTCGGCCGCGCGCAGCACTTCCTGTGCGAACTCGATGCTGGCCGAACGCAGGCGCGTCACGCGCAAGGTGGCGTCCAGTTCGTCGTCGAGCCTGGCCGGTTTGTCGAACGCGATGTCGATTTCGCGCACCACGAACACCACGCCCTGCGATTCGCGCAACGCCTGTTGTCCCATGCCGTGCGCGCGCATCCATTCGGTGCGCGCGCGTTCCAGAAACCTGAGGTAGCCCGCGTGGTAGACCACGCCGCCGGCATCGGTATCTTCCCAATAAACCCGTGTCCGCCACCTGAATGCCGGTTGCGCGTGCTCGACCACACCAACCATCGGACTATGACCTCTCGTCTTCGAACAGGTTCAGTGCGGGTTCGCTGCCGCGTGGCGGTTTCAGGCCGAAATGCCGCCATGCCCTGGACGTGGCGATGCGTCCGCGCGCGGTGCGCGCCAGCAGGCCCTGCTGGATCAGGTAGGGTTCCAGCACGTCCTCGATGGTGTCGCGGTCCTCGGCCAGCGCCGCCGCCAGCGATTCCACGCCCACCGGGCCGCCGTCGAACTGCTCCAGGATCAACCGCAACAACCTGCGGTCGAGTTCGTCGTAGCCGCCGGCGTCCACCTGCAGCATTTCCAGCGCGGCCGATGCCGCGTCACGGGTGATGCACCCGTGCGCGCGCACCTCGGCGTAATCGCGCACCCGGCGCAGCAGGCGGTTGGCGATGCGCGGGGTGCCGCGTGAACGCCGCGCGATTTCGGCCGCGCCATCCTCGTCGCAGGCGATGTCGAGGATCCGCGCCGAGCGCGCGACGATCGAGGCCAGTTCGCCCGGCGTGTAGAACTCCAGCCGGTGCACGATGCCGAAGCGGTCGCGCAACGGCGACGTCAGCATGCCCGCGCGCGTGGTCGCGCCGACCAGCGTGAAGCGCGGCAGGTCCAGCTTGATCGAGCGCGCGGCCGGGCCTTCGCCCAGCATGATGTCGATCTGGAAATCCTCCAGCGCCGGGTACAGCACCTCTTCCACCACCGGCGACAGGCGATGGATTTCGTCGATGAACAACACGTCGCGCGGCTGCAGGTTGGTCAGCAGCGCCGCCAGGTCGCCCGCGCGTTCCAGCACCGGCCCGGAAGTACTGCGCAGGTTCACGCCAAGCTCATTGGCGAGCACGTGGCTGATCGTGGTCTTGCCCAAGCCCGGCGGGCCGAATACCAGCACGTGGTCCAACGCTTCGCCGCGCCGCTTCGCGGCCTCGATCGACAATGCCAGTTGCTCGCGCATCGCCGCCTGGCCGACGTATTCGGCCAGCGAACGCGGCCTCACGCTGGCCTCGACGATCTGCTCGGCGGGACTTTCGCTGGCGTCGACGACGCGGGATTCGCTCATGCGGCGATTATGCCGGAACCGTACTGGCGCCGCGCCGCTTCAAGCTCAGATCTCCACTTGCGTGCCGAGCTCGACCAGGCGATTGCCGGGGATGCTGAAGAACGCGGTGGCGGGCAGTGCGTTGCGCGTCATGAACGCGAACAGCCGGTCGCGCCACAGTGCCATGCCGGGGCGCCGGGTGGCCACGACGGTTTCGCGCGACAGGAAAAACGTGGTGTCCATCATGTCGAAGGCGAATCCCTGCTTCGTGCATTCGGCCAGTGCCGCGGGCACGTCGGGGTCTTCCATGAAGCCGAAGCGCAAGGTCAGGGCATGAAACGAATGACCCAGATCGCGAACCTCGATGTGCTCGGCGGCATCGGCGAACGGCGTCTCCAGCGTCTCCACGCTCAGCAGCACGTTGCGCGCATGCAGCACCTTGTAGTGCTTGAGGCTGTGCAGCAGCGCATGCGGCACCGCGTTCAAGTTGGCGGTCATGAACACCGCGGTGCCGGGCACGCGCGCAGGCGGATGCTCGGCGATGCTGGCGATGAACGGCGCCAGCGCAAGACCGCCGTGCTGCAATTGGCGCAGCACCAGTTCGCGGCCGCGCCGCCACGTGGTCATCACCGTGAACACCAGCAGCCCCAGCACCAGCGGGAACCAGCCGCCATGCTCGACCTTCAGCAGGTTGGCGCCGAAGAAAGCCAGGTCGATCGCAAGCAACGCCACCCCGATCGCGACGACCAGCGGCAGCTTCCAGCGCCATATGCGAACCGCCACGATCAGCATCAGCAACGTGGTGACCACCATCGTGCCGGTCACCGCGATGCCGTAGGCGGCGCCGAGGTTTTCCGAGGAACGGAACCCGAGCACCGCCGCGACCACCAGCACCAGCAGCATGCCGTTGATCCACGGCACGAAGATCTGTCCGGCCACGCGGCTGGAGGTGTGCACCACGCGCATGCGCGGCGAGTAACCGAGCTGCACCGCTTCGCGGGTCATCGAATACGCGCCCGTGATCACCGCCTGCGAGGCGATCACCGCGGCCGCGGTCGCCAACGCGATCATCGGATACAGCAACACGCGCGGCACCAGCAGGTAGAACGGATTGCCCGCCGCACCGGGGTTCTCCAGCAGCAACGCGCCCTGCCCGAAGTAATTGAGCAGCAGCGCCGGGAACACGAAACCCAGCCACGCGCGCCGGATGGGCGACTTGCCGAAATGCCCCATGTCGGCATACAGCGCCTCGGTGCCGGTGACCGCCAGCACCACGCCGCCCAGGGCCACGAACGCGGCGATGCCGTGCGACGCGAAGAAGCGGAGCGCGTAATACGGGTTCAACGCGACCAGGATTTGCGGCGCGCGCATGATCATGTGCACGCCCAACACTGCGATCACCGTGAACCACACGCACATCACCGGCCCGAACAGCGCGCCGATGCCCGCGGTGCCGCGCCGCTGCAGCGCGAACAGCAGCAACAGGATCGCGACGCTGATCCCGACCACCCAGCGGCCCAGCGCCGGCTCTGCGACCTTCAATCCTTCCACCGCCGACAGCACCGTCATCGCCGGCGTGATCACACCATCGCCGTAGAACAACGCGGCGCCGAAGATCGCCAACAGCGCGACCAGCCAGCGCAGGCGGGGCATCCCGCGCACGCTGCGCTGGACCAGCGCCAGCAGCGCCATGATGCCGCCCTCGCCCTTGTTGTCGGCGCGCATCACGAACATCACGTACTTCAGCGTCACCACCAGCATCAGCGACCAGAACACCAGCGACAACACCCCGAACACGCTCGCTTGCGACACACCGAGGCCATATTTCTCGCTGAACACTTCCTGCAACGTGTACAGCGGGCTGGTGCCGATGTCGCCGAACACCACGCCGATCGCGCCGAGCGCCAGCGCGCGCAGCGAGGGTGAAACCCTCGAATCCGAAACCGTGGCGTGCATGCCCGGCTCCCGGTACCGAAAAAGAGGGCGCGAAGTGTAGTGCCGCCGCGGCAGTTGCGATGCGAAGTGTGGCGCCCGGAAGCCTGCGGTTCAGGTACGCGGGAGACGCGCCCGAGAACAGCCGTTCGTGTTGAGCGTAGCGAAGCAAAGCTTCGCGAAGTCGAAACACCGGCGATTGCCGTATCGCGCGGCACTTCGACTTCGCACCTTCGGCACTACGCTCAGTGCGAACGGCCAATTCGAAGGCGAGTTCTAAATCTCGACCTGCGCGCCGAGCTCGATCAGCCGGTTGCCGGGGATGCTGAAGAACGCGGTGGCGGGCAAGGCATTGCGGGCCAGGAACGCGAACAGTTTGTCGCGCCACAGTGCCATGCCGGGGCGGTCGGTGGCGACGATGGTTTCGCGCGACAGGAAGAACGTGGTGTCCATCATCTTGATGTCGAGGCCGCGGTCGGCGCAGTCGTGCAATGCCGCGGGCACATTGGGATCGTCGGTGAAACCGAAGCGCAGGGTGAGCTTGTGGAAGTCGTGGCCGAGGTCTTCCAGTTCGATCCGCTCGTCGGGATCGGCATACGGCGTTTCCAGCGTCTCCACGGTCAGGATCACGTTGCGCTTGTGCAGCACCTTGTTGTGCTTGAGGTTGTGCAGCAGCGCGTGCGGCACCGCGTCGGGATCGCTGACCAGGAAAATCGCGGTGCCCTCGACGCGGGTCGGCGGATGCTCGGCGAGGTTGGCGATGAACGGCGCCAGCGCGAGGCCGCTGTGCTTCAGCTCGCGCAACACCAGTTCGCGCCCGCGCCGCCACGTGGTCAGCACCGTAAATACCGCAAGTCCCAGCACCAGCGGGAACCAGCCGCCATCCTCGACCTTCAACGTGTTGGCGGCGAAGAACGACAGGTCGATGGTGAGGAAGAACAGGCCGAGCGCGATGATGGCGGCGGGATTCCACTTCCACATCCGCCACGCGACGATCAGGAACAGCACGGTGTCGATCGCCATGGTGCCGGTCACCGCGATGCCGTAGGCGCCGGCCAGCGCGTTGGACGACCCGAACCCGATCACCACCAGCACCACCAGGATCATCAGCAGGCGGTTGACCCACGGCAGGTAGATCTGCCCGACTTCCTCGTTGGAGGTGTGCACCACCGGCATGCGCGGCAGGAAGCCCAGCTGGATCGCCTGGCGCATGATCGAGAACGAACCCGCGATCACCGCCTGCGAGGCGATCACCGCCGCGGCGGTCGCCAGCGCGATCATCGGATACAGCCCCCACGACGGCACGGCGAGGTAGAACGGATTGCTGGCCGCATCAGGCTGGTGGATCAGCAAGGCGCCCTGCCCGAAATAATTCAGCATCAGGCCCGGCATCACGAACGCATACCAGGCCAGCCGTATCGGGTTGCGCCCGAAGTGGCCCATGTCGGCGTACAGCGCTTCGGCGCCGGTCACGCACAACACCACCGCGCCCAGCACCAGGAACCCTCCGGCACCGTGGTGGGCGAAGAAGTTGAATCCGTACCAGGGATTGATGGCACGCAGCACCAGCGGATGCTGCACGATGTTGTACAGGCCGACCAAGCCGATCACCACGAACCAGATGCACATCACCGGGCCGAACACGCTGCCGACCTTGCCGGTGCCGCGCTTCTGGATCAGGAACAGCGTGACCAGCACCGCCACCGCGATCCATACCACCCAATGCGCCAGCTGCGGCGCCGCGACTTCAAGGCCTTCCACCGCCGACAGCACCGTGATCGACGGCGTGATCACGCCGTCGCCGAAGAACAGCGACGCGCCCAGCACCGCGGCGAGGATCACCAGCCGACGCGTGCGCGGATACTGGCGGGTGGCGCGCTGGGCCAGCGCCATCATCGCCATGATGCCGCCCTCGCCCTTGTTGTCGGCGCGCATGATGAAGGTGACGTACTTCAACGCCACCACGATCAGCAACGTCCACAACACCAGCGACAACACGCCGAGCACGTTGAAAGGCGTGACCGGCATCCCGTGCTGGTCGCTGAAGGCTTCGCTGAAGGTGTACAACGGGCTGGTGCCGAGATCGCCGAACACCACGCCGATCGCGCCGACCATCATCACCGGCAGGGCTTTTTTCCCGGCCTCGCCGGATGCCGCGGTGGCGGGCTGGCCGCTCATCGCCCCAGCGCCGCCTTGAGCGCCTTGCGGATGATGGCCTCGGCATCGTCGCCCTCGCCTGCGACCGCGGCGGCGAGGCGCGCGGCCTCGGCAGGCTTGTAGCCGAGTTGCTGCAAGGCCGCCTCGGCTTCGCCGCGCGGATCGCGCGGTGTCGGCGCGCGATCAGGCGATGCTGCCGTCGGCAAGCCGGCGACGCGGTCGCGCAATTCCACCACGATGCGTTCGGCGGTCTTCTTGCCGATGCCGGGGATGCGCGTCAATGCGGCGACGTCGCCCGCCTGCACCAGGCGTGCGAATTCCGAAGTCGACACGCCCGACAGCACCGCCAGTGCGATGCGCGCGCCGATTCCGGAAACCTTTTGCAGATCGCGGAACAGCGCGCGCTCGTCCTCGCGCAGGAAGCCGTACAGCGCGACGGTGTCTTCCTTGTGCGCGTAGTGCGTCAGCAGCACCACTTCCTTGCCGGCGTCCGGCAGGTCGTACAACGTCGACATCGGCACTTCCAGCTCGTAGCCGACGCCGCCGACCTCGACGAGCACCCACGGCGGGCGCTTGGCGATGAGGGTTCCTCGAATCCGACCGATCATGGCTGCTTCCCCGAGCGCCCCCATCCGCCCCGTGGGCACCTTCCCCCGTGAACGGGGGAAGGAAAAAATCCCCTCCCCCGCTCGCGGGGGAGGGTCAGGGTGGGGGGAGAATCGACCAAGAGAAAGGAATTCATCGCCTGCGTCCCCACGCCGCCAGATCAATCCCCGTGCGCGCTTCGCTGGCGCGCAGGTGCGCATGCGTGATCGCGATCGCCAGCGCATCGGCGGCGTCGGCCTGCACGGGTTCGTGAAGGTTCAGCAGGATGCCGATCATGTGCTGCACCTGTTCCTTGCCGGCGTGGCCCTTGCCGACCACCGCTTGTTTGATGGCGTTCGGCGCATATTCGCTGACCGGCAAGCCGCGCCCGACCGCCGCGCAGATCGCGGCGCCGCGTGCCTGCCCGAGCTTCAGCGCGGAATCGGCGTTCTTCGCCATGAACACGCGCTCGATCGCGGCCTCGGCGGGCGCATGCGCGTCGATGATGCCGCCGAGCTCGTCGTAAATGCGCTTCAGGCGCAACGGAAACGTCTCCTCGCCGGCCACCTGCAGCGTTGCATGCAGCACGCAACGCAGCCTGCCCGTGGCATCGGCCTCGATGATACCGACGCCGGTGCGCTGGCTGCCGGGGTCGATGCCGAGGATGCGCAGCGGCGCAGCGCCGGTCACGATCAACCCGCCGGTACGTCCGCGTTGGAATAGACGTTCTGCACGTCGTCGAGTTCGTCCAGGCGCGCCAGCAGCCCCTGCACCGCTTCGACCTGGTCGGCAGCGACCGGCACGTCGAGTTCGGCGCGCATGGTCACTTCGGCGTGCCCGGGTTTCAGGCCGGCCTGCTCCATCGCCGCGCGCACGGATTCGAACGATTCCGGCGTGGTGATTACGTCGATCTGGCCGTCCTCCGGCCACACCTTCACGTCCTCGGCGCCGGCTTCAATCGCGGCATCGGTGACCTTGTCTTCGCCGGAATTTTTTTCGTAGGACAACACGCCGATCTTGTGGAACAGATAGGCGACCGAACCGTCGGTGCCGAGGTTGCCGCCGAACTTGGTGAAGGCATGGCGCACGTCGGAAATGGTGCGCTGGCGATTGTCGGTGACGCATTCGACCAGCACCGCGACGCCGCCCGGCGCGTAACCCTCGAAATGCAACTCCTCGTAGGTGATGCCTTCCAGTTCACCGGTGGCCTTCTTGATCGCGCGATCGATGTTGTCCTTGGGCATCGACGCCGTGATGGCCTTGTCGACCGCGGTGCGCAGGCGCGCGTTGCCGTTGACGTCGCCCCCGCCGGCGCGTGCGGCCACCATGATCTCGCGCACCAGCTTGGTGAACACCTGGCCGCGCTTGGCGTCCTGTGCATTCTTGCGGCCGGCGATGGAAGGACCTCGACCCATGGGGCGTACTCTTGGTGCTTAAAGGTTGAAAGTCTAGGGAAACACTCAACATCCTGCCACGCTTTCGCGTCGAGCCCCATGGATTGCATGCCCCCACAACCCCCGCCGAAGTCTTGCTACGCAATCCTTCGACTGCCCCCTTGACTCAAGGGGGCAGGAACCACGCGCGGTCATCCAGCGCACCGACTACCACGACGCGGGCGTTGCTGCGCCTCCCCTTGACTCAAGGGGGCAAAAACCAAGCGACGTCCGATGCTATTCCGGATCCAGTACCTGGATGTGCAATTCCGCGAGTTGCTTCGCGTCGATCGGGCTGGGCGCATCGGTCATCAGGTCCTGCGCGCTGGTGGTCTTGGGGAAGGCGATCACGTCGCGGATGGCCTCGGTGCCGCCCATCAACATCGCCAACCGGTCGACGCCGAAGGCGATCCCGCCGTGCGGCGGCGCACCGCACTTCAATGCGTCGAGCAGGAACCCGAATTTGGCCCGCGCCTCGTCCTCGCCGATGCCGAGCAGACCGAATACCGCGCTTTGCATGTCCGGGCGGTGGATGCGGATCGAGCCGCCGCCGATCTCGTGGCCGTTCAGCACCATGTCGTAGCCACGGCTGACCGCGTGCCCGGGATCGGCCTGGAGCGCCGCGGTGTCATCCACCTTCGGCGCGGTGAACGGGTGGTGCAGCGCGAAGTAACGCTGCTCGGTCTCGTCGTACTCGAACATCGGGAAATCCGTCACCCACAACGGCTTCCAGGTTTGCGTGACGAGCCCGCGCTCGCGCGCGACCTTCAGGCGCACCGCGCCCATGAATTCGCCGACCGTTTTCCACTTGCCGGCACCGAACAGCAGCGCGTCGCCGTTTTGCGCGCCGGTTTCTTGCAGGATGGCGGCGAGCGTCGCCTCGTCCAGGAACTTCGCGACCGGCGAATGGACGCCCTGCAACCCCTTCGCGGCATCTTCGACTTTCAGCCACGCCAACCCCTTCGCACCGAACTTCGCCGCGTGCGCGGCGTAATCATCGAGTTGCTTGCGCGAAAGTTCATGGCCGCCCGGCACGCGCAGTGCGGCAACGCGTCCATCGGGATCATTCGCCGGCCCAGAGAACACCTTGAAATCGAGGCCCTTCACCGCATCCGCGACGTCGACCAGTTCCAGGTCGATGCGCAGGTCGGGCTTGTCCGAACCGTAACGCGTCATCGCCTCCAGCCACGTCATGCGCGGGAACGGGTCAGCAAGCTCGATGCCACCGACATCAAGGAACACGTCGCGGATCAGTGCCTCGACGCAATCCTGCACGTCGCGTTCCCCGACGAACGCGAACTCCATGTCGAGCTGGGTGAACTCGGGCTGGCGGTCGGCGCGCAGGTCCTCGTCGCGGAAGCAGCGCGCGATCTGGTAGTAGCGGTCGAAACCCGCGATCATCAGGATCTGCTTGAACTGCTGCGGCGACTGCGGCAGCGCGTAGAACTGCCCTGGATGCACGCGCGAAGGCACCAGGTAGTCGCGCGCGCCTTCCGGCGTCGCATTGGCGAGGATCGGGGTTTCGATGTCCTGGAAACCGCGCGCATCCAGCCAGCGGCGCAGCGCCTGCACCAGCTTCACGCGGGTCCGCATGACCTTCTGCATCGCCGGACGGCGCAGGTCGAGGTAGCGATACTTCAGCCGCATTTCCTCGTTGGGGTTCTCGTGCAGCGCGAACGGCAGGTCGCGCGCGGCGTTCAACAGCTCGATCGATTCGGCCACGACCTCGAAACGCCCAGTCGGGATCTTGTCGTTGATGTTGGAGCGCACCCGCACCGTGCCGGTGACGCGCAGGCAATCCTCGTAACCGACCTTCGACGCGATCGCGAAGACGTCGGCCTTGTCGGGATCGGCGACGATCTGCACGATGCCCTCATGGTCGCGCAGGTCCACGAACACCACGCCGCCATGGTCGCGGCGCGCGTCCGCCCACCCGCACAAGGCCACCCGCTGGCCGACTTCGGCCGCACCGATCAGACCGCAATAATGGCTGCGCATCACCCACACTCTCCGCACGCCGGCCGGGACCGGCAAGGCAAACGGGGAATGCTAAGCGCCGCGCGGCACGCGCGCAATCAGCTGCGTTCGCTCGCGCGCGAGCGCAGCAACATCTTGTCGGCGCGCCGCAGGGTCGATTCCAGCGGTTCATCGGCTTCGCGCAGGGCCCAGCCGATCGAGAACACCGCCGGCATCCCGTCCTGCGACGACTTGGCGAGCCGCTCGGCCAGCTCGCGCACGGCGTTCTCGGACGCGTGCGGCATCACCACCGCGAATTCGTCGCCGCTCAGGCGCACCACCACGTCGCCCGAACCCGCGGTGTTGGCGAGCAGCTTGGCCATGTCGCGCAACACCTCGTCGCCGCGCGCGCGCCCTTCGCTGGCGTTCAACTGGCGGAAATAATCGATGTCCATCACCACGCAACCCCAGACCTGGTCGTGCGAGGTCTGCAGGGCAAAGGCGTCCAGGAACCGCCGCGTGCGGCACCCGGTCAGGGCGTCGAGCTGGTTCTGGTCCTGCAGGCGCAGTTCGTAGCGGTGGCGCAAGGTCACGTCCTGCGCGGCGCCGACCACGTACGGCACCGGCTCGGCATCCGGGTAGCAGACGAACTGGTACTGCCACACGCGCCGCTCGCCGTTGCGCGACACGAAATGCAGCACGCCGGCGTCGCGCGTCAGGCTGTGGATGCGGTCGAAGTAATCGCGCCAGCCGCCGTGCGCCTCCTCGGCGACGAAGTCCGACAGCGGGCGCCCGGCCATGGCCTCGCGGTCGTAGCCGAGCGCGTGCGCCATCGCACCGTTGACCTTCAGCAGGCGGCCGTCCATGTCGTGCATCCAGACCATCGCCAGCCCCGATTCCACAAGGTCGTCGTAGCGCGTCGCGCATTCCTGCAGCGCCTGCTTCGTGGCCTGCTCGCCCGATACGTCGCGCACCAGCATCACGCGTCCCGGAATCTCGGCGTGCGGGAGGTTGCCGATGTCGGTGAGCACGTCGAACAACTCGCCGGTGGCGCGGCGATGCCGCCAGGCCACGCTGCCGGGCGGCACGGCGCGACCGTCCTCGCGCAGGTAGCTGCGCAGGCGATCGGCCTCACCGGGCGCGAACAGGTCGCCGACGCGCATCTCCAGCAGGCGTTGGCGACTGTAGCCGTAGCACCTTTCGGCCGCGGCGTTGACCTTGAGGATGCGCTTGTCGGCGCTTGCGAACAGCACCACCGGCAACGGATTCAGGTCGAACCACGCGCGTGTTTCGTCGGCACGCCGGCGCACCAGTTTCTGCAGGTCCAGCTCATCGGTGATGTCGCGCGCGGCGCCGACCAACCCCGAGGTCTTGCCGTGCAAATCGTGCAGCGGACGCTTGGAGACCAGGAAGCTGCGCTCGCCGCCCGCCGTGGTTTGCGCTTCGCGGAACATGGTGGGCAGGTCGCGGTCCAGGCAGACGCGATCGTTCTCCTCGAAGGCCAGCGACTCGGCGCCGGGCTGCAGATCGCTGTCGCGATGCCCGATCACGTCCTGCGGACGACGGCCGATCAGCGCCGCGGCCGCTTCGTTCACGAAGCGATAGCGGTGCGCGGCATCCTTCACGAATACCGGGCCGTCGCTGTGTTCGCTCAGCAACTGCGCAAGCTCGGCCAGCCGGCGCAGGCAGCGCAGCATCAACACCATCACCCAGCCCACCGCCGCAACCGCCAGCAAGCCGATCCCGGGCAACAGCAGGCCGACGCCGCCGGCCTGCGCGATCCGGTCGCTGGATTCGGCGAGCACGGCCAGCCCCACCGCCGGGATCACCAGCAATGCCAATCCGCACCAGCCGAGCCAACGCAACAACGCACGCGCGCCGGGTATGGCTTCGAGTATGCCGAATTGTCCCTGTTCCTTTGCCACGGCGTCTCCCCGACGCGATCAACGTGCCGCGTAGCGCGGCGCCACGACGTCGACTGCAAGAGACGTGCTTGCACTGGCATGGACCCCGCCAGCGTGACAGATGTTGACGAGACGGCCGGGCAAGTGTGACGCAAATCCCGGATCCCGGCGTATCCGGCGGCGGCGAGGGGCTCAGGCCCGCATCAGGGTGGATTTTCCGAACAGGCTTTCCACCAGGTCCACCACCAGTTCCGCGGTGCGGTTGTGTTCGTCCAGTGCGGGGTTCAGCTCCATGATGTCGAGCGAGGCCACCCGGCCGGTGTCCGCGATCATTTCCATGCACAGTTGCGCTTCGCGGTAGCTCGGGCCGCCCGGCACCGTGGTGCCGACCGCAGGGGCGATCGACGGATCGAGGAAATCGACGTCGAAGCTGACGTGCAAGTGGCTGTCGCCATCCAGTCCGTCGAGCGCCTCTTCCATCACCCGGCGCATGCCGACCTCGTCGATGTAGCGCATGTCGTAGATCTCGAGGCCGACGTCGTGCACCAGCCGCTTCTCGTTGGGATCGAC
The DNA here is from genome assembly GCA_001899805.1 of Lysobacterales bacterium 66-474. Classification (GTDB taxonomy): domain Bacteria; phylum Pseudomonadota; class Gammaproteobacteria; order Xanthomonadales; family Rhodanobacteraceae; genus 66-474. The sequence continues at coordinate 328,392 of MKWP01000001.1, forward strand.
CGAGCGGATGCCGATCTGGCGCACCTCGTCGGCGGCGAGCGCGGGCGCCTTGCCGCCCAGTTCGGTCAGCTCGCGCGGCCCGTGTCCGCACAGGCAAGCCACCGGCATGCCATGGATGTTGCCCGATGGCGTGATCTCGGCCGTGTTGAAGTCGGCATGCGCGTCCAGCCACAGCACCCGCAGCTTGCGGCCCTGCTCACGGCAATGCCGCGCCACCGCGCTGATCGATCCGATCGCGAGGCAGTGGTCGCCACCCAGCAGGATCGGCACCCGGCCAGTGGCGAGCTCGGCCAGTTCCGCTTCCATCAGCGTGCGGTTCCAGGCGAGCACTTCGGCAAAGTGCCGGTAACCGTCGTGCGGCGGTTGCCACGGATTCAACGGCCCCACGAGGTTGCCGCGGTCCACGACGTCGAGCCCGCGACCGATGAGTGCCTGTGGCAGGCCCGCCACCCGCAGGGCTTCCGGACCCATCGAAGCGCCGCGCGAACCGGCGCCGATGTCGGTGGGCGCACCGATCAGGGAAATCGCTTTTGCTCTGCTGACCACGCGCCGTCACCCGCCGCTTGCACTGGACCTCAAAGCATACCTTCCGGCTGCAATGGGGACCACCCGTGCATCAGGTCGTCACGATGGCCTCATCCAGCGCCGCCGTCAATCGCGTGACCGTGCCATCCGCCGCGGCGCGCTCGCGGCATGGCGTGCGCCCCGACAGCAACCTGTCGAGCCCGCGCGCGACCTCGCCCACGACGTCCAGACCATAGTTCGGCGCCGACCCCGACAACTTGTGCGCCACATCGCGCAGGCGCAGCCACGGCGCTTCGTCGCCGCCATCGGCGCACTCCGCCCAGGCCGCGACCAGCGCCGCGCGGCGCGCGGGCAGCTCCTGGATGAAATGCCGGCGCAACGCCTCGATCTGCGCCTGGAATTCGAGTTCGCGGGGGTCCGTTTCAGCGCCCATCATTCGCTCGCGTCCACCACACCTTGCCGTGGGATGGTGCGACAGTCTGACTCGAACAATTCGCGTAACGTTCTGATTTTAGTAACACTTACGTGCAGAAAATTCAGAAGTTACCCGCAAAGTTACTCACCAAACACTGTACGCGCAACCATCAGCAGTCTACCGCAACCAGTCTCGTGCCAAGGCAAAGCCGGTCGTTCGCAGAACTCGGACTTTGCACACAAGTCCAAGAAGCCGGCCTCGAGCGCACAAGCAGCGCGGTGCTACTCGTCGCCCGAATTGGTAGCACTTCACTTCAACGCCATCCTTCGAACTGACGAGTTCCTACAAGCACGATCCGAGGTCACCTGAGCTCCAGCGGATGGCTTGAAATTTGCTTTCTGATACTGGGATGCTCAGCTGGGGAAGATGCAGATGATCGAGCGCGCTGCTGTAGTTGCAGGTACCGAAGTACATCTTGGGATCGGCAGTACCGGGGCGACACATTGCGTTCTACGCACGCGCTCCGGCGTCGTAAGAGCCGTACTAAAGCGCATTCCTGTCACCCATGTGTTGGCCGAAGCCTTGTGCGCTTTAATTTTGCGCGGATGGGGCCTGCCGGTTCCGACACCCTACCTGGTGCCCGAAGGAGACAGCCTCGCATTCGCAAGCGCTGATGCGGGCTACCCGAACCTCAAACAACGGCTGGGTGTAGATACGTTGCGCTCTGGAACCCCCGCGCACGGCGCAGCCATGCGCATCGCCATGCAAGTTGCCTCAACCCTTAGCACAGCAGCAGCCGTGGCTGCCGCCGACGAAGCCTTGGCCAATCGTGATCGCAACTTGGAAAACATCTTGTGGGACGGCGAAACCGAGGCATGGATTGATCATGCCTATGCTCTAGGCAATCGTCCCGATCTCGCTGATGTCAACAAGTTGTGCAATATGGCACTGGCGGTAGGCACGGGTGAGGAATTCCAACATGGCGCCATTGCGGCATGGATGGCGCTGGATCGCACCCAACCTGCGCAACAAGCCGAGCAACTTTCCGATGTGGCGGACCTGTCCGCGTGGACAGCAACCATCGCGCATCGGCTCAATCACTTGGGTGAGCGCCTTCTGGCCCGCTTCCCGTCACCGGATGATCTACTATCCGCCGTATGAACGTGGTCGTCCTACATCCGTGGCGTGCCATCTACTGGGAACCTGTGTCCGGTACAGGGGAACGCGTAACAGTGGGCGCCGTTTATCGCTACGGGGACACCTGGGCCGCTCGCCGCATCTTGCGCGACGACGTACTGACCTGCCTCTACGGCAAAGCCGCAAACGGTGCGCGCAGGCTGATCGACCACGGACTTTCATTGTTCTTGGCAGCAGCCAACGCTGCACAATCGTTGGAAAATTTGTCAGTGCCTTTGGGCGGCTTGTATCCCGGCCCAGCGCGCGCTACCGAGGCGCTTACCGAATCCGAGCTACTGCGTATCGTGGCGCTTCAATACTCCAGTGTTGCGAATTTGGACAAGCTGGATGACCTCGACGAATTCGACCAACCCATCAACGAAGAGGCTGCACGACGATTTGCTACCGATGTGCGCGAACACGTGCTAGCTGAGCGCGCAGACCTCTCCAAATACTTTCATCGAACCGCACCATTGGTGATGTCCGGTGAGCCTGTGCGCTTCGGTTACGCCTCGACACGTCTCATTGCGCATTTCAACATACTGAACCCCATGCGACACGGCGCCAGTCTGCGCGACGCGCGAGCGCGTCTTTTCGAACTGAACAGAGGGCGTGACCTCGCTCAACTATCGCGGGCAGCTTTAATCACTGGAGTTCCGCGTGACGACGATCCACTGCTCGGTGACCGCCAACGTGCTCGCCTACGCGAAATGCGCGAAGAGCTGACCCATGAAGCCACGGCGGTGGATGTGGCGTTTGCTCCCGTTCACGCCGCATCCGAGGGCGCACGCACGTTGTTGCAGTTGGAAGCGGCATGAGTTGCGCAATAGGAATCGGGCGAGGTGCTCATGCACCTCGCCCGATTTGATTTACGCTTTTTGTCCAACTGTGCCACCGAGGGTTCGGCGGCTGAGCCTCCCGCAAGAATGTACGCGAGAGCGAAAGGATCGTTGATCTGCACTTCGGCCTTGAGCGACCGGATTACAGCCCGTCGTTATGCGGACCACTAGGGTACGGACCGGACTCGGAAAGAACGGAGAATTACCACCCGCCCTGTTGTTTGGGTTCAGCCGCCGTAGTTCTCGGTGGCCTTGAGCACCTCGTCATACGCCTGTTCGAACGCGTCATCATCACTGTCGTAGCCGTCCTGCTCGGCCAAGGACAGTTCATCATCGTCTTCATCGACTTCATCTTCATCGGCGCAGTGCCACATACCTCTCCCGTCGTTGCCGCGGCCGGACAACGAGATGCCTCATGCACTCATTTCGCCACGGCTTTGACCGCAAGCGTAATGCGGGGTACGCGCGAGATCAACGGCAGTCTATGTGGTCACAAGATGTTGAGTTTCGGCAAAGTGCGCACGATCTTCATCGTTTCGAGGCTAACGGTGATGACACGCAGGAGCAGCTCCAACGGGTAGCGCGGGTTGTGCATCGTCTCGACGGCCCAGTCGTTGGCGTCGTTGACGATGCCGCTGGCCTTGTCGGTCTTAACGCACTGGCGTTCAATCACCCAATCAAGCGCGGGTTTGCCGTTGACGACGTAGTCGTAGGCTTCGGGCGGAATGCCGGTGACGGTGATCTTGCTGTTGTAGATGACGCGGGTCGGGTCTTTCTGTCCGTCGACCTTGGGCACCTTCATCTTTTCGACGCGGTAGTCTGCATCGGAGAGCTTCTTGCCACCGGTGTCCACCTTCGCGCCGGCATACATCGGCACGGTTTCGTAATTGAGGTGCAGGTCGGCCAATGCGCGGCCGGCCTTGCTGAAGGCCCAGAAATCCGCCGCGGCTTTCACGCGCGGGATACGCGGCAGTTCCTTGGCGAGATTGTCGGCGTAGCGTTCGCGGTAAACCGGCGAGTGCAGCAGGCCGTAGACGTAATAGAACAGATCTTCCTTGGTGACCGCCTCGCCGGGGTAGGCGCTCTTGAAATGCGCCAAGCCTTCGTCGGTGACGGCGTCGCGGCGGGCGGGAGTGCCGTCCTTGCCACTTGGTTGGTCGAACAAACCCGGTGCGGGTGCGTCGCCTGCCTTCGCGGCTTCGTCATAGAGGTACAACGGAAAATACTGCGAGCCCACCATGTCGGCAGCGTGTAGGCTTGGCACGCAATCAGCGATAGTCACGGAACACTTGCTGCGGTCGCTGGGTGCGGAGAAACCGATCACAATGTTCTTCGCCGTCACCATCGGGAAGAGGCGCGGTATTTGCAAGACCATCTCGTTCAAAGCACGGTTGAAGTACACCCACTGTTTCGAGAACGGGCGATAGAGACTTGGAACGATTCCCGCCGGCTCGAAAGCGAAACGCCGCCCTTTCGCCAAGTCCAGTTTGAGCGCCCGTGTCCAACTAATCCTGGCTGGATCGGTGTCGACGAAATCATCGACCTTGGCTTCGCGTGCCTTGCGATCAAGGCCGCCGCATGCCCGATCGAACCGCTCCACTTCGGCATTGTAGAAAGCGATCATGCGCGTCATATTCGTTTCGAGTGCCGCTTTGCTTGCGTTGTAGCACCACGCATCACGCCCCGTATTGAGTCCCAACGAGAAGTTGTCGAACAGCTTGGGTCCGTCGCCCTTCTTGTCGCCCAGCGCGACGAACTGGGTGAAGTTGTCATCGCGCTGGCGCAACCAGTCGCCGTGGGCATCGGGCGTGATGGATCGCCAAGCGTTTTCCTTGTCGATACCCGCGACGTCACGGAAATAAGCAACCTTGGCCAGCTTTTCCTCGCGAGTCAGGAAGTCGCCAATGTCGTGGAAGAGGATGCGACCGTGGTCGCGGCTGCCGGGATTCTTGACCAGCAGGGTGATAGCGATGGGCGCACGACTGCCGACGCCGAACACGTTGTCCTTCTCCTTGCGCCGCTGCTCACCGCTGGTCCGGGCGTTTCCGCGCAGGTGAAACACGTGGATGTCCGAGAACTCCTCCACCAGGCACCGGCGCAGCCCATCGGCACTCCCGGCTTCCAGCCAGCCCGCATTTGTCACGAAACCGATAACGCCAGAGTTGCCAATGCGGTCACTCGCCCACCGGATCGCGCGGATGTAGCTGTCGTACAAGCCACGCGATAACGCTGCACTCGATCGCGCAGCATAAGTTTGGGCGATCCGCTCATCCAGTTGCGGGTAGGCGACGTTCTGGTTGTTGTCGTTCTGGCTACCCTGCCCGATGGAATACGGCGGATTGCCCAGGATCACGCGGATATCGAGCTGCATCTGGCGCTTGCGACGCTTGCTGTTGTCCACTAGCAGCGCATCCACCAAGTCGCCCTTCTCGCCCATCTGGAAGGTATCGGTGAGGCAGATGCCCTCGAAGGGCACATAATCGCCGCCGGCAATGTCGTGGTAGGCGCGCTCGATGTTGATGCTGGCGATGTAGTAGGCCAGCAACACGATCTCGTTGGCGTGCAGCTCGTTCTTGTACTTGTAGGGAAGCTGCCCGGAGGCGATGACACCTGACTGGATCAGGCGAGTGATGAAGGTGCCGGTGCCAGTAAAGGGGTCGAGGATGTGCACGCCCTTGTCGCCCAGCGAGGCTTTGAACTCCATTTTCAAAACGTGCTGGACGCTGTGGATGATGAAGTCCACCACCTCTACCGGCGTGTAAACGATGCCGAGGCGCTTGGAGAGTTCGGGGAATGCGCCGTTGAAGAACTTGTCGTACAGCTCCTTGATGACCTTCTGCTGGCCTTCGCTGTTGTCGATGCCTTTGACCCGTTCTTTAACGTCGTCATAAAACGCCTGAAGGGTGTCAGCTTCCTTGTCGAGGTGGTGTTCCTGCAACAGGGACAGTACCTTTTCCATGGCCCGCGATACCGGATTGTTCTTCGTGAACTCGTGGCCCTCGAACAGGGCCTCGAACACCGGCCTGGTGATGAGGTGCTGGGCCAGCGTCTCGATGATCTCGGCATCGGCGATCTTGTCGTTGAGGTCATCTCGCAGTTCAGCGGCAAATTGCTCGAACGCCTTGCGCTCCTTCTGGCTCTCGGGGTTTTCGAGAATGGCCTTGATGCGGTCGATGTGGGTGTTGGCGATCCTGGCGATGTCCGCCGCCCAGTCTTCCCAGTGATGGCGGTTGCCGACCTTTTGCACCAGCTTGGCGTAGATGGCCTTCTCGATTTCGCCGATCTCGAATTGCAGTTTCTCCTGCTCGGGAACGTGGTCGTCCGACACGGCTTGACCGATGCTGTGGCCGCCGCGGGCTTTCGAGGCGTGCTTCTGGCTCGCGCGCAGGTTGGCGGCGCGCCGTTGCACCTTTTCCGTCACGGCCACCACTTCCATCTTGCTGGTGTCCTTGCCGATCAGGTCCAGCTTGTTGACCATCGCGTCGAAGCGGTCGTCGTGCGAACGCAGCGCCTGCAAGACCTGCCAGACTACCTTGTAGGTGACGTTGTCGTTGAGCGCTTCGTGCGGTTCCTTGCCGGCCGGAATCACGACCGGCAGGATGATGTATCCGCGCTGCTTGCCTTCCACCTTTCGCATCACGCGGCCCACGGCCTGCACCACGTCCACCTGCGAATTGCGCGGGGTGAGGAACAGCACCGCGTCCAGCGCGGGCACGTCCACGCCTTCGGACAGGCAGCGTACGTTGGAAAGAATGCGACAGGTGTTCTCGGGTGTCTCGGCCTTCAACCAGTCGAGCTTGGCTTCCTTCTCACTGGCGTTCATGCCGCCGTCGACATGCTCGGCTTCACACTTCAGGGTGGCGGCGATTTCTTCCTCAGTGCCTTCGTCCTGCGCGGTGCGTTGGTATTCCTCCACCACAGCTTGGAACATCCGGGCGATGTTCTTGGAACCGACCTTGTGGACTTTTGCGCCCTGCTTGGCCTCGATCACATGGCAGAACGCCACGGCGCGTTGCATGGGGTGGCCGTCGTCGGTCAAGTCCTTGGTCAGCCCCTGCTTGGAAAGCGCCTTCCAGCAGCCGACGATGCGCGCAGCATCGTCCATCTTGAGGTCGTTGTCGCCGCTGGACAGCAGCTTCTGCAGGCGCCGGTTGATGGTGGCTTCCTCCACCGCCAGCACGATCACCTTGTAGTCGGACAGCAAGCCGCGCTTGACGGCCTCCGAGAACGTCAGCGTGTAGAGCGGCTTGCCGTACTGCGCTTCGTTGTCCATCGAGGCGAGCACCACGTTGTCGCGTTCGGCGGTGGCCTTAGCGTGCTCGCTGTAGATACGCGGCGTGGCGGTCATGTAGAGCCGTTTGGCCGCCTTGATGAAACCCGCGCCGTGCACCTTCACGAAATGGCTTTCGTCATCGCCCTCGAAGGTTGCGCCGGTGGTGCGATGAGCCTCATCGCAGATGATGAGGTCGAAATCCGCGAGGTCGTATTTCTGCTGCGCGTGGCTGATGACGTCGATGGAGTGGTAGGTCGAGAACACCACATCCATGTGCGCGGCGTCGTGGCGCTTGGCCATTTCCGCCGCAAGGTGCTTGGCGTCGGTCGTGGCCGGGTATTGCAGCTCGTGGGCGAGCATCTGGAAATCGTCGTCGCCGTGCTTCTTGCCCACGTCGCTGTCGGAACATACCGCGTAGCTGTGCAGTGGGGTCGCGCTCTCCTGCGTCCATTCCGTCAGCGCCTGCGACAACAGCGCGAGACTGGGCATCAGGAACAGCACGCGACCGCCCTTGCCGGCCAGTTCCTCGGCGATCTTGAGCGCGACGTAGGTCTTGCCGGTGCCGCAGGCCATGATGAGCTTGCCGCGGTCGACGTTGCCCAAGCCTTCCTTCACGGCGGCCAGCGCGTGTTGCTGGTGCGGACGCAGGCGTTTCTGGGGCTTCAGGATCGGCTTGGCGCCGGGCTGATACTTCGACCAGTCGATCTGACTGACTTCGAGATCGTGCAGGGTGACGAGGCTGATGGGCGTCTTCTGGTTCTTGAGCGCCTCGCGCAGGTGCTCGGTGCTCTTGGTCGCCGTCAGGAAGATCAGGCCGTGCGAGAACTCCTTGCGACCGGCAGCAGTCAGGAACGTCGAAAGACCCGTCAGGGTGAGCCGGGCATCCTCGTCGTAGAACTTGGCTTGGATGGCGTGCAGCTCGCCTGTGGCGGTTTCGGCAACAAGGTCAATGCCGGCATCGGCGCCGACATTGCCCAAGCCTCGCTTGGCGGCTTCGGCACGCCATTCGCTCCACAACCAAACACGGCGGTAGAGATCGCGGTAGTACGGTTCGTTCTGGAGATAGGCTTTGACCAGCCGCTCGAAGTAGTTGCCTTTTTCGCGTTCGGTAGCGGCTGTGTGGCGGAAGGTTTCCAGCAGGCTTTGCAGCACGTTCAAAATTGATCCCCCGGTTCTGTGAAGATGGGCTGCGGCCATCCACCACGCGATTCACTTACTGCGGCCCTCAAAGGTAGCCCTTCCGGCTGTATGACGCGACGATGCTACTCGTCGTCGGGATGGTTGTCGCGGAAGTAACACTCTTCGCGGGGGTCGTTCACCACATCGCCCACGGATAGGATTCGCTTGTCCTCACCCGACGTATTTTGATCGGCGGAGATGCAGTCCGCGCACACAGGCACGGTCGGATACTGGTCCGCCGCCCGGTCCGCAGCCAAGTCGCCCCAAATCTCACACCACCACAATTCGATCGCCATGCGATGCTCCGAAGCAAAGGAGCACGCAGTCTAACCGTCTCAAGTACGAAATGCCCATCAGTCGGCGTAGACATGGAGCGCACCCGCCGCGACGTTTCCTGCGCCACGGCGGGCGCAAAAAAAAGAAGGGGGAGCCACAAAGCTCCCCCTTCGCTATTGCCACGCTTCGGAACGCCCGACTGGGGTTCAGTGTGACGTGTCGAGTTGCTTGATGCGGAGCTGGTACGCACGACTCACACAGTCAAGGGTCGTACACGCGTTTCGCTGCGCCATCCAGACCCTTTGTGCATCCTTGACCGCTGCCTTGTCCGGGCTGGCTGCCATAGCGGCCTTGTAGCTACTCATCAGCCGCACGTCGTCGTCGGCGAGCATCTGGTTTGAGCAGATAATCTTCTCGACGAGCGACTCCGCTTTCGCACAATCGAAGCTCGCGCGAATGCCATCCGACCTCCGCGGTCCAACGTTTGCCGCACGAGCAATTTGGTGCGGCGCTGCGACCGGTAGATTTGCCGGGATGGCGGCTGCACTATTGGTGGCCTTGGCTTGTGGCGGTTGGATCGCATCCGCCGCAGTCTTCTCGGAGGGCGTAGCGGCTGCCAAGCTTGGTGCGGCTTGTGCGACTGACGCAGATGCGCCTCCCTCAGAGCATGCAGCAAGCCATTGATCAACGGTCTCGGCCATCACTGCAGGATTGCTCGCCAGCCGTGTGCGCAGTTTGTCTCCAATGCATCCGACCGGCTGGTTGGATTGGAACGTGATGGTTTGTGGCGGATTGTTGGCAACAAGTGACTCATGACCGTCACCCCTCGCACTGATCCTGAAAGTGAACGGCCCATTCAGTGCACCGCCTTGAGTATTGATAGCAAACACCTGGTTTCCGTTCTTATCGAACCCGACGACCTCACCTTGAACGCTTCCATTGTCCCAGTTGGAAGTCGTGTGGTCTGGTTGTAGGAAGCTGAAAAACGGCTCCTCGACGTCATCCAGATGAAACGCTGAATACATGATCTTTTCAAATGGTGCTATGACTCGAATAGCGTTCGTACCCCAGTCCTGCCATGTACCAACGCGCTCTCCCTGCGAATAGCTTCCTTTGCTTAGAATCAGAGGAGGAACTCCGTTTGGGCTAAACAGCTCAGCCGGCCCATCCGGTTTACCGTCCTTGTAATGCATAGCTCCCTTCTTATCCGTGACGAGCCCGTCGACCGGCGACCCATTGCTGAATGTGGCATCTGTGATGACTTTGCCATCATGGTCCCATTCCTTCACGGCACCGTTCAAGATGCCCCCACTCCAGTGGCCTTCCCAATGCGGCTCGCCGGTGTCGAACCAGTACGTCTTTTCCTCCCCATCCATGGTTCCAGCCTGCCACGGAATCACCTTGAACAGAGAGCCGGTTTGGGGGTTGTAGATCTTCGAAACGCCGTCGTACTTCTCGTCTTTAAAATTAATGGTAACGGCCGTTTTACCATCAGCCCCTTGGCATTCTGAAGAACCGTCTATCAAGCCGTTGGTGTAATGGGCGGTACAACCCGTAAGCACGTTCTGCGCAGAATTGTCGCCGTTTGCGGCAACTGTGCTAGCCCAGTATTCAACCAACGGTTCCGGCATGCTGTCCTTGAAGAGCACCGTTCCCGTGAATGGAGTGGTGCTCCCATGCTTGTACACCAGGCCGTTGTTGAAATCGAGTTGCCGCGAGTCGAGGGTTTGACCACCACATGCAGCGATTGCCGAGCAAACTGCGACCATGAGAAAGGCACGTCCAAGATTGGAGGTTGACATTGGAGACCCCGTTGTGAAGGTGGAAGAAATGCTTGGTGCAGGTTTTGCGGCAAACGAATGTCAGCGCGATCGCCAAGCAGCCATGTGGCAGCGCGCGCACTCAATCTTTAATCGGCGGATTTCCCCTGCTAGTCGTGGCGCCCGAGTTTCGAGTTGATAGTTCGCCGACAGGCACGGGTTGGATTCTCGTCTCCAATCGCGCTGACTGCGCGCCTGCTTCGGCACGGATATATACCGTTGCAGTATAGTCTATTGCAGGCGCGGCGTATGGGCGATGCTATCGGCAGCTCAGCCACCGATGTTCACGTTTGCACGAGCCCGTTGCCGTCGTCTTTGCGAAGCGCCTGAAGGCCGCACGTGCCTTGCGGGGTGTATCGCAGCGCGCGCTTGGAGGCATCGTGACAGGCAGCAAAGGCAACGGCGGCGTAAGGATCAACCGGTATGAGCAGGGAGTGAATCGCGCTGACATGGATACGGCGGCGGCGCTTGCTCGTGCGCTGAATGTGCCGCTTGCTTACCTGTTCGCGGAAGACGACGATCAAGCAGAATTACTGCTTGCGTTCGCACAACTCGCCAAAGGCGAACGTACCAAGCTGCTGGCGCACGTCAAGCGCATGGTCGCGGACAAGCCCAGGAAACGCGTCGCGGTGAAGCGTTGAGTCCTTCGCTCAATCAAGCGCATACACCAAGTCTCACGGACCACTGGACCGATGTGCGAGGGGGGGGTCACTGGACTGGATGATCAGTTTGCCAGCTGCGAACTGGCAACAATCGACATTTGAGTCACTCGCGTCGCCGGCATGAGCAGGTGCGCAGCCCGGAACTGGTGTCAAATCCCCGCGGCGTTGCCGTAAGGCGCAGGCACCATAAAAGCGGGCTGCGCAATGACGACCGGCGTGACAACATCACGAATCTGATTGAGCCCTGAGATGAGCAGATCGTACTGCTCTGTTCGTCGCCCTTGGTCCCACACGATCGGCAATACCTTGCGGTATGGGCTACCAACTTTTAGATATAGGCTCACGTCCTCGCCGATCTGGGAGATGAGCTCCTGCGGCGAATTCTTCTCACGCCAGTACTTGACCTCGATTACCAAATGGAGCGATGGAATCACAAGGTCTGCCCTGGGTCGCTTCTGCCCGACCGAAGCTAGCCACTCTTCATCGCGAAGATCTGGGAATATAGGCGCAAGCAAGGCACACAACAGGTTCTGGAAGTGGTACTCGTTCTCTACAGCCCACTTCTGGGCCGTCGATGTCGGCGTTTTCTTCTGCGCCTCCCAAGTCCAACGCCGCAGCCCCGATGGAACACGTCGCAGAAGCAAAGCAACGTCTTCCAAGTTTGGTGCACGCAAATCGAGCCACGCTCCCGCCTGCGCAAGATGGCGAAAAGCCGCGAGGTCCAGCACTGCCGCTTCCGGCTCCGAGTAGAGCACCGACTGAAGGCGCCCGAGCAGTCGTGTCACGAACTCTCTATTCGTGACGATGTCAGAGTTCAGCAGCCCGCGAGCCACGTAGACTGCTTCGCTACTGGTGATGATGCTGACTGTCGGGATGTCGGCCAGCCCATTCTGTGACCGCTTCTCGACCAAGCTCAGCAGTTCATATCGCCAACTATCGTCGATCTCGAATCCGGGCGACCGTCTAGTCAGCAGCGACGCGATCCATGTGCCGAATCTCTGCCAGCGATCAGTGTCGGCGGAAGCCAACAATCCCACTTGCACGCCAGTTTGCGCTACGGGTTGCATCAGACTTTCCAAGGAGTTCTGCAATCCTCCGACGCGCCCCGTCAGCCAATCGACGCCTTGCATAAACGCGTTGCGACACGTGGCAAATAGGGCCGGGTCAATCGCCAGCAGGAAGCCCAGCGCCGCGACGGCCTGGATAGAACGACCGCTACTAGTCACCTCGTCTGACAGTTCTGTAGCGAGCTGTGCTTGACGCCCGGCCGAAAAGCCCTCGCTCAGGGCCCAATGATAGAAGGTGGCGGGCAGCGGCCCCGCGCCACGCAGTGTCTGCGCCTGCGCCTCAACGGCTCGCAGCGCCTCGGACAGCAGTGGATTGTCCGCACTCACAGGAACCATCGCGTCGTTCCGATCTTGCCCAGCATGACGCTTGGACTCCATCGATTGCCGAGTCGATCCAAGCGGCCGAGCAGACCGGCCACCAAGTCTGAGTAGTAAATCGTGACGGGCATGGCCGCTGGCAGAAAGCTGCGCCACGAATGATTGGAGAACCAATAGACCTGCTTGGTGAGGTAGATGAGGTCGGTGAACGTCGAGTCGCGATGCAGCGTGAGCAGCAAGGGCCGGGGCAGTCCATCCGTAGGCCGCTTTAGCTGCTGCGGCCCTGTCAGAGTCAGCAAGGTCTCGTTGGGAGCGACTTCGGCGTAGAGGCCGCGCGTCGGAGTCTTCTCGCCTCGGCCCTTCACCCCCACGGACTCGTTATCGAACAGCAAGTACGGATGTTCCTCCTTTACATGCAGGAAGGCGAACTGCAGATCGAAGGCGGAGAATTCCTTGAGCGCAGCCTTCAACGATTCAATCTCGATGCTGCGCATTGGTTTAAACGCATGCACCACAACGCGGACGGAATCGCCCTCAATCCAGTTCATCTCGCTGCGTACGCGCTGCAAAGTGGCCACTAGCGAGTCGGCTAGTGCTTCGCTGTACTTGGCCAGCGGCACAGCGTTCGATAGGTTCGACAGCAGGTAGCCGCCATCACCTCGGAAAACGCTGGTTATGCCGACAATTCTTTCCTTCCTAGAGAAACGTGACTCGCCGATCGCTGCGCTACCGAGTCCAATGACGACCTCGTGCGCGATTGCCTTGTCCGACTTGATCAGCCAAGGAATCCCACCAAGCTTGGCATAAACAGCGAGCGCCATGTTACTCAGGCTGTAAGCAAGGTTGCCCGGTGCCATCGCGGACGTCTCGCAGGCTACGAACTGCGTTGGGATTTGGTTGGAAAGGAACGCAGCCTTGGCCACCAGATACGGGTTCTGCTGGGGCGGCAGTTGCCGCGAATCGCGCTCCGTCTGCACAAGTGCGAGATGCCAGGGCGTTCCTTCTGCTCCCATACGCACAGCCTTCGACGCAGCAGCGTGATAGGCGTCGGCGGTGAACTCGTCCGCTTCCACGAAAGTCAAAGCGAGGTCCTGCAAGCCGTAAGTACCCAGGAAGCCACGTCCGAAGGGGAAAGAGTTCCCATCGACCGTCAATCCATCACGAAACTTACTCAAGAAGAGTTCGAACTGCCCGCGTCGCTTGCGGTCGCAGATGACGCACACGTTGGGCCGCGTTGGCGTAAACACGTGCCGGCTGTATGGACCGAACTTGCTAAGCCCCACCGCGGCCCGGGTCTCCGACTTGAGCGTTCCCGCGTCGAAGATATAGGTCGGCGTGGTGCCTTCGGCGAACCGAGGAAACCCGGCTTGACTCTTCTCGCTAAGGAGATCTCCGATGTCGGCGCTCAAGTCCTCTTGAAGCTTGATGGTCCCTAAATTGCGGACCCAGCTAGATATCCGGACGACGTGTTCTAGGCGCGCGCGACCTCGGCTGTTGTCGAAGACGATCTGATCCATCTTCGTTTGTGCACGGCCGGACGCACGGCCTGCGAAGTGCTGCAGCAGGCGCCGCAGGTTTTCGGGTGAAGCTTCAAGGTAGAGTTCTTCCAGCGGAATGTATTCCTCGATACCCTGAAACCGGTCAGACAACCGTGCTTGGATTCCGGACATGCTGCCCACGCGGCCGACAAGTCTGCGCTGCGGCAACATGCGGACATCGTCAGCAGGTAACCGGCGCTCGACCGTGAGCCCCTCAACGCGGAAACCTTCCGCTTGCAACTCCGCCAAGTTGGTGGCACAGGACTTCTGGATCTCGATGTCCCACAGCAGACCGAGAAGCGACGATGGCTGCAGCTTTAGCGATCGGATCGAGATCAGCACGCGCGATTGCAAATAGATGTGTCGGTCCACGGCGGCGAAGCCAGTCGGCAAGACCCTACCCACCGTGGTGATCGGGTTGTATCGCGCCACCGGCCGCTTGTTTGCACACAGCAGACTGACTAAACGCTGTTCGAGCAACGGACGCAGCAGCGACTCGTGCTCCACCACGGGCATCGTGACCGGTGTACCTAGGGGGGGCGTGTCCGCGATGAGCGGTAAGGCGACGATCTCGTCGCCCCGGCGCGTTACGGCGTACTGATCCCGGTGCTTACTGCGTAGGTCGCGAAACTGCTGGAAATCGCCGAAGGGCAAGGTTTGCAGTCGGATGGAGTCGCCCGTGACGTGCAGAGGTGTGAAATTGAGTTGCAGTTGTCTCCCCATACTTCATCCTATTTCCTGTTCAGCCTGAGCTGGATCATCGCGAACACCCGATGGAACAGGTAGTCGACCTGATCGGCATCAATCACCGGCACCTGATTCACCTCAGAGTGGAGGATCAGGTGGCTATTGCTGACGGAGGTCAGCTCTTGGGCCTCCGTATCGAACATCGCGCGCAGCGCCGGCTCCCTGCTGCTCCGCATGAGACATCAAACGGATAGCGACACAGTGTAGCCGGCGAACATCGGGGCGGCGAAGGCACTCCAGTCGTAATAAGCAAAGCGGACAACTCGCGAAAGCTCATTCAAAGGACAAGAAATTCCTAACCTGGAAGACAAGGGGAGCCTCACGGCTCCCCTTGTCTTTATGACCTCCACCTACGGTGCACCCGACGCAGATACACGCCGAGCCCGAACAGGGCAAAGCCATACACCGCGATACCGCCGACGAACTTCAACATGGCGTGCCCCTGTCTTAGCTGTTCGCTGCCGGGTGAACCTTGGCCTCCAGCCGGTCACGCAGGCTGGCAGGCTCCGGGATCGCAGCATGGTCGCTGTCCGAATTTCCGGCTTCGGGAAAAAACTCCTCCACGACCGCCGGAACGTCCTCTTCCAGTTCCTCGAACGCACCGTTGGCGAAGCCCTTCCTTGCAGCTTCGTCGAGCGCAGCTTGGTCGAAACCCGCTGCCTTGCGTTGGACGCCCAGTTCCTTGGCGTGGGCAACGGCTTCTTCCAGCGACTTGCCTTCACGTACCACCAGATCGACGTAGTAGATCGGGGTGTGGAAGCTCATCGTGGTGGACTTGCCGCGGAGTTTCAGTTCCAGCGGCATGCACGCCAACAGGTTCCCTGACGCGGCCCGGAAGTATTCCATGCGAGCCGCGAGTGTCCGGATCGTGTTGTAGGACGTGGTCCGCAACACGAACGAACCCAAGGCATCGTCATCGCCAATCACTACGTTGAACCGGGCATAGGGTTTGCAGGCTCCTTTCGAGAACGCGCAGGCATCCGGGCCGGGACATGGCAATACCTCAGTGCCAGCCTTGGTGGTGCGACGACATGTTTCACCATTGCCGACACACACCGGTCTTCCCGTCTCGCGATCGAACAAGGAATACGCAGCACGCAGGTTCAAGGCCGGATCGTTGAACAGCAGCCTGATCGGAATTTCGCGTAACTTGCCGCCGGCTTCCTTGCGCAACCTCTCGTCCAGCGGATGCAGCACCCAACCCTCGCCCATCTGGATTTGGCTGGTGATAGTGAACTGATCGTCCTTCTGCGGCAGGCGTTTGCCGTTTTTCTCCACCACGCGCCCGATTGAAATCCGCCCCACGACAGGAGGCGTGATCGATAGACCTTTCAACATGGTTCTCTCCTTCACGGATGGGGTTCGGTTGCAATGCGGAACCGGCGCGAGCCGGGACGGATGCTCGTGTACTTCGCGACGAGGTTCGGGTGCTCGCGTACCAGTAGCTTCACGTCGATGACTTCGCTGTCCTTGGCGCGCTTGAAGGTCACTTCGCCGGTTTTGAAGATCGCCTTCGACGCTTCGGCCATCGCTTCCTGCAGGGCCTGTTTCAGCACCTCGGCCCGCGCGACCTGGGTGTCGATGGTTTCCTTGATAGCCGCCAGCTCAGCAAACTTTCCGGACAGCACTTCGTCTTGTGAGAAATCGACGACGGTGTCGTCGCCCCGGTAAAGCTGCCGGAGCGCATTGCCCGCCGATTCGCTGCCATCGGTCGGTGGCGGGATGTCCTTCTCGACGTACTCCCAGAACTTTGCTTCCAGAACCAGCAAGCGGCCGATGACTTCGTCGTCCCGCTGGATGCGGTGGACTTCAAGCTCTTGGCCGCACAGCAGGACAGCGACATCGGCAGCATCCTTGCCCGTCACGACGAGCTGGTGCTGAACTTGGAGCTGGACGTATTCGGGTACGCCCTCCTTCCAGAGCCTTGTGCCAAATTCCCCCGCGGTCTTGCATTCCAGAATCTGCACGTCCGGGCAGCCGATCACCTCCCGGTCGATGTTGGCCAGCATGTAAGGGAAGCTCGGATGCTGGAGAACCGCGTTCAGCCTGCGCACCTTCCTTCCAGTGCGTTGCGTGTAGACGGTGGCAACGTAGGGTTCCAGCAACGTACCCCAAAACATCGAACTACTTTGATCGGGCGGGTTCTCGTTGTTCGAGACGCGGCCGGTCTTCTCCATCCAGAGTTCGAGCTGGCTCTTGTAGGGCGAAAGCCCCACGGCCGCGGCAGCATCGGAGCTGCCGATGCCACCCTTGCGAACCTCCAGCCATTTGGCGCGAGCCATACCGCGCGTGCTGACGAGGCGCAATGCATTGCGTTTGGACATACAACCTCCGAGCAGGCAAAAGAAAAGCCCAGCGCGAGGCCGGGCTACATTGCGAACAGGCGTGAGTGGTGAATCTTTACGGTCGTCCCGAATGGTCTGAAAACAAGACGCCAGCTGACATCCGCATACGGGCCGTTTGAAGGCCCCTATGCGGCTTGTCTTGGGCGACCGGAAAACATGCCGCCTTTACGCCACCAGCCGCATGACCTCGTCCCAGGCTTTCTGCTTGATCTGCGCACCTTGGCCGAACCATGCCGCATCGCGGCGGTGATCCTCGGAACGGGCACGGCGGTGATGGTCGATGTATTCGGTCACGCTGTTGAGCAGCCCCCAAGCCGTACCGCGGCTGGAAGCCATCAATGCGCCGCGGCCACCGCCTTCGTACAACGCGCGTACCGATTTGACGGCCGCTTCGTTGACCGTCTCGCCCTTCCTGTCTGTCACCGGATAGGTGACGACCCTGCGCAGAAGGCCATCCACGGAATCGGGATCGACCGGGCACTCAACCAGCGCCTTCATGCGCGCGACGAAGCCATCCCATGACGACACCGTGATGCCAAGCTGGCGCTTGACGGAATCGGCATCGAACTGACTCCGGTGCGGCACCTTGATCGCATGACTGGCATTACCCAAGGCGATCGTGAGGGTGTTGTTGCATACGACACGCACCGAGGTGAACTGCGCCGTGGTCGCCAGCGACCCATCGCAGGCAGTGGCGAGCAGCAGGTATCCATCCACGCGATCGCGACCTTTCAGCTGCGTCGACTGGCCGGTCTTGGCCAGTGCCCAGAACTTGCGGCCTTCGCGCAGCACACCCGCCGTTTCCAGCTCGAAGCCACCGAGCTCGGTGAGGTCGCGGTAGAACTCCAGGATTTCCGCGGGCTGCACCACCTGGAACCGCTTGGACACCACGGCCAGTGGCGCTTGGGTATCCGATCGATACAACACCTTTTGTTCGGGGAAGGCGCTGATGGTGCCGATGCCGTTTTGCCCCGTGATGAAGCGGACTTCCGACTCCTCGATTGTCCAGTCCATTCCGGCACTGCGCTTCCACACTTCGATCGGCTGATTGGGCTCCAGCTTGTCGCCCAGACCGTGCCACGGCCTCGCACCGACGTAGGCCATGTTTTCGACAAGATGCATGATTGCTACTCCTCTTGAAGGCATATACGCACAAGGCCCAGATGAGCCGGGCCTTGTGTTATGCCGTTGGGTTGATGATTCACTCGGACCACGGGCCACATCGACCGCACTTTGCGATCGCCACGAGCAACGCCGCCGTGACGACCAGAATGCAGGTAAGTACGTCCGTCCTCTGTGGGAACATGAAGTCCCTCCACCATGGGCGCATCAGGGCGGATGTCCCTCACGCGAGACAAGATCTGCCCTGTCTCAAGAGCGTGATATGTGACTGAGACTTCTTTAATTCGGATAGCCAAAGCCGATATGTATTACGGCGATCGATTGGTTACCAGACAAGTTTCCGTCTCCGTACGCGACTCTATCGTTCGAGCAATATCACACATGGATCATTCTGCGGCGTCAGTATCGTCGCCCTCTGCCTCGCTCGCGTGATGCTGACCCGAAGATTCTGTCTGGCTTGACTGTCGGCATTCTCCTTGATGTTGTTCCTGACGATCCGGTCAGGATTGGCGACAATCTTCCGTCCCGCACGTCGAGGCCAGCCCTCAAAGATGATCACTTCGTCGAACTGCTTGCCCTTAGCCTTGTGCATGTTCATCACGACTACGCCCGATTCCGGCTTCGACTGAGTCGCGAAATGCTCACGCATGAATGCCTGGCGCGTGATTTCCAAAGCGTTCTGATATACACCAAAGGTTCGCCAGTCCTCCGAAAGTTCTTGGCGAAGCCGGGTACCTCGCTCCAGCAAGCGAATGTTCTTTACTTCGACGGCGATTTCTTTCAAACGGACGCAAGCGCCATTTCCCATCACGATTCTGACCGTACGCCAGTCTTGATCCGGATCGCCCGTGAAGGTGATTCCCCTAAGCTGCTCATACGTCTGCAGAAGCGGGATCATGAGACTATTCCTGGGGATCGGCTTGTGGGTAGCCGTGCTCTCCGCATAGCGCGAGAAAGCCTTGCGAATACTGAGGGCCTGTTGCAGATCCGACTTCGTCGGTGAGGCGCCGCCTTTTCCCTGATAGTAGTCGCACAGCAGGTCGATCGTCCCTTCGAGGTGAAACAGACCGAGCGGCTGCAGCAGGAAGGAGACGAGTTGGGCGCCCAGGATTGCCGCGTCAAGGTCGATTGCCGCCGAATGCCGGATGGGCTTCATTCTCACAGGCGGGTGCCTGAGCACGTCAGAGACGGCGCGCGCCATCCTCTTCGTCGGAACCAGGATGGCCAGCGACCAGTCTTGTCTCTTCGCGGCGGCCAATCGCTTGCGGGCTGCGTACACCTGGGTGACCAACGCGCTGCCAGCTTCGTTCTCGTTTGGCGGATAGGTCTGAATCTCGATACCGACGTAACTCCGCTTTGAAAAATTTGCGGTCAAGACCTCGTTGCCGAACAGGAGAATTTCGGTTCCGGCGTTGCGGTGGTTCTCCCCTTGCAACATCACCTCTCGATGTTCGAACCTGCCGCGGAAGTGGTCGAGCCGGGCGGGGTCGGCGCCAATCCAGTCGTAGATACGTTGCTCGGGATCAGCCAGAGCGACCACAATTCCTTCGCGACCAAGCTGCTGGACCACCCGCCACTGATCCGCATTGGTGTCCTGGAACTCGTCCAGGATGATGACCGGGTAGCGGGCTGCGATCAGCCGGCGAATCCGCCCGCTTCGTTCGAGAAGCTCGGCGACGTGGACCGCGAACAGGTCGAAGCACACGCGGCCCTCCTCTGTCGCCTGCCGAAGTCGCTCGTTCTCTTCCCTGTCCTTCTTCTCTGTCTTTTCCGCTCGGCTGAGTTTGCTGCCGCCCTTGTATAGGCTACGGATGGCCGACAACGCGATGGCTTCGTTGGCTGGGGTCAAGATCGTCAAAGGCTTCGGCAGGCCGAGCAGATATCCATAGGTCCGAAGGATTCGCCAGAAGAACGAGTGGTAGGTCTCCACGTCGATTCGCGACTTGATGGTCTTGGGGATATCGTGTTCGGTCTCGATAGCCTCGATGACTCGACTGATGGTTGCGCGCGCGAAGCTGAGGAACAACACCTCCTGACCTGGACGCAAAGACGCCGCAACCTTGGCCGCCTTGAGAATGGAGACGGTAGTCTTGCCGGCTCCCGGGCCGCCGATCACCAACAGATGGCCCTCGGCCTCCAAGACCGCCCTTTGGCCCTCAGAGAGTTGCATCGTCGCCTCAACCCGCGCCAGCGTCAGGTGCTACGGTCGCTGCGACAGGCGCGGGCGGTGGCATGCACAGCTCCTTCAGGTGGCTACAGGCATCCCGTATCCATTGCGGAATTTCGCCCTCGCTGCACTGGGCGACGTACTCAGCGATGCCGAAATCGCCCTTTTTCTTCGCAAAATATGCCATCAACGCGTTGACAACGTCCGCCTTTGGATTCGGAAACTTCTCCTGTAAGTCCTGCGGCCAATGGAGCAGGTCGCAAAACCGTTCCATCGCTCCCAGCGACGTGTTCTTCAGGATTAGATTCTCGATGCCCTTTTCGTCGTGCATGTACATGTGCTCGACCTGGGTCTGGATTTGCGTCTGCGCTGCGGCATCCTGCAGGTCGCACAGGGCAAACGTCCGCTTTCCGATCTGTTTGTACAATTTCGCCATGTCGGGAATGCTTCCTTCGCCGCCGGCATCGACCACGCAAACGCCGAGCGCTTCCAACGAGGCATACTTGGCAGGGGCGAGTTCGGCCAGGCGCCGGCAAGCCACCGGAAACGCTGAAGCCTCAGTCGCACCTTCGACCACTAGGACGCGCCGGGCCAGCAGACCTTCGCAGAATCGGGTCCTGAATTCCTGTCGATAGCGCTTGAGCTTGACGCTGTCCGGCAGTGAGATCTGCGATTGCGTCATCACTCCGTCGGAGTCTCGGGACAAGATGACCATCTCGTCCAGCGAGAACTCTTCCAGCACGTAGGGCGAGTGCGACGTGAACAACGTCTGCGATGCGAGATTGCGTACTTCGTGGATGATCCGCTTCTGCGCGTACGGCGGGATCGCGGTCTCTGGCTCTTCCATCGCGAAGATGACGTTCTGCTTGTCCTCCGCGATCTGTGAAAGCATCGCGAGCACCAGCATGTTGATCGTACCGGTTCCTTGACGGTAGAACGGAGCAGCGTGCGTTCCGTCGCCCGTCGCAATGAACGCGGTGATGACCTTGCGCAAGTGCTCGCGGGTGAGATTCGATACCTTGAGGTGTGGTCCGATACCCCATTCCTTCGGCACGTACTTTTTTAGTGCGTTATTGATGCTCTGGAGCACCCCGGATATGCCGAGGCTCGGGTCTTCGGCCACCGATATCTCGGAAATCTTCCCGATAGCGCTCTCCCACATTTGTGGGCGCACTTCCTTGAGCCGCAGGATGATGTCAAGCAAGCTTCCCCGCTCTAGGCTCAAAGCTCTGGAACCTGTGCGGATGGAACGCAGATACAGAAACCCGCAGACCTGCTTGTCCTTCTTCGAGAATGCCTGAGGAGCGACTCCGTCTGTAAGCGTCCGCGTGTAGAACGTCTTGCCTTCGAAGTCGTCCTCATCCGGGTCGTACTTACCGATGAACGTTATCCGCAGTGCCGGGAATACCGTCTCGGCGTCGACCCCTTCGGGGTCTGCTTCATAGAGCTTCTTCCCTTGGTCGTCCCAGAATTCGATGTAGTCCCCGAATCGATTGCGCTGCTCCTCGGACAGATCGATAACCATGGCGTCGATCCTGATCTGGAGCGCCGGATCGTCGGGTGCTTCTGTGCCGGCGCCTTCTTCCTCTGCGTCGGCCCTGCCACCATTCCCGGAGACAGGCTCCTGCGTTGCGTCCCCGCCTTGATCTTCCACGGCGGATTTCCCGGACTTGACGGCATAACGCCCATGGTAGAAATCGTGCTCATCGATCGGTGGCATCCGGTTCAACCGGTCGGGTCCTAGCACCAGATCGAGCGCCTCCAGTACGGTCGTCTTGCCGATGTTGTTGTCGCCCAGAAGCACGGCGTGCTTCCGGAGATCGAGCGTTGCGCCCTTGATGCCCCGGAAGTTCTCGATGTGGATTTGTGCAACCTGCATTCCCCTTCCCCCTGACGTTTCGCACACTTAGTTCACTCGTGCTCCAAGAGTCTTAGGGAAGCTCTGATTTATTCCCCATCTGAGGCATCATAGCCACATCGCCGATCCGGAACCGCCGCCGATGAAGCAAGCCACGTTCGCGTC
>MKWP01000002.1 GCA_001899805.1 Lysobacterales bacterium 66-474
AAGATCTACGTCACGGCGTTGAGCCAAGGTTGGGCACGGCATCCACACACCCTTTTGCCGAGAGCAACTCGGCAAAATCACAATACAAGGTTGGGCTGAGCTACGTGAAGCCCAACGGATTCTGTGTGCGCGTTGGGCTTCCACCGGATGAAGCCCGGTGTCAGCCCAACCTACGCCGTAGCGCGCTGCCCTTCGGTTCAATCCCAGCGATTCGCGTTTTCGGCAAACCCCGGCCGCTGCACACGCACCACGCAAAAACGTTGTCCGGTTGGTGCCTGCATCACCACCCAGCGGTCGAGTCGTTTGAAGATCGTCGCGCCGAGTTCTTCCAGGCGCGCGACTTCCGCCTCGATGTCGTCGGTTTCGATGTCGAGGTGCACGCGGCTCTCGTGGTCCACGCGTTGCAACTGGACCATCGGCTGGTCAGGTGGCGTGGCAAGTTGCCGGTACCTGTCACGGCTGCCGGGATGGGCCATGTCGACCGGGCAGCCGAGCGCCGCGGCCCAGAAGCGGGCCGCGGCGTCGATGTCGTCGACGTTGCAGTCGATCTGCAGCGAGCAGAGGCGCGAGTGGTGCATGGCCTGGAGTGTTTCGTTGGAGGCAAGAACCGATCCCGGATCGCCGCTGCGCGGCGTCCGGAATGACGACAACCCAATTACTTCGCGTCCATCATCTTCTCGCGGCGCGCGCGGAATTCGCTGTCCTTGTACCACTCGGGCCATTCGTTGCTGCCCGCGAGTTCGCGGCCGACTTCGTACAGCGCCTGCGCGTCTTCGGCGACGCCGGAGAAATCCCACTTCGGATCGAAGTTGTCGAGCGGCGTGTGGTAGCGGTGGTCGGTGTAGTCATCGAGCGCCTTGCGGCCCGCGGCGGTGCCGCCATCCACCATGTCATCGCCGGTCTGGGTCATCAGCGCGGGCACGCCGGCTTTCGCGAAACTGAAGTGGTCGGAGCGGAAGTAGAAGCCGTTTTCCGGTGTCTGGTCCGGGATCGCGAAGCGGCCCTGTTTTTTCAGCGCGGCCTTCAGCATGTCTTCCAGCTGCGACTGGCCGCTGCCGATGATCTGCAGGTTCCTGGTCGGACCGATCACGTCCATCGCGTCCATGTTGATGTCGGCGACGGTCTTGTCGATCGGGAACACCGGGTGCCTGGTGTAGTAGAGCGAACCGAGCAGGCCGGATTCTTCCAACGTCACGGCGGCGAACACCACGCTGCGCTTGGGCGCGGGTTTCTGCGCCTTGAAAGCCTTGGCGATTTCCAGCAGCGCCGCGATGCCGGTGCCGTTGTCGATCGCGCCGTTGAAGATCTTGTCGCCCTTGAGGCTGGCATCCTCGCCGAGGTGGTCCCAATGCGCGGAGAACACCACGGCCTGGTCCGGATGTTCGCTGCCGCGGATCAGGCCGAGCACGTTGTCGGCGCTGCCGTGCGCGATCTTGCTGTCCAGCGTGATCGACGCGCTTGCCTTCAGGTCGACGGGCCTGAAGCCGCGGTGGTCGGCCTCGGCCGCGAGTTTGTCGAAATCCAGTCCGGCCTTCGCGAACAGGCGTTGCGCCGCATCACGCGTGAGCCAGCCTGCGACCGGCAAGCGCGGGCCGGGATCCTCGCTTTGCGGCAGCGCGAGTTGCGGACCGCCCCAACTGTTCCTGACCACCGACCATGGATAGCCGGCCGCGGCGTTGGTGGTGTGCACGATCAGGCACATCGCGGCGCCCTGGCGCGCGGCTTCCTCGTACTTGTAGGTCCAGCGGCCGTAGTAGGTCATGGCCTTGCCCTTGAACAGGGTCGGATCGTTGTCGCCGAAGCCGGGGTCGTTGACCAGCACGATCACCGTCTTGCCCTTGACGTCGAGGCCTTTGTAGTCGTTCCACTTCCATTCGGGCGCATTGACGCCGTAGCCGACGAACACGATGCCGGAATCCTTGATCGCGACGTGCGGTTTGGCCTGCAGCGTCATCGCCACCATGTCGGTGCCGAAGTCGAACGTCTGCGTGCCGCCGCCCTCGTCGACGCCGAGCTTGACCTTGGCGGGATCCACCAGCGCGGTCGAAACCGTCGGCACCTTCTGGAACCACGAGCCGTGGTTGCCGGGTTGCAGGCCGATTTGCCTGAACTGTTCGACGATCCACGCCTTGGCGCGCTCGCCGCCGGGCGTACCGGGTTTGCGGCCATCCATCGAATCGGACGAGATCGCCTTGTCGTAGTCGCGGAACCCTTGCGCGGTGATCGCGGTCGAGAAGGGCTGCGCGTCGCCTGCGGCGTTGTCGACGGGCGCGGCCTGCGCGGCGGCGGCCACGCAGAGACCCGCGGTGAATGCAAACAGGACGGTACGACGCATGATCCAACCCCTCGCGCGAACGAACAATCCGCGAGTGTACGCCGTGCGGCGCGACGGCGCAGGTGTGGGCGTGTTGCATGACGTGCGCGTGCGCGGGGTGACGAATGTCATCCGCATGTCCGTTACAACCTGCACATGCGCGTGTCGAAACGCCAATGCAAAATGATTCCGGCTGATCGGTCGACCTATCCGGTCGATGTGTGGAAGCGTTGTGGGATCGGCGCGTGGTTGCCCAGCGAGGGTGGGTGGCCGCGCGTCGATCCCCACACCGTGAACGCGCTTGCATCGGCGCCGTCGACGCCACATGCTTGCCGCATGTCGGCGAACCCGCATCCTGTACGTATCGCGCCTGTTTGCGCGCTGGCGATGGCCTGCGCGCTCGCGGCACCGCTGGCCGCGGCAGCCCCCGGCCACACCTGGATCAACCCTCTCGACATCGACTATCGCTACAACTACGAGCAGATGAACCGGGGCATCTCGTACCGTACCGGCGCGGATCCCGCGATCGTGCGCTACAAGGATGCGTATTACCTGTTCCTGACCCTGGCCGACGGCTACTGGCGCTCCACCGATCTCGTCCACTGGCAATTCGTGAAGCCGGATCGCTTGCCCTTCGCCGGGCCGGTCGCGCCGGCGACATTGGTTGCCGACGGCAAGCTGTTCCTGATGCAGTCCGCGATGGGGCCGCGACCGTTGCTGTATTCCACCGACCCGGCCCACGGCCGCTGGGACTTCTGGACCCGCTGGCTGCCGCCGGTGCCCGGTGCGATCGCGGAAGGCCACGAGCTGCAGATGAAACCGGGCGACCTGCCGCCGGGCCCCTGGGACCCGGGCCTGTTCCGGGACGACGACGGGAAAACCTATCTGTACTGGGATTCGTCCAACGTTTTCCCGATCTACGGCGCGCAGCTCGATTTCGCGTTCGACAGGCAAGCCGAAGGCGAAGGCAAGCGCGTCAAGTTCGTCACCAAACCGTTGGCGCTGCTGCGCGCCGATCCCGCGATGCACGGTTGGGAACGCTTCGGCCAAGACCACGGTGACACGAGCATCGCGCCGTACATCGAAGGCGCGTGGATGAACAAGCACGACGGCCGCTATTACCTGCAGTACGCCGCGCCGGGCACCGAATACAACGTCTATGCCACCGGCGTTTACGTCGGCAAGGGACCGCTCGGCCCGTTCACCTATGCGCCGTACAACCCGGTCGGCTACAAGCCCGGCGGCTTCGTGGTCGGCGCGGGCCACGGATCCACCTTCGAAGATGCGCACGGCAACTGGTGGAACAGCGGCACGATGTGGGTGGGCGTCAACTGGAAGTTTGAACGGCGCGTCGACCTGTTTCCCGCCGGCTTCGATGCCGACGGGCAGATGTGGGTCGATACCCGTTTCGGCGATTTCCCGCAGCGCATGCCGGACCACAAGTTGCGCGCGGGCGAAAGTACCTTCACCGGCTGGATGCTGCTGTCGTACCGCAAGGCAGCGACGGCGTCCTCGCAGCTGCCCGGATTTCCGTCCTCGAATGCCGCCGACGAGAATCCGCGCACGTTCTGGGTGGCGGCGAACGCCAATCCCGGCCAGACGCTGACGCTCGACCTGGGCGGTCCGCGCAGCGTGCGCGCGGTGCAGGTCAACTATGCCGACTACCAATCCGGTCGCTACGGTGACGCACCGGACATCGTCACGCAGTTTCGCCTCGTAGGGTCGCTCGACGGCAAGCGCTGGACCACGCTCGCCGATCTTTCGCGTTCGACCCGGGATCACGCTGATGCCTATGTCGAACTCGAACGGCCCGCGCGTGTCCGTTACGTGCGCTACGTGCACGTGCATGTCGGCGCGCGACATCTGGCGATCGCGGACCTGCGCGTGTTCGGCAATGCGGACGGTCCGCCGCCGCCCGCGCCGGAACTGGTCTCCGCGACGAGGTTATCCGACGCGCGCGATGCCGAGATCATGTGGAAGCCGGTGCCCGGCGCGGTCGGCTACAACGTGCGCTGGGGACTCGCGCCGGACCGCCTTTACGAAACCCATCAGCGCTTCGCCGATAAGCCGACCCGGTTGACGCTCACCGCGCTCAACAAGGGCGTGCGCTACGTCGTCGCGGTCGAAGCCTTCGACGAGCGCGGCGTGTCGAAACTCTCGCGCGAGCTGGTACTCGGGCCCTGATTCGCCACGCAGGCGAATCGGGAATGCCCGCCATCGTCATACCGTGATCGGATTCGGCTTGTCCGGATCGAGTTTCCACGCCTTGATCGCGCGCGCCACGTCCTGCTCCGTCAGCACGCCGTCTTCGGCCAGCGCGGCGACGGCCGCGTGCGCGATCCAGCGATGGTTGACCTCGAAGAAATCGAGCAGGTGCGCGCGCGAATCGCTGCGCCCGTAGCCGTCGGTGCCGAGCACGGTGTAGCGGCGGCCGTGCGGGATGAACGCACGAATCTGGTCGGCGACGCCGCGCACGTAGTCGGTGGATGCGATGACCGGGCCGTCGTGGCCGTCAAGGCACTCGGCGACGTGCGACGTGCGCTGGTCCTGCTTCGCCGGGTGCAGGCGGTTCCAGCGTTCGCAGTCGAAACCGTCGCGCGAGAGCTCGGTGAAGCTCGGGCACGACCACACGTCGGCCTTGACGCCGAATTCCTGGTCGAGCAGATCGGCGGCCTTCAAGGCTTCCAGCACCACCACGCCGCTGGCCAGCAACTGCACGCGCGGCACCTTGGCCTTGCCCTTCGACTTGTCGGCTTCCCGGTACAGGTACATCCCCTTGATGATGCCTTCCTCGCAACCCGCGGGCATGTCCGGGTGGGCGTAGTTCTCGTTCATCAGGGTGACGTAGTAGAAGACGTCTTCCTGGTCATGGCCCATGCGGCGGATGCCGTCCTGCAGGATCACCGCGACTTCGTAGGAGAAGGTCGGGTCGTAGGCCTTGCAGTTAGGCACCGTGCCGGCGACCAGGATGGAATCGCCGTCGGCGTGCTGCAGGCCTTCGCCGGCGAAGCTGCGGCCGGCGGTGGCGCCCAGCAGGAAGCCGCGCGTGCGCTGGTCGCCGGCGGCGAGGATCAGGTCGCCGATGCGGCGGAAGCCGAAGAACGAATAGAAGATGTAGAACGGCAGCATCGGCCGGTCGGACACCGAGTAGCTGGTGCCGGCCGCGATCCACGCCGACACGCCGCCCGCCTCGGAGATGCCCTCCTGCAACACCTGGCCGTCTTCCGCTTCGCGGTAGTACAGCAACTGGTCGGCGTCCTGCGGACGGTATTTCTGCCCGCCCGGCGCGTAGATCGCGATCGAGCGGAACATGCTTTCCATGCCGAAGGTGCGCGCCTCGTCCACCACGATCGGCACCACGTAGGGTGCAATGTCCTTGTCGCGCAGCAACAGGTTCATGCCGCGCACCATCGCCATGGTGCTGCTGATCTCGCGGTCGCCGGTGCCCTTGGTGATCTGCTCGAATTTGTCGAGGCCGGGTGCTGCCAGCGCCTGGCTGGATTTCTGGCGGCGGTGCGGCAGGAAGCCGCCGAGTTCGCGGCGACGTTCCAGCATGTACTGCACTTCCGGCGAATCCTTGCCGGGGTGGTAGTAGGGCACCGCGTCGATGTCCTCGCCTTCCAGTTGCTTGTCGTCGATCGGAATCTGGAAGCGGTCGCGGAACAGCTTGATCGCGTCCCCGTGCATCTTCTTGGCCTGGTGCGCGATGTTCATCGACTCGCCGGCCGCGCCCATGCCGTAGCCTTTGACGGTCTTGGCAAGGATCACGGTCGGCATGCCTTCCGTGTGCACCGCTGCGTGATAGGCCGCATAGACCTTGTGCGGATCGTGGCCGCCGCGGTTGAGCCGCCATATGTCGTCGTCGGAGAGATTGGCGACCATCGCTGCGGTTTCGGGATATTTCCCGAAGAAGTGTTCGCGGGTGTAGGCGCCGCCGAAGGCCTTGCAGGCCTGGTATTCGCCGTCCACGGTTTCCATCATCAGCTTGCGCAGCATGCCCTTGCCGTCGCGCGCCAGCAGCGGGTCCCAGTACGAACCCCAGATCAGCTTGATCACGTTCCAGTCGGCGCCGCGGAACACGCCTTCCAGTTCCTGGATGATCTTGCCGTTGCCGCGTACCGGGCCATCGAGACGCTGCAAATTGCAATTGATCACGAAGATCAGGTTGTCGAGCTTTTCACGTCCGGCCAGCGAAATCGCACCCAGCGATTCGGGTTCGTCGCATTCGCCGTCGCCCAGGAAGCACCACACCTTGCGGTCGGACTTCGGCACCATCCCGCGCGCTTCCAGGTACTTCATGAATTGCGCCTGGTAGATCGCCTGGATGGGACCCAGGCCCATCGACACGGTCGGCACCTGCCAGTAATCCGGCATCAGCCACGGGTGCGGATAGGACGGCAGCGACAGTTCGGGCGGATTCAAGGTTTCCAGGCGGAAGCCTTCCAGGCGTTCCTCGCTGATCCGGCCTTCGAGATACGAGCGTGCGTACAAGCCGGGGCTGGAATGGCCCTGGTAGCAGATCAAGTCGCCCGGATGGTTTTCCGACGGCGCGCGCCAGAAGTGGTTGAAGCCGACGTCGTACAGCGTGGCGCTGGAGCCGAAACTGGCGATGTGGCCGCCCAGCGATCCGGGCTTGCGGTTGGCGCGCACCACCATCGCCATCGCGTTCCAGCGGATGATGCAGCGGATGCGCCATTCCATCGCGGCGTCGCCGGGGCTCTTGGCTTCCAGCTGCGGCGGAATGGTGTTGACGTATTCGGTGGTGGGCGAGAACGGCAAGTGGCCGCCGGCGCGGCGGGTTTCGTCGACCAGTTTCTCGAGGATCTGGTGCGCGCGGTCGGTGCCTTCGGCGTTGATCACCGCCTCGATCGACTCGATCCATTCGCGGGTTTCGCGCGGGTCCGGGTCCTGTTCCAGGAATTCCTGGGGCATTGCGTTCATCGTTTGCTCCTGTGCGCCTTCGCGTGCGCCGTTTTCTTGACTGTCTTGGATGCTGGGGCGTGCTTGCCGATCGCCTCGCGTCGCGCCCTGGCGCGCGCCTTGCGTTTCACCAGTTCGCGGCCCGCGCGGATCTGGGCCTCCACGCAGGCGATCGCGCTCATGTTCACGACGCGCCGCACGGTCGCCTGCGGGGTCAGCACGTGCGCGGGCTTGGCCGCGCCCATCAGGATCGGGCCGATCACCACGCCGTCGGACATCGAGCGCGTGATGTTGAAGGTGGCGTTGGCGGCGGCGAGGTTGGGCAGCACGAACACGTTGGCGCGACCGGTCAGGCGGGAATTCGGAAACACCCGCGCGCGCAACTCGGGATCCAGTGCGACGTCGGCCTGCATCTCGCCTTCGACCTCGAGTTCGGGCGCGCGTTCGCGCAGGATGCGCAGCACCTGCTGCATCTTCAGCGCGGTCGCGGTGACCCGGCTGCCGAAATTGGAGCCTGCGACCAGTGCCACGCGCGGTTCCACGCCCAGCAGCTTCAGGCGCAAGGTGGCCTGCAGCGTGGCTTCCGCGAGCTGCTCGGCGTCGGGGTCGTGTTGCATGTGGGTGTCGAGGAAAAACGTGAGCCCCTTGTCGTTGGCGACCGCGGCCATCGACGACAACGCCTGCACGTCGCGGTCGAGGCCGATGATGTCGCGGATGTAGCACGCCTTGCGCTGGTAGCGGCCGACCACGCCGCAGATCAGCGCGTCGGCTTCGCCGCGCGCGACCATCAACGCGGCGATCACGGTCGGGCGCGAACGCACCACCGATTTCGCCGAGGCCGGCGTCACGCCGCGTCGTTGCATCAAGTCGTAGTAATGCTGCCAGTAAGCGTCGAAACGCGGATCGGAATGGATGTTGCAGAGTTCGAAGTCGCGGCCTTCCTCGAGGCGCAGGCCGATCCGTTCGATGCGCCCCTGGATCACCTCGGGCCGGCCGATCAGGATCGGCTTGACCAGTTCTTCGTCGACCAGCGTCTGCACCGCGCGCAGCACGGTTTCCTCTTCGCCCTCGGCGTAGGCGACCCGCATCGGATGCGCGCGCGCGCGTTCGAACACCGGTTTCATCGCCAGACCGGTGCGGAACACGAACTGGCTGAGTTTCTCGGTGTAGGCGTGCAGGTCCGCGATCGGACGCGTGGCGACGCCGGATTCCATCGCGGCCTTCGCGACCGCGGGCGCGACTTGCACCAGCAGGCGCGGATCGAACGGGCGCGGGATCAGGTATTCGGCGCCGAAGTGCGGGACCTTGCCGCCGTAGGCGCGTTGCGCGACATCCGACGCCTCACGCCGCGCGAGTTGCGCGATCGCGTGCACGCAGGCGACGGTCATGGCCTCGTTGATGCCGGTGGCGCCGACGTCCAGCGCGCCGCGGAAGATGTACGGGAAACACAATGCGTTGTTGACCTGGTTCGGGTAGTCCGAACGGCCGGTGGCGATCACGGCGTCGGGTTTGGCCGCGCGCGCTTCCTCGGGGGTGATTTCCGGCGTGGGATTCGCGAGCGCCAGGATCACCGGGCGGGCCGCCATCGTCGCGACCATCTCGCGCTTCAGTACGCCGCCCGCCGACACGCCGAGGAACACGTCGGCGCCCTTGACGATGTCGGCCAGCGTGCGCGCCCTGGTCTTGCGCGCGTAGCGTTGCAGGCTGGGGTCGAGCCTCGGGCGGCCTTCGTACAGCACGCCGTCCTTGTCGCTGACCAGGATGTTGGACGGCTTGACGCCGAGCCGCACCAGCATGTCGAGGCAGGCGATGCCGGCCGCGCCGGCGCCCGATGCGGCGACCTTCACCTCGCCGATCTTCTTGCCGACCACGATCAGCGCGTTGGTCAGCGCGGCGCCGACGATGATCGCGGTGCCGTGCTGGTCGTCGTGGAACACCGGGATGTGCATGCGCTCGCGCAACTTGCGCTCGACGTAGAAACACTCCGGCGCCTTGATGTCCTCGAGGTTGATGCCGCCGAAGGTCGGCTCCAGCGCGGCGATGATCTCGACCAGCCTGTCCGGGTCGCGCTCGTCGATCTCGATGTCGAACACGTCGATGCCGGCGAACTTGCGGAACAGCACGCCCTTGCCTTCCATCACGGGTTTGCCGGCGAGCGGGCCGATGCTGCCGAGGCCCAGCACCGCGGTGCCGTTGGTGATGACGCCGACCAGGTTGCCGCGCGCGGTCAGCGCGTAGGATTCGCCGGGGTCGCGGACGATTTCCTCGCACGCCGCGGCGACCCCGGGCGAATAGGCCAACGACAGGTCGCGGGCGGTCAGCAGCGACTTGGTGGGGGTGATGCGGATTTTGCCGGCAGGCGCGTGCCGGTGGTATTCCAACGCCGCTTGTTTGAGTTCGTCGGGGAGGCTGGCCATGACGACCGGGGCATGCACGCTGCAGGATTCGGACCTTTCATCCTAACACTGCCGGCACCGCGGTTTCGCCCGTCGCGGTGGTGTCATGCATCCCCGAAAACGGGTACATTCCCGGGCGGAGGGATACCGCGGGTGAGCGGGGGTGCGGACGCATGAGCCTGTGTTCGTGGCGTTGGGGATTGTTGCTGTTGTGCTGGCCCATTGCGGGGGTGGCGGACGACGTTGCCCTGCGCGTGACCGCCCTGCCGGAAGCGCCGGCGTCGATGGCGGGACACGCCACCGGGCCCGCGGATGGGCAGGGTGGCGCGGTTTCGCGCGCATGGTTGCGGGCTCCGGCCGATCGAACCGCATGGTATGCGTTGCGGCTGGCGGAGGATTGGCACCAGGCGTACCGGCCGCTGTTGGCCATCCGCGGCAACACGCGGGCGCGTGCGACCGTCTACCTGCCGCCGGACTACCGCCCGCATGGCGACACCGTGTTCGACGCCACGCTCGATCCCGGCTTCTCGCACCATGCGGTGGTGTACCTGCTGCCTTCCGACCTGCGCGCCGACCAGCCGATCTACGTGGCGCTGGGTGACCCCGGCCAAACCCAGCCGATCCGCGTGGGCATCACCGACGTGGCGAGTTACCGCGTCGAGGATTTGCGGCATGTGCGGGTGAGCACCTTCCTTGCCAGCGTGCAGCTGTCGATGGTGCTGGTGATCCTGTGCTTCTGGCTGGTGCTGCGCGACCGGATGTTCCTGTACTTCATCGTGTACGTGGGCGCCCAGGTGGTGTACGACATGGCCGTGTCGGGCGAGCTGTACGCGCTGCCGGGCGCGGCGCTGCTGACGCCGCTCGGCTACCACACCGGTCAGAGCATGGCCGCGCTGGCGGCGGGGTTCTCGATCTGGTTCATCCTGGCGTTTGCCGACCTGCGCCACTACACGCCGCGGCTTGCCGCGTGGCTCGGCGCACTGCGCTGGCCGTTCCTCGCGTTGGCAGTGGTCGTGTGGCTGCCGTGGCTGCGTCCGGATGCATGGCTGCCGAACACGGTCAACCTGCTGCTGATGGTGAGCACGCTGGTCGCGCTGGCTTCGAGCTGGCTGGCGTGGCGGCGCGGCAACCGGCAGGCGGGATTTTTCCTGCTGTCGTGGGTGCCGCTGCTGGCCTTGACCATGGTGCGGGTGGTGCAGTTGTCCGCGGGGCTTCCGTGGCCGGCGTGGCTCGAATACGGATTTCCGGGCAGCATGGCCTGGGCGGCGGTGATCATCACCGTGGGCCTTGCCGATCGCACGCTGCAGGTGCGCCACGAACGCGATCAGGCGACCCGCATGGCGCAGTTCGATCCCCTCACCGGCGTGTTCAACCGCCGCGCGATCATGGACCGCCTGCGCGTCGCGTGGCAGGCCGCGACGGACGGGCGGGAGCCGCTCGCCGTGCTGTTCCTCGACATCGACCATTTCAAGCAGATCAACGACAGCCGCGGGCATTCCGCCGGCGACGCTTGCCTCGTTGCGGTGGTCGAGGCGATCCGTGCGGAACTCGGCCAATCCGACCGCGTCGGGCGGTACGGAGGCGAGGAGTTTCTCATCATGCTCAGGGGCGACAGCGCGCGCATGGCGGTGCGGATCGCCCAGCGCATCATCGCGCGCGCCTCGGCGTTGCGCGTGCCGATCGGCGAGCACCTGATCGCGCTCACCGTGAGCATCGGCGTGGCCGTGCGCGGCGCGGCGACCCCCGACGTCGATTCCCTGGTGGATCGCGCGGACACGGCGCAGTACAGGGCCAAGGCCGAAGGCCGCAACCGGGTGGTGGTCTGGCGGGGTGACGCCGCGGTCGCAGCGCACGTGCGCATGCGCTGACCGGCCGTGCACATGGCAGACTGCGCGACCATGAAAGACAAACTCGACATCGTGCGCGACTGGCTGCCGCGCTACACCGGCCTGCCGCTGGAAGCCTTCGGCGGCTACGTGCTGCTGACCAATTTCATCGGTTACCTCGAACGCTTCTGCGCGCTCACCGGCGCGACGATCGTCGACCGCGAGCGGCCGATGCCATGCGCGAACGCAAACGGGTTGACGATGATCGATTTCGGCATGGGCAGCCCGAATGCCGCGACCGTGATGGACCTGTTGTCGGCGGTGATGCCGAAGGCGGCCCTGTTCCTCGGCAAGTGCGGCGGGCTCAAGAAAAAGAACCGGCTCGGCGATTTGATATTGCCGATCGCGGCGATCCGCGGCGAGGGCACCAGCGACGATTACCTGCCGCCCAAGGTGCCGGCACTGCCGGCGTTCCAGCTGCAGCGCGGCGTGTCCACGATGATCCGCGACCTCGGCCACGACTATTGGACCGGCACGGTGTTCACCACCAACCGCCGCGTCTGGGAGTTCGACCAGGACTTCAAGGCGTATTTGCGCACGCTGCGCTGCATGGCGATCGACATGGAAACCGCGACGATCTTCGCGGCCGGTTTCGCCAACCGCATTCCGTCCGGCGCGTTGCTGCTGGTGTCCGACCAGCCGATGGTTCCCGAGGGCGTGAAGACCGCGGAAAGCGATGCCGAAGTCAGGGCGAAATACGTCGAAGACCACATCCGCATCGGCATCGAGGCGCTCAAACTGGTGCGTCGCAACGGGCGCAGCATGAAGCACCTGCGCTTCGAGGATGAACTCGAATAAAGATCATGGACACCTGCTTGGTGTCGATCTTCAACGTGTTGCATATGGGCAAACGGCCGGAAACGTTGTCATTCCGGGACCATCGTCGGTTCCATCGACGATGGGACCCGGAATCGGTTTCGCGCGGCGCAGCACCCGCAAACCGATTCCGGGTTCTGCCCGCAAATAGCGCGGGCCGCCCCGGAATGACCAGTCGTTGTGTTGAACATCAGCGCGAATCAGGTACGGACATGGTCCGCCTGACATGCGTCAAGGGACTCCCGTACAGTTTGCCTAGACTCGCGGGCTGACACCACGACGGGCACGCGACATGACGACGTTCAACATCCTGTTGGCATTCCACGTGCTCGGCGTGGTGTGGTGGATCGGCGGGGTCGCGATGGTGACCGCGACGCTGCTGCCGATCTTCAATCGCCTGCCCGCTGCGGAGCGCATCGAACGCATCAAGCAACTGGAAGGCCGTTTCGCCAACCAGGCCCGGGTGGCGGTGCTGGTGGTGGGCATCACCGGGTTCTGGATGTACGCGCTGTTGCCGGGAGAGGTCACCCACACCTGGTGGATCGGCCTGATGATGCTGGTGTGGGTGTTGTTCACGATGATGCTGTTCGTGGCCGAACCCCTGCACCTGCCGGCGAAGCTCGGCCTGATCCATAGCCCGCGCAAATTCCTGGTCGTGCACGCGGTGCTGCTGGGGCTCGCGCTGGCCGCGGTTTTCTGCGGCGTGATCGGATCGCGCGGCGGGTTCTGAACGCGCCCGCCCCGGCGATCCGCCCTGGCGGCGGCATCGCCCAGGGGTGGCTTGATCGTGATCAACTGCGCGGCGCCAGCAGCCTGCGAAAATAACTGCTATACAAGAAACGCCGCGACGCGGACACGCAAAGGAGGGGGCGCCTTTCGATGTCCAACGTCGCGGCGTTTCCTGCACCCGGGGTGGGTCGATGAACAGCACAACCGAGTATTACAACGACCATGTCGTGCGCCTGTTCCTGCTGGCATCGGCCGTGTGGGGCATTGTCGGCATGCTGATCGGCATGTACGCGGCCGCGGAACTGACCTGGCCCGGGCTGAACCTCGGCATCCCATGGATGACCTTCAGCCGCATCCGGCCCGACCACACCTTCGGCGTGATCTTCGCGTTCGGCGGGTCGGCCCTGATGGGCACCTGCTACTACGTGGTGCAGCGCACCGGCCACGCGCGGCTCGCGTTCGGCAAGCTGGCCGAATTCACCTTCTGGGGCTGGCAACTGGCATGCGTGCTGGCGATGGCCACGATGCCGTTCGGCATCACCCAATCGAAGGAATATGCCGAACCCGAGTGGTTCGTCGACATCCTGATCGCGATCGTGTGGGTGTCGTTCGGGGTGGTGTTCTTCGCGTCGCTGGCGCGCCGGCGCATCCGCCACATCTACGTCGCCAACTGGTACTACGGCGCGTTCATCATCGCGGTGGGCCTGCTGCACATCGTCAACAACCTCGCGGTGCCGGTCAGCTTGACCAAGTCGTACCCGATCTATTCGGGCGTCGTGGATGCGATGGTGCAGTGGTGGTACGGCCACAACGCGGTGGCGTTCTTCCTGACCGCGGGTTTTCTGGGAATGATGTACTACTTCGTGCCGCGCCAGGCGCAGCAGCCGCTGTGGAGCTACCGCTTCTCGATCGTGAATTTCTGGGCGCTGATTTCGGTGTACATGTGGGCGGGCTCGCACCATTTGATGTACACCGCGCTGCCGGACTGGGTGCAGTCGGTGGGCATGGCGTTCTCGCTGGTGCTGTTGATGCCGAGTTGGGGTTCGGCCGCGAACGGCCTGTTCACCTTCAATGGCGCCTGGCATCGGGCGATGAAGGACCCTGCCGCCAAGTTCATGATCATCGCGCTGGTGTTCTACGCCGCCGCCACCTTCGAAGGCTCGATGATGGCGATCAAGAGCGTCAACTCGCTTTCGCATTACACCGACTGGACCATCGCGCACGTGCATTCGGGTTCGCTCGGCTGGGTGGCGATGATCACCATCGGCTCGCTGTACGCGATGGCGCCGCGCGCGCTGGGACGCCCGGCCATGCATTCGCACAAGGGCATGGAACTGCACTTCTGGCTGCACGTCAGCGGCACGCTGCTTTACGTGGTCGCGATGTGGGCCGCGGGCGTCACCGAAGGCATGATGTGGCGTGCCACGCAGCCCGATGGCTCGCTGACCTATTCGTTCCTCGACAGCCTCGTCGCGATCCGCCCGGATTATTTCTTCCGCTGGTTCGGCGGCGTGCTGATCTGGCTGGGCATGTGGGTGATGGCGTGGAACCTGTGGTACACCGCATCGGACGCGCGCAAGCACATCATCAAGCCGATCCCGGTACCGATCCCCGAGCCCGAACCGAAGCAGACCCCGGCGCCTTTGCCGGCAATTTGAATGCGATCGTCCGTGATCGCTGTTTCGACTACGGTTTCGGAATCGGCAACGCAATCGCGGTCTCCAATTCCAGAACGGCCATCCATGGCCTGACTTCTCACAAAAGCTCGCACCCTATGGCTTATCGACACTTTGAATTCATCGAAAAGCACGCGTGGGCGCTCGGCATCCTCACTGCGATCATGGTGTCGCTGGGCGGGCTCGCCGAGATCACGCCGCTGTTCATGCGGGCACACCAGGTCAAGCCGCCGGCCAACGTCAAGCCCTACGATCCGCTGCGCCTCGCGGGCAAGGACGTGTACGTCAGCGAAGGCTGTTACCTCTGCCACTCGCAGATGATCCGCGCGTTGCGCTTCGAGATCCAACGCTACGGACATTATTCGACCGCCGAGGAATCGGTGTACGACCGCCCGTTCCAGTGGGGTTCCAAGCGCACCGGGCCGGACCTTGCGCGGGTCGGCGGCAAGTATTCCGACGACTGGCAGCGCATGCACCTGATGGACCCGCGCAGCGTGGTGCCGCAATCCAACATGCCGTCGTACCACTGGCTGGCGGATGAAAAGCTCGATCCGAAGGACATCCAGACGCGCATGCGGGTGCTGAGGTCCCTGGGCGACCCGTACAGCGATGCCGACATCGCCGCGGCGCCTGCCGCGGTCGAAGGCAAGACGAAAATGGACGCGCTGATTGCCTACCTGCAGGGGCTCGGCATCAGGAACGAACCGCAATCATCGAGTGCCGGCGCTGCGCCCGCCACGGACGGAGGCGCGCCATGAATCCGGTCTGGGGCCACGTCGCGGGCGTGTTCATCGTGTTGATGATGGCCACCTTCATCGGCATCTGGGTCTGGGCCTGGCTGCCTCGCCACAAGCAGACCTTCGGCCGCTTGTCGAAATTGCCGATGGAAGACGACGACGCACCGTCCGACCACAAGGTTCCGCCCACCTCGCCGGAGGATCGGACATGAGCATGTTCTGGTCGATCTGGGTGATGTTCCTGGTGGTATTGAACCTCGGCATCACCCTCGTGTTGTTCCTGTGGGCGCCGTGGGCGAAGGTGCCGGTCAAACCCGACGGCACCACCGGACATGTGTGGGCACACGGCGCGATCCGCGAGGGCCTCAACAACCTGCCGCGCTGGTGGATCGTGCTGTCGGGCTCGATGTTCGTCGCCGCGTTCATCTACCTGTGGCTGTATCCGGGTTTCGGTTCGCACCGGGGCAAGCTCGGCTGGACCCAGCATGGCCAGCTGGCGGAAGAGGTTGCCGCGAACGATGCCAAGCTCAAGCCCTTGCTGCTGCGCTTCCGCAAGTACGACGTCGAAAAGCTGTCGCGTGATGCGCAGGCGCTGCAGATGGGCAAGGTGCTGTTCGAGGACAACTGCGCCGCCTGCCACGGCCGCAACGCCAAGGGGAACATCGCGCTGGGTGCGCCCGATCTCACCGACGACGACTGGCTGTACGGCGGCACCGGCAAGGACATCAGCGCATCCATCCACGATGGCCGCGCGGGCGTGATGCCGGCGTGGAGCGCGCTGGGCGAGGACACCGGCAACAACCTCACCGAATACGTGCTGCAGATTTCCGGGCAGCCGCACGATGCGAAGATGGCGGCCGCCGCCGAGCCCGTTTTCAAGAGTACCTGCGCGGCGTGCCATGGCGCGGACGGCAAGGGCAACCAGGGCGTCGGTGCGCCCAACCTCACCGATGCCATCTGGCTGCATGGCGGCACCCGTGCGGACATCCACAAGAGCATCCATGATGGCCGCCAGGGCCACATGCCGAATTGGGACAAGCGACTCGACGAAGACAACATCCGCGTCACCGCGGCCTACGTCTACAGCCTGTCGCATGCGAAGGATGAAACCCCCGAATAGCCAGCCCGAACGTGTCGCCTGGTACCGGGTGCCCGTGGTTTGGCTGGGGGTGCTGATTCTTGCCGCGTCGCTGGCGGGTTGCGTGTGGATCATCGTGGCGAGCGTGCAGTACCGCGACGAGGCCCTGCCGGTTTCCAGCCATTCCGTGATGGGTGTGCCGGCGCATCCGCATCCCCCGCCGGCGTCGTCGCGATGAGCGTCCCCGCCGAAATCTGGTTGCGCCCGGCGTTGCTGGAGCAGGTGTTGCGGCGCCGCCGCGACGGCCGCGCCGAAGTGGCGTTGCGCATTCCCGCGCTCTCGGAGCCGCGGCGCGCGTTGCAGCTGGAACAGGTGCTGCACGCCTTGCCGGGCGTGGTGGCGATCGCGTTCGATGCCGTCGCGCAGCGTGCGCGGGTGGTGTTCGATGACGCACGCCTGCCATTGGCGGATCTGCTGGCCGCTTGTGCACGCGCAGGTTGCGAGGCGCGACCCTTGCGTGGCGAAAGCCTGGATGACGGGCCGCGCGCAGCGCTGGATGCGTCGATGAAGCGCCTTGTCGTGGCAGGCGTGTTCTCGATGCAGGCGATGATGTTCGCGCTGGTGCTGTACGTCGGCGCGATCAATCCGCTGGATGCCACCACGGCGCACCTGTTCCGCTGGCTGGGGTTGCTGTCGGCCATTCCGGTGGTGGGTTACGCGGCGCTGCCGTTCTACCGCGATGCGCTGGCGGGCTTGCGTGCGGGACGCCCGGGCATCGACGTGCCGGTCGCGCTGGCGATCGCGTTCATCTTCTCGGCCAGCGTCGTGAACGCGCTGCGCGGCAGCGGCGAGGTGTATTTCGATTCCATCAGCATGTTCGTGTTCGTGCTGCTGCTGGGCCGGCACCTGCAACTGCGTGCGCACTGGCAACATCGTGCACTCGGCGAGCGGGCTGTCGATGCGCTGCCGTTGACCGCGCAGCGGCGGCGCGGCGACGGCGGCCTGGAAACAGTGGCGGCCGTGGAACTGCGTCCCGGCGACCACGTGCACGTGGCCGAAGGCGAAGCGGTGCCGTGCGATGGCGTGCTGGAAAGCGGGCGCGCCCAAACCGACGAGTCGCTGCTCTCCGGTGAGGCGCGTGCCTGCACGCACCGGCGTGGCGATGCCATCGGCGCCGGCAGCGTCGCGCTGTCCGCGCCGCTGCAACTGCGGGTGACGCGCGAGGTGGGCGCCAGCGCCACCGGCGTGCTCGCGCGGCTGGCTTCGCAGGCGCATGCAGCGCGCGACATCGCGGGCGATGCCGACGCACCGGCCGCGCGGCGCTTCGTGTGGCGGGTGCTGGTGCTGGCCGTCGCGACCGCGGCGTTCTGGCTGTGGCGCGATCCCGCGCGTGCCTTCGATGCCACGGTCGCGGTGCTGGTGGTGGCCTGCCCGTGCGCATTCGGGCTGGCCGCGCCGGCGGTGCTGACCCGCGCCATGGCGGTGCTGGCGCGTGCCGGTGTGCTGGTGGCGCGCCCGGCTGCGCTGGGCGGGATGGCCGCGGCCGACCGCGTGCTGTTCGACAAGACCGGCACCCTGACCGAACCGGCCTTGCGCGTGGATGCCGTCGACACGTTTCGCGGGGTGTCACACGCGGAAACGTTGCGCCTTGCCGCGACGCTGGCGCGGGCCAGCCGTCATCCGCTGGCGCGCGTGGTCACGCTTGCAGCTGGCGACGCAGGCACACCCGAGCTGTTTGAAGTGGAAGCCACGGCGGGCGGGGGCCTGCGTGGCCATGTCGCCGGCCGCGCGCTCAAGCTCGGCCGCGGTGGGTTCGTCGACGGGGTGGACGCCGACGACGACGCCCTGTGGCTGGCCGACCCCGACGGACCGCTCGCGCGTTTCCCGGTGGCGGAAACCCTGCGTCCGCACGCCGCCACCGTGGTCGCGGCATTGCGGGCATCCGGCCTCGCGCCGGCGTTGGTGAGCGGCGATGCGCCGGCACGGGTGCAGGTTGCCGCCGAACGGCTCGGCATCGAGGACTGGTCGGCGCGGCAGTCGCCCGCCGACAAACTGGCGCGGGTTCAGCGCGAACGGGCGGCGGGACGGGTCGTGCTGGTCGTGGGCGATGGCGGCAACGATGCCGCGGCGCTGGCTGCCGCGGACGTATCGGCGGTGCCGGCGGGGGGCACCGATCTTGCGCGCAGCCATGCGGATTTCGCGTTGCTGCACGGCATCGAGGGCCTGCCGGTGCTGCGCGAACTTGCGCTGCGCGCACGTGCCATCTTGCTGCAGAACCGGCGCTGGTCGCTGGTGTGGAACCTCGGCGCGGTCCCGTTCGCGGCACTCGGGTTCGTGCCGCCGTGGCTGGCCGCGATCGGGATGTCGTTGAGTTCGCTGGTGGTGGTGCTCAACAGCCTGCGCATCCGCGCGGCGCAAGCCCCGGGAATCCCGCCTTCGCCCATGCGCGAGCGCACCGCATGAATGCGTTGCTGATCCTGATCCCGATCACCCTGGTACTCGCGATCGTCGCCGTGGGCGTGTTCTTCTGGGCGGTCAATCACGCGCAGTTCGAGGATCTGGATACGCCGAAGATCCTGCCGTTGCTGGATGCGGAAAACCGTGTCCAGCGCGGGCTTTCGGACACCGACTCCGAAGGTGGCCGAGTGGTGCCCGAGAAAGCGCACCACGACCCCTGACCCCCACATCGGGCCGCATCCCCACAACCCCCGCGCGCTGCGTGCGCTGATTCAGGTCAACGGAAAGGCGTATCCTGTTCCCTAGACTTGCCCGACAACGCCCGGGACCGCGGCATGGCCGCCGGACGCCTCCCGCGGCCAGACGCCATGGCGCCCGACCGTTCCATTCCACCAATGGAGCGAAGTGATGGCGGTTACCGCTCAAGACTTGTCCCGCACCGGATCCGGCCCGGTCCGCAGTGAACGGGACGACCACGAACTTGCCTCGATCTTCACCGCCTACACCGTCAGCGCGACGTTCTGGTTGCTGTTCGCGACCGCGATCGGGCTGCTGCTGGCGTTCAAGTTCGGTGCGCCGGACTTCTGGGCGGCCAAATACCTCACCTTCGGGCGCCTGCGTCCGATCCATACCAACGACACGTTCTACGGTTTCGCCAGCCTGGCGCTGGTCGGTGCAGCGTATTACGTCGCCGCGCGCAGTTGCGGCACGCGTCTTTACAGCACGAAGCTCGCGTGGATCGGGTTGTGGTTGTTCAACCTCGCCGCGATAGCGGGCACGATCGCGCTGGACCTCGGCTACAACTGGGGCGACCTCGAATACCGCGAGTGGCCGTGGCCGATCCGCGTGGTGTTCCTCGCGGCGCTGCTGGTGACGGCGTGGAACCTGATCGCGACGGTGGCGCGGCGCAGTTCCGAGGACATCTATCTATCCAACTGGTACATCGTGGCGGGTGTCCTGTGGACGATCGTGATCGCGACCGTCGGCGTGCTGCCGTGGTACCAGTACGGACTGGGGCAGGTCGCGATTTCCGGTTACTACATGCACAACGCGGTGGGGATGTGGTTCACGCCGCTCGCGCTCGGGCTTTTCTACTACGCGATCCCGAAGGTGCTGAACCGCCCGATTTATTCCTACGCGCTGGGCGTGCTCGCGTTCTGGACCAACTTGCTGTTCTACCCGTTGCTGGGTGGCCACCACTTCCTGTTCAGTCCGCTGCCGTGGTGGCTGCAGACCACCGCGATCGTGTTTTCGGTCGCGATGCTGGTGCCGGTGTGGGCGGGCAGCGCGAACTTCCTGTTGACCATGCGTGGCCGCTACCACGGGCGGATCGAATCGTATCCGCTGGCATTCCTGTTCGTCGCCGTGATCTGTTACCTGGTCGGCTCGACCCAGGGCACCGTCGAAGCCTTTCGCTCGCTGCAGGCGATCTGGCACTTCACCAGTTTCACGGTGGGCCATTCGCACCTGACGATGTACGGTTTCGTCGCGTTCGCGGCGTGGGGCGCGGTTTACGCGCTGCTGCCGCTCGCGACGGGCAAGAACCCCGGACGCCTCGGGATGGCCGTGCACTTCTGGTTGGCGCTGGTGGGCGTATCGATCTACGTGATCGCGTTGTCGATCGGCGGCACCGTGCAGGGACTCGACTGGGTGCACAAGGTGCCGTTCATCCAGTCGGTGGTGGACATGGAGCCGTACTACCTGTGGCGCGGCGTGGGCGGCATCCTGATGTTCCTGTCGCACATCGCGTTCGCGTGGAACGTGTGGCGCATGACCGCGGGCACACCGGGTGACGCCGCGTCGCCGATCATGGATCCGTCCGTGGGCAAGGAAGTCATCGAAAGGGAGGTCGTGGCATGAAACCGATGCTCGCGATCTTCGGCGGTGCGCTGGCCATCTACGTCGTGATCGTGCTGTTGATCGCGGTCGGGCCCGCGATCGACCTGTCCAGGACCCCGGCGGGTCCCGACGTGCAACCGCTGACGCAACTCCAGGCCGAAGGCCGCGAGGTGTTCGCGGGCAATGGTTGCGGCTATTGCCACACCCAGCAGGTGCGCCCGATTCCGGAAGACCAGGTGTTCGGGCGTCCGTCCGCACCCGGCGACTTCACCTACCAGACGCCGGAACTGCTGGGCTCCGAGCGGACCGGCCCCGACCTCACCAACGTCGGCAATACCAAACCCAGCGACGTGTGGCAGTACATCCATCTGTACGACCCGCGCGCGGTGGTGCCCGAATCGATCATGCCGAACTTCAAGTTCCTGTTCCGCGTCGTGGACAAGGCGCCGCCGGGCGAAACCGCGGTGCCGGTTCCCGCGCAGTTCGCACCTGCACGCGGCGTGGTGATCCCCACGCAGCAAGCCAAGGCGCTGGTCGCGTACCTGCTGTCGCTGAAGCAGACGCCGATCCCCGGGTATTCGATGAATGGCGGCATGGGCGGGATGACTTCGGCCGCGCCTTCGCCGTCCGCGCCGGCGTCATCCGCGCCCGCGGCGGCGGGCGCTTACAGCTATGACGCCGGCAAAGGCGAGGCGCTGTTCACCGCCAATTGCTCGGCCTGCCACCAGACCACCGGCGAGGGCATCCCGGGTGCGTTCCCGCCGCTCAAGGGCAATGCGGCGGTGGACAACGACGATCCCACGTTGCACATCCACACCGTGCTGCACGGCGCGCACGGCGTCACCATCGGCGGGGTGAAATACACCAGCGTGATGCCGCCGTTCGCGGGCCAGCTCAGCGACGCCGAT
The DNA here is from genome assembly GCA_001899805.1 of Lysobacterales bacterium 66-474. Taxonomy (GTDB): domain Bacteria; phylum Pseudomonadota; class Gammaproteobacteria; order Xanthomonadales; family Rhodanobacteraceae; genus 66-474. The sequence continues at coordinate 21,757 of MKWP01000002.1, forward strand.
ATCGCCGACATCGTCAACTACGAGCGCTCGTCGTGGGGCAACCATTCGAAGCACGTCACGACTGCCGACGTCGCGGCGGTGCGCGCCAAGGGCAAGTGAGGAGACGATCATGCACAACATGCTGATGGGTCCGTTGTGGGGAGAAATCCTGGTCGTGTCGATCGCGGGCGTGATCACCCTCGCGTGCTTCGCCGCGATGTTCTGGTGGATATTCAGGCCCGGCGAAAAGGATCCGCGCCACCCGAAGTACGCCATCCTGCGCCGGGATCGTTGAGGGGAACAGCCATGTCCAAGCCCCACGTGCGCGTCTATCTCGACGACGAACCGGCTCCCGTCATCGACCGGGAATTGCCCACCACGCTGACACTGGATACACGCAAGCTGGCCGATGGCCCGCACCGGCTCATCATCCGTGCAGAGAACCAGAGTGGCGTCGAAGGCATCGAGGAAATCCCGTTCAACGTGCAGAACGGGCCGGGCATCATGGTCGGCGGCCTGCGGCCAGGCTCGACCCGTCGCGGCACCTTGAACCTGACGGTGGATGCCTTCAGTGCCGACGATCCGTTCGATCCGCGCCGCGCCGAAGCGAGGCGCGCGATCCCGACCTGGGTGTGGGTGTTGTGCCTCGTCGTGGTTGCGTGGGTGGTGTTCTACGTCGCGACCATGTGGAACGTTCCCGCGCAATACCGTCATACGCCGACCTACGGCACGCCGCCGGCGGCTTCGGCGCCCGCGGAAACTAGCGGTTGAACACCACGTTCACCATCACCAGCGTGACGACCAGCATCAGCGCCGTCAGCGGCAGGCCGACGCGCGTGAAGTCGCGCGGTCTGTAGCCGCCCGGCCCGGCCACGACCAGCAGGGTCGGACTGGCACCGGGCAACATGAAGGTGTTGGACACCGACAGCGCCACGATCAGCGCGTACACGGCGGGGTTGCCTCCGGAAGCCAGCGCAACGTTGATGGCCATCGGCACCATCATCACCGCAGTGGCGACATGGGAAATGATCTGGGAGAAGATCAGCGCCAGGATCGCGATGAAGGTCTGGATCGCCCACTGCGGCAGGTGGCCGATGTAACGCATGATTTCCTGCGCCATCCACGCGGCGGTACCGGTGGAATCCATCGAGATGCCGAGCGGGATCAGGCAGGCCATCACGAAAATGGTCTTCCACTGGATCGCGCCGTAGGCTTCGTCCATGTTGAGCACCCCGGCCAGCAGCATGCCGACCGCGCCGGTCAGCATCGCGACCCCGAGATGCAGGTCGGTGAACAGGCCCAACGCCATCGCCAGCGCGAAGAACACCAGCGCGTAGCGCACCTTGCCGGGGCGCGACTCCTCGCTGGGGATGTCGGTGACAGGCACGATGTCGCGGCCCTCGGCCGCCAGCGCGAGATCACGCCAGTAACTGTGCAGCACCAGCGAGTCGCCGGCGCGCAGCGACATCTTGCGGACGTCCTCGCCGCGGGTGACTTCGTCACCGCGGTTCACCGCCAGCACCGAGATGCCGTAGCGCTTGCGCAGGCGCAGTTCGCCGACCTGCTGCTTGATGAACTTCGACGATGGCGGAATCACCACTTCGGAGATGCCCGCGCGGGTCGGGTTGAACATGTCGGCCAGCGCCTGCACGCGGTTGCCGACGCGACACTGCATCGCCTGCGCGAATTCGTTGACGGCGGGACGCGAGCCCAGCACGCCCAGCACCGTGCCCACCCAGATCATCTGGTCGGATGGCGGCGCGAGGCGCGCCTCGTTGCCATTCTTGATCGCGAGGATCAGCGGCGCGCGCTCCAGGGTTTCGGCTTCGCCGATGCTCATGCCGACCAGCGGGCTGTCGGCGGTGACGGTGAGTTCGATGACTTCGCCCTCGATGCCGTAGGTGTCGGCGAAGTAGCTTTCGGTGCGACCCGGCGTGACCTTGGGCTTGCCTTCGGCTTCCTCCGGCATCACGCGTTTGGTGAAGAACGCGAAGTAGCCGATGCCGACCAGCAGCAACGGAATGCCGATCGGCGTGATCGAGAACAGCGAGAACGGCGCGATGGTCTGCGCGCCGGGCGGCAGGTTGCGGTTGGCGCTGGCGATCAGGTCGTTGAGCAGGATCAGCGGCGAGTTCGAGATCAGCGTCATGCTGGTGCCGGCGAGGATGCAGCACGCCATCGGCAGCAGCAGGCGTTTCAGCGGCATGCCGGTGCGCGCGGAAATGCGGCTGGCGACCGGCAGGAACAGCGCGGCCAGTGCCTGGCTCTGGATGATCGAGGAAAGGGTTCCGGCCGTCGCGTTGAGCAGCAGCGAAACGCGGCTCTCGATGCCGCCGGAAAGCCTCAGGATGAAGGACGCCGCGCGGTTCAACACGCCGGTGCGGTCCAGTCCCGCGCCCATGATCATGATGCCGATCAGGGATAACACGGCGTTGGAAGCGAAGCCGTCGAACAGCTGGTCGACCGGCATCAGCCCGGTGATGCCGATCACGACCAGTACCAGCAGGGCGACGATGTCCGGACGCACCCAGTCGAGGATGAACATGATCACCGTGAAGCAGACCAGCCCGAGCACCAGCAGCATGTCGGGGGTAAGGGTCAGCTCCATCGGCGCCAGAATCCGTCAGGTCAGGGTGCGGTTGCGGGCATTTGATGATCGCACGCGGTCATACAACAGATCCGAAACCGGATGGCCGAGCCTGAGCCCGCGCCGCTCGAAACGCGTCTCGATTCGCCAGGCCGGACGCTTCGACTCACCGCTTGCCCCCTCGCGCAATCGCCAGTCGGGGTGCATCGCCAGCACATCCCGCATGTGCAAAGCATACTCGGGCCAGTCGGTGGCGAGGTGCAACAGGCCGCCCGGTTGCACGCGTGTCGCCAGCAATTCGACGAAGGCGGGCTGGACCAGGCGCCGCTTGTGGTGGCGTTTCTTGGGCCACGGGTCGGGGAACCAGATGCGCACTTCGTCCAGCGAGGCCTGCGGGATTTCGTTCTGCAGCACCTCGACGGCATCGTGGTTCCAGAGGCGCGCGTTGCGCGCGTCGCTGGCGGCCAGTGCGTTCATCAGCCGGCCGACACCGGGGCGGTGCACCTCGATGCCGAGGTAATCGCGCGCGGGATCGTGTCCGCTCGACCATGCCAGCGCCTCGCCGTTGCCGAAGCCGATTTCCAGCACGCGTGGCGCGATGCGGCCGAACAACGCGTCGAGATCGCGCAGTGTGCCCGAGTAATCGATGCCGAAACGCGTCCAGTGTTCGGCGAACGCACGCTGTTGTGCGGGCGTGATGCGGCCTTCGCGCAATACAAAACTGCGGATGGTGCGGTGTGGCTTGTCGCCCTTCCCTGCCAGCGGTGGAGCATCATTGCCCCCTCCCACTCGCGCTGCGCGCTCGTCTCCCTCCCCCGCGAGCGAGGGAGCATCATTGCCCCCTCCCACTCGCGCTGCGCGCTCGTCTCCCTCCCCCGCATGCGGGGGAGGGGTGGGGTGGGGGCGCTCGCGCGAGATCTGTTTGTCATTCGTCATCGCGAGCATCACCCCATCCGCCTTCGGCACATTCGCCCGCAAGCGGGGGAAGGGAAACCAATCAGTTGATGAGGCCATCAACCGGGCTGGAAGCCGACGCGTAGCGTTTGCGCGGAATGCGGCCGGCGCGGAAGGCGGCGCGCCCGGCTTCGATCGCGCACTTCATCGCGTGCGCCATCAGCACGGGATCCTTCGCGTGTGCGATCGCGGTGTTCATCAGCACGCCGTCGCAACCCAGCTCCATCGCGAGTGCCGCATCGGACGCGGTGCCGACGCCGGCATCCACGATCACCGGGATCTTCGCGTTCTCGACGATTTCCAGGATGGTGTAGCGATTCTGGATGCCCAGGCCGGAGCCGATCGGCGCCGCCAGCGGCATCACGGCAGCGCAGCCCAGTTCCTCGAAGCGCTTCGCCAGCAACGGATCGTCGGTGGTGTAGACCATCACGTCGAAGCCGTCCTTCACCAGCGCTTCGGCGGCTTCCAGCGTGGCGACCACGTCCGGGAACAGGGTCTTCTGGTCGCCGATCACCTCGAGCTTCACCAGCGAATGGCCGTCCAGCAGTTCGCGTGCGAGCCGGCAGGTACGCAAGGCTTCCTCGGTGCTGTGGCAGCCGGCGGTGTTGGGCAACAGCGTGAAGCGTTCCGGGGGCAGCGCATCGAGCAGGTTGGGCTCGCCCGGTTGCTGGCCCAGGTTCATCCGGCGCACCGCGAAGGTGACGATTTCGGAACCGGCGGCGTCGGTGGCGCGTCGGGTCTCGTCGAGATCCTTGAACTTGCCGGTGCCGGTCAACAGGCGCGAGCGAAAGGCGCGGCCGGCGATGATGAGCGGGTCGGGGATGTCGGTGGTGACAGAGGATTGCAGTTGGGCGTTCATGGTTGCGGCGTGCAGCAAGCAGGACGCAATTGTAGTACGCGCGCGCCATGTTCCTGCGAACGAACGGCTATCGAAAAGTGCAAGCATTGCCTTGGGAAGTAAACCGCGCTCGCTTCGCGAGCGGACGCTGTTGCTAGGCTCGCGCGTCCTGCGCTCGCCAAGCAACCCGGCCCTCGGCGTCCTGCCTTGGGCGTTCGCCGACGCGCGATCTGCCACTGGCAGATCGCAAACGCGTCGTCTCACCCTCCCCCTATCGCCTGCACGATTTCGACGCGGTCGTCTTCGTGCAAGGGGTGTTGCGCGTGCCGGCTGCGCGGCACGATTTCCCGGTTGACTTCGACCGCCACGCGGCGATCGGCGTAGCCGGCTTCGGCGAGCAGGGCGGCGACGGTGGACGGCGTCGCGCATTCGTGGGGTCGTCCGTTGAGAAAAATACGCATGCGCGAAGTTTAACGCCCCGCGATGCGGGGCGTCATGGGTCGGACGATTCAACGAACCGGATTGCCGCTGCTTTCCGGAGGGTGTTTCTGGGGTGGTGGTTCGCGAGGTTCGGGGCGCGGCGCGTAGCGCTCCGCGGGGCGTTGCGCTTCGCGTTGCTGCGGCACGCGTTGCGCCTGCTGCGCCCGCATCTGCTGCATCTGCGCTTCGCGCTGCTGCATTTGTTGCTCGCGTGCGCGTTGCATGTCCTGCATTTGCATCTGGCGCTGCTGCTGAACCTGCTCCTGTTGTTGGCGTTGCTGCTGCTGCACTTGTTGCTGCTGCATTTGCTGTTCGCGCGCACGCTGTTCGTTGCGCATCTGCGCTTCGCGTTGTTGCTGGAATTGCTGTTGGCGGGCACGCTGCTGGTCGGCCTGTTGCGCACGCATGCGCTGTTGCGCCTGTTCCTGCAATTGGCGTTGTTGCTGCGCTTGCTGCTGCTGTTCTTGTTGCTGGCGGACGCGTTGCCGGGCTTCGATGTTCGCCTGTTGCTGCTGACGCTGCCCGGCGCGTTCGTCCTGCGGCTGCGGTGCGCGTTCGACCGGCCTCACGACCGGCAGCCGTCCCTGCGTGGCAGCGGGTGCTTCCCCGGCCGGCCGGATGACGGTCGGGCGCGGCAGGGTGCGGAATTCGCCGGGGTGCGCAAAGCGCGCGCTGGGCAGTTCGTTCGGGCGCGGGGGCGCAGGCGACACGGGACGGGCCGGGACCTGGATCGGGTGGATCGTGCTCTGGTGCGGCGGTTCGTTCGGCGTGATGCGCCTTGCCGAAGGTTCCGCGGGACGCTGCATCGGGCCCGACCGGGTTGGCGCCATGCGTGCGGAGGGCTCGGCCGGACGTGGCGGCAGCGGACCGCGGCGCACGGCGCCGTTCGGCGTGCCGGCCAGTGCCGGGACCAGTTTCACGCGCTGGTCGCGCGTTTCGTTGGCCGGCTGGGTACGGCGCAAATCGCGCATCTGGATCGGTGTCAAGGGCCGGCCCTGCTGGCTGTCGATGACCTTCTGGCGCGTGGCGAAATCGACCGGCCGCGGCGGCGGCTGGTGGCGCGCGACCACCGGCCGGGCGAACGGCTCGCGGCCGGCAATCGGACGCGTGGTGGGGCGTTTCAGGCCCAGGCTGGCCGTGCCCGGATTGGCGTCGGGCCGCATCGCGACCTGGGTGCGTTCGAGTTGGGTACGGTTCAACCTGAGCACCGCCGGGTGCACGGGGCGCGCATCGGTGAACACGTTGCGCGGCACCGCGGTCACGGCGCCTGGCATGCTGCGGTAGGCGTAATCGCGACCGCCGCGCGGTGGCACGCGTCCCGCACGATAGTCGCCGTAGAAATTGTTGATGACCGTCTTGTTGACGTACACGTTGCGGATGTTGGTGACGTTGACGTTGGTGAAGTAACGCTGCGACGCGTGGAACCACGGCACGTACACGTCGCGCGGGCCGAGCGGGAACCAGCCCACCGGACCGCCGCCACCGACGCGAACCGATACCGACAATCCGGATCCGCCGAGGAAGGCCACCAGTGCCGGCGCGTACACCGGGCGCACGTTGACCGGGCCGGGCATCCAGCCCCAGCGGTCCCCTGCGTATACCCAGCGGCCGTAATGGAAGGGCGCGAAGCCCCAGGGCTGGTTGTCCACCCAGGTCCAGCCCCACGGATCGATCCACGCCCAATGGCCGTAGCGATAGGGCGCCCAGCCGGACGGCACCGTGGTCGGGTACCAGACGTTGCCGTACTCCGGGACGGCGTTCCATTGACCGTACTGGTAGAGGTCGTCGCCGCCGATCATGTCTGGCGGGACGTATTGCTGCTGTTGTTGCGTGTAGCGCTGGTAATTGGCGTCGCGGGTTTCGCTGAAACGATCGAAGTCATCCGGTTGCGGCAGGCCGGTTTCGTCCACGCTGGCCAGCGTGGAATCGTTGAAGCGATACGAGGTCCCTTCCTCGACCTCGCGGCTGGCGCCGTTCTCGCCGTACACCGTGCCGGAGCCGCGGAACACGGTCACCATGCTGCCGGTGCCGCCGGGGTTGTCGTCGATGCGATAGACGCCGGGTGTCGAGGCCACGAACGCGACGGTGGGGGTGTCCACCTCGAAGTTCCCGCCGTCGTTCATCTGGCGCACCGCGAGGTTGAGCGTGCCCTGCGAGAGTTCGATCTGGACGTTGTTGTCATCGAGGTTGAGGAAGTCGAACGCACTGTCGTTGTCGATGCGGACCGAGGCATCGCCGAGTTCCAGCACGGCGCGGCCGTCGTCGCCGGTCAGCAGGCGATCGCCGATCACCATCGGTCGATTGATCTCGACCGCGCCCCAGTCGTTGTCGCCGGCGGGCGCGAACTGCACCTGGCCGGAAAGATAGGCCAGCCGCGCCACCCGGCCGGGCGACTGCGCCGTGTCGGTATCGGGTTGGGGGGCGTCGTAGGCCGGCTCGTATTGCTGGGCCACGGCCGGCAGCGTCGCGACCAGCAGCGCGCCGCAGAGTCCGCAAGCCGTCAGTATCGAACGCAGGAAATGGAAACGGGACATGGTCGATCCCCGGTGGTTCCGGGCGCTTCTCGCAAGCATCGGTCCGGCGCCCCTCGTCCGACGCATCCATGACAGCGCAGGGCCGCTGAATGATGGCCTGCTGGTGCAAGTGTCCCAAGCGAATCCTAAGAAATCGGTTAGCCCGTGGTTAGGAACGTTGCGCGGGCGCGGCGCGCCTCGCTACCATCCACGCTCCGGCGCGGGTGTAGCTCAATGGCAGAGCTGTAGCTTCCCAAGCTACTGACGAGGGTTCGATTCCCTTCACCCGCTCAGTTTTTGCGATCGTCCATGATCGCTGCATCTTCAAGCGGCTTCGCGACTGGAAATATCCCGGAACGGCCAACCTCAGAACGGCCTTGAGAGCCGCCGTCCATGGCAAAGAACTCCGTGGCCTGACTTTCAACAAAAGCGGCTTCGAGCGAAACATCCCGAGGCGTTCTATAAGACTCCCTTCGTGAAAGTTGCGATCCTGTCCCGCAATTCGCGCTTGTATTCCACGACGCGGCTGGTTGCGGCGGCGCGCGCGCGCGGGCATCGCGTGCGGGTGCTCGATCCGCTGCGTTGCTACATGCGGATCGCCCGCGACGGGTTCAGCGTGCACTACGGCGGGCGTGCCCTGAAAGGGGTGGACGCGGTCATTCCGCGGATCGGCGCGTCGGTGACCTTCTACGGCACCGCGGTACTGCGCCAGTTCGAGATGATGGGCGTATACACGCCAAATCCGTCCGAGGCGGTGCTGCGCGCGCGTGACAAGTTGCGCAGCCTGCAGATCCTCGCGCGGCACGGCATCGACCTGCCGGTCACCGTGTTCGGCGACAACCCCGACGACACTTCGGACCTGCTCAACATGCTGGGTGCGCCGCCGCACGTGATCAAGCTCAACGAAGGCGCGCAGGGCTCGGGCGTGGTGCTGGCGGAAAAACCCGCGGCGTCGCAAAGCGTGATCGAAGCCTTCCGCGGCCTGTACGCCAACTTCCTGGTCCAGGAATTCGTGCGCGAAGCGAACGGCCGCGACGTCCGCTGCTTCGTGGTGGGCGATCGGGTGGTCGCGGCGATGCAGCGTGCGGCGATGGACGGCGACTTCCGCGCCAACCTGCATCGCGGCGGCACCGGCAGCGCGGTCAGGTTGTCGGCGGCGGAACGGCGCATTGCATTGCGCGCGGCCGAGGTACTGGGGCTCGGCATCGCCGGGGTCGACCTGCTGCGTTCGGAGCGCGGCCCGCTGGTGCTGGAAGTCAATGCCTCGCCGGGTCTGGAGGGGATCGAAGCCGTGTCCGGCGTGGACGTGGCGGAAGCGGTGATCCGGCATGTCGAGACCATGCTGGCTTGAGCCGGCGCCGGTTGGTTCCCTGGTGGTTTGTCAACGATTCATTTAGTACGAAATAAATCGTTGACAAGTGTGCATGCCTGTGCTTAGGATGCAAGCCGGCCCGCAGCCGTTGTGGCCGATGCGGACAAACCCGACAGCTATGGAGTAGGGGATCATGAAGCAATCGATTCGAGCCATTCTTGTGTTCGGCATTGGCGCCTTGGCATTGCAAGGATACGCGCAAGCACAAGAGGCGCAGTCCGCCGCTGCACCGACTGCAACCGCACCGGCGGCTGCAACCATTCCCCAGGAGAACGGCAAGCCGGTGGTCAAGGCCGACAGCAAGGAGAACTTCGAAGCCATCGTTGCGGCGATCCACCAGCAGATGCAGCCTGGTGGCCGCTGGCAGTACATCGACAACAGCGAGCGCACCACCATCGATGGCAGCTTTGCCGACATGGGCAAGCTGTACGACCAGTTCGGCAGCGTGGACAAGATGGATCAGGCCGGCAAGGTGCGGCTGCTTGCCGATCAAAGTACCGTCAATGCGATTCTTACCAAAAAGGATGGCGACAGATTGATCTGCCAGAGTGAGATTCCGGTTGGCTCGCATCTGCCGGTGAGGACCTGCAGAACCTACGCCCAGGTTCAGGCCGAACAGCGTGGGGCGCAGGAGATGATGCGGGAGAGGGCAGTTCGTGGCGGGGTTCAACAAAAGTCAGGCCATTGATGGCCTGAGGTGCTCCCGACGCTGCTTGTCGTTTGGTTTGTGAGATGCTGAGCAGCCGGATGATTCATCAGCCGCTTCCCGAAGGTCCACGATGAAGCCTTCGCTGCATCATGTGTCGAGGCCCACCGAGGCCGAACTGGCAATCCTGCAGGTGCTGTGGGAACACGGCGCCTGCACGGTCCGCGACGTGCACGAAATCCTGCACGAACGTGACGGCACCGGCTACACGACCGCGTTGAAGCAGCTGCAGATCATGCACGACAAGGGCCTGGTCGAGCGCGACGAGTCGCAGCGCGCGCACGTTTATCGCGCCGTAGTCAGCAAGGAACGCACCCAGAAGCGCTTCCTTGCGGACATGGTCAGGCGGCTGTTCGATGGTTCCCCGTCGCGACTGGTGTTGCAGGCGCTCGGTGATCACAAGGCCAGTCGCGAAGAGCTGCGGGAAATCCGTACGTTGCTGAACCGGCTCGACAAGGATGCCGACCGATGACTCCATTTGAATGGGGCGCGATCGTCGTGCAGGCGCTCGGCTGGAGCCTGGTGCATTTTGTCTGGCAGGCCGCGCTCATCGGGGTGGTTTATGCCGCGGCGCGCGTGCTGCTGCCGCGCGGGAATCCGCGTTATCTCGCGGCGATGCTGGCGCTGGTCGCGCTGGCGGTGACCCCGGTGTGGACCGCCTGGCACGAAGTCGCGGTGCTCACGCAGACGGTCGATGTTGGCAACATGCTGGTGACTGCGGCGGCAGCTTCGCCTGCACACGGATACGCGCCGACCGTCTGGCTCGCGCGGTTGGGTGTTGCGCTGCCCTGGTTGGTGCTGGTGTGGACCGTGGGCGTGGCATTCCTCGGGATCCGGGTCGTGCGCCAGTGGTTCGGGTTGCGCGCGATCGTGCGTGCGGCCGAAGCGTTGCCGGTGTGGCAGGACCGTGCGAACGCGCTCGGCGAGCGGCTTGGTCTGCGACGTGCCGTTCGTGTGTTGGCCAGCGTGCGGATCGCGACGCCGACACTGGTCGGCTGGGCGCGGCCGGTGGTGGTGATGCCGCTGGCGATGCTGGCGCGGATGCCGGCCGAGCAGGTGGACTTGATCCTTGCGCACGAACTTGCCCACGTGCGTCGTTTCGACCATCTCGCCAACCTGTTCCAGGTGGTGGTGGAAACCCTGTTCTTCTACCACCCGGTCGTGCACTGGATTTCCCGTGACGCGCGCAACGAGCGCGAATTGTGCTGCGACACCCTGGCGTTGCAGGGGAGTGGCGGCAGCCGTCGCGATTTCGTGGCGGCATTGGCTGGTCTGGAAGAATTTCGCGCGGGGCATGCCGACCTGGCCCTGGCGGCCAGCGGCGGCGTGCTGGTGGAACGCGCGTGGTTCATCGCCGGTGCGACTCCGAAGCGCCGCACCCACGCCGGCCTGGCCGTGGCCTTGTTCGTGTTGTTGGCTTCTGCGATCGTTTCGACGCTGGCGTGGCGCCAGAACGCGGAACACGAACGCATCGACGCCGTGCTTGCGGCCAACGCACAAGTCGTCTGGCGGCAATTGCTTGCGGCAACCATCGTGCCGCCGCCAGTGCCTGCGTGGCGAACGATTCCCGCAACGCGGCCGGCGCTCGCCCCGCTGGCGTTTGCGCGTGAAACCACGCCGCAGCCCGCGGCGACGCCTGCGCCCGTGGTGCCGGCACTGACGCGCATGCCGGCGCCGTCCGTCGCCAATCTCGTTCTTGCCCCCGCGCCCGTCGATGCAGCGGTCGGGCAAATGCCTGCAACTGTCGATACGCTGCCCGGTCCCGCAACGACGGCTGCACCCCGGCCGGTTCGCAGTGTCGCGCCGGCGTATCCGCCGCAGGCGCTCTTGAATGGCGTGCAGGGGCAGGTCGAGATCGAGTTTTCGCTCGATGCGGCAGGCGTGCCGCAGGATCTTCGAGTGACGCGGTCGGCGGCTTCGGGCCTGTTCGACGCGGCGGCGCTGTCGGCGCTGACGCATTGGCGGTTCGCGCCACCTGCCGCGACCGGCAGCCGCTACCGGCAAACCTTCACGTTCCAGCTTGGCGGAACGCTCGACGGTGATGCTTCAGCCGCACAAGCCTGCCTCGTCAGGACCGGCACGCATATCTGCCGGCCCGTGCTCGAAGGCGCGACGGGTATCGCGACGCCGCACTTGGGCCACTGACCGCACCCCGCGACATGCACGCCCGTTTCTCGCTAAGCTTGCGGCTTGGCGCCTGCGGGCGCACCTGCCGGAATTCGTCATGCGCGTGTTGGTGATCGAGGACAACAACGACATCGCCACCAATATCGGCGATTACCTGGAAGACCGCGGACACGTGGTCGACTTCGCGGGCGACGGCGTGACCGGCCTGCATCTGGCGGTCGTCAACGAATTCGACGTGATCGTGCTGGATCTGACCCTGCCCGGCATGGACGGCATCGAGGTCTGCAAGAAGCTGCGCGGCGAGGCGCACAAGCACACCCCGGTGCTGATGCTGACCGCGCGCGACGCGCTCGAGCAGAAACTCACCGGCTTCGAGTCCGGCGCCGACGACTACATGACCAAGCCGTTCGCGCTGCAGGAACTGGCCGCGCGGCTGGAGGTGCTGGCGCGCCGCGGCAAGGGCCCGCAGAGCCGGGTGCTGAAGATCGCCGACCTCACCTACAACCTCGACACGCTGGTGGTGGTCCGCGCGGGCCAGTCGATCCAGTTGAACCCGATCGGCCTGAAATTGCTGCAGGCGTTGATGGAGGCCAGTCCTTCGGTGGTCACGCGGCAGGACCTCGAGCAGAAAGTGTGGGGCGAGGAGCTGCCCGATTCCGATTCGCTGCGCGTGCACATCCACGGCCTGCGTGCGGCGATCGACAAACCCTTCGACAAGCCGCTGATCCACACCCGCCACGGCATCGGCTACCGCATGGTCGATCCGGATGCAGTCCCGGCGTAAGCTCCGCTTCCGGCTGATCGTCACCTTCACGCTGTTCGGCTTCTGCCTCAGCGCGCTGTTCGCCGCGGCCTCGCTGTACGTGCGCGCCAAGGTCGAGAACCAGTTGATCAACCAGAGCCTCGAGGCCGACGTCCAGCAGGCGCTGGAGAACAAGCACCAGCACCCCGACCAGCCGCTGCAATCGAAACTGGTCGAAGGCTGGTTGTGGAACGACCGCACCGTCTACCAGGCGCCGCTGGCATGGCAGGGCTTGCAGCCCGGCGTGTACGACATGCACGGCGGCGCCGACGGCAAGCCGGCACATTACAAGCTTGCGGTCGCGCGCAAGTACGGGCTGGACGCCTTCCTGACCTACGACATCAGTCGCGAGGGACTCGGCAAGCGCCAACTCGTCACCGGGCTGGTCAGCGTGGTGGTGCTGTTCACGCTGCTCTCGCTGGCAGTCGGATACTGGTTGTCGCGGCGGGTGATGCGGCCGGTGACCGAACTCGCGCAGCGCTTGCGCGCGTTCCGCAGCGGCCGGCAACTGGAACCGCTGGCGCCGCATTTCGCCGAGGACGAAGTCGGCGAACTGGCGGCGGCGCTGGATGATTACGCGCAACGCCAGAGTGCGTTGATCGAACGCGACCGCGAGTTCAATGCCGACGTCAGCCACGAACTGCGCACGCCGCTGGCGGTGATCGCCAGCACCACCGAGTTGCTGGTGGCCACGCCCGACCTGCCGGAAAAATTGCACACGCGCCTGCAGCGGATCGAACGCGCGGTGCGGCAGGCCACCGAACTCACCCAGGCCCTGCTGTTGCTGTCGCGCGCGGAACGCTCGGGGCCGGTCGATGGCGAGACGACGGACGTCGCCAGGGTGGTCGACGAAGTCATCGATACCAACCGGCCCAACCTGGGCCGCAAGCCGATTGCGTTGCGCGCGGAGGTCGAAGCGGCGGTCACGGTGGAGGCGCCTTCCTCGGTGGTGGCGGTGGCGTTGGGCAACCTGATCGGCAATGCCTGCAAGTACACCCAGGAAGGCGAGATCGTGGTGCGGGTCCAGCCGGGTCGGGTGCGGGTCGAGGATACCGGTCCCGGCATCAGGGCCGAGAATGCCGAGCATCTGTTCGAACGCGGCGTGCGCGGCGAGGGCGAGACGGTCAAGGGCGCGGGACTGGGTCTCGCGATCGTGCGCCGCTTGTGCGAACTCTACGGCTGGCGGGTGACGCTGGCGCCGCGTGCGGAACGCGGGGCGGTCGCGACGCTGGATTTCGGAACGGCCGGCGGTGGCGAAAACTGAGGATGGTTTGGCCGATTGCGTCGCGGTTTGGGGCACCACCGCCGGCGTATACTCGGCCTCGTTCCGGTAGATCGCCCGGAGCGCGGGGAGCGTGGTCTTGCGGGGCGATCGGGTGTCGGGCACAGTGATGCCGCCGGCCGGTAGTTGGCGCGGATATTGCAGCACTCGCAACATTGTCCTCGGAGGGGGTTCATGGATATCGCCGAACTGCTGGCCTTTTCGGTCAAGAACAAGGCTTCGGACCTGCACCTTTCGGCCGGATTGCCGCCGATGATCCGCGTGGATGGCGACATCCGCCGCATCAACCTGCCGGCGCTCGAGCACAAGCAGGTGCACGCGCTGGTGTACGACATCATGTCGGACAAGCAGCGCCGCGATTACGAGGAATTCCTGGAGGTCGACTTCTCGTTCGAGATTCCCGGGCTCGCGCGTTTCCGCGTCAACGCCTTCAACCAGAACCGCGGCGCGGGCGCAGTGTTCCGCACCATTCCGGCCGAGGTATGGACGCTGGAGGACCTCGGCACGCCCAAGATCTTCAAGGACCTGATCGACCAGCCGCAGGGCCTGATCCTGGTCACCGGCCCGACCGGTTCGGGCAAGTCGACCACGCTGGCGGCGATGGTCGACCACGTCAACAAGAACCACTATGGACACATCCTCTCGATCGAGGACCCGATCGAGTTCGTGCACACCGCACAGAAGTGCGTGATCAACCAGCGCGAAGTGCACCGCGACACCCACGGCTTCAACGAGGCCTTGCGTTCGGCCCTGCGCGAAGACCCGGACTACATCCTGGTCGGCGAAATGCGCGACATCGAAACCATCCGCCTGGCGTTGACCGCGGCCGAAACCGGGCACCTGGTGTTCGCGACCCTGCACACCAACTCGGCGGCCAAGACCATCGACCGCATCATCGACGTGTTCCCTGCCGGCGAAAAACCGATGGTGCGTTCGATGCTGTCGGAATCGTTGCGCGCGGTGATCACGCAAACCCTTTTGAAGAAGGTCGGCGGCGGGCGCGTGCCGGCGTGGGAGATCATGGTCGGCATCCCGGCGATCAGGAACCTGATCCGGGAGGACAAGGTCGCGCAGATGTATTCGGCGATCCAGACCGGCCAGCAGTTCGGCATGCAGACCATGGACCAGTGCCTGCAGGACCTGGTGCGGCGCGGCCTGATCACGCGCCAGGATGCACTGTCGCGCGCCAAGGTGAAAGAAACATTCAAATAACCATCATCGGTTGGATGGGCATCCTTCTTCGTACCCACACCGTCATGCCCCCACAACCCCCGTCGAACCCTCGTGCAACGAGGGTTCGACCGCCCCCTTGACTCAAGGGGGCTGAACGGCAGCAAGATCGCGAGTACGCGGGAGTCGAGCCATGAGCACAGTCGATTTCAGTTCCTTCCTCAAACTGATGGTGCACAAGAAGGCGTCCGACCTGTTCATCACGGCTGGTGTCGCGCCGTCGATCAAGGTCAATGGGCGGATCGTGCCGATCACCCAGACACCGCTGAGCGCGCAGGAGTCGCGCGATCTCGTGCTCAACGTGATGAATCCCCTGCAGCGTGAGGAATTCGAAAAAACCCACGAGTGCCAGTTCGCGATCGGCGTCGCAGGGGTCGGCCGCTTCCGCGTGTCGTGCTTCTACCAGCGCAATTGCGTCGGCATGGTGTTGCGCCGCATCGAATCCAAGATCCCCACCATCGAGGAATTGAACCTGCTGCCGATCGTCAAGCAGCTGGCGATGACCAAGCGCGGCATCGTGATCTTCGTGGGCGCCACCGGTTCGGGCAAATCCACCTCGCTGGCCTCGATGATCGGCTATCGCAACCAGAATTCCACCGGGCACATCATTACCGTCGAGGATCCGATCGAGTACGTGCACAAGCACGAGGGCTGCATCATCACCCAGCGCGAACTCGGCATCGATACCGACAGCTGGGAGAACGCGCTGAAGAACACCCTGCGCCAGGCGCCCGACGTGATCATGATCGGCGAGGTGCGCACCCGCGAAACCATGGAGTACGCCATCCATTTTTCCGAGACCGGGCACCTGGTGTTGTGCACCTTGCACGCCAACAACGCCAACCAGGCGCTGGAGCGCATCATCCACTTCTTCCCAGAGGACGTGCGTGAACAGTTGTACATGGACCTGTCGCTGAACATGAAGGGCATCGTCGCGCAGCAGTTGATTCCGACCCCGGACGGCAAGGGCCGGCGCGTGGCGATGGAAGTGTTGCTGGGCACGCCATTGGTGCAGGATTACATCCGCAAGGGCGAGATCCACAAGATCAAGGACGTGATGAAGCAGTCCACCAACCTCGGCATGTGCACCTTCGACCAGAACCTGGTCGAGCTTTACCACGCCGGCCACGTCAGCTACGAAGACGCGCTGCGCTACGCCGATTCGGCCAACGAGGTGCGGCTTGCGATCAAGCTTGCCCAGGGTGGCGACGCGCATTCGCTGTCGCAGGGGCTGGGCGACGTGGAATTGGTGGAGTCACGCGAAACCGGGCATCGACTTTGATCCCGCGGCAATGTCATCCACAAAAAACCCGGCAGCCTGCCGGGTTTTTTGTGCGTGCCGATCGGCTCAGCGGTGCCTGGCTTCGCCTTCGAAGTGCAGGCCCTTGTCGTCGAGCTTCACGTCCATGTCGACGGACGCGATCATCTTGCCCATCTGCTGGAACATCCCGACCGTCTTTTGCAACTGGGTCTGGTTTTGCGGGGGCGCCATGGCCGCGAAGCGCCCGATCCAGTTTCCGAGCGAGCCGTACATCTTGCCGTCGAAGTGCATGCGCATCAGGCGGTCGCCGTCGCCGGCGGGCGCACTCAAGGTGCCGGCCAGCCTGGCTTGCTCGCCTTCGCCGATGCCGGCCGCCAATGCATCGGCGTTCGCCGCCAGCCAGCCCTGATTGCCGCCGCCCAGGGTAGCCTGCCATTTGGGCGGGAGGTCGAACGCCACCGGCTTGCCGTCGGCGGGAATGGTCTTCAGCGCGAACTGCGGCAGGGTCTGCTGGATTTGCTGCGTCAGGGCCGCCGGGTTGGAACTCGCGACCAGCATCCGTCCCGCGATTTGCGGACCGGCTTCCCACTTGTCCAGCACCACGCGGAAGCCCAGCAGCGAAGCCGCTTCCGGCGGCATCTGCACAGGCGGGTTGGCGGCGGTTTTCGCGAACCGGTTGAGCGATTGCAGCGCCGGGCACTGGTAGGTTTTCTCGGCCGCGGCCCTGGCGCGACTCTGGATGAAGTCCTGCCATTTGCCGAGCGGCAGCGCCATCACCATGTCGAACATCGAGTCGTCGGACTTCTCGTCCATGCCCGGTACCGGCTGCTTCAGTGCGGTCAGCGCACCGAACAGGGAAGGCGCCAACTGCACGTCGATGCTGTAGCGCATCGCCTGCGCGGAATAGGTCTGGAAGCCCGCGCTCGCGAGCGACGCCTGGTTGGCCAGCGAAGTGAACTCGCTGGCGCAGGCCGGATCGGCCAGCGAACCGCCCATGTCCCTGGCAAATTCCTGGGTGATTGCGTCCTTGCCGTCGTACAGGTTCGCGAACAGCTTCGGCAGGTCGACGTAACCGGAACCGTAATCGCTGTAGCCGTGCTCGCCATTGAGTTTGGCAAGGCGGTCCGCGGCGTTGTCGGTCGGTTTGGTCAAGCCCAGCAGTTGCCTGAGCATCTCGGGGCTGGCGCGGGCTGGCGCGATGGTGGCAACCAGTTGGCTGCCTTCGATGGCGACCAACACGTGCAGCCTGGCATCGTTGCCGCCGATCAGCCAGTAGGTCTGCTTGTCGAGGGTCGCGGTGGGCGTGGTCACGCCTGCCCGCTTCTCGACGCGTGCCCAGAACGCCTTGAAAGTGTCGGGCGAGGCCAACTCGACGCGTGCCACCGGTACGTCGCCGATGCCGTAGATCGCGGACAAGGCGGATGGCGACAATCCGATCGTCTGCGCCATCTCCCTGGTGGAGTGCACGTTGGCCAGCTCGGCCTGCACAGCCTCGAGCACCCTGGCCACCTCGGGATTCCGGTCGCTGAGCGACGCTGCGAGCATGCCGAGTTGCTGGACGCGGATGGAAATCATCGAATCGCCGGCTTCGCTCCAGGCCGCGGTGACATCGGCGGGAGCGCCTTTGAAGTTGGCGAACAGGTACGGGGTGTCGGCGGGCGCGTAGGTGATCGGCGCGTTCGAGGCAACGTGCTTGCCGCAAGCGGCGAGCAGCATGACGGCAAGGCAGGCGGCCGCGACGGCCGTCCGGCGCTGGACTGGGCGCATGGGTTGCTCCTTGTTCCCCGTGGCGAAAGCCCGATTATGCAGGTGGCACAAGCAGTTCCGCCAGCACGGCCATCCTCACCGCGACGCCGTTGGCGACCTGGTCGAGGATCCGCGATTGCGGGCCGTCGGCGACTTCGGGTGCGATTTCTATGCCGCGGTTGATGGGTCCCGGATGCAGCACCTGGCAATCCTTGGCGGCCAGCGCGAGTCGACGCGTGTCCAGGCCGTAATGCGCGTGGTAATCGGCGGCATCGGGGAATTGCGCGTCGGCCATGCGTTCCTTCTGGATGCGCAGCATCACCACCACGTCGGCGCCCTCGATCGCAGCGTCGAAATCCTCAGCCGTCGCGCAGCCCGGGAATTCATCCAGCGTTTGCGGCAACATCGCTCGCGGTGCACACAGGCGGATGTCGCGCGCGCCGAGTGCATGCAACGCCTGCGCGTCCGAACGCGCGACCCGCGAGTGCCGGATGTCGCCGCAGATGACGATGCGCAGGCTCTCGAAATCGGGTCGGCGTTGGCGGATCGTCAGCGCGTCCAACAGGCCCTGCGTGGGATGCGCGTGGGTGCCGTCGCCGGCGTTGACCACCGCGACGTTGCTGCGTGCATGTCGCGCCAGGTACGCCGGCATGCCGTTTTCGTTGTGGCGCACCACCAATGCGTCGAGACCCATCGCCTCCAGTGTGTGCAGGGTGTCGAGCAGGCTCTCGCCCTTGCTGGTCGAGGAACGCGACAGGTCGAAATTCACGTTGTCCGCGCCGAGGCGTTTCGCCGCGAGCACGAACGAGGTGCGGGTGCGCGTGGAGGGTTCGAAGAACAGCGTCAGCACGGTGCGCCCGGACAACAGGTCGCGCGGTGCTCCGTGCGCGCGAAAATGTTCGGCGCGGTCGAGCAGGCGGGTGATGGTGGCGCGGTCGAGGTCTTCGAGGGTCAGCAGGTGGTGCATGGTAAGGCTCAGGGTGCTTGCGTCAGCCAGCTCTCAAGGATAACTGCGGCGGCAAGCGAATCGATGTTGACGGCATCGCGACGGCGCGCCGCGCCGGAGGCGCGCTGCGCGGCGAACCGCCGGGATGCCTCCTGCGAAGTGTGCCGCTCGTCGACCAGGTGCACCGGTAGGCCGCTGCGTTGCGCCAGCGCGTCGGCGAATGCGCGCGCCCCGCGCGTGATTTCTTGTTCACCGCCCTCCAGTGTCAGCGGCAGGCCGACGACCAGGGCTTCCGGTTGCCATTCGGCGAGCAACGCGTCGACACGCGTCCAATCCGGTTCGCCGGCGTTCACCATCAGCACCGGCAACGGCCGTGCGGACTGGCTGATGCGATTGCCGCTGGCGACGCCGATCCTGCGCGCACCGAAGTCAAAGCCGAGTACGCAACTCACGCCCTGCCTGAGTAGCTGGTCAAATTGGCCGGATTGATGCCCACCAGCGCCACCGCCGCGCCCCAACGATCGTCGAGCGCGGTGTCGAACAGGATGCGGTCGTCGGCCTGCACGGTCAGCCACGCGTTCTCGCGCAGTTCCTGTTCGAGTTGTCCTGCGCCCCAGCCGGCGTACCCGAGCGCCACCAGCGCGCGTTCGGGACCTTCGCCGTCGGCCATCGCGGCAAGGATGTCGCGCGAGGTGGTGACGGTGAGCAGGTCGTTGACACGGTAACTCGAATCCCATTCGCGCTTGCCGGAAGTGTGCAGCACGAAGCCGCGCTCCGGTTGCACCGGACCACCCACCAGTACCGGCGCCGTGGCGACGTCCTTGCGCTCGCAGGGCATGTGCATCTGCCTGAGCACGTCGCCGAGGCGGAAATCGGACAGCCGGTTCACGACCAACCCCATCGCGCCGTCTTCGCTGTGCTGGCAGATGAAGGTGATTCCGCGCGCGAAGTTGGGGTCGCCCATGCCCGGCATCGCGATCAGGAAATGCCCGGTAAGCGTGGGCACACCGGCGGCGAGCGCGGGATCCGCGGGCACTCCGCGTGGCGCGGGCTTGCGCCGCGCCGGACGCTTGCCGGAGGCGACGGGTTTGCCGCGCCCGCCAGGGTTGTTGCCGGAAGACTTGACCATGCGCGCCATTGTACGCCGCCGCTTCGCGGTTCACTGTGAATCAGTGCCGCGCGTTTCGAGATGGTTGCCCGGCAGGAACTGCCAAGTGCGTGTGATCGCGAGTTCGGTGATGCGGTGGCCGTCCGCGTCCTTGTCGCGCGGGATGGGCGGGAACGGCGCGGCAAGGTGCACGATGCGGACCGCGGCGTCGTCGAGCACGCGGTAACCCGAGCTGCGGTTCACGCTGACGTCGCGCACGCGGCCGTCCGGCGCCAACACGACCGTGAGGATCAGGTTGCCATGCAGGCCGCGCAGGCGTGCAGCGTCGGGGTAGTTGAGGTTGCCTATCCTTTCGATGCGGTGCACCCACGCCACTTGATACGCGGCATCGGCGACGCTCCTGGTGTTCGCCGAGACATACTTGCGGCGCGGACGGCGCGCGTAGGCTTCCTGTTCCTGCCGAACTTCCTGCGCGAGCCGCGCCATCTCGAGGCGCTGCGGCACCGGGGTGGATGCCACACGCTGTTCCGGTTGGGGCTGGTCCCTGCTGTCGCGCTGGCTCGCGACCCGGGTGTCCGCATGCCCCGTGGTGGTGAGGATGTGCGGGCTGCTTTCGGTCTGTTGCGCGGGCGCAGCCGGCATCAATGGCTTCGGTGCGATGCCTGCATCCGTGACCGGCAGCGGTCCCGAGAACGGCGCACCCGGCCGGTGTGCCTTGTCGCTGTTGCCGCCGCCGGCGTTGTTGGCCTGCGCGAGGAAGTCCGCCTTGTTCGGGGTTTCTGCATTGGAAGTGTTGATCAGGGTGACGTCCAGCGTCGGCAGGCTGGGCGCCGGCTTGGCGAAATGGAAGCCGATCCCGAGGATCACGATCGCATGCAGCATCAGCGAGAACAGCAGCGCGACGCCGATGCGGTCGGCGTGGGTGACGTGGTGCGCGGGTGCCGCCACCGCGTTCACCTGGCCGCACCCCGGGTCGCGGTGGCCTCGATCGCATCGAATACCAATCCGGCGATATTGAGTCCGAATTGCGCGTCGAGTTCGCGCGCGCAGGTGGGCGAGGTCACGTTGACCTCGGTGAGGTAATCGCCGATCACGTCGAGGCCCGCCAGCACGATGCCGCGACGCTTGAGTTCCGGCCCTACCTCGCGAGCGATCCAGTAATCGCGCTCGGACAAGGGCTGGCCGACCCCGCGCCCGCCGGCGGCGAGGTTGCCGCGGAAATCCGTGCCCTGCGGGATGCGCGCCAGCGCATAGGGTACGGGCTCGCCATCGACCACCAGGATGCGCTTGTCGCCTTGGCTGATTTCCGGGATGAACTTCTGTGCCATCACGAAACGGCGGTCGTCGCCCGCCAGCGTTTCCAGGATCGAATTGAGGTTGGGATCGTCGCCGCGCGAACGGAAGATGCCGCGCCCGCCCATGCCGTCCAGTGGCTTCAGCACCACCTCGCCGTGCTCGCGTGCGAAGCGGCGCAACTCGCTGCGCTCGCGCGCCACCAGCGCCGGCGCGCAGCACTGCGGAAACCATTGCGCGGCCAGTTTTTCGTTGAAATCGCGCAGCGCCTGCGGATTGTTGATGACGCGAACGCCGGCGCGCATGGCGAGGTCGAGCACCAGCGTGTCGTAGAGGAACTGGTTGTCGAACGGCGGGTCCTTGCGCTCCAGCACGATGTCGATGCCGTCGGCCAGCGGTTGCCAGCGGGCCTCGCCCAGGGTGAACCAGTCGTGCGTGTTGTCGCGAACCTCGAGCGGCGCCAGCCGCGCCCAGGCCACGCCGTCGCGCACGGCCAGGTCGCCCTGCAGCATGTAGCGCAGCGAATGCCCGCGCCGCCGGGCTTCCAGCAACAGCGCGAGGGTGGTGTCCTTTTCCGGGTGGATGGTGCCGATGGGGTCCATCAGCACCGCGACGGTGAGGTTCATGGGCTCATATTATCGATCGGCAATGCGGGAAAGATGCCCCTTGCGTCGAGGGCCGAGGCTGCGTTGACGCGATGCGCAGTATCGCATCGCCTGCGCAGCCGGGGGCGGGGTTGCCCCGCGGGATCAGGGCCCGCCCCGGACTTGATCCGGAGACGATCGCGCCTGGCAACGGCCGAAGGTTGCAAGGCAACGGTCGGCCGGAGGATGTGGAAGGACGGACGGGCGGGGCGAAAACGCAAACCGATGCATTCGCACGGGCCCCTCTTGATGTATCTTGGCACCCGTGGCCGGGCTTGCTGGACAAGGCATCCGGAATCCGTTTTCAGGGGGCGGATCGAGGGGACAGTCGGGAATGCTGTGACGGCTTTCACACAAAGTGCGCGGTGTGGCATCCATGTTGCATGGATACTCACCGCCTCCTGCATGGGGTGGACTCCTGACCGTGAATGACAACGCGAACCACGATGGCCTGACCGGGCTCAAGGTCATGGTCATCGACGACTCGAAGACCATCCGCCGCACCGCCGAAACCCTGCTGAAGAAAGAGGGCGCCGAGGTGTTGACCGCGGTGGACGGGTTCGAGGCGCTGGCCAAGATTTCCGATCTTCGCCCCGACATCATCTTCGTCGACATCATGATGCCGCGGCTCGACGGCTATCAGACCTGCGCGTTGATCAAGAACAATCACGTGTTCCGCTCCACGCCGGTGATCATGCTGTCCTCCAAGGACGGCCTGTTCGACAAGGCACGCGGGCGCATCGTCGGTTCCGAGCAGTACCTGACCAAACCCTTTACCCGCGACGAACTGCTGGACGCGATCCGCCAGCACGTTGCGGCCGTCAAATAACGCACAACGCGCCGGCAAGGCGCAGGGGAATCCAAGGCAATGGCACACATCCTCATCATCGACGACTCGCCCACCGACGTGAAGATTTTTTCCGGCGCGCTGGAGCGGGCGGGCCACAAGGTCACCGCGGTCGGCACCGCCGAGGCCGGCATCGCCGCGGCCCAGAAGGACAGGCCCGACCTGGTGCTGATGGACGTGATCATGCCCGGCATGAACGGTTTCCAGGCCACCCGCAGCCTTACCAAGGATCCGCAAACCAGCGCCATTCCGGTGGTCATCGTCACCACCAAGAACATGGAAACCGATCGCATGTGGGGGTTGCGCCAGGGCGCCAAGGACGTGCTGGTCAAGCCGGTCAGCGAGAAGGACCTGGTCGCCAACGTCGCCAAGCACCTTCCCGCGCAGGCCTGACCGCCGATGAGCAAGAAGCGCCCCCACGACAGGCACCACCGCGGCGATGAAGCCCGGCAGCAGCCGGTCGCGGAGAACGCGCCCGGCGTGGTGCAGCCCGCGGGCGCGTACGCGCTGCTGGCCGACTACGAAAGCCGCAGCCTCGAGCACGACCCCGGCGTACCCGAACAGATCGAGGCGCCCGGCCTGTGGCGCGCGATCGGTTTCCGGGTCGGCGAACACGACTTCGTCAGCGGCATCGACGAAATCAGCGAAATCCTGATGTCGCCGCCGCCGGTCACCAGCATTCCGTCCACCCGCCCGTGGCTTCTGGGAGTCGCGAACGTGCGCGGCAACCTGATCGCGGTGGTGGACTTGAAGCAGTTCCTGTTCGAGCAGCGTACCCATGTCACCGGCCGCGCGCGCGTGCTGGTGGTGAAGCAGAGCGGCGGCAACGTGGGCCTGCTGGTCGACGAGCTGCTGGGCCAGCGCAACCTGACCGATGCCGATCGTGTGGACGCCGAGGGCGAGGCCGATGCGCGCCTGGCGCGTTTCGTCACCGAGAACGTGACCACCGGGCCCGTTCGGTTGGGCCGCTTCAGCATGCAGGAGTTGACACGCACGCCTGAATTCCAGCACGCGGCTCTGTAGTTGTGCGATCGTCCCCGATCGCGGTTTCGTTGGGTGTTTTTTGGGTATTGGAGGGGTTGCAGACGATGAACGCCAGAACGGGCGTAAAAGCTGACATCAGAGCCGCCATCCATGGCCAGGAGCTCCGTGGCGAAGAGCTCCGTGCCCCGACATTCAACAACGGCGGCTCCGGATCAATTATGCAAGCGACAAACTTGGCAATGAGGTGGCAATCATGAGCGCGAATCCCGGTGCGGCACGCCAGCGTGCGTCCCTGCAGACCTGGCTGATTTTCTTCCTGCTGGTGGCGATCGTGCTCGCCGGCGCGGATTTCTTCCTGCTCAACCGGCACGACAGCCAGGACCGTTCGGCCGCACAGCTCACCACCCAGATCCAGGTGAACTCGCAGCAGGTCGCGAACTTCGCCTTGCAGGCCGCCAACGGCAACATCGACGCCTTCAAGGAATTGACCAGCACTCGCACGGCCATCGCCGCCGCGGTGCAACACCTCGACCAGGGTGATGCTGCCTCCGGCCTGCCGGCCTACGGCGACGCGATCGGGGTGCGCGATTCGATGGCTGCCCTGACCAAATCGTGGAACCAGCTTTCCGCCGACCTCGGCAAGATCGAGGCCAACAAGGACGCGGTGCTGGATTCGGCCTCGCAGGCCTCCGCCTTCAACCAGCAGATGCCCGACCTCAACTCCAAGATCAACCAGGTCATCAGCATCCTGCAGTCCAAGGGTTCCGCATCCAGCATCTACACCGCCTCGCAGCTGATGGTGTCGGGCGACCGCCTGATCCGCCGCGTGGGCGACGTGTTGCAGGGCGGCGTCGATTCCGCGTCGGCGGCCAACGGCCTTGCGCTCGACTCCACCAACTACGGATCGACCCTGAAACAGCTCGCCGACGGTTCCTCGGGCGAGGCGGAGAGGATCCTCACCGGCGTGCAGAAGTCGTGGGCCGGCCTCGAAGCACCGGTGCAGAAGGTGATCGCGGCCGCGCCGACACTGGTCACGGTGAAGAACGCCGCGACCCAGGCTTCGGTCGATTCGCAGGACGTGTTGCTGAAGGCCAACAGCGTTGCCACCGCGCTCGGCAAACTGCCACAGACGCGGCCGTTCCCGAACGTGTGGTGGGGCCTTTTGGGCGCCGTCGCCGCGGCCGTGCTGGCGGTGTTCCTGGCGCTCAACTTCATCCGCACCGAGCGCAAGCGTTCGGCGGAAAGCCGCAGCCTCAACGAACGCAACCAGCAGGCGATCATGCGCTTGCTGGATGAAATGGGCACGCTCGCGGAAGGCGACCTCACGGTGAAAGCCACCGTGACCGAGGACATCACCGGCGCGATCGCGGACTCCGTGAACTTCGCGGTCGAGGCGCTGCGTTCGTTGGTGACCACCATCAACGAAACCGCGGTGCGGGTGTCGTCGGCGGCGCAGGAAACCCAGGCCACCGCCAAGAACCTCGCGGACGCGGCCAACCAGCAGGCCGAGCAGATCACTTCGGCCTCGGCCAAGATCAACGAGATGGCGGTGTCCATCGACCAGGTGTCGAAGAACTCCGCCGACAGCGCGGAAGTGGCGCAGCGCTCGGTGCAGATCGCGTCCAACGGCGCGCAGATCGTGCGCCAGACGATCTCGGGCATGGATTCGATCCGCGAGCAGATCCAGGAAACCTCGAAGCGCATCAAGCGCCTCGGCGAGTCGTCGCAGGAAATCGGCTCGATCGTCGAACTCATCAACGACATCGCCGAACAGACCAACATCCTGGCGCTGAACGCGGCCATTCAGGCGGCTTCGGCGGGCGAGGCCGGCCGCGGTTTCGCGGTGGTCGCGGACGAAGTGCAGCGACTGGCCGAACGCGCGACCGGCGCCACCAAGCGAATCGAAACGCTGGTGCAGACCATTCAGTCGGATACGGTCGAGGCGGTCAGTTCGATGGAACAGACCACCACGCAGGTGGTGAACGGTGCGCGCCTGGCCGAGGACGCCGGTACCGCGCTGGGCGAAATCGAAAAGGTGTCGAACAACCTCGCCGGCCTGATTCAGGGCATCTCCAGCGCCGCCAAGCAGCAGTCGGCGGCGGCCACCAACATCTCGTCGACGATGAGCTCGATCCAGCAGATCACCGCGCAGACTTCGGTGGGCGCCAACCAGACCGCGGAGTCGATCGGCAACCTCGCGCAACTTGCGCAGGAGTTGCGCCGTTCGGTCGCCGACTTCAAGCTGCCGGCGTAAGCGGCGGGACGGGCCATGACAGCGGGTGACGACATGATGTCCACGGCGACCGGCGAAACCGGCGTGGCTTCCGTCGTGCCCGCAACGATGGCGCAGGGAGTGGAAGGCGCCGTGCGGAAGCCGACGATGCGACTCGAAGAGCACCTCGATTTCTCGACCCTCGGTTGGGTCAAACCGCAAATCGACGAGCTCCTGTCGGAGGCCCGCCAGGCGCTCGAGGCCTTCGCGGAAGACCCCGAGGACACGCGCCTGATGCAAAGCTGCGCGGGCCTGCTGCACCAGGTACTCGGCACCCTGCGCATGGTCGAGCTGTATGGCGCGGCCGAGCTCGCGGGGGAAATGGAGCAACTGGCCGGGGCCGTGCTGGAAGGCAAGATCGGCGATCGCGACGTGGCGCTGGGCGCGCTGATGCGCGGCCTGGTGCAGTTGCCCGATTACCTCGATTTGATCGAGAGCGGTCACAAGGACATTTCCATCGTCCTGCTGCCGCTGCTCAACGAACTGCGCGATGCGCGCGGCGCGGAGGCGCTCGACCAGCGCGTGCTGTTCCATCCCGACATCGACCGGCCGCTGCCGCCGGAGGCGGCGGGCGCGCGGGTGGCGTACCCGTTCGCCGACCTGCGCCAGCGCGTCACCCAGATCCGCGCGCGCTTCCAGGTCCAGTTGCTGGCATGGACCCAGGGCAAGCAACCGAATTTCGCCGAGATGCGCGACGGCATGGACGAACTGCGCGCGGTCTGCCACAGCGAGTCCGCGCGTCGCCTGTGGTGGGTGGCCGGTGGTGTGCTGGAAGCGCTGCAGCAGGGCCGCCTGGACCATCACCTGGCAAGCCTGCGCCAACAGTTCGGCCAGGTCGATCGCACGATCCGCCATTTGCAGGACCAGGGCGAGGAGGTGTGCGGCGACGACGACGCGCGCGAACTGGTGCGCACCCTGCTGTTCTCGGTCGCCAATGCGACGCCCGGCCCTGGTCGCACCGACATCATCGCGCAGTGTTTCGCGCTGGACCGCATGGTGCCGTCGGAAGCCGAACTGGAACGCGCGCGCGCGGCGATGTCTGGCCGCAACCGCGCGCTGCTGGATACCGTCGCCAAGGCGGTGCGCGAGGACCTGTTGCGGGTCAAGGAAGGCCTCGACATCTTCCTGCGCCGCGACGACCGCAATCCGCAACAATTGGCACCCCAGGTCGAGATCCTGCATCGCGTCGGCGACACGCTGGACGTGCTCGGCCTGGAAGCGCCGGCGAAGATGATCGCCGAACAGCGCAAGGTGATCGCCGCGGTGATCGACGGCAAGCGCGAAGCCGCGCCCGAGACGATCCTGGACGTCGCCAGCGCGCTGCTGTACGTCGACGCATCGCTGGACGAGCATATCGAACACCTTGGCGCGGCCGGCGACGGATCCGGCGAAACGCTGCCCTTCAGCGAAGGGCGCAAGATCATGCGCACGCTGATGCGCGAAGCCGGCACCAACCTTGTCCGCGTCAAGGACGCCCTGACCGCATTCATCGAATCCGCGTGGTCGCACCAGCAGCTCGTCGACGTGCCGAAGTTGATGGCCGAGGTCGGCGGCGCGCTGCGCATCCTGAATCTGGAACGCCCGGCCGAATTGGTCGACGGCATCGACCGTTACATCGGCAACGAATTGATCGCCGATCGCAAGGTACCGACGGTCGACGAAATGGACACGCTGGCCGATGCCATGGCCAGTGTCGAGTACTACCTCGAGATCGGGCGCGACACCAGCTCGAGCGACAACCGCATCCTCGATGCCGCCCAGCACAGTCTGGAGCGCCTGCATTACTGGCCGGTTCCGGAGCGCCGCGCCGCGAGCGCCGCGCCGGTTTTCGGCGAACCCGGTTCCGGCGAACCCGTGCAGGCCGCGGATGTCGTGGTCCCGATGGCGCCCGCCGCCCGCGACGAGACCATCGGCAAGGGCGTGCCGCTCGCGGTCGACATCCCGGTCGCGCCGGCACAGCCCGTCGAACCATCCGTGCCCGGCGTCGGCCCCGGCAAGTGGATCGAAGCCGACGAGGAAGTGCTGGAGCCGATCGAGGGCGCCAGCGCGCAGGTCGATACGTCATTCCAGGATGCCGCGGGCATCGACGAGGAAATCCGCGAAGTTTTCGTCGAAGAGGTGGGCGAGGAGATCGCCAACATCAACGTCAACCTGCCGGCCTGGAAGGCCAACCCCGACGACCTCGACACGCTCAAGAACGTGCGTCGCTCGTTCCACACCCTGAAAGGTTCGGGACGGTTGGTCGGCGCCATGGCGCTGGGCGAGTTCAGCTGGAAGATCGAGAACATGCTGAACCGCGTGCTCGATCGCACCATCCAGCCGGATGCGAACGTGCAGGCCGTGGTGGACGCGGCCGTGGCGACCCTGCCCAGGCTGCATGCAGGTTTGCAAGGCCAGCCCGTCAACCTCGATCCGCCGCTGGACGCGATCATGCAGGTCGCCGACAAGCTCGCCGCAGGCGAACCGGCGCGCCTCGCCGACCTGACCGATGGCTATCGCAAGAGCGTGCGCAAGGTGCGCCGCTGGGTGCCCCTGGCCGAACACGCAACGGCCGTGGCCGCCGAAGCACCGATCACCGTTTCCGGGGGCTTCATCACCTCGCCGGTCACGGGCCTGCCGGTGGTGGACCCGATCCTGCTGGACGTCTTGCGCACCGAGGTCGGCCAGCATCTGCAAGGCATGCGCGACTACCTCGCCCGCAATGCACACCACGACGTCGGCGTGGACGACGAACTGGTGCGCTCGGTGCACACCCTGCATGGCGCGGTCGCGATGGTGGGCATCGAACCGCTGGCGGAGATGCTCGCGCCAATGGAAGTCTGGATCCGCCGCGTGCGCAGCGCGGACGCGTCGCTGGACCGCGAAGGTTGCGACGCGATGCGCGACGCCGTGGCCATGACCGACCACGTGATGGCGCAATTCGACGCACCCGTGCCGGACGTGCCGGATACCACCGCGTTGGCCGAACGCCTGGCCGCCTTGCGCGATCGCTGGCCCGAAGCCACGCCGTTCGGCGCGCAGCGCGCGGCGCCGGAGCCGGAGCCGGAGCCGGAGGACTTTGCCGAAGTGGTCGCGGCCGGGTGGTCCGAGGAAGATGCGGACGATGGCATCGCGGCCGTCGGGTTGGGCGCGGCTTCCACACTGCCCACCGAAGACGATGCCGAGGTGCTTGCCGCGCGCGAGCAGGCCGAACGCATCGCTGCCGAAAAGGCGGAACAGGAACGCCTCGCGGCGGAACGGGCCGGGCAGGAACGCCTTGCCGCCGAACGTGCAGAGCAGGAGCGGATCGCGGCCGAGCAGGCCGAAGCCGAGCGACAAGCCTCCGAACGGGCCGAGCAGGAGCGTCTTGCCGCCGAACGTGCGGAACAGGAGCGGATCGCCGCCGAGCAGGCCGAAGCCGAGCGACAAGCCGCGGAACAGGAAAGGCTTGCCACCGAGCAGGCCGAGGCCGAACGCGCTGCCGCCGAGCGTGCCGAACAGGAGCGCCTCGCCGCCGAGCAGGCCGAGGCCGAACGCGTTGCCGCCGAGCGTGCCGAACAGGAACGTCTCGTGGCCGAGCGGGCCGAGGCCGAACGCATCGCCGCCGAGCGCGCCGAACGGGAACGCCTCGCGGCCGAACAGGCCGAGCGGGATCGCCTCGCTGCCGAAAAGGCCGAGGCGGAACGCATCGCGGCGGAAAAACTCGAAGCCGAGCGCATCGCCGCGGCGCGCGAAGTCGCCGCGCGCAAAATCGCTGCAGCGGCGTTGCCGACGTTTCCGGACGATCCACAACCTGATGGTCCGATCGACATTCCGGATCTCGACCCGGAACTGGTCGGCCTGTTCACCGAGGAAGGCAACGAACTGCTGGATTCCAGCGACAGCCTGGTGGCGGCCTTGCGCAACGCGCCGGGCGACGTCGAAAGCGTGCGCGGGCTGCAGCGCAACCTGCACACGCTCAAGGGTGGCGCACGCGTGGTCGGCATCGCCCCCGTCGGCGATCTCGCACACGCGATGGAAACGCTGCTGGAGAAGATCGGCGACCGCAAACGCGAATTGGCCCCGATCGAAGTGGATTCGCTGGAGCGTGCCTTCGATCGCCTGCACGACATGCTCGAACGCATCGAGCAGGGCCGTGCGATCGCACAACCCGCGCATGCGATCGAACGTTTCAACGCACTCGCGGAAGGTCGCGCGGTGGACGAGGCGGCTGCACCTGCCGCGGCCAGGCGGGAGCCCGCGAAACCCGCGCCGAAACCGGCCCCCGCGCCGGTTGCCGCGCCCACGCCGCACCCCGCGCCACCAATCGAAGAAACCGAGGCGCGTGCACCAGCGGAACTGATCCGCGTGCGCTCGGACCTGCTCGATTCGCTGGTCAACGCCGCGGGCGAAGCCTCGATCTACCGCGCGCGCCTGGAACAGCAGGTCGGCAATTTCCGCTTCAACCTGGTCGAACTCGACCAGACCGTGGCGCGCCTGCGCGAGCAGTTGCGCAAACTCGAGATCGAAACCGAAACCCAGATCCTGTCGCGCTACCAGCGCGAGAACGAAGCCGGCGAGGGCGCCGCCTTCGACCCCCTGGAACTCGATCGCTTCTCCAACCTGCAGCAGTATTCGCGCGCATTGGCCGAGTCGGTATCCGACCTGGCCTCGATCCAGGACATCCTGGACGACCAGACGCGCCAGTCGGAAACCCTGTTGCTGCAACAGTCGCGCGTCAACTCCGACTTGCAGGACGGCCTGATGCGCACGCGCATGGTGCCGTTCGAATCGCTGGTGCCGAACCTGCGCCGCACCTTGCGCGGTGCCGCCGACGAGCTCGGCAAGCGCGCGCAGTTGAAGGTGCTCGGCGCGCAGGGCGAAATGGACCGCAGCGTGCTGGAGCGCATGAAGGCGCCGTTCGAGCACATGCTGCGCAATGCGTTGGCGCACGGCATCGAGGACCCCGCGCAGCGCGTCGCCATCGGCAAGCCGATGGAAGGCACGGTCACCATCCAGGTTGGCCGCCAGGGCACCGAAGTGCTGGTGCGGGTATCCGACGACGGCGCCGGTTTCGATCGCGACGCCATCCGCAACAAGGCCATCGAACGCGGATTGCTGCAACCCGACGTGCCGATCGCGGATTCCGAACTGTTCAATTTCGTGTTGCAGACCGGGTTCTCCACCGCCGGCGAAGTCAGCCAGATCGCCGGCCGCGGCGTCGGCATGGATGTGGTCGCCAACGAAATCCGCCTGCTCGGCGGATCGCTCGCGATCGAATCGGAGCACGGGCATGGCACCGTCTTCAACATCCGCCTGCCGTTCACGCTGGCAGTGACCCAGGCGATCACCGTGCGCGCGGGCGATACCACGTTCGCTGTGCCGATGACTTCGGTGCAGGCGGTTTCGCGGATTCCGCGCGAATTGATGGAAGCCCGCATGGCCGGTGAGCGTGTCGTCGGTTATGCCGGTGAGGAATACCAGTTGCACGAACTTTCCGAATTGCTTGGCCTGCCACCGTCACACGCGATCGAGGACAGCGCCGGCCAGTTGCCGCTGCTGATGGTCCGCGCCGGCGACCTGCGCGCGGCGGTCCACATCGACAGCGTGATCGGTTCGCGCGAGATCGTGGTCAAGCCGGTTGGTCCGCAGGTGAGCAACGTGCCCGGCATGTTCGGCGCCACCATCATGGGCGATGGCTCGGTGATGCTGATCCTCGATCCCGCCCCGTTGGTGCGCCATGCGGTGGCGAGGCAGGCGGCGGTCGCGACAGGCATCGAAGTGGAAGAACAGGCCGCGATCGAGCCGGTCGGCCCGGTGGCGGCGATGCCGCGTTCCGAGGAAGGCGGCCCGCGCCTGGTCATGGTGGTGGACGATTCCATCACGATGCGCAAGGTCACCACCCGCGTGCTCGAGCGCGAACAGCTCGAAGTCGTCACCGCGAAGGATGGTGTGGATGCGCTGGAACAATTGCAGGAACGCTTGCCGGACGTGATGCTGCTGGACATCGAGATGCCTCGCATGGACGGCTACGAGCTGGCCACGCACATGAAGAACGATGCGCGTTTCCGGCACGTGCCGATCATCATGATCACCTCGCGCACCGGCGAGAAGCACCGCCAGCGTGCATTCGAAATCGGCGTCGAGCGTTACCTGGGCAAGCCGTACAGCGAGGCCGATCTGTTGCGCAACGTCCATGACATGCTGGAGGCACGCCGTGCCTGACCAGACGGTCAACGAGTTGCCGCGCGTCGCGCTGGTGTACGGCCAGGAGGCCGAGGTCGCGCATGTGCGCGAAGCCGTGGGCGGACAGGTCGATGTCGTTTACGCGGCGTCCGCCGGCGAGTTCGACGTCGCGCGCATGCACGACACGCGTGCATCGGCGGCGTTGGTGAACCTGGATGGCGGCGACTGGCTGGATGCCGTCGAGGCGCGATTGCAGGAGGCCGGCGTCGCGGTGATCTACAACGATCCCGAGATTTCGCGCGGACTGGAAGGCTGGGAACGCGCCCGCTGGCTGCGGCACCTCGTCGCCAAGTTGCGTGGCAGCCATGACGTGGATCCGCCGCGTCCCGAACCCGTCGCATCGCCTGCGCCTTCGCCCGTCGCCGCCACCGTCGTCACGGACGCTGCCGGCGGCGCGCCGGCCCCGGCCGATGCCGGATTGGCCGAATTGCCGTTGTCACCCGAGGAGATCGAAACCATGACCGTCGACCTCGTTGCCGAACACAAGCCCGCGATCGTGGCGGAAGCGGAGGCCGCGGTGGTCGCGAACGACGCACCGGCGGACGTGATGGCCATGGATCTTGCCATCGAGGAGGCCGCGGCCTCTGCCAGCAAGGTCGAGCCGGCCGTGCAGCCCGAAACCATGGACTCCGAACTGGAAACACATGGCGCACTTGCGGCGACGGACGCCGGATTCAGTCCCGAAGGCGGGCTTGACGTGGATACCGAGGCGCTGTCGGCGATGATCGACGCGAGGCTTGCGGAGCCGGAAGCGGCGTCCGATTCGCCGGAAGTCTGGCGCGTCGTCAGTGGTGCCGCGACGCCTGCGGGCCAACCTGGTGCTGCCGCGGAACCGCTGCAGGTGGATGCGGCCGGTGCGGGATCGCCCGCCAGGCCCGCCGCCACGGGCCAGGATGACGTCGACGTGCTGGCCAGCCTGCCGTCGCTGGACGATTGGCAATTGGTCGATCCCGAAACGACCGTGGCGAATGCCGGAAACCGCGGGCACAAGGCGCCGGAGCCGGCGTTGCCGGACAGCCTCGTCGGGCTGGAACTGGTGCCGATGGAAACCATTGTCCCGCTCAAGGTCAACGCCGACCCTATCGAGCGCTGGCTGCATGAAAGCGATGCGTCCAAGCCGCAGACGGGAACCGACGGCGCCGCGGCCAAGGCGAAGGTGGGCGGAGGCCAGGCATGAGCGCAGCATCGTTGCCCCACGAGATCCGCGGTGTCATGCTGCCGGTCACGGGCGGACGCTTGCTGGTACCCAACACCACCATGGCCGAAGTCATCACTTACGCACATCCCGCCCCGATCGGGGGCGCGCCGCCCTGGTTGCTGGGGCGCCTCGCGTGGCGTGGCTGGGGCTTGCCGGTGCTCGCGTTCTCCGCGTTGGCCGGCACCGCGGACAACGAATCCACCGAAAACACGCGGGTGGCGATCTTGAAGGCCTTGAGCGGATATCCACGCCTGCCGTATTTCGGCGTGTTGACACAGGGTTTCCCGCGGCTCACCCTGATCTCGGAAGACATCCTGGGTTCCGACGAGGATGCCGGTGCGTTGCCCATCGGGGTGCGCGAGCAGGTGCGCGTGCACGGTGAACCGGCCTGGATTCCGGATCTCGCGGCCGTCGAAAACCTGATTGTCGAGGCGTTGAGCGTTGCCGCTTGAATACATCACGACCCGTGTCGCCGAAGTCGGCGATGGTTTGAATGTCCGGCGCGCGCTGCCAAGCCGGCAGCGACGCACGGTCGGCGCGTGGTGCTTCCTCGATCACCTCGGACCCGTCGATTACGAGGCCGGCGGTGGCTTGAACGTCGGCCCGCATCCGCACATCGGCCTGCAGACCTTCACCTGGATGATCGAAGGCGAGGTCGTCCATCGCGACAGCCTCGGCAACGAGCAGACCATCAAGCCCGGACAGGTCAACCTGATGACCGCAGGCCGCGGCATTTCGCACGCCGAGGATTCGCCGCCCGGCCGCGGCGGGCACGCGCACGCGGTGCAACTGTGGATCGCGCTGGATGAAGCGCACCGCCACGGTCCGCCGGCGTTCCGCAACTATCCGGTGCTGCCGCTGATCGCACGCGATGCTTGCCGGATCACCCTGCTGGCGGGCTCGCTGTTCGGCGAAACCTCGCCGGTCGAGGTGTTTTCGCCGATGCTGGGCATGGACGTCGAGATGCAGGCGGCCGGTGAAATCGCGATCCCGCTCGATCCCGCCTTCGAACACGCCGTGCTGATGCTGGAAGGCACCGCCGCGCTGGACGGCGAAGTCGTCACGCCCGACGCTCTGGCTTACCTCGAACCCGGGCAAGACCGTATTGCGCTGCGCAGCGAAGCGCCCGCGCGTTTCGTGCTGATCGGCGGCAAGCCGTTCGGCGAGGAAATCCTGCTGTGGTGGAATTTCGTCGCGCGCAGCCAGGACGAAATGGCCGAAGCGGTGCGCGACTGGAACGAAGGCACGCGTTTCGGCGAGGTGCACGGCAGTCCGTCGCACCCGCTGGTCGCACCGGATGTGTCCAGGCTGCGCTTGCGCGAAGCGCGGAGCTAGGGCCTGTTAACGCTATGCCAAGTGGCCGCGCCGGCGGCCCGAAGGGTTGCTCCGCAGCGGCCGCCATCCATCGGTGCGCACCTTGACCATGGAACCACCATGGCGCTGCGGCGCGCGCCTCGTCTGGCAACCGCTGCGGAAGCAACGCGGCTCGCTTGGCATAGCGTTAACAGGCCCTAGCTGAACTTCAGGCTTCCACGGGCTGCTTCCGGCGTGACGAAGCCATGCCTCCGGCAGCTTCCGGCAACGATCCGACGATCTTGTCGTCAGGCATGGCATTCGACAGCGCCGAGCGCCGGCAGGCGGGCAGGTTGTCGCGGCGGAACACCTCTTGTATCCAGTCGATGAAGGCGTGCACCCGCGCCGACAGGTGCTTCTTCTGCGGGTACACGATCCACACCGGCGAGCCGGCCGAGATGGTGTCCTCCATGATGACTCGCAGCTTGCCGTGGCCGATCGGGCCCGCGGCCAGCCAGTGCGGCACCTGGATGATGCCGAGGCCGGCCATCGCGGCCTGGATCACCGATTCGCCGTCGTTGATCAAAAGGTGCGCGTCGACATCCAGCGTGACCGGGCCGTCGGGCGAATCGAACTGCCACTGGTACGTGCGTCCGCTGGTGGGGTACACGTAATTGATGCACTGGTGCTGCTTCAGATCTTCGAGGCAGGTGGGCGTGCCGTGGCGGGCGAGGTAACCGGGCGAGGCGCACAGCACGTTGCTGAAGTAGCCGAGCTTGCGCGCGACCAGGTTGGAATCCTCCAGCTCGCCCATGCGGATCGCGCAATCGATGCCTTCCTCGATCAGGCCGATGTTGCGTTCGCTCATCGCGAGTTCCAGCCTGATGTCGGGATAGCGCTCCTCGAAATCGGCGAGGTTGGGGATCAATCCGGCGCGTCCGATCGACACGTTCATCGCCACCCGCAGTTTGCCGCGCGGCTTGGTGCGCGCGTAGTCCAGCGCTTCCACGGCTTCGCCGAGGTCGGCAAGGATGTCCTTGCAGCGGTGGTAGAACGATTCGCCATCGTCGGTGAGGTTCAGGGCGCGGGTGCTGCGGAACAGCAGGCGCACCCCGATCTGCTCCTCGAGCCTTGATACCGCCCGGCTGACGCCGGATGGGGTCATGCCGAGTTGTGCCGCGGCGGCCCGGAAACTCTTGGCTTCGACCACCCGGACGAAGCTCGATATTGCTGAAAAATCTTCCATGCCCGCCATTATGGCGCGATTCGTGACTCGGAGTCACGAGTGGAATGCTTCACGAGGGGGTTAACTGTACTGATCAGTGTTCTTATCTCAGGCGCTCGCCCGTGGTGTCGGACCCGGGCAAGCAACTCCAGAGAGAGCGTGAAGATGAAAAAGAAACTGATCCTGATCGGTTTGGCAGTGGTGGTGGTCGGCGGCAGTTGGGCCATCCTGGGCCACCAAAGCGGGCACGCGCAGGCGGCGCCGATGGGTCCGCCCCAGGTGACCGTGGCCAGGGTGATGGAGCGCCCGGTCAGCGACAGCGCCGACTTCATCGGCAGGGTGCAGGCGGTCGATACGGTGCGCGTGCAGCCGCGCGTCAGCGGTTACGTGCAGGCGGTGCAGTTCAAGGAAGGGGCGCTGGTGCACAAGGGCGAGGTGTTGTTCAAGATCGACCCGCGTCCGTTCCAGGCCGAGGTGGACCGCCTCGCCGCGCAACGCGAACAGGCGAAGTCGCAACTTGATTTGGCCAACGCCAATGCGCGGCGCGCCAAACTGCTGCTGGGCAAGCACGCGATCGCACAGGAAGAAGCCGATCGTCAGGTCACCGCCGCGCAGAGCGCGAAGGCCGGCCTCGCAGCGGCCGATGCGGCGCTGTCGGCCGCACGCCTGAACCTCGGGTTCACCGACGTGCGTGCGCCGATCGACGGCCGCGTCAGCAACGCGCGCGTGACACCCGGCAATCTCGTCACCAGCAACGATGTGCTCACCAGCGTGGTCTCGGTGAATCCCGTCTACGTGTACTTCGACGCCGACGAGCATACCTGGCTGAAGCTCGATCACCTGCGTGCCAAGGCCGTGGCGCAGGGTCGCGGTGCGCGCATGGCGGTGGCGATGGGCCTGGCCGACGAGCAAGGCTACCCGCATTCCGGGCGTCTCGATTTCGTCGACAACCAGTTGCACAGCGATTCCGGAACCATGCGCCTGCGCGCCGTGTTCGACAACGACGACGGATTGCTGACCCCCGGACTGTATGCCCACGTGCGCCTGCAATCCGGACAGCCCAGGCCGCGCATCCTGATCGACGACCGCGCGGTCGCCACCGACCTCGGCAACCAGTTCGTGTACGTGGTCGACAAGGACCACAAGGTCCAGTATCGCCGGATCGTCACCGGCAGCCTGTTCCACGGCATGCGGGTGGTCGACGCGGGCCTGAAACCCGGCGACGTGGTGCTGGTGAACGGCCTGCAGCGCGTGCGCCCGGGCGTCGAGGTGAATCCGCAACAGGTGGCAATGGATTACCGGCTGGATGCGCCGGACAAGGCGATCGTCGAAGCCGCAGGCAAGAAGCGGCCCGATGACAACCGCACGGCGCAGACGGTACGCGATGACGACACCCCTCTCGTATCCCTGTCTGCCCAGAAAAGGGTACCGGCTGGCGGGTGAGGGTACGGCCAGCGCGTCGCCTCGACGTTGCCCCGAACCGACCCCCGCCCGTCGAACACCGCCACCCACGCGGGAAACAAACCGCCTGCACGGCGTGAAGACCAGGAAAACACATGAAGAACATAGCCCAATATTTCGTCGACCGGCCGATCATGGCGGCAGTGCTGTCGCTGCTGTTCCTGATCACCGGCGCCATCGCGGTGTTCCAGTTGCCGATCAGCGAGTACCCGGAAGTGGTGCCGCCGACGGTGGTGGTGCGCGCGACCTATCCGGGCGCGAATCCGGAAGTGATCGCGCAAACCGTCGCCACGCCGCTGGAACAATCGATCAACGGCGTCGAGGGCATGCTGTATTCGTCCTCGCAGGCCACCAGCGACGGCGTAATGACGCTGACCGTGACCTTCGCGCTCGGCACCAACCTCAACGATGCGCAGGTCGAGGTGCAGAATCGCGTGGCGCAGGCGTTGCCGCGCCTGCCCGAAGAAGTGCAACGGCTCGGCGTGACCACGCAGAAGAGTTCGCCCGACCTCACCATGGTCGTGCACCTGGTTTCGCCCGACCACCGCTACGACATGCTGTACCTGTCGAACTACGCGCGCCTGCACGTGCAGGACGTGTTGCGCCGGCTGGACGGCGTCGGTGACGTGCAGGTCTTCGGCGCAGGCGAATACTCGATGCGGGTGTGGCTGAACCCGCAGAAGCTGGCCCAGCGCGGCCTCACCACCGGCGACGTGGTCAAGGCGATCCGCGAACAGAACGTGCAGGTCGCGGCCGGCAAGCTCAACGCGCCGCCCGGTCCGGGCGATTCCGCGTTCCAGCTCAATATCAATACGCGCGGGCGTTTGAGCAGCGTCGATGATTTCAAGGACATCATCGTGCGCACCGATGCGGACGGCGGCGTGGTGCATCTGCGCGACGTAGCTCGGGTGGAACTGGGTTCGGATCAATACGCGCTGCGCAGCCTGCTGAACAGCCAGGAGGCGGTGGCGGTGCCGATCTTCGCGCGGCCGGGTTCCAACGCCATCCAGATCTCCGACGAAGTGCGCGCCACCATGGCGCAGTTGAAGCAGGAGTTTCCGCAGGGCGTGGACTACCGCATCGTCTACGACCCCACGGTGTTCGTGCGCGATTCCATCAAGGCGGTCGCGCACACGCTGCTGGAGGCGATCGCGCTGGTGGTGCTGGTGGTGATCCTGTTCCTGCAGACCTGGCGCGCGTCGGTGATCCCGCTGATCGCGGTGCCGGTGTCCTTGATCGGCACGTTTGCGGTGATGTACCTGATCGGCTTCTCGCTCAACGCGCTGTCGTTGTTCGGCATGGTGCTGGCGATCGGCATCGTGGTGGACGATGCGATCGTGGTGGTCGAAAACGTGGAACGCCACATCGAGCTCGGCCAGTCGCCGAAGGAGGCGACGCGACAGGCCATGCGCGAAGTGACCGGGCCGATCGTCGCCACCGCGCTGGTGCTGTGCGCGGTGTTCATTCCGACCGCCTTCATCAGCGGCCTTACCGGCGAGTTCTACCGCCAGTTCGCGCTGACCATCGCGATCTCGACGGTGATCTCGGCGTTCAATTCGCTGACCCTGAGTCCGGCGCTGTCCGCCATCCTGCTGCTGCCGCACGACGCGCCGAAAGACCGCCTGACCCGCGGCATCGAGCGCGCGTTCGGCTGGCTGTTCAGGCCGTTCAACCGCTTGTTCCATCGCGGTGCGGACCGCTACGTCGGCAGCGTGAAACGCATGCAGGGCAAGGGTGCAGCCGCGCTTGCCGTGTACGCGATGCTGATTGCGCTGACCGCGTTCGGGTTCTGGCACGTGCCCACCGGCTTCGTGCCGACCCAGGACAAGCAATACCTGGTTGCCTTCGCGCAACTGCCGGACGCGGCTTCGCTGGACCGCACGGAGGACGTGATCAAGCGCATGTCGGCGATCGCGTTGAAGCAGCCGGGCGTGTTGAACGCGGTGGCCTTCCCCGGATTGTCGATCAATGGGTTCACCAATGCCTCCAATTCGGGCATCGTGTTCGTGACGCTGAAACCGTTCGACGAGCGGCGCAGCGCCGACGTTTCGGCAGGCGCGATCGCCGGCGCATTGAACCAGAAGTTCGCGTCCATCCAGGATGCCTACATCGCCGTGTTCCCGCCGCCGCCGGTGATGGGTCTGGGCACGATCGGCGGCTTCCGGATGCAGATCGAGGACCGCGGCCAGCTCGGCTTCGACGAGTTGTACACGCAGACCCAGAAACTGATCGCGGCCGGTCGCAAGGACCCGGCGTTGGCGGGCTTGTTCTCGAGCTTCCAGGTCAGCGTGCCGCAGGTGGACGTGGACGTGAACCGTGAGAAGGCCAAGGCCGAGGGCGTGGATCTCGGCGATGCCTACCAGACCATGCAGGCCTATCTCGGCTCGGTGTACGTCAATGACTTCAACCGTTTC
The DNA here is from genome assembly GCA_001899805.1 of Lysobacterales bacterium 66-474. GTDB lineage: Bacteria > Pseudomonadota > Gammaproteobacteria > Xanthomonadales > Rhodanobacteraceae > 66-474. The sequence continues at coordinate 61,523 of MKWP01000002.1, forward strand.
GGGCGCACCTACCAGGTGAACGTGTCGGCCGAACCGGAGTTCCGCCACGACCTTGCCGACATCGGCCAGCTGAAAACCCGCAATGCAAAAGGCGACATGGTGCCACTGGGATCGTTCGTCACGATCAAGCGTGGCGCGGGTCCCGACCGGGTGATGCACTACAACGGCTATCCCACCGCCGAAATCAACGGCGGTCCGGGACCGGGTTACAGCTCGGGGCAGGCGCAGGCGGCGATGGCGAAACTGGCGGCGCAGGTATTGCCGAACGGCCTCAGCTTCGAGTGGACCGACCTGACCTACCAGCAGATCCTGGCCGGCAACACCGCGGTGCTGGTGTTCCCGTTGTGCGTGCTGCTGGTATTCCTGGTGCTGTCGTCGCTGTACGAGAGCTGGTCGTTGCCGCTGGCGGTGATCCTGATCGTGCCGATGGTGCTGCTGTCCGCGATCACCGGCGTGTGGCTGTCCGGTGGCGACAACAACATCTTCACCCAGATCGGATTGATCGTCCTGGTGGGGTTGGCGTGCAAGAACGCGATCCTGATCGTCGAGTTTGCGCGTGAGCGCCAGCTCGAGGGCGTGCCCCGCCACGAGGCGGTGCTGGAAGCGGCGCGGCTGCGCCTGCGTCCGATCCTGATGACCTCGATCGCGTTCATCATGGGCGTGGTGCCGCTGGTCACCTCGCACGGCGCCGGCGCCGAGATGCGCCACGCGATGGGCGTGGCGGTGTTCTCCGGAATGCTCGGCGTGACCCTGTTCGGGTTGATCTACACCCCGCTGTTCTACGTGTTGATCCGTGCCGTGGTCGAGCGCCACGAGGCGCGCAGGCGCGCGGTTGCGCATCGGCCTGCGGCATTGCAAGGAGAATGAAATGACTTTGCCTTTTCGAAGCGTCGCACTGGTGGCTGCGTTGGCGTTGGCCGGCTGCGTCACGGTGGGACCGGACTACCGCACGCCTGCCACGCCCGCATCGCACGTGCAGGGCCTGGATCCGGCGCGCGAAAGCGCCGCGCAATTCCAGTCCGAGTGGTGGAAACAGTTCGGCGATCCGGTGCTGGATGCGCTGATCCGGCGCGCCGCCGCCGGTAACCTCGACCTGCGCATCGCCGCGGCAAGGTTGTCCGAATCGCGTGCCCTGCTGGGCGGCGCCAAGGCGCAATACCTGCCGGACATCGAGGCAGGCGCCTCGTACACCCGCAGCCGCGAGCAGACGCCCGGCTTCAGCACTGAACGCAACACGGTCACGGCCTACCAAGCCGGATTCGACGCGAGTTGGGAAATCGACCTGTTCGGCGGCGTGCGCCGTTCGGTGGAAGCCGCACACGCCGATCTCGGCGCCAGCGAGGCCGGCATGCAAGGCGCGCAGGTGAGCCTGTTCGCCGAAGTGGCGCGCGATTATTTTGCGCTGCGCGGCACGCAGCAGCGCGCCATCATCGCCCGGCGCAACATTGCCAACCTGCGCGACACCCTCAAGGTCATCCGCACGCGCGCCGAGATCGGCACCGCCTCCGAACAGGACGTGGCGAGTGCCGGTGCACAACTGAGCGCGGTCGAGGCGCAACTGCCGTTGCTGGAGATGCAGGAGCGTGCGGGTGAGTATCGCCTCGCCGTGCTGGTGGGCGAGCAGCCCGGCGCGCTCGACGTGGACGTCTCGCCGAAGACGTTCAAACCCATCGACACGGTGCTGCCGATCGGCGACGCCGGCGACGTGCTGGCGCGGCGCCCGGATGTGCGTGCCGCCGAGCGCGAATACGCCGCCGCCACCGCGCGCATCGGCGTGGCCAAGGCGGATTTCTTCCCGCACCTTTCGCTGGGCGGGTTCCTCGGCTTCCTGTCCGGGCGCAGCAACGACTTCGGCGGCCCATCGACGCGTGCGTGGTCGCTGATGCCCAGCATCACCTGGAAAGGCCTCAACGTGCAGCGGATACGCAGCGAACTGCACGCCGCCGAAGCGCGCGCCGACGCCGCGCAGGCGAATTACCAGCGCACCGTGCTGGAAGCCATCGAGGACGTGGACAACGCCGTGGTCGGTTACAACCAGCAGCGCCTGCGCGTGGAACGGCTGATCGAGCAGGCTCGGCAAAGCCGGCACGCTTCGGAACTCGCGAAGATCCGTTACGAGCAGGGCGCGACCGGGTTCCTCGAACTGCTGGATGCCCAGCGCGTGCAACTGGCGGCCGAAGATGCGCTGGCGGAAGGCGAGGCTGCGATCGACGTGCGCGCGGTGGCGTTGTACAAGGCGCTGGGCGGCGGCTGGCAGGCTTGCGGCGACGCGCGGTGCAGCGAGGTGGCGCAGGCAGGAGCCAAGCCATGACCGCGCCGTCCGCGCAGGATTTCATCGCGATCGTCGACGCCTTGTACCGTTTCGGCGCGGGCCAGGACCTGCGCGACCGCGGTTTGTTCGCGTCGGCATTCTCGTCCGATGCGGTATTGGACTTCACCCAGCCGGCGCGGTTGCTCGGGGCGGACATCGCGCCGTTCGAAGGGCGGCAAGCCATTGTCGACGCCGTGTTCGCCGCCATTGACGGTCTGGATACGACCCACACCGTCACCAACCCGCGCGTCACGGCATTTGAAGGCGACCGCGCCGAACTGTTCGCACTGGTGGAGGCGCAGCACCTGCCGCGCGCCGATCATTCACGACATTTGTTGCTCAAGCACGTCTACACATCGAAGCTCTCGCGGCATGGCGAGGCGTGGACCATCGACCACATGCGCATCGACATGGTCTGGTCCGCGGGCGACGCGGCGGTGCTGTTCCCCGCCGTCGATTGACCGCGCCCACGCAATCGCCGGCGCGGCCACTTGGCATGGCGTTGACAGGCCCTAGATGTCCCCATAGAGCGCCTGCAACGCAGCGACGACGGCGACGCCGGCGGTTTCAGTGCGCAGGATGCGCGGGCCCAGCGAGAGGTTGGCGAAGCCGGCTGTGCGCAACACAGCAAGATCGCGTTCGCCGAAACCGCCTTCCGGGCCGATCGCCAGCGTCACCGTGCGCGGCGCGGGTTGCAGCGCGCGCGCACGGAGGCCTTCGCCGGGGTGCAGCGCGAGGCGCACCAGGCCTTCCGAACGTTCGAGTGTCGCCAGCCAGCGGTCCAGGGCCTGCGGTGCTTCGATCAAGGGGACGATGGCGCGCCCGGATTGCTCGCAGGCGGCGATCGCCACCGCGCGCCAATGTTCGAGACGTTTCGTGACGCGCTTGTCGTCCAGTTTCACCTCGCTGCGTTCGGTCACCAGCGGGATCACCGCGGCGACGCCGAGTTCGACCGCCTTCTGCACGATCCAGTCCATCTTTTCGCCGCGTGCCAGCGCCTGCGCCAGCGTGATGCGCAGCGGCGATTCCCGCATCGTGGCAACGCGGGTTTCAACATGAACCGCTACCTCGCGGGAGCCCCCCGCGACCAGCCGCGCGGCATAGTCGTGCCCATCGCCGTTGAAAAGGATCACGGCGTCGCCGGGTTGCAGGCGCAGCACGCGCAGTGCATGTGCGGCCGTCTGCGGGGGCAGTTCGATCCGTACGTCCGGGCTGAGCGGAGTATCGACGTGGAAACGGGGAACGCGCATGCGACCGTGGAACCATCAACGCCTGGGCAGAGTCCAAAGTATGAACGAAACCTGTTCCCCGGGATGGCGTATGCTGCGGGTACCTGTCCTTGGGTGGACAATGGTTCCGCCAGATTTGGAGGCAAATCCATGAACAAGCGAATCCTCGTCACCGCATTGGCAACCGTCCTCGGCGCGTGCGCGATCTCGGCGACCGCGTTCGCACAACAAGGCACGGCCGCCCAGGATGCCGGCCAACCCGCCGCGACCGCGCCACAACCTGCCGCGCAGACGCAAACGGCCAAGCAGCGTGCCGTCCCGCCGCTGGATTCACGCAACTGCATCCGCGACACCGGCAGCCGCATCCCGCCGCCCAAGGGCCAGTGCCTGCCGGTGGCCGGCAGAAGCTACAGCCAGCAAGACATCCAGCGCACCGGAGCGTTGACCACCGGCCAGGCGCTGCAGATGCTGGATCCGTCGGTGACCGTGCACGGGCATTGAATGTGCGTTCATTCCTGAACGCCGTTTCGTTGCGGCGGTCGAATGGCCTGTGAGTGTTGCTGGTCAACGGATTCTAGAACGACCATCCGTGGTCTGACTTCTCACAACAGCCACTTCGTACGTCGCGTCAGGCTATCGTGGCACCGATGCTGTCAACAGCGACATCGACCAACAGGTCGATGTCGCTTTCGTTTATGCAGTACGGCGGCAGGAAGTACACGGTATCGCCGAGGGGCCGCAGCAACACGCCACGTTCCAGCGCGTGCCGGTAGAAGCGACGCCCGCGCCGTTCCGCGCCGGCGTAAGCCGTACCCGACGCCTTGTCGACGACGAGGTCGAACGCGGCGATCAAGCCGGTCTGGCGGACGCCGGCGACGTGCGGGTGATCGCGCAACCGTTCGATGCGTTCTGCGAGGCGTGCCGACAGTTCGCCGATGTGTTCCAGCACCGGTTGGTCCCGGAAGATCGCCAACGATGCCAACGCCGCCGCGCAGGCAATGGGATTGCCGCTGAAGGTGTGCGAATGCAGGAAGGCGTTGTTGGCGGCGTAGTCGCCCAGGAACGCCCGGTACACCTTGTCGGTGGACAGCACCGCCGAGAGCGGCAACGCGCCTCCGGTCAACCCTTTCGACAGGCACAGGAAATCGGGCGTGATGCCGGCCCTTCGCCCCGGCTCAGGGCAGGCCTGTTCGCAGGCGAACAGCGTGCCGGTGCGGCCGAATCCCACCGCGATCTCGTCGGCGATCAAGTGCACGTCGAACTCGTCGCACAGCCGGCGCAAGCCGGCGAGATAGACGGGCGAGTGCATGCGCATGCCGCCGGAGCATTGCACCAGCGGTTCGACGATCACCGCGCAGGTTTCGCGCGCATGCCGTTCCAGCAAGGCGCGCAGGTCGCCAAGGCGGCGTTTCGCGACGTCATCCGGTGACTCGCCTGGTTCGGCATCCAGCCAGTCCGGAGACGGCGCGACGATCGGGTCGAACAGCAGTGGCCCGTAGACCGCACGGTACAGCGGCAGGTCGCTGACGCTGAGCGCGCCCAGGGTTTCGCCGTGGTAGGCATTCGCCAGTGCGATGAAACGCCGGCGTTCGGGAAAACCCGCGTTGTGCCAGTAATGGAAACTCATCTTCAGCGCGATCTCGACCGCGCTGGCGCCGTCGCTCGCGTACGACACGCGCTCGAGTCCGGGCGGCGCGACGCGCACCAATTCCTCGGCAAGCTGCAAGGCCGGTTCGTGGGTGAAACCGGCCAGCATCACGTGGTTCAGGCGCGCGGCCTGCCCGGCGATCGCCGCGGCGATGCGCGGGTTCGCATGGCCGAACAGGTTGCTCCACCACGAGCTGATGCCGTCGAGGTAGCGGTTGCCTTCGGCGTCCACCAGCCATGCGCCGTCGCCACGCACGATCGGGATCAACGGTAACGTGCCGTCGTGTTCGCGCATCTGGGTGCAGGGATGCCAGACGTGCGCGAGGTCGCGCGCGGCCAGCATGGCATTGAGGGAAGCGGGATCGTTCATCTTGCTATGATCGCGGCCGCACCAGGTGTGCTCAAGCAGGTCGTGTTCCGACGGAGGGACGATGAATCCAGCGATTGACGATGCCTTCCTCGATCACGCCCTGGACGTGGCGCTGCAAGCCGCACGCGCGGCCGGTGAACGCATCCACCGATACTTCCGACAGGGCGTGGAGGTCGAGGTGAAACCCGATGCGACCCCCGTCACGATCGCCGATCGCGAAGCCGAGGACATCATCCGGGAGGGCTTGCTGCGGGCTTTTCCCGCGCACGCGATTTATGGCGAGGAACGGGGTCGCACGGGTGCAGGCGAATTCCTGTGGCTGGTCGACCCGCTGGACGGCACCAAGAGCTTCGTGCGCGGTACGCCGTTCTTCTCGACGCAAATCGCATTGATGCACGCGGGCGAACTCGTGCTGGGCGTGTCGCACGCGTCCGTCTACGGTGAAACCATGTGGGCGCGGCGCGGCGGCGGCGCCTTCATGGACGGTCGTCGCGTGCAGGTGGCCGGTACGCGAGCGCTGGGCGACGCGGCCTTGTCGCTCGGCAACATCAAGTCGCTCACCCTGGATGCGCTTCGCTGGAACGCGCTCGGGGCCCTGGTGGGCCGGGTCAACCGCGTGCGCGGCTACGGGGACTTCTGCCACTACCACTTGCTGGCACGCGGGGCGCTGGATGCGGTGGTCGAGTCCGACGTCAACATCCTCGACATCGCGGCGCTGGCGGTGATCGTGCGCGAAGCCGGCGGGACGTTCACCGACCTCGAAGGCAGGGCCTTGACGCTTGCGACCACCAGCGTGCTGGCCGCGACGGCGGCCCTGCACGCGGAGCTGAACGGAACATTCGGCGCCGCGGCCGCGAACGGCCCGCCGGATGCATCAAGGCTTGACAAATGACCCGGACGTCTGCAGCGTCTGGGCTATACTCCCCCGAATTGCAAAGATTCCAGGGAACACCCAGCGGAGCAGGAGAAACGCCATGTCCGTCACCAAGGTCATCGAATTGAGCGCATCCTCGAGCAAGGGCATCGAGGACGCCGTGCGCCACGGTCTGGAGAAGGCCGGCAAGACCGTCAAGAACATCAAGGGCGCGTGGATCAACGACATCAAGGTTTCCACCGACGGCAGCGGCGCCGTGCGGGAATGGCGCGTCAACATGCGCATCAACTTCGAAGTCGATTGACGCGCGCGCCGGGATCGGCGCCTGCACGGCGGATCGGGGGATCCGCGGGCTGGCAACGAGCGCCAGGGGACATGCAGTTGGCAGCTATACGAGGGCGAGAATGAGTGCAGTGACGTGGACGGTCGGTTGCGTCGAGGACGACCAGGCGCAGGCGGAGCTTTTGCGCGCGTGGCTCGAACATGCGGGCTACGGTTGCTCGGTGTTCCGCACCGCGAATGATTTTCGCCGACGGCTCGGCAACGAGGCTGTGGACCTGGTGCTGCTCGATCGCAGCCTGCCCGATGCCACCGGGCTGGAAGTGCTTGCCTGGATACGCCAGTCGCCCAACGCGAAGTTGCCCGTGATCTTCCTGACCGCGAGCGGCGAGGAATCCGACATCGTCGAGGGACTGGCCGCCGGCGCCGACGACTACGTGGTCAAGCCCCCCAAGCAGGGCGAACTGCTGGCGCGGGTCGCGGCCGTGCTGCGCCGCCGGGGCGGTGCCGACAGCGACGGCACCGAGACACTGGAGCTTCCGCCGTACCGCATCGACCAGCAGCGCCGCCAGATCAGCGTCGATGGCAATCCGGTCGAATTGACCCAGCGCGAGTACGAACTGGCGTGCTACCTGTTCCGGCGGCAGGGCCGCATTGTCAGCCGCGATGCCCTGCTCGAAAACGTCTGGAACCTCGCCGGCGACGTCACCACCCGCACGGTCGACACCCACATCAGCCGCCTGCGCAAGAAGCTCGGCCTGTCCGGCGAGAACGGATGGCGGCTGACGGCGGTATACCAGCACGGGTATCGCATAGAACAGGGGTGACCCGTCGAATGACCTGCTGCGCTCGGCAGCTTGCGCGCCGGCGGCGCTCGCAATGCTCACGTACTGTCGTGTACGCTCCGCTTGCTGCGCTCCGGCGTCACGCCATCACGGAGCTCTTTCGCCATGGATGGCGTTGCTCGCTCGCGACGGTTCTTCAACGGGTCTGTTGCACGCTCTGGGTGTGTACACTTTCACCTCTTCAAATTGTTCGGTGAATCGACTTGGTATTCGACCCGACGATTCTCGAAACCCTGCAGCGCCTGCACGCCGCGGCGCTCGCCAGCGGCGATCCCGAGCCGAACGCGATCAACGTCGCCACCGTCGATTCCGGCGGGCGGGTGCATTCGCGCATGGTGCTGCTGAAAACCATCGACGAGCGCGGGCTCACTTTCTTCACGCGCTACGACAGCGACAAGGGTGCGCAGCTTGCGGCCAATCCGCGCGCAGCTCTGTGCCTGCACTGGAAGCGCCTGGATCCTGCAGCCCAGGTCCGCATCGAGGGTCGCGCGGAAAAGCTTCCGGTGGCCGAGTCCGATGCCTACTTCGCGACGCGCGAGCGCCTGAGCCAACTCGGTGCGTGGGCATCGCTGCAATCGCGCACCCTGCCGGATCGCGCCGCACTGGAACGACGTGTCGCCGAGTTTGAGCACAAGTTCGCCGGCCGCGAGGTCCCGCGCCCTGCCGAATGGGGCGGTTACCGCGTGGTGCCGGACCTGGTGGAATTCTGGTATGCCGGCGCGCATCGCTGGAACGAGCGCGAGCGTTGGGAATTCGTGGACGGCGAGTGGCGCAAGCGACAGCTGTATCCGTGATGGTGGGCGAGCCGGAGTTTTCGCGAGATGCCGGGGGCATCTCGCGCCGGCGAGCGACGCGCCACGGAGCTCTTGGCCATGGATGGCGGATCTGGGCGCGGCCGGCGCCACGCACCATGGACGGTTGGCCCATGATTCGGAGCAAGCAAGTATGTCGCACGGACCGCAGGGAATAGTCTGCCTCACCGAAGAGCCCACCGAAGTCCTGTATGCGCTCGGCGAGCAGGATCGCATCGTCGGCATCAGCGGTTTCACCGTGCGCCCGCCGCGCGCGAGGAAGGAGAAGCCGAAGGTCTCGGCATTCACCAGCGCGAAGATCGACAAGATCCTCGCGTTGCAGCCGGATATGGCCATCGGGTTCTCCGACATCCAGGCCGACATCGCACGGGAGCTGATCAAGGCCGGGGTCGAGGTCTGGATCAGCAACCACCGTTCGGTCGAAGGCATCGTTGCCTACGTGCGCAGGCTCGGCGCGTTGGTGGGTGCCGTCGACAAGGCGGAAAGCTACGCGCGTGAACTCGAAGCCCACGTGGAATCCGTGCGCGTGCGTGCCGCCGCACTGCCGCGCCGTCCACGCGTGTATTTCGAGGAATGGGACGAGCCGCCGATCACCGGCATCCGCTGGGTGGCGGAATTGGTCCGCATCGCCGGCGGCGAGGACGTGTTTCCGGAACTGGCCAACGAATCGCTGGCGAAAAACCGCATCCTCGCCGATCCCGCGGAAGTGGTACGGCGCGCGCCCGACATCATCATGGCGTCGTGGTGCGGCAAGAAATTCCGGCCGGAAAACGTGGTTGCGCGTCCCGGCTGGGATGCGATTCCCGCGGTCCGCGACGGCGAGCTGCACGAGATCAGGTCGCCGATCATCCTGCAGCCGGGGCCCGCCGCGCTCACCGACGGACTCGACGCGCTGCATGCGGTGATCGCGCGCTGGGCACGCCGCCAGCGCTGACGACGCCTCCATCTTTTCCGCGTGAAGTTGCGCGGCAAGCCAGTGCGAAGCGCTTTCGTTTGGTTTCGCTCGCCTACTCGCCACATCCCTGTGGCTCGCCCTTCGGGCCGCCTTCGGCGTTCAAACCGGCAATCCTGCCGGTTTAGTCAGCGGCGAGCGAAACCGATTGCCTAGATGGTGTGCCCGACGTTCGTCAACCACGCCACGACGACCGTCTGGATCAGCAGGATCACCAGGATCGCCAGCACCGGCGACAGGTCGAAACCGCCGACCAGCGGCAGGATCCTGCGGAACGGCTTCAGCACGGGGCCCACGATCTTGCCGAGCAGCGGCACCAACGGGTTGCGCGCATCGACGTTGACGTAACTGAGCAGCGCCCACACGAAAATCATGATCAGGTACATGATCATGAAGAAATTGAGGAGATCGGCGACGCCCAGCACCAGCGTGCCGAGGTTCGACGCCCAGAAATCCGGCACGGTGAAACGCAGCAGGAAGTTCTTGATGACTTCCAGCAGCCACGCGATCAGCAGGGCCGCGATATTGATGCGCCGCCAGGTCGGGATCACGCGCCGGATCGGCGTCAGCACCGGGTTGGTGGCGCGGTACAGGAATTGGCAGATGGGATTGTAGAAATCCGCGCGTACCGCTTCGGCCAGCAGGCGGAACACGAACAGCGCGACCGCGCAACCGAACACGAACTGGATCAGCAGCGACAGGGCGTTGGCGAGGTACATCATCGCGCGTGATCCAGTTCGGCCGACATTTCGGCGCCGCGGTGCTCCGCCGCGGCCAGCGCGCGCCCGACCAGTGCCGCGAATCCGCCTTGCTCGAACACGTCGAGCGCCGCGGCGGTGGTGCCGTGCGGCGAGGTGACGCGCTTGCGCAGTTCCGCGGCGGTTTCGTCGCTGTCGGCCAGCATGTGCCCGGCGCCGAGGCAGGTTTGCGTCGCCAGCGCGCGCGCGGTGGCGCGCGGCAAGCCCAGCTCCACCGCCGCGTCTTCCATCGCCTCGACCAGCAGGAAGAAATACGCCGGGCCGGAACCGGACAAGGCGGTCACCGTGTCCATTTGCGCTTCGTCATCGATCCAGCGCACGATCCCGGCCGCGTCGAGCAGGCGCGTGGCCAGGGCGCGCTGGGCGTCGTCGACGTGGCGGTTGGCGCACAGGCCACTCGCGCCCGCGCCAACCAGCGCCGGCGTATTGGGCATGCAGCGGACGATGGCATGGTCGGCGCCCAGCAAGCGTTCCAGTTGCGCGATGCGGACGCCGGCGGCGATCGAGACCACCAGCGTGTGCGCGCCGCGCAACGGCCCGGCCAGGCTTTCGCAAACCTGCCGCATCACCTGGGGTTTCACCGCCAACAGCACGCAGTCCGCGCCGGCAACGGCTTCGGCATTGTCGCTGAAAGTCGGGACGGCGAACTCGCGGGCCAGCGCTTCGCGGGCTTCCGCGCGTGGCTCGGCGACCGTGATCGAGGCGGGCGGAACGCCGCGCGCCAGTTGGGCGCCGATCAGGCTGCGCGCCATGTTGCCGCCGCCGATGAAGGCGATGCGGGCGTGTGCCGGGGTGGCCGGTTCGGACTTCGCGGACATGGATGTGGATGTGGCAACGATGGCGCCAAGCATAACAAGCCGTGCCCCGCGCGCGTTGGCGGACCGCTTCAGGCGTTGCCCAGCGCGGCCTTGCGCTTGAGTGCGCGTTGCGCCTTGCGTTCCTTGCGACGGCGCGCCCAGGTGGCGAACACCAGGTAGATCGCGGGTGTCGAGAGCAGGGTCAGGCTTTGCGAGAAGATCAGGCCGCCCAGCATCGCGATGCCGAGCGGACGGCGCAGGTCCGCCCCCGTGCCGATGCCGATCACCAGGGGCACCGACGCCAGGATCGCAACCATGGTGGTCATCATGATCGGCCGGAAGCGCACGAGGCAGGCCTCGCGCACCGCGTCCAGCGGCGTCCGGCCCTCGCGTTCGGCCACCAGCGCGAAGTCGATCATCATGATCGCGTTCTTTTTCACCAGGCCGATCAGCAGGATCAGGGCCATGATCGCGACGATCGACAGCGGGGTATTGGTGACCAGCAGCGCGAGCAGCGCGCCCACCCCCGCGGCAGGCAAGGTCGAGAGAATGGTCACCGGGTGGATCAGGTTCTCGTACAGCATCCCGAGCACCAGGTACACCGCCACGATCGCGCCGACCAGCAGCAACGGCATCATCGCCATCTGTTGCTCGAATCGCCGGAAGAAATCGCCGAGTCCGAGCTTGATGTCGCCGGGCATGCGCATGTCGGAGATGGTTTGGTTGATCTGCTTGGTGGCCTCGCCCATGCTGATGCCGGGCGCCAGATTGAACGACAGCGACATGCTGGTCATCTGGTTGATGTGTTCGATCTGGCTGGGCGCGATGGAGGCCTGCTGGTGCGCGATCGCGCTGATGGGAATCATCTGGCCGTTCGACGAACGCACCCGGATCGAATTGAGCGCGGCCGGTGAAGCGGTCTGCGCGGGCAGTGCGGTCAGCACCACCTGGTAATTGTTGGTCTCGGAATAGATCGTCGAGATCTGGCGCTGCCCGAAAGCGTTGTAGAGCGCATCGTCGACCGCCGCCATCGACACGCCGAGGCTCGCGGCCTTGGCGCGGTCGACCACCATGTTCTGCAGCAGCGATCCCTTGTCGAGGTCGGTGCCGACATCGCGGAAAATCGGGTTCTTCTGGAGTTGAGCCTGCAGTTTCGGGAGCCACTCCTCCAATTCCGCGGCGTCGTTGGCCTGCAGGTTCACGCTGTATTGGCCGCCCTGGCTGGTGCCGCCGCCGCCCCCGCCGAGATCCTGCAAGGGGCGGAAGCGGACGTCGAGATCGGGATAGCGCGAAACCTTGGCCGACAGCCTTGCCGCCACCTCCTGCGTCGAATCCTTGCGACCGTGCCCCAGCGGTTTCAACTGGACGCTGAACCAGCCGCTGGGACCGCGCCAGCTGGTGCCGATGGAAGCGCCCACGTACTCGACCGCCGGATCCGCGCGCAGCATCGTCACGAGGTTGCTGGTGCGCGCTTCGAGGTCGGGGAACGACATGGTGACCCCGCCGCTGGCGCGTCCCCAGATCAGGCCGGTGTCCTGCGGCGGGAAGTCGGTGCCCGGGATCTTGGTGAAAAGGAAAATCGTCAGGCCCAGCAACAGGAGGGGCGACCAGGCCATCAGCCTGGGATGCTTGTGCAGCGTCCAGTCCAGCGTCGTCGTGTACACCTTCAACATGCCCGCGTGGAATGCGTCGAGCATCCGCGAAAGCCTCGAGGGGGTGCCTTCGTCCGCGGCATGGTGGCGCAGGAAGCGCCCGCACAGCGCCGGCGTCAGGGTCAGCGACACCAGCATCGACACGAAGATCGCCGCGATCAGGGTGACCGTGAATTCGCGGAACCACATGCCGATGAAGGCCGGCGCGAACAGGATGGGCATGAAAACCGCGATCAGCGAGGCCGTGATCGCGACGATGGTGAAGCCGATCTCCCTTGCGCCCAGCAGCGCAGCCTCGAGCCGCGACTTGCCCTCGTCGAGATGGCGGGTGATGTTCTCGATCACCACGATGGCGTCGTCCACCACGAAGGTCAGCGCGATCACCAGCGCCAGCAGCGACAGGTTGTCCAGCGTGTAATCCATCGCGTACATCACGATGAAGGCGCCGCACAGCGACAACGGCACCGCCGCGGACGCGATCAACGTCGGCGCGAGGCGGCGCAGGAACACCGCCATCGTCAGGATCACCATGGCGAGGCTGATCAGCAGCGTGATCTGCACGTCGTTGACCGAATCGCGGATGGTGGACGTTTCGTCGAAATAGGGCGTCAGTTGCGTGCCCGGCGGCAGCAGGTTGCGCAGGCCCGGCAATTCCTCCTTCACGCCGTTCACCGTGGCGATCACGTTGGCGTCGGGACGCTTGAACACCTGCAACTGGATCGAGCGCTTGCCGTTGAAGTAGGCGGCCTGGAACTTGTCCTCGGCACCCTCGTAGACGTTGGCGATGTCGCGCAGGTACACCGGCGTGCCCTCGTGGGTCGCGACGACCAGGTCGGCGAACTCCTGCGCACTGTGCAACTGGTCGTTGGCGACGATCGCGGTTTCGGTCCTGCCGTCGCTGAGGAAACCCTGGGGTGAGGTCACGTTGGCCGCGGTGATCGCGTTGCGGATGTCGTTGCTGGAAAGTCCGAGTGCATCGAGTTTGCGCAGGTCCACGTCCACCCGCACGCCCGGTTGCGCGCTGCCCGAGACGTCCACCGAGGCCACGCCCGGCAACTGGCTGAGGCGTGGCGAGAGCAGGGTGTTGGCGGCGTCGAACAGGTCGGACATCGGCTGGGTGTCCGAAGTCAGTGCCAGCGAGATCACCGGGTCGTCGTTGGGGTTGGCCTTGTGCCATTGCGGCATCGCGAGGCCCGATGGCAGGTCCGGCACCGCGGCATTGATCGCGGCATCGACCTGCTGAGCGGCCGAGTCGATGTTCACGTCGGAGTCGAAAAACAGCAGCACGAACGCGCTGCCGTCGGAACTGCGCGAGCGCATCATGTCGATGCCGGGGATCTGGCCGAGGTGGCGCTCGAGCGGTGCGGCCACCGTCGCCGCCATGGTGCTGGCGCTGGCGCCGGCCTGGCCGGCCGACACCCAGATCGCGGGGAACGACACTTGCGGCAGCGCGCTGATGCCGAGCAGGGTGTAACACAACACACCGATCGCCAGCACGCCTGCCGCCAGCAACGAGGTGCCGATCGGGCGCCTGATGAAGGGCGCGGAGATGTTCATGCCAACCTCACTTCCCGCCTTCGGGAGCCAGCTCGGCACGCCGGCGCGCCACCCGTTCGTGCATCCAGTCCTGGAAACGTTCCATGTACAGGTAGATCACCGGCGTCGTGTACAGGGTCACCAGTTGCGACAGCAGCAGGCCGCCCACGATGGAGATGCCCAGCGGGCGCCGCAATTCCGCGCCGATGCCGCTGCCGAGCGCCAGCGGCAACGCGCCGAACAAGGCCGCGAAAGTGGTCATCATGATCGGCCGGAAACGCAACAGGCAGGCGCGGTGGATCGCGTCGCGTGCGCTCATGCCACGGCGCCGCGCGGTGATCGCGAAGTCGATCATCATGATCGCGTTCTTCTTCACGATGCCGATCAGCAGCACGATGCCGACGATGCCGTCCACCGACAGCGGCATCCCGAACACGATCAACGCCAGCAGCGCGCCGACGCCGGCCGGCGGCAGTGTCGACAGGATCGTCAGCGGGTGGATGTAGCTTTCGTACAGCACGCCCAGCACGATGTAGATCACGATGATCGCGGCCAGCAGCAGCAGGGCTTCGTTGCCGAGCGAGGACGAGAACTCCGCGGCCTTGCCGATGAAGCCGGCGCGGATCTGCGGCGGCAGGTCCAGCGACGCCTCGGCGGCGTTGATGGCATCCACCGCCTGCGACAGCGAATAGCCGGGCGCCACGTTGAACGAAATGATCACCGCCGGCAACTGGTTCTGGTGCGCGATCACCAGCGGCGCGTCGGTGACGGTGGCGGTGGCCAGGGTCGACAGCGGCACGGTGTTGCCGCCGCCGATCGGGATGCCGGTGTTGGATTGCCCGATGCCGGTGGCGGTGGAGGAGTTGGCCGACTTGACCATGCCGAGGCTGGTGGCGTTGCTGCCGGTCAGCGCGCCGCTGGCGCCGTTCGAGCGCACCCTCAGCATGTTCATCAGGTCGGAGCGGTTGCGGAATTGCGGGGCGACTTCCAGCACCACGCGATACTGGTTCTGCTGGGTGAAGATGGTCGAGATCTGGCGCTGTCCGTAGGCGTCGTACAGGGTATCGTCGATGGTCTGCACCGGCACGCCGAGGCGGCTGGCGGCGGTGCGGTCGATGTCGAGTTTCAGCGCGCGCCCGTTCATCGCGAGGTTGTCGGACACGTCGGCGAGTTCCGGCAGCTGCTTCACCGCCTGCACCATCCGGCTCGCGTATTTCGCGAGATCGGCGGCGTTGATCTCGGAAATCGCGTACTGGTATTCGGTGGGCGCCACGGTGGTGTCGAGGGTGATGTCCTGCACCGGCTTCAGGAACAGCTCCACGCCGGGAATGCCGGCGACGTCGTGTTGCAGGCTGGCCAGGACTGCATCGAGGCTGGCGCGCTCGCCGCGCGGCTTCAGCACGATGCTGACCTGGCCCTGGTTCAGGGTCGGGTTGATCGCGCCGGCGCCGATGAATGCGGCGACGCCCGCGACCGCCGGATTGCGGCGCAGCGCCGCGGTCACCGCCTGGGTGTTTTTCGCCATGGCCGGGAAGGCGATGTCGGCGTCGGCCTGCACCACGCCGGTGATGAGTCCGGTGTCCTGCTCGGGCAGCAGGTCTTTCGGGATCGCGATGTACAGCAGCACCGTCACCGCCACCGACGCGGCGGCCACCAGCATGGTGGTGCGGCGGTGTTCCAGCACCCAGTCCAGGCTCGATTCGTACCAGCCCAGCATCTTGGCGTAGAAGCCGCGCCGGTTGTGCAGGGCTTCCTCGTCGCCGGTGGGCAATTCGCCAGGCTTCAGCAAGTATGCGCACATCATCGGCGTCAGTGTCAGCGACACGAACATCGAGATCGCGACCGCGATGGTCAGTACCCACGCGAATTCGTGGAACAGCCGCCCGGTCACGCCCGGCATCAGCAGCAGCGGCAGGAACACCGCGATCAGCGAAACCGTCAGCGACAACACCGTGAAGCCGATTTCGCGTGAGCCCGTTTCGGCCGCTTCGCGGCCCTCCTTGCCCTGCTCGAGGTAGCGCACGATGTTCTCGATCATCACGATCGCGTCGTCCACCACGAAACCTGTCGCCACGGTCAGCGCCATCAACGACAGGTTGTCCAGCGAGAATCCCGCGAACGCCATCACCGCGAAGGTGCCTGTCAGCGACAGCGGCACCGCCACCGCCGGGATCAGCGTGGCCCACAGGCGGCGCAGGAACATGAAGATCACCGCCACCACCAGCGCGACCGCGATCAGCAGCGTCATCTGGACGTCGTGCACGGAAGCGCGGATGGTGACCGTGCGGTCGGCGAACACCGACAGGTGGATCCCGGTCGGCAACACCGCGCGCAGCTCCGGCAGGGTCTGCTCGATCTGGTCGACCGTCTTGATGATGTTGGCGCCGGGCTGGCGGCGGATGTCCAGCAACACCGCCGGCTTGCCGTTGGCCCACGCCGCAAGCTGGTCGTTCTCGACGCCCTCGACCACGTCGGCGACTTCGGACAGCCTCACCGGCGCGCCGTTCTTGTAGCTGATGATGGTGTGGGCGTAGTCGGTCGCGCTCTGCAACTGGTCGTTGGTGCCGATCTCGTAGGTCTGCACCGCGCCGTTCAACGAACCCTTGGCGGCATTGACGTTGGCCTGCGTGAGCGCGCTGCGCACGTCCTCCATGGTGAGGCCGAGGTTGGCGAGCTTGCCGGGATCGACCTGCACGCGCACTGCGGGACGCACGTTGCCGGCGATCGATACCAGGCCCACGCCCGGCACCTGCGCGAGGCGTTGCGCGAGGATCGAATCGGCGTAGTCGTTGACGTCGCGCAGCGGCAGGCTGTCGGAGGTCAGCGCCAGCGTCATGATCGGCGCATCGGCGGGATTGACGCGCTTGTAGACCGGCGGGTAGGGCAGGCTTCCCGGCAGGCGCGCGGTGCGCAACGCCGATTGCACGTCCTGCGAGGCGACGTCGAGGTTGCTGCTCATCGCGAATTGCAGGGTGATGGTCGACAACCCGGCGGCGCTGTTCGAGCTCATCATCGTCAGGCCGGAAATCTGCCCGAGCTGCTGTTCCAGCGGCGTGGTCACTAGGGTCGCGATGGTGCTGGCGCTGGCGCCCGGGTACTGGGTGGTGACCACGAGGCTGGGCGCCTCGATTTCCGGCAGCGCGGAAACCGGCAGCGCCTGGTAGCCGATGATGCCGAGCAGCAGTACCGCCGCCATCAACAGCGAGGTTGCGATCGGCCGGCGGATGAAAATGCTGGAGAAATTCATGGGCGGGGCCGGTTGCTCGTCAACGCCGGCGTCCGCGCCCGCTCTTCTGCGCTGCGGCCTTGATCTCGGCGGTGGTGGGCGGCGGCGGAATCTCGCCGGGTTTCATCGGCGTCACCTTGCTGCCTTCCTTCAGCCGGAACTGGCCCGCGGTGACCACCTGGTCGCCGGCCTTCAAACCCTGGGTGACGATCAACCCGGCGTCGCCGGCTTCGCCGCCGGTGGTGACCGAACGCATCGTGACGTATCTGGCAGGCTTGTTGTCGGCCGCGCTGCTTGCGGGTGCGCGTTGGCCGCGTCGCGAAGCCTTGGCGCCGGCCTGCGTGTCCGACTCGTCGCCCGCGGGGCGCGCCGGCGGCTGGTCGGTGACCAGCCACACATAGTCGCCGTTCGGGCCGCGCTGCACGGCCGCGCTCGGTACCACCAGCGCGTCGGCATCGATGCTGACCTGCAGCCGGGTGTTGGCGTACTGGCCCGGGAACAATTGGTTGTTGGCGTTGGGGAATTCGGCCTTGAGTTTGAAGGATGCGGAATCCGGATCGATCTGGTTGTCGATCACCTTGAGCACGCCATCGCCTTCGACCATGTTGTTGGAGGCGTCGAGGATCGCCACCGTCAGCGGCGCCTTGGCCTGCGCCGCGCGCACCTCGTCGAGGTACTTGCCCGCCAACGTGAAGATCACGTTGATCGGGTGCATCTGGGTGACGGTGACGATGGTGGTCGAGGTCGTGATCACGTTGCCGGGATCGACCTGGCGGATGCCCGCGATGCCGTCGATCGGCGACATCACCCTGGTGAAGCCGAGCTGCACCCTGGTGTCCGCGATGCTGGCGTTGTCGGCGGCCACCGCGGCCTGCCACTGGTCGACGGTGTTCTTCTGGGTGATGCGATCGATCTGGGCCACGTATTGGCGGTACTTGGGATTTTCGGAGCGTTCGAGGTTGGCCCTGGCGGTCGCGAGCTGGGTGGCATCCTGCGCGCGCTTGGCCATGGCCTGGTCAAGCTGCGCCTGCAGGGTGCGCGGGTCGATCTCGGCCAGCACTTGGCCCTTCCGCACCTGGCCGCCCTCGACGAAATCGAGTTTCAGCAGCTGGCCGCCGACCTGCGGCTGGACGTTCACCGTGTTCATTGCCTGCACCGTGCCCTGGCTGGTCAGGTACACGGGCACGTTCTCGGCGGCGGCCGGCACCACCGTCACCGGCACGGGCGCGTCGGGCCCGCCGGATGCGTCCGGGCCGCCCGGCTTGCCGCCGGCGAACATGCGCCACAGGATGAAGACCACGATGACGACGCCGATGAGCGTCAGAATCCATTTTTTTCGCGACATCGGTGTCTTCCGGTTTGCATGGATGCGCCCGTTGGACCGTCCGCGCGGCGAAGCGTTCGTCGCGCGGCGGCTGGGCAGGCATGCCCTAAGTTAGCCGGTCAGGGCAACGGTGCGCCTGTGCCGAACGCCATGTCAACGGCCATGACACCCGTCACGTTCACGGGTCCGGTCACTGTTCGGCGGCGATGTCGGGCCGGGCCGCGTGGCTCGAATGCGTGGCGGACAGCCGCTTCATCGGCCAGATCATCGCGACCGCGATCACGGTGCAGACCACGCCGGCCCAGCCGAGCTTGGTGAACAGCGCGGTATAGATCGGCAGGGTCTGTATCGGGTCGGTGACGTTCTGGGGCACCGCCGCGAAGTTGGCCACGAGTCCGCCCAGGTATTGCGAAATGCCCACGCCGACGTAATAGGCGCCCATCATGAAGCCGCCCATCCGCGCCGGCACGTAACGCGCGATCATCGCCAGGCCCAGGCCGCTCACCAGCAGCTCGCCCAGCGAATACAGGCCGTAGCCCCAGATCAGGACCCACGACGAGGCCTTGCCCGGCTCGGTGACGAAGTTGCCGGCCATGCCGTAGACGAAGTAGCCCGCCGCGACCATCGCGAAACCCAGCGCGAACTTGGATGCGATGGACAGGTCCTTGCCGCGCTTGCCGGCGGCGGTGTAGATCCACGCCAGGATCGGCGACAGGATCATGATCCAGATCGGGTTGAGCGCCTGGTACTGGCCCGGCAGCCAGGTGAAGAGGTGCACCCCGAACACGCTCCAGTCGAAGTCGGTGTTGCGCAATGCGAACAGCGCCAGCGAGGTCGGCATCTGCTGGTAGAAGATGAAGAAGAAGATCGTCTGCAGGGTCAGGATCAGCGCCGCCGCCAGGCCGGCGCGCTCGCCGCGCTGGCTCTTCACGATCAGGTAAACGAAGATCAGCAGCAGCGCGATGGCCGCCAGGATCACGAACCATTTCGCGACTTGTTCGTGCTGCAGGATGAAGGCCGCGATCACCGCCAGCACCGCGCCCACGACCAGCACCTTGACCAGCTTCATCGCGTTGAACGGATGGTGGTCCGGGTCCGAACCGATGTGCGCCAGCGACGCGCGCATGAAGAAGTAATTGACCAGGCCCACGATCAGGCCGATGCTGCATACGCCGAACGCGGCGTGCCAGCCGAACTCGTTCTGGTACAGGTTGTTGACGTAGTCCTTGATCCACGGCGTCAGCAGCATCGAGATGGTCGAGCCGACGTTGACCGCCATGTAGTAGATGGTGAAGGCGCTGTCGATCTTGCTGTCGTCGCCTTCGTAGATCTTGCGCACCAGGTTGCCGGCATTCGGCTTGAACAGGCCGTTGCCGACCACGATCACGCCCAGCGAGAAATACAGGAAGTTCGGGTTCGCGCTCGGCAGCGTGATCAGCCCGTAGCCGATCGCGAGGATCACCGCGCCGGTCAGCATGGTGCGGCGCGTGCCGAGGATGCCGTCGCCGACCCAGCCGCCGATCGCCGGCGCCACGTAGATCAGCGCGGCCGCCGCGCTCCATACCAGGTTCGCGCGCACGTCGTCGAAACCGAGGCGCTGCACCATGTAGTAGACGATCAGCGCCTGCATGCCGTAGAAGCCGAAGCGCTCCCACATCTCGATCAGGAATACGGTCGAGAACGAGCGGGTCTTGGAAACGGTGGGTGCGATCGAATTCATGACCGAGGGGCCCCCTGTGAAATTGGCGACCGGCCAAGCCTACCCGAACCGTGGCTGAATGGGGCATGGGACCGCTGCGATGCAGCCGCGGTCCGCCCGGAATGACAAGCGCCTCCCATGTTGTCATTCCGGACGCGCGCGGCGCGATCCGGAATCGGTTTCCGTTTCATCGCGCGCTGGCGGTTCCAGCGGGGCAAGCGTTGTTACACTCTCCGGAATTCCGCCCCCATTCCGCCCATGCAGCTCTACCTCGACCTCCTCCGCGACGTGCTGGAACATGGCTCCCACAAGGACGACCGCACCGGCACCGGGACGCGCTCGGTATTCGGTCGCCAGATTCGCATGGATCTCGCGGCCGGGTTCCCGCTGCTCACCACCAAGAAGCTGCACGTGAAATCCATCGTGCACGAACTCCTGTGGTTCCTGCGCGGCGACACCAACGTCAAGTATTTGCGGGACCACGGTGTCAGCATCTGGGACGAGTGGGCGGATGCGAACGGTGAGCTCGGCCCGGTCTACGGCAAGCAGTGGCGGGCGTGGCCGGCGCCGGACGGCCGCACGATCGACCAGATCACCCGGGTGATCGAACAAATCCGGCGCAACCCCGACTCGCGTCGCATGCTCGTGAGTGCATGGAATGTCGGTGAACTCGACAGGATGGCGTTGATGCCTTGCCACGCGCTGTTCCAGTTCTACGTTGCCCCTTCGACGGGCTCAGGGCAGGGCAACGGAAAATTGTCGTGCCAGCTCTACCAGCGCTCGGCCGACATCTTCCTCGGGGTGCCTTTCAACATCGCCAGCTATGCCTTGCTCACCTGCATGGTCGCGCAGGTTTGCGGCCTCGAGCGCGGCGATTTCGTGCATACGTTCGGCGACCTGCACCTTTATTCCAACCACATCGAGCAGGCACGCGAACAGTTGACCCGCGCGCCGCGACCGTTGCCGAAACTGGCACTGGATCCCGACGTGCAATCGTTGTTCGACTTCCGCTTCGAAGACATCCGCATCGTCGATTACAACCCGTGGCCGGCCATCCGTGCCCCAGTAGCGGTGTGAGCGCGCATGACGGATATCACCCTCGTCGCCGCGCTCGACCGCAACGGCGCCATCGGCCGTGCGGGGGAAATGCCCTGGCACCTGTCCGCCGACCTCAAGCGCTTCAAGGCGCTCACGCTGGGCAAGCCGGTGCTGATGGGGCGCAAGACCGCGCTGGCGATCGGTCGTCCTTTGCCGGGGCGACCGAACCTGGTGCTGACGCGCAGCGCCGTCGCGCCCTTCGAAGGCCAGATCGTGGTGCATTCGCTGGACGATGCGGTTGCACGGGCCGGCAACAACGAGTTGATGGTGATCGGCGGTGGCGAGATCTACGCGCTGGCGTTGCCACGCGCGACACGCCTTCGCCTGACCGAAGTCGATACCGTTGCGTCCGATGCCGACACGTTTTTCCCGGCGTTCGATCGCAACGATTGGCGTGAAGCGTCGCGTGAACACCATCCGGCCGACGCTGAACATCCGTTCGCCTTCGATTTCGTCGATTACGAACGGGTGCATGATCACGCGATTGGAACCCCTCTCCCGCCGGGAGAGGCGCGCTTCGCGCGAGCGCGTAGCGCTGGGGTGAGGGTACGGACCTTGCGCAATGTCCCGAACCCTCACCCGGCCTTCGGCCACCCTCTCCCGGCGGGAGAGGGAACAGCGCTGCAAGTCGCCGCGGGCATCGTCGCGGATGCACAAGGCCGCGTGCTGCTGATGCAACGCCTGCCCGGCAAGCACCTGGCGGGCCTGTGGGAGTTTCCCGGCGGAAAGCTTGAGCCCGGCGAAACCGTCGAAGCGGCACTGATCCGCGAACTGCGCGAAGAACTCGGCATCGAGGTGCTCGCCTCCGCGCCGTTGGTTTCCATCCCCTGGCGCTACCCGGAAAAGACCGTGCGCCTGCACGCGCTGCGCGTGACGGCTTGGCGCGGTGAACCGCGGGCGCGCGAGGGGCACCCGTTGCGTTGGGCCGATATACGCGACATGGATGCCGCCACGATGCCGGCCGCCGACGTGCCGATCGTCACCGCGCTGCGGTTGCCGGCGGCCTGCGTGATTGTCGATGGCGACAGCGTCGCGCGCCTTTCTTTTCCGCTGCCGAACGCTTCCGGAGCAGCGGGACGAGACGGACGAACCCCATCGTCGGGCCCCTTGCTGCAAATCCGGATGCCGGGCGCATCGCGTGCGGACGTCCGCACGACCGCGCTTGCATGGATCGATGCGGATCCGTCGTTGCGCGGGCGCCTGCTGGTCAACCACGACATCGAACTTGCGCAGGAGCTCGGCGTAGGCGTGCAGCTCAAGGCCTCGCAATTGCGCGAATTGCACGAACGGCCGCTGGCTCGCGACGCATGGGTGGGGGCGTCGTGCCACGCAGCCGAAGAGCTGCAGTTCGCCGCGCGCCTCGGCGCCGACTTCGCGACCCTGTCGCCGGTGCGCGCTACCGCCTCGCATCCCGACGCCGTACCGCTGGGTTGGGAGCGTTTCGCGGCGCTTGTCGCTGACGCGCGATTGCCGGTGTACGCGCTGGGTGGCGTGGGCCCCGACGATTTCGAGCGCGCGCGTGCTGCAGGCGCGCAAGGCGTCGCGGGCATCCGCGCATTTGCCGGAACCCCTCTCCCCGTGGGAGAGGGGCAGGGGTGAGGGTACGATCGAAGCGGGCCGTTGCATTATCACCGAACCCTCACCCGGCCTGCGGCCACCCTCTCCCGGAGGTAGAGGGGAACTAATTAAGTCGCGTGGCTCGCGCCAACTCCAGATACCGCGCATGCAGCGTCGCCACCTTGGCGTCCAGCGCGGCTTCTTCGCCGTCATTGACGATCACGTCGTCGGCGATCGCCAATCGTTGCTCGCGCGTCGCCTGCGCGGCCAGCATTTGTGCGGCGTGCTCCCGGGAGACGCCGTCGCGTTGCACCAGGCGTTCGACCTGCAGCGCCTCGGGCGCGTCCACCAGCAACACGCGATCGACCCACGCATAGTCTCCGCGGTTCTCCGCGAGCAACGGGATCGCCAGCATGCAATACGGCCCGCGATCCAGACCGACGCGTCGCTGCAACCATGCACGCACGCGCGGATGGATGATCCGCTCCAGCTTCAGGCGTGCGCCGGCGTCGGCGAACACCCGTTCGCGCATCGCGCGGCGGTCGAGCGAACCGTCGGCGTTCAGCATCCCCTGGCCGAACACGAATTCGATTTCGGCCAGCGCCGTCGAGCCCGCCGCCACCACTTCGCGCGCGGCGACATCGGCGTCGTGCACCCCGATGCCCAGCTTTTCGAAGCGCCGCGCCACGGCGCTCTTGCCCGAGGCGACACCGCCGGTCAGCGCAACCACATAATGATGGGTCATGTGTACGAGTTACGGAGGACATCAGACTGCAGCTTAATTCCCTCTGCCCCCGTTTGACACCCGTCCGCATTCCCTGTCGATCCGCGCGGTGTCGAAGTCGATGTGCTGCGTCTGCGCCACCCAGCGCGTGTGGTAGTGCCAGTCGGGGCTGAGCAGGCTCCATGTTTCATCGTGCGAGGGGAAGGCCACGCCCGCCATGTCGATCAGCGACTCGAAGGTGTCGGCGCTGATCGTGCGCTTGCCGGCGTTCGATTGCAACGCCGCCACGCGCCGCGGAAAGTCCCGTTGGTACGCATCGGAATACCAGAACAGTGCCGGGATCTCGTATTCGGGCACGGTGCCGACGCCGTGGCCTTCCTTGTCGCAGGTCGGCGTCGGGATCAATTCGCCGTGGTCGGATTCGAACCACAGTGCGCTGACCGCGCCGCTGTGCTTCAGGACGTCGATGATCGCGGCCAGCACATGGTCGCTGTACAGGATCGAATTGTCGTAGCTGTTGCGCACGCGTTCGATGTGCGTGCCCTGGCCAGGCGGCGACAACTGGGTCGGCGTCCAGCGTTCGAAGGCCTGCGGGTAGCGATAGTCGTATTTCACGTGGCTGCCCATCATGTGCAGCACGATGAAAAGGTCCTTGCCGGATGCACCCAGGGCATCCTTCAAGGGCTGGACCAAGTCTCCGTCGTAACTGCCCGGCGCGGTCCACGAGGCATGGTTCAGCCATTCCACGTGGTCGGCTTCGTAGGCGTACATTGACACCGGCGAATCGAACTCGCCGATCGCCTGCTGGTTGGAAATCCAGTACGTCTCGTAGCCGGCTTCGGACATCGCGCGCAACACCGATGCTTCATGCCAAGGCGCGTCCCACGCCATGTCGGGCTTGCGGCGGGTCAGGATCATCGGGATCGCCGCGATCGATTCGGGCCAGGTGGCGATGAAGCGCGTGATCGGCACCACGTTCTTCAGTTTCGACAGTTCCGGGTTGGTCGCACGGTCGTAACCGAACAACTGCCAGTTCGCACGCCGGCTGCTTTCGCCGATCACCAGCACGTACACCTGGCGTTGCCGCAGCGGCGCCCCGGTACGCTGCGCATGAAACCGGAATGCCTTGAACCTGGCCGCGTCGATGCGCATGCGGTCCCACTCGCTGCGGTACTTGACGATGCGCGGGACCACGCCGAACGGAAAACCGTCCTCGATCGCGTCGCCGTAGTCGCGCAGCGGCGCCGTGGCTGATTCCGATTCGCTCGCGCTCTTGTGGCGGAATGACGCATAGCCGATCCCCAGTGGCAGCAGCATCGCCACGACGCACGCGCAAGACAATCCGACCCGCCAGCCGCCCCGCCAACGCAACCGCGCGCGCCAACTCGACCATGCCGCCAGCAGCGCCACCGCGAGCCCCGCGAACAAGGCAACCGCCAGCGGCGCCAGCAGCCGGCCGAAATATTCGTCGGCCTCGAGCGGGTTGGTCGCGACGACGGTGGCGATGATCTGCGCCGAAGTCGGGTGGTGGTATTGCAGGATGTAGAACGCCTCCAGCGGCGCCAGCAGCGCGAACGGCGCCAGCAGCAGGCAGGCCAGCCATGGCCAGCGTCCCAGCAACGCGAACAGCAACGCCAACATTGCCGCCGGCAACACCAGCGCCGCGACCCACACGCTGCCGCTGGTGTCGTGCGCCAGCCACACGAAGTTCGGCAGCATCAACAGCGCGACCAGCAGCACGATGAACGTGAAGGCGGACGCGCGGCGCACGGGAGATCCGGTCATGGAAAGATCGTCGGAAACGCTGGAGGGTCGTCGCAATCTGCCGGGGGCAGGTTATCCAGCGTTCGCTTAACGCAGTCCGGTGAAGCGCAGGTAGGCCGCGAGGATGTCGTTACCCGCGATCAGCCATATCCACATGGCGATCGCGAGGAACGGGCCGAACGCGAAGGGCACCGAGCGATCCTGTCCCCGCACGCGCAGCATCACGATCCCGACGATGGCGCCGGACAGCGCGGCGATGATGATGACCGGCAGCAGGGCGGTCCAACCCATCCACGCGCCGGCGGCGGCGAACAGCTTGAAGTCGCCGTAGCCCATGCCTTCCTTGCCGGTCGCGAGTTTGAACAGCCAATACACGGCCCACAACGACAGGTAGCCGGCCGCCGCTCCAACCAGCGCTTCGTGCGCGGGCACGAACAGCGGGACCAGCGACGCCAGCAGGCCCAGCCACAGCAGCGGCAGCGTCAATGAATCGGGCAGCAGTTGCGTGCGGAAGTCGATGCCGGCGGCGGCGACCAGCATCCAGGTGAAGACGAGTCCCGCCGCGGCTTGCCAGGTGACGCCGAATTTCCACACCACGATCGCGCTGGCGATGCCGCACAACAACTCCACCAGCGGATACTGGATCGAGATCGGTGCCTTGCAGTAGCGGCAGCGACCGCGCAGCGAAAGCCATGAAAGCAGGGGGATGTTGTCCCACGCAGCCAGTGGGTGCTTGCAATGTGGACAGTGCGAACCCTTGCGCACCAGATCGGGCGGCGCGGCCTCGTCGCCTGCCGCCAGTTCCAGCATCTCGCGCGCGTCACGCTTCCAGAACCACTCCATCCGCGCCGGCAGGCGCAGGATCACCACGTTTAGAAAGCTGCCGACGATCAGGCCCAGCACGCCGGCCATGGCGATCCAGAAGGCGAGGGGCAGCCCGAAAGGCTGTGCGATTGCGATAGTCAAAACCCCTCTCCCGCCGGGAGAGCCGCGTAGGTTGGGCTGAGCAGCTCTTCGCGAAGCCCAACAATGCCACGCCTAGACGCGTTGGGCTTCATTGCATTCAGCCCAACCTGCCTGGTGCGCACGGCTGTTCCGTCACGTCAGAACGTGCCGGCCAGCTTGAAGATCGGCAGGTACAACGCGATCACCATGCCGCCCACGAGTATGCCGATGATCACCATGATCATGGGTTCGAGCAGGGTGGACAGGGTATCCACCGCGTTGCTGACCTCTTCCTCGTAGAACTCGGCCACCTTGAAGAGCATCTTGTCCAGGGCGCCGGATTCCTCGCCGATCGACACCATCTGGGTGACCATGTTCGGAAACAGGTTGGTCTGCGACATCGCCAGGTGCAACTGGTGGCCGACCGCGACATCGTCGCGCATCTTGCGGATGGCCTGTCCGTACACCATGCTGCCGGTCGCTCCCGCGACCGAATCCAGCGCCTCGACCAGCGGCACGCCCGCGGCGAAGGTGACCCCCAACGTGCGCGAAAAGCGCGCGATGGCCGATTGGCGCAGGATGTTGCCGATCACCGGAATCTTCAGCGACATCCGGTCCACCGTGTGCTGCAATTTTTCCGAGCGCTTGTAGGCCATGATGGTGCCCACGATCGCGATGATGAGCACCAGGACGAAAGGCAGCCAGTAGGACTGCATGAACTCCGACAGCGACACCACCATCTGGGTGAACGCGGGCAGTGCCACGCCCGCGCTCGAAAACACGTTCTGGAACACCGGCACCACGAACACCAGCAGGATCAGCATCACCAGGAACGCGACCACCAATACGGCCGCGGGGTAGAACAGCGCTTTCTTGATCTTGCCCTTGATGCTTTCGATGCGTTCCTTGTAAGTGGCCACGGTGTCCAGCACCGTGTCCAGCACACCGGCCGATTCGCCCGCGCGCACCAGGTTGCGGTACAGCTCGTCGAACTGCACCGGGTATTTCGCCATCGCCTCGTGCAGCGCGGAACCGCCCTCGATGTTCTGCTTGACGTCGGTCAGCATGTTCTTGAAGCGCACGTTGCGCTGGCCGCCGGCGATGATCTCGAAGGCCTGCACCATCGGCACGCCGGATGCCATCATCGTCGCGATCTGGCGGCTGAAGATGGCGACGTCACGCGGCTTGACGCGCGAGCCCGCGGCGCCGAACAGCGGCTTGGGTTTCTCCTTGACCGCCTGCGGGTTCATGCCCTGGCGGCGCAGCTCGGCCTTGACCAGGCTCGCGTTGCGCGACTGCATCTCGCCCTTCATCTTGACGCCGCGCTTGTCCAGCGCGGTCCATTCGTACACGGTCAATTGCTTGACCGCGGCGCGGGCGGCGCCGAGGTTGCCGGCTGCGGGCTTGCTTGCGACGGTGGCGGTGGGCATCGGTCAGTTCCCCATATTGAAATCGGAACAAAGTCCTGTCCTGGACTTGTTCCGAGACGTCGGGTCCGGTACGTGCCCGGACCCGACTTCGCCGGATCAAGCACAACAACAGGAGCGTGCTTGATCCGCGGCGGGCCTTCCATGGCCCGCAGCCAGGTTGAGTGCTGCTAATCCTTGGTGACGCGATCGATCTCCGCAAGGCTGGTGACGCCTTGTTTCACCTTCATCAGCGCCGATTGCCGGAGGTTGCGCACGCCGGCGCGGCGCGCGGCCTCGGCGATCTGGATGGCGTTGCCGCCTTCCAGGATGGCCTTCTGGATTTCCTCCGACATCGGCATCACTTCGTAGATGCCGACACGACCCTTGTAGCCTTCGTTGCAGCCGGAACAGCCTACTGCATCGTAGAGTGTCAAACCGCGATCGATTTCCGCTTCCGTGAACCCCTCCGCCAGCAGCGCCGCCTTGGGAAGTTCCAGGGGTTTTTTGCAGTCGTGCAACCGCCGCGCAAGGCGCTGCGCAATCACCAGCGACACCGACGAGGTGAGGTTGTAGGGCGCGATGCCCATGTTCATCAGGCGGGTGATCGTTTGCGACGCGTCGTTGGTGTGCAACGTCGACAGCACCATGTGGCCGGTCTGCGCGGCCTTGACCGCGATCTCCGCGGTTTCGAGGTCGCGGATCTCGCCGACCATGATCACGTCCGGGTCCTGGCGCAGGAACGAGCGCAGCGCGGCGGCGAAGGTCATGCCGCGCTTCTCGCTCTGCTGGACCTGGTTGATGCCTTCGACCCGGATTTCGACCGGGTCTTCCACGGTCGAGATGTTGCGCCCGACCGTATTCAATATGTTGAGTGCAGTGTACAGCGACACCGTCTTGCCAGAACCCGTGGGGCCGGTCACCAGCACCATGCCGTAGGGCTTTTCGATGGCCTCCAGGAACATTTCCTTCTGGTCTTCTTCGTAGCCCAGCTTTTCGACGCCGAGCCTGGCCGCCGCGGCGTCCAGGATGCGCAGCACGATCTTCTCGCCGCCCAGCGTCGGCAGGGTGGAAACGCGGAAATCGAACGACTTGGTCTTGGACAGGTTCAATTTCATGCGCCCGTCCTGCGGCACCCGGCGCTCGGCGATGTCGAGGCGGGCCATGACTTTCAGGCGCGAGGAGATGCGCGGCGCCAGCTTCAGCGGGGGCGACGACACCGCGCGCAGCACGCCATCCATGCGCACGCGCACCCGGTAGCGGGTTTCGTAGGGTTCGAAGTGGATGTCCGAGGCACCGCGCTTGATGGCATCCAGCAGGATCTTGTTGACGTACTTCACGACGGGGGCGTCGTCGGTGCTGTTGGCGTCGACCACCGCGCTGTCGGCGGTATCGTCGTCCTCGCCGAGGGTGAGGCCGTCAAGGCCCTCGTCGCTGTCGTCGTTGCCGATGCTGATGCTTTGCGCGTTCTGGGCCTGCTCGATGCCGCGCTTCAACTGTTCGGCTTCGATCAGGATCGGTTCGATCGCGCAGTTGGTGTGGAACTTGATTTCTTCCAGCGCGCGCGGATTGGCCGGATCCTTCACCCCCACGAACAGGCGATTGCCGCGTTTCAACAAGGGCAGGGCGGTGTGTTTCTCGATCAACTCCTCGCTCAGTGTGCCGACGGGAAGCTGGGTGACATCGATGGCCGAAATGTCCAGCATCGGCACGCCGAATTCCGCCGACAACGCCTGGGTCATGCGCAGGCCATCGACGATGCCGTTCTCGACCATGTAGGCCGTCACCGACATCTTCTGCCTGGCGGCGTCTTCCACCGCGGTGCGCGCATCGGCTTCCGACAACACCCCTTCCAGCGCCAAACGGCGTGGAATGCCGGTCAGGCCGGGCATGCTGGGTGCCGGGTTCATCTGTGTTGCCATCAAAGTGATCCAAACCCCCGATTCGCAAGCTGAATGTAGCGCAAAACCGTGTGATTTGGCAGGCCGCGGCGAGAACCGCGTCCCAAATCCCTGAAGCGGGATGCGGGATTCGTGCCAAGCCGGCAGGAAGACACCATGCTGGTCATTCCGGGACCGGCGCGGTTTCATTGCGACGGGACCCGACTGCGTTTGCAGGACTGCAAACGCGAACACCGGAGGTGACGCGTAGCGCGAGCGCCATGGATGGCGCGAGTCAATCGGTTTCTGGTGTCGCCACCGCTGATCCGTCCAGACCGATTCCGGATCGCGCTGCGCGCGTCCGGAATGACAAACAAAGAGCGGGTGGCGGTCTGACCGCACCACCCATTTTGCTGGTTATTCCTGGGCGGCCGTCGGTCGCCTTGTCGTCTGCGGAGACGCATCCGCCTCCCTTCGTCATTCCGGGCCGTTGGCGGTCGTGTTGTCCTCTGCGGAGACGCATCCACCTCCCCCTCGTCATTCCGGGGCTGCCGCGGTTGCATCGCGGCAGAACCCGGAATCGGTCATGGTCGCCAAAATGCGCAAGAGGCACGCCTCCTGTGCACCCGCCCGCCTGCGCTAAGATGCGGCGAACCCTTTGGGGACAATGCGTGCTCAGCATCATCCTGCCTGCCAAGAACGAAGCCGTGGCGCTTGCCGCGTTGCTGCCTGCCTTGCGCGAAGCGCAGCCGGACGCCGAGATCATCGTGTCCGACGATGGCTCCATCGACGCTACCGCCGCGCTGTGTGCCGGGCACGGCGTCGTGCGCGTCGGCACGCCGTACTCGATGGGCAATGGCGCCGCGATCAAGCGCGGTGCGCGTGCGGCGCGGGGCGACGTGCTGGTGTTCATGGATGCCGATGGCCAGCACGATCCCGCCGACATCCCGCGCCTCGTCGCGAAGCTCGACGAAGGCTACGACATGGTGGTCGGCGCGCGCGGCTGGGACGACCAGGCCGGCGTCGGGCGCGGCGTCGCCAACACCTTCTACAACTGGCTGGCGTCGAAGATGACGGGTCATCGTGTTGCCGACCTGACCTCGGGCTTCCGCGCGGCGCGTGCCGACAAGTTCCGCGAGTTCATCCACCTGCTGCCGAACGGCTTCAGCTACCCGACCACTTCCACCATGGCGTTCTTCCGCAGCGCCTATCCGGTCGCGTATGTACCCATCAAGGCGGCCGAGCGCGTGGGCAAAAGCCACATCCGGCCACTGCGGGACGGCGTGCGGTTCCTGCTGATCATCTTCAAGATCGCGACCCTGTACGCGCCGCTGAAATTGTTCGCGCCGACCGCCGTGGCGTTCTTCGTGCTCGGCTGGGCTTATTGGGCCTACACCTTCATCGGATTCCATCGTCTCAGCCTGATCAGCGCAGCACTGTGGAGCGCCTCCGTGATCATCTTCCTGATCGGACTGGTGTCCGAACAGATCACCTCGCTGACCTACCGGCGCGACGGTTGAGCAGAGGCTGTGATTTGACTTGGTCCACCAAGTGGACTAACTTGGGCGTCATGCCCGAAGTCATCAACGTCCACGAAGCCAAGACCCATCTTTCCCGCCTGCTCGACAAGGCCCACGCCGGCGAGGAAATCGTGCTGGGCAAGGCCGGCAAACCCTATGCACGGCTGGTGCCACTGAAGCCGGTGCGCAAGCGCACGCTCGGGTTCATCAAGGGCAAACTCGATCCGGCCTTTTTCGACCCGCTTCCCGAAGAAGAATTGGCGGCCTGGGAAGGCCGGTGAGGTTGCTGCTCGACACCCATGCATTCTTGTGGGCCGTGATGCAGCCGGCGAAACTTTCGCCCAAGGCGCGCAGGCTGCTGGAAAACCCCGCCAACGACTTGATGGTCAGCGCTGCCTCGGCGTGGGAAACCGCGACCAAGTTCCGGCTTGGCAAACTGCCCGGCGCGAAAGCGGTGCTCGATGATTTCGATGACGTTGCGAGGCGTCTCAGCGCAGGCATCCTGCCCATTTCGCATTTTCACGCCTTGCTGGCAGGCAGCTACCCCCAATCGCACCGGGATCCCTTCGACCGTATCCTTGCCGCGCAGGCGGAGACCGAAGGAGTGCCGTTGGTCAGTCGGGATCGTGCCCTGTGTCAATTCGGCGTCGAACTTTTGTGGTAAGCCGCCGGCTCGCCGCCACGGAATGCGGCACCCGCATCCCTCAATGACCGAATCGCACCGCCCACGTGTCCTTCTCGTCACGCGCAACCTGCCACCCTTGGTCGGCGGGATGGAACGCCTCAACTGGCATATGGCGGAAGAATTGGCCAAGGCGGCCGAGGTACGCATCGTCGGCCCAGATGGTTCCGCTGCACTTGCGCCAGCGGGCATCGAGGTGCGCGAGGCGCCGCTGAAACCACTGTGGAAGTTCCTGGTACGTGCCCGTGCGCTCGCGCGACGCGAAGCCCGCACATGGAAACCTGACGTCGTACTTGCGGGCAGTGGCCTCACCGCGCCCCTCGCGCGTGCGGCCGCGCGTACATGCGGTGCGAAGACTGCCGTCTATGTCCACGGCCTCGACATCGCGGTGAAGAATCGCGTCTATCGCGCATCGTGGTTGCCAGCCATCCGCCGCGCCGATCGGGTCATCGCCAACAGCCGCGCCACGGCGGAACTGTGTCGAAACGCCGGCGTCGATCCCGCGCGTATCGGCATCGTGCATCCGGGTGTTGATTTGCCTCGGGATGCCGATTCGGCCGCCTCTCATGCATCTGGTCATTCCGGGGCCGGCCCACAGGGCCGGAACCCGGAATCGGTCACCGTGCTTGCGGACAGCCTGACGAAACCGATTCCGGGTTCTGCCCACGCTGCGCATGGCCAGACCCGGAATGACGAACCCGGGGTGGCGCTGGCGCGCAACGATGGCCCGGTTTCCGACGCAGGCGACCCGTCCATCGAGTTCCGTAGCCAGCACAATCTCGCCAACCTCCCGCTGTTGCTCTCCGTCGGCCGTTTGTCCGCCCGCAAGGGGTTGCGCGAATTCGTCGCGCAATGCCTGCCGCGCATCGTTGCCGTTCATCCCGATGCGATGCTGCTGGTCGTCGGCGATGCGCCAACGCAAGCCCTGCACGCCGAAGCCCAGACGCCTGCCAGCATCCAGGCTGCCGCGGATTCGGCAGGCGTCGGAGAATGCGTTCGCTTTCTCGGCAAGGTTCCTGATGACGAATTGACCGAGCTGTATCGCGCTGCCAGCGTGCATGTGTTTCCCGTGCGCGAAATTCCGGGCGATCCGGAAGGCTTCGGCATGGTGGCGGTGGAAGCCGCGGCGCATGGCTTGCCTACCGTCGCCTTCGCTGTCGGTGGAGTACCCGATGCGGTCGTCGAAGGCGAAACCGGCAGCTTGATTCAGTCAGGGGATTATGCTGCCTTCGCAGGGTGCGTGGATGCCTGGCTCGCGCGTGATGACCATCTTGCAGTCGCAGCAAAATGTGTCGAGGTGGCGGCCCGTTTCAGTTGGGGATGCTTTGGCACGAAGCTGCGCACGATGCTCTTCCTTGCGACGGCGAATGTCCGTGAAAAGTCTTAGGGAACGTCTGATGATCACTCACTCCGCCTTTCGACAATCTCCGGGTAAATGGATAATGTTCCGATTCCGTTCGTGGTGAGCCTGTCGAACCATGAGCGGAGTCGACAAAATCAGAGGCTCCTTGGTATTCGGAGTCGTGGATTCGGGAAAACGCAAGCATGCCTGATCATCAGCAAGTTCAGCGCTTCTACGACGACGTGTACTACGCCGGCAAACCGGGTGCGTCTGCGGTTCCTTGGCACATGCGCGTGATTGCAAAAAGACTTGGTCTGTCGCAGGGAGATATGGTGTTGGACATCGCCTGCGGGACCGGCGATTGGCTTGCCGAGCTCCAGCGTCATGGTGCCAAGGTCAGCGGCGTGGACATATCTGCACGCGCGGTCGAACGTGCCCGACAGCGGCTTCATGATGCTGACATTCGCGAAGGCGTGGCAGAACAGCTGCCTTTTGACGACAAACGGTTCGACATCGTCACCTGCATGGGTTCGCTCGAGCACTTCCTGGATCAGCCGCGCGCGCTGCAGGAAATGCGGCGGGTTGCCAAGCTTGGCGCACGATTCCTGATACTCGTGCCCAACGCCGGATTTCTCAGTCGCCGGCTGGGTCTGTACCGTGGTACCGGTCAGGTCGCCATCCGCGAAACCGTGCGGCCAATCAGCGAGTGGGTTGGGATGTTCGGGGCTGCGGGACTTGTGGTGAGTGCCAAATGGCGGGATCTGCATCCCCTCAGCACTCATTGGATCTGTCGTGGTCCGGTTTGGGCATGGCTGATCCGGGCGGTCCAGGCGTGCGCATTGGCGTTGTGGCCGATCGGGTGGCAGTACCAGGTGTATTTCCTTTGCCGGGCTCGAGAGGGGTGACCGGCAAGCGCGAACTGGCGGTGTGGTTTCCCGCGATTCGTGCAGGCAGCGGCGCCGACGTATTCACCCGCCGAATTGCTGCCGCACTGGTCAGCCGCGGGGTGCGGGCGACCATAGCCTGGTTTCCGCTCTGGATGGAGCTGGTGCCTGATCTGCTGCGTCTTGCGAAGGCGCCGAAGGGCACGGATGTGATTCATGCGAACAGCGCCAATGCCTTTGCATTCAGGCGTAACGGGATCCCGTTGGTGGTTACCGAACATCACTACATCCTCGACCCGGCCTACAGACCTTTCAAGTCGGACGCACAGCAGGCGTATCATCGCGCTGTCATTGGTCGGTATATGCGTCGTTCGTACGCGCTTGCGAATGCCATCACTACCGACAGCCGCTTCACGGCCGACGTGTTGAAGCGCGTGGCGGGAGTGGAGACTTCGCGCACCATTCCGCTCTGGGCGGATTACGACAAGTTCTCGCCCACACCCGTCGCGCCAAAATCGGATGGGCGTTTTCGCTTGCTTTTCGTTGGCAATGCTTCGCGGCGCAAGGGAGCGGACGTGATTCCCTTGCTGGGGGATCGCCTGGGGACCGGGTTCGAGATTCGTTGTACGTCGGGGCTGCGAACGGATCGGCGGGGCGGGCACGGCGACAACATCACATTGCTTGGGCGCCTCACCGAGAACCAACTCATCCAGGAATACCGTGCCTGCGATGCCGTCCTGGTGCCGTCCCGCTACGAAGGCTTTGGCTACACCGCGCTGGAAGCCATGGCTTGCGGGAAGCCGGTCGTGGGGTTTCGTTGCGGTGCGGTCGATGAAGTGGTGGCCGAAGGCAAAACCGGATTGCTTTGCGACATCGACGATCTGGATGCACTGGAGCAAAATTGCCGATATCTTGCGGATGACACCACCATGACGCACATGTTCGGGCTGGCCGGGCGCGAGCGCGCAACGACCGTGTTTACCGAGACCATGGCAATCAGTGATTATCTGGAACTTTACGGGTCACTGTGAAGTTGCATTCATTCCATTTTTCCCCGCCAGCTTGTTCTCGATTCCACTATTGACTTGAGGGTAGTTCTTGTTTACGAAGCTTGTAATCCTGATTCCGACGCGAAACCGCGGCGAGTTGGCCTGCCGCTCCGTCATGTCGGTGGTCAAGTCGCAAGCGAAGCTCCCGGTGGACGTCATCATTTCCGACAATTCAACCGACAGCAAGGAATCGGCAGTCATCGATTCATTCCTTGCCGAACAGGCTCCACGCGGCGTTTCCTTGATCAGGCCCCCAACGCCGCTGGCCATGACCGAGCATTGGCAGTGGGCGATCACCCGTGCGATGTCCGTTCACGATGCTTCGCATTTCTTCATGCTGACAGACCGGATGCTCTTCAAGGACGGGGCGTTGCCGGATCTGCTCGCGATCACGGAAAAATATCCGGACGAGTTGATCTCTTTCACGTATGACAGGATTGATGACTATTCGCGCCCGATCAGCTACCTGCCATTGCCACGGACAGGCCTGCTTTACCGCATGGATACGAGGGATCTGCTTCGCCTGACCGCGAACATGGTTTTCTATTCCTGCTTTCCGCGGATGCTGAATAGTGTGGCTCCACGCAATGTCCTCGCGAAGCTCGAAGGGCGGTACGGATCTGTCTTCGCGTCCGTCTCGCCCGATTACTGCTTCTGCTTCAGGGTGCTTGGAATGATCCCGGCAATGTTGTATTACGACAATTCCTTGCTCGTGAACTACGCATCGGATCGCAGCAACGGCGCCAGTTTTTCGCGGGGGATTACTACAAGGGACAGTGCTGATTTTGAGCGAAACCTTGCAACAGGTGCCTTTAACAGCGAGACGCCCGTTCCTGGCATACGCACGGTTGGCAACGCGGTCATCCATGAGTACTGCAGCGTCCGAGAGCAATCGAATGACGACAGCTACCCGGAAGTTGCGCTTCGCCCCTACCTGAATCATCTAGCTAGAGAAATCTCGGCTTTCCTCGACCCAGCTGCGAGGGCCAGCGCGAGCAAAATCCTTGCCGACGAGGGTTGGCGCGCCACCAACGGATTCAAATGGAGATTGCTGAAGACCAGCTTGGCCTTGCGGTTGCTGGCGATGCGGAAGCGGAAATTCGGAACGCTCGATGAGGCCATCCGTTACGCGACAACCCATCCGTCGAAAAACAAGCCATGGGTCAGCCGTATCCATCGACGCTACGGCAGGCAAATATTGCCTTTGTCTTGATCCGATTTGCAGCAAAAGGGGTTCCTGGCTTCGGAGCGGCGCGCGTGGCCAATTTCTGTCAACTCGCGAGTCGCCCCCTCAGCCAGGCCGTACCCGCGGCTCGAACCGCTTTCGACGCCAACGCACTGACGGCCAGCGTGATCAGGCTTGCAAATGCCAACCACGCGGCTCCAAGGATCGTACGCGGCAATGGTGGCAGAAGGAGGCGCAGCGTCAGGGCAACTGCGGAAGCAGCGAGCACGGACGGCAGGATGTCGCGCAAATACCAGTTCGCCATTTCCCCGCGCAACAGCCGGCGGTGCATCAGTGGAATGCCGACGACGACAGGTGCGAGATTCGCGAGCAACCACATGCAGGCCGCCCCACTGATTCCGAAGCGTGGAACCGCCCACAGGCAGAACGGGATGCCGAGCAACAGGGAGACCGCGTTGATGCCCGCGGCCAGTCGCGTCCAGCCGTCGGCGAGCTGCAGGGCGTAGGGAATGTTCATCAGACCGTTGAGCGCGGAGCCGGCGACCAGGATCGCCATTGGCAGTGCAACCTTTGTTGCCAATGCCGAATCGCCAGTCCACAGGAACAACACATCGTGCGCGAACACGATCAGCACCACGGCCACTGCAGCCACCACTACTACAAGGTATTGGCTGCTCAGGTGGTACAGCTCACGCAACGTGGCTACTTCCCCCCGCGCGACCAACCGGCTGAAGCGTGGGTAGATCGCATTGAACATTGGTTGGACCATCCGCCCGAGTCCCGCAGCTACGCTCAGGGCCAGGGTGTAGTAACCCAGCTCCGCCAGCGGACGCAGGCTGGCGATGCTCAGACGATCGAGCTGGGTCAGCCCCATCGCCAGTGCGCCGATCAAAAACAGTCCTCCGGCGAAACGGCTGCTGTCGTGAAGTTGTGCGCTCGACCAGCGCGCCGGCCGACGGCCTCGCGGCAATGCCCGCCACACCACGATCGCGGTCGCCAGGGACTGCAGGGCGCCGACCAGCGCATACCACCACAGGAAGGCGGCGAGGGATGGGACGGCCCACAGCACCGGAATGACACCCGCGTACCGCAACGTCGCGAAGACGGCGTTGATCACGTTCAGGGCGGGCTGCCGCTCCAGTCCCGACAGGCAGTTGTTGTAGAAGGCGCTCGGCCACAGCAGCGCGATGGTGACGCCCATGATGGCGATGGCACGGACGGCTTCGCCTCGCCCCATGTGGCTGATGTGCAGCCAGTGGTCAGCCATCAGGCCGCTGCACGCCCAGATGATGATGCCAACGGCTACAGCCAACAGCCAGATCACGATTTCAGACGAACGCACCAGGTCGCGCATGCCATCGACGAGCGCAGGATCATGGATGCGACGCGACAATTCGCGATTGGTGGCGCCTCCGATACCGAAATCAAACAACTGCGAAATCGACTGGAAGCTCAGCATCAGGCCAACCAGCCCGAACGCCTCAATCCCGAGGATGCGTATGTACAACGGCAGGAACATCACCGCCATCACGGCCATCCATATCTGGCCGGCATAGTTGGACAGGATGTTGATACGTAGCGTGGCCGCCCTGCGACCTAGCGGCGGCGAAGATAACCGCCCGGTGTGACCGTGATCAGCAGATCGGCTTCTCATGCCAGCCTGAAACTGCACCGGATTCTTAGCCCTGTTGCTTCCTCCATCTGTTCAGATGGCTGCAGTGTCAGCCATTGTTGTGTCACAAGGTGTGGCATGCGGGAAGTCATGAAGTCGTTCGGTTGCGTAAAGGTCGCTGTGTCCTGGCTTGCGCTGGGGATGACGAATTCACGACTGTTCGGAGGTTCCGCAGGTACCTGGGTGCCCTTTTATCAATAAGCCTCGTGACGTATTATGAGAGATTATTTTCGCTGGCACGCCACCAAGCGTAGCCGACCCATCAGGGAAACTTTTAGTTACAACCGCATTTGCGCCTATAACCATATCGGATCCAATGGTGATTTTGCCAAATAATTTTGCCCCCGGACCGATGTAGCAGTTATCTCCTACGGTAGGTGCATCATGAGTCTTTCCCGCTGTGGTTCCTATGTTTACGCACGCATGTAAACAGCAATTGGCACCTATGCGAGCTGCGCCGTTTACTACGATTGTTCCGTAATGAGCAATACACAAACCTGGACCAAACACATTTATTGGAATACTGAATCCAAGACGAACACTTTGTCTTATGAACACGAGCTTCACGAGATTGCGGAATAAAGTGTTTTTCTTGCAGTTGGTCAGATACTCCAACTTTCTTAGCGTTCGTTGAAAACGCCAGATGTCGTCAAACATCCAATTGGCAAGAGTCCTCTGACGGTTTAACGAGATTCGATCTGCTTCAAGGTATGCTTTATAATCGGCATGCGAGGCTATCACGTTGTGTGTCTTCCGACTAGGTGGATACGCTTTTTCAGGGTTCTATGAATTTCATGTGGGTGGCTGAATTTTCCGGTCAATTTAGCACTTGTGCTACGTATTCTGAGTTCAACGGACCGCCATGCGCGATGCTTGCTTCGATGACAGGGTCGGGCTTGACTCGCCGCATTGATTTCTGCACGGCAACATTCCCATCAATGTTCATGGTTGACCCTTGCGAAGGACTCGTGCGGGGTTTCCTAAAACGGTTTCACCATCCGGTACGTCTCGTGTGACGACTGCTCCTGCGCCGATGATTGCGCCTGTGCCGATTTGGATTCGGGGAAGAACTACTGCCCCGGTCCCAACGAAGGCAAATTCTCCAACCGTTACCTCGCCTGCAAGTGTTGCGCCGGGCGCGATATGGACACCGTTGCCGATGATGCAGTCGTGGTCGACGGAGGCCTTGGTATTCACAATGACAGCCTCACCCAATTTCGTGCCGGCACAAACAGCGCTCATGGCGAGAATCTGACAGCCGTCTCCGAGCGATGTGTCTTCGGCGATGAAAGCATGTGGGTGCACCACGGTGAGTGGAGCGTATCCGCGATCTCTGAACCAGTGCATGCGCGCCAGCCGGTCATGCCCAAGGGCGCCTCCGATGGCCGCGCATGCGCGAACCAAATCGCGTTTCCGGTATCCAACCTCCCATTGCGAGAATCCGGCCTCACCGTGAAAGATCGGAACGTCGCTGAAAGGCGAAGCAATATCACGGTTGTCAAAGAGAGCCACGAGCTCCGTATCGATAGAACGCAGCGCCTCCCTCAACACCTTTGCTTGCCCGGTGGCGCCCCAGAAGATGACGGGAGTCATTTGTGGTCGCCGAGTACGGGTTGTACTGCGTTCACGACGCGATCGACATCCTTTTCTGTCATGTCGTGATAGCTTGGCAGGTTCGTGGCGCGCTTCGATAGTGAGTCACTGACAGGGTGGCGAGGGCTAGGCTCCAGCAACCCCAGCGACGACAGCGGCCAGAAGAATACACGCCCGTCGATGTTGTCGGCCTTGAAAGCAGCCAGCAGCGCGCTGCGATCGAACGGTACGTGCTCATTGACGACAATGGTTGGCATCCAGAAACCGTTGACGGTGCCGGTCGGTTCGGGGTTCATGGATACGGGCAGTTTTGCGAAAGCATTGCGATATTGTTCGAATATCCGGCGTTTCCTCGCGACCAGTTCATCGATCCGCTCGAGTTGGGCGCAACCGATCGCCGCCTGCAAGTTCGACATCTTGTACTTGAAACCGATGCGTTCGGGCCAGAATTGCCTGGTCTCGCCGCGCGCCCGGCCATGATTGGAAAGCGTTAACACCCGCTCGTAGAGCGCGTCGTCATTGGTGACGAACATGCCGCCTTCGCCGGTAGTGATGGTTTTGGTGCCATGGAACGAAAACGCACCGAACGCCCCCATGGAGCCGGCGCGG
This sequence comes from Lysobacterales bacterium 66-474, assembly GCA_001899805.1. GTDB lineage: Bacteria > Pseudomonadota > Gammaproteobacteria > Xanthomonadales > Rhodanobacteraceae > 66-474. Next base: position 101,745 of record MKWP01000002.1, read on the forward strand.
CGACCGTGCCAGATCGAGCCGATTGCCTCGGCCGCATCTTCGATGAGAGGCAGCCCGTGTCTTTGGGCAATCGCAGAGAGCGCATCCACATCGCAGAGATTGCCGTACAGATACACGGCGAGAATGGCCTTGGTGCGTGGCGTGATGGCGGCTTCCACCGCAGCCGGATCGAGGCACCAGGAATCCGGAAGGACGTCTACCAGTACAGGCTTGGCACCGAGGTGGACGATAGGCGCCGCCGATGCGATCCAGTTGATATCGGCGAGGATAACTTCGTCGCCGGGACCGATACCCAGCCCGGCCATGCCGAGGTGCAAGGCGCCAGTGGCGCTGGACGTGGCGATTGCATGGCGGACGCCGAGGTGTTGCGCGAACTGCCGCTGGAAGCGTTCGATGTAGTCGTAACAATGTTCTCCCCACCCACTAGCGGCAGCGTCCGTGGCATAGCGGATTTCGAGTTCCGTGATCGACGGCTTGGTGTAGTAGATGCGACTCTTGGTGCTTGCGACGGTCATGACACCACCAATTGAGGGATCGCGGTCACGAATTTCCCACCCCACTCGCGGATGTAGGCGAGTTGCGAAGTGATTTCCTCGCGCAGGTTCCACGGCAAAATCACGACGAAGTCGGGATGGGTTTCGCGGATACGTGTTTCCGCGACGACCGGGATGCGCGAGCCGGGTAGATAACGCCCCTGCTTGTGCGGCGAAGCGTCCACCACGTAGCCGAGCAGGTCGGGCCGCACGCCGGCGTAATTGAGCAGGGTGTTGCCCTTGGCGGCGCCGCCGTAGCCCACGACCTGCTTGCCGCCGCGCCTGCAGTCGAGCAGGAATGCGAGAAATGCATCCTTGACGCCGTCGGCCACGGACTGAAAACCGCGGTAGTAATCCATCTCCAGCATGCCCGCCGCAGATTCCTTCGCAAGCAAGGTCGCGACGTTGGGTGTTTCGACATGCGTGGCGTCGTCGTGGCAGGCCCACAGGCGCAGCGATCCGCCATGGGTGGGCAGCTCCTCCACATCCCAGATACGCAGGCCGTGTGCGGCGAAAACCCGTTGCGCGGTGTGGAACGAGAAGTAGGAAAAGTGTTCGTGATAAACGGTGTCGAACTGGTGTTGCGCGACCAGTTGCAACAGGTGCGGGAACTCGACGGTGACCACGCCTTCAGGCGCGAGCACCGCGGCAAGCCCGGCGACGAAGTCGTTGAGGTGGGGCACATGCGCGAGCACGTTGTTGCCGATCACCAGATCGGCCTGACGTCGCGTGGCAGCGAACCCACGCGCAAAACGTTCGCCGAAGAATTGCTCGATCGTTTCGATGCCGCGCTCGCGCGCCGCCACGGCGGTTCCAGTGGTGGGCTCGATGCCGACGCAAGGGATGCCGCGCGCCTTGACGAATTGCAGCAGGTAGCCGTCGTTGGACGCGACTTCCATGACCAGGCTTTGCGCGTTCAGCCCCAGCCGCTCCGCCGCTTGCGCAACGTAGCGTTCGGCGTGCGCCAGCCAGGTGCGCGAGTACGAGGAGAAATACACGTAGTCACCGGAAAACAGTGCATCGTGCTTTTGCACTTCGTCCACCTGCACCAGGTGGCATTCCGCGCAGGTGTACAGGCGCAACGGGAACCATGTCTCCGGCGCGTTCAGATTGTCCGCGCCGAGGAATGCGTTGGAGGGCGGTGCGCTGCCCAAGTCCAGGAATACGTCGTGCAAGACGGTGTGGCAGAACCGGCATTTCATGCGCGCACCCCGGCAAACGCATCGTCGACGAGCGCATAGCCGCGATCGCGTTCCGAGATTGCGGTTACGGGCAATGGCCACTCGATCGCCAGGCGTGGATCGTCGTGGCGCAGGCCGGCTTCGCAGTCGGGCGTCCAGGGCACGGTGTGCATGTACAACAAGTGGGCCTCGTCGGTGAGTGCCTGGAAGCCATGGGCGAAACCTTCCGGGATGAAGACCGCACGGTCATTGTCCTCGGCCAGCTCGAGTGCATGCCAGCGCAGGAAGGTGGGCGAGCCGGCACGCAGGTCGACGGCCACGTCGAACACGCGTCCGCGCAGGCAGCGGATCAGCTTGGCTTCCGCGGCGGGCGGCTTCTGGTAATGCATGCCGCGCAGCGTACCGCGCCCCCGGGTTTCCGAAAGGTTGATCTGGGTGAAATGCAGGTGCGGGCGCATGAACGCGAGCTCCTGCTCGCAGAACAGGCGCGTGAAGCGGCCGCGGGCATCGCCGACCGGCGTGTAGTGGATCTCGTACAACCCGGCGAGTGGCGTGGACTGGAGCTTCATGCGGCCCATTCCAGTCCGGCGCGACGGGCATCATCGATGTATGCGGCGAGATCAGCCGCACTTCCGACGGTGCCATTTTCATGGAAGCGTCGATACCAGTCGGCGGTCCTGTCGAGCGCGGTATCGATATTCCACACCGGACGCCACGCCAGTTGCCGGGCTGCCTTGTCGCAATTCAGGCGCAAGGTCGCGGCTTCGTGGGGGTGCGCACTCGCATCGCGTTCGATGCGCAAGGCCGGCCAGCGCGTGCCCAGTTGCGCGGCGAGTGACTGCACGCTGATTTCGCCCGCGGCGCCGGGGCCGAAGTTCCACGCAGCGGCAAAGCCTGCGTCGTCCCGGAGCCGTTGCCCGAGCCGCAGGTAACCCGAAAGCGGTTCCAGCACGTGTTGCCAGGGACGCACCGCCGCGGGGTTGCGCAGCAGCAACGGCTGTCCCGCCTGCGCGGCCTTCACGAGATCCGGTACCAGTCGATCTTCCGCCCAGTCGCCGCCGCCGATCACGTTGCCGGCGCGCGCGGTGGCGATGCGTGTCGATGCATCGGGACCGTTGAAGAAACTCTTGCGGTAGCAGTCCGACACCAGTTCCGCACACGCTTTCGACGTGCTGTAGGGGTCGTGGCCGCCGAGTGGATCGGTTTCGCGGTAGCCTTCGGTGTTGCCGTGTTCGGCATACACCTTGTCGGTGGTGGCGTTGACCAGCACGCGCACCGATGGGCAAGCGCGGACGGCCTCGAACAGATTGACCAGGCCCGTCACGTTGCTGGAGAACGTGTCGGCGGGATCGCGGTAGCTGCGCCGCACCAGCGGTTGCGCGGCAAGGTGGAAAACGATCTCGGGGCGGTGTTCATCGAAGATTTTTCGCAAGGCGCCGATGTCGCGCAAATCCGCGCGATGGTCGGCAACGTCGTCGAAACCCAGCAGCGTCCAATGCGAGGGTTGCGTGTCCGGATCCAGCGCCAGGCCGGCCACGTGCGCGCCGAGTTCCCGCAGCCACAACACCAGCCACGAGCCCTTGAACCCGGTGTGGCCGGTGACCAGCACGCGGCAGCCGGCGTAAACGCCGCCGAACAGTTTCAAGGCCACACCTTCCATGGCGCGTGGCCCGATTGCCACAGTTCTTCCAGCTTGAGCTTGTCCCGCAGGGTATCCATCGGCTGCCAGAAGCCGCGGTGCGTGTAGGCCGACAGTTGCTCGTCGTGCGCCAGGCGCTCCAGCGGCTCGCGTTCCCAGATCGTCGAGTCGCCCTCGATGTAGCCGAGCGCGCCGGGTTCGAGGACGAAGAATCCGCCGTTGATCCAGGTGCCGTCGCCGGCCGGTTTTTCCTCGAAACGCGTGATGCGGTGATCGCGGATGTCGATGGCGCCGAAACGCCCCGGCGGTTGCGCGGCACACATGGTCGCCAGCGTTCCCTTCTCGCGATGAAGGGCAAGCTCGGCGCCGATGTCGATATCGGCGACACCGTCGCCGTAGGTGAAGAAGAACGTCTCGTCGTCGAGGTAATCCCGCACACGCTTGAGCCGGCCGCCGGTTTGCGTACCATCGCCCGTGTCGACCAGCGTGACGCGCCAGGGCTCGGCGTGTTTCTGGTGTACTTCCAGCTTGTTCGTGGTCATGTCGAAGGTGACGTCGGACATGTGCAGGAAGTAGTTGGCGAAGTACTCCTTGATCATGTACCCCTTGTAGCCGAGGCAAATGACGAAGTCGTTGATGCCGTGGTGCGAATAGATCTTGAGGATGTGCCAGAGCATCGGCATGCCGCCGATCTCGACCATGGGCTTGGGTCGCACCGCGGTTTCTTCGCTGATTCGTGTACCGAGACCGCCGGCGAGAATGACTGCCTTCATGGGTGCTCAACCTTCGGGGGACGACTGGTGCAACGGCCGGATTCTAGCTTGGCCGGAGCGACAGCATGCACCGGGACATGGGACGCGATCTGGCTTTGCGCCAGATGTGTCGTGATCCTCATTGGCCCGGTGCGGCCCATAGGCTGGAGACCGGGGCAGCGTACATCCGTTTGCCGAATGGCAGCACGATGCCGCCGTCGTACAGTACCAGTCCGCAGCGGAAGCGATCGCCGCAGGCGCCGGCGAGCTTGCGCAGGCCCCGGAAGTCGGCGGCGTTCACGGTGGCAGCGGCCTTCACTTCCACGCCGACGATGCCGCCCATCACGTTCTCGATGACGACGTCCACCTCATCCTGATCCTTGTCGCGGTAGTGGTAGAGATGGTAGTCGTCATGTTCCCACCCGGCGAGCTTGCTGATTTCGGCGAACACGAAGCTTTCCAGGACGGCGCCGAAGGTCTTGCGTCGGGTTGCGACGGTTGCTTCCGATACTGCCAGCAATACGGCAAGCAGGCCGCTGTCCAGGAAATGCAGCTTGGGTGTCTTGACCAGGCGGGTGAGGCGGTTGGCTGACCATGGCTCCAGCGCACGCACCAGGAACAGCTGCTGGAACACGCCGATGTACTTGCGCGCGGTCTTGGCGTCGAGCCCGAGCTGGCCGCCGACTTGTGTGTAGTTGACGAGTTGGCCGGAGTGCTGCGCCAGCACGCGCAGCAATCGCGGCATCTGGCCAAGCTTGTCCACGCTGGCGACGTCGCGTACGTCGCGTTGCACGATGGCGCGCAAATAGTTTCGCGCCCATTCGGTGCGGCGCACGGGGTCGCGCCGCTGCAGCATTTCCGGGTATCCACCGGTCAGCACGATGTGTTCGAACGCCTTGCCGGTGGTCGTGGTATCCGCGGATGGCGTCGCCCCTGCGAAGGCGTCGCGCAGGAAGCGTGACCGGGTCTGCCTTATTTCGGTTTGCGCAAGCGGCAGCAGGTCGATGACCGCCATGCGCCCGGCCAGGCTGTCTGCCGCGTGGGGCAATGACAGCACGTTGGTCGAGCCCGTCAGCAGGAAGCGGCCGGGTTGGCGGTCCTCATCCACCGCTTTCTTGATGGCCCGCAGCAATGCGGGCGCACGCTGCACTTCGTCGATGGTCAAGCGTCTGGCATCGCGCAGGAATCCGGTCGGATCGGCGGTCGCTGCGGCCAGCGTGGTGTCATCGTCCAGGCTGCGGAATGTCCGTTTGGAGCCCAGCAACTCGCGCGCAAGCGTGGTTTTGCCTGATTGTCGTGGGCCGTTCAGCAACACCACCGGCGTGTCGACGAGGGCGGCCTGGACCCGTTGCGTGTCCCGACGTGGATAGAGGTCCGGCATGCGGTTGGATCCAACGGGGGCTTCGTCCAATCGGGATTATGTGTTCGTCCAATCAGGAATGCAAGATCGTCCGATCAGGACATCGATGGCGTCCGATCGGGAACGCCGAGTGTCCGCGGCTTGTTGCTGCAGGGTGGCAACCGCCAGTGCCGGGATGCCGGCGAACGCACCGAACAGGTTCAAGACCACACCTTCCATGGTGCGCGGCCCGATTGCCACAGTTCTTCCAGCTTGAGCTTGTCCCGCAGGGTATCCATCGGCTGCCAGAAGCCGCGGTGCGTGTAGGCCGACAGTTGCTCGTCGTGCGCCAGGCGCTCCAGCGGCTCGCGCTCCCAGATCGTCGAGTCGCCCTCGATGTAGCCGAGCGCGCCGGGTTCGAGGACGAAGAATCCACCGTTGATCCAGGTGCCATCGCCCGCCGGTTTTTCCTCGAAACGCGTGATGCGGACGCGCGGTAAATTGGATCGGTTTCAATCCGGCCGTGCCGAGTTCTGGTCTTGTTGCATCAACCGTTCGAGAACCGCGATCTGCCTGTCGAGCCGGCCAGCGTAATTCATGCGGCGCAACGCGTCGATCTGTTCCAGGGCTTTTCCGGTTTGTCCGTTGCGCGCGTACAGCGCCGCCAGGTCGATCCTGTAGGCGGATTCGCCGGGGTCGCCGGCCACAGCGCGCGCCAGGTATTCCGAGGCAATCGAATCATCGTGCAGGATGTCGCGCTGGAACGCTGCGTAGGCACCATCCAGCCGTGCAATCGGGTGCGGTCGCGACAGTGCGGCTTCGTAGGCGCGTTGCAGGTCTGCCGGATCGAACAGGCAGATCCCCGAGCCATGGCAGTTGGTCAGCGAGATCAGCGCGGAGATGTCTTCCTGCCGGGTCGGCTGGTCGCGCAGTTTGCGTGTCATCGATCGCCAGTAGGGCGCGTCGTCGCCGTGGCGTTCGTGATCGACGATCATGATCAATGCCTGGTCGGACAGCGCCGAGGAGCCCGGGATTGCGGCCGCCTGGCGCAGGTATTTTTCCGCCGCCGTCAGCAGCGCTCCGTCGCGATAGTTCGAGGCGATCAACAACTGGCGGCCGGCTTCATAGACCGCGCGCGGCGACTCCGGGTGGCGATTGGCTTCGGCGACGGCCAGGCGGATCGGGTTGGACCATTCCACGGCGCGCAAGGTGGTGGTGGCGCCGAACCACAACAATGCGATCGCGACGACGGTCCCGCGCAGCAGCGGCCAGTCGGTGCGCCAGCGCAGCCCCAGCAACAATGCGCCGACCGCAAGCAGCACGCCGATCGAGCCAAAGTACATCCGCTGCTCGTACACCAGCTCCAGCGGGATGATGGTCGCGGTCAACAACTGTGCGGCAAAGAACCAGCCGATGCCGAGCGCGACCAGGGGCCGGCGCTTGCGCAGCAGCACCGCCAGCACGACCAGCGCAGCCAACAGCACCATCGAGCCCAGCGTCGTCCATGGGGACAGCAGGCCCGTCGATTTCACGATCTCGTCGTGATACAGGCTCAACACCATCGGATTCGGAAAGAGGGTCCATTGCAGGTAATCGACCAGCACGCGCGGTTCGGTCAGCAGGCGTTGCGCGAGCGTGAAGTCGCGCCCGGACCACGCCGCGGGGTTCAACGCGGCTCGCAGCAACCATGCGAAACCCAGCACGGCGGGGATGAACAGCGTGATGGCGAACAACACCCAGATGCGCTTGTCGTGCAACGGGTTGGATTCCGTTTCCTGCCTTGGGCGCAGCCCCGAAACGACGACGTCCTTGTCGTGTGGGTTGGGTTCGTCATTCCGGGGGTTGGCGCCATTCCCGTTGTCATTCCGGATGCCGCGCAGCGACGATCCGGAATCGGTTGATTGCCCTTGGGCGGAGTCACCCATTGGTTCGGCAGCCGACGTCAGCGAAACCGATTCCGGGTTCGACCCTGCGGGTCGCCCCGGAATGACGATGTCTTTGAAGTGTGGGTTGGGTCCGTCATTCCGAGAATTGGCGCCATTCCCATTGTCATTCCGGACGCCGCGCAGCGGCGATCCGGAATCGGCCTCTTGGCCTTCTTCGGGTTCACCGAAGCTGTGTGCCCGGTCCTGACCTGTGTGTGGCAACGAAACCGATTCCGGGTTCGACCCCGCAGGTCGCCCCGGAATGACAAGGCTGGTGTGGCGCGCGCTTTGGACGTTGCGGTCGTCAAAGGCGGCGCGCGCAAACCGCAGCACGATCCACTCCGCGAGGAATGCGAACACCGGCAGCAGCACCGCGGTTTCCTTGGACGTCAGGCCCAGCACGGTGCCCAACACGATGCCGGCAGTGGCGAGGGCGAGGCCACGCCGGTCGCGGCGGACGTCGTCGGCCGTCAGCATCATCCAGCGCCCGTGCAGGTACGCCCACAAGCCCGCCAGCATGAACACCTGACACAGGCTTTCCATGCGCTGCACCACGTACAGCACCGCCATCAGGTTGATGGGAAGCAGCATCCACGCGGCGCTGACGATCAGCGCAAGGCGCGTGGCGGCGCTGCCCTCGGTTGGCGTGTCTTTTCCCTCTCCCCTCGGGAGAGGGTGCCCCGCAGGGGCGGGTGAGGGTTCGGCATCGCGCATGATTGGAGTCGGCGGCAAGGTCGTACCCTCACCCCTGCCCCTCTCCCGGAGGGAGAGGGGCTCAAAGCGCGCGCTTCGCAACGCCAGCAGCCGCAACAACGCCCGCAACATGCAAAACAGCAACACGCCATTCAACAGGTGGATGACGATGTTGGTGACCTTGAACGGAAACGGATTGCCGTTCCCCATCATCCAGTTCAGTGCGAACGTGATCGACGCCAGCGGTCGATGCAGGAAACTCGAAGGCGACGACAGCGCCGCGTTCACCCATGCCGCCAACGTCGAATGACCGGCCGTGATGTGGACGGCCGCGTTGTCCACGATGTTCGGGTAGTCGTCAAACACCCAGCCGCCGGTCACGCCGGGCCAGTACACCGCGGCCGTCACGATCACGGCGATGGCCAGCAGCAGCCACGGCAGCCAGCGGCGTGAGTTGTCATTCAAGCGCATGGGGGGAATCCGGTTGCAGGCTCATGGATCATGGCTCACTTCACGGTTTGCGCGGTGCGCTCGGCTGCGTCCGTTTCCAGCGTGTGGCGCAGGTAAGCGGTTTCTTTCGGCCACCAGCCTTGCTTGCGCAGTACCCAAGCGTGGATGCGCGGCATGCCGAAACCGGGTTTCGGACCGGGCGGCAGGGTCGCGAAATAATCGAGGTGCGCGAGCCCCAGAGACGGGTAGCCGTGCGAACCCAGGTATGCGGCTTGCTCCAGTGCCGGGCCCGGTGCCGGGGACGCGGCCAGCGCGCGATTGAAAGACCCAAGGGCCGCATCCGGTTTGCCTTCGGCGAGATCCAGTTGGCCCTGGAGGTGGTGGAGATCCTGTTGCCGCCCGGGGATGTCGCGCCAATGCGGGTTTCGCCTCACGGAGTCGAGGATCGCCTGCAAGGCCGCGAAATCGAGTCCCTCGCACGAATGTTTGCCGGCAATCTCCAACGCATCGTTGAACCAGTTGAATGCGGTCTGTCCGCCGAGCCGCGTGCGCGCCAACGCATACTCCGCCGCCTCCAGCGTCTGGCGACGCACGGCGCCCAGCCTGCACTCAGCGCCAATCAGGTTGATGGGTGCCTGGATGTCATCCGGATGCCTGGGCAATGACCGTTCCAGTCGTGCGATCGCGAGTCGTGGCTGGTCGTGGGCCAGGTCGTACAGCGCCGCATTGGCCTGCGCGCGCGCCGAATCGGGGTTGATCGCAGCCCAAAGTTGCGCCTGTCGCGTGCCGTCACCCCACAAGCCTGCGCGCTGCCAGGTGAGCACGCCCAGCACCAGCAGGATGCAGCCAGCGGCTGCCACGCCCGCCCAGCGCAACTTTCCGGGACGCGCAAGGCCGAGCCCGATCGGCCAGAACAGCAGCATCGCGGGCAGGTAGTTGCGATGCTCGTAATACAGCTCCAGCGGGATCCATCCCGATTCCATCAGTTGTGCGGTGAAGTAGAACAGCAGCGCCAGCGCGATTGCAGGGTGCCGCTTGCGCAGTGCAAAGCCGGCGCCGATCAGGGCGAGGATCAGCACAACACAGGGAAGGGTCGAAGCTGGTTGCAGCCAACCTGTCGAGAGCGGGAACGCATCGTTGAACAGGCCGCTGGAATTCGCGTGCGGAATCACCAGCAGGCGCAGGTAATCGGTGAGCACGCGCGCTTCGGTGAGCAGCCGCTCACCCACCGTCCAGCCGCGCGTCACGGGCGCATCGTGGATGGCGCCCGGCAACAGGTACAACAGATAGACGGCCACCAGCGCGGAGGGGATGACCAGGAAGACCGTGACGGCGCGTCGGTGCCAGCGTTTCGCAGCCGCCGTCGGCATGGGCTGGCGCGACAACACGATCCACTCGACCAGCAGCAGCAGCACGGGCAGCAGTGCGCCGTTGGCCTTGGACAACACCGCCAGCCCGGTGCACAGCCATGCCGACAACGCCATGCCCGCCACGGCGCGTTTGACGCGTCCGCGCGCCAGCGCTTCGCGCGACGCCATCCAGCCCAGCAGGCCGATCAACACGAATGTCGCCGGCAACATCGCCTCGCGCTGCACGATGTACAACGTCGTCGAGACGAGCAGCGGGTGCAGCAGCCACGCGCCGGCGCCGAACAATGCGGCGATGGCAGGCCAACATGAACCCGTCTCCCCGCCAGGAAGATTCGGGTGCGAGGGGGCTGCTTCTGAACCCCTCTCCCCCCGGGAGAGGGGCAGGGGTGAGGGTACGGGTTCGCGCCTCGCCGCATGGTTGCCCGGCACGGAAGGTAACGGGAAATCCGAACCCTCACCCGGCGCTACGCGCCACCCTCTCCCCAAGGGAGAGGGGAGCAGCATTTTGCCCAGCTTCCACAATACCCACGCCAGCAGCACCCCGTTGAGCAGGTGCAGGATGACGTTGGTGGCCTTGAACGGGTGCGGGCTGGCTGGCCAGTCGCGCGCGTCGATCAGGAACGTCAGCAGCGTCAGCGGACGGCCCGTCGGGTCGGCGTCGCCCGAGGTGATGTAGCGCCAGAAGGTTGCCCAGTGCGTGACCGGCCCGGTCGCGCCGAGCGCCGGCAGGTTGGCGAAATCGTCGAACAGGAAATCGCCGGTCAGGCCTGGATGGTAGGCCCACCACGCCAGCGCCAGCAGGGCGATCAGCAGCACTCCACCGAGTGCAGGATTGACCCATCGCGGTAGTGGCTGCCCGCTGCGAAGGAAGGTCACTGGATGGGCTGTGCGGCGTTCATGGTGCGCAAGCATAGGTGAGCCCCCCGCACCGTGCATGCCGGATGTCGCCATGACGGGCTAAAAAGAAGGGCCGCGCAAGGCGGCCCTTCGGGTACTGCGGAGTCAAGCCACCCTGCAATCAACGGCAGCTCGACGGCAGGTATTTCGCGGCAACGGTCGTGCCGGTTTTGCAGGCCCAGCCGAAGGTGCCGCCACCGTTGGAGAACGGCGACAGGACCAATACCGACGTCGCAATGGCCTTGTTCGCGTTGGGGCCAAATGCGGCCGTGATCTTGTTGGCGTTGGTGGCCCAATTCACGCTGGTCACGTACTTGCCGGCGATGGAGGCGGCAGCCGCGATGCCCGCCGATTGGTTGCTGCCCGGCCAGTAGCCTTTGTTGGCGTAGAACTCGGTACCGGCAATCTTGGCACCGTCCATCAGGGTCATGCCTTCGGTGACCTGCGAGCGGATCAGGTAATCCTGGTAGGCCGGGATGGCGATGGCCGCCAAGATCGCGATGATCGCGACCACGATCATCAATTCGATCAGGGTGAAACCTTTCTGCATCGATTTCATGGTTGGTGTTCCTCTTTGCTGGTGACTGGTCAACTGGTTGGGAATGCTCAAAGTGCAAGCCCCTGATGCGAACCCCCTGGCCAGCGGGCCAGTGAGCCAGAAGCTCGGGTGGAACTGTGCAGCTTTCGTGCCAAACCCCATTGCTGCATGCCCCGGTGCCAAGCATGCCTGTTCGGGAATTCGGTGCTTGGGACACCGGTCACGGTTTGTGACACTTGTGAAATCCTTGTTGCAGACACAACGCGGCAAGGTGACGCGTTTGGTCACTCGCGCCGCATCACGCATCTGCATGCTGCAGCAGCGGCCCGGTGCTCGGCATCAGCGGTTGTTGTTGGTCACGGCGCGGCATCAATGCGCATGCCGGTTTCGATGGTCGCAGAAGCTGGCTGGATCAAGCCGCCCCTGGCGGCGACGATATCGCTTTGTTGCCGCAAACATGAAGCGGCTGCGGTGATTCGCTGCGGCTTACCGCGGTGGGAAGCATCCACGAAGAGACGCGATCCCGGACGTCAGTTGCGGCAGGAAGACGGCAGGTACTTTGGGCTGACCGTGCTGGGCGTACAGGTCCACAGGATGCTGCCGCTGTTGGTCCACGGCGACAGCACCAAGGTGTCGCCGCCGATGGCCGTGTTGGCGCTGTTGCCGAAGGTGGCCGTGATCTTGCCGCCCGTCACGTCGACTTTCGCTACATAGCTCCCGGCGATCGACGTGGCCTGCGCCAGGCCGGCTGACTGATTGTTGGGCGGGAACCGGCCGGTATTGGAAACGAAGTCCCACACTGCGGCCTTGGCGCCTTCGCCGAGGGTCATGCCTTCGGTCACCTGCGTGCGGATCAGGTAGTCCTGATACGCCGGAATCGCGATGGCGGCCAGGATCGCGATGATCGCGACCACGATCATCAGTTCGATCAGCGTGAAACCGCGTTGTTTGGATTGGGTGTGCATGTGAGTGGAACCCCTGTTCCCGAGATGCATGTCACGAAATGTCACAGCACGATGCGTGCCAGTCGTCGTGCAAGTGCGAGGGACTTCACATTTTTCGATTGGTCGCAGTGGCGTTGCGCCGGGTGGGCATGGTGCGCGGCGCCAGCGATGCCCGTGAAAGACAAACGGCCGCGCCTTGCGACGCGACCGTCTGGGAGCCCCTGTTCCTGACCAGATAGATGCTCCGGGATTACCTGCAGCACGATGCGTGCCAAGCGAATGATGGCGGGTGTTTCGCTTGGGCGCCCTGATAAAATGCCCGACTTTGGCGGCTTGTCGAGGCAGGGATGGCGACACTACTGGTCACCGGCGGTGCCGGGTTCATCGGCGGCAACTTCGTGCTGCAGGCGGTGGCCGACGGCCTGACCATGGTCAACCTGGACAAGCTGACCTACGCCGGCAACCTCGACACGCTGAAGCCGCTCGACGGCCATCCACGCCACGTGTTCGTGCGGGGCGACATCGGCGATCGTGCGCTGGTCGCGAAATTGCTGGCGGAACACAAGCCCGACGCGGTGGTGAACTTCGCCGCCGAGTCGCACGTCGATCGTTCCATCGACGGCCCCGCCGCGTTCATCGAAACCAACGTGGTCGGCACGCTGGCGTTGCTGGAATGCGCGCGCGACTACTGGAAGGCGATGGACGGCGCCGCGCGGGACGCGTTCCGTTTCCTGCATGTGTCGACCGACGAGGTCTACGGCTCGCTGGGTGCGACCGGCAAGTTCACCGAAGACACGCCGTACGCGCCGAACTCGCCGTATTCGGCGTCCAAGGCTTCAAGCGACCATCTGGTGCGCGCGTTCCACCACACGTATGGGTTGCCGGTGCTGACGACGAATTGTTCGAACAACTACGGGCCGTACCAGTTTCCGGAAAAGTTGATCCCGCTGGTCATCGCCCGCGCGCTGAAAGGCGAGAAGCTGCCGGTGTACGGCGACGGCAGGAACATCCGCGACTGGCTGTTCGTGCTGGACCACTGCAGCGCGATCCGCCGTGTGCTGGAGTCGGGCAGGGTGGGCGAAACCTACAACGTGGGCGGCGATTCCGAGCGCGAGAACCTCCATGTCGTGAAAACCATCTGCGCGCTGCTGGACGCGAAACGTCCGTTGGACGACGGCCGCAAACGTGAATCGCTGATCGAGTTCGTGAAGGATCGGCCGGGGCATGATCGTCGCTACGCGATCGATTCGTCGAAGTTGCAACGCGAATTGGGCTGGAGACCTTCGGTCGATTTCGAAACCGGCATCGCCCGCACCGTGGACTGGTACCTCGACAACCAGCCGTGGGTACAACGCGTGCTGGATGGCAGTTACCGGATGGAGCGATTGGGGCAGGGATCTTGAATTCGTGTCTCGTACGGAGAGAAGTTCAACTCTGCTCCTTCTCCCTTCGGGAGAAGGTGGCGCGCAGCGCCGGATGAGGGTTCGGCAGCATTGAGGCGCATCAATCCACCACTACCTACTCGAACGCAATGCGCCGCGAAAATATTGCGCCGAAAGATGACTGATGCGGAACAGAAGTTGTGGTACCGATTGCGCAACGGTCGTCTTGATGGGTTGAAGTTTCGGCGACAGCACCCCGTCCCGCCGTACATCGTCGATTTTTATTGCATGGAAGCAAAATTGGTCGTCGAGCTGGATGGGTCACAACATGGGCCTGAAGCTGATGCATCGCGCAGCCAGGGCCTTGAACGACAGGGCCTACGGGTGCTGCGCTTCTGGGACAATCAGGTTCTGAAGGACATCAATGCGGTGTTGGGCGAGATTCTGTTGGCTGTGCGAGACCGAACCCTCACCCGGCGCTGCGCGCCACCCTCTCCCGGAGGGAGAGGGAATCAAATGCAGGAACCCCATACGTGACGACAACAAAAGGCATCATCCTCGCCGGCGGTTCCGGCACGCGGCTGTACCCGGTGACGCAGGCCATCAGCAAGCAATTGCTGCCGGTGTACGACAAGCCGATGATCTACTACCCGCTGTCGGTGCTGATGCTTGCCGGCATCCGCGAGGTGCTGGTGATCAACACGCCGCACGAGCAGGCGCTGTTCCGGAACCTGCTGGGCGACGGTTCGCAGTGGGGCATACATATTGAGTATGCGGTGCAGCCGTCACCGGACGGTTTGGCGCAGGCGTTCCTGATCGGCCGCGAGTTCGTCGCAGGCGATCCGTGCGCGCTGGTGCTGGGCGACAACATTTTCTTCGGCCACGGATTCACGGAATTGCTGAAACGCGCCGCGGCGCGCGAGCACGGCGCGACGGTGTTCGGCTACCTGGTGCGCGACCCGGAACGCTACGGTGTCGCGGAATTCGATGAGACCGGCCGCGTGGTGGGTCTGGAAGAAAAGCCCGCCAGGCCGAAATCCAATTACGCGGTGACCGGCCTGTATTTCTACGACGGCCGCGTGTGCGATTACGCGGCGCGACTGAAGCCGTCGGCGCGCGGCGAACTGGAAATCACCGACTTGAACCGCTGCTATCTCGACGATGGTTCGCTGATGCTGGAACAGTTGGGCCGCGGCTATGCATGGCTCGACACCGGTACCCACGAATCGATGATGGACGCGGGCAACTACATCGCCACCGTCGAAAACCGGCAAGGCCTGAAAGTCTGCTGCCCCGAGGAAATTGCCTACCAGCACGGCTGGATCGACGCGGCGCGCGTGCGCGAGCTGGCCACGCCGCTGGCGAAGACGGGATACGGGCAGTACCTGTTGAGGTTGGTGGGCGGATGATGTTTTGTTTTGAACCCCTCTCCCTCCGGGAGTACGGCATCACTCCCCTTTCCTTGCCGCTGAGGGGTTCGGCAAGGCGCGCATTTTGCTCCCCTCTCCCTCCGGGAGAGGCGCGCTTCGCGCGAGCGCGTAGCGCTGGGGTGAGGGTACGGGTCTTGCGTTGCCGCTGAACGCCGCGCGAGTCCGAACCCTCACCCGCCCCTTCGGGGCACCCTCTCCCGGAGGGAGAGGGGAAAACAATGTGAGATGAAGGTTTGAAGAATGAACAACGCCCCCCGCCTCAAACGCATCGATACCCGGCTGCCGGGCGTATGCGTGATCGAACCGGTGGTGCACGGCGACGCACGCGGCTACTTCTTCGAGAGTTTCCACGCGGAGAAGTACAAGGCAATCGGCATCGAGGCGAACTTCGTGCAATCGAACGTGTCGCGCTCGGCGCAAGGCGTGTTGCGCGGCCTGCATTACCAGTGGCCGAATCCGCAGGGCAAGCTGGTATCGGTGCTGGAAGGCGAGGTGTACGACGTCGCCGTGGATATCCGGCGCGGTTCGCCCACGTTCGGGCAATGGGAAGCGGCGATGCTGACCGCGGGCAACCATCGCCAGTTGTGGATCCCCGAAGGGTTCGCGCACGGCTTCTGCGTGGTCAGCGATGCGGCGACCTTCATGTACCAGTGCACCGCGTTGTACGACCCGAAGACCGACTCCGGCGTGCGCTGGAACGACGCCGCGATCGGCATCGACTGGCCTGTCGCCGAACCATTGCTGTCGGCGAAGGATGAAAAGGCGCCGTTTCTGGCAGATGTGCCAAAAGACAAGTTGCCGACGTTCGCGGATTAGTGCGATGCGGATACTTGTCACAGGTGCGAATGGGCAAGTGGGACATGAGCTGCTGCGGGCACTGGTTTCGCAAGACGCCTCCACCCCAACCCTCCCCCGCTTGCGGGGGAGGGAGACGAGCGCGCAGCGCGAGTGGGTGGGGGGAATGCGAAGCGATGCGTTGGATGCAGAGGAAGCTTCAATCGTTCCCACCACCCGCAACGGCATGCTCGATGACGGCTCGCGATGCGAGCGCATCGATCTTGCCGATCTGGAAGGTCTGACCGCTGCCCTCGACCGCATCGCGCCGCACCTGATCGTCAACGCCGCCGCCTATACCGCGGTCGATCGCGCCGAGGACGAACCCGGACTCGCGCAGCGCATCAACGGGGATGCCGTCGGCGTGCTGGGTGCGTGGGCGGAACGGCACCACGCACGCGTGCTGCACTACTCGACCGATTACGTGTTCGACGGCAGCGCGACGCGACCCTATCGGGAGGACGCCGCCACGCATCCGCTCGGCGTGTACGGGCGCAGCAAACTCGCGGGCGAAATCGCGTTGCGCGGCAGCGGCGCGCGACACCTGATCCTTCGCACGGCGTGGGTGTACGCCGCGCGCGGCAGGAATTTCCTGCTGACCATGCTGCGGCTCGGCGCCGAGCGCGACGAGTTGCGCGTGGTGGACGACCAGGTCGGCGCGCCGACGCCCGCGGGCTTGATCGCGGACGCCACCGCACAGGTCATCGCGCAATGGTGCGGCGACGAGACATCAAAATACGACGGCACCTACCACCTGGTCGCATCCGGCCACACCAGTTGGTGCGGGTTCGCGCGCGCGATCTTCGAGCGCGCGCAACGCGCGGGCCTGATCGAGCGCGTGCCGCGGGTGACCGCCATCCGTACCGCCGACTATCCGACCAAAGCTGCGCGCCCGGCTTTTTCAGTACTGGACACCACCAGGTTGCGGGACACGTTTGGCATTGCGTTGCCCGATTGGCAAGCTGCGCTCGATGAGGCGATCGCGGATTTGGCGGCCAAGTAGTCAGATGCCATCTTCGCTCAATCCGTCACAACCGTAGCCCGGATGAAGCGAAGCGGAATCCGGGGCCCGTCACGAAGACATTCCGGGTTCGACCCTTCGGGTCGCCCAGGAATGACCAGCAATCGTTCGGGCCCACACCCACCGTTCATCGGCCCGACCATGCCGCTCGTCGCCGCGCGCTTGGCTCGCGGCGGGACGTGGGTGATGATCCATCCCGCATCGTCGGCTTTCGACAGGGGCAAACCGTGGTGCCGGGGAACAACCAGACCATGCTTACCGATTTCGTCGCGCGTCAGCGCACATGCGGCCGTGCCCGCGGTTTCACCCTCATCGAGCTGATGATCACGCTCGCGGTGGCGGCGATCCTGGCCATGATCGCGGTGCCGAGTTTCAAGCGCGTGCTGGTTTCCACCAACCTTGCCGACGTCAACAACTCGCTGGTCCATGACCTTCAATACGCCCGCACCGAAGCGGTGTCGCGGCAGACCAGCGTCGCGGTCTCGGCCTCGGCCGGCAACTGGCAGAACGGCTGGACGGTCAACATTCCGCCCGCCGGCACCGCCGCCAGCGCCACGGCCACGGTGCTACGCAACCACCCGGCGATTGCCGCGCAATACGTGGTGAGCGGCGCGAGCACCGGCGTGACATACAGCGCGCAAGGCTCGCCCGGCTCGGCCACCTGTTTCACGATTTCACCCACGCCAGCCGCGAACGGCCAGCCGCGCTACCTGCAGGTGATGCCCGCCGGCATGTTGCAGCAGACCACCGGCGGCACGGCGCCCACCACCCCGAACTGCCCGGCCCCTTCGACATGACCCTCCATCGCGCCCATCCACGCCGGCAAGACTTCCCGATGCGGGGCTTCTCGATGCTGGAAGTGCTGATCGCCATCCTGGTGTTCAGCCTTGGCGTCCTCGGCCTTGCCGGCCTGCTGATCTTCGCCATCTCGTCCAACCACGTGGCCTACCTGCGCACCCAGGCGACCTTCCTTGCGCACAACATGGCCAACCGCATGGGCGCCAATCCGGCGGGGCTGTGGGGTACGGGTGGCACCAGTTTCTACAACGGCAACTATCCGGTCAGCGCCAGCACCGCCAGTTGCGCCGCGGGCTGCAATCCCCAGCAGCTCGCCGCTTACGACATGGCGCAGTGGAGCACCCAGCTCACCACCTTCCTGCCGAATGCCAAGGGCAACATCGACTGCACGACCACCGGCATCAGCTACACGCCGAACAGCGCCCAGGTCGACATGCGCCCGCCGTACGGCGGCACCTGCACCATGACCCTGAGCTGGAACGAATCCGGCGGTGCCGGCGGCGCGCAACTGGCGTCCATCGACACCAGCAAGCAGGGCCAGAAACTGCATACCTTCGAATGGGTGTTCCAGCCATGATCCGCGTCCGCCACGCCGTTCCCGTCGCGCGCCGCCGCATGGCGGGCCTGTCGCTGATCGAAATGATGATCGCGCTGGTGATGGCGCTGATCGTCGCCGCCGGCATCATCAGCGTGTTCGCGTCCACCTCAAGCAGCAACAAGGTGCAGCAGCAGATGGCGGCGCTGCAGGAGGAAGGCCGCTTCGCCATCCACAGCCTGCGCGACGACCTCGGCAACGCCAACGGCACGTATTGCAGCAATTCCGGCGGCAATGCGGGCGGCACGAGTTCGGGGCTGTATCTCGATTCGCTGCGTTCGCCGACGATCTACGCGAAATCCGCCATTGCGTTCAATGACGACACTGTGTCGCTGCCGACGTCGACTCAGGCCTATTCGCTGCCGTCGATCATGTTCATGCGCGGCTACGACTGCACCACCAGCGCATGCAACCCGCTCGATCCCAACACCAAGGTTGCGACCATCCCCGCAGCCGGCAAGGCCGTGGGCAATCGCGTGGTCGGCAGCGACGTGTTGACGATCCGCTACCTGAAACCCGGTTCCGGCTGGGCCATCGTGCCGAGCGGTAGCGGCAGCGGCAGCACCATTTCCGCCACCAGCGGTTCCGTGAACACCATCACGCTGAATCCGCTTTCCGGTGAGCCGGCCGTCAGCGCCTTCACGGGTACCCTCGCGATGCTGGCGGATTGTTCCAACGCGCAAGTTTTCACGGTCAGCAACAGCAGCGGCACGCTCAGCCCCAACAACAACTACGCGTCGCCGCTCGACATCAGCCAGGGCTCCGCGCCGCGTGTGTACGATTTCAGCAACGATTTCCAGACCGTCACGTACTACCTGAAGGTGGTTTGCGCAGACGGCAGTAGTCCCTGCGCGCACACGACCGGTGCGCTGGTCCGCCGCGTCAACGGCCAGGAGAACGTCGCGGGTGCCGGCGAGTTGGTGCGTGGCGTGGAACGGTTGGATTTCCGTTACGGCATCATCGACGGCAACGGCAACACCCAATTCCTCACCGCCGACCAGGTCGACAGCGGCAACGGCAACACCATCGCTTGCCCACCGGGCGTTCCCCTTCCCGACACGGCGGACAACATGCCAGGCAACACACCGGTTACCGGCTGCCTGTGGCGCGCGGTGCAGACCGTCGAGGTGCACATCCTGATGGACGGCCAGACACCGCTGTACACGCTGACGCCCAACGAGATGTATTACATCTACACGCCCGACGGCAACACGCCGACCGCACCGGCCTCGCACACGGTCAAGCCGAACGCCGACCAGGGCTTCCCGCAACAACTGCTCCGGCGCGAGTTCACCACCCTCGTCGCGCTGCGCAACTTCAATCCGTGAGGTGCCGCGATGTTCATTCCCACACAAGACGAGAGCTGGATTCCGGGATTCATCGCCGGTGAATCCAGCGATGGCCCCGGAATGACGGCGAAGGTGGACGTCGCGAATTCCGGGCGGGTGCAGGGCAACCCCGTTTCGTCATTCCGGGGCGGCCCGCAGGGCCGAGCCCGGAATCCGGTTTTGTTGCGTCAATGAAGTTCGGGTAATCACCATGTTCATCCGTCGTCCACACCTCAACTTCCAGCAACGCCGCCAGAAGGGCGCCGTGTTGCTGGTGGCGTTGATCTTCCTGATCCTGCTCACCCTGCTCGCGATCGGCGCGTCATCCGGCTCGTTGCTGCAGCAACGCATGGTCGCCGCCACCCGCAGTGCGCAACTCGCGCAAATGAGCGCCGATACCGCTTTGCGTGGCGCCGAGTGGAAGATCTGGAGCACGACCACGGCGGTGGGCGGCTATCTGGTTTGCGACGGCGGCGACATCAACGCCACCACCGGCTGCGTCAAATATGACCCGACATCGCCGCTCTACGGAACCGGATCCGGCAATTACGTGACGCAATTCCGCACCGGCAACAACACGTGGTTGTCCACCGGCATCGAGTACAAGGGCACCGACGACAGCGGATTCACGAGCGCCTCGAACCAACCGGATGTCGCCAGCCCGAACGTGGCCGCCAATCCGCGTTACATCATCGAGGACATGGGTCTGGTGAAACCGCCGGGCGCCGGTCCGCAGCACGAATCCGGCGTCACGGGCCCCAACAGCGGCGGCGCCGGCCACATCAACATCCACATTTATCGCATCACCGCGCGCGCCGCTGGCGGCAACCAGAACGTCGTGCGCGTGGCGCAAAGCACTTTCGACGCACAAGCCAGCAATTGACCACAGCCAACCGTTCGCCCTGAGCCTGTCGAAGGGCGAACACATAAGCAACAAGGAACCCCCAGGGGGACTCCGCCATGCCCATGACACACCAGACCATCCTCGCCTCACGACCCGCCGCCATGGTGCTGGCGTTGTCGCTGGTGGCGGGCTTGTCCGCGCCGTTCGTGATGTTGCCGCCGGTGCACGCCGCGGCAATAGTTCCAGCGGGCACCACCGAACTCAGCGCCGCGCCGGTCGAGCAGACCAAGGCGGTGCCGCCGAACATCGCAGTGACCTTCGACGATTCGGGGTCGATGGCGTGGGATTACATGAGCGACAACCGTCCGTTCGACGGCGGCAGTTGGGGTTCCGGCCCCTGGTATTGCGCGGGGGTGATCAGCCCTTCAGCAACCAGCGGAATCGGCGCGGCAGCGATGAACGGGGTGTACTACAACCCGAATGTCACCTATGTGCCGCCCATGCGTCCCGATGGCACTTCGTTTCCCGACGCGGATTCCACGCTCGCGGCAGTGTGGAATGACGGCATCCAGCAGAACCGCAGATATAACCAGAGCAACAGCGGGACTACCGATTTCACCAACCACTCGGTCAATTTTGGCAGCTCAAGCAGGCCGTCTTACGCTACGGGATATTGGCAGTGCCCCTACGCTTCCGGCAGGAATTACAACCTGGGGCAGAGCGGCGGGTACTACACCAAAACAAAACCTGCATGGGGCGGTGGCCCGTATTACTACCAGTTGACGGCGAGCGCGCTCACCACCCTTCAGGGGCAGCTGGACATGTATGGCAACCCCACCACCGCCGGGTTGAACACCCTCTACAATGCGAGCAATTGGCAAGCCGTGGCCGTTCCCGCAAGCCAATATCAGAACTGGGCCAATTGGTGGGCGTATTACCACGTGCGCAACCTGATGGCGCGGACAGCGTTGTCGCGGGTATTCGGTGCGACATCGCTTGCGAACACGACCACGGACGGCGGTTACGGCGGCAGTATCCGGGTGGTGTGGCAGAACCTCAACAACGGCAGCTACAAGTTGCCGGGTACTTCGATCATCTCGGCGTTGATTGACACTTCGAGCTGTACCACGGGTGGAAGCGCAAATCCTTACAACATTCAACGATCAGGCACGGTCACGGCGCCACCGGATTGCTATCGCAGCGCTTTCTTCAATTGGATATTCAATGTGGGTGCGAGCGGGAGTACGCCGACGCGAAGCGCGCTCGTTCGTGCGGGCACATTCTTCCAACGCGGAAACGGCAATACGGGTGCGACGGGTAATCTCACGGATCCCTACTGGCAGCCGCCCCAGAAAGGCGCCTTCAACGCCACCAGCAATCCCGGCAACGAGCTCTATTGCCGCCAGAATTTCCATGTGTTGCTGACGGACGGTTTGTGGAACGTGGACAGCGGTTTGCCCAGCGTGCAGGCGCTCCCCACGAACTTGCCCGACGGAGTTGCGTTTCCGACGCCCGATACCAGCGGCGCGGGCAATATCACTTCGATTTATGCGCCGCAGCATGACACTTCGGGGTCGGTATCGTTGTCCGACGTCGCCATGGTCTATTGGGCTACCAACCTCCGGTCCGACCTCTTCGATCCTGCCAACGGCAAGTATGTGCCGCCGTACCTGCCAGATGCGTACACCGGTGTATTCACCGACACCAGTACGGTGCAGTTTGTCATTGGCAAGGACGGCAGCGGCAACAACACGTACATGACGGTGCCGGCGCAACAATACTTCAATCCCAAGAACGACCCGGCGACATGGCCGCACATGTCCGAGTATCTGGTCGGCCTTGGCGTCAGCGGGGTACTCAATCTTTCCGCGAACACCGATTGCAAGAGCGCTGTCGCGGCCGATCTGGACGCCTGCGACCTGCGCAAAGGGAGCACCAATTCGACAGGCAGCGTCGGCTGGCCGACGCCGAACGGCAGCGGCAGCGGCATTGCCGCCAACATCGACGACACGTGGCATGCAGCGCTGGCCGGACGCGGGCAGTTTTTCAGTGCCGGCAATCCACAGCAACTGGTTGATCAGCTCAGCAGCATCCTGAGCAGCATCGCGGCCCGCACCGCGGCAACGCCGGCCGCCGTCAACGCCAGCGTGGCGACGGTCGGTGCGCTCAGCTTCAAAGTCGGCCAAAACGCCGATTGGTCAGGCATATTCCAGGCGGTGGTGTTGAACAGCAACGGAACGATCGACACAACACCGAAATGGGACGCAGGCGCCCAGCTGGCGAGTGCGTCGGCTTCCGGCCGCACCATCTATACCGATTCCTTCAAGGGCGGCACCTTCGCGGCGGCCACGTTCACCTCGGGGAACGTGAACCTGCTTGACGCGTTCGAGACGGCGGGATTGGGCCCGGCTGCGAACAGTGGCAACGACACCGCGGCCAACCGTATCGACTATCTGCGCGGTGAGGCGACCCACGAAACCGACGGTACCTATCGCAATCGGACGAATTCTGCGGGCGTGCACCAGGTCTTGGGTGCGATTCTCCATTCGCAACCGGTGTACGTGTCGTATCCGGGTGGCGGTTACAACAACAACTGGCCATCCGGTTCACCCGAAGCGATCGCAGCCGCGGCCAGCAATGGCACCGACGACAAATCGTACGACTCGTTCCAGACGGATCATGCCAGCCGCCCCGGCACGGCGTACGTCGGCGCCAACGATGGCATGCTGCACGCGTTCGCTGCGCCGGCGCCGACCGGATGCGCTGTGGATGGCACCGGTTGCAGTTATGGCAACGGTGGAACGGAGCGTTGGGCGTTCATTCCGCGTGCGGTGTATGCCAATCTCGGCAACCTTACCAGTGTGACCAATTTCCAGTTCCGTCCCACGGTGGACGCAACGCCGGTGACGCGCGACGTGTTCTTCAGCCAGAACGGCAAAAACGAATGGCACACCCTGCTCACGGGTGGCGTGGGCGTGGGCGGCCGTGGCGTGTACGCGCTGGACATCACCGACCCGACCAACTTCACGGCGGCGAATGTGCTGTGGGAATTCGATTCCGACATTCCGATTGCCGGCGCTTGCACGTCGATCCAGGGCTCGGTGAAAGACACCACAATCGGTTGCCGTGCCACCGATCTGGGCTATACGGTTTCACAGCCCAATGTCGGCCGCCTCAACAGCGGCAACTGGGTAGTGCTGGTGCCGAATGGCTATTTCCCCGATTGCAGCATCGGTAAAAGTATTCCGACGGCCAATACGGCCAGTTGTCAGGCCATTGCGGCGCAGGCGCCCAAGGATTCCGCTGGCAACCCCTACAGCGCGCTGTTCGTGCTGGATGCGCAGACGGGCAAGGTCATTGCGGAACTGAAAACTCCAACCGGCATTTCAGGCGTGACCAGTTTCGGTCTCGCCACGCCGGTGATGGGTGATTACCAGGGCGATCAGGTCGACGACGTGGCGTTTGCGGGCGACCTGCAAGGCAACCTGTGGCGCTTCGACCTATCCGATCCCAGCCCGTCGAACTGGACGGTGACGCTGGTCTACAAGGGAATCGCCGATGCGAGCGGCAACCAGGGCTTGCAGCCGATCACCACGATGCCGCGGCTGTTCCCCGACCCGTCCACCAATCGCTTCATGGTGGTGTTCGGCACGGGCAAATACCTGGGTGCGGGCGACAACGGCAACAACGCCATGCAGGCGATCATGGGCGTGCGCGATGTGGTGGGCACTTCCTACGCGCAGACTGACCTGCAACAGAATTTCTTGCACGAAGTCCAGACCACGAACCCGGACGGCAGCGTCACGACCAAGCGTTGCCTGACGGGCAAGTCGACCGATACCTGCGATCCCGCGAGTGCGTCGCCGGTCAATCCCATACCCTCTACCGGCGCCAAGAGTGGCGGGTGGTACTTCAACCTGTACACCACTACATCAAGCGGCGTGCAGAACGACCAGGGCGAACGCGTGGTGGTGAGCCCGGGCGCGATCTTCTCCAGCAACACCGTGATCTTCGAGACCTTGCTGACGGGTACTTTGGGCAGCGACCCGTGTAATCCGTCCACACAGGGCGCGGTCATGGCGCTGAACGCGGTCACGGGCGGGCCGTCGGGGGCGTCTTCGCTGGGCGGTTGGCCGATCATCGGTGCCCGCGTCGGCAACGCGCGTACCAGCGGCAGTCTGCCACTGGTGTCGGCACTGGGCGGTGGCCAGGTCTATTTGCCGGGGTTGACCATCGCACCGAGCAAGACGCCGCTTTCGCTCGACGCACCGATCTGGCGGCGCCGTTCGTGGCAGGAACTCAACGAGAATCAGTAAGTGGTGACAGGGGCGACGACGATGCGACGCACAAGCGGTTTTACCTTGATCGAGCTGATGATCGTGGTGGCGATCATCGCCATCCTCGCGGCCATCGCGATACCGTGGTGGGGCCAGTACACCTACCGCGCGCGCCGCGCCGACGGGCAGAAGCTGTTGGTGCACATCGCGCAGATGGAAGAGCGCTACTACACCGACTACAACTACTATCCGTTGGCGGCGTCGTCGCTGGGTTACACCACCAATACCCCGGTTTCGGAAAACGGCTACTACCAGGTGTCATTGGCCCTGCCCGCGGCCACTTCGACCGGGCAGGGATACGTCGCCACCGCGAAACCGCTGGGTCCGCAGGCCAACGACCGGTGCGGCAACCTCAGCCTGGACAACACCGGCCAGAAGTTGCCCGCACCCACCAACACCGCCGCCAACAGCAACGGGAATTGCTGGTAGGGAACCCTTGGGTTTCGCATCTGCGATCCGCTTTGGGCGCGCTGGGTGCAAGCGTGAACGGCCTGAATTCCAGATCGGACAACCGCCGCGGGATTGCGACGGTTGACGCGTCGGCATCTTTTGACTATTGTGACCACAATAGTGGTTACGAGGATCGATGCCGTGCCAGAGGAAATGGTTTCCTTGCGCGATGCCAAGGCGAAGCTCAGCAAGTTGGCGGACCGCGCCGCCGGTGGCGTGGATGTCGTGATTGCCAAGCATGGCCGTCCGACCGCGCGCCTGACGGCCATGCGCGGCAAGCGCAAGCGACTGGATCTTTCGCTCTTGCAGTCGTTGACGGACGGCATGCAACGACAACCTGAGGGCGCCGGCAAGGCACTGAGGCGGCTGCGCGACGAAGCGCGTTACTGAGGTGCCGTATCTGGATACCAGCTTGCTGGTTGCTGCGTTCACGCGCGAACGGCGTACTGCCGAGGTCCAGCGATGGCTTTCCGGGCAGGCTCCCGGGCAGTTGGTGACGAGCGATTGGGCAGCCACGGAATTTTCGGCGGCGTTGTCCATGAAGGTTCGCATGCAGCACCTCGCCCCTGCCTTGCGAGCAGATGTGCTTGCCGTTTTCACGCGCGTGATGCGCGAAACCTTCGTCGTCTTGCCGGTGGAGCGTGGTGATTTTCGCGAGGCTGCGCGCTTGGCGGATTCGCACGAATCCGGCCTGCGGGCAGGGGATGCGTTGCACCTCGGCATCGTCGCGAATCGCGGCGAGCGTCTGTTGTCTCTCGACCGCGTGCAGGTCCAGGCAGCAACCGCTGCCGGAATCAGTGCACGCCTTTTCTGAGCGCGCGGAATGATCTGGTCTTGTCTTTCCGTTCGTGGTTCGACGGGCTCACCACGAACGGAGCAGACAACATTCGCCCGTATACCGTGGTCTCATGCGGCCTTCCTGGCAAGGTCGCGCAGCACGTATTGCAGGATGCCGCCGTGCTTGTAGAACTCGCGTTCCTTGGGCGTCAGCAGCATCACGCGCACGTCGAACGCGGTCTTCTTGCCGTCTTTTGACGTCGCGACCACGTGCGCGGTCCTGGCGTTGCCGCCGTCGAGGCCGCTGATCGCGAAGGTTTCCTTGCCGCTCAAGCCCAGCGACTGCGCGTTCTCGCCGTCCTTGAACTGCAGCGGCAGCACGCCCATGCCGACCAGGTTGGAGCGGTGGATGCGTTCGAAGCTTTCCGCGATCACGGCTTCGATGCCGAGCAGCAGCGTGCCCTTGGCCGCCCAGTCGCGCGACGAACCGGTGCCGTATTCCTTGCCGGCGATCACGATCAGCGGCGTCTTTTCGGACTTGTACTTCATCGCGGCGTCGTAGATCGACATCTGCTCGCCACTGGGGATGTGCAGCGTGAATCCGCCCTCGACGCCATCGAGCAAACGGTTCTTGATGCGGATGTTGGCGAAGGTGCCGCGCACCATCACGTCGTCGTTGCCGCGCCGCGAACCGTAGGAATTGAAATCCTTCGGCTCCACGCCGCGCCCGATCAGGTACTTGCCGGCGGGAGAATCCTTCTTGATCGCGCCGGCGGGCGAGATGTGGTCGGTGGTGATCGAGTCGCCGAACAGGCCGATGCAACGGGCGCCGCTGATGTCCTCGTGCTTCGGCAGGTCCATCGTCATGCCGTCGAAGTAGGGCGGGTTCTTGATGTAGGTCGACTTCCCGTCCCACGCGTACTGGTCGCCCTCGGGCACTTCCACCGCGTTCCATTCCTTGCTGCCCTTGAACACCTCGCCGTAGTTCTTGGTGAACATGGCCGAGTTGATGGACTTCGCCACCAGGTCGGCGATCTCCTTGTTGCTGGGCCAGATGTCCTTGAGGTAAACGTCCTTGCCGTCCTTACCCTTGCCGAGCGGCTGTTTCGACAGGTCGATGTCGATGGTGCCCGCGATCGCGAACGCCACCACCAGCGGCGGCGAGGCGAGGTAGTTCATCTTCACTTCGGAGTGGATGCGGCCCTCGAAGTTGCGGTTGCCGGACAGCACCGCCGCCACCGCGAAGTCGTTGTCGTTGACGCGCCTGCTGACGTCCTCGGGCAGCGGGCCGGAGTTGCCGATACAAGTGGTGCAGCCGTAGCCGACCAGGAAGAAGCCGAGCTTCTGCAGGTCTTCCATCAGGCCGGTGGCTTCGAGGTAATCGGTGA
Source organism: Lysobacterales bacterium 66-474 (assembly GCA_001899805.1). Taxonomy (GTDB): domain Bacteria; phylum Pseudomonadota; class Gammaproteobacteria; order Xanthomonadales; family Rhodanobacteraceae; genus 66-474. Next base: position 129,190 of record MKWP01000002.1, read on the forward strand.
CGACCTTCGAGCCCGGCGCCAGCGAGGTCTTGACCCAGGGCTTGGGCGCGAGGCCGCGCTCGGCGGCCTTGCGCGCCAAGAGACCCGCGCCGATCATCACCGCGGGGTTGGAGGTGTTGGTGCACGACGTGATCGCGGCGATCACCACCGAACCGTCTTCCAGTTCGCAATGTTCGTAATCGGCACAGACGTTCGGCGCGGCTTCGGCCTGGCTTTCCGCGGTGCCCACCGCGGTACTGCCGCCCTCATTCAAGAAGCGTTCCTTCTGCCTGTCCCACTTTTCCTTGCCATTCTCGCCCAGCGCGTGCATCGCGGCCTTGTAGCTTTCGCGCATGTCGGTGAGCAACACGCGGTCCTGCGGACGCTTGGGGCCGGCCAGCGACGGCTTGACGTCGGCGAGGTTCAATTCGATCACCGCACTGAATTCGGCTTGCGGCGAGTTCTCGTCGTGCCACAAACCCTGTGCCTTCGCATAGGTTTCGATCAACTCGATCTGGTGCGCGTCACGTCCCGACAGGCGCAGGTAGTTGAGCGATTCCTTGTCGATCGGGCAGATCGCGCAGGTCGCGCCGTATTCCGGCGACATGTTGCCGAGCGTGGCGCGGTCGGCCAGCGGCAGGTGCTGCAGACCGGGGCCGAAGAACTCCACGAACTTGCCGACCACGCCGTGCTTGCGCAGCATCTGGGTCACGGTCAGCACAAGGTCGGTCGCGGTCGCGCCTTCCGGCAATTTGCCGGTGAAACGGAAGCCGACCACTTGCGGGATCAGCATCGACGACGGCTGGCCCAGCATCGCGGCTTCGGCCTCGATGCCGCCGACACCCCAGCCCAGCACGCCGAGGCCGTTGACCATCGTGGTGTGGGAGTCGGTGCCGAACAGGGTGTCCGGGAACGCCCATGTCTTGCCATCGATGTCGCGCGTCATCACCACGCGCGAGAGGTATTCGAGGTTCACCTGGTGCACGATGCCGGTGGCGGGCGGCACCACCTTGAAATCATCCAGCGCCTTCTGGCCCCAGCGCAGGAAGGCGTAACGTTCGTGGTTGCGCTTGAATTCGATCTCGGCATTGCGCGCCAGCGCGTCGGCCTCGCCGAACACATCCACCTGCACCGAGTGGTCGATCACGAGTTCCGCGGGCGAGAGCGGGTTGATCTTCTTGGGGTCGCCGCCCAGCGCCACCATCGCATCGCGCATCGCGGCGAGATCGACCACGCACGGCACGCCGGTGAAATCCTGCAGCACCACGCGTGCGGGCAGGAAGGAAATCTCGGTGGAAGGCTCGGCCTTCGGATCCCAGTTCAGCACCGCTTCGATCTGCGCTTTCGTGACTTCGCTGCCGTCCTCGTTGCGCAGCAGGTTTTCCAGCAGGACCTTCATCGAGTAGGGCAGGCGCTTGAGGTCGTATTGCTTGCCCAGTTTCTGGAAGCTCGCGATCTGGTAAGACCTGCCGCCGACGGCGAGGGTGTCGCGAATCCCGAATGAGTCTTGCATGGTGTTCTCCTGAAGGTGCGCGCGGATCTGTGGCTTGGTTTTGGGTGACCGAGGAACGTCATACCTTGCGGTGCAGGGATGCACCGCCCGCGACACAAGCCGATCAACGGCTTGTGGCGTCGAAGCCGGGTCCGGACATGTGCCGGGCCCGGCGTGCTCTGGCAAATCCGGGATGGATTTGTCCAGAGCCGAAGAGATGGACCGCCTATTATCGCGCAAACCCCGTCGCGATGCCCGCGCACCTGCGTCAATGGGAGTGACTCGGTAGACTCACGCGAACCGGGGCGGAACATCACGCACGTTGGGGGCAAACTCGACAGACCATGATCGCACCCGTCCGCCTGTTCCTCCGCATCTACGAAAAGTGGAAGCGCGACACCCTTTACGAGGGTGATTTCCGCCCCAGCATCAGCATCCTCAAGCTGTCTTTCATCGCGTTGTTCATCGGCGGCGCGGCCGCCGTCATCGCGTGGATGCTGTACCGACTGATCGGCCTGGTGACGCACCTGGCGTTCGCCGGGCAGTGGAACTTCGATTTCGTCCAGCCGGCCGACCTGCACGCGCCGTGGTGGGTGATCATCCTGGCGCCCGTGGTCGGCGGCATCATCATCGGGTTCATGGCGCGCTATGGCACCGAGCGCATCCGCGGCCACGGCATTCCCGAGGCGCTGGAAGCGATCCTGTTCCGGCGCAGCAAGATGATGGCCAAGGTCGCGATCCTGAAACCACTGTCATCGGCGATCGCGATCGGCACCGGCGGTCCATTCGGGGCCGAGGGCCCGATCATCATGACCGGCGGCGCGGTCGGCTCGCTGATCGGACAGGTGTTCTCGCTGACCTCGATCGAACGCCGCACGTTGCTGGTGGCGGGCGCCTGCGCGGGCATGTCCGCGACCTTCGCGACGCCGATCGCGGCCACGCTGGTCGGTGTGGAAATGCTGCTCTTCGAAATGCGCCCGCGCAGCACCATTCCGGTCGCCGTGGCGTGTTTCGTGGCGGCGGTGTTGCGGCCGTTCCTGATCGGCCCCGGACCGCTGTTCCCGATCGACACCCAGTTCCACCTGCATGTCGCCGAGTTCGGCATGGCCGCGGTCAGCGGCCTGATGGCCGGTCTGCTGGCGACGGCGGTGACCTTCCTCGTCTACAAGGTCGAGGATGGCTACCGCAAGCTGCCGATCCACTGGATGTGGTGGCCGGCCATCGGCGCGCTGGTGGTCGGCATCGGCGGCGTGATCGACCCGCAGACACTGGGCGTCGGTTACGACGTCATCTACCAGTTGTTGACCGGCAAGATCGTCGGCACCGCGATCGTCACCTTCATGGTCGTCAAGGCGGTGATCTGGATCGTGTACCTGAGTTCCGGCACCTCGGGCGGCACGCTGGCGCCGCTGCTGGCGCTGGGTGCGGGACTGGGCGGGCTGGAAGCCATGATTTTCCCCGGCCCGTATCCGCTGCTGTGGCCCCTGCTCGGCATGGGCGCGATGCTGGCGGCCGTGATGCGGATGCCGTTCACGTCGATCCTGTTCGCGCTGGAGCTGACCGGCAACGCCAGCATGCTGCCGGCGCTCCTGATCACCTGCACCACGGCCTACGGGGCGAGTGTGTTCCTGATGAAGCGCTCCATCCTCACCGAAAAGATCGCGCGCCGTGGCCTCAACATCTTCCGTCCGTACACGCTCAACCGCCTCGAATACATGACCGTGAAGGAAGTGATGACGCGCGAGGTGGTCACCGTGTCCGCGGACATGACGGTGCGCGGGCTGGCCGACGGTTATTTCGGCAGCGAACAGAAATACCGTGCCTATCCGGTGGTGGACGCGGAGGGTACCTTGCTTGGCATCGTCGATCGCGCGCGTTTGCGCGAATGGCTGGAAAGCGACGGCAGTGGCGGGACACGCCTTGCCGACCTCATGAGCGGCGATCCGGTGGTGGCCTTTCCCGAGGAAAGCTGCCAGAGCATCGCCATCCGCATGGCGGTGGAAAAACGCGACCGCATCCCGGTGGTGAGCCGTGATGACCATCGGCTGCTGGGCATCGTCACCCGCTACGACCTGCTCACCCCGTACACGCAGACCCACGACGAGGAACACTTGCGCGAGCGTGTGTTCGGTGGGCGCGGGCAGGCGCACTGACGCGCGCGGTTTGTTTTCCCTCTCCCTCCGGAGGTGCTTGCACGCTTTGGTTCTTCCCCTCTCCCTTTGGGAGAGGGTGCCCGAAGGGCGGGTGAGGGTACGCATCCGCGCGTTGCTGTCTCTGCGATCGACCGACATCCCTGTCTCTTTCCGCCGCCTCCATCAAGAGCGGTTTCGCTCGCAAGAGAGCGAGCCCCTTTCTGTTTCGGCAGAAAGGGGCGAAAGACCATTGCGCCGGGCATGACGGTCTCGCCGACATCGTGTCGGCTCAACTTCCCTGCGATGCTCGCCGAACGGCGGCCGCGCCGAACTCGCACTTCCCTGTGCTCAAACATGCGGCGCTTGCTCCGCCGTTCGGCTGCGCTTCTCGGCGTCGTGCAAAGGCGCTTGAAGAGCGTTGCTTCGTTGTCGGTCATCCATGACCTTCGATCCAGCAATTTGAGGTGGTGCAGGCCATGGATGGCCGGAAGCGGAGCAAAACTTGGCGCCGTTGGCGGTGCCGCAGTCGCGATGCCGATCGCGCGAGCAAGGCGCGCATGTCCGACTGCAGGGATGCAGGAGTTCGCGCCGGCGCGCGATCGGCAAGCGGCAAGGGCAAGCGAGACAACAGGATGTTGTCGAGGTCACCGTCACAGGCGCAATGGTTTTTGGGTACTTTTTGCCGAAACAAAAAGTACCCCGCTCGCCGCCGAGGCGAGCGGAACCAAAGCACGGGCGTTGCATGCCTGTGATAACGCTTGGAGTCCGGCCGCCGGGATGGCCGTGCAATACGGACTGCACTGCAAGCAAATCAACCGCGCAAGGCCACCCCCGTGAGCATCCCGCGCGCGATCATCACCTCGCGCCGTGGCCGGAACAGCAGGTGCCGGCGCCGGCCGCCCAACTGGTGCCACATCACGGCGGCGCGGATCGCCGCCAGCAGCAGTGCGCGCACGCGCTGGGCCTTGGCGGGTTGCTGCAGGTACAGGGGATTGCCGACCACCGTGATGCGCGGCTTCAAGCCGGACAGGTTGCTGCAATAGAGGTCGGCGAGGCGCGCGATGATGGTGGGATGGGTGACCGGGAAATGCTGCAACTGGCGCTGCATGCCTTCCAGGCCTTCGCCGAGGCGGCGGTTGATCGCGGGCGAGCGGTGCAGGCTGCGTTCCAGTTTCAGCACGTTGATCAGCATGTGGAACAGCGGCAGGTCGCGATCGCTGCTTTCCACTTGTTCCACCAGCACGCGCAGGCCGCGGCGCACGCCGTGGTTGCCGCCGAATACCTCGGCGGCGCTGTCCGACTCCAGCTTGAACACGCTGGCGAGGCTGGCCTCCAGCGCGTCGCTGTCGCAATCGCCCTCGCGCGCCAATTCGCGCACCAGCGACAGGGCCTGGAACACGCCGGCCAGGGCGAGCACGCGCGCTTCGTTCATGGCGCGTCCCCGATGGCGGGCGCATCGGTGGCATCGATCACCGCGCCGCCGAGGCATTCCTCGCCCGCGTAGAACACCACCGACTGGCCCGGCGCGACCGCGCGCTGCGGCGCGTCGAAATGGACGTCGCAGCGATCGCCATCGACACTGACCCTGCAAGTTTGCGGCGGTTGGCGATAACGGGTCATGGCGCTGCACTCGAAGGCCGCGGCAGGCGGCGTGCCGGCGATCCAGTGCACGCCATTCGCCGTGAGCGCATGCGATTGCAGCCAGGCGTTGTCGTGGCCCTGGTCCACGTACACGATGTTGGCGGCGACGTCTTTTCCGACCACGTACCACGCCTCGCCGCTGCCGCCGGTACGGCCGCCGATGGCGAGGCCGCCGCGCTGTCCCGGCGTGTAGAACATCGCGCCGACGTGTTCGCCGACCGCTTCGCCGCGCGGGGTGCGCAGCTCACCCGGCTGCGCGGGCAGGTAGGTGGACAGGAACGCGCGGAAATCGCGCTCGCCGATGAAACAGATGCCGGTGGAGTCCTTCTTCGCGGCGACCGGCAGCCCGGCCTCGTCGGCGATCCTGCGCACTTCGGTCTTGTGCAGCTCGCCCAGCGGAAACAGCGCGGCGCCGAGTTGCGCCTGGTCGAGCGTGTGCAGGAAATAGGTCTGGTCCTTGGACGCGTCGCGTGCGCGCAGCAATTTCGACCGGCCGTGCTCGTGCAGCACGCGCGCATAGTGTCCGGTGGCGAGTTTTTCGGCGCCTTCGGCGTGCGCGGCGGCGAGGAAACAGCCGAACTTGATCTCGCGATTGCACAGCACGTCCGGGTTGGGCGTGCGCCCGGCGCGGTATTCGTCGAGGAAATGCGCGAACACGCGCCGGCGGTATTCGGCGGCGAAGTCGAGGCTGTGGAACGGAATGTCCAGCTTCGCGCACACGGCCAAGGCGTCCTTGCGGTCGGCATCGGCGTGGCAGCCCGACGTGCCCTCGTGGCCGGGATCCTTGTCCTCCCAATTCAGCATGAACACGCCGGACACTTCGTGCCCGGCGCTTCTCAGCAGCAGCGCCGCCACCGAGGAATCGACGCCGCCGGACATGCCGACCGTGACGCGCACGCTCACGCCCCGTCCGGCAACCGCGAGCGCAGCGTCGCCAGCGACAGGCGTTGCCCGGCCAGCCAGTCGTCCAGGGTGGCCAGCACCAGCGGGCTGCGCAGGCGTTCGCCCAGCGCGGCGATTTCGGCGTAGGGCATCCACGCGGCGCGGACGATGCCGGCGTCCAGCTGGCGCTCGGGGTGGTGCCGCACCGTGTGGCCGGCGAAGGCGAAGCGCACGATCTGGTGGTCGTGCACGGGGCTGTACCACTGCTGCACGCCGACGAAGTGGTCCAGCGCGACCTCCCATCCGGTTTCCTCCAGCGTTTCGCGCAGGGCGGCATCCACCAGCGTCTCGTGCGGTTCCAGGTGGCCGGCCGGCTGGTTGAACTGGCGGACGCCGCGGACCTCTTCCTCGACCATCAGGAAACGGTCGCCGTCGGCGATCACGCAGGCCACGGTGACATGCGGGCACCAGACGGCGTCGCGATCTGGCGCGGTTGCGATTTCGTCCATACGCTGGTGCACTGGAAATTCCATCATTTTGCCATTATCTGGTGTGACGTATTGCCATCGCTTGCCTGCGTCCCCGGGCATATACTCAAGACAAAGGGCTCCCGGCCGATGACACCCGGAAAAACCACCGACAACGAAACGGAACGCGAACAGGGCGTGGTGGTGGAACCCGGCCGTCCGGAGACGGCGCGACCACCGCTGTACCAAGTGGTGCTGCTGAACGATGACTACACGCCGATGGAGTTCGTGGTGGAGGTGCTGGAGACGTTTTTCAAGATGGCGCGCGAGCGTGCGACCCAGGTGATGTTGCACGTGCATACCCGCGGCAAGGGCGTTTGCGGCGTGTTCAGCCGGGAAGTTGCAGAAAGCAAGGTGGCGCAGGTCAACGAGTTTTCCCGCGTCCACCAACATCCGCTGCTTTGCACGATGGAAAAGTTGTAACCGACCCCATATCGTGGGGAAGAGATTCGGAGACCCTACTCATGTTCAGCAAGGACCTCGAATACACCATCGGCCAGTGCTACAAGGAGGCCCGCGAGCAGCGCCACGAGTTCATGACCGTGGAGCACCTGCTGCTCGCACTGTTGGCCAACCCGACCGCGGCGGCGGTGCTGCGCGGCTGCGGCGCCGACATCGACAAGCTCGCCAAGGACCTGCGCTCGATCATCACCGAAACCGTGCCGGTACTGCCTTCGGGCGACGAGCGCGACACCCAGCCGACGCTGGGCTTCCAGCGCGTGCTGCAACGCGCGGTCTACCACGTGCAGTCCTCGGGCCGGAAAGAAGTGACCGGCGCCAACGTGCTGGTCGCGATCTTCGGCGAGAAGGATTCGCACGCCGTGTATTTCCTGCACCAGCAGGAAGTCGAGCGGCTGGACGTCGTGAACTACGTCTCGCACGGCATCGCCAAGATCGGGCACGAAACCGAATCCGCGCCGGCGCCGGGCGAGGCCGGCGGCGAGGCCGAGCAGGAAGGCAAGGACAAGGACAACGCGCTGGTCGAATACGCCACCAACCTCAACGAGCGCGCCGAGCAGGGCAAGATCGATCCGCTGATCGGCCGCGACGAGGAAATCGAGCGCACCATCCAGGTGCTGTGCCGCCGCCGCAAGAACAACCCGCTGTACGTCGGCGAATCCGGCGTGGGCAAGACCGCGCTGGCGGAAGGCCTGGCGCGCCGCATCGTGGAAGGCAAGGTTCCGGCCGTGCTGGAAGACGCCACCATCTGGGCGCTGGACCTCGGTGCGCTGGTCGCGGGCACCAAGTACCGCGGCGATTTCGAGAAGCGCCTGAAGGCGGTGATCGCGCAACTGAAGAAGGACCCGAACGCGATCCTGTTCGTGGACGAGATCCACACCATCATCGGCGCGGGTTCGGCATCCGGCGGCACCATGGATGCGTCCAACCTGATCAAGCCGGTGCTGGCCTCGGGCGAACTGCGCTGCATCGGCTCCACCACCTTCCAGGAATTCCGCGGCGTGTTCGAGAAGGACCGCGCGCTGGCGCGGCGCTTCCAGAAGATCGACGTGGTCGAGCCGTCGGTGGCCGATACCGTGGAAATCCTGAAGGGGCTGAAGTCGCGCTTCGAGGAACACCACAGCGTCACCTACAGCGACGATGCCCTGAAGGCCGCGGTGGATCTTTCGGTCAAGCACATCCCCGACCGCCTGTTGCCGGACAAGGCCATCGACGTGATCGACGAGGCCGGCGCGCGCCAGCGCCTGCTGCCGGAAGACCAGCGTACCGGCAAGGTCGACGTTTCCGAGGTCGAATACATCGTGGCGCGGATGGCGCGGATTCCGCAGAAGCAGGTCTCGGCTTCCGACCGCGACGTGCTGCGCAACCTTGACCGCAATTTGAAGATGGTGATCTTCGGCCAGGACCAGGCCATCGATACGTTGGCTTCCGCGATCAAGATGGCGCGCTCGGGGCTGGGCGATCCCAACAAGCCGATCGGCAATTTCCTGTTCGCCGGTCCCACCGGCGTCGGCAAGACCGAGGTCACGCGGCAGCTTGCCCTCCAGCTCGGCATCGAGCTGGTGCGTTTCGACATGTCCGAGTACATGGAGCCGCATTCGGTGTCGCGGCTGATCGGCGCGCCTCCGGGTTACGTCGGGTTCGACCAGGGCGGCCTGCTCACCGAATCGGTGGTCAAGCACCCGCATTGCGTGCTGCTGCTGGACGAGATCGAGAAGGCCCATCCCGACCTGTTCAACATCCTTTTGCAGATCATGGACCACGGCGTGCTCACCGACACCAACGGCCGCGAAGCGAATTTCCGCAACGTGATCCTGGTGATGACCACCAATGCGGGCGCGCGCCAGGCATCGCGCCGCAGCATCGGCTTCCTCGAACAGAGCCACGCCACCGATGCGATGGAAGTCATCCGCCGCACCTTCACGCCGGAGTTCCGCAACCGGCTGGATGCGGTGGTGCAGTTCAAGGCCCTGGACTTCGAGCACATCCTGCGGGTGGTCGACAAGTTCCTGATCGAGCTGGAAGCGCAGTTGCTCGAAAAGCGCGTGTCCCTGAACGTCGCGCCCGAAGCGCGCAACTGGCTGGCCGAACACGGTTTCGACCCGCAAATGGGCGCGCGGCCGATGGCGCGGCTGATCCAGGACAAGGTCAAGCGGGCGATCGCCGACGAGCTGCTGTTCGGCAAGCTCGCCGACGGCGGCAAGGTCAACCTCGGCGTCAAGGATGGCGAGCTCACGGTCGACACCGAAGCGGCGGAAAAACTTCCCGCGGTCGTGGAATGACGCGCAGCCGCGGCGGTAACGCCGCGGCCTGCTTCCTACAGCAACCGCATCAACTCCGGCCAGATCGGCAACTGGCGCACGCGTACGGTGGTGCCGGCGAAGATCGCGTTGGCGAGCGCCGGTGCGGCGGAAGGGAAACCCATCGCAAACGCGCCGGTCGGGTTTTCCTGCGAGGGCACCAGGATCACCTGCACGTCGTGCGGCATCTGCGCCATCGTCGCCAGCGGATAGTCGCTGAAGCCGCGCTGCGCGATGCGTCCGTCCTTGACGCCGATGCGTTGGCGCAGGGCGGTGGAAAACGCATCCAGCGTCGCGCCGACCAGCGCGGCGCGCGCACCCAGCGGGTTCACCACCCGGCCGAGGTCGGCGGCGCAGACCACGTTGTGGATCACCAGCCGCTCGCCTTCCATCGACATTTCCACCGCGTGCGCGACGTAGCCGCCGAAGGTGAAGTGGCAGGCCAGTCCGAAGCCGTGGCCTTGCGGGTGCGGCTTGTTCCAGCCGATCGCATCGGCCGCGAGATTGAGCACCCACGCGAGCCGGCCGGTGTCGAGTACCGGGCCGCCGTGCCCGCGATAGGACAGCTTGCGCGGATCGCCCAGCAGCGCGAGGCGGAATTTCAGCGCGTCGATTTTCAGCTCGTGCGCGATCTCGTCGATGAAGCACTCGGTGGCGAATGCGTTGACCGCGTGCGAGCTGCCGCGGTAGCTGCCGCGCGGCAATGCGGATTCCAGCGCGTACCACGCGTATTGCAGGTTGTCGACCAGCCCCGCCGGCAGGTCGTCGGGGTGCATTTCGGACAACCACCAGCGCGCGCGCGGTTCGCGGCCGGCCAGCCGCGAGGTGCTGGCGATGCGGTGCGTCCAGCCGGTCAACTTGCGCTTGCGGTCGGCACAGGCTTCCAGCTGGTGCACGGAAAACGGGCGGTAGGTGTCGTGGGCGAAAGCCTCGCTGCGGGTCCACACCAGCTTGATCGGCTTGCCCGCGGCCTTGGCCAGCATCACGGCTTCGGCCACGTAGTCGGTTTCGAGGAACCGTCCGAAGCCGCCGCCCGCGCGCGGCAGTTTCACCTCGATCTTGTCGGGCGCGAGTCCGGTCAGCCGTCGCACGGTGTCCAGCGTGGCGCGCGGATTCTGCACCGGCGCGACGACCAGCGCGTGCTGGTTGTCCACTTTCACCAGCGCGTTGGGGGGTTCCAGCTCGGCGTGCGCGACGGTGGCCACGCGGTACTCGGCCTTGAAGCGGTGCGGCGCGCGTTTGAGCGTTTCCGCGAAATCGCCATCGGTGCGCACGGCTTTCGCGGGATCGCCGGCCAGCAGCGCCGCGGCGGCTTGCGCGAGCGCACTATCGTCGCGCGCGGGCAGCGTGCCCGGTTCCCAGCGGAGTTCGAGTTTGTCGAGGGCCTGCAGCGCCGTCCAGGTGTCGCGCGCCAGCACCGCGACCCCCGCCGCCAGCGGCTGGGTGCCCAGCGCCCGCGCGGGATCGGGCGGGGGAATCGTCATGACCTTTTCGACGCCCTTCATTTTCTGCACGGCGGCATCGTCTAGCTGCGCGAGCTTGCCGCCGGGCCAGGGGCAGCGCGTGATCACCGCGACCAGCGTGTCGCCCAGCCATTCGTCGATCGCGAAGCGCTGGCGGCCGGTGACGATGTCGCGCGCATCGACGTCGCCGGCGTCCTGGCCGACCAGCACGAATTGCGGGGGCGCTTTCAGCACGGGCGGTGTGGTCGCGGGCTTGAGTTTGGATGCCGCGTCCGCGAGTTCGCCGTAGCCGAGCTTGCGGCCGTCGGCGGCGATCGCCATGCCGCGCGAAGTCCTGACGCTTGCGGGCGTGGTCTTCCAGCGTTCGGCCGCGGCGCGCCGCAACAGTTCGCGTGCGGCGGCACCGACGCCGCGCAGGTCGTTCCAGGCGGCGGGCACGCTGGTGCTGGCGGAGGCCATCTGATGGCCGTAGGTCCAGTGCGGCTCGCCGTTGACCGTGGTGACGCCGAGGTCCAGCGGTACCACGATGACCTTGTTCCAGTCGGCGTCCAGTTCTTCGGCGAGGATGCGCGCCTCGGCGGTGCGGATGCCCTGGCCGACTTCGGGATCGCGCGCGCCGATCACGGTGGTCCCGTCGGGTTCGATGCGCAGGTAGGGATTCAGCGGGACGAGGTTCCGGCCCAGCAATTCGTCGGGGGTGTCGGCGAACGCGGGAATGCCCACGATCAGGGCGCCGGTCGCGCTGCCGAAAACCTTCAGGAAGCGCCGGCGGCCGGCGTCGTGCGCGCGGCTCACTTCGGCTTGCCCGGCATGGCCGCGGCCGCCCGCTGGATCGCGCGGCGGATGCGCGGGTAGCTGCCGCAACGGCACAGGTTGCCGATGCCATCGATGTCGGCGTCGGAGGGATTCGGTTTGCGCGCCAGCAGGTCCACCGCCGCCATGATCTGGCCGGACTGGCAGTAGCCGCACAGGATCGCGTCCTCGTCGATCCAGGCTTGCTGCACGGGATGCAGCTTGCCATCGGCGCCGGCCAGCCCTTCGACCGTGGTGATGCGCTTGTCGACGACTGCCTGCATCGACAACGTGCACGCGCGTTTCAGCTTGCCGTCGACGAGCACGCTGCAGGCGCCGCAACTGGTGTCGTCGCAACCGTATTTGCAGCCGGTGAGGCGCAGCACGTCGCGCAGGTACCACAGTAGCGGCAACTCCGGATCGCCGGTATGGCGGTAGCGCCGGCCGTTGATCTCGATGTCGATGCCGCTGCGGATCGGCTGCGGGACGATCTTTTGCGGCGGTGTCTGCGGGGCCTGGGGCATCCGGCGATTGTATGCGCAAGCGCCGCGCGGCTCACCCCCGCCGATTGCGGGGAAGGCACCGACGTTCATCCTTCATGCACGGTGGGCATTGGACCTGTTGACTCTTGCCGCGCGAGTCGCGTTGCTTCCGCAGTGGCTGCCAGGCGAAGCGCGCGCCGCGGCGCCATGGTGGTTCCATGGTCAAGGCGTGCGCCGAAACAGGGTGGCCGCTGCGAAGCAACCCTCCGGGCCGTGGCCCTTGGCCCACATGGCTGTGTCATTACTCGTCGATGTATCGACATACATCTTTCCCCCTCTTCCTTGCCCCGCGGGCCAAGGGGCGACGGCGCGGCCACGTGGCATGGTGTCAACAGGCCCTGGCGCGATTGCGTTTTGCACTGCAGCACGCAACACTTGCGGGCCTTGTCCATTTCTTGCGCCAGCCCATCCGGGTCCGTTCCATGACCGACTCCGCCCTTGCGCCGCTGGCGCCCGACGCACCCTGGGTCGTGCTGAAGTTCGGCGGCACCAGCGTCGCCACCGCCGGGCGTTGGCGCACCATCCAGCAGCTCGCATCGCGGCGCCGTGCCGAGGGACACCGCGTGCTGGTGGTGGTGTCCGCGCTGTCCGGAGTCACGGATGCGCTGAAGGGGCTGTGCGCGTGTGCCGAAGCGGAACGCGGCGCGGCGGTTGCGCAGATCGTGGACCGTCATCGTGAGCTGGTTGCGCAGATGCAGCTCGATGCAGTGGAGGGCGTGGAGCGCTGGCTGGCCTCGTTGCAGGCGCTGGTGCGCGACGCCGCGCCCGATCGCCTGGCCTGGCAGGCTGCGGTGCAGGCGCATGGCGAATTGTTGTCCAGTTCGCTGGGTGCGGCGTTCATGAGCGCGAACGGTTTGCCGACCGGCTGGCTGGATGCACGCGATGCCCTGCGGGCGCGCGAGCTGCCGTTCCTCAACGAACGCGCGCGCATGCTGTCGGCACAGGTGCTGGCGGAACCCGATCCGGTGCTGTCGGCACGCCTCGCCGGCGCGGGCGAGGTGTTCATCACGCAAGGTTTCATCGCGCGCAATGCGGACGGCGACACCGTGTTGCTGGGCCGCGGCGGTTCGGACACATCCGCGGCGTACATGGGCGCACTGCTGCGCGCGGCGCGCGTGGAAATCTGGACCGACGTCGCCGGCATGTTCACCGCCGATCCGCGCCAGGTGCCGGGCGCGCGGCTGCTGCAGCGGCTCGACTACGACGAGGCGCAGGAAATCGCCTCGACCGGCGCCAAGGTATTGCATCCGCGCTGCCTGTCGCCATGCCGGCGCGCGCGGGTGCCGCTGTGGATCAAGGACACGCAACACCCCGGCCTCGATGGCACCGTGATCGGCCCGCAACCGGCGGAGAGCGCGCCCAGCATCAAGGCCATCAGTTCGCGGCGCGGCATCACGCTGGTGTCGATGGAGACTTCGGGGATGTGGCAGCAGGTCGGCTTCCTCGCCGACGTGTTCGAATTGTTCAAGCGGCACGGGTTGTCGGTCGACTTGATCGGTTCGGCCGAAACCAACGTCACGGTGTCGCTGGATCCGGCCGAGAACCTGCTGGATTCCGACGTGGTGGCGCGCCTCGCCGCCGATCTCGCCAAGGTGTGCCGGGTCAAGGTGATCGCGCCGTGCGCGGCGGTGACCCTGGTCGGGCGCGGCATGCGTTCGATGCTGCATCGGTTGTCCGGCGTGCTGGCCGAGTTCGGACGCGAGCGCGTGCACCTGATTTCGCAGTCGTCCAACAACCTCAACCTTACTTTCGTGGTGGACGAGGGCATGTTGGACGGCGTGTTGCCGCGACTGCACGAATTGCTGGTGCGTGCTGGCGCGCTGCGCACCGACGATACATCCTTGTTCGGGCCGAGCTGGCAGGAGTTGTACGGCAAGGGCGAGGCGCACGTGCGCACGCCGTGGTGGCACGCCGAACGCGCGCGCCTGCTGCGACTGGCCGGTGTTCCCCCCTCTCCCCACGGGAGAGGGGTAGGGGGTGAGGGTACGGGGGAACCCGCAGGTCTTGTTGGATCCGAGCCCTCACCCGCCCTTCGGGCACCCTCTCCCAGAGGGAGAGGGGAGGCCGTTTTCACGCCGCGTTATGTCTATCACCTGCCGACGATCCGCGCGCGCGCGCGCGCCCTGCGGGCCATGCGGTCGGTGGATCGCGTGTACTACGCGGTCAAGGCCAATGCGCATCCGGCGATCCTGCAGGCGCTTGTGCAGGAAGGATTGGGCCTCGAATGCGTGTCGCCGGGCGAGCTGGATGCTGCGTCGGCCGCGGGGACGGCCGAAACGCCACTGCTGTTCACGCCCAACTTCGCGCCGCGCGCGGACTATGCGGGAGCGTTGCAACGCGGGATGACGCTGACGCTGGATGCGCTGCACCCGTTGCTACACTGGCCGGACTTGCTGCACGGACGCGAGGTCATGCTGCGCGTCGATCTCGGCCGCGGACTCGGCCACCACGACAAGGTCCGCACCGGTGGCGTCACCAGCAAGTTCGGCCTGCCTCTGGACCAGTTCGCCGCCTTCTTGGAGTTGGCGCGCGAACACGACGTGCGCGTGGTCGGGCTGCACGCGCACCTGGGTTCCGGGATCCTCGATGCCTCGCACTGGCCGCTGGTGTGCGGCCAACTCGCCAGCCTCGCCGATCGCATCGGCAGCGTGCGCTGCCTCAATCTCGGCGGCGGTCTCGGCGTGCCGTCGCACCCGGGCGAGGCGGAACTCGATATCGCGGCGGTCGACGCGGCGCTCGCGGAAGTCAGGCAAACCTGTCCGCAGTATGCGTTGTGGCTGGAACCCGGTCGCTGGCTGGTCGCCGATGCCGGCGTGCTGTTGGCGCGGGTCACCCAGACCAAGCGCAAGGGCGCGATCGATTACCTCGGTTGCGACGCCGGCATGCATGCGTTGATCCGGCCCGCGCTGTACGACGCCTGGCACGAGATTGTGAACCTGTCGCGGCTCGACGCGCGCGCCGACACGCTGTACCAGGTCGTCGGGCCGATCTGCGAATCCGGCGACGTGCTGGGCTCCGACCGCCACCTGCCGCGAAGTGCCGAGGGCGACGTGCTGCTGATCGCGCAAGCCGGCGCCTACGGTGAATCCATGGCGTCGCACTACAATCTGCGGCCGTTGGCCGAAACCGCAGTGATTGAATGAGCACGCTGGTCGATCCGCGCCAGGCACAAACTTTCCGCTTCGTCCGTTGCGGTTATGCCGATGGCGTCGCCGAGTTGGTGTACGCGTTCGACGATGGTCCCGAATTGGTCGAGCGCATTCGTTTCCCGGATGCGCCGGAGTTGCCGGAAGCACGCAAACCCGCGTTCGACGCTGCGCTGCACCTGCTGCACCTCGTGGCCGGCATCAGCTACTACAAGGCCGGCGTGCCGGAGCGCATCGAAGTCGGAACGGGTGCGCCCGATGCCGCCGGTGCCGAATTGCTGGACGCGCTGTACCTGCACGGGCTGGCCGAATTCGCGTATCGCAACAAACTCGACCTGCGCGGGCGGATCGCGTTTCCGCGCGGTTCTTCCGTCCTTGGGTCTGGGTCCCGGCCAAAGGCTGCCGAAGCCGCCATCCGTGGCCAAGAGCTCCGTGGCCGGGATGACGGTGAAGTGCGGGCGCTGGGCTTGCCGCATCGCACCCTGATACCCATCGGCGGCGGCAAGGACTCGCTGGTGGTGGTGGAGGCGTTGAAACGGATCGGCGCCGACGCCGTTGCGACGTGGGTGGGCGCCTCGCCGTTGATCGCGGCGGTCGCCGAACGCACCGGGTTGCCGACGCTGAACATCGGTCGCGAGCTGTCTCCGGTGCTGTTCGACTACAACCGCATGGGTGCATGGAACGGGCACATCCCGGTGACCGCGATCAACTCGGCGATCCTCGCTTGCGCCGCGATCCTGTACGGCTTCGATGCCATTGCCTTCGCCAACGAACGTTCGGCATCCGCCGCCACGCTGGAATACGAAGGCCAATCGGTCAACCACCAGTGGAGCAAGGGCTGGGCGTTCGAGCGCATGTTCGCCGCGTACCTGCGCACGCACGTCGCCGCGGATCTCGACTTTTTCTCCCTGCTGCGGCCGTTCTCCGAGCTGGCGGTCACGCGTGCGTTCGCGAAAACGGGCGCGGCGTATTTCGACGTGTTTTCCAGTTGCAACCGCAATTTCCGCATCCTCGGGCCCAAGCCTTCGGACCGCTGGTGCGGGCACTGTCCGAAGTGTCATTTCGTGTTCCTCGCGCTGGCGCCGTTCCTGCCCAAACCGCGCTTGCTCTCGATCTTCGGCGGCAACCTGCTGGACGACGAATCGCAGGCGCCGGGGTTCGATGCGTTGATCGAATATCGGGACCACAAACCGTTCGAATGCGTGGGCGAGGCCGCCGAGGCGCGCGCCGCGTTCGCCGCGCTCGCCGCGCGTCCCGAGTGGCGCGAGGATGCGCTGGTTGCGCGTTTTCGCGAGGAGGTCGTGCCGCAACTCGGCGCCGCGTCGTTGGCAGTCGAGTCCTGGCTTGCACCATCGGACGAGCACGGCGTGCCCGCGCGCCTTGCCGGAGCGCTCGATGCGATTCGCGGAGCTTGAACACGCAGACGTCGCGATCTGGGGCTGCGGCCGCGAGGGCCGCGCCGTGCTTGCGGCCTTGCGTCGGCGTTTCCCGGACAAACCGCTGACCGTGTATTGCAAGCCCGGCGAGGCCGATGCCGCACGCGCGGCAAGTCGCCTGCGTGTGTTCGAAGCAGCGCCGGACGCAACCATGCTGTCCGCGCACGACGTCGTCATCAAGTCGCCCGGCATCAGCGCCTACAAGCCGGAAATCCTCGCCGCGCGCGAGCGCGGCACGCGCTTCACTTCCGGCACCGCGTTGTGGTTCGGCGAGAACGTGCCGGGCAAGAGCGACGACGCACGCGTGGTCGCCGTCACCGGCACCAAGGGCAAGAGCACGACCACCGCATTGATCGCGCACCTTGCGCGCAGCCTCGGCGTCCGCACCGCGCTGGCCGGCAATGTCGGCTTGCCCTTGCTCGATCTCGATGAACAACGCGCCGACCTCTGGGCCATCGAGCTGTCGAGCTTCCAGACCGGCGAAGCCGGGCCGGTCGAGGTGGGCGTGATCGTCAGCCTGGGCGAGGAACACCTAGATTGGCACGGTACACGCGAACGCTACATTGCCGACAAATTGAAACTCGCGGACGTCTCGCGCACGCTGCTGGTCGACGCTCGCTCGCCGTTGTTGATGGAACGCACCGCGGGTCATCCGCAACGCAGGACGTTCGACGATGCGCGCGGCTGGCACGTCGAGGGTGCAGCCATTTGCCGCGGCACCGAGCCTATCGTCGAAGTGCAGGGTCTGCCGTTGCACGGCGCACACAACGCGCGCAACGCCTGCGCGGCGCTGGCCGCGATCGAACTGCTCGGCTTCGATGCGCGTGCCGCGGCGGCGTCACTGCACGCCTTCAAGCCGCTGCCGCACCGCCTGACGTCGCTGGGCACGCGCGATGGCGTGGAATGGATCGACGATTCGATCAGCACCACGCCCGACGCCGCGCTGGCCGCGCTGGAGAGCCTGAATGGTCGCGACGTCGCATTGATCCTCGGCGGTTTCGACCGCGGGCTCGACTGGTCCCGGTTCGCCGCGGAGTTGCATGCGCGGCCGCCGCACGCGCTGATCGTGCAGGGCGCGGCCGGACCACGGATCGCGCGCGCGCTGCGCGATGCGGGCGTCGCAGGCACCGTCGAGGAAACCGCGGATCTTGCGGCTGCGGTTTCGCATGCGCGCGCGCAGACGCCGGCAAACGGCGTGGTGTTGCTGTCGCCCGGCGCGCCCAGCTTCGACCAGTTCGGCGATTACGCCGAACGCGGCCGCGCGTTCGCGCGGCTTGCCGGCTTCGACGACGCCATCCTCGGCGAAATCGCCGGGCTCGGCATCGCATGATCCCGTCTGTTCATGGCGATCACACGCAGGTGCCCTGCAGCGTGAGTCACGAGCATTCGCTTGGCGTCTCGTTAGGCGGGGGTATTCAATTCCGAAGCGCAACATTTGACTCAACTAGGTTGCGCAGGTGCGGTAGCCTGCGGCCGCTTCGTTGGCAGGTGGAGTTGCGCGTGCGAGTGCGATCACCATGAAAGACCCTACTGCGCAAATCCTTTCGCCATCCTCATGATTGGTCACGAACGAAACCAGGCTAAGGAAAGGACGAAAACTCGACCATCAAAGGCGATGCTATGTCTGCGGCTTTCATCTGGATGCAACGGCCGGTTACGAGTGCCAATTTCGCCGCTTCCATGTCCAACAGGTGGTAGCATATTTCGGCCAGCAGAAAATACAGTTTCGCGCTGCGGCAGATGCCTGGAGCAGGCAGCGTGTCCAAGAACTCTAGAAATCTTCTCGCGCCTGAGAGATTGCCGGCTTGCAGCGCCAGTCTGGCGCATGCGGCCAGGATTTCTTCGCGCAGGGCTGGACTGCGGACCGTTTCCGGAGAGGGCAGCAACGCCAGACAATGCCGAGCTTTCTTCAGTCGCCCCGATTGTGCGAGAGCGGAGGACAACCTGGCCAATGAGTGAGCGCCGATTCGCGACCAATCAGGAGCTCCCTTCAACAGGGTGAGGCCAGCGCGAACCTTTCCGATCAGGATCAACACCTCAGCCAGCTCCGCGGCGATGTCGTTGTCCAAAGTCCATTGCGGCCAGCCTTCAACGAGCGACTTGGCGCGTTTTTTCTTGCCGAGCTCGTAACAGGCCCGCGCGGCGTGGATTCTCACGCTGATACGCTCGGGTGATTTGTCGAGCACGATCCGGAACATGTCGTACGCGTGTTGATACCGACCACACTCCATCTCCATATCCGCCAAACCCAAAGCGGCGTCGGAATCCTGCGGCGCCGATCTCAGGGCCTGACGAAACGCGGTGCGGGCCTCGCCATAGCGTCCGACTTCCTGCAGCGCGTGGCCCAGGTTCGTCCAATGCCTTGGCGACGAACGCCCCGCATATGCCACGTCGAAGGAAGCTGCCGTAGCAACGTGCGCGTCGGCACATGCTTGGGCATTCTTTCCGGGTTCCGGCGGTTGGGCATGCCAAACAGCAACAGTCGGTGGCACTGACGAAGGCTTCGATGACGCGTCACCCGGCCTGGCCGAGTGACGCGTTGGTGGCGCTTGCATCGTGGATGTGCCGAGATTCGCCTGCATTGGCATGGTTGCCTGCACTGGCTCAGAACTTGACTGTTACGCGGGCCCAGTAGTAGCGGCCAAGCGTATCGAAATCGTTCGGGTCGGTGTTGGCATTTTGCGAATTGTTGGCGTACAGAAGGGGCGGTTGTTTGTCCATCACGTTGTCCACGCCGACATCGATACGGGTGTTGATCGGATCAATGTTGTAGCCCACGGTGAAGTTGTTGTACACGTACGCACCGTAGTGCAGCACATAGGGGCCTGCGGGTCCCTTCGGGTTGAAACCCGTAGCTGCAGTAGCGCCTTGCGAGGGGTCATACGAACCCACCTTGAAGTGGCTGATGTACTGCATCGTCCAGTGTGCGTCCCAAGGCCCCAATTGCCAGCCCAAGGTGCCCTGGGCGCGAATCCGTGGGAAGAAACAGATCGCGCCCAACCCCCCGGCCACTCCCGCCGCGCTCGGGCAGGAAGAGTTCAGGGACGAACCGGTCGAGCCCATGACGCCCACGTAGTTCAAGACCGAGTTGCCGACCTGGCCCGGTGCGGACTGCACCTTTGCCTGTTTCATGTAGGTTGCGTTCAAGCCGACGTTGAACTGACCGAACGAGAATTGCGGCAATTTGTAATCGGCAGAAACGTCCAGCCCCTTGACATCGAAGCGACCAAGGTTGGCCGTTGGCAGCGTGAACAGTTTCGGCTGACCCAGTGTGCCTGCGACATCGCTGCGCGTGATGAACGGGCAAAACTGTGTTTGACCGTAAAAACAGAGATTCAGCACGCTCTGCGCACCCACCGTCGCGACGATGTTGTTCAGGAATATGCGCCAGAGGTCGGCGCTCAGCGACAAGCCTGGCACGTAGTGCGGTGAGTACACCGCGCCGAGGTCGAACGACTTGCCGCTTTCTGGTCCGATGTGGAAGCCGGCATACGCGGATCCCGCGGTGATCGCACGGATCTGCTGGCCACTGGCGACCAAGGTATCGACGAAGCTGCCGTCCAGCGGCACGTTCGGACAGGCCGGATTGGCCGTAGTGATGTGATCGCACGGGTCGGACGACAACAGAGGCGCGCTTGCGTTCGGGGCCTGGAACACATCCTCGAGGGTCGGTGCGCGGAACACCTTCTGGACCGTGCCGCGCAGCAACAGGTCCTGGATCGGGCGGTATTCCACCGCGATTTTCCAGTTGCTGGTGCTGCCGAAGTCGCTGTACTTGGAATAGCGATCGCCCAGCGTGACGTTAAGGGCACGCACGAACGGCAGGTCCTTCAGGACCGGGATGAACACCTCGGCGTAGGCTTCCTTGACGTTGTAGCCCCCCTGCAGGTGCGCCGTGCAATTGCTGGATAAAGTGCAGGTGTAGTTGGCAGCCGGATTGATGAGCAGACCGCTGCTCACCGTGTTGCTGGTGTATTCCTTGCGGTAATCCGCGCCGGCCGCCAATTGCACCGTGCCTGCAGGCAAATCGAACAGCCCGCCGCTGACGTCGGCGTGCATCAGGCGGACAATGCTCCAAGTATTGATCATCGCGGGGGTTGACGCGGCCGCGATCACCGCCCGGCTGTTCGCGCTGAACAGGTTGAACGGGTCGAACGGGGTGCAGGTTCCGAGCGAGATCGGAGCCGCAGGCGTGCCACACTGCACCACGCCGTCCGGATTCAGGAACGACGGACCCGCTTCCTCGTTCAGAAGGGTCTGGTTCGGCAGGCCAAAGTTGGTGTTGATCTGCGAAATATGACCGTAGTTGTACCCGGCGTTCCACGTCCAGTCCTGGTTGAACAGATTGAAATTTCCCTTGAATCCGCTGATCAACTGGTCGGTGGTCGTTGTGTTGGCAAAAAAGCGGTTGCCAGCCGGAAAGTTGCGCGCCGCATAGGCTGCGCCATTGGTGCTGAAGTCAACGCCGAACGGGTTGTAGTAGTTGTTTTTGGAAATCGTGAATCCGGTATCAAAACCATTCGAACCGCTGCCGAACACCGCCGGCGCCAACTGCGACGCGGCATCCGTCTTGTTGTGGTACATCGTGGCGTAGAAGTCCACGTTGTCGCTGAAGTGGTACACACCCTTGAAGAACACGTTGGTGCGTTCCTGCGGGGTCATCAGCAAGTTGACTGACGCGTAGTTGTATTTGTCGGCGGCCGTGAAGCAGTGATAGTCCGCCAAGGTGGTCGGGCTGGTGCCGGCCGTGGCAGCGCTTTCGTTCAGCGACAGGCTGCCGCAACCCAGCGGGCCGGGCAGGAAAATGCGGTCGCGCGACGCATAGGAAGAGCCACCGGGAACCACCGCGACGCCCGAGCCGGGCAGCGCGACGCTCTTGCTGGTGTTGGTGGCGCTGAGCGACAGCGCGTTCTTGGACCAGCTGCGACTCGCCTGCAGCACCTCGTCGAACTTGTTGTAATCGACGCCGGCAAGGATGCTGCCCTTGTCCGAAGACTGGCCGAACATGAAGCTGGCGCCCCTGCGTTCGCCGTCGTCATGGTCGGAAATGCCATAGTTCGCTTGGAATTGGGCGCCCTGATAGTTGGACTTCAGGATGATGTTGATGACGCCGCCGATCGCGTCGGAACCGTACACGGCCGAGGCGCCGTCGGTCAGCACTTCGATGCGTTCGACCGCTGCGGCTGGAATGGTGTTCAGGTCAACCCCGGTGCCTGCGGTGACACTGCCGGCAAAGTCGGCCACACGCTGACCATCGATCAATACCAGGGTGCGGCCCGGACCCAGGCCGCGCAGGCCGATCAAACTCTGGCCGGCACCCCCGCCGTTGTTGACGCGGCCGTTCGTGACGCTGCCGCTCATCACCGGCAAATTCTGGATCACGTCGCCCAGTGTCAACGCGCCCGTCGAGGCGATTTGCTGCGCGCTTACCGCAACTACAGGGTTGGAGGTTTCAAGATCCACGCGGCGGATGTGCGAACCCGTGACCACGATGGTTTGCAGGGTCTGGGGTTGCTGCTTGCCGGCTGGCGTGGTGTTCTGTGCCACGGCGGGAAACGCGATGCAGCCCAGCGCGAGCCCGGCGCCCACTACACCAGAAATCGAGAGCGCCTGTTGAATGGCCCTTTGCAGCGGATTTTTCGACATGTGTCATCTCCTCGATTAATGCACGGCACTGACCGCGCGAATCAACGCATGACGCGTTAACTCCATTTTCATATCGTTGGTGAAATGAGGTGCCACGAATACTTACATCGCGTGTTACTTTTATTGCCGGGTCGGGTGACGCAACTGTCACTCAGCCATGGCCAACCCAGTCACGCGACGTCTTGTTTCCTGCGCCGTGATGCCAAAGCGCTGCCGAAACGTTCGCGAGAACACGCTGCGATTCTCGAATCCGCTCGCCAATGCGACTTCCGTGATGGCCAGGCCACTCGTATGCAGCATTCTTTTGGCCCGTTTGAGCCGTTGATCGAGCAGATACGCGTGCGGCGTTTCCAGATATACGGCTTTGAATGTGCGAAGGAAGTAGCACGGCGAAAAGTGCGCCATGAGCGCGAGCGCTTTGTTGTCGAGATTCCTGTTGCAACATGCGGCGATGTAATTACGGACGCGTTGCAAGCGAAGGAATACCCAACGCTGTTTCGCCCATGTCCGGCCGGGACAGCGTGCGATTGCCATGTACATCGGTGCCTGCAGGGTTGCGATCTTGTCCGTCACGGCATGCACCGCGCCCGCCAGTTCCAGAGGTTGCGTCGCCCGAACCACCGCAATGGCCGCGCGTCTCAGTTCCCGGTCAGCCTCGTGCATCTCCGGAAGCAGCTGTGTTTCCGACGCCGACGCAAGCATCAGGAGCCATTTCCAGACCCGCTTTCCGCCAAGCAGGACCAGCCATCGCCCGCTGGCGTGTCCGACGGCCCTGGCGTGGTTGTCATGCTCCGTGACGAGCACCTCGCCGGCATGGACAGGCTGGTTCAGCCCGGAACTGTGCACCTGCAACGAGCCATGCAGCGGGATCCACACTCCGGATGCTTCGCCCGTGACTTCCAGGGTGCAGCCACCGCCTTCGCCGTAGATCGTCCACAGACACCCATCATCCTCGACCGCCAAAGAGAGCGTGGCGCCACGCTTGAGACACCGTGTCTGGATACCCGGAACTCGCGCATGCTCTTCGTACGCCATGACGAAACCCTTCGGAAGACAATTGACACCTTGTGTTCAACGAATCGGCCCACGGGGGTAATCAACCCGGCGGGTGGATGGGGGTGAAGAATTTGTTCATTGACCTGCAGAATGCGCCTATTGCAAACCGGGTGAAGTTCCACTTTCGCGATCACGGCCAGTCCGGTTGATGCGGTGCTGAGAACGCCGGCCCGATGTCCGCTCGACGCCGAATTGGGCAACATGCCACCGCCGCAACCGGATTGCGCCGTCACGGCTGTACGCAAAAATAGATACATGAATGCGTCGGGCTCAAGGCCGAACACGCGGATTGATCGCGGGCAACTGGGTCTTCGGCGCGGAGACATTCCGGCTCACCGCATGAATCAACCGGTTCGGCTGCTTTATTGCGCGAGTGGGTTTGAAGTGAAGCGGGTATGGAATGTGCCTCGTTTCAGGAAAGGCGCGAAGATGCGAGGCAAAGCGCACCTGAGTTGATGAAAATATTGCCAATGACGAACATGCGCCGATGGACGGGCTTGCCACCTTCCGCCTGCGAGCGCACGATGCGCAACATGAACATGCCTCGATTCAGCACACTGGTGTTTGCCACCGTCCTCCTGTGGGCGCTGGGCTATGCCTTGTGGGTGACAAATTTCCTGGTGGTACCACCACCATTCGCGCTCGATCACGCGTTGCGCGGGATTCCGGTGTTTGTTTTTGGCGTGGTGTTGTGCCTCGCCATCGGTCCCATATTGGCGTGGATGCAGGACCATGGCGGCACATGGATCCTGGTGACCGGTGCAATCGTCGCGGTGACGGTGGCGACCTTGTTGCTTGCGCTTTTCTACGAATTCGTCATGCATGTGGTCATGCCGCGTTGGGGCCCTCCCACGTGGGAGAACCTCATGGACCAGATGTCGATGATGGCGTGGCTGTTCGTCGCGTGGATATTGCTGTATTTCGCGCTAGTCGCCGACGCTGCAAGACGTGATCGAGAGGTACGGCTGGCGCAGGCCACAGCTGCCGCCGTCGACGCCCAACACAGGCTGCTGGTGCAGCAGATCAATCCGCATTTTCTTTTCAACACCCTCAATACGATTTCTTCGTTCGTCACCAGCCGCCCGGCGGAGGCGCGTGGCCTGATCGCAGAGCTGGCCGCGTTGTTGCGTGACAGCATCCACGAAACGGATTCCAAGTATTGCCAGCTGGGCCACGAGTGTGAACTGGCGGAAAAGTACCTGCGCATCGTTGGCGTGCGCTTCGGCGAGCGCTTCAAGCCAAGCATGGACGTGCCGGAACCACTCAAAGACCTGCCGGTACCCAGAGGACTGCTGCTGACCCTGATCGAAAATGCCGTCACGCATGGGGTTTACGTGCTGGCGGGTGATTGCACCTTGGACGTGCACTGCATAGCGCGCTATCGCTTCCTGATTGTCGAGGTGCGAAACCGCTGGGATCCCGCGGCTCCTCCATCCTCATCAAGGCATCGCGGTGGTCTGGAGGCGCTCGATACGCGCCTGCAGGGGTTGTACGGCGACGCCTACCGGCTGGAGTACGGTGGCGATGATGCCGGGCTCTGGTGCGTTCGGATTGTGTTGCCCATCGCTGACACGGAAGCCGAACCCGTGCGTGAAAATCCGGCCGGGAGGAGTACGCACGACCCCGTGCCGCACCGGGTGCCGACATGATCCGCGCCTTGATCGTCGATGACGAGCCGCCCGCGCGCGCGCAGGTGCGCGAGTTCCTCATGGACGAACCCGATGTCAACGTGCTCGGCGAAAGCGGCGATGGCCGCAGCGCGCTGGAGCAGATCCGACGGCTTGATCCCGACCTCGTGTTCATGGACATTCGCATGCCGCGAATGTCGGGCCTGGAAGTGCTGCAGTCGGAGGCGAAGCTGCCATACACCATTTTCACCACGGCGTACTCCGACTATGCCGTCGAGGCGTTTTCAGTTGACGCGCTCGATTACCTGGTCAAGCCGCTCGAGCGACGCCGCTTCCGGCAGGCGGTCGAACGCGCACGGCGCTATCTGGAACGCGACGCCACGCTTTTGCGCCGGATCGATCCTGCAACATTGCAGGCCTTCCTAGCCAGCATCAGTGCCGCCAGCCATCGCTGCGATCGGTTGCCGGTGAAGATTGGTCGCACCACACAGATTTTCGACACGGACATGATCGAATTCGTGGAGGCGGATGGCGATTACGCCGCCATCCATCACAAGGGCGGCGGCTTGGCTCGAACTCGCGAGGGCATTGCGACCCTGGAGACGCGGCTGCCGGCTGGCCGATTCGTCCGCATCCACCGCTCGCTCATTGTCAATCTGGATTGTGTACGCGAAGTGCGCTCCAACAAGCACGGGGGCTTCAGTTTGGTGATGGCTTCAGGGCACAAGTTGAAGAGTGGCGCCAAATACGACGATTCCCTCAGGAAATTCGTCGAAAACTGACCGTGCTCGACGTCGGCGCTCGGCGAAATCACCGGGCTCGGCATCGCCTGAGCATCACTTCGCGGCGGGCGTGGACACCGTGTAACCCGACAGCCGCCATTTCTTGTCGCCGTCCAGGTGGAACGACACCAGCTCGCGGATCGGCTTGGGCTGGTTGGCGAATTGGGTGGCGTAGTTCACGTTGACGTACATGCCTTCGGGAAGCTTGCCGCCCTTGGAGAGACTGCGGTTGATGGTCGTGAGCTTGCGGGACCCCACCTTGCCGAGTTTCGAACGCTCGCCTTCGATGGTCTTGACGAACTGGTCGCGGCCCACCGAATGCTTGGCCACTTCCGAAGCCTCGTCCCATACCTGCCCGATCTGGCCGTTGTCGATCATCGCGATGATCGATTCGGCGTACTTCTCCAGCACCTGGTTCTGCTTCTGGATCGCGGCGCGCTGTTCCGGCGTCAACTGCCTGGCCGCGGGTTGTTGCGGCGCCGGCGCGGGGGTTTCCTGCGCGCTGGTGATTCCGAAGGTTCCGATCAGCAGGGCACAAACAAGCAGACGAGCGAGCATGGGGGTCACTCCATCGGTGCGGGAAGTCTGCTGAACTTAGCACGCGCCCGGCGATTCGCGAAACGGCGATCCGGACGAACGCGCCCCGGAAAGCGATGGCCTTCCGGGGCGCCTGGGTGTGTCGCGGACGGCGAATCAGCCCGTGGCGGTGTCGTTGCCGGCGAAGTCGATCACCAGCGATGCGCGGCGATTGGGTTCGCCCGCCGCATGGGTGGCGCCCGGCTTCACCTGGCGGTTGTGCGCCTCGCCGTAGCTGACCGCGCGCACCTGGCTCGCGGCCATGCCGTCGTTGTTGACCAGATAGTCACGCACCGCGTTGGCGCGCTTCTGGCCCAGCCGCTTGTTGTACGCCGTCGAGCCCGCGGGGTCGGCGAATCCTTCCACCGTGACCAGCGCGTCGGAATGGTGCGCGCGCATCACCTTGGCGAATTCGTCCAGCATCGCCTTGTCCTGGTCCTGCAGGGTGGCCTGGTTGAACGCGAAGTGCGCGACCGTGTCCACCCGGATGCGCCCCTGCATCGCGGTGATCTGGGTGTCGTACTTCGCGAAATGGCTTTGCATGTCCTGTTGCAGCGAGTTGATCTGCTGCTGCAGGCTCTGGTCGGTGTTCTGGAGTTTGGTGATGGCGGCGTCGAAATCGCTGCGCTTGACGTAATTGGTGCAGCCGGCGAACGCCACGGCCGCCGTCATGCCCACGGCGAGACACAAGCTGCGATAAACCTTGCTTGACATGCATCTTCTCCTTTCCGGATGGGTCGCACCGCAAGGCAGCGCACGGAACGACACGGGGCAATCGTCACGCTGCGAGCTGCGACCCTAACCCATGAATGCCGGATCGAGGATGAATGCCCGCCCGCTCGTTGCAGTGATGTTCATGTTCATGAAGCTGCCCGGCTCGATGCGGGCGGGATGGACTGCGTGCCCGCCAACGAAAAGGCCGCGTCTTGCGGCGCGGCCTCTTCCGGGTGCATCGAATCGACGGCTTACCAGATCTTCACCCGCTGGTCCGGCTTCAGGTACAGCTTGGCGTCGGGCTGCACGTTGAACGCCTGGTACCACGGATCGAGGTTGCGCACGGTTTCCGCGCGGAACTGGGCGGGCGCGTGCACGTCGGTGGCGAGCCGCTGGCGCAGCGCGGCGTCGCGGATCTTCGAACGCCACGCCTGCCCGAACGCGATGAAGAAGCGCTGGTCGCCGGAAAGGCCGTCGATTTCAGGCGCGGGTTTGCCGTCCAGCGACAGGTGGTAGGCACGATACGCGGCGGTCAGCCCCGACACGTCGGCGATGTCTTCGCCCAACGTCTGCTTGCCATTCACGTGCAGGCCCGGAAGCGCTTCATATGAGCTGTATTGCGCGGCCAGCGCGTCGGTCGCGGCCTCGAAGTGCTTGAGGTCGGACGGCGTCCACCAATTCTTGAGCCGGCCGTGTTCGTCGAAATCGGCGCCGGTGTTGTCGAAGCTGTGGCTGATCTCGTGGCCGATGATCGCGCCGATCGCGCCGTAGTTGGCGGCGGGATCGGCCTTGGGATCGAAGAACGGCGGCTGCAGGATCGCGGCCGGGAAGTTCAGCGCGTTCTGCAGTGGCAGGTTGATCGCGTTGACCGTCTGCGGCGTCATCCACCATTCGTTGTCGTCGATGGGCTTGCCGATCTTGGCCTTGGCGAGTTCGTACTCGAACTTCACCGCGCGCAAATGATTGCCCAGCGCGTCATCCGGCTTGATCTCCAGCGATGCGTAATCGCGCCAGTGGTCGGGATAGCCGACGCCGACCTTCAGCGTGTCGAGCTTGGCTTCGGCCTTCTGCTTCGTTTCGGGCGACATCCACGCGAGGTTCTGGATGCCGTCGCGGAACGCGGTGACCAGGTTCTTCACCATCGCCTCGGCCGCGGCCCTGGACGAAGCCGGGAAGTACTTCTGCACGTAGATTTGCCCGACCGCGTCGCCGAGATCGGTGCTGGTGGCGCTGACCGCGCGCTTCCAGCGTTCCTGTTGCGCGGGCGTGCCTTGCAGGGTCTTGCCGAAGAAATCGAAGTTGAGGTCGGCGTAAGCCTGTGGCAACAGCGGCGCGGCGGCGTTCAGCGTGTGGAACGTCAGCAAGGCCTTCCACGCATCGAGCGGCTGGTTCGCGACCAGCCTCGATTCGCCGGTGATCGCGGACGGCTGCCACACGTCGATACGCTTGACGTCGACGAGGCCCGCGGCCTTGAAGTATTCGTTCCAGTCGAGGCCCGGCGCCTTCTTCGAAAATTCCGCGATCGGCCACAGGTTGTTGGCCTTGTGGACGTCCTCGCTGTCGATCAGGCTTTCCTGCGCCTGCGCGATTTTCGTTTCGAGCGCGATCGCTGCGTCGGCCTGCTTGTCCGCGTCGGCGATGCCGGCCTGCTTCAGCAACGCGGCGACGTAGGTCTTGTACTTGTCGCGCGCCTCTGCCATGTGCGCGTCTTTCGACAGGTAGTAGTCGCGGCTCGGCATCGCGAGGCCGCCCTGCAGCAGGTACGCGACCTGCGTCGATTCCTCTTCCAGCCCCTTGGTCACGAACAAGCCGAACAGGTGCTCGGTATTGAAGTGGGTGGCGTTGATCGGATCGACGTCGGCGCGCAGGCGTGAGCCCAGCATGCGCGCGAGGTCGGCGCGGGTCCTGATGGCATCGATCGCGTCGAGTTCGGATTTCAGTGGCGCGAGGCCGGCCTTGTCGATCGCCGCGGTGTCCATGTACGCGGCGTAATAGTCGGCGATCTTGCGCGCATTGCTGCCGGCGGCGGGGTTGTCGGCGCCCGCGTTCCTGATCAGGTCGGCGGTGTGCTTTTCGGTGACCTGGAAGACGTCGTAGAACGCGCCCGTGCTGGAACGGTCGGCCGGGATCTCGGCGGTCTTCAACCAGTCGCCGTTCGCGTAATCGAAGAAGTTGTCACCCGGCTTCACCGACTTGTCGAGGTAGGACAGGTCGATGCCGAGGTCCGGCGCGGTGCTCGCGGGCGCGGCGGCGGTCGCTGCCTTGGCCGCGGACGCCGCCGATGCGGGTGCGGACGCGTTGGGCGACTGCTGCGAACACGCGGCGCAGGTACACGCGATGGCGGCGGCGAGGATCAATGAGGGGCGCGACATGACGGGCTCCGACAAGGGTAAATGCGGATGATGCTCCGATTGCCGATGATTTGCAGGTGACGGAAGGCATGGGTCGAATACCATGTCGCGATGGAATCGAGGCATCCCCGGCGCGAGGGCAATGTGCCCGGTCCGCGCGAACTGGAACGCTTGCTGGATCGCGCGTTGACACGCGACGCGGGCAAGCTGCGTGCGCGCCTGCGTGGATTGGAACGCAAATGGTCGTCATCGCCCGATGCGTTGCGCAAGCTGGCACGGGACATCGCGGCGTCGGTCGCGCAGCGGGAGGCGCGTGTCGCACTGGTGCCGCCGATCACGCTGGACGAAGCCTTGCCGATCACGCAGCGCTCGGACGACATCACGCGCCTGATCCGCGGGCACCAGGTGCTGGTGATCGCGGGCGAAACCGGTTCCGGCAAGACCACCCAATTGCCGAAGCTGTGCCTCGCGGCCGGACGTGGTGTCGCCGGGATGATCGGCTGCACCCAGCCGCGGCGGCTGGCCGCGCGCGCGATGGCGCACCGCGTTGCCAATGAACTGGGTGGCGAGACCGGGGGCATGGTCGGCTTCGAGGTGCGTTTCGCCAGGCAACTCGGCGACGACACCCTGATCAAGTTCATGACCGACGGCATCCTGCTGGCCGAGATGGCGCACGACCGCTGGCTGTCGGCCTACGACACGCTGATCATCGACGAGGCGCACGAACGCAGCCTCAACATCGATTTCCTGCTGGGTTACCTGAAAGGGTTGCTGCGGCGGCGTCCCGACCTCAAGCTGATCGTCACCTCGGCCACCATCGACACCGCACGTTTTGCGGAGCACTTCGACAATGCGCCGGTGGTGACGGTGGAAGGCCGCGCGTATCCGGTCGAAATCCGTTATCGGCCATCCGGCAATGATTTCCTTCCCCCGCAAGCGGGGGAAGGTGGCCGAAGGCCGGATGGGGGCCGCGTACGCGAGGAATCACTCACCGAGCGCGTCGCCTCCGCCCTCGACGACATTGCCCGCGAAGACCCCAAGGGCGACGTGCTGGTGTTCCTGCCGGGTGAACGCGAAATCCGCGACGCCCACCTGGCGCTGTCGCGCCGGCAGTACCGCCACACCGAAGTGTTGCCGCTGTATGCGCGTCTGTCCGTGAAGGAACAGGACCGTGTGTTCAAGCCGGGACCCGCGCGCCGCATCGTGCTGGCGACCAACGTCGCGGAAACCTCGCTGACGGTGCCGCGCATCCGCTGGGTCGTGGATTCCGGCGACGCACGCGTCAAACGCTATTCGCGCCGCAGTCAGATCGAGCGCCTGCACATCGAGCCGGTGTCGCAGGCCGCCGCCAACCAGCGCGCCGGCCGTTGCGGGCGCGTCGGTCCGGGCATTTGCGTGCGGTTGTACGACGAGGCGGACTTCGCCGCGCGTCCGCCCTACAGCGATCCGGAGATCCTGCGCAGTGCGCTTTCCGACGTGATCCTGCGGATGCTCGACCTCGGCCTCGGCGACGTCGAAGCCTTTCCCTTCATCGATCCACCCGATCCGCGTGCCGTCAATGACGGCTGGCGGCGGCTTGCCGAAATCGGGGCGGTCGATGAGGCACGCAAGCTGACACCGCTCGGCAAGCAGCTCGCACACATTCCGATCGACGCGCAGCTCGCCCGCATGCTGGTCGAGGCGCAAAGACTCGGCGTGCTGGCCGAAGTCCTGCCCATCGTGGCATTCCTCGGCGTGCAGGACCCGCGCGAACGCCCCGCGGACAAACAGGCACAAGCCGATGCCGCACATCGCGAATTCGCCGATCCGCAGTCCGATTTCATCGGCGTGTCGAACCTGTGGATCGCGTACCGCGCCGCGCACGAGGAATTGACACAAGCGAAGTTGCGCGACTGGTGCGCGAAGCATTTCGTGTCGTTCATGCGGATGCGCGAATGGCGCGAACTGCATCGGCAGTTGCTGGTTGAAGCCGGGACTCGGGACTCGGGACTCGGGACCCGGGAAAGGCAAGCGGTTGAGCGTGTCGCAGGCACCAAACGAGTGCAGGCTGCGGACGTCCGGAAGAAGAAAGCATCCGCCGAGACTACGGGTGCGAGTCCCGAGTCCCGGGTCCCGAGTCCCGATCTGTACGAGTCCATCCACCTCGCGTTGCTCGCCGGCCTGCCGACCAATGTCGCGCGCAAGGACGAGCAGGGCTTGTATCGCGGTACGCGCGAGCGCAAGTTCAAGGTGTTTCCGGGCTCGATGCTTGCAAAAAAACCGCCTGTTTGGCTGTTCGTCGCGCAGATCCTCGACCTCGGCGGCAAGGTGTGGGGCATGCAATGCGCGCGGGTCGAACCCGAGTGGATCGAACGCCAGGCGGCGCACCTGCTCAAGCGCACCTGCAGCGATCCGCATTGGTCGCGCGCGCGCGGCACGGTGCAGGCGTTCGAACAGGTTTCGTTGTACGGGTTGGTGCTGGCCGAACGCCGCACCGTGACGTTCGCGAAGCAGGACCCGGCGCTCGCGCACGCGATCTTCCTGCGCGAGGCGCTGGCGCGCTGCGACATCGACTGCCGCGCCGATTTCGTGCACGCCAACGCGTGGGTGCTGGACGAAGCGCGCGAGATCGAAGCGCAGCAACGCCGCGAAGGTTTGCTGAAGTCGGATGAAGACCTGGCCACGTTCTTCACCGGCAAGTTGCCGGAAGAGATTGCCTCGTCCGCCGCGCTGGATGCCTGGTACAAGCGTGCCTCGGCACCCGAACGTGCCGCGTTGCGCTGGTCGCTGCGCGACGTGCTGGAGGCCGGTGCGCACGGCGACGCCGGCGCGTTTCCCGAGGCGATGGAAGTGGGCAACCAGCGCCTGCGGTTCGAATATCGTTTCGTGCCCGGCGATCCAGCCGATGGGGTCACCTTGCACGTGCCGCTGCCGCTGTTGAACGCCATCCCCGTGGCGCGCTGCGAATGGCTGGTGCCGGGACTGCTGCAGGACAAGGTCGCGGCGCTGATCCGCGGCCTGCCGAAAACCTTGCGCCGCAATTTCGTGCCGGCGCCGGAATTCGCGCGTGCCTTCAGCGAAGCCGAGGCGCCACGCGACCAACCGCTCGCGCAAAGCCTGTCGGCATTCCTGAAGAAAGTCACGGGTGTCGTCGTGGACGCTGCCGACTTCGACATGGCGGGGCTGCCCGCGCACCTGCGGATGCGCTTCGAGGTGCGCGACGAATCCGGCAAGGTCCTTGCGGAGGGTCGCGGCCTCGATTCATTGCGCGAGCGCTGGGCCGACCGCGCGCGCGCCGCGTTTTCGCGCAACGCGGCGGTGCCGGTGGCGAGGGAGGACGTTCGCGACTGGGACTTCGATGCCATACCCCGCGTTTCGGAAGCGCGCGGCGGCATGCCGGCTTTCCCCGCGCTGGTCGACCTGGGCGCGACGGTGGCGTTGCGCGTGTTCGAAACCCGTGGCGAGGCCGACGCGGCGCACCGTGGTGGCGTCGAGCGCCTGCTGCGGCTTTCGCTGGCGACAGAATCCAGGCGCGCGCAGAAACAACTGCCGCTGAAACCGAAACTTGCCGTGGCCTTTGCGCCGCACGGCCGCGCCGACACCCTGCGCGAAGACATCGTGGAAGGCGCGTTCGCCGACGTGCTGCGCGAACACGACCTCGACGTGCGCGATCGCGGTGAATGGCAGGCGTTGCGCGACGCCGTGTCGCGAGTGTTGTTCGGTGCAGCGATGGAACGCCTGAAGCTGGCCGAACCGATCCTCGCCGGGCTGGCCGAACTTCAGCCATGGTTGAAACCGTCGATCAAGGGCGAGGCAGGCGTGAGTTATGCCGACCTGCGCGGACAACTCGATGCGTTGCTCGCGCCGGGGTTCCTGCGCGAACTGCCGCGCGCACGCCTCGCGCACCTGCCTCGTTACCTCAAGGCCATGCGCCTGCGCGCGGAGAAACTGCGCAGCGACCCGGCGCGCGACTTCTCACGCATGCAGCAGGTGCTGCCGTATTGGCGCGCGGTGCTGGACGCGCACGCGTCGGGCGAGGATTCCGATGCGCTGGACGCGCTGCGCTGGCTGGTCGAGGAATGGCGCGTGTCCGTGTTCGCGCAGGAACTCAAGACCGCCGAACCGGTGTCGGGCAAGCGCATGGCGCAGGCACTACAGGGCCTGAAGACCTGACGATGGAGTCGGGCGATACTTGCCGAGGCGTTGCACGGCCGGTTCCTCGATCGGCTGATGCTGGCACAAGACGCCAACGAAAATCTCCTGCCGCCCAACGTTTGAATTCAGCGGCGCGCGCCTCGTCTGACGACCGCTGCGGAAGCAACGCGGCTCGCTTGGCATGGCGTTAACAGGCCCTAGATTGAGTCGCCGGGTGTCAATGCCGCAAGAGCGAAACACAATGCTGCAACAGCGGGAAGAGCGACGCCCACGAAGAAACCCGCCAACGAGAAAGCCCATGCGGCATCCGCTGCTGCCGCGAGAGCCAGCAGCGCGATCAGGATGCGCGCGCGTTGACGGGAAAATGCCAGGACCAGGCCGAAGGCGGCAAGGATGACCAGATGAATGGAGAAATGCGCCCACAGACCCGGCACGACGTGCTTGAGGAACGCCGAGGCGTTCGACCTGGAGATCGCGTCACTGACCTGGGAATAACCTGCGCCATGAAGCACGCCCGTCACGATTAACAGGGCGCTGCCAGCAACGCAAAAGACTGCAGTGACTCGAAACATCCTTTGGACACCTGACGACCGAATTTGGTGGCGCTTGTAGGGCGGGAGGAACGCAGTGAATCCCGCCGCGCGGGCTACGGACCCTCACCCGCCCTTCGGGCACCCTCTCCCAGTGGGAGAGGGGAACAGCCATCAATTCTCGTCGAAACGCATCGACAGGTCGACGGCGCGGACGTGCTTGGTCAGCGCGCCGATGGAGACGCAGTCGACGCCGGTTTCGGCGATGGCGCGGACCCGTTCGAGGTTCACGCTGCCGGAAACTTCAAGCGGCACGCGGCCGGCGGCGAGCGCGACGGCATCGCGCAGCATCGCGTCCGAGAATTCGTCCAGCAGCACGCGGTCGGCGCCGGCGGCGATCGCGTCGCTGAGTTCGTCCAGCGATTCGACTTCGCAGTCGAGGAACACACCGGGGCTGGCGGCGCGCGCGGCGTGGATCGCCTGGGCGATGCCGCCCGCGGCGGCGACGTGGTTTTCCTTGACCAGGATCGCATCGTAAAGGCCGATGCGGTGGTTGTGGCCGCCACCGCAGCGCACGGCGTATTTCTGCGCAAGGCGCAAACCCGGAATGGTCTTGCGGGTGTCGAGGATCTTCGCGCGGGTGCCGGCGACGACGTCGACATAGCGACGCGTCGTGGTGGCGGTGCCGGAAAGGGTTTGCAAAAAATTGAGCGCGTTGCGTTCGCCCGCGACCAGTGCGCGCGCGTTGCCTTCGATTCCGCACAACACGGAATCCGCGGCGATGCGATCGCCGTCGTGGTGGCGCCAGTCGATCCGCACATCCGGATCGAGTTGACGGAAACACTCCTCCGCCCACGGCGCGCCCGCAAGCACCGCATCCTCGCGGGAAACGATGTGTGCGCTCGCGCGTGCGTCCGGGGCGATCAATGCGGCGGTGACATCGCCCGTGCCGATGTCCTCGGCCAGTGTGCGCGCGACGTCGGCACGGATGGTTTCAGGCGGCGGAGGCGTGGGCCGCGAACCGGCGCCGCTCATGCCTCGACGTGCCGTGGCGGCTCGGGTTGCGCGTTGCGCAGGCGGTCGACGATGGCGTCGAGCGCGCGGTCGAACAGCGGGACTTCCTCGAGGATCATCGCGCGCCCGGCGTGCAGTTCGGTGGCGAGTTGCACGGCGGTGCGGTCGGCCACTTTGAGGCCGCGCCGGTTGACGAACAGGTACTTGCCGCTGATCGGGCTGATCCACGACAGCTTGGCGCGTTCGCGGGTGCCCTGGTCGTCGACGAACTCGACCCAGCCGCCGACCTTCAATTCACGCACCGCCTGCAGCGAGCCCGCGTCGATGTCGACCGACATGTCGTCCGGGTTCAAGTCTTCCTCGACGTCCGGCGCGGTGTCGGTGATCGCGGGTTGCGCGTCCTCGTTGACCCCCAGCACGGTGGCCGGATCGACGGCGGGTTCCGAGGCCGCCGCGGCGGGCGCCGATTCACCCAGTTGCTGGCGCCAGAACTTCCACAGCTCCGCGAGCAGGCGGTCGATGTCGGGTTCCTGGAAGGCGACGGTGGCGAGGCCGGCGCGCAGGTGCTTCTCGATGGATGCCAGCGCGCCCTTGTACTGGGTGTGCGCGGCTTCGCCCTGTGGCACGTCCGCGGTGGCGATGAAGTCGTCCACGAAATGCACGGCGGCGCGGAACTCGGGCGATTCGAGGCCCTGGCGCAGCACGATCAGCACCAGGTAATTGGCCCACGGCCGGGTCAGCACGCCGCGCAGCAGGGTCGGCAGGTTGCGGCCGTTGATGCGCGTGAGGATTTCCTGGGCGGCGCGGCGGCGCGCGTTCTGCAGGCGTTCGCGCCCGCGCGCGGCTTCGGTGGCGCGGCTCTCGGCCAGTTCCGCGCGCTTGCGGTTCTGCTCGACGAACTGGGTGAAGTCGGCGAGCTGGCGCTCGAACACGCCGATGTCGTCGTCGAAATCCTGCAGCAGGGTTTCGACCACGCCTTTGACTTTTTCGAACAGGCGATGATCGCGATCGGATTCCTCGGACCAGCTCTTGGCGGCGTCGGCCAACTGGTCGAGCAGCTTGCGCGCGGGATGCGAGGCGTGCGCGAACATGCGCCGGTCGAGGATCGCGACCTTGAGGTAGGGAATCTGCAGGCGCGCCAGCAGCACCTGCATCGGCGCCGGGATGGTGTGGTCCTGCAGGATGTATTCGAACAGCATGCCGACGAGGTCGATGGTGTCCTCGTCGCTGCCCGACACGTGCGCCTTGGCCTGCCCGGACAGGCGCTGGATCTGCAGCATCAACTCGTCCTTGAGGCGCTGCACCATGTCGATGGCCGCGCTGGTGTCGGTGGCCGCGGGCAGCGCCGGCAGGGGCCGCGATTCGCCCTGCAGCAGGGTCAGCGCGCCGAGCAGTTCGGCCGGACTGAGCGAGGCGACGCCGCCGCCGGAACCGGCGTAGGCGTGGCCCATGTCGGCGTAAAGATGCTGGCGGCGCCCGGCCAGCAAGGCGGTCAGGTGCTGCATCAATTCACTGTGCAACTCGTCAACGCCGTCGCCGGCGTACCCGGCTGCGGCTGCGGCCGCAGCGCCGGCGGGTGCGCCGGCCGCCCGCGCCGCCGTGCCGCTCGCGCCGGCTTGCCTGCGGACCACGGTCGGATGCCGCAACTGCGGCAGCACGCCCGCCTGCACCAGCCGCACGTTGACGTCGTGGTAGAGCGTGTCGAGCACGTTCAGCACGTAGCGCTCGAACATCTTCAGGATGATCAGCCGCACCCGGATATTGACGTCGGTGAGTTCACCCAGCGCCTCGCGGAACGCCTCGGTCAGCGCGCTCGGGCCCAGCGGGTTGTTGCCGTTGGTGGTGACGCGCCCGCCGCTCAGCACCGACATGCGCTGGTTCAGCGCCATCAGCGCCGACGACAGGCGGCCGTCGGCCTTGGCGACCATGCTGGAGACCGCGAGCGATTCTTCCAGTTCGCGGTCGTCGACCAGGCTCAGTTCGCCGCTCGCGGAAAACGCGCGCTGCGCCTCGCTGCCGCGCGGCTGGCGGCCGGCCGCGAAATCCGAAAACCCGTGCGCCACGCGTTCGCCGAACAGCCGCTCGATGCGCGGGCGCCGCTTGCGGGTTTCGCGCATGCCGTCGAAATATTCGGTCTGGCTGGCGTTGCTCTCGGCCTTCTCGGCGAGGTCGAACAGGGTGTCGTCGACGTTGTCGAGCAGCGCGGCGACCAGGTTGCCGGTTTCCTTCAAGGTCATTTCGCGCACCGCGACCAGCAGGCCACCGACCTGGTCCTGGTTGGCGCCGGACGTGCGCGAACCGATCTCCACCACCTTCGGGGCGGCATCGCCGGGCGGATCTGGCGTGATGGAGCTCATGGAAAATCTCGATTGCCCGTGTGGGAATCCGGATCGTTCAGTATGCCGATTCGCCGGCGCCGGACCGTGAATCCGTTCACAGGGCCGCCGCGGGGTGCCGCAGTTGGCCCGGTTGCGGGCCTTCTACGCAGGGAAATCGGCCAACTGCAGGGTGCCGATGCCTTCCTCGGCCAGCATCACGGGAATGTCGTCCTCGATCCGGTAGACCACCTTGCGGTCGGTGGTGACGAGCCCCGAGGAGAGCGGCGCGGAGACCTTGCGGCCGGACACGGTATCGACCCCGCCGGCCGTGATCGCGCGGTTGAGTGCGTCCAGTTCATCGCGGCGCAGCAGGCGCACCGGGGTCTTGGTGACCGGGTCGCACAGGATGTCCAGCAATCGCTTGTCCATGCCGCGTACAATACCCGTTTTGCGCCGGTGAGACCATGCGGAAAACGACGGTCGCGCCCCGGGTCGGGGTGGTGATGGGCTCGCGTTCGGACTGGGAGACGATGCAGCACGCCGCCGACATGCTGGCAGCGCTGGGCGTCGCGCACGAGGTGGAAGTGGTTTCCGCGCACCGCACGCCCGACAAGTTGTTCGCCTACGCGGAAGGCGCGGCCCGGCGCGGCATCGAGGTGATCATCGCGGGTGCCGGCGGCGCCGCGCACCTGCCCGGCATGCTGGCCGCCAAGACGCGTCTGCCGGTGCTGGGCGTGCCGGTGCAATCGCGCGCGCTCAAGGGCCTGGACTCGTTGTTGTCGATCGCGCAGATGCCGGCCGGCATCCCGGTGGGCACGCTCGCGATCGGCGAAGCCGGCGCCAGGAATGCGGGCCTGCTCGCGGCCGCGATCGTGGCGCTGCACGACGACAAGGTCGCGCGCACGCTGGAGCGGTTCCGCAATGACCAGACCGCCGAGGTATTGGCGCATTCCGATCCGCGCCTGACGCCGCCGCATCCGGCGCCGGCTGCGAAGGCCAGGCCGCGCAAGCAGAACGCGCGTTGATGATGGCAGTTTTTCGAAGGCTGCCCCTCACCCCTTGCCCTCTCCCGCAAGCGGGGGAGGGGGAGTTGCTGCCGTGCGGGTTCGTACAATGGAGGGTCATGTGAAGGCGAGTGTCGACGCACATCCGACGCTTGGTATCTTGGGCGGCGGCCAACTGGCGCGGATGCTGGTGCTGGGGGGCGCGCCGCTGGGGGTGCGCTTCCGCATCGTCGATCCGGCCGCCGACGCCTGCGCCGGACAAATTGCGCCGTTGCTCGCGGCGAACTGGGATGCGTTCGACAAGCTGGAGTCGTTCGCACGCGAGGTCGACGCCGCCACCTACGATTTCGAGAACGTGCCGGCCGCGACCGCCGAGTGGCTGGCGGCGCGCACCCACACCGCGCCGAACGCGCGTTCGCTGGCGACCGCGCAGGATCGCGTGGCCGAGAAAACCCTGTTCCGCGAATGCGGATTGCCGACCGCGGAATTCGCGGCAGTGGCGACGCGCGCCGAACTCGACGCCGCGCTGGGTCGCATCGGCGCGCCGGCGATCCTGAAAACCCGCCGCCTCGGTTACGACGGCAAGGGCCAGTTCCGCATCCGGTCGCTCGCCGATGCCGGCGCGGCATGGCAGGCGCTGGGCGCGCAGGCCGAACGCGTGGGGCTGATCCTGGAAGCCTTCGTCCCGTTCGACGCCGAGGTTTCGGTGGTCGCGGTGCGCGCACGCGATGGCGATTTTCGCGCGTGGCCCGTGCCGCGCAACTGGCATGTCGACGGCATCCTCTCCGCCAGCCTCGCGCCCGCGCCGGTGGATGATGTGCTTGCGCAGGCTGCCTTCGCCCACGCGCGGGCGGTCGCCGAGAAACTCGATTATGTCGGCGTGTTCGCGCTGGAGCTCTTCGCGGTGAAGGGAAATGCCATCCATGGCGAACAGCTCCTTGGAAACGAAATGGCGCCGCGCGTGCACAACTCCGGCCACTGGACCATCGAAGGCGCGGTCACCTCGCAGTTCGAGAACCACGTGCGCGCGGTGCTCGGCATGCCGCTCGGCGATACTTCGGCGCGCGGGCTCTCGTGCATGTTGAACTGGATCGGCGCGATGCCCGATCGCGATGCCGCGCTCGCGGTGCCCGGCGTGCACTGGCACGACTACGGCAAGTCGCCACGACCCGGCCGCAAGGTCGGCCACGCGACCGTGTGCGCGGACGATGCCGCGACGCTGGCGCAGCGCTTGCAACGCCTCGGCGATGCGCTCGGGCGCACCGCGCAGGTGCGTCCCGTCGTCGATGCGCTGGTGGCGCAACGTTGACAAGCCCGGCGACGGCGCGCATGGTTCACCGTTTGCCACGTCGAATCCGGGGAGTGAACATGCGCAAGTTTCTGCTGGCTGCCGCCGTCACCTTGCTGGCGGCCGGAGGCGGCGCGTCCTGCGCGTTCGCCGACCAGTCCGCGCCCGCGAGCGCGTCGAGCACGCAAGCCGCGCAGGACGGTCCGATCCAGCCGAAGCTGCAGGGCAACATCGAACGCAACTTGCCGGACGAACCGCTGGTCACGGCCAGGCACGGCATGGTGGTCAGCGCGCAACACCTCGCGACGCAAATCGGCGTCGACATCCTGCAGCAGGGCGGCAACGCGGTGGACGCGGCGGTCGCGGTCGGCTACGCGCTGGCGGTGGTGCATCCGTGTTGCGGCAACATCGGCGGCGGCGGCTTCATGACCCTCCATCTCGCCGACGGCCAGAACCTGTTCCTCGATTTCCGCGAGAAAGCGCCGCTGGCGGCGACCGAAGACATGATGCAGAACGCCGCGGGCCAGGTCGTGAAGGGACGCAGCACGCGCACCTATCTCGGCGTCGGCGTACCCGGCACGGTGCTGGGTTTCGACGAAGCGTTGAAGCATCACGGCACGATGACCTTGCAGCAGGTGATCGCGCCGGCGATCAAGCTGGCGAAGGACGGGTACACGCTGGAAGCGGGCGACGTGCGCATCCTCGATACATCCACCGATGCCTTTCGCAGGTCTCCGAACGTCGCCGCGACTTTCCTCGACCACGGCCAGCCGTGGAAGGCCGGGCAGGTACTGAAACAACCCGAGCTTGCACGCACGCTCGAGATGATTTCCGAAGACGGCAGCAAGGCGTTCTACGACGGCCCGATTGCCGCCGCGGTGGTGAAGGCCAGCGAAGCCAACCACGGCTTGCTGACCCTGCAGGATTTCAGGGACTACACCGTGCAGTGGGAAAGGCCCATCGAGTGCGGCTACCACGGCTACACGATCTACTCGGCGCCGCCGCCGAGTTCGGGCGGCACCACGATCTGCGAAACGCTGCAGATCATCGCGCCGTATCCGTTCGCCGAGTGGGGTTTCCATTCCACCAAGAGCGTGCATTATTTCGTCGAAGCCGAACGCCGTGCGTTCGCCGACCGCAACACCTACCTCGGCGACCCCGCGTTCGTCGACAACCCGATCACGAAGCTGTTGTCCGCCGAGCATGCCGCCGAACTGCGCGCCAGCATCAAGCCCGACCAGGCCACACCATCCTCGGAAGTGCAGGGTAGTCTCGGCCCGTACCAGGCCACCAACACCACGCATTACTCGGTGGTCGACGGCAAGGGCAACGCGGTCGCGGTCACCTTCACCATCAACAGTTATTTCGGGATCAAGCAGATCGCGGGCGACACCGGGTTCTTCCTCAACAACGAAATGGACGATTTCACCTCCAAGCCCGAGGTGCCCAACCAGTTCGGGCTGGTGCAGGGTGAGGCCAACCGCATCCAGCCGGGCAAGCGGCCGTTGAGCTCGATGAGCCCGACCATCGTGATGCACGACGGCAAGTTGTTCATGGTGACGGGCAGCCCCGGCGGCTCGACCATCATCTCGACCACGATGGAAAGCATCCTCAACGTGGCCGAGTACGGCATGAACGTGAAGCAGGCCATCGACGCGCCGCGCATCCACATGCAATGGTGGCCCGACCAGGTCTTCGCCGAACCGGGTGCGTTCGCGCCGGGCGTACATGCCGAACTCGAAGCGATGGGCTACAAGATCCGCACCATACGCCAGATGGGCGACATCGCCGCGATCGTGGTGAACCCGAAGACGGGGATGCTGGAAAGCGTCAACGATCCGCGTTATCCGGCGGGTGAGGCGGCGGGGTATTGAAGCCGGGTAGTAGCGACCTGCAGCACGCGGCAGAACGGCTGGTCGGCATCGGATTGACGTGTATACGGCGCTGCCGTATGATGCGTTCATGTACACCATCGCCGAGACGCCGGAGTTCAGGCACGACGTCGACGCAATCTGGAGTGCCGAAGAGCGTCTTGCGTTTTGCGCGTGGCTTGCCGCCAACCCTGAAGCCGGCGACGTGATTCCTGGCAGTGGTGGTTGCCGCAAGGTGCGGTGGGCGGCGTCCAGTCGCGGCAAGCGCGGCGGCGCCAGGGTCATTTACTACAACCGGCTGGACGAAGGTCGCATCTGGCTGCTGGTGATCTACACGAAGGCAGTGCGCGGCAACATCCCGGCGCACATCTTGAGAGCGATCAAGGAGGCACTATGAAAACCATGACTGGCAAG
Organism: Lysobacterales bacterium 66-474; assembly: GCA_001899805.1. Classification (GTDB taxonomy): domain Bacteria; phylum Pseudomonadota; class Gammaproteobacteria; order Xanthomonadales; family Rhodanobacteraceae; genus 66-474. Next base: position 171,307 of record MKWP01000002.1, read on the forward strand.
CAGCTAGGCGAGAAGCTGCTGCGCTCCGTGCGGCAGATGCAGCGTGGCGAGGCGGCCCGCGCAACCCGGGTCAAGCCGAACGCGGCCGCCAAGGCTCGCGCCGACGTCGGACTGTCACAGGCACAGTTCGCGGCGCTTCTCGGCGTTTCGACCCGCACGCTGCAGGACTGGGAGCAGGGCCGGCGCGAGCCCACCGGAGCCGCGCGCACGTTGCTGCGGGTGGCATCGTCGCACCCCAAGGTGCTGCGCGAGTTGGCCGCTGCGGCGTGACAGGTGTTGCCGCGCTGGAAGCGATGGGCTACAGGGTTCGTTCGGTGCAGCAGATGGGCGACATTGCTGTGATCGTGGTGAACCCGAAGACGGGCATGCTCGAAAGCGTCAACGATTCGCGTTATCCGGCGGGTGAGGCGGCGGGGTATTGATCCGATTTCCCGGTGACACTTAACGCCTGAATTAAGCCACCCCGCGAAGCTGGTTTAGCTTGAATGAATTGTCAAACCTACCTAAGTGACGCAAGTCTAAACAGGCAGGCCACTTCTCGGCGAATCTCCGCGGCATGACTGTTGTAGAAGACTTGCCCAGTGCCATCTTGTGTGAGAGATGCCTCGCAAGCTTGGCGATACGCTGCGAAGTGTCTATTAAAGGCTAATCTTTGCCATGGCCATAGGTAGTGCAGGAATAGGTCGATCTCATGCAGCGATGGGCGTTTGTTGTAAGGCGACGGCCCATTTTGCTCCGTGAGAAGCCAGTTTCTAATCGGTGCGACGGCCTCATTGAACTCCTTACGCTTGTCTCTCCCTAGTGCAAGCCAATGCCCTAGAATGAGACCCAGCAGGAAGGTGAGAAAACTTACGAGTCCAGTCACCATGATGTTTGATGCGGGCCTAATGCCCGAAATCAGCGACGCGAACCCGCGTAGCGGTAAGCGTTCGCTGAATTAAGGTGTTAGTCTTGGCCTGCCTTACAATCATCGTTTTTTTCGGGCGTCGCGGCCACAACTTTCTCTTCAGTCCGTTGCTTTTCCTTTTCCTTCGCTTCGTACATTGATTTCAGAGTCTTCAGTGCATGGTCGAATGGTGTAATGTCTTGAGCCCGCAGTAATCCTGGGGTGTTACCGGACATATTAGGTAAGTATGCAGATATTATTCCTACAATTTCTGGTGAGCCAGTCTTAAGTTCCGAAAAAACCGGGCCGCCACTTACACCATTAATCGCCACCCCGTCGATGAGATAACAATCTTCATCCATTAGGAATGCACTGACAGTTCCTTTGAAGAAGCACAGGTTTGGGAAAGCAACGGACGGGAAGCCCATCCACCCAAGTTCGTAGCCTACTCGACGATACTTTGTGCAGTCGATCAGCGGAAAAGCGGCGTCCGGTAGCTTTAGCGTGTCGTTGTGAATGAGGATCGTAGCTGCATCGCGCTTGTAGTCGATCAGGACAGCACGGTCACTGGGAGTCAAGAACACGCTACTTTCGGTCTTATGGTGCGTCAGCCTGATCGGCTGCTGCCACTCGTGCGCATGGCGTATGACATGCGCGGCTGTAGCGATGGCTGCCAACGTGCCTTCCGGGTTATACCCGACTAAGAACCCTGTCCCTGACCCGGCCTGTGTCTCGATTCGTACGATATGCGGTAGTAGCTCGTCGCGAATGCTTCCCCAAGACACGACAACTCCTCCTGCGAAGACTAACGCTATTTCTGCCCCGGTTCTGGGATAGTAACAGGATGTTGCTACGGCGGTTTTCGACTGTCAATCGGTAAATTTCTTTGCTGGGACAGACGTCCGGTAGCTCCGGGCTAGCGCGTCGCGCCATGGCTTGTGTTTTGCTATTTGGCGCTTCGCAGATGCTATCCAATATCGCGGACAACCCGAAGTGGTAATGGAGAAATGGGCGCCTTGGGGTCAACGGCACCAGCGGACTTCTGTTCTGACCAATTTCCGTTGTTGCCTGCTTTGGCTCCGCCCGTCAACGTGCGGTGGACCCGCTATCTCAATGCGCTCAGTGGTGCGCGACCACGAACCACGCCAGCGACGCCACCAGATTGTTGGTGGCGTGCAGGGTGATCGACGGCCACAGCGAACGCGTGCGGATGCGCAACCACGCCGAGGCGATGCCCAGCAGCACCAGCGCGGGCACGGGATACCACGCGAACCCGAAATCCGGCAGGTGCACGCAACCGAAGATCAGCGCACTCAGCACGATCGCCCAACCGACGGGCATGCGGCTGGCAAGGCCGGACAGCAGCACGCCGCGGAACACCAGTTCCTCGACGAACGGCGCCACGCACACCACCAGCAACGCCAGCAGGATGCGCATGTCCAGCGACACCTTGCCGGCCATCAGCGCAACATCCTGTTGGACGGAATGGGGACCGGCGAGCCATTGCGTCAGCGCGCCGCCGGCCAGCAATACCACGACGCCCAGCATGACCGCGGCGGGATAAGCGAGTTTGCTGCCCGGCGCCGTGAATCCGAAACCGGGCAACTCGCCGCGCGACCATTGCGCGGGCCAGGTGCGGCGCACCAGCGCGGTCATCACCGCGGCGGCCGCGGCGATGGTGAGCACGGCCAGGATCACCCGGACGTCCGGGTTCTGCTGCATCGATTGGACGACGGCGTGGGGATCGAATGGGGCGTGTCGGGTGGCGGCTTTGAAACCGGCCGCGACGCCCAGCGCGACGCCGATCAGCAGGCCGATCAGGATGCTCAATCCGAATTGCAGCAGGAAATACAGCGCCACGCTGCCGAGCCCGCTCCACACGCCGGGACGCCGGGGCGGCGGGACGAGGCCTGTCGTGTCATCGCCGGAAACGGGCGGCGTGGTTTCGGTCGGGAAATCCATGGTCGATGCGGATGGCGGGCGCAGCGCAGTCTATCAATGCGGCATCGTCGGCCGCGGTTATTTTTCGATCTTGTAGTTGAAGCTTGCGCGATTGCCGGTGGTCGCGTTCTCGGCTTCGAATTGCAGGAAGCGGTTCAACGTGTAGCGCAGGGTGATGACCTGGCCCGGCGTGAACAGGCCGACGCCGTAACTCAGGAACAGGCGCGGCGAAAGGTACTTGCCGGCGGTGAACGCCGAACCGCCCAGCGCCTCGCTCGAGGAGACGCCGGCATCGAGGCCCAACCGCGAACCGATGGATTTCGCGAGCCGGTCGCCGGCCAGGCCGCCCAGCGCCTGCGCGGCGGTGTTGAGGGTGTCGCCTTCGCCGCTCTTCAACGCGTTCAAGGGGCGCCCGGTGACGAGGTAGGAAAGCGCTTCGGCCTGTTCCATCGCGGGATCGGAAAACACCGTCAGCACCGGACGCTGCGCGGTGCCGCGCACGCTCAATCCCACCGTGATGTCCTGGCTGCGGATCTGGCGCACCGCGCGGATGTCGAGGCCGGGGTTGTCGAGCGGCGTGCCGGCGAACAACAGGCGCCCGCGTTCGATGTTGAGGTTCTGGCCGTAGGCTTCGTATTTGCCCGCGACGCGGATCTCGCCGCGCCCGGTTGCAGTCTGGGTCGGGCGCACCTGCACCGCGAGCTGGCCGTGCACGCTGCCGTCGAGGCCGTAGCCGTGCATCTTCACGTCGTCGCCGAGCTTCACCTCGATGTCGGCGTTCATCGCGAGCGGCGCCACCGGCGCGGCGGGCGGCGCATCCACGATCACGATGTCGGGCGAGGCCTGTGCCGGGCCCTGGCCCGGGAGTTTCTCGGCCTCGACCTTGGCACTCGGAATCGCGACGCTGCCGGTCAACGCGAACACGCCGTTCGCGCGCGTGACGAGCAGGTGGGGCGACGCCACCACGCGCGCGGCGGGGATGTCCGCGACCAGCACGTTGTCGCCCTTGATGCCCAGCGTCAGCGGCGCGTCGGCGGCGAGGCCGGTGCTGCCGTCGACGTGCAGCACGCCCGTGCCCGAGGCGATCTGTCCCGCGATTGCGAGGTGGCCCTGCGGGTCGCCCGAAATCGCGAACTGGCCATCGTGCAGTTTCAGTCCCGCGCGCGGCAATTCCGCGGCGAAGCCGTGGGTCTGGATGCGGCCCTGGAACTGCGGCGCGGCCAGGGTGCCGGCGAGTTGCAGGCTGCCGGTCAGGCTGCCCTGGACGTTGGCGATTTCGGTCGACAGCGCGCCGAGGAATGCAAGGCTGCGCAGGTCGACGTCGATGTTGCCGCCGAGTGCGCGCGCGCTGCCGCGGACGTCGACCACGCCGTCCAGATGGCCGCCGTCCGCGAGCGCGCCGTGCAACGTGGCGTGCTGGTCGCTGCCCGCGGCGCTGGCGTCGAGCGTGATCGACGACCACGCCAGCAATGGCTGGTCCGCGTTGGACGCGAACGCGACGCGGCCCGCGCCGGCCGCGAGGGTCGCGCGGCCTTCGAGCGCGCCGTTCGCGGCGATCGTGAGTTGCCCCGAACCCGAGATGTCGCCGCTGGCTTGCAGTGGATCGGCGCCGGAGGCGAGGTCCGCGAGCAGTTGCAGCGGCAAATGCTGCAGGTCGTAGTTCGCCGTGAGCGTGCCGCGCGCGTCGCGCGCGCCCGACAGGCACAGGCGCGACGCGTCGGCGCCGAGGCAGAGTGGCGACATCGACGCCTTGCCGTCCTGCCACGTGATGCTGCTGGCCTGCAGCTGGCGCCACGCCGGCATGCCCTGCGGCGCAAGCTCGACATCGTTCAACGTGCCGGTCCATTGCTTCGATGCGGCTTGCCAGCTTCCCTGCAGCGCCATCACGAAGCCGAGCGGCTTGCCGCTCGCGGTGATCCGCACATGGTGCGAGGCGGCATTGCCGTGGCCTTCGACATTCACGTTGTCGAAATCGAGGCCGGATGCGTGCACGCCCTCGAGCGTGACGGCGAGGTCGCCGCCGGGTTTGCTGGCGTCGGGGATCGACGCGGTCAGCCGCAGCTTGTCGATGCGGCGCGCGCCGACGTTCAGCGCGTCGCCGTCGAGCGTCCCCGCGATCGCGAGTTGCGGCCAGGCGCCCCTGGCCGTGAAGCGGCCGCGCAGCTTGCCCGCCGCGTCCGGCAGCCAGTCGCCCAGCGAGGCGATGTCGAGTTCGATAGTCGCGTCGGTCCGCTTGCCGCCCGAGCCCTGCGCCTGGATCCGGCTTTGGCCCGCGACCAGCAGCAGCGATCCGGCAAACAGGTTGTCGGGTGCGGTCCGCAGGTCGGCCTTGCTGCCCGCGACGCTGCGTCCGCGCAAGGTTCCCGCCGCCTTGTCCAGTTTCAGCGTGGCCACGGGGCCCTGCGGCGTGAGTTGGCCTTCGCTCGCCAGCGTGAAATCCAGCGCGCCGTCCCAGCCGGCCAGGAACGCGCCCGGATCGAGTTTTCGCGCGACGGCATCGAGCTTCCAGGAAACGCGCGGCTGCAGTCCGATGCTGCCGCGTGCGTCCAGGCCGCCGTCCTTCTGGACCAGTTTCAGCGTGTTCAACTGGATGGCCTGGGGCGTGCCGGCGAGATCGATGTCGAGGTTGGCGAGGCGGCCCGGCGGCCCGATCGCCAGCGCGCCCTTCAGCGCGAACTGTTCCGCGTTGCCTACAAAGTGTGCTTCGCCGTGCGTATCGAGCGGTTGTCCGACCAGGTCGGCGGGCAGTTGCACGTCGCGCCAATCCACGTCGAGTGTTGCGCTCACGGGTTTGGCGTCGAGATGCACGGCGCCGCTGGCGCTGGCGACACCCGGCATCGCGGGCGAGCGCAGGCGCAAGGGATCGAGTCGCAGGGTCTTGCCGTCCCAGGCGAATTGCGCGGGATCGATCAGCGCGACGTGGCCGTTGGCGGTGATGCTGCCTTCGAGTTTGCCGCCGCTTGCGTTGCCGGAACCATGCACGTCCAGCGCAAGTGTTTCCAGCGCAGCGGGCAGGATGGGCAGCGCCTTCGCATCGAACGCGGGCGCATCCAGTGCCAGCGTCCACGCGTGCCCGGTATCCAGCGCAAGCGATGCCTCGAGCTTGAGGCGCACGGGCGCGCTCAGCGCGGCATCCAACCGCGCCGTCTTGCCGTCGGATTGCGAGGTGATGTCGCCGGTGTAGCGCGTGCCGTCCTGCGTCCAGTCGATGCTGGCCTTGCCGCGGCCGGGATAGCCGCGCGCGATGGCCAGGGTGCCCTCGAGGTCGGCGCTGCCGGCCGGGGCGCGCAGCACGAGCTGGCGGACCACGAGCCTGCTGCGGCTCCACAGTGCGGCGATCGCGAGGCTGTCGGCAGCGAAGGCCGGCTTGCCGTTCTGGCTGACGGTGATCCGGGCCAGTCGCACGTCGTCCAGTGCCAGCGTCAGCGGTGGTTGCAACGAGAAACTGCCCGATGGCTGCGGGGATTTCGACGGGACGATGTTCAACGCGATGCCGTCGATGCGCGCCTTGCGCACGTGCAGCCGGCGCCCCAGCAACGACCAGGGCTGCAGGTCCAGGACCGCGTGCTCGACTTGCAACGTGGTGCCGTCGGCATCGCGGTAGCGCAGCCCGGTGAGCGTGGTCTCGCCGGCCAGCGTGCCGCTCGCGCTCGCGTAGGCGAACTGCCCGTGCATCATCGCGACGCCGCGGTCCAGCGCGAAGCGCAACCCGGACGGCGTGTACAACAACCACGCGAGTGCCATCGCGGCCAGCACCAGCAGCGCGACGATCGCGGTGCCGATGCCGAGCAGCCATTTGCGCGCGCGTGTCATGTGAGTGGTCTGCAAAGCGTCATGAGCGAAGACAGATTGCGTGACGCCGGAGCGCAGCAAGCGGAGCGTACACGCCAGTACGTGAGCATTGCGAGCACCGCCGGCGCGCAAGATGTCGAGCGCAATAGCTTTGCAGGCTACTCACAGGTCGGGTCCGATCACGATATGCAACTGTGCACCGTGGTAGTACGGATTGTTGATCGGCACGCCGATATCGACCCGCACCATCCCGACCGGCGAGCGCCAGCGCAGGCCGAGGCCGGCGCCGGTGCGCGCGTGGAAATCGGTGCCGTCGAACGCGTCGCCGGAATCCACGAACGCGGCGATGCCCCAGTCGCGGGTGAAGTAATGCTCGACGGTCGCGCTGCCGACCAGAAGTCGTTTCCCGCCGACCACGAGGCCGTAACTGTTGCGCGGTCCGATCGCCTGGTAGGCGTAGCCGCGGATCGAACGGTCGCCGCCGGCGAAGAAGCGCAGTTGCGGCGGCAGCTTGCTGAAATCCTCGACGCCGGTGATGCCGGCGTTGCCGCGCAGGATCAGGCGGTCGCGGGATCCCAGCGCATGGATCCAGGTGACGTCGGCGAGCGCCTGCGCGAAACGCGTGTCGATGCCGGGACCGGCGCGCGCGACCAGGTTCACCGACCAGCCCTTGCGCACGAACAGCGGGTTGTCGGCGACTTTCCTGGTCAGGCCGATTTCGGGGTAGACCAGCGTGCTGCGGCCGCGTTCGATGCCCGGAATGTTCACGTCGCTGCGCGAGTTGCCCACGGTGAAGGTGCCCGAGAGCAGGTGTACGCCGATGGTGCGCACGAAGCCTTGCCAGTCGCGGGTTTCGTTGGCGGCGATCGAGAACGTGCGCGATTTCGAGGTCCTGGTATTTTCGTCGCGATAGCCGATGCCGAGGTTGAAACTGGCGTGGTCGTGGCCGGGCCGCGGAATGCCGTACACGACCTGCGCGGTCTTGAGTCGCTGCGCGATCAGGACCTGGTTGTCGAGCGTGTGGCCGCGACTGTTGATCCAGCGGCGCCGGATGCCCGCGCGCACGCCGGGGCCGGTATCGGTGCCGACGAACACGCCGGCGCTGTACACCGTGCGCTTGGCCGGCGCCACTTCCACCTTGACCGGCACCATATGGTCCCTGGCCTTCGAAACTTCCGGCTCGACGTCGACGATCGAGAAGTAATCCGCATCGTTCAGCGCTTGCTGCAGTTCGAGCAGGCTCGATTGCGAATACCAGTCGCCGGATTTCCACGGCACGTAACGCTGCAGGAAGCCCGGGCGGAACTGCGAGCCTTCGAACGCCACCTCGCCGAGCTTGTAGCGTTCGCCGACGTCGTAATGCAGGTGGATGTCCGCGCGATTGTCGGCGCGCGTCACCTCGACCTTGCGTTGCGTCGCCCTGGCGTCGAGCCAGCCGGTTTCCAGCAGCGCGCTCGCGATCGCCGTCTTGGACGCCTCGTAGGTCGTGTCGTCCATCGGCTCGCCGACGCGCGGATGGAACGCGCGCACGGCGATATCCACCGGGCGCAGTTCCCGCGCGACATCCGGTACCCGGATGTCGAGGGTCGCGACCCTGGTGGCCGGACCCGGGACGACTTTCAGGCGCAGCGTCCATTCGCCGCCCTGTTGCGAGAGGTCGCTGTCGACCTGCGCGTTGTAGTAGCCATACGGTTGCAGCGCCGCCGCGGCCTGCTTGCCGGCATCATTCGCGAGCACGCGCGCCTGCGTGGCGCTGACGTCCTTGCGATTGGCGTACTGGCTGGCGCTGAGCTGCGCCTCGACGGCAGCGGCGAGATCCTTGTCGACGCCGCTCACGACCACCTTCAGGGTGTCGGCGCGTGCGCCTTGGACGCAGGCGAGCGCAAGCAGCGCGAGTGCAGCGAGGGCGCCCGCGCGCGCCGGCGTCATGGCGCGCACCGGCGGTGCGCCGTCTCGATGCGCGAGCAGGCCGTCATCCCGGCACAAGCCGGGACCCGGCTTTCGCCGTCATTCCGGGGCGACCCGAAGGGTCGAACCTGGACTCCGGCTTTCCCGGGCTCGCAACGCTCGTATCGGATTCCGCTCACCTCGGCGGCGGGTTCCGCTTCGATGTCGGCCATCCATGGCCTCGCATGTAGGTTGGGCTGACCCCGGACTTGATCCGGGGGAAGCCCAACGAGGAGCCAGAGACAACGTTGGGCTTCACGTTGCTCAGCCCAACCTACGGAACTGCGCGCAGGATGCGCGCGGAAAAAGACAGGGATGTCATTTCGTCCGTACAGCGTGCGATCGGTGGACGCAAATCGCCCCGCGACGTGTTGCGCGCATCGCGCCAAAATCCCTGTGCGTGTGCGTCGCGTGTGCACGTCGATCCCTTTACGCGTCAGGTGGCGGCGGTGCGTGCCTCGATCGGCTCGAGGCGCGCCGATTCCTTCTCGGAAACCGTGGGCGGCGTGGCGGTTGCCTCGACGGGATGGTCATGTGAATAGTGTGCCACGAGGGCGCCGACCAATGCGGAAAGGTAGGGGATCGCCTGCGCGCCCAGGATCACCATCCACAACTGGCCTTCGACGTAGCGCGAGCCGAAGTTGATGCCCATGCCGACGATCGCCAGCACCAGCGCGATCGACATCAGCAGTTCCTCGCGCACGGGTCCCAGCGCGCCGGCGGCGCCGCCCGACAACCTGCGGCTTTTCGCGGTGCGCACGAACGCGGTCTTCTGCTTGATCAGGCCCATCCAGATGCCGCGCGCGATCGCGTGTGACAGGCCCATGCTGGCGATCGACGCCATCAGGGTGTCGCGCCAACTGCACGGCACGCGCGCGCGGTACAGCACGATGCCGAACACGGCCTTGGCGAAGAAGAATCCCAGCACCGGGATCAGGAACAGCCGCATCGGCAGGCTGAAGATCGTGGGCGCCAGCAGCATGCCCGCGGTCCAGCCCAGCGCCATCAGGGTGAACACCATGTGCAGCGCGTCCGCGAACCACGAGAACCAGCCGGTGAGGAAGTGGAAGCGCTGGCCGGCCGAGAGCGGCCCCTTGTGCACCATCCAGTTCCAGCGGCCCTTCAATATCTGCATCGCACCGAACGCCCAGCGGTAGCGCTGGCTCTTGTAGGCGCGGAAGTCGGCGGGCGTGAGGCCCTTGCCCATCAGTTCGTCGACGTACACGGTCTCGTAGCCGGCGTGCATCAGGCGCAAGCCCAGTTCGGCGTCTTCGCAGATCGTCCACTCCGACCAGCCGCCGGTGCCTTCCAGCGCCACGCGCCGCACCATGGTCATGGTACCGTGCTGGATGATCGCGTTGCGTTCGTTGCGGTGGTGCATGCCGATCCGGAAGAAGCCGTCGAACTCCCAGTTGGTCATGCGCCGGAACGCGTTGCCCGCGTAATCGCGGTGCGCCTGCGGGCACTGCACCACCGCGACGTTGCGGTCATGGAAGTAGCCGGTCAGCGCGGACAGCCAGTCTTTCCGCACCACGTAGTCGGCATCGACCACCGCGATGATGTCGGCGCGCGGGTCGGTCTGCTTCAGTCCGTAGTTGAGCGCGCCGGCCTTGAAGCCCGGCCACGGGTCGAGGTGGAAGAAACGGAAGCGCTCGCCCAGTTCCGCGCAGCGTTGCTCGACCGGTTTCCAGACTTCCTCGCGCTTGGTGTTGTTGTCGATCACCAGCACTTCGAAATGGGCGTAGTCGAGTTCCGCCAGCGAATCCAGCGTCGCGATCACCATGTCCGGCGGTTCGTTGTAGCAGGCGAGGTGGATCGAGACGAACGGCTGTTCGCCGGGCGGGTCGGGTTCCAGCAGCCCGAAGTGGCGCAACCATTTCCTGCGCCACAGCACTTCGACGAATTCGAAACCGTTGATCAGCAGGATCGCCAGGATCGCCAACTGCGCCGGGAACAGCACGATCAGCATCGCCCAGTCCACCACGTCCAGGTAGAACTGGAACGGCACCGTCGCCGACCACACGACCAACGCGGCGGCGAGCTGGATCAACACGAGGTACACGAAACGCCCGGTCAGCTTGAAACGCGCGAAGCGCCACGCGAACCAGACCATCGGGATCAGCGCCAGCAATCCGGATGCCAGTGCCTTCCACGGCCAGGTCGAGTCCTCCAGCACAGGGCCGGTCATCGGGAACTTCAGTTGGCGCGCGGAGTTGTACACGCCCCAGTACGCGCCGGTGCGGCCCTCGCCCAGTCCTTCCTTCCACGGCTGGTCGATGGCTTCCATGATGTAGTAGTCGAGGCGCCGCTCGCGCGCGACGGTGAACCAGTCGCGCAGGAAGATCGCCTCGTTGGCGGTGGACGGCTTGGCATAGCCGAAACGGTCGCCGTTGGACGGCCAGCCGATCTCTCCGATCACGATGTGCTTGCCGGGGAACAGTTGCTGCAGGTGCTCGTAGCGCGTCAGCGCGTCGCCGATCGCGTCCTTGCGCGGCACCTTCTCCCAGTACGGCAGCAGGTGCACGGTGATGAAATCGACGTGCTGCGCGAGTTCCGGGTATTTCTCCCAGATGTGCCACGGCTCGGCGGTGGACACCGGCTGGCGCACCGCGGCGCGCACGCGGTCGAGGTAGGCCATCAATTTCTCGGGCGACATGTTGTCGTCCAGCAGCACCTCGTTGCCGACCTCGACGCGCTTGATGTCGGGCCAGCGCCGCGCCTGCGCGATCAGCGCCTCGATTTCCTTCTCGTTGTTGTCGGTGCGGCGATCCAGCCATGCGCCCGCCATCACGTCGAGGTGGTACTTCATCGCGAGGCGCGGGATCTCGGGATACTGCAGCACCGAATACACGCGCACGCGGCGGGTGTGCTTGGCCATCAGCGCAAGGTCGGCGCTGACCTCGGCGTCGGTCGGGAAGTTGCCGGCGAGCGGACTCTGGTAGCGCTGGAACGGGCTGTAGGCGAAGCCGGCGACCTGGCCATCCCACGGCACCACGTTGGTCGGCCGGTCGGCCACGGCCCACAGCGCGAAATTCAGCGCCGCCACCAGCAGCGCCAGCAGCAATGCCGAAACGAAGGCGCCCGTCCGCCGCGGGGGCATGTCGATGGCGAGTCGCTGGTTCAAGGATCGTCCGATGGCCGTGCAAACCGCGTAGGGTAAGGGAATCGGCCTGAAGATTTTGCAAATTTGGGTGTCCATGCGATCGCCCATGGTCGCAGGCCCTTTGAAGCGACCGCTGACCCCGTCCGACTCGGCGAGGCCGCTTCCTTCGGGCGGGCGTGGATCGCGCGGGTAGAATGCCGCGATGGCGGATTTCACGCTCCACGAGGGAACGGCCCCCCTGCTGGTCAGCTTGCCGCACGACGGCACCGCATTGCCGGATGCGTTGGCGGCCCGCATCACGCCTGCCGGCAAACGGGTACCGGATACCGACTGGCACGTGGGCCAGCTATACGCGTTCGCGCGGGAACTGGGCGCGTCGGTGGTCACGCCGCGCTGGTCGCGTTACGTCGCGGACCTGAACCGCGATCCGCAAGGCCACGCGCTGTATCCCGGCCGCAGCGAAACCGCGCTGGTGCCGGTGACGACCTTCGCCGGCGAACCAATCTACGCCGCAGGCAGCGAACCGGGCGCCAGGGAAATCGCGCTGCGCAGGGAAATGTACTGGCAGCCTTACCACGACGCGTTGGCGGGCGAACTGGCTCGGATGCGCGAACGGCATGCGCGCGTGGTGTTGTGGGACGGGCATTCGATCCGGAGCCGCGTCCCGATGTTCTTCGACGGGCAGTTGCCGGATTTCAACCTCGGCACCGCCGCCGGTGCGAGTTGCTCACGCGGGTTGCAGGACGCGCTTGCCGCGGTACTGCGCGAACACGCCGATGGCGGCGAGGGGCGTTACAGCCATGTCGTCAACGGCCGCTTCAAGGGCGGCCATATCACCCGTCATTACGGGCGCCCTGAAACCGGGATCGAGGCAGTACAACTGGAGCTGGCCCAATACACCTACATGGACGAGGACAGTTTCGAGTACCAGCCGGGGCGTGCCGTGCCGGTGCAGGACGTCATTCGCGCGCTGTTGCACACCTGCCTGGATTACGCCAGGGGTTGATCCGCTCGCGACGCGGCATGCCTCCCGGCCGGCGCGAAGCCGAGCAGGCCCGAGAGAACCAGTGCCAGCGTGCCCAGCACCACGAACACGCTCCAGAACGGTTCGCGCATGTCGATGAGCGAGAGCACGCCGACCAGCAGGTAGAAAGCTCCGACGAGGCCGGACGCGAAAAGCGCGCCCTTTTCGCCGCGCATGGCTTTCCATGCGCTCCAGATCACCAGCGCGCCGAACACCAGCATGCAGCCGCCGCAGAAATACCACACCAGGTAGATCAGCTTGTCGGTGTGCACATCGATCGGCAGCGAGGCGAGGCCGGCATCGAGCGCCCTGCGGCCCATGAAGCTGTGGCCGAATGCGCCGAGGCCGATCAACAGCCCGGTCAGGGCCAGCAACGTCGAGGCGATTTTGCGAAGCATGGATGTTCTCCTTCGAAAAGTGTCGGCAACCCCGTTGCCGCGCGGCACGTTCAGGCGGCCTTCGCCATGTCGGCGTACGCAGCCAGCAACTTGGCCCAGCCGATCTCGACGCTGTCGCGGATCTTGCGGCCCGCTTCACCGTGGCGATCGAAGTGGCGGTGTTCGAATTCCACGCGCGTGCGCGTGGATGTTTCCGCGATGAAACGCACTTCATATTCACTGGCATGCGCGGGATCCGGATCGAATTGCCAGTCGCCGCCGATCTGCCAGGCGACCACCAGCCGCGAGGGTGGTTCCCACGCCAGCACGCGGCCCCAATCGCATTCCGCGCCGTGGATGCCGCGCTCGTACACGCGCCCGCCCTCGCGCGGCTCCATCACGGCTTCCCGCATGGGTTCCTTGCCGATGTGGTGATCGCGAAACCACCAGCTGTCGAGACCGCGCGTGAACACCTCGAAGGCGTGTTCGCGGGGCGCGTCCACGACGATCACGTGGCGAACGGGTGGAACGGCGACGACGTTCATCGGGACTTCTCCTTCAGGGATTTTTCCGCGGCTTGTTTGAACGCCAGCAGGGACTCCTGCCAGAACCGGTCGAAGTAGTCGCGCAGGCCGGCCACACCGTCGGCGTCGATCCGGTAGATCTGGCGGTTGGCGGCGCGCTGGCTGGTCACGAGACCGACGGTCTTGAGGATCTTGAGATGCTGCGACACGGCCGAGCGGGTGACGGGCAATCCACGGGCGATCTCGCCGACCGGCAGCGGACCGCGTTCAAGGCGTTCGAAGATCGCCATGCGGGTGGGATCGCCCAGCGCCTGCACGCGAAGTCTAAGGTTAGTTTTCACTAACGGTTAGTTTATGCTAATATTCGAACCCGTCAAGTCCGTCGACCGGGGATCGGCGGCGCCGGAACCAGGGCAGTCCTTGGCCGGCCGGTGGTCAGACCGCGAAGGGGTCATGCCAACCAGTGGATCAGGCGCTTCGGATGCGCGCGATGCACTTCAGCTCGATCGCGATCGGCGTCGGCAGCGCGGTGATGCCCAGCGTGGTACGGCACGGTGCCGCGGCCGGGTCGGGGAAATATTCCGCCCACACGGCGTTGTAGGCCTTGAAGTCGCGGGCCATGTCGGTGAGGAACACGGTGACGTCGACCAGCTCTTCCCAGCGTGCGCCGCTGGCTTCGAGCACTGCGCGCACGTTGGCGAAGACCTGGCGCGCCTGCGCCGCGATGTCGTGATCGACCAGCTTGCCGTCCGCGTCGTGCACGTTGCCCGGAATCGCATTGCTGCCCGGCGTGCGCGGCCCGATGCCCGAGAGGAACAGCAGTTCGCCGGCTCGCCGGGCGTGCGGATAGGCCCCGACCGGGGCCGGAGCGGCATCGGTCGAGGTGCTGCCGCTCATCGGTTTTGGCATGGCACGGGCTGGATGGCAGCCTGTCCGACCGCGGCAACGCTGCAGATGGCGGCCCTGGGTGAATCCGGCGGCGCGCTGGTCAGGGATTTGTCGGACGACTTCACGGTGATGGTCTGGCTGCCGATCCGCTGGCCGCGCTCGCTGCTGATGACCAGCCGGTAACGCTGGTCCGGGCGCAGGTAGAGCTGGCCGGTCGGGATGCTGTAGTTGCCGCTGGTGATCTTGATGTCGTCGATGGTCATCAACGGCACCGGGTCCAGCACCATGCGGTCGGCCGGGATCGCGTCCTCGCCTTCGTCGGCATAGAACGCCGCGACCATGCAGGGCCAGTGGTCCTGGCAGACGGTGCCATTGACGGTGTACGGGACGCGCGCGCCCCACAGCCCGGCCCAGGTCGGGCGGCCGTTGACGAAGTGTTCTTCGGGGAAGATCACGCTGACGTCGTAACCGGGCCGCAGCGACCACGGCTTGCCATCCTTGTCGACGAACACGATGGGCCGGTCCGGGTGCACGGCGCCGATGATGGCGTCGTAATCCGGATGGTTCATCGAGCCGTCCAGGTGCGGGATCAGGATGGTCTGCTCCACCGACAGCGGGTTGATGCCGGAGTCCTTGACGAAGTGTTCGGCCATCGATTGCGCGCCGAGGAACTGGCCGGTCTTCTGGATGTGTCCGTAACCGGCGTTGACCACCAGCTTCGCGTGCGGGTCATCCTTCAGGATCTTCCACAGGTGCTTGGCCTGTTGCACTTCGCGTGCGTCGCCGGTGCGGTCGGGGTCAGCCTCGTAGGCGACCACCTTGTAACCCAGCTTCAGCGCGGTGCGCACCATTTCCGCGTAGATCGGCTCGCGCGTGTAAAAACCGCTCTTGGCAATCGGATAACCGCGTTCTTTCATCGCCGCCATGTCGGGCTGGTACAGGGTTTCCACCGCGAACACATTGAAGCCTTCCTCGCGCAATGGCTTCAGCAGCCGCACCGTCAGTGTGCGCGTCAGCGCGATGTTGTGGGCTTCGTTGAGGAACACCACGCGGTACTGTTTCGCGAGCTGCGGGATATAGTCGAGCGCCCGCAGATGGTGCCAGCCGGGTTGCGCGAGCGGCGAGGGGTTGTCGTCGGCAAGGGGTTTCTGCTGGATCGAAAACGCGAGTTCGGCGTCCCTGTAGTCGCCGAGGAAACTCTGGTACCAGGAAAGATACTGCCCGAAGATCGCGCGGAACGCGGGCTTGCCGTCCGCCGCGTAGGCACGCCGCATCACCTGGTATTGCGCCAGCAGTCCCTTCTGGTCGTGCGCGCGCTGCATGATCGCGTCCGACTTGTCCATGGCTTCGAGCTGCTGCTCGCGCCATATCGAGGGAACCTGCGCGGATGCCGCCGAAGCGACTGCGGCCAGCAGCAGTGCGGCGAGGCAGGGGTTGCGCGGGCGGATCATGGCGTTCATGCGGTTCCGCGAGATGGTGGCGGGACGTTATCCGGATCCCGGCTTCGATGGTTTGTTGCAGGGCGAAGCGTTCATGCAGGCGAACGGGCCAGCCGCGCCAACGCCTGCGAGTAACCGGATTCGAGGGCATCGAAACGGGTGACATCCATGCCGAGGTCGTGGATGCAGCCGTCGTGCAGACCATAGCACCATCCGTGCACCGTCAGCGCCTGCCCGCGATCCCACGCGTCGCGCACGATGGTGGTGTGGCAGGCATTGGCGACCTGTTCGATCACGTTGAGTTCGCAAAGGCGGTCATGGCGACGTGCCGGTGGCTCGGCGTCGATCAATGCCCGATGGTGCTCCAGCGTGTCGCCGATGTAGCGCAGCCAGTTGTCGACCAGGCCGAGGCGATCGCCCTTCAACGCCGCGCCGACGCCGCCGCAACCGTAGTGCCCGGTGATCATGATGTGCTCGACCTCCAGCACGTCCACCGCGAACTGCATCACCGACAGGCAGTTCATGTCCGAATGCAGCACCAGGTTGGAAATGTTCCGGTGCACGAACACCTCGCCCGGGTCGATGCCGAGGATCTGGTTGGCCGGCACGCGCGAATCCGAGCAGCCGATCCACAGGTATTTCGGGGTCTGCTGCCTGGACAGGCGCTCGAAGAAACCGGGGTCCTGGGCGCGGACCGCTTCCGACCAGCGGCGGTTGTTTTCGAGCAGTTCCGGTGGTGATGGCATGCTTTTTGTGTCCAGGGAAGTTCTGAAACCGTCGCGAGCGAAGGCAGATCGGCCGACGTCGGAGCGCAGGAACCGGAGTGTACACGTCAGTACATGAGGATTCCGAGCACCGCCGGCGGTCGAGCTGCCGAGCGCAGCAGGGTTCAGGGCTTCCTAACGCGCGATGCAAACATTCTTGGGTTCAGTGAAGAAGCGCAGCGCATCCACGCCGCCTTCGCGGCCCATGCCGGAATGCTTGACGCCGCCGAACGGCGTGCGCAGGTCGCGCAGCATCCAGCAATTCACCCACACGATCCCGAACTCGATGCGCTCGGCCACGCGTTGCGCGCGCGCGAGGTCGCGCGTCCACAGCGACGCGGCGAGGCCGTAGTCGGTGCCGTTTGCGATCGCGACGGCTTCATCCTCGCAATCGAACGGGAGCAGCGTCACCACCGGCCCGAAGATTTCCTCGCGGTTGGTCGCGCAATCCTGCGGCAGGCCTTCGATCACGGTGGGCGCGATGAACCAGCCGTTGGCGCAGCGTCCCGGTACGGAGATCGCTTCACCACCTGTCAGTATTTTCCCGCCTTCCTGTCGCGCGCGCTCGATGCAGCCCATCACTTTTTCGACATGCGGCTGCGACACCAGCGCGCCGAGGTCGCTCGCAGGGTCGTTCGGATCACCGACCCTGAGTGACTCCACCTTTCCCAGATAACGCCGCTTGAAATCGTCGTAGATGGAATGTTCGACCAGCAAGCGCGAACCGCACAGGCAGATTTCGCCCTGGTTGGAAAAACCCGAGCGCACGATGGTGTCGAGGTTCACGTCCGAAAGATACGCATCCGCGAACACGATGGCGGGGTTCTTGCCGCCCATTTCCAGCGACACCTTCTTGAACTGTTTCGCCGCGGCGGACGCGATGGCCGCGCCCGTGCGCGTCGAACCCGTGAACGAGACGGCCTTGATCTTTGGATGTTCGACGATCGCCTGTCCGACCTTGGGTCCGAGCCCGTGCACGATGTTCAGCACGCCGGGCGGCATGCCGCATTCGATCGCGAGCTGCGACAGGCGAAACGCGGTGAACGGGGTGACCTCGCTCGGCTTCGCCACGACCGCATTGCCCGCCGCGAGCGCCGGCGCGATCTTCCAGGTGAACAGGTACAGCGGCAGGTTCCACGGCGAAATGCAGCCGACCACGCCCAGCGGTTGGCGCAGCGTGACGTTGACCGCGCGCGCATCCGCGTGCGATTCGCCCGGCCATTGGGTGATCGCCTCGGCGAAGAAACGCAGGTTGGCGATCGCGCGCGGGATGTCCACGCTGCGTGCAAGCGTGACCGGCTTGCCGCTGTCGCGCGATTCCTCGCGGGCGAGTTCGTCCAGCCGTGCTTCGATGGCGCCCGCCAGCCGATGGAGATGGCGCGCGCGTTCGCCCGCAGGCAATGCCGCCCAGCCCGGCGCCGCGCGTTCGGCGGCGGCGACCGCGGCCTCCACGTCGCGGCTGTCGGAATCCGGGCAGCGCGCGTACACCTTGCCGGTCGCGGGCTCGAATACGTCCAGGTACGCGCCACCCGCCGGTGCCGCGGGTTTGCCGTCGATCAGGTTGGACAGCGTGGCCGGTTCCATTGCACAAGCTTAGCGCAAGGGTGTCCGCCGACCCGTCACGCCTGCTCCCATTCGCCGATCCGGCCCATGCGGATGCGGTTCGCGAACAGCGAGAACGCGAGCTTGGCGGCGAGCCCCTGCGAACGTTGCAGCCACGGCGGCAGGAATTTCGGCTGGGCAAGCGTGCCGTCGGCGAAGCAGGGGCCCAGCGCGAGTGCGTCGTCCAGCGCCAGCTTGCCCGCGAACAGGTGCTGCATCAGGTCCAGCCGCCGCCGCTTGAACGCCCAGCGGAAAAACGTGTGCACGGTGAGCAGGCCGGCGAGGTACACGTTGTCCTTGGTGAACGCCGCGCCACCCGTGACCGGCACGCCGCGGAACACGCGCTGGGTGGAGAAGAAGCTGTCGGCCGCGTTCTGGTCGTGCGCGCGGAACCAGCGGTAGACCTCGATGAAGTCCGCCCCGCCCAGCGCCATCTCGATGGCCATGATGCGCAGGCTGATCCGTTGCAGGCGCGCGATGTCGATCGAGCCGGACATCAATTCCGCGAACACCGCCAGGCCTTCCTGGGTCGCGGTCGCGCGCGGCGCGGTGCGCGCGAGCGATTTCAGCACCGGCTGCGCGCGCCCGTTCAGCGCGGTGAGCGTGTGCACGAAGGCTTCGTGCGCGAGCAGTTGCGAACGGTCGTACTCGGAAAAACAGGTTGCCCCGCGCAGGCGGATGCGGGTCGCGCCGGCCGCCGCCTTGGCGGTGAGTTCGGGATCGATTTCGACCCGCACCACGCCGCCCCCGAAGAAGGCATCGACCTCGGCTTGCACTTCGTCGCGCAGCACTTCGGCGGGAATGCAGTATTCGGCTTCCGGCAACGCCTGTCCGTTGCCGAGTTCCGCGGCGATCTCGAGGAACCAGCGCGCGGCATCGAGGTTGGTCTGCGCGCCGCCCGGCAGCGCATCGCCGGGCTTGCCGTAGAGTTCGACCGACGGCGCGGTGACGTCGGCCGTGCCGACCGCTTCCAGCATGCGCGCGGCGGTTTGCCACGAGGCAGCGTTGCGCGTGAGCCAGGCGCCGAGCGGGTGTGCCGCGTCGGCTTCGGAGACGATGGCCGCGAGTTCGGCACGCTGCGCGGAAAGGTCCGGCGCACGGTAGTCGAAACGCGGCAGGGCTTCGCGGCCGCGCTGCAGGTCTTCCAGGAAACGCCGCTCGACCCGGGCCGGCCACGCCACCGTCGCCAGCACGCGGATGCCGCGCACGGCTTCGACCAGCCGCTTGTCGAGGTCGGCGCAATGCTGCAGGACGGGAGGAAGCGCGGCGCGTTGCATGGCCGCGGCGCTACTCGCGTTCCTGCCAGTCGCGGCGGCGTTGCGAACGGATCGGTTCGTGGCTGCCGCGCAGGCGGTCCTCGAAGCGCGCGGCCTGTTCCTCGCGCTGGTCGTGCAGCTTCCGGTAGTTCCGCCAGCGATCGTGGTCGAGTTCGCCTTCCTCGAGCGCCGCCCGCACCGCGCATCCGGGTTCGTTGCCATGGGTGCAATCGGCGAAACGGCACTGTTCGGTGAGCGCGTCGATGTCGGCAAACAGTTCCAGGTCCTCGTCGCCGGTCAATTTCAGTTCGCGCATGCCGGGGGTGTCGATCAGGCAGGCGCCGCACGGCAACGGCAGCAAGGCGCGATGGGTGGTGGTATGGCGGCCGTGGTCGTCGCTGGCGCGGGTCGCGGCGGTGGCCATCCTCTTTTCACCGAGCAGGGTATTGGTGAGGGTGGATTTGCCGGCGCCGGATGACCCCACCAGCACGGCGGTGGCACCCGCCGCCAGATGGGGTTCGAGCGCCGCCACGCTGGCCGCGTCCTTGCCGTTGATGGCCAATACGGGCGTGTCCGCGGGCAGGCGTCCGCGCAGCGCCGCCAGCGCCTCGTCGGCTTCCGCGTCATCCACCTTGTCGCGCTTGGTCAACACCACCACCGCGCGCGCGCCGGAACCGTCGATCAACGCGAGATAGCGTTCGATGCGCGCCGCGTTGAAATCGCCGTCGAGGCCTGTGAGCACCAGCACGACGTCGAGGTTGGTCGCGATGATCTGGCGCGCGTAGCGTTCGCCCGCAGCGGCGCGTGTGAGCGAACCACGCCGCGGCAGCACCTCCACGATGTGCGGCGGCGCACCGGCCTCGACGACCACGAAGTCGCCGACCGCGGGACGTTCGGCGGGGTCGAGGTTGCGTTTCAGGAACTTCGGCGCCGGTTGCGCGTTGAACGCGTGCTCGCCATCGTGGACTTCGTAGCCCGCGCGGTGCTGGGCAGAAACGCGTGCCAGCGATTGCGAGGCGGACAGCTGCGGAAGGTCACCGCGCCAGCCGATGCGCTGCGGCGCCGATTGCGTGGAAACGGTGGGCATGGCGGGGATCGCCGGTGCGGGGAACTCGCGGTGGTGTTTTCGGACGCCGGAATTGCCGCTAGGATGCCCGATCCCGAGGACGTTTGCAGCCATGCGCCCATCCGCCATTCAGCCCAGCTTGCACCTTGCCGAAGTCCGTTACGAAATCCGCGGCGCGCTCGCGCGGCGGGCGCGTGCGCTGGAAGCCGCCGGCCACGACGTGCTGAAGCTCAACATCGGCAACCCGGGCAGGTTCGGATTCCGCGCGCCGGCGCATCTCACCGCCGCGATCACCGCGCACCTCGCCGACAGCGACGCCTATGGCCATGAGCAGGGCCTGGAATCCGCGCGCGCGGCGATCCTGGCGCAACAACACGCGCGCGGCGTCGACGCGGAGGGCATCGAACGCGTGTTCATCGGCAACGGCGTCAGCGAGCTGATCGACCTTGCGCTGCGCGCGGTGCTGAATCCCGGCGACGAGGTGTTGCTGCCGGCGCCCGATTACCCGCTGTGGAGCGCCGCGACGATCCTCAACGCCGGCACGCCGCGTTACTACGCCTGTCCGGCGTCGCGCGCGCACCTGCCCGATCCGGACGAAATCGAAGCGCTGTGCGGGCCGCGCACCCGCGCGATCGTGCTGATCAACCCCAACAACCCTACCGGCGCCTGTTATCCCCGCGCGTTGCTGGAACGCATCGTCGACCTCGCCAGGCGCCGCGGCCTGTTGCTGTTGTCCGACGAGATCTACGACAGCATCCGCTACGACGCCGCGCCGTTCACGCCGCTGGCGTCGCTGGCCGGTGATTGGCCCTGCATGACGTTCGCCGGATTGTCCAAGGTGCATCGCGCGTGCGGCTTCCGGATCGGATGGGCGACGCTGTCGGGCAGCGGCGAACGCGTCGAGGCTTACCGCGATGCGCTGCAGTTGCTGGCCGCACTGCGGTTGTGCGCCAACGTGCCCGCGCAATGGGCGATCGAGCCCGCACTGGCCGGCCCCGACACGATTTCCGCACTGACCGCGCCCCATGGCCGTTTGCACGAGGCCCGTCGCGCGGTGCTGGAGGGCGTCGCGCGCAGCCGGTTCCTCGAATGCGTGGCGCCGGAAGGCGCGCTGTATGCGTTCCCAGCGGTACGCGCCGACGTGCTGCCGGCATTCGACGACAACGAATTCGCGCTGCGGCTGCTGGACGAGGAACACGCGCTGGTGGTGCCGGGATCGAGCTTCAACCTTGTCGACAGCCGCCACTTCCGCATCACCCTGCTGCCGGAACCCGCGCAGATCGCCGACGTGTTCGCGCGCATCGAGCGGGTGCTCGCGAGGATGGAGCAAGAGCAGCCGGAATCGAAGGTCGCCTGACGAATGGCCTTCGGGTTCCTTGCACTGGGCGATTCCTACACCATCGGCGAAGGCGTGGCACCCGGCGAACGTTGGCCCGCGCAACTGACCGCGCGGTTGCGCGGCGAGGGCATCGACATCGCCGATCCGCAAATCGTCGCGAAGACCGGCTGGACCACCGACGAGCTTGCGGCGGCGATGGAAGGGTCGGCCTTCGCGCCGCCGTACGAGCTGGTTGCATTGCTGGTCGGCGTCAACAACCAGTATCGCGGGCGGCCGCTGGACGAGTACCGCGTTCAATTTCGCGCGTTGCTGCAGCGCGCGGTTGCACTGGCCGGCGGCAACGCCGCGCACGCGATCGTGGTGTCGATTCCGGACTGGGGCGTGACGCCGTTCGCGGCGCGCGAAGGCCGCGACGGCGCGAAGGTCGCGCGCGAAATCGACGCCTTCAACCAGGCCGCGTCTTCCGAAACCGATCGGACAGGCGCCCACTGGGTAGACGTCACCACGATTTCGCGTTTGCCCGGTTCGAGCGGTGAGCTGGTCGACGACGGACTGCATCCTTCCGGCGCGCAGTACGCGCGTTGGATCGATGCGATGCTGCCCGCGGTGCGTGCAGTCTTGCGGGAAGCCTGAAATCGCGCGCGGCTATCATTGGCGCCTCAATGATGCGCGATGAAAAGGAAACCGGCTTGAGCAAGTCGCCCAAACCCAACGCGCTGGCATGGCTGGCCGTGTCCGCGCTGGTGATCGCGCTCGACCAGGTCACCAAGGGCATCGTGCGCCATGCGCTGCTGCCGTACATGCCGCACGAGGTGATTCCGCACGTGCTGAACTGGACGCTGGCGTTCAACCGCGGCGCGGCTTTCAGCTTTCTGCAGGATGCGTCCGGATGGCAGACGTGGTTGTTCGGCATCCTCGCGGTGGTCGTGTGCATCGGCCTGATCGTGTGGCTGGCACGCACGCGTCGCGGCGACTGGCGCACCGCGCTGCCGGTGGCGCTGATCATCGGCGGCGCGCTCGGCAACCTGATCGATCGGCTGGTGCACGGCCAGGTCACCGACTTCATCCAGGTCTACTGGCAGGCGTGGTCGTTTCCCGCCTTCAACGTGGCCGATTCCGCGATCACGGTGGGCGCGGTGCTGCTGATCGCGTTCGGGCTGTTTGGTGGACATCAAACCCGTACGCCGCAACAATAGTCGGCTGTCGTGCCTGCGTGATGCAGGAGCGTGGGTGGCAGAAACCATCCGGCTGCAAATCGTTGCCGCTGGCCCATTTTCCCGCCGCTTCTTGGCCCATAGAACCACTATGAACCTTCGAATCGTCGAAAAACTGGCCTCACCGGCAACGCTTTTCGCCTCGAACGCTTCTGCCACACACGCTCCTCGCCCGTGGCACGGGACGGCGGCCTTTGCCGCCGCCGGCATCTTTCCGAATCACGAGGCTCCTGCATGAATTTCCACGAATATCAGGCCAAGCAACTGTTTGCCGAATTCGGCATCGCGGTGCCGCCGGGCAAGGTCGCCAGGACACCTGCCGAGGCGGTGGAAGCCGCGCGTGCGCTGGGCGGCGAGCAGTGGATGGTGAAGGCGCAGATCCATGCGGGCGGACGCGGCAAGTCCGGTGGCGTGAAGTTCTGCGACTCGCTCGACAAGGTCAAGGCGGCGGCGACGGGCATGCTCGGCAAGAACATGGAAACCTACCAGTCGGGTGGACGCGCTCTGCCGGTGAACCTGGTGCTGGTCACCGAAGCCACCGACATCGCCAAGGAACTGTACCTGTCGGTGTTGGTCGACCGTAGCGAAAAAGCGGTCACCTTCATCGCCTCCGCACGCGGCGGCGTCGACATCGAACAGGTGGCCCGCGAAACGCCGGATGAAATCCACACGGTCACGGTGAATTTCACCGAAGGCCTGCAGCCCTACCAGTGCCGCGAACTCGGGTTCGCGCTGGGCTTGAACGCCAAGCAGGTCAACCAGCTCTCGAAGATCATGCTGGGCCTGTACAAGCTGTTCAACGCGAAAGACCTGTCGCTGGTCGAACTGAATCCGCTGGCGATCGTCGCATCCGGCGACCTGATGGCGCTGGACGGCAAGGTCAACTCCGACGACAACGCCGAGTTCCGGCATCCCGAACTGGCCGCGATGCGCGACGTGTCGCAGGAAGACAAGGCCGAGGCCGAAGCCGCGGCCGAGCACCTCAACTACGTGACGATGGACGGCAACATCGGCTGCATGGTCAACGGCGCGGGCCTCGCGATGGCGACCATGGACGTGATCAAGCTGGCCGGCGGCGAACCCGCGAACTTCCTCGACGTCGGCGGCGGCGCGACCAAGGAACGCGTCACCGCGGCGTTCAAGCTGATCCTCTCGTCGCCCAAGGTCGGCTGCATCCTCGTCAACATCTTCGGCGGCATCGTGCGCTGCGATTTGATCGCCGAGGGCATCATCGCGGCGGTGAAAGAGGTTGGCCTGAAGATTCCGGTGGTGGTTCGCCTCGAAGGCACCAACGTCGAGAAGGGCCGCGAATTGCTGAGCGGTTCCGGCCTCAAGATCACGCCCGCCAACGATTTGAACGACGCCGCCGAGAAAGCGGTCGCCGCGTCGAAAGCTGCGTAAGCTTTTCTCCCTCCTCCGCTTGCGGGGGAGGGTCGGGGTGGGGGCACGCATTACCCCCTTCCGGCCTCCGGCCACCTTCCCCCGCAGGCGGGGGAAGGACACAGAAAAAAGGGTTTAGATAATCCATGTCCGTCCTCGTAAACAAAAGCACCAAAGTCATCTGCCAGGGCTTCACCGGCCAGCAGGGCACCTTCCATTCGCAGCAGGCGCTCGATTACGGCACCAAGCTGGTCGGCGGCGTCACGCCCGGCAAGGGCGGCAGCGAACACATCGGCCTGCCGGTCTTCAACACCGTGCGCGAAGCGGTGGACGATACCGGCGCCGACGCCTCGGTGATCTTCGTGCCGCCGCCGTTCGCGGCCGACGCGATCATGGAAGCCGCCGCGGCCGGCATCCGCGTGATCGTCGCGATCACCGAAGGCATCCCCGTGCTCGACATGCTGCGCGTCAAGAACGTGCTGAAGGAATATCCCGACACCGTGCTGATCGGCCCGAACTGTCCCGGCATCATCACGCCCGGCGAGTGCAAGATCGGCATCATGCCCGGCCACATCCACCAACCCGGCAAGGTTGCGATCGTGTCGCGCTCGGGCACGCTGACGTACGAAGCCGTATTCCAGACCACCAACGTGGGCTTGGGCCAGTCGACCGTGATCGGCATCGGCGGCGACCCGATCAACGGCATGAACTTCATCGACTGCCTCAAATTGTTCCAGGACGACAAGCAGACCGAAGGCATCATCATGGTCGGCGAAATCGGCGGCAGTGCCGAGGAAGAAGCCGCCGAGTTCATCGAGGAACACGTCACCAAGCCGGTGGTCGCGTTCATCGCCGGTGCGTCGGCGCCTCCCGGCAAGCGCATGGGCCACGCGGGTGCGATCATCTCGGGCGGCAAGGGCACCGCCGCGGCCAAGTTCGCCGCGCTGGAGAAGGCCGGTGTCACCACCGTCAAATCGCCCGCGGATTTGGGCGCCACGTTGGCCGCGAAGATGAAACTCTGATTTTTCCTTCCCCCGCCTGCGGGGGAAGGTGCCCAAAAGTGCATCGACTGTTTCCCTTCCCCCGTTTACGGGGGAAGGTGTCCGAAGGACGGAAGGGGGCGACTGGCGAAGGGGGCGCTTTGCGGACGGGGCGGATCATGCGCGAGGGAGCCAAGACGAGTTTTGCGCGTCGGCTGCGCCGCGACATGACCGATGCCGAGCGCAGGCTATGGCATCATCTGCGGCGCCGGCAGCTTCTTGGCTACCGGTTTCGACGTCAGTTTCCGATCGGTCCGTACATCGTGGATTTCGCCTGCATCGAAACCAAGTTGATCATCGAGGTCGATGGCGGCCAGCACTTCGATGCCACCGGGGACGTCGCACGGACGCAGCGATTGCATGAACTTGGCTATCGAGTGCTGCGGTTCTGGAACAACGATGTGTTGACGCGCACGCACCAGGTCCTCGCGGTTATCTACGAAGCGCTCGGCACGGCAGGCCCCCATCCCGGCCTTCCCCCGCAAGCGGGGGAAGGAGACAAGCCGTGACCATCCTGCACTTTGCGCTGGCGCAATTCGATTTCCCGGTCGGCGCGGTCGCGGCCAATGCCGATCGCGTGCGTGCGTTGATGCGCGAAGCGCGCGCGGGCGACGCCGACCTGCTGGTGTGTCCGGAACTCGCCTTGAGCGGCTATCCGCCGGAAGACCTGTTGCTGCGCCCCAGTTTCCTCGCCGCGTGTCAGTCGGAGATGGATCGACTTGCCGAGGAAAGCGACGGCCTCGCCGCGCTGGTTGGTTTTCCGCACAGCGAAGGCGTGGTGTACAACGCGGCCGCGTTGCTGCGCGAGGGCCGCGTCGCGCAGGTCGCACACAAGTGCGTATTGCCCAACTACGGCGTGTTCGACGACAAGCGCTGGTTCGAGCCCGGTCATGCAGTGACCGTCACCACGCTCAACGGCGTGCGCGTCGGGCTGTTGATTTGCGAAGACGTGTGGCAGCCGGAACCCGCGGCGGCCGCGGCACGCGCGGGTGCGGAAGTGATCATCGCGATCAACGCTTCGCCGTTCGACACCGCCAAGCAGGTGCAACGCGAAACCTTGCTGTCGGCGCGTGCGAAGGAAACCGGCTGTGCGCTGGTCTACCTCAACATGGTGGGCGGACAGGACGAAGTGGTGTACGACGGCGCATCGTTGCTGGTGAACGGCGACGGTTCCATCGCGGCGCGGGCGCCGGCCTTCGTCGATGCGCTGCTGTGGGCGGAATTCGATTCCGCTCCGCGTCGATGGATGGCACGCGATTGGCCGGAAGCGAAAGATGGATCATCCGAAGCCACGCTGTACGCGGCGCTGGTGCGCGGCGTGCGCGACTACGTCCGCAAGAATGGTTTCGAGGGCGTGTTGCTGGGGTTGTCCGGCGGCATCGATTCTGCGTTGACGCTGGCCGTTGCGGTGGATGCACTGGGTGCGGATCGCGTGACCGCGGTGATGCTGCCGTCGCGCTACACCTCGGACCTTTCGTTGCGCGAAGCGCACGCACAGGCGCGTACGCTGGGCGTCGAATGCCTCGACGTGTCGATCAGTGGCGTGGTGGACGCTGCGGCGGCGGCACTCGCACCCGCTTGCGGCGAGCTTGCCGACCTCACCGCGCAAAACCTGCAGGCGCGCAGTCGCGGGATCCTGCTGATGGCGTTGTCCAACCAGACCGGCAAGCTGCTGCTCACCACCGGCAACAAGAGCGAGATGGCGGTGGGTTACGCCACGCTGTATGGCGACATGTGCGGTGGCTATGCGCCCCTCAAGGACGTCTACAAGACCCAGGTCTACGGGCTGGCGCGGTGGCGCAATCAAGCAGGGACCAGGGACGAGGAACCAGGGACCAACAGCGTGCGAATCGTGGCTTTCCCGGTCCCCGGTCCCCGGTCCCCGGTCCCGATTCCCGTCGCGGTGATCGAACGCCCGCCCTCGGCGGAACTGCGCGCCGACCAGACCGACCAGGATTCGCTGCCGCCGTACGACGTGCTGGACGGCATCCTCAAGCGCTGCATCGAAGGCACCGAATCGCAGGCCGAGATCGTCGCGGCCGGTTACGACGCCGACGACGTGCAGCGCGTGGTGCGGATGCTGTACGCCAGCGAGTTCAAGCGCCGCCAGTCGGCACCGGGTCCGCGCGTCTCGACCTGCGCGTTTGGACGCGAGCGGCGCTATCCCATTTCGAACGCATGGCGCTGATTCGTCCTTCCGCGCAGGTAGGGATTACCCGTATTCGCCATTCCGGGCCGTGCGCAGCACGAAACCAGGAATCGGTTTGCTTCCTCCGCAAGTCCATTGCGCGCGTATTGGGTCCCGCTCGCTCCCGCGAGCGTGCGACTTTTGTTTCGACAAAAGTCGCCAAAACCATTGCGCCGGGCATGACGGTTTCGGCGACATCGTGTCGCCGAAACTACCCTTGGTGCTCGCCGATCGCGCGCCGGCGCGAACCCGCACATCCGTGTGCTCGAACATGCGCGCCTTGCTCGCGCGATCGGCTGCGCGCCGCGGCGTCATGCAACGGCGCATTTGCCGCTTCGTTGTCGGCCATCCATGACCTGGCTCGAAGCAGGGTCAGACAGCTGGCTTCGACATCACTGCGCGCAGGAAGCGCGCAAGTGGGGGCCCCTCGAACACGGCGAGCGGACGACGGACCAGTCCGCAGGATGGCGCACAGGATGTGCGCCAGTTCGACGTCGGTACATGGAAGTGCCGTCGGCGAACCCCGACGGCCGTGAGCGTACCCGCAGTCCAGGGATGGACGCAGGGCGTGTTCGCGGGGTGGCATTCTCTTTGGTGACTTTCTCTTGGCCACGCAAGAGAAAGTCACACGCCCGCCAGGGAGGCGGGCGGGAAAAGACATGGATGTCGCGAATGATTCAGCGCGAAGCGCCTCGTCAGTGCTCGCTGGTCAGCGGAATCAGCCGGTAGGCCCAGGACCTGAATTTCGGCCACTTCTTGGGGTTCTGCAGGTATGGATGGTCCGGGTAGTTGAGCTTCAGCACCGCGGTGGCCTGGTCGGACAGTTGTTGCTGGCCGAGCAGGTGGTAGCTCTTCGCCATCACCGCCAGCGCGTCGGCCGACTCCGGCGAACGCTGGTAGTGCTCGACGATGTACTTGGCGCGGTCGGCGGCCGCGATGTACGCGCGCCGCCCCAGGTAGAACTTGGCGACGTTCAGTTCCGACTGCGCCAACTGGTTGCGCAGGTAGATCATGCGCTGGCGCGCGTCGGCGGCGTAGCGGGTGTCCGGGTAGCGCGCGATCAGCGTGTTGAAGTCATCGAACGACTGCAGCGCGTAGCCCTGGTCGAAGCGTGACGGGCTGATCCCGACGAGTTTCTGCACCCCGGTTTCGGTGCGGTCGAAATTGATCAGGCCGCGCAGGTAGTACGCGTAGGCAATATGCTTCTGCGTCGGATAGGTCTTGATGAACTCGTTGATGGTGGAATACGCCTCGTCCTGCTTGTCGTCCTTGTACTGGGCGTAGGCCAGTTCGATCTGCGACTGCTCGTTGTAGGGGCCATACGGGAAGCGCGAGATCAGCTTCTGGTACACCGCCTGGGCCGAGCTCCAGTTGCCGTCGTCCGACAGGTTGTGCGCGCGCTGGTACAACTGTTCGACGGTCATGGTGTCCAGCGTGTCGCGCTTGTTCTTGTGGAACAGCGAGCAGGCGCCCACGGCGAACAACAGCGGCAGGAGCAACGCGATCTTAAGCAACGGAAAGGAACGGCAGGATGGCATCGGCAGGGTCTTTGCGAACACGAACGGGCATGATAGCGGAATCCGTACTTTGCAAGCCGGAGGCCGGCTGGCGTGACTGAACGATTCCGCAGCGAAGTCCCCGCCGACCTGGCCGGGCAACGCTTCGACCAGATCCTGCCGCAGTTGTTCCATGGCCATTCGCGCGCGCGCCTCGCCGCCGAGGTCAAGGCCGGGCGGATCACCCTGGATGGCCGGAAAACCGTGCCCCGCACGCTGGTGCGCGGCGGCGAGGCCGTGGAGTGGGAGCAGGCCGGGGAGCCGGCGCTGGATGATCGCCCCGAACCCATCGGGCTCGCCATCGTGCACGAGGATGCCGACCTGCTGGTGATCGACAAGCCGGCCGGGCTGGTGGTGCATCCCGGTGCGGGCAACCGCGACGGGACCCTGTTGAATGCGCTGCTGCACCACGATCCGGGCCTCGCGCGGGTGCCGCGCGCGGGCATCGTGCATCGCCTCGACAAGGACACCTCGGGCTTGCTGGTGGTGGCGCGTTCGCTGCCCGCGCATACCGCGCTGGTGGCGATGCTGGCGGCGCGCGACGTGCATCGCCGCTACGCCGCGATCGTCAACGGCGTGTCGGTGGCGGGGGGCAGCGTGGACGCACCGCTCGACCGGCATCCGTCCGATCGACTGCGGCGTGCGGTGCGCGAAGGCGGTCGACCTGCCGTCACGCACTACCGCGTGCGCGAGAAATTTCGCGCGCAGGCGTTGCTGCAATGCGAGCTGGAGTCCGGGCGCACCCATCAGATCCGCGTGCACATGGCGCACGCGGGCTATCCTCTCGTGGGCGATCCGTTGTACGGGAAGGGATTGAGGTTGCCGCGCGGCGCGATGCCGGAACTCGCGGAGGCGCTGCGCGGATTCAGGCGGCAGGCCCTGCACGCCGAGCACCTGGCGTTCGCGCATCCGGTTTCGGGCGAGGCATTGGCGTTCGATGCCGAGCCGCCGCGGGATTTCCTGGACCTATTGAACGCACTGCGCAAAGATGCCACCGCGAGGGATTGAATCGAAGATGCCGTTTTATCCTTGCTATACGCCCATTCTGGAACGGCAGATGCAGGAAGATTTCCGGCAGCGGGTCGTTGCCGTGGACTGGCCCGCACCGCCGAACGTGCGTGCCGTCGTCACCACGCGGGACGCATCGTTGTGGTCGGAATCGTCGCCGCACGGCTTCAATCTCGGCACGCGTTGCGGGGACGATACGGCCACGGTTGCGAGCAACCGTGTGTTCCTGCGCAGTGCCTTGGCACTGCCGTCGGAACCCGGTTGGCTGCGACAGTTGCACGGCACGAACGTTGTCGTGTTCGACTGCCCCCACCCCGACCCTCCCCCGCGTGCGGGGGAGGGAGACGAGCGCGTCGCGCGAATGGGCGGGGGCAATGATGTGCTCCCGCGTGCGGGGGAGGGAGGCCAGCGCGCCGCGCGGACAGATGTTTTCCCTCTCCCGCTTGCGGGAGAGGGCAGTCCGCACGCAGTGCGGACGGGTGAGGGGAAGATTGCCGAGGGATGGTACGAACCCGAAGCCGATTCCGCCGTCACCCGTACACCCGGCGTGGTGCTCGCGATCCTGACCGCCGATTGCCTGCCTGTGTTCTTCTGCGCCGACGATGGTTCCGAAGTCGCCGCCGCGCACGCCGGCTGGCGAGGGCTGTCCGCGGGCGTGCTGGAAAACACGTTGGCGGCGATGGATACGTCACGCGGCAAGATCATCACGTGGCTTGGTCCCGCGATCGCCGCACGCTCCTACGAAGTCGGCGACGAGGTGCGCGATGCGTTTCTCGCCCGCGATCCGGCTGCGGCATCCGCGTTCAACACTACCCGCCCGGGTCACTGGCTGTGCGATCTGTACGAACTCGCGCGGCTGCGCTTGCGCGCGGCGGGCGTCACGCGGATCTTCGGCGGTGACCTCGACACTTTCACCGATGCGCGCCTGCATTCGTACCGCCGCGATGGTGCACGCAGCGGACGGATGGCCAGCCTGGTGTGGATATCGCCGACGTCGGCAGGTTGAACTGGCGGTGTCCCGTCAACCGGGTTGCCCGATGGCCGCCGCCGCGCGTGCAAGCGCCTCGATCGCGGCCCAGTCGCCGGTTTCGACGGCCTGGCGCGGCGCCAGCCACGAACCGCCCACGCAGACGACGTTGGGCAGCGCGAGGTAGTCGCGCGCGTTCGCGGCACTGATACCTCCCGTCGGACAGAAGCGTGCGCCGGGCAAGGGGCCGGCCCACGACCGCAGCAGCGCCTTGCCGCCTATGGCTTCGGCGGGGAAGCATTTCTGCAACGCGAAGCCGCGCTCGAGCAGCGCCATCACCTCGCTGGCGGTGGCGGCGCCGGGCAACAGCGGGATCGGACTGTCGTCGGCGGCGTCCAGCAAGTCCGGCGTGAATCCGGGCGACACTGCGAAACGCGCGCCCGCGCTGGCGGCGTCGTTGAAACTGCGCGGCGTCAGCACGGTGCCTGCGCCGACCTGCGCGCCTTCGACTTCCGCGGCGATCGCGCGGATGGCGTCCAGCGCCATCGGCGTGCGCAGGGTGACTTCGATGGCGGGCGTACCGCCCGCGACCAGCGCGCGCGCCAGCGGCACCGCGTGCGCGGCATCGTGGATCACCACCACCGGCACCACCGGCGCCAGCTTCAGCATGGATTCGAGCGCAGCGTAACGAGTGTCGTGGGTGGTCATGTTGGTTCGTGCCCGGGTGCGAAGATCATGCGTTGATTGCTTGGGTGAAGATACCGGCGCCGGCGTCGGCTTCGGCGGCGGCGTGGCGGAACAGCGCGAACAGTTCGCGGCCGGTGCCGGCGTGCTGCGCGGTCAGGTCGCAGGTCGCGAGCGGGCGCGCGGCCCATTCGGTCGCATCGACCAGTGCCTGCAAGCTGCCGATAGTGGCGTCGAGACGCACCACGTCGCCGTCGCGCAATTTTGCCAGCGCCCCGCCCGCGAGGGCTTCCGGCGCCACGTGGATGGCCGACGGCACCTTGCCCGACGCCCCGGACATGCGTCCGTCGGTGACCAGCGCGACGCGATGGCCGCGTTCCTGCAGCACGACCAGGGTTGGCGTCAGCTTGTGCAGTTCCGGCATGCCGATCGCGCGCGGACCCTGGAAGCGCACCACCACCACACAATCATGGTCCAGTTCGCCGCGCTTGAACGCCGCGAGCACATCGTCCTGGTCATCGAAGATCACGGCCGGGGCCTCGACGATGTGATGTTCGCTGGCCACGGCCGACACCTTGATGACCGCGCGGCCGAGGTTGCCCGAAAGAATGCGCAGGCCGCCGTCGGGGCTGAACGGATCGCTGGCGGCACGCAGGATGTGCGGATTGCCGCTTTGCGTGACCGGCGTCCAGCTGAGCGCGCCGTGTTCGTCCAGCGAGGGCGTGGCGCGATAGGCATCCATGTCGTCGCCCCACACCGTGTGCGCGTCGCGATGCAGCAAGCCGGCGTCGAGCAGGCTGCCGATCACGAACGGCATGCCGCCGGCCTTGTGGAAATGGTTCACGTCGGCGTAGCCGTTCGGATACACCCGCGCCAGCAGCGGCACCACGCGCGAGATCGCGTCGAAATCTTCCAGCGTGATCGTGAATCCCGCGGCGGCTGCTGCCGCGACCAGGTGCAACAGGTGGTTGGTGGAACCGCCGGTGGCGTTGAGGCCGATGATGCCGTTGACGAAATTGCGCGCGTCCAGCATCCGCCCGATCGGCGTGTAATGATCCCCCAGCGCGGTGATGTCGGCGGCGCGTTGCACGGCGGCGGCGGTCAGTGCATCGCGCAGCGGCGTGCCGGGATTGATGAAGCTGGCGCCCGGCAGGTGCAGGCCCATGATCTCCATCAGCATCTGGTTGGAGTTGGCGGTGCCGTAGAAGGTGCAGGTGCCGGCCGCGTGGTAGGACCGCGCCTCGGCGTCCATCAACGCGTCCTTGCCGACTTCGCCCGCGGCGAAGCGGCGGCGGACCGTGGCCTTGTCCTGGTTGGGCAGGCCGCTCGGCATCGGACCGGCCGGCACGAAGATCGCGGGCAGGTGGCCGAAGGTGAGCGCGGCGATCAACAGCCCCGGCACGATCTTGTCGCAGATGCCGAGGAACAGCACGCTGTCGAACATGTCGTGCGACAACGCGACCGCCGCCGCCAGCGCGATTACCTCGCGCGAGAACAACGACAACTGCATGCCGTCGCGGCCCTGGGTGATGCCGTCGCACATCGCCGGCACGCCGCCAGCCACTTGCGCGGTGGCGCCGACTTCGCGCGCGATGCGGCGGATCAACGCCGGGTAGTTTTCGTACGGCTGGTGTGCCGACAGCATGTCGTTGTAGGCGCTGACGATGCCGAGGTTGGGCGTGCCGCCGTGGCGCAGCGCACCCTTGTCGCCGTGGGCGCTGGCCGCGAACCCGTGCGCCTGGTTGGCGCAACCGGCGTTGCGCCGGCGCGGGCCGTCGATGCGCGCGGCGTCGATGCGCGCGAGGTAGGCGCCGCGCGTGTCGCGGCTGCGTTCGATGATGCGTTCGGTGGTCTCGCGGATGACGGGGTGCAGGGTGGTCATGGCTGCCTCGGTGCGATGCTGCGCGTGTGCATGCCTCTCAGTCGCTGTCGTCGTCGTGCCAGGTGCGGCCGTCGCGTTCGATCAACGCGACCGACGCGCTCGGTCCCCAGGTGCCGGCGGTGTAGCCGTGCGGGGCGTCGCCCGACGACTGCCACGCGGCGAGGACGGGATCGATCCAGCGCCACGCGGCTTCCACTTCGTCGCGGCGCATGAACAGGGTGGGGTTGCCGCGCACCACGTCCAGCAGCAGGCGTTCGTAGGCGTCGGGCTGGGCCACGCCGAAGGCGTCGGCGAAGCTCATGTCCAGCGGCACGCAGGTCAGGCGCAGGCCGCCGGGGCCGGGGTATTTCGCCATCACCCACAGCTTCACGCCTTCGTCCGGTTGCAGGCGCAGCACCAGCTTGTTGGGCTGCGCGGTGCCGCTGCCTTCGGCAAAGATGGAGTAGGGGATGCTGCGGAAATTCACCACGATTTCCGACATCCGCAACGGCAGGCGCTTGCCGGTGCGCAGGTAGAACGGCACGCCGGCCCAGCGCCAGTTGCCGACTTCCGCCTTCAGCGCGACGAAGGTTTCGGTACGCGAGCCGTCGCGACCGAGGTCGGTGAGGTAACCCGGCGCGGCGCCGCCGTTGGCGGCGCCGGCGCGGTACTGGCCGCGCACGGTCAGGCGCGAGGCATTGCCGGCGTCGATCGGTTTCAGTGCATGCAGGACTTTCAGTTTCTCGTCGCGCACGGAATCGGGCGACAGCGACGTCGGCGGTTCCATCGCGACCATGCACAGCAACTGCAGCATGTGGTTCTGCACCATGTCGCGCAACGCGCCGGCATGGTCGTAGTACGGGCCGCGCTGCTCCACGCCCACGGTTTCGGCCACGCTGATCTGCACGTGGTCGATGTGCGCGGCGTTCCATAGCGGTTCGAACAGGGCATTGGCGAAGCGCAGCGCCAGCAGGTTCTGCACCGTTTCCTTGCCGAGGTAATGGTCGATGCGATAGATCTGCTGCTCGTCGAATACCGCACCCACCGCATCGTTGATCGCGCGCGCGCTGTCGAGGTCGTTGCCGATGGGTTTCTCGATCACCACGCGGGTGTTGCCGCGGTGCAGGTCGTGCTCGCGCAGCCGTTGGCAGATGTCGACGAAGATGCCGGGGCTAGTCGAGAGATAGAACACCCGCACGCGTTCGGCGTCGCCGTTGCACATCAGTGCGGCGAACTCCTGCCAGCCAGCTTCGCCGGTGGCGTCGAGTGCGCGGTAGCAGACCAGTTGCAGGAAGGCCGGAATACGTTCGAGCAATTCGGCGTCGCCGCCGATCGCGCGCTGGAGCGCTTCGGCGACGCTCGCGCGGTAATCGGCGTCGCCCTGTTCGGTGCGCGCCACGCCGATGATGCGGCTGGCAGGCGGGATCTGGTCGTCCACGAAGCGGCGGAACAGCGCGGGCAGCAGCTTGCGCATCGCGAGGTCGCCGGTGCCGCCGAAGATGGCCATGTCGAACGCGGTCACGGGCTGCAGGTGGTGGGTCACGGATCGTCTCGCCACGGGGTGAAGGTTGAGCATACCACTGTAACACCAGTATTCAATATCACCCATGCAATGAATACGTATGAGCATATATTCTTGACGTGTGGTATTTGATTGGTATCATCCGTGCATGAAATCCGCCCTGCTCAACGAATACCGCCGCCTCACCGCGACCAGCCACGGTCCGGCCTACCTGCGCCTGCGCCGCGCGATCCGCAGCAGCATCGAACGCGGCGCGCTGGAACCCGGCCAGGTGCTGCCCAGCGAACGCGACCTTGCGCAGCAACTGGCGCTGTCGCGGGTGACCGTGCGCAAGGCCATCGCCGGCCTGGTCGGGGACGGCGTGTTGAGGCAACGCCACGGCGCCGGCACCTTCGTGGCCGAACGCATCGTCAAGCCGCTGTCGCGCCTGACCAGCTTCACCGAAGACCTGCGCGCGCGCGGCCTCAATCCGCATTCGGTGTTCCTCGAACGCGAAGTGGGCGAGGTGACGCCCGAAGAATCGATGGCGATGAACCTGTCGCCCGGCGCCGAGGTGTCGCGCCTGTATCGCCTGCGCTACGGCGCCGACGAACCGCTGGCGGTGGAACGCAGCAGCATCCCGCGCGCGGTGCTGGCCGATCCCGCGCTGGTCGTCGATTCGCTGTACGAGGCGCTGGAAAAACTGGGCTGCCGCCCGGTGCGCGGCTTGCAGCGCCTGCGCGCCGTGAATTTCAATGCCGAGCAGGCGCGCCTGCTGAAATTGCCCGCCGGCAGCGCCGGCCTTGCACTGGAGCGGCGCAGCTTCCTCGCCGACGGACGCGTGGTCGAATTCACCCGCTCGTGGTATCGCGGGGACCTGTACGATTTCGTGGCCGAGCTGCAGAGCGAATGAATCCGTGGACAAGGGCGGCATGAACCAACTGTTTTCCTACGGCACGCTGCAGCAAGCCGAGGTGCAGATCGCGACCTTCGGACGCCGCCTCGAAAGCCGCGCGGCCCAGCTCCCGGGTTTCAGGCTCGCCCTGCTCGAAATCAGGGATGCAGAGGTCGTCAGGTTGAGTGGCAAGACCCACCACCCGATCATCACCCGCAGCGGCGATCCGCGCGACGTGGTGGATGGCGTGGTGTTGCGGGTGACCGACGCGGAACTCGCGCAGGCCGATGCCTACGAGGTGGGCGATTACCATCGCGTGCTGGCGCCGCTCGCGGGCGGCGGCGAGGCGTGGGTGTATGTCGCGCGGGATTCCGGGGCCTGATCGTGCGTGACTGCATGCGACAAGCCTTGCTCGCGGGTTGCGTTGAATGATTCGAAACTTCCCCGCATGAACCCGCTCGACGATGTCGCATTCGGCCCGCCGACCGCCGCGATGACGCGGCCGCTGCTGGCGGTCGCGCGACGCATCTTCACCGACACGTTTTCGCATCGCTACGATCCGGATGCGTTCGGGCAATTCTGCGACCAGGCGTACGCCGTGGATGGCCCGATGGCGCGCGATCTCGGCGATCCCGATGTCGACTGGCAGGTTGCAGCGGTGGATGCGAAGCCCATCGGCTACGCCAAGTTGACGCCGCTGCGCGCGCCCGCGCAGACGGCGCGTCCGGGTTCGCTCGAGTTGCAGCAAATCTACGTCGAATCGGCCTGGCACGGCACCGGCGTGGCGGAGCGCCTGATGCAATGGGCCGTCGAGCGGGCGATGCAACGCGGCGCGCCGCAGTTGTACCTCACGGTGTTCGACCACAACCAGCGCGCCAAGCGTTTTTACGCGCGACATGGTTTCCAGGAGGTCGGGCGTTGCACCTTCACGCTCGGCGAGCGCGTCGACGACGACCGCATCTGGTGCAGGGAACTTGTCGCGTGAACGACAAGCCCGCCGCGTTGATGCTTCCCGGCCTCGGCAATTCCGGTCCCGGACATTGGCAAAGCCATTGGGAACGCCGTGACGCTTCCTGCGAACGGGTGGAACAGCGCGAATGGGATACGCCACGCTGCGGGGACTGGATCGCGCGCCTCGACGCCGCCGTGGCGAAACGCGATGTCCCTGTAGTGCTGGTTGCGCACAGCGCAGCCTGTGTGTTGGTGTTGCATTGGACGGCGAAAGCGAAGGCGCAACATCTGCAACGCATTCGCGGCGCCATGCTGGTATCGCCGGCCGATCCGGAGGGGCGCAATTTCCCGCAAGGCACCACGGGCTTCGGCCCCATGCCGCTGCGGCGCCTGCCTTTCCCATCGACCGTCGTCGCCAGCAGCGACGATCCGTATGTCGAGCCCGCACGCGCCCGCCAATTCGCCGAAGCCTGGGGCAGCCGGTTCATGCTGCTGCAGGCGGCCGGGCACATCAACGTGGCCAGCGGCTATGGCCCGTGGCCGGAGGGCTTCACGCTGCTGGATGGGTTGCGCGGCGAGCAGCGCGACCACTGAGTCCGCGCGCACGGCTGGAACGTGGCAATCTGTGCAACACGAGGTGACCGCATGTTCAACAATCTCATTCCGAAGATTTTCTACGACCGGCTCGCGGATGGCCTGGATTTCTTCGTCGGCGGTTTGGGTTTCGAGGTGCGCTACCAGGACGCGGACTTGGCCGTGGTGGCACGCGACGGCGCCAAGGCCTACATTGTGCAGAGCCCGGAATATGCCGCGCGCGATCGCCCCGAGCTGGCCATCGAGACGAATGACATCGACGCGATTCATGCGGAGATGTCGCGAAGGTCGCCGCAGCTGCTGCATCCCAATGCCAGCAAGGTCTCGCTGCGGCCGTGGGGCGCGCGCGAATTCGCGATGCTCGACAAGACCACGGTATGCGTGGTGTTCCGCGAGTGGCCGGAGCGGGGTTGAGCCCTGCGGGGTTCCCATGACTGCGCGATGCGCTTGCCGCGCTGCGCCCGAAGTAGGAAGATCGGTTCGTGGGGGACGCGCTGACGTTCCGGAAAGACCGAAGAATAGACAGCGGGTTGGACGGCACGGTTGGCACAAGATGTTGATTCACGCAGACCACCCCGATGGTGCCCGCTCTCCGGGTCGTGCCAGGCTGCGGAGTCATGGTTCAATTTGAAACCGACTTAGCGTTAGCGGGAAAGCAGAATGACATTGGCACCACCTGACAAGCGGATGAAGTTCTTCGTTTATATCGTCGAGTCACCTTCGGCGAACGACTTGTACCAAGGCCGAACGGAGGCTGATCTGCTTCGCAAAGCCATCGGATTGAATCAGATCAAGTGCGCGTCACGGACGGCAATCAGCTTGGAGGCGTTCGTCAAAGCCATACGCGTCGGACTGCAAGAGGAAATGTCAGCGAATCCAGGCATGGTTCCAA
The DNA here is from genome assembly GCA_001899805.1 of Lysobacterales bacterium 66-474. Lineage (GTDB taxonomy): Bacteria > Pseudomonadota > Gammaproteobacteria > Xanthomonadales > Rhodanobacteraceae > 66-474. Next base: position 209,986 of record MKWP01000002.1, read on the forward strand.
TTCTCCATGTCAGCGCACACGGATTCTCGGAAGGCATTCAACTCTCCAATGGCGAGATAATAAACTGGACGGGGTTCAGAGAATTGCTCAAGCCCATAAATCAAGCACTGGGCGGTACTCTGTTTGTTTGCATGTCAACCTGCGAGGGCTACTCCGGGAGCAGGATGGCCATGGTTCTTGACGATCCAGATTATCCGTTCTTCGCAATTGTTGGGAATAGCGGGAAACCTACATGGTCAGAGGCGGCAGTAGCATTTGCATGCTTTTACCATCTTGTCGCGAACGGGCACTACATCGTCGATGCAGTACCGGCCATGCGCGTCGCGTCTGGAAACGACGAATTCTTTGTTACGACGGCCGAAGAGGCGAAACAAGGCTATCTCGACTTTGTTGCAAAGCGCCAACTTGATACACAGGCGGCAGTCTCTGAGTTGCAAGAAGATGCAAAGCGTGAGCCACCTAATGAGCTTGCCAAGCGACTTCGCACGCCTGCCCATGTTTCCCCGTAGCATCAAGTTTGAAGTGCACAGTTGATCCGTTTTCATCGAAGCACTCCTTGGGGTTCTGAACCCGGGAATAAAGGGGATGAAGGCAATTAACCGCTGCTTTTCCGAAATAGTCAGTGTCGGAGATTGCCATGCAACGCGTCACCGGAATCGGCGGGATATTCTTCAAGTCACGGGACCCCAAGGCATTGGGCGCGTGGTATCGCGACCACCTCGGCCTCGACGTGAGCGACTGGGGCGGTGCGATTTTCCAGTGGGGCGGCAAGGACAGTCCGCCGGGCATGACCATCTGGAGTCCGTTCGCCCAGGACACGGACTACATGGCGCCGGGCTCCGCGTCCTTCATGATCAACTTCCGCGTCGCGGATCTCGACGGGTTGCTTGCCGCGTTGCGCGCGGAAGGCTGTAACGTCCTTGACAAGACCGAGAGCTCCGAGCAGGGCAAGTTCGGCTGGGTGATCGACCCCGATGGGAACAAGGTCGAGCTCTGGCAACCGCCGGAAGGTCAATAGGGCGGGTTTGCGTTCCATCCCTGTTGAAGGGATGCAGCCATCAACCTGTTCCCAATGCGCCGAGGAAATCCCGCCGCCACGCGCCGATGTCGTGGGTCGACAGGTATTCGAACATTGCGGCCCAGCGCGCGCGTTTCTCTTCACGCGGCATGGTGAGCGCCTGCTCGATGCCTTCGACCTGGGCGTCGGGGTCGTAGGGGTTCACCAGGATCGCCTGGGGCAATTCGTTGGCGGCGCCTGCGAAGCGCGACAGTACCAGTGCGCCGGGATCGTCGGGCGGTTGCGCGGCTACGAATTCCTTGGCGACCAGGTTCATGCCGTCTTTCAGCGGCGTGACCAGCCCGAGTTGCGCGACACGGTAGAAGCCGGCCAGCGTGGCTTGCGCGAAGCTGCGGTTGACGTAGCGGATCGGCACCCAGTCGGGCTCGGCGTAGCGGCCGTTGGTGGCGCCGGCGATGCGTTCGAGGCGGGTGCGCAGCTCGCGGTATTCGGGCACTTCCTCGCGCGAGGGCGGTGCGATCTGCAGGTAGGACACGCGCGAGCGCCATTCGCGGTGCCGGTCCAGGAACATGCCGAACGCCTTGAAGCGTTGCGGGATCCCCTTGGAATAATCCAGCCGGTCCACGCCGATCGCGAGCTTGCGGCCCTGCAGGCTGGCGAGGAATCGTCGGTGGGTGGCGTTGCCGACCGCGGCCATCGATTCCTGCGCAACTTCGGCGGTGTCGATGCTGATGGGAAACGGCGCGACGCGGGTGCGATGACCGTTGATCGTGATGCTGCCTGCGTTTGCGTCGACGTCGATACCGCTGTTCTGCACGAGAAAATAATCGAGCAGGGCTTGCGCATCGTCGCGGCCCTGCACGCCGATCAGGTCGTAGTCGGCGAAGGTCGCCATCAGGTCCGCATGGCAGGGCAGGTTGACAAGCATGGCCGGTGGCGGCAAGGGGACATGCAGGAAGAAACCGATGCGCGCGCCGATGCCGCGCGCACGCAGTTCCGTAGCCAGCGGAATCAAATGATAGTCATGCACCCAGACGCAGTCGTCCTCGCGCAGCAGCGGCGCGAGGCGTTCGGCGAACATGCGGTTGACCGCGCGGTAGCCGGCGTACTGCGCGCGGCTGTATTCCATCAGGGTGGGCTGGAAGTGCAGCAACGGCCACAGCGTGCGGTTGGCGAAACCGAGGTAGTACGCCTCGTGTTCCTCGCGGGTGAGGTCGAGCAGGGCGTAGTCGATGTTTCTCGCGGATTCGCGGTGCAGCTCGCGCTGTTCGGCCGGCACGCGCTTGCCGCTCCAGCCGAACCACAAGCCGCCGTGTTCCTTGAGCGCCGCGTGCATCGCCGCGGCCAGCCCGCCGGCGCGGGTTTCACGCGGCAGCGCGACGCGGTTGGACACGACCACAAGGCGACTTGCTTCAGGTCGACCTGCTTCAGGTCGACTTGCTGCAGGTCGATTGGCGGCGGGCCGGCTCACACCAGGTCGCTCCATTTGGCGGAGAGCCCGCGGGCGGCGTTGATCAGGCCGACCATCGAATAGGTTTGCGGAAAGTTGCCCCACAGCTCGCCGGATTTCGCGTCGATGTCTTCCGACAACAGGCCGAGCGGGTTGCGCATCGCCAACAGTTTCTCGAACAGCGTGCGTGCCTCGTCGCGGCGGCCGATCGCGATCAAGGCTTCGACGTACCAGAAATTGCAGACCAGGAAGCTGGTCCTGGGTGCGCCGAAATCGTCGGGCTGCGCGTAGCGCAACAGGAAGCCGTCGCGCATGAGGTGCTTGCCGACCGCATCGACGGTCTTGACGAAGCGCGGGTCGTCGGCGGCGACGAAACGCAGTCCTTCCAGCAGCAACAGGCTGGCGTCGAGTTCACCGCTGCCGAAGGATTCCACGAAGTGGCCGTCCTTGTGCACGGCGTGCTTCAGCACCTTCTTGCGAATGGCGTCGGCGCGCTTGCGCCAGAACGCCTCGCGGTCCCCCAGGTCCAGCCAGCCGGCGATATGGGACAGGCGATCGCAGGCCACCCAGCACATCACCGCGGAATAGGTGTGTACCGATTTTCGCCCGCGCAATTCCCACAGGCCGGCGTCGGGCTGGTCGTGCAGTTTCCAGGCGGCTTCGCCGCAACGTTCCAGTCGCCGGAACTCGGTTTCGCCGCCGGTCTTCACCAGCCGCCGGTCACAGAACAACTGGGTCGCGGCCAGCACCACGCTGCCGTAGATGTCGTTCTGTTGCTGCTTCCAGGCTTCATTGCCGACGCGCACCGGACCCATGCGGCGATAGCCCCTGAGCGCGGTGTCCTCGCGTTCGGGCAATTCGTCCTGGAAATGGATGCCGTACACCGGCGCCATGCGGTCGTCCTTGACCGCGAGGTTGAAGATGTAGCGGACATATTCTTCCATCGTGCGCGTGGCGCTGAGGCGGTTCAGCGCACGCACCGACAACGCCGCGTCGCGCGGCCAGCAGTAGCGGTAGTCCCAGGTGCGCACGGTGCCGGGCGCTTCCGGGATCGAGGTGGTCATGGCCGCGACGATCGCGCCGGTGCCTTCGTACTGGCACAGCTTCAGCGTGATCGCGGCGCGGATCACGGCGTCCTGCCATTCGGCGGGAATCGAGAGGTAGCGCGACCATTCGTGCCAGTACGACAGCGTCGAATCCAGCGCCTCGTTGTAGAAGCGCGCGGCCGATTCGTTCAGGGTTTCATCGGTGCCCATCACGATGTGCACGTCGCGGTCGAGCAGGAACGGCAGTTCGTCGCGCAGCATCGGCAGTTGCGCGTCGGTGGTCACGCGCAACACCAGGGGGTCGAGCAGATAGCGCACGTGGTTGGAGCCGAAGGTACGTTCGGGACGGCGTGCGCCGTAGCCGGTCAGCGGCCGCAGCCGCAAGGCGATGCGCGGCGAACCCGACAGCGGCCGGATGCGGCGCAGGACCTGCATGGGATGGAAGGTGCGTCCGTGCGAGTTGTAGCGCGGCGCGAAATCGGTGATCTCGACTTCGGCGCCGTCCCTGGCGGTGAGCGTGGTGACCAGCACCGCGCTGTTGTCCACGTAGTGCTGGCGGCGTGCGCGCTCGCCTTCGAGCGCGACGTCGAAGAATCCGGCGTCGTCCGTCTGCGGCGACAGCAGCGAGCAGAACACAGGGTCGCCATCGAAGGCCGGCACGCAATGCCAGACGATGCGCCCGCACGCGTCGATCAACGCGTTGATGGTGCCGTTGCCGATGACGCCGAGGTCGAGGCTGGCCTGGTGCGCGGGTTGCGGCGCCGTTTGTATTTTCGGCGTCGGCTTCGATTCGGGGGTTGTCGCTCGGGTTCGACGCGTCTTCGACGGCGGGTTCCCGGTTGCTTTCCCGTGCTTCGTTCGGGCTGTTCTGGAGCTCAATGGTCACCTCCCGTCGATTTGGGTGTGATCTCCTGATCCGGAAGCGCTGGCGCGCGCGGGATGTATGACGAGTGCGTGCAGCCACGCGCGCACCGCGGCGGGATCAGCCAGCGCGAACCGCGCGGCGGTCGGGCGACGCGCACCCACGACCACGCTGACGCCGCCGCTCGCGTTGACGCTGGCGAACGCATCCTCGTCGGTCAGGTCGTCGCCCAGCATCCACGGCGCGCGCCCGCGGAACGGCACATCGTCCATCAGCGACGCGAGTGCGCGACCCTTGTCCACGCCGGCGGGTTTCAACTCGATCACATGGTCGCCGCGCTGCAGGACGTAGCCCTCGGCAACGGGTTCCATCAATGCGTGCGCGATCCGCTCCGCCGCTTCGCGCGCGTGCGGCGCGTGGCGGTAGTGCAGGGCCAATGCGCGGCGCTTGTCTTCCAGGATTACGCCGTGTGTCGCGGCCACCAGTGTCGCAGCGCGCAATCGCACCCTCGCGAACGCGGCGGCGTCGCCGGTAGTTCTTTCGTTGCCATCGGGCATGCGCAACTCCGCACCATGCAGGCCCGCGGCCACGCGGTGGTTCCAGTCGAACAACGCATCGAGTTGCGACAGCGTGCGGCCGCTCAACAGCGCCAGCGCGCCGCCGAGCTTCGCGTGCAACCGGGCGAGGTCGTCGTGCAGGTGCGACTCGACGTGCACGTCGTCGGGATGGCACGCAATATCCAGCAGGGTGCCATCGACATCCAGGAACAGTGCCCAGCCATCGTCGGAGCCTGGTTCAGGCGGCGCAGGCAAATCCGTTGCGATGTCGGCGCCGGTTATGGGCACACGTGTCGTGGACACCTCGGCTCAGCGTGGAAGGCAAGTCAAGGCATTGTCGCGCAGGCGACGTGAACGCCCCATTCACGCCCATTCCGATCAGCCCGCCGCGGCGTTCATCGCCGCCACCGCGTCGTGCGCGGCTTTCGCGAGCGCGTGGCGATCGCCGGCATGCAGTCCCGCGGTGGAGATCGGTTCGCCGATGCGCAACGTGATCGTGCCCGGCCGCACCTTGAAGCCTGATGCGGGCAGCACCGCGCCGGAACCCGCGATCGCGATCGGCACCACCGGCACGCCGGCTTGCAGCGCGACTTGGAAGGCGCCGCCCTTGAACGCACCGACCGATCCATCGCGGCTGCGGGTGCCTTCCGGAAACGCGCACAGGCTGGCGCCCGCGCGCACGATCGACACCACGCCGTGCAGGCGCATCGCGGCTTCGCGGGCGTGGCCGCGCTCGATGAATACCATGCCCATCGCCCGCGCATACCAGCCGACGAACGGCACCTTCGCGAGTTCCTGCTTGATCACGAAGCGGACCGGCACCGGCAGCGCGCGGAACAGCGCGCAGATATCGATCATGGATTGATGGTTGGCGACGAACACGTGCGGCCGGGAAAAATCCACGCGCTCCAGCCCTTCCACCTGCAGCTTCGCGCCCGCGCCGCGCAACAAACCCGGTGCCCACAGCCGCGCCGCCATCCGCAAGGGAATGCGCCGGTTGCCGAAGGTCAGCAGCAGCACCAGCAGCGCCAGCGTGATGCAGCCCGCCGTCCACGCGATGGTGTAGACCAGCTGCAGCGTGTTCCCGACGCGCCAGCCCCAGGTCGCGGGCGTCGAAGCCCTTGCGGTTCGCATCAACATCATTTGCCACAGCCCCCTTGGCTGGTTCCGACCGTGCCGCATTGTAGGGGTTGCACCGGCGCTGCGGGCCATGGTTGAAGCGGCGCGCCGGCGGCCTTATTTTCATCGGGCTGGCGGCACTGCCGCCCCTTTTCCCGAGGATGCCCACGTGAGAACGGACAAACTGACCTCGCGCTTCCAGCAGGCGCTTTCCGATGCGCAATCGCTGGCGGTCGGGCGCGACCACAACATGCTGGAACCCGCGCACTTGCTGGCCGCGCTGCTGGACCAGCAGGGCGGCTCGACCGCGCCGATGCTGGCGCAGGCCGGTGTCAACGTGCCGCTGCTGCGCCAGCAGGTCGGCGAAATGCTGGACAAGCTGCCCAGCGTCAAGGGCCAGGAAGGCAACATCAACGTCTCGAACGAACTGAACCGTCTGCTCAACGTCACCGACAAGCTGGCCCAGCAGCGCGGCGACCAGTTCATCGCATCCGAACTGTTCGTGTTGGCCTGCCTCGACGACAAGGGCGATGTCGGGCGCGCGTTGAAGGCCGCCGGCGCCAACAAGCAGAACCTCGAAGCCGCGATCGACAAGCTGCGCGGCGGTGAGAAGGTGCAATCGGAAAGCGCCGAAGACCAGCGCCAGGCGCTGGAGAAATACACCCTCGACATGACCGCGCGCGCCGAGACCGGCAAGCTCGATCCGGTGATCGGGCGCGACGAGGAGATCCGCCGCGTGGTACAGGTCCTGAGCCGCCGCACCAAGAACAACCCGGTGCTGATCGGCGAACCCGGCGTCGGCAAGACCGCAATCGTGGAGGGTTTGGCACAGCGCATCGTCAAGGACGAGGTGCCGGAAGGCTTGAAGAACAAGCGCCTGCTGGCGCTGGACATGGGCGCGCTGATCGCGGGCGCCAAATTCCGCGGCGAATTCGAGGAACGCCTGAAGGGCGTGTTGAACGATCTATCCAAGCAGGAAGGCCAGGTGATCCTGTTCATCGACGAACTGCACACCATGGTTGGTGCGGGCAAGGCCGAAGGCGCGATGGACGCCGGCAACATGCTGAAGCCGGCGCTGGCGCGCGGCGAACTGCACTGCATCGGCGCGACCACCCTGGACGAGTACAGGAAATACATCGAGAAGGATGCCGCGCTCGAGCGGCGCTTCCAGAAGGTGTTCGTGGGCGAGCCGACGGTCGAGGACACCATCGCGATCCTGCGCGGCCTGAAGGAACGCTACGCGGTGCACCACGGCGTCGAGATCACCGACCCCGCGATCGTCGCGGCGGCCACGCTGTCGAACCGCTACATCACCGACCGCCAGTTGCCCGACAAGGCCATCGACCTGATGGACGAGGCGGCGTCGCGCATCCGCATGGAAATCGATTCCAAACCGGAGGAACTGGATCGCCTCGAACGCCGCTTGATCCAGTTGAAGATCCAGCGCGAGATGCTGAAGAAGGAAAAGGATGCGGAATCGAAGAAGCGGCTTTCCGATCTCGAAGGCGACATCGAGCGGGTCGAGCGCGAATTCTCAGACTTGAACGAAGTGTGGAAGTCGGAGAAGGCCGCGCTGCAGGGCGACGCCAGCATCAAGGAACAAATCGAGAAGGCGCACCACGAACTGGAAGCCGCGCAGCGCCGCCAGGACTACGCGCGCATGAGCGAAATCCAGTACGGCCAGTTGCCGGCGCTGGAAAAGCAGCTCGCCGCCGCGCAGGCCGCCGACCAACGCGAATTCAAGCTGGTCAAGGACAAGGTCACCGCCGAGGAAATTGCAGAGGTCGTGTCGCGCTGGACCGGTATTCCGGTCTCGAAGATGCTGGAGGGCGAGCGCGAAAAACTGCTGCACATGGAGGATGCGCTGCACAAGAACGTGATCGGACAGGACGAGGCCGTGCGTGCGGTCTCCGATGCGATCCGCCGCGCGCGTGCCGGTTTGAGCGATCCGAATCGCCCGTACGGTTCGTTCCTGTTCTTGGGTCCGACCGGCGTCGGCAAGACCGAGCTGTGCAAGGCGCTAGCCGGGTTCCTGTTCGACACCACCGAAGCCATGATCCGCATCGACATGTCGGAGTTCATGGAAAAACATTCGGTCGCGCGCCTGATCGGCGCGCCACCGGGCTACGTCGGTTACGAGGAAGGCGGCTACCTCACCGAGGCGATTCGCCGGCGTCCGTATTCCGTGATCCTGCTGGACGAAGTCGAGAAGGCGCACCCGGACGTGTTCAACATCCTGCTGCAAGTTCTCGATGACGGGCGCCTGACGGACGGCCAGGGCCGCACGGTGGATTTCCGCAACACCGTGATCGTGATGACGTCGAACCTCGGCTCGCAGCAGATCCAGGAGATTGCATCGTCGGGCATCGACGAGGATTCACCTGAGGCCTACACCCAAATGAAAGCGGCCGTGATGGGCGTGGTGCAGGCACACTTCCGGCCGGAGTTCATCAACCGCCTCGACGAGATCGTGGTGTTCCATCCGCTCGACAAGTCGCAGATTCGCGAGATCGCGCGCTTGCAGACCAACTATCTCGCCAAGCGTTTGCAGGAGCGCCAGATCGACCTCGAGATTTCCGACGGCGCGCTGGTGCTGCTCGGCAACGTCGGCTTCGATCCGGTCTACGGCGCGCGCCCGTTGAAGCGCGCGATCCAGACGCAACTGGAAAACCCGCTGGCGCAGAAAATCCTCGCCGGAGAGTTCGTCGGTGGCGACACGATCAAGGTCGAGGCCGAAGGCGGCAAACTGGTGTTCCACAAGGCAGCGTGACGCGTGCTGCTTGGGGCGGGTGTCAACCCGCCGGTGTCAACCCGTCGTCGATCTGCGGCAGGCGGGATACGCTGCGCTTCTCCCGCCCTACACGAGTTTGAATTGTCATTCCGGAGCGGGCCGTAGAGCCTGCCCCGGAATGACAAGGATTCGTCCAACGCTGGCGCCTCTATGCGACATGGTTCCCGTAGGGCGGGTGCCAGCCCGCCTTCGCTGCGACAGGCGGGATGCGTTACGCTGCTCCCGCCATGCGTGAGATTGCGCCGCGATCCCGCCATTGCGGCTGCGGAACACTGGCGCAATTCGTGTCTGGACGGTGTTACTCGTCCATAACAAGACACACGCCGGGGTCGATGATGCTGCGCAAATTTCAGATCATCCTTGCCGTGGTTGCGTTGGCGGCGCCCCCGTCGGTTCCAGCCGCGGGCGAACACGAGCATTCCGGAACCGACGCGCACGCAGGCCTGATCGGCCACGCGCACTTTGCGGTTTCCTGTCGGGGGCAACAGCAGGCGTTCGATCAAGCCACCACGCTGTTGCATTCGTTCTGGTACGAAAAAGCGGAAACCGCGTTCGCCGGGATCGCCCAACGCGATCCCGATTGCGCGATGGCGTGGTGGGGACAGGCCATCAGCCTCTGGCATCCGCTGTGGCCGGATCGTCCCGACAACGACGTGCTGGCACGCGGCCGCGCGCTGCTGGCGCAGGGCCGTGCCGCGAAACAGCAGACGCAACACGAGGCGGCGTGGCTGGATTCGCTGGCCGCGTTCTACGACGCCGATGGTGCGACGGCCTATCGGGAACGCGTGCTCGCCTACGAACAGGCGATGGCGAAGCTGCACGCCGGTTCGCCGCGTGATTCCGAGGCCGCGGCGTTCTACGCGTTGGCGCTGCTGGCCAGCGCGCAGGCTTTGCCCACGGACCAATCGCATGCGCGCGAGCGCCAGGCGGCCGGGCTGTTGAACCAGGTGCTGGCGCGGGAACCGGAACATCCAGGCGCGCTGCATTACCTGATCCACGCCTGCGATTCGCCGTCGCTGGCGAAGTACGCCTTGGGCGCGGCACGCAGCTATGCGCGCATCGCGCCGGCGGTTCCGCATGTCCAGCACATGCCGTCGCACATCTTCACGCGGCTCGGACTGTGGGAAGAATCGATCGCCTCGAATCGCGGGGCGGAAAGCGCGGCCAAGCGCTTCGCCGCGGAAATGCGCCTGCCCGGAGCTTGGGACGAGCAGCTGCACGCGATGGACTACCTTGAATATGCCTATCTGCAACTGGCGCGGTATCCGGAGGCCCGCGCGGTGCAGGACGAATTGTTTGCGATTCCGGCCACGAGCCCCGCGAATTTCAAGGTCGCGTATGCGTACGCAGCCATCCCTGCGCGTCACGCGATCGAACGCCGGCAGTGGCGTGAGGCGGCCGGGTTGCCCATCCATCATCCGGATTTCCCCTGGGACCGTTTCCCCGCGGCGCAGGCGATCACCGAATTCGCGCGTGCATTGGGTGCCGCGCGCAGCGGCGATCAGCCGCACGCGATGCAGGCCGTGGGTCGCTTGACGGCGCTGGAGGATGCGTTGCGGAAATCGGGCGACGCGTACTGGAAGAGCCAGGTTGAAATCCAGCGCTTGACCGCCCAGGCCTGGTTGGCGCAGGCCAAGGGCAAGCCCGACGAGGCGGTGTCGACGATGCGGCGGGCAGCCGATCTGGAGGATGCCTCGGAAAAACGTCCGGTGACGCCGGGACCGATCGTGCCGGCGCGCGAATTGCTGGGCGACTTGCTGCTGGAACTCGATCGACCCGGCGAGGCGCTCGCTGCCTATCGGGTTGCGTTGACGGAGTCGCCCAACCGCCTCAACAGCCTGGCGGGCGCACAGTGTGCGGCGTGGCGGTTGGGTGAGCAAAGCACGGCGCAGGACTACGCCCGGCAATTGCCGCGGCCGATGGCGGAGGCCAACGACCACCGATCAGGGCTCGATGCCGCGCGCGGCGAGTCGATGCGTTCATGCGACCGGTAACGGTTGCCGCGTCAAGGTTGGTGATGCCGATTCGCATGGCTTGGTCGACATGCCAACGTGTTCGTTGTTCGCGCGGATCGCGCCACGCCGCCGACGCACCGCCTGCGCCAGGCGCTCCAATACCCGCACGGAATCGTCCCAGCCGAGGCAACCGTCGGTGATGCTCTGGCCGTAGGTCGGCGCGCTGCCGTCCACCAGGTCCTGGCGGCCGCCGACGAGATGGCTCTCCACCATGACCCCGAAAACGCGCCGTTCGCCGGCTTCGATTTGCATCGCGATGGCGTCCACGACGCGCGGCTGGTTTTCCGGACGCTTGCCGCTGTTGGCGTGGCTGGCATCGATCATCAATCGTGGCGACAGGCCTGCGGCTTCGATGTCCGCGCACGCGGAGGCGACGCTGCCTGCGTCGTAATTGGGCACGCGCCCTCCGCGCAGGATCACATGGCAATCGCGATTGCCGGTGGTGGCGGCGATCGCGGCCTGTCCCTGTTTGGTCACCGCCAGGAAATGATGCGGTGCGCCGGCTGCGCGCACCGCGTCCACGGCGATCTTCACGCTGCCGTCGGTGCCGTTCTTGAAACCAACCGGGCAGGACAGGCCCGAGGCCAGTTCGCGGTGGATCTGGCTCTCGGTGGTGCGCGCGCCGATCGCGCCCCAACTCACGAGGTCGGCGAGGTATTGCGGCGAGATGATGTCGAGGAATTCGTTGCCGGCCGGCACGCCGAGCGCATTGATGTCGCGCAACAACCCACGCGCGAGGCGCAGCCCCTTGTCGATGCAGAAACTGCCGTCGAGGTCGGGATCGTTGATCAAACCCTTCCAGCCCACCGTGGTGCGCGGTTTCTCGAAATACACCCGCATCACGATTTCCAGTTCGCCCGCGTGGCGTGAGCGTTGCTGCGCGAGGCGGCTCGCATATTCCAGCGCCGCGCGCGGGTCGTGGATCGAACAGGGGCCGATCACCACCACGAGGCGATCGTCGCCGCCGGCCAGGATGCGTTGCAGCCTTGCACGCGTGGCGTGGACGGTGGCGAGGGCAGCAGGCGGTGCGGGAATCTCGTCCTTTACCACGGCCGGGGTGGCCAGCGGGGTGATGCTGCGGATGCGCAGATCGTCGGTTGCGGGTTGGAACATCACGGCGGCTCCTGGTGTGGTTGCCAGCGGCGGCCATGAAAAAAGCCGCCTGGTGCTGCTGGCGGCTTTCGGTATGGGGTTCAGGATGTTTCTAGGTGCGTACCCACGCCTCCGCCAGCGCTTTCGGATAGCCATAAAACCAAAAGTGGAAGCTGGCGGGGGAGTGGTTCATCGGCAATATCAATAGCACGATTCGCGCGACTTGCAAAATAACCTGTGGTTCTGTGGTGCGTCGGCGCGGACGGCTGTCCGCGCCGGCGTGCCGCATCTCACCAGCGATACGCGATGTTGCCGTACCAGTACGAGCCGTTGAAACCGAACGGCGACGACAGCGGATACGTCAGGATGCCGTGGTAGTTGTTGGCATCGTTGTTCTTCTCCGGGTATTCGTTGGTGATGTTGTTGCCGCCCAGCGTGAAGGTCCAGCGGTCGAGGTCGTAACTCACCGAAGCGTCCAGCAGCGTGCTCGAACCGTAGGTCTGGTCGCCGGAAGGCGTCCCGCCCAGCGATTCCCAATCGCCGTAACGCGTGACCTGTCCGCGCACACTCCAGTTGCCGAGGCTCCAGTCGGCGCCGACGAAAGCCTTGCTGCGCGGCGTCCCGACGGTGATGCGGCCCTGCTCGGCACGATCGATCACCGGCAGCGTCAACCCGGCCAGGCCCAGTTGCGGCGGGTTGGGTTTGATCGAACGGATGTCGGTCTTGTTCCAGTTGATGCCGCCGGTGAACTTGATTCGCGAGCCTTGCAGCTGCACCGGCCAGGTGCCGATCAGGTCGGCACCGCGCGTGCGGGTATCGACGGCATTGGTGAAGAAGCGTCCGCCGCTCACGAACGGGATGCCGACCGAGGTCAGGTAGGTTTGCACCGCAGTGCCGACCAGGTTGCCGGAAAGGATGATGCGGTTGTCGATGTCGACCTGGTAGAAATCCAGCGTGACGTACGGCCCGACGGTCGGCGTGAACACCAGGCCGACGCTGTAGTTGCGCGATTTCTCGGGTTTCAGAGGCTGCGCGCCCAGCGCGACCGCGGCGGGGTCGGATGCCGGGAAGGTGCGGATGGTGTAGGGGACGAGGTTGCCGCTGCCGTCGTTGACGAAGTTGATCGCGGTCGAGGAGTAGAACTCCTGTTGCAGCGATGGCGCGCGGAAGCCGGTGGAGACCGTGCCGCGCAACGCCACCACCGGCGTGAACGCATAGCGTCCCGAGAGTTTCCATGAGGTGGTGTTGCCGAAGTCGCTGTAGTGCTCGTAACGACCGGCGAGGCCAGCCGAGAACTTGTCGGTGAAATCGGTTTCGAGGTCGATGTAGCCGGCGGTGTTGCTGCGCGAGTGCGAACCGGCATCGCCCGGCTGGTAGCCGGGGAACACCTGCGCGCCGGCGCCGAAGTACGACGGCGCGTCGCCGTTCTTGATCGCGAATTCGCCGTGGCGGTAGGCAAGTCCCCACGCCACCGTCAGCGGGTGGTACCAACCGGCGTCGAAGTCGCGGCTGAAGTCGGCGTTGAATTCGTTCTGGCGGATCGTCAGCGTGCCGATGTAGAACGCGGTCGGCGAGGCGGCATCCAGCGAGTAGTTGAAGGTGTCGGTGGTGTGCAGCTTCCAGTGGCTGCCGCCGGTGGTGCCGCTGATGTCGTAATGCCAGCCGGCGATGTCGCCCTTGATGCCCAGCACCGTGGTGTCGTCGCGGATCGCGCTGTTCTCGATCGGCAGGTAGCCGTCCGGGTACACCGCGGCGGCGGCCGGCGTGCTGGTGTCGTATTGCGACAGCGAGCGGAAGAAACCGCCGGCCTCGACGTTGCGCTTGTTGAACACGCTGAAAGCGTACAGCGTCGCGTTCTCGCCGAGGTTGTACTGCGCGTTGACCGCGGCCTGCTTGGCGATTTCCTTGGGCAGCCCGTAGTGGAAGGTGACGGTGCCGTAGGTGGGGTCGCCCGGATAGCGGATGTCCGGGCCGGCGTGGTTGGTCGGGTCCTGGTTGAGGTAATTCGCCGACAGGTGCACCCAGCCGTTGTTGCCGAGCGCGAAACCGCCGTCGGCGCCGCCGCGCCAGGTATCGCCCTGGCCGCCGTCGTGCTGGCCGTAGCTGACATACGCGCCGCCATGATCGGCGCCGCCCTTCAGGATGATGTTGATGACGCCTGCGATCGCGTCGGAACCGTACTGCGCCGCGGCGCCGTCGCGCAGTACCTCGACGCGCGCGATCGCGTTCATCGGGATCGCACTCAAGTCGACCGGCGAGGAACCGCGCCCGATCGAACCGTTGACGTTGACGATCGCGGTGGTGTGCTGGCGCTTGCCGTCGATCAGCACCAGCGTTTCGTCCGGTGCGAGGCCGCGCAGTTGCGCCGGCATCGACGCATCGGTGGCGTCGGTCAAGGACGGCTGCGGGAAGTTGAACGACGGCAGCAGGGTGCGCAGCGCGGTGGTGAGGTCCGGCGCGCCGGTGCTCATCAATTCCTTCGGCGTCAGTACGTCGATCGGCGCCAGCGAATCGGCCGCGGTGCGGTCGAACGCGCGCGTGCCGGTGACCACGATGGTCTGCAGCGTCGAAGGGTGCTTCTGGTCGTTGTTGCCGGTGTTGTCCTGCGCGAAGGCAGGCAGGCTGGAAAGTGTGGCGCAGGCAAACGCCACCGCCATGGCGAGTTTGTTCTTGTGCATGGGTTGTCCCTGGTGTGGATGAAGAAACGCGACACCCGGCGCAACCCTCCCGTGACGTCTCCTTGACGTCGGCTACACGCGGCTCAAGCCGGGCAGGCTAAGCCCGGGCCCGGTCGATTGTCAAACAGGCGCGGGGTTTCAAGGCTCCCGCTGCGCACGCACCGCGGCGCGCAGCAGGCGCAACGCCGCGGGCGTGGTGCGCAGCATCGGCTGGAACGCCGGCGTGTCGGCCGGCGTACGCCGGAACACCCGGTAGCGCCACGCGGCGTAAACGGCGAGCGTGGCGTGGATCAGCGCGAACCACGCGAACAGCGTCCACGCGCCGAACGCGCCCATCAACCCGCCGGCGGCCAGCGGTCCCAGCGCCGAACCCACGCCGTACACCAGCAACACGCTGCTGCTGGCGGCGAGCAGGTCTTCGGGCGGCGCGTGGTCGACCAGGTGCGCGACCACGATGGGATAGATCGCGAAGCTCATGCCGCCGAACAGGAACACCACGATCATTTCCGGCAGCATGCGACCGCCGAACACGATGCCCGCGATCGCCAGCGCCGCGGCGGCGGCCGCGACCAGCGCCAGCGCGATGCGGCGGTCGTGGCGGTCGGACAATCTTCCCAACGGCCACTGCAACGCCGCGCCGCCCACGATCGCGATGCTCATGTAATTGCCGATCGCGGCGGTGTCGAACCCGCTGTCGCGCGCATACACGGGCAACAGGCCCCAGAACGCGCCCATCGCGAGGCCCGACAGCAGGGCGCCGAGTCCGGCGGTGGGCGCGACGTCGAACAGCAGGCGCAGCTGCAATCGTGGCGCCGCTTGCTGCTGCGGCTGTGCCTGGCGCGTCGCCAGCACCGGCAGCGTGGACGCGCACACCAGCAGCGCGACCACCGCGAACGGCACGAAGGCTTCGCCCTGGATGCGCAGCAACTGTTGGCCGAGTGCGAGCGAGCCGAGGTTGACCACCATGTAGGTCGCGAACACCGCGCCGCGCTTGCCGGCCGGAGCCTGGGCGTTGAGCCAGCTTTCGATCACCGCGTACAGGCCGACCAGCACGATCCCGGACAGCAGGCGCAGCACCAGCCATGCGATCGCGTGGGTGCCGAACGCGTACAACAGCACGAGGCACGCCGCGCAGGCGGCGCAGAACGCGAACGCGCGGATGTGTCCGATCCGGCGCATCAGCGGCGGCATCGCGAAGGTGCCGATGAAATAGCCGGCGTAGTACGCCGAGGTCAAACCGCCCAGCAGGGTTTCGGGAAAACCCGCCGCGCCGCCGCGCAGCGGTATCAACGTGTTCAGCAGGCCGACCCCGACCAGCAGCAGCGCGGTGCCGGCAAGCAATGACACGATGGGTCGCAGCGTTCGCAGCATGGCTCCGCAAGTTTCGCGCAAAGCGGCACTGTAACGCCCGCCGTGTGTCGGGGTCTGTTAACGCCATGCCGCGTGGTCGCGCCGTCGGCCTTTTGTCTGCAGGGCAAGGAAAAGTGAGGAGGATGTAGGTCGATACGTTGACGAGCGATGACACAGCCATGCGGGCAAATGGCCACGGCCCGGAGGGTTGCTCCGCAGCGGTCGCCATCCTTCGGTGCACGCCTTGACCATGGAACCACCATGGCGCTGCGGCGCGCGCCTCGTCTGGCAACCGCTGCGAAAGCAACGCGACTCGCGCGGCATGGCGTTGACAGGCTCCAGCTGTCTGAAGGCCGGCATCGACCCGCGCGCGATACACTGCCGGCGTGGCGACCCCGGCCCTCCATGCAATGCCGCGTCCCGGCGACAACAAGCTGGTCGTCGCGATTTCCTCGCGCGCGCTGTTCGACCTGACCAAATCGCACGCGTTGTTCGAGCGGGATGGGCTGGAGGCGTATCGCGCCTACCAGATCGCGCACGAGAACGACGTGCTGCAGCCGGGCGTGGCGTTCCCGGTGGTGAAGAAACTGCTGGCGCTGAACCGCCCGGAACCGGACGCCCCGTACGTGGAGGTGATCCTGCTGTCGCGCAATTCCGGCGACACCGGGTTGCGCATCTTCAATTCGATCCAGCACCACGGCCTCGCGATCACGCGCGCCGCGTTCACCTCGGGCGAGGCGACCAGCGAGTACATCGCGCCGTTCGGCGTGGACCTGTTCCTGTCGGCCAACGCCGAGAACGTGGCGCGTGCGTTGAACTCCGGCGTGGCCGCGGCCACGATCCTGCCCTCGCAGGTACGCGACGCGCATCCCGGCCAGTTGCGCATCGCGTTCGACGGCGACGCGGTGATCTTCAGCGACGAGTCCGAACGCGTGTCGCAGGAGCAGGGCCTCGACGCCTTCCATCGCAACGAAACCGAGCGTTGGGACGAACCACTCTCGGGCGGCCCGTTCCGCAACTTCCTGGCGGCGTTGCACCGCCTGCAGGCCGCGTTCCCGCCCGAGGACGCGCCGATCCGCACCGCACTGGTGACCGCGCGTTCGGCGCCCGCGCACAAGCGCGTGATCCTGACCCTGCGCCAGTGGGGCGTGCGCATCGACGAGGCCTTGTTCCTGGGCGGCCGCGACAAGGGGCCGTTCCTCGAGGCCTTCGGCGCGGACCTGTTCTTCGACGATTCGCCGATCAACGTGGAATCCGCGCGCCAGCACGTCGCGACAGGCCACGTGCCGCACGGCGTTTCCAACCAGCGGCACCGCGAAAAGGCCTGACGCGCGGTTTACGCCGCCACGTGCAGCGGCACCGGTTCCGGGCGGCCGCGACGGTCGTCGGCGAATTCGTCCTGACGGGCCAGTTGCGCGAACAGGCCGTTCCGCTGGATCAGTTCCTGATAACGGCCTTGTTCGACGATGCGGCCGTGGTCCAGCACCAGGATGATGTCGGCGTTGCGCACGGTGGAGAGCCGGTGCGCGATGATGAAGGTGGTGCGGTTGCGGCACAGCGCATCCATCGCACGCTTGATGCGCGCTTCGGTGGCGTTGTCCAGCGCGCTGGTGGCTTCGTCGAGGATCAGGATCGGCGCGTCCTTCAGCATCGCGCGCGCGATCGCGAGCCGCTGGCGTTCGCCGCCCGACAACGAACGGCCGCGCTCTCCGATCGGCGTGGCATAGGCCTCCGGCTTGTCGACGATGAAGGCATGCGCCTGCGCCGCGCGCGCCGCGGCCTGCAGCGCATCGTCATCGGCATCCGGGTTGCCGATGCGCAGGTTCTCCTCGATGCTGCGATGGAGCAGCCCGGGTTCCTGGAACACCACCGCGACGTTGCGGCGCAGCGACTCCAGCGTCGCCGAGCGGATGTCCACGCCGTCCAGCGTGATGCGCCCGCGCGCGGGATCGGCCGCGCGATACAGCAGGCCGAGCGCGGTGGTCTTGCCGGCGCCGGTGGGACCGACCACCGCGACCTTGCTGCCGGGCGGAATGCGGAAGTCGACATCGTGCAGCGCCGCGCGGCCCGTTTCGTAGGCGAAGTCCACGTGTTCAAATGCGACCTCGCCGCGTACCCGCGGCAGAGCGATCGCGTCGGGCGCCTCGACCACCGACGTCGGGGTGTCCAGCACCTCGAAGAAATCGCGCAATGAATTCGACTGGAAGAACAGGTTGGAGATGAATTGTGCGAACTGTTCCAGCCGGCCGATCAGCATCAGCGCGAAGCCGACGAAGCTGACGATGCCGCCGATGCTGATTTCGCCGCGCGCGTGCAGCGTCGCGCCCAGCGCGAAGATCGCGACCACCGTCAGGGTGCTGGCGCCGCGCGAGAACACCGACAGCGTGGCCCAGCCGTTCAACACCGGGTACTGCGCGGCCAGCGCCTGCGCCATCAGTTGCTTCAGCCCGTGCACTTCCTCGCGGGTGCGGGTGAAGCTCTGCACCACCGTGACGTTGCCGAGCACGTCACCCACGCGCGTGGAGATGCGGTGGTGGTAATCCTGCACGCGGTCCTGTGCGCGGCGGGTGCGGCGGATCGCGATCGCGTTGAAGGTCACGAAGCAGGCCAGCAGCGTGATCATCAACAGCGCCAGCTTCCAGTTCATGGCCAGCGCCACCGGCAGCATGACCAGGATCGCGAGCAGCGTGGTCAGGTGCTCGCGGAAGAAGCCCAGCCACAGCGCGGACAGGTTGTCCGAGCCGATGTGCATGATCCGCAGCAGCTTGCCGGTGTGCTGGTTGCCGTGGAACGACTGCGGCAGTTCGATCGCGTGCTCGAAGTAGGCGCGGATCGCCGCCAGCCGGCGACGGTGCGACATGCGGTCGGCGTGCAGCGACACCAGTGCCCCGACCGCGACGCCGACGAAGCCGACCAGCGCCCACGCGGCGATCAGCGGAGCCGGGTGCCCGTGCACGTTGCCGAGCGCGTCGATCACCTTGCCGAACAGTTCGGGTTCCAGGAACAGCACGCCGGCCAGCGCCAGGTTCGCGGCGGCCAACACGCAGGCGAGCACGCGCTCGGGCGCGAGCAGGCCGAGCACGCGCAAATAGGTGCGCAAAAGGGACATGAGGCTGTGCCGTGGACTTGGAGACGCGCGCAGTTCAGCACTTCGATGCTGGCATTGCGCTGAATGCGGCGACGCCGGATTCAGGCGGCGTTGCCATGCCGGCCGGGCACCGGGCGGGTGCGACCGCGGCCTGGACGCTTGCCGCACGGGTTATCGAACCTGAGGCGAAAGGAATGGGCGGCGCCATGGCCGGTCCGGCTACAATAAGCGGCTCGCCATCACGTTTTTGCCCACCATGTCGACCGCCCGCCTGAATGCCCTCGATCTGTACGACGTCCGCGCGCTGCTTTCCGACGAGGAACGCATGGTGCAGGATTCGGTTGCGCGCTTCGTCGACGACAAGGTGCTGCCGATCATCGGCGACTGCTTCGACCAGGCGCGCTTCCCGGCCGAACTGATCCCGGAAATCGCCTCGCTGGGTTTGCTCGGTGCGACGATTCCCGAAGAGTACGGCGGCGCCGGCATGAACCAGGTCAGCTACGGACTGATCTGCCAGGAAATGGAGCGCGGCGATTCGGGCCTGCGCAGTTTCGCGTCGGTGCAATCCTCGCTGGTGATGTATCCGATCTTCGCGTTCGGCAGCGAGGAACAGAAGCGCGAGTACCTGCCGAAGATGGCGGCCGGCGAAATCATAGGCTGCTTCGGCCTGACCGAGCCGCACGGCGGTTCCGATCCGGCCAACATGAAAACCGTCGCGAAGCGGGACGGCGGCGACTGGGTGATCAACGGCGCCAAGATGTGGATCACCAACGGCAATCTCGCGCAGGTCGCGCTGGTATGGGCGAAGATGGACGATGGCATCCGTGGCTTCCTCGTCCCGACTTCGACCAAGGGTTTTGCCGCGCAGGAAATCCACAAGAAGATGAGCCTGCGCGCCTCGGTGACCAGCGCGCTGTTCCTCGACGACGTGCGCGTGCCGGCCAGCGCGATGCTGCCGAACGTGAAGGGACTGCGCGGGCCGTTGAGCTGCCTCGATTCCGCGCGCTTCGGCATCAGTTGGGGCCCGATCGGCGCCGCGCAGGCGTGCCTGAAGGAGGTGCTGGATTACACGCAGGAACGCGTGTTGTTCGATCGCAAGCTCGCAGCCAACCAGGCGATCCAGTTGCGGCTGGCCGACATCGCACGTCGCCTCACCACCGCGCAGCTGCTGGCGTTGCAGTTGGGGCGACTGAAGGATGCGGGAAAACTGCACGCAACCCAGATCTCGCTGGCGAAGTGGAACAACGTGCGGATGGCGCTGGACATCGCGCGCGAGTGTCGCGACATCCTCGGCGGCGCCGGCATCACCACCGAACATGTCGCGATTCGCCACGCGTTGAACCTGGAGTCGGTCGTCACCTACGAGGGTACCCAAACGGTGCACCAGCTGGTGGTGGGCAGGGAACTCACCGGCATCAACGCGTTCTAGTGTGATCGTCCATGATCACTGCATCGCCGAGTGTTCGAGGATGAGACGGGCCTATAGGGTTCACCAGCACCAGAACGGGCTTCCATGCCCTGACTTTTCACAACAGCCGCTTCGATCGTGGCGCTGCAGCGGGAGATCGATATGAATCTTCGCAACAAGTGGCTTGCCGGCTTTGCGATCTGGGCAATGTTCGCTTCCGCCGGCGCGATGGCCGCAGTCAACGCCAACGAGATGCATGTCGCGTTGACGTCGCTGAAGCTGGCGTTGGCCAAGATCGGTGTCGCGAATGCGATCCTGTCGAACCCGACGCCGCCGTCGAGCAACGCCGAAGCGCGCCTCGCCGCCCCGAACCAATTGGGAAGCCAGGAAATCGACTCGATCCTGGTCAGTGCGGGCGGGGTGATCAATGTCTATCTCAGCCAGGCGGTCGGCGTGGGCAACGGCATCGTGCAACTGGTGCCCAAGGTCGTCACCGACAAGGACGGCAAGAAGGGCGTGCAGTACACCTGCTACAGCCCCAACATTCCGGACATCGCGACCGCGGCGCCGGAATGCACCTATCACCCGGCAGTCAAGTGAGCGGTTTGTGCCGGATGCGATGCCATCGCCCGAACCCGTGCTGGAAACGGCACGGCTGATCCTGCGCCCGCCGCACGCCGAAGATTTCGAGGCGTGGGCCGCAATCGGACAGGATGAAGAAGTGATGCGGCACCTCGGCGGGGTGAAGAGCCGTTTCGCAGCCTGGAATCACTTCCTGGCTGCCGTCGGTGCCTGGCACGTACTCGGCTTCCACGCGTTTTCCGTGACCGAGAAGGGCACCGGGCGGTGGATCGGGCGGGTGGGTCCCCTGCACCCGGAAGGCTGGCCCGGCGACGAAATCGGCTGGACGTTCGCGCGCGAGGCTTGGGGAAAGGGCTACGCCACCGAGGCGGCGACCGCCGCGATCGACTGGGCGTTCGCGAACCTCGCCTGGACGCGGATCATCCACTGCATCGCGCCCACCAATACGGCGTCGCAAGCGGTCGCGACGCGGCTCGGTTCCACCCTGCGAGGTCCCGGACGCATGCCCGCGCCGCATGACCAGGATCCCATCGAAATCTGGGGCCAGACGCGCGAACAATGGTTCTCGCGCCGTGCCGCACGCACCACTTCCATGCCATCCCAATGAACGCCATCAAGACTCCGATTCCTGCCCGCCACAAGGGCTTCAACCGCGCCGAGATCGTCGACACGAACTTCACCGAATTCGTGCAGGCGTGGCAGGGTGAGGCCGCCGCCAAGCCCGGCGACGATGAAGCCGTGCTGCCCGGCAGCGCGTGCAGCGCGCGCGATTTCCGCGATCTGTTCGAATCGCAACTGATCTCGCGGCACCTCGACCTGATGGCGCGCGTGCTGCGCGTCCAGAACAAGGTGTTCTACACCATCGGTTCGTCGGGACACGAAGGCAACGCGATGGTGGCGCGCTTGACCCGCCACACCGACCCGGCATTCCTGCATTACCGCTCCGGCGCGTTCATGGCCGAGCGTTTCCGCAAGTTGCCCGGCATGGATCCGGTGATGGATTCGGCGCTGTCGTTCGCGGCCAGCCGCGAGGACCCGGCTTCGGGCGGACGCCACAAGGTGTGGGGCTCGAAGCCGTTGTGGGTACTGCCCCAGACGTCCACCATCGCTTCGCACTTGCCCAAGGCGCTGGGCACCGCGGTCGCGATCGAACAGGCGCCCCGCATCGGCCACCCGCTTCCGGTGCCGAACGATTCCATCGTGGTCTGCTCGTTCGGCGATGCGTCCAGCAACCACGCGACCGCGCAGACCGCGTTCAACGCGGCGGCATGGACCGCCTACCAGCGCCTGCCCGCGCCGGTGCTGTTCGTGTGCGAGGACAACGGCATCGGCATTTCGGTGAAGACGCCGGGCGGCTGGATCGCCAACAATTTCCGCGATCGCAAGGACCTCGATTATTTCTTCGCCGACGGGCTGGACCTCGCCGAAGGCTATGCGGAAGTGCAGCGCGCAGTCGCGCATTGCCGCACCACGCGGCGCCCGACCTTCCTGCATTTGAAGACCACGCGCCTGACCGGCCACGCCGGCACCGATTTCGAAATCGAGTGGCGCAGCTTCGAAGAACTGGTGGCGCTGGAAGCCACCGACCCGCTGCTGCGTTCGGCGGCGATCGCACTCGAATCCGGCCTGCATACGAAGCAATCGCTGCTGGCCTTGTACGAATCCATCCGCAAGCGCTGTTTCGCGGCGGCCGAAGAAGCCGACCACCTTCCCAAGCTGGAAACGCTGCAGGAAGTGATGAAGCCGCTGGCGCCGTACACGCCCGAGGCGGTGCGGGCCGAGGCCGCACGCGCCGACTTCGCGGACAAGCGTCTTGCGGTGTTCGGCGGCGAGGCAAGGTTGCCGGAAAGGCTGCCGCCGCGACACCTTGCCCTGCAGATCAACGCCGCGCTGCACGACCTCATGGCCAAGTATCCCGAGTCGCTGCTGTTCGGCGAGGACGTGGCGCAGAAGGGCGGCGTGTACACGGTGACGAAGGGTCTGAACAAGACCTTCAAGGGCGCGCGCGTGTTCAACACCCTGCTGGACGAAACCATGATCCTGGGCCTGGCGCAGGGCTACGCCAACATGGGCATGCTGCCCATCCCGGAAATCCAGTACCTCGCGTATTTCCACAACGCCTGCGACCAGATCCGCGGCGAGGCGGCTTCGCTGCAGTTTTTCTCCAACGACCAATACCGCAATCCGCTGCTGGTGCGGATCGCGTCGCTGGGCTACCAGAAGGGTTTCGGCGGCCACTTCCACAACGACAACTCGATCGCCGCATTGCGCGACATCCCCGGCCTCGTGGTGGGCTGTCCGTCGCGCGGCGACGACGCCGCGACGATGTTGCGCACGCTGGCGGCGCTGTGCAAGGTCGACGGGCGCGTATGCGCGTTCCTCGAACCCATCGCGCTGTACATGGCCAAGGACCTGTACGAACACGCCGACGGCCAGTGGCAGTTCGAGTATCCCGCGCCGGGGGAAGCGATGCCGTTGGGCGAGGGCCGCGTCTACAACGATGCGGCGAACGACCTCGTGGTCTTCACCTTCGGCAACGGCGTGCCGATGGCGTTGCGCGCCGCGCGCGAAATCGAAAGGAAGCTGAAGTGGCAAACGCGCGTGGTCGACCTGCGCTGGCTGGCGCCACTCAACGACGCCTTCATCGCCGCGCAGGCGCAATCCGCCAGGCGCATCATCGTGCTGGACGAAGGCCGCAAGAGTGCCGGCGTGGGCGAGGGCGTCATCACCGCGATCGTCGAAGCCGGGCTTGGCGACAAGCCGCTCAAGCGCGTGGTCGGCGCGGACACCTACACGCCGCTGGCGGGCGCGGCGCTGCTGGTG
Source organism: Lysobacterales bacterium 66-474 (assembly GCA_001899805.1). Taxonomy (GTDB): domain Bacteria; phylum Pseudomonadota; class Gammaproteobacteria; order Xanthomonadales; family Rhodanobacteraceae; genus 66-474. The sequence goes on from MKWP01000002.1 coordinate 233,865, forward strand.
CTGCCGGGCGACGCCGACGTGGTGGCCGCGGCCGAGGCGCTGGCGAAACCGCAAACGGACGCCAGGCACAAGCCCTCCGGCCGCAAGCGCGCCTGACGCGTCGCCCGCAGACCTGCCCATGGACCTGAACCCGCAGACATCCGACGCCGTCATCCCGGCGGACGCGGCGACGACTGGCGCAGACCGCCCCAACCCGACCCGCTTCGGCGTGATCGGCGCGGTCAGCTTCGTGCACGTGCTCAACGACATGATGCAGTCGGTGATCGTGGCGATCTATCCGCTGCTGAAGGGCGAGTTCGACCTGACCTTCTTCCAGATCGGCGCGATCACCTTGACCTTCCAGTTGACGGCGTCGCTGCTGCAACCGGTGGTCGGGATGGTGACCGACAGGCACCCGCTGCCGTTTTCGCTGCCGGTCGGCATGTGCTTTACCTTGAGCGGGCTGCTGCTGTTGTCGGTGGCGCCGAGTTATCCGATCCTGCTGGTCGCGGTGGCGCTGGTCGGTTGCGGCTCGTCGGTGTTCCATCCGGAATCCGCGCGCGTCGCGCGGATGGCATCGGGCGGGCGCTACGGCCTCGCGCAATCGATCTTCCAGATCGGCGGCAATCTCGGCCAGGCCATCGGGCCGACGCTGGCGGCGGTGGTCGTGCTGACTTTCGGCCGCAACCACGTGGGCTGGTTCGGCCTGCTGGCGCTGCTCGCGATCGTGGTGCTGTTGCAGGTCAGCCGCTGGTATCGCGCGCACATCGATGCGCGCGGACACAGGCGTTCGGCCGACGACAAACCGTTGTTTCCCGCACCTGTCGTGCGTCGCACGATTGCCGTGCTGCTGGTGCTGATGTTCTCGAAGTTCTTTTACCTCGCCAGCATCAGCAGCTATTACATGTTCTACCTGATCCACCGTTTCGGCGTGTCGGACAACACCGCCGCGCACCTGCTGTCGGTGTTCCTGCTGGCGGTCGCGGCCGGCACCCTGATCGGCGGTCCGCTGGGCGACCGCATCGGCCGCAAGCGGGTGATCTGGTTTTCGATCCTCGGCTGCGCGCCGTTCACGCTGGCCCTGCCGTACGTGGGACTCGCGTGGACGGTGGGCCTCTCCGTGGTGATCGGACTGGTGCTGGCGTCGGCGTTCCCGGCGATCATCGTGTACGCGCAGGACATGCTGACGCACCGCATCGGCATGGTCTCCGGATTGTTCTACGGATTTTCGTTCGGGCTCGGCGGACTCGGCGCCGCGGTGCTGGGCGTGATCGCCGACCACTTCGGGATCGTGTTCGTGTACCAGGTGTGCGCGTTCCTGCCGCTGCTGGGATTGCTGGCGGTGTTCCTGCCGGATGTGCGTCCTCCCGCGCACGCGCACGGGTGACAGTCGTCACCTGAAGTAAACGAATCCGCGGTGTATGCTGCGCCGTTTCCTGGACGGAAGGTGCCGGCACGATGAAGCGACGCGCGTTGCTGAAATGGATGGCGGGTGCGCCGGTGTTCGGCGCCTTGTTGGCGACCCTGCCGGAAGCAGCGTGGTCCAGGGCCAAGACGCTGGCACGCACGCTCAGGCGCGTGCGTCCCGGCGACGCCGGTTGGCCGTCCGCCGTCGAATGGGAAGGCTTGAACAGGCAGGTCGGCGGCAGGCTGATGAAGCTCGCCGATCCGCTGGCCGCGTGCCGTGCCGATCCTTCCGGCAAGGCGTGCAGCGATTTCCTCGCCTCGCTGCGCAATCCGTTTTTCATCCGCGATACCGCCAACCTCACGCAGGCGTCCGGCTGGGTGGATGCGTGGACGTCCAGGCCGAGTGCCTACGCGGTGGCGGCGGAAAGCGCGTCCGACGTCGCGGCCGCGGTGAATTTCGCGCGCGAACATCGCCTGCGCCTGGTGGTGAAGGGCGGCGGCCACAGCTACCAGGGCACTTCCGACGCGCCCGATTCGCTGTTGGTGTGGACGCGCCACATGGAAGACATCGAGATGCATGACGCCTTCGTGCCCAGCGGCTGCGGAGGAAAGATCAAGCCGCAACCGGCGGTGAGCGTGGGCGCGGGACAAATCTGGGGCCACACCTACGAGGCGGTGACGGCCAAGGCCGGCCGTTACGTGCAAGGCGGTGGTTGCCTGACGGTCGGCGTCGCGGGTCTGGTCAGCAGCGGCGGTTTCGGCAGCTGGTCCAAGCGTTACGGCACCGCCGCGGGCAACTTGCTGGAAGCGGAAGTGGTCACCGCCGACGGCAAGATTCGCGTGGTCAATGCCTGCAGTGATCCCGACCTGTTCTGGGCCCTGAAGGGCGGTGGCGGCGGCAGCTTCGGCGTGCTCACGCGCGTCACCTTGCGCACCCACGAATTGCCGGAGTTTTTCGGGGCCGTGAATGCGACGGTCAAGGCGAAGTCCGATGGGGCGTATCGCAAGCTGCTCACCCGTTGCCTGGAACTTTGCCGTGCGAATCTCGTCAATCCGCATTGGGGCGAGAAGATTCATTTCCATTCGGGCAACGTGCTGCGCGTCGACCTGATATTCCAGGGGTTGGACAAGGCGGCTGCGGAAGCCTTGTGGAAGCCGTTCTTCGATTTCGTGCAGGCGTCGCCCGGCGACTACACCGTCACGGAAGCCCCGCGGGTGTTGACGTTTCCGGCGCGCGCGATGTGGAACCCCGAAGTGATGCGCAAGATGCCGGGCTTGACGGTTGCCGACTCGCGCCCCAACGCCCCCATCGACAATTACGTCTTCGCCGGGGATGCCGACCAGTCCGGACAAGTCCTCACCTGCTACGGTTCGGCGTGGTTGCCGCGCTCGCTGTTGCAATCGCGGCGCCAGCATGAACTGGCCGATGCATTGTTCGAGTTCACCCGCGGCTACGGCCTGGCCCTGCATTTCAACAAGGGACTGGCCGGCGCCGGCAAGGAACAGATCGACGCCGCCCGCGACACCGCCACCAACCCCGAGGTGCTGGATGCCTTTGCGCTGGCGATCACCGGCGGCAGCCAGCCGCCCGCGTTCCCGGGCATCCCTGGCCACGAACCGGATGTTGCCGACGCGCGCAAGGACGCCAGGGCTTGCGCCAAGGCCATGCAGGCCTTGTACAAGGCTGCCCCAAATGCCGGTTCCTATGTTTCCGAGAGCGATTATTTCCTCAAGGACTGGCAGCGCGCGTTCTGGGGCACGAATTACGCGCGGCTGCGGGCCGTGAAGAAGCGCTACGACCCGGACGGGCTGTTCACAGTCCACCATGGCGTCGGTTCCGAGGCGTGGGATGCCGACGGTTTTACCCGCGTTGCCTGATCGATCCGGTGTGCCGGAAAGGAGCCTTGCATGATCATCGTGACCAGTGAATACGTTGCCGGTTACCGCGTCGCGGAAACCAAGGGCCAGGTGTTCGGCCTGGTGGTGCGCAGCCGCGGCATAGGCGGCAACGTGATGGCGGGATTGCGTTCCATCGTCGGCGGCGAGATCAACGAGTACACCCAGATGCTGGAAGAGGCGCGCCGCCACGCCACCGATCGCATGGTGCAGAACGCGCAGGCGATGGGCGCCAACGCGGTGGTGATGATGCGCTTCGATTCGTCCGAGATCGGCCAGACCATGAGCGAGATCGTGGCGTATGGCACGGCGGTCGTCATCGAAAAGGTCGGCAGCCCGTGAAACCTGCTGCGCTTGGCAGCTTGCGCGCCGGCGGTGCTCGACTGTGGAGGCAGGATGCCGGAGCGGACATTCGCGCAGCGAATGGCCCGGAGGGCGAGCCGCGGACGCGGCGAGTCAATGCTCATGTATTGACGTGTACACTCCGCTTCCTGCGCTCCGGCGTCCCGCAATCTGTCTTCGCTCGCGACGGTTTCACAAGCCGCCGAGTCTGATGTTGGCGATCGCGCTCTATGCCGTCGGGGGATTGTTGCTGCTGATCGGTGCGATCGCGTTGCTGGTGGGCGGCGCGCTGGCAGTGTTCCTGCCGCAACTGATCATCGGCGGATTGTTCCTGATCGTCGCGTTGGCGATCGAACGTTGGCGCTACAAGCCGGTGCGCAGCGAGCGTCCCGATCCGCGCTGGGTCGATACCGGCGAGCGTTTCGTCGATCCCGGGACGCAACGCTTGACCGCGGTGTATTTCGATCCCGCCAGCGGCGAGCGGCACTACCTCGCTGCGCCTGTGGACGCCCGCACGCATTGATCGGTGTGACGAGGTTGGAAGCCGTGCAGGCGCCGCAGGGGACGACTGATTGATTCAGCACTCCGGGACAAGCGCCGCGAGGTCCGTGACGCCGACGTCCACGCCGAGTTGGCTGAACAGGGTCGTGATCTGTCCCCGGTGGTGCGTCTGGTGGTTGAAGACGTGGAGCAGTACCGGACCGCACTGCTTCGTGTGCGACTGGCCCGCGCTGTTCGTGTAACCCAGCGGTCGGGCGTACAACGCATCGGTGGCCTCCTGCGTGAATGCGATGATCGCCGCATCCATCGCCGCACGCCCGGCTCGCAGGCGCGCGAAATCGGGAAACGTGATGCCCCGGACCAGCGCGGGCAACACCATGGATCGCACGTCGTCCAGCGAGGCCAGTTCCGGCATGGCGACGGCAATTCGGTTCATCCAGGTGGCGTCGGCCGCATGGATGTGGTCGAGCGTGGCCAGGATCGAACCGAAGAACGCGCCCCGGTCCGCGCGAAGATCCTTCTCGTCCAGGGCGGCGGCTGCCGCGTAAAGCCGCTCGTTCATCCATTGGTTGTAACGGGCCATCAATTCGAAATGGAGTTTCAGCGACATGGAAGCGCCTCGCGAGGGTCCGTACGGATTTTCGTGCAAACGGGATTCCGGTTCACGGCGAAGGTAGTTTCTTTTGTGTTCGCGCCCGCCGGGCTATCGCTTGTCCATCCGCACGGTCAGGCTTTGCGCGGCGGTGCCCACCGGACCGTGGATGTCGCTGAGGACGGATGAGGTTTCCCCGAGCCCGGTCGGGCCGAAGCCAACGCGGGTGTCGAAGCCGACCCATCCGGCTTCGGGTTCGCGGATGAAGTGCACGGTGAGATCCACGTTGGGGAAGAACACGCTGCGGGGGTCTTCGCGAACGACCAGCCCATTGGCGGTATCGACCAGTTTCAGGAAACCCGCGACGGGCGGGTCGCTTTCTCCGTCCACCAGCGGACAGCGCGTGCGGATCCAGCTGCGTCCGCGGCCGGGGCGGGCCTCCGCGTCCTGGCGCACTTCCAGCGATTCGATGTAACCGCCGTCCCAGACCGACGAGAACGCCAGCGGGCGCATGGCGTCGGGCGGCGGCAACGGCGCCCATTCGATGCCTTGCACTTGCCTCGTGTCCGTGGCCGCGAGGCGCCATACGCGCGCACGGATGCTGGTTCGCTCACCGTGTCGCATGCTGGCTTCGACCAGTTCGATGGACCGGCCCGGCCGCACCACCTCGACATCTACGGTGAATTCGCCGGAATGGATCACGCCCAGCACGTCGCAGGACACGCGCGATACCAGTTTGTCGCTCGGCAGGCGGCGCTCCACCTCGGCCAGTACCAGGCCGGAGGCGGGCGCCAGATGTTGTTCGCCCGGCTGCCAGGCGCCCTGGGCGTGCAGGGTGGAAACGAACCGGTTCTCCCCGAGCCGCACGTAGAACGCATCCGGGTACGCATCGCCGGCATGGCCGAGGTGGCGGTTGATGGCATCAGGCATCCGACCAGTCTATCGCGACTGCACGCATCGGTCCCGCCGGCTTCGACCGCTCCACGGCCAGGCGTCCTGGTCGCGCGGCGGTCAAGGCTTCGCATCGTGACCGTTTCGACTGTTTGGTTGCCGGCGCTGGCACGACCGTTGCATCCGTTTCCGTGTGCAAGTCACCAGCAGCGGGTGGTCACGATGGATACGGGTATCGACGCCAAGCAAACCGAACGCGTGCTCAGCCATCTGGCGCGCCTGATGCACCATCGCGACCAGGAGGGGCAGGACGTCCTGGAAAGCCTGAGGCCGGCATGGCTGGGGGCGGACGCGTGGGACATCGTCCTCGAAGACCTGGAGGCCCAGCGCTACCGGGAACGCAGGCGTGTTGCGCGGTTGCAACTGGTCAAGGGCTGACGGTACGCGGCACCGCCGGACGGGGGTTGTCGGTTGTGTGTCTGGGCCAGTCGGCTTTGGCTGATTGCACGCCGCTCAGGTCACGGCGCCGATGATGCGCGGCTCCGGTTCGAGCGTGATGCCGAAGCGGGCTTCGACACCCTCGCGCACCCGTTGCGCCAGTGCCCAGAGTTGCGCGCCGCTGGCGTTGCCGTGGTTCACCAGCACCAGTGCGTGCCGGTTCGAAATGCCTGCATCGCCTTCGCGCAAACCCTTGAATCCGCACGCTTCGATCAACCACGCCGCGGACAGTTTCGAGGTGCCTTCGCCGGCCGGCCAACTTGGCAGTTGCGGGTGTTCGCGGCGCAAGGCGTCGGCTTGCGCGGCCGGCACCAGCGGGTTCTTGAAGAAGCTGCCGGCGTTGCCGATCAGCTTGGGGTCGGGCAGCTTGCGGGTGCGCAGGTTGACGACCGCGTCGGCGACGTGAATGGGCGCGGGCCTGTCGATGCCCATCCGCGCCAGTTCCTCGCGCAGCCCCGCATAGTCGATGCGCGGTGTCCAGTCGCGCGGCAGGCGCAGGGCGACCGTGGCGATCAGCCAGCGATCCGGGTGGCGCTTGAAGATCGAGTCGCGATAGCCGAATTCGCATTCGCGGTTGGCGAAGTCGCGGAAGCTGCGTTGCTCCAGGTCGAACGCCTCCACCGTTTCGATGAACTCGCCCACCTCGACGCCGTAGGCGCCGATGTTCTGCATCGGCGCGGCGCCGACGCTGCCGGGGATCAGGATCAGGTTTTCGAGTCCGGCGTGACCGTGCGCCAGCGTCCAGCGTACGAAGTCATCCCAGTGTTCGCCGGCCGCGACGCGGATGCGCACGGCGTCGGCGTCTTCGGCGAGTACCTCGATGCCGCGTGTCCGCATGCTCACGATCGCGCCGTCGTAGTCGCCGGCGAACAGCACGTTCGAGCCTTCGCCCAGGAGCAACGGCGGCGTGTCGCGCAGGGCGGGATGATCCAGCAGTACCGGAATCGCTGCGGCGTCGTGAACCTCGGCCAGCCAGCCTGCGTGCGCATCCACCCGCAAGGTGTTGCGTTCGCGCAGCGAAGCATTTTCGGTCAGCGTGTAGCCGGTCGTCGCCATGCCTTCATTCGACATGCGTGTCTCCGTGCTGACGGCGGATTTCCTCGACGCACTCCGTCAGCAGCCAAGGCCCGCGATAGATCAGACCCGAATAAATCTGCACCAGCGCGGCGCCTGTGGAAACCTTGTCGGCGGCGTCGCTGCCGGTGAGCACGCCGCCGACGCCGACCAGCGGAATCTTGTCGCCGAGCCGTTGCGCCATGCCGCGCAACACGGCGGTGGAACGCTCGAACAACGGCTTGCCGGAAAGACCTCCGGCCTCGTCCGCATGCAGTGCGCCGGACACGCCGCTCCGATCGATGGTGGTGTTGGTGCAAATCAGGCCGTCGATGCCGGAACCCGCCAGCGCTTCGGCGACGGCATCCATTTGTGCATCGTCGAGGTCCGGCGCGATCTTCAGCAGCACCGGCTTGCGCGCGCCGTGGCGGGCCGCGAGCCGCTCACGTGCGTCCATCAGCACCCCGATCAACCGTTGCAGCGAATCGCCTTGCTGCAAATCGCGCAAGCCCGGCGTGTTGGGCGAGGATACGTTGACGGTGATGTAGCTCGCGAGCGGATACACGCGTTCGAGGCAGGCGAGGTAATCGTCGGCGGCGCGCTCGTTCGGGGTGTCCTTGTTCCTGCCGATGTTGATGCCGAGCACGCCACGCCACTTTGCGCTTTCGACGTTGCGCACCAGCGCATCCACGCCGTCGTTGTTGAAGCCCATCCGGTTGATGATGGCCTCGTGTTCGGGCAGCCGGAACAGGCGTGGCTTGGGATTGCCGGGTTGCGGGCGCGGCGTGACGGTGCCGATTTCGATGAAGCCGAAACCGAGCGCGCCCAGCGCATCGAGATGCGCGCCGTTCTTGTCGAGGCCGGCAGCAAGGCCGACGGGATTCGGGAAATCGATGCCGAACACGCGCATCGGCAAGGCCGCCGGCGGTTGCGCGACCCAGCGCATCAGCTCGCTGCGTTGCGCGACGCCCAGCGCGTACAGGGTCAAGCCGTGCGCGGACTCGGCCTCCAGCGCAAACAGCAGCGGCCGCAGGGTTGCGTACAAGCTCACGCGAACTCCCCGGCGAACACGCGGGTGTCGTAATCCATGCTGACGGTACCGTCGACCGCAGTGGCGTCAAACAGGTCGTGCAGCGCGCGCAGCATGGGCTCGTGATCGGGATCGCCGGCCTTGGGCGTATAGGACGAAGACAGCAAACGCCCGCGCAACCCGTCGAAGTCCAGCCGCTGGCGGTGCGGGAAGCGCGCCGCGCCGCGCAGGCCGTCGCCGAACCATGCGCGCATGGAGTCGTCGTCGGCGTAGCGTTCGGCGACCTTGGCGTAATCGGTGCCGTAACGCTGCAGCAGCGTTTCGTAACCTTCGAGGAAACGCGTGCCGGCCAGCCGCCGCGAGTTCCACCAGATCGCGGCGAGTCTGCGTGGGCGCAGGATGCGACGGAACTCCTTGCGCGCGGTTTCCGGATCGAACCAGTGGAATGCCTGTGCCGAGATGACCAGGTCGACGCTCGCGTCCGGCAAACCCGTGGCGTCGGCGCGGCCGTCCATCGCACGGAAACGCGGATTGCCGCCCAGCCACGCAACGGCGGCTTCCCGCATCGCCGCGTTCGGTTCCACCGCGATGACTTCGTGGCCGGCGTCGAGGAACATCTTCGACGAGATGCCGGTGCCCGCGCCAATGTCGGCGACTCGCCAATCCGGCGTGACACCAAGCTCGCCGTGCAGCCAGTCGAGCAGGGCGGGCGGATAATCCGGACGATAACGCACGTAATCCGCGACGCGATCGCTGAAGCGCGCTGTTGCGTCTGCGGCGTGCACGATGGACAAGTCGTTGGCCGTCAATGCCAACGGCCGAAGGCGATCGCGCCGGCGAGGAAGAGCAGGAACACCCCGAGCGCGATGATCGCCAGCACGATCTGGATCCAGCCGAGGATCAATCCGGCCAACGCCATGCCATCCCCCTCGATGGTTCCGGGCGGCGCGCGCCGGATTTCCGAGCGCGCGGCGTGCCCGCAGACGACCGCGATCACGGCGCCGATGAAGGGCAACACGGGGGGCACCCAGGCGAGGATCCCGAAGACGAGACTGACGATCGCGAGCGAGTTGGTGCGGGGGTATGCGGCGTTCATGGTCGTATCGTCCGATGGAAGCGTGCCTATGTTCGCACAGCGGGCGCAAAAGCCCCGTTCAAAAACGCAAGGACTGTCCGCCGTCCACCACCATGATCTGGCCGGTGATCCAGTCCGCCAGCGGTGACGCCAGGAACAGCGCGAGGTTGGCGACTTCCTCCGGCGTGCCGTACCGGCCGAACGGGATCGTCGCCAGCACTTTTGCGTAGTGCCCGGGTTTTTCGTGCTTGATGCGATCCCACACGCCGCCTTTGAATTCGATCGACCCGGGCGCGATGGCATTGACGCGGATGCGGCGCTCGGCCAGTGCCAGTGCCTGGGTACGCGTGTAGTGGTTCATCGCGGCTTTCATCGCGGCGTAGGGCGGACCCATGGTGCGCGGGCGCAGCGAACCGATCGAGCTGGTGTGCAGGATGCTCGCGTGCGGGGATTGTTCGAGATATGGCAAGGCATGGCGCGAAGCGCGCACCGCGGCCATCAGGTCGACATTGAAATCGACCAGCCACGACTCGTCGTCGTCGCCGAACCCGTAGCCGGTGGCGCAGTTGACCAGCACGTCGAGGCCGCCCATTGCTTGCGCCGCAGCGGCGATCCAGCGCTCGATCTGGTCGGCATCGCCGAGATCGCAGGTTTGCGTGTGCAACGCGTGCGCATGCTCGTCGGCGTCCTTGCGCAACGCGTCGAGGCCCTCTTGCCTGCGCGCGCAAACGGATGCGCTGGCGCCGGCCGCAAGGAAACCCAGCGCGATCGCGCGGCCGATGCCCTTGCTGCCGCCGGCAACGGCGACGCGGTAACCGGTGAAGTCGAAGGGTATCGTCATTGCAAGCTCTCCAGCGACGTCATTCCGGACGCGGCGAAGTCGCGACATTTCCACCTGTCGTCATTCCGGACGTGGCGAAGCCGCGATCCGGAATCGGTTTGATCCTGTTGTTCAACGAAGATCAAAATGGATTGACTCGCGCCATCCATGGCGCTCTCCGTTCCGGCCGCCTTCGGCGTTCGCGTCGGCAGTCCTGCCGACGCAGTCGGGTTCCATCGCGATGAGACCACGATGCCCCCGGAATGACGGCCTTGGTTGTTACGCTTCCCTGGTCCCTGGTCCCTGGTCCCTGGTCCCTGGTCCCTGGTCCCTGGTCCCGTCAAAGATCGAACTTGATGCCCTGCGCCAACGGCAACGCATCCGACCAGTTGATGGTGTTGGTCTGCCGGCGCATGTAGGCCCTCCATGCGTCGGAGCCCGATTCTCGGCCGCCGCCGGTTTCCTTCTCGCCGCCGAACGCGCCGCCGATCTCGGCACCCGAGGTGCCGATGTTGACGTTGGCGATGCCGCAGTCGCTGCCCACTGCCGACAGGTACTGCTCGGCGGCCTTGAGGTTTTGCGTGAAGATCGCCGACGACAGGCCCTGCGGCACGTCGTTCTGCATCTGGATCGCTTCGTCCAGCGTCTTGAACGGCATCACGTATAGGATCGGCGCGAAGGTTTCGGTTTGCACGATCTCGTCGGAATTCCTGACGCCCGTGACGATCGTGGGTTCGACGAAGTTGCCCTTGCCGTTCAGCACCGAACCGCCGCTGACGATGCGCGCGCCGCCGGCCTTGGCGGTTTTCACCGCCGCGGCGAACTGGTCCACCGCGGCCTTGCTGTTGAGCGGACCCATCAGTGTCTCGGGCAGGGTCGGATCGCCGATCTTCTTTTCGACCTGCTGGTACGCATGGCGCAATTTGCCCAGCACGTCGTCGGCGATCGATTCGTGCACGAACAGGCGGCGCGTGCTGGTGCAACGCTGGCCGGCGGTGCCGACCGCGCCGAACACGATGGCGGGAATGGCGAGCGACAGGTCCGCCGAACGATCGAGGATGATCGCGTTGTTGCCGCCGAGTTCCAGCAGCGAACGGCCCATGCGCGCGGCCACGCGTTCGCCGACCATGCGGCCGACCCTGGTGGAACCCGTGAAGCTGATCAGCGGGATGCGCTTGTCGTCGACGAACTTCTGCGCGAGTTCGCTGCCGGCATCATTGAACAGGTAGAAGATTTCCGGGAAGCCGCCTGCCTTCAGTGCGGCGTTGCAGATTCGAATGGCGGCGATCGCCGACAAAGGCACCTTGGGCGAGGGCTTCCAGATGCACACGTTGCCGCAGGCCGCCGCCAGCATCGCGTTCCACGCCCACACCGCGACCGGGAAGTTGAAGGCACTGATGACGCCGACCAGGCCGAGCGGATGCCATTGCTCGTACATGCGGTGGCCCGGGCGCTCGGAGTGCATCGACAGGCCGTACAGCATGCGCGACTGGCCGACCGCGAAATCGGCGATGTCGATCATCTCCTGCACTTCGCCGTCGCCTTCGGGCTTGATCTTGCCCATTTCCAGCGCAACCAGCGAACCCAGCGCATCCTTGTGTTCGCGCAGCGCCTGCGCGCACAGGCGCACCGCTTCGCCGCGTTTGGGCGCAGGCGTCGCGCGCCATTCCGCGAACACCTTCCGGGCGTTGGCGACGATGGTTTCGTAGTCGGCATCGCTCGACGCGTAAACCCTGGCCAGCACCTCGTTGGTGGCCGGGTTCAAAGGTTCCAGCACGCCCGCGTCGGTGGTTTTCGACCACTCGCCGTTGCCGAGAAAGGTGCCGGAATTGATGTCGGCGAGGCCGAGCGCGGAAAGAATCGCGTGGGACATGGAGGCTCCTGGAACCGTGTAGTGCGGGTGTGGTTGAATCAATCCGCCATTGTAGCAGTGCGGCCGCTTCCGACCCCGGCTTCGCGGTCAACCGGTCCTGGGCGCGCGCGTTATCTGGTCATGACCACGTCGATGAAAATCGCCATCGTTGTGCTGTTGTCTTTCGCGGGTTTCGGGGCGAGCGCGCAGACGCGCGTGCAGCGCTGGCGCGGCACGCAGGACCCGCAATCGGGACCGGGTATGGTGCGCAAGGTCGGTCCGGCGGCGTTGCCGGCCGGTGTCCGCGTCGTGCACGACGTGCGCTACGGTGCGCAGCCATCGGAAACGTTTGACGTGTATGCGCCAGCCGGTGCGCGCGCCGCGCCGGTGGTCTTCATGGTGCACGGCGGCGCTTGGTGGATCGGCGACAAGGCAGCGCGCGGCGTGGTCCGGAACAAGGTCGCGCACTGGGTGCCGCGCGGCATCGTGGTCGTGTCGGTGGACTATCCGATGCTGCCGGGAACCCCGCCGCTGCAGCAGGCGCAGTTCGTGGCCAAGGCCCTGGCCGCGGCGCAACGCGACGCTCCGCAATGGGGTGGTGATCCGCACGCGTTCGTGCTGATGGGGCACTCGGCGGGCGCGCATCTGGTGTCGTTGATCAGCGCCGAACCGTCGATGGCGACTTCGCAAGGGGCCGTACCGTGGCTGGGAACCGTGGCGCTCGACAGCGCCGCCTACAACGTCGCCACGATCATGCGGGCGCGGCATCTTCGCTTGTACGACGACGCGTTCGGGGACGATCCCGCCGCGTGGGCGGCGGTTTCGCCCGCCGTGCAGCTGCAGGCGAAGATCGCCCCGTTCCTCGCGGTGTGCTCGTCGCGGCGCGCCGACTCGTGTCCGCAGGCCGATGCCTTCGTCGCGAAAGCCCGCGACCTGGGCGCCCGCGCCCAGGTGTTGCCCGAGGCGCTGCGTCACGCCGAGATCAACGAGGACCTCGGCCAGCCGTCAGCGTATACATCCGCGGTGGATGGGTTCCTTGCGAGCCTCGATCCGGCGCTGGCCGCGCTGTTGCGTTGAACGTTGGCGCGAACAGCGGGCGACCGGTTGCCCGTTGCCGTGTCGGATCGAACGCCGGCGAGCACGCAAGGTAGAAAGGTGAGGGTGGCGACCCCGGCCCGATTCGACGAGGCGCGCAGGAGCGCGCCCGAACGCCGAAGGCGGCCCGAAGGGTGAGCGCCAGGGATGGCGCGAATAGCGGGCGACCGGTCGCCCGTTGCTGCGGCGGGTCGAATGCTGTCAGTGTACGAGGCGGGACGTGAGAATGGCGACCCCGGCCCGATTCGAACGGGCGACCTTCCCCTTAGGAGGGGGATGCTCTATCCAGCTGAGCTACGGGGTCAGCCCAGCGATTTTCGCATGAACCATCCGTGGTGTGCCCATCCGTTCGCCATCCATGACTCATCGAATGAAAGTCAGACAGCCTTGGCCGTCCCGCGCAATTGCTGCAATACCGCTTCGGCTGCGGCGGTCGACGACGCGGGATTCTGGCCGGTGATCAGGTTGCCCGAAACGACAACATGCGCCTGCCAGTCGGCAGCCCTGGAATATTCGCCGCCGTTTTCCTTCAGCATGTCCTCGACCAGGAACGGCACCGCGTCGGCGAGACCCGCGGCCTTTTCCTCGGAATCGGAAAACCCGGTTACCGCCTTGCCGCGAACCAACGGCAGTCCGAACGGGCCCAGGGCATCGCGCAGGGCAGCGACTCCATGGCACACGGCCGCGACCGGCTTGCCCGCTGCGTAGACCGCGTCGATCAGCAGGCGGGAATCCTCGTTGCCGGCGAGATCCCACAACGGACCATGGCCGCCCGGGTAGAACACCGCGTCGAAGGCCTCGCGATCAATTTCCGCCAGCTTGTGGGTGTGCGCAAGCGCCTGCATGGCTGCGGAATCGGCGCGAAAACGCCTGGTCGCTTCGGTCTGGCTGTTGGACTGCTCGCTGTTGGGATCGACCGGGGGCTGTCCGCCGGCCGGAGAAGCCAGCGTGATGTCGGCTCCGGCGTCCTTGAATACGTAGTAAGGCGCCGCGAGTTCTTCCAGCCACAAACCGGTCGCCTTGCCGGTTTCACCGAGCTGGCCGTGCGAGGTCAGCACCATCAGGATTTTCATCGCCGTGCTCCACGAGTTCTGGCACCACACAGGAGATACCACTTTGCACTATGCGGCGGTTTGCGCCGAATACAAGGGACGAATGTGGGAAGCCGGTGAGGTGTTACGCTGCACGTAACTTTTCTGACAGCGTTGCCATGAAGAATCTGATCTCCGCACCGGTTTCCTACGGCGAATTGATCGACAAGGTCACCATCCTCGAAATCAAGTCGGAACGCATCGCCGATGCGGCCAAGCTGGCCAACGTGCGCGACGAGTTGCAGATATTGAACCGCTTGTGGGACATGGATGCGCACTCGCGCACCGATATTTCCGCCGAGCGCGCCGAGCTGAAGCGCATCAACGAAGCGCTGTGGGAGATCGAGGATGAAATCCGCGTGAAGGAACGCGGCCAGGCTTTCGACGCGCGTTTCATCGAACTGGCGCGCGCGGTCTACCACACCAACGACAAACGCGCGGCGGTCAAGCGCGCGATCAACCTGAAGCTGGGTTCGCGGCTGGTGGAGGAGAAGTCGTACCAGGACTACGGTGCGGCCTGAATCGCGGCGTCGAGTCTTTCGATCACGTCATCGACGGTCACCAGGTCCATCACGCCGGGGTATTCGATTTTCGTTCCCCACAGGATGGCTGCCGCCGGCTTGTGCAGGTACTTGCGCGCGGCGTCGTCGTAACGATCCACGCACCAACGACGATCGGAGTACGGGCCGGAACGCGCCGGATTGCTGGCGGCATGCAGGCCCAGCACGCGCGCGCCCACGGCGTTGGCCATGTGCATGGGACCGGCGTCCGGCGTCAGCACGATCGACGCGCGTTGGTACAACGCCAGCGCACGCTTCAGGGTGTCCTTGCCGATCAGGTCCAGTGGCCGTGTTTGCATCTTCGCCATGATGGCGTCACCCAACCCGCGTTCCTCGGGCGACGGCCCGCCGGTCAGCACCACGCGCATCCGCAGGCTCGCAGCCGCATGGTCGGCGACAGTGGCGTAGCGTTCCGCGCGCCAGTTGCGCAGCGCGTGGCTGGAAGCGGGCGACAGCAACAGCGTCGGCTGCCCGTCGTCGGGCCACTGCTGCAGCGCCCACGCGCGCGCCTCGTCGGGAATCGGAATGTCCCAACGCACCCGGGTTTGTTTCAGGCCCAACGGTTCGACGAAGCTGCCCATCGCATCCAGCACGTGTTCGCCGCTGCGCGCCGGGATCCGTTCGCGCACGAACAGGCCGTGCAGGTCTTTCGAGCGCGCGCGGTCGTAGCCGATGCGGCGCCTCGCATGCACGGCGAGGCTCAGCAGGTTGGACCGCAATGCGACCTGCATGTGCAGCAACGCGTCGAATCGACGTGGATGCAGCGCGTGATGGACCGCGCGGTAGCCCTCGATGCCGGCGCGCTTGTCGAACAGCACGAATTCGACGCCGGCGACGTCGCCGACCAGCTTGTGTTCGAATTTGCCGATGATCCACGTCAACCGCGCCTGCGGCCACGCGTCTTGCAGCGTGTGCACCAGCGGCAGCACGTGGGTGACGTCGCCCAGCGCGGAGGTGCGCAGCAGGCACAGCGATTCGAGGGGGTTCGTCATCGGACTTGCTAGACTTCGGGGGTGAACACGCCGACGCCATCCGGCGATGACCGCCAGCCAGCCGACCCGCGCATTGTCGCATCCGGGGGCGGCGCGATGGTGTTCGACGCGAACCTTGCCGAAGCGCCGACCCGCGACTGGTTCGACCCGGCGTGGTGGCAATCGCGGGAGCGGATGCGCGCGGGCGGCGGCGGGCGTGGTGGAGTCGCGTTCCTGGATACGCCGGTCGGTCCGTGCGTATTGCGCCATTACCGGCGCGGCGGCTGGATGGCGCCGCTGCTGGGCGATCGCTACGTGTGGAACGGTCGCAACCGCAGCCGGGGGTTCGCCGAGTTCGTGCTGCTGGCGGAACTGGCGCGGCGCGGGCTGCCGGTGCCCGTGCCGGTGGCGGCGCGTTACCTGAGGCGCGGTCCGTACTACACGGCGGACCTGATCACGCGCACCATCGAGGACGCGCAAACCTTGACCGAAATCATCGCCGCGCGTCAATTCGATGCCAAGCTCGCGGAACGGGTCGGCGCGCTGGTTGCGCGGTTCCACGTCGCGGGCGTGGACCACGCCGATTTGAACGCCCACAATATCCTCGTCGCCGGAGACGGTTTGTGGCTGATCGATTTCGATCGTGGCGAAGTGCGCGTGACCGGCACGGCCTGGAAACTCGCCAACCTCGCGCGCCTCAAGCGGTCGCTGCTGAAGGTCGGCGCCTGCGAGGGTGACGAGGCGATGCTGGACCGTGAAATCTGGGCACCCTTGATGCGTGGCTACGAACGCGGGTTTGGAAGCGGAC
This sequence comes from Lysobacterales bacterium 66-474, assembly GCA_001899805.1. Classification (GTDB taxonomy): domain Bacteria; phylum Pseudomonadota; class Gammaproteobacteria; order Xanthomonadales; family Rhodanobacteraceae; genus 66-474. Next base: position 250,326 of record MKWP01000002.1, read on the forward strand.
CATGATGAAGCAAACCGCCCATGCCGTTGCCGGTCACGGTCGGGATCGTGATCGCGGGTCGACCTGGTCGCTGCACGTGCTGGGTGCGGGTTCGGCCAGCGCGCTCGAACTGGGCGCATCCAGCGCGGTGCTGGAGCGCGACGGCCAACCCGTGCTGCTGATCGATTGCGGCCCCGGCACGCTGGAGCAATACCAGCGCCGTTACGGCGCGCTGCCGCGGGCGGTGTTCATCACCCACGCGCACATGGATCACGTGGCCGGGCTGGAACGCCTGTTCTGCGCCGCATGGTTCGATGCCGACCGGCGCGGAAGCACCCGGCTGTTCGTGCACGCGAACCTGGTGCCGATCCTGCAGGCGCGGGTCGCGGATTATCCGAATGCCATTGCGGAGGGCGGCGCGAATTTTTGGGAGGCGTTCAGTCTGGTCGCGCTGTCGCGCGGATTCTGGCTGGACGATTGGTGGTTCGACGTGTTCGCGACCCGCCATCACGCGGCCGGTACGTCGTTCGGGGTGGCGTTGCGCGGCTGTTTCGCGTGGACCGGCGACACCCGGCCGATTCCCGAGGTGCTGTCCGGCTTCGCCGACGAACACATCCTGATCGCCCACGATTGCGGGCTGGTCGGCAATCCCTCGCACAGCGGCGTCGACGATCTCGAACGCGAATATCCCGACGAGCTGCGCGCGATGTTGTTGCTGTATCACTACGGCAGCGTGGGCGACGCCGAGGCGATGCGCGCACGCGGCTTCAAGGTTGCGTCGCCGGGCGGCCGCTATCCCCTGCATGCGCCGGCGCCGGTGCGTGCAGAGGCCGGTTGATGAGGCACGCTCGATGAAACCTCACGCGCCACTGGGGTTGCAACAAACCGCGGCACCGCCGGATGCGCTGGGGCGGGTGCTGGGCGACCTGCGGATCTCGGTGATCGACCGTTGCAACTTCCGGTGCCCGTATTGCATGCCGGAAGAGGCGTACCCCGCCGACCACGCTTTCCTGCGCGCGCGGGACCGCCTGGATTTCGACGAAATCGAGCGCATCGCACGCGTGTTCGTGTCGCTGGGCGTGAAGAAACTGCGCCTGACCGGCGGCGAGCCGCTGCTGCGGCGCGACCTGCCCGGACTGGTGGCCGAGCTTGCGGCGATCGAAGGCGTCGAGGATCTCGCGCTCACCACCAACGGCGCGCTGTTGCCGAAGCTGGCCCAGCCATTGCGTGATGCGGGTTTGCAGCGCATCACCCTGAGCATGGACAGCGTCGATCCCGCGATCTTCCGACGCATGTCCGGCGGGCGCGGCGAAGTCGCGGACGTCGAGGCCGCCATTGCCGCGGCCGAGCGCGCCGGCTTCGGGCCGCTGAAAATCAACTGCGTGGTGATGCGTGGCGTCAACGACGATGGCGTGTTGGACCTGGTCACGCGTTTCCGCGGTACCGGCCATGTACTGCGCTTCATCGAATACATGGACGTCGGCACCGTCAATGGGTGGCGTGGCGACCGGGTGGTGCCGGGCGTCGAGCTGGTCCGTCGCATCGACGCGCGCTGGCCGCTGCAGGCGTTGCCACGCAGCGCCACGTCCACTTCGCGGCGCTGGCGGTTCCGCGATGGCGCGGGCGAGGTCGGCTTCATCAACTCGGTCACCGAGCCGTTCTGCGGCGGGTGCACCCGCGCGCGTTTGTCGGCGGATGGCAAGTTGTATACCTGCCTGTTCGCGCACGCGGGACACGACCTGCGTGCATTGCTGCGTGCGGGCGAGTCCGACGAAGCGCTGCGCGCAACCGTCGCCGGCATCTGGAGTCATCGCGGCGACCGCTACAGCGAACGCCGCGCCGAGTTGCGTGCGGCGGGGGTGCTGGAGCATGTGGAAATGTACAGAATTGGTGGGTGAGGGCGCGCGTCCAGCCGATGCCGGTGGCATCGGCTGCGCGTACGACGTGGCGCGCATGGAGCGCGACCGAACGCCGGAGGCGGCCCGAAGGGTGAGCGCCATGGATGGCGCGAGTAGCGCCCGCGACGTGATGTCGCGGGCCGGAGCGACTTGGCGAACACAGGGATGTGTGAGCCTAGTCGCCGGGTCCAGTAAACAAGTGACGCATACGATGGCTGCCAAACGACAACTTTCCCACATCGATCCCTCCAACCGTCCGCGCATGGTCGATGTCGGCGCCAAGGTCGTCACCGCGCGCGTTGCGGTGGCGCAAGCCATCGTGCGGTTCCCGGCCGACGTTGCGAAAACCCTGCGTGAAGGCGGACTGCGTTCGCCCAAGGGGCCGGTGCTCGACACCGCCGTGATTGCCGGCACCATGGCTGCCAAGCGCACCCACGAGTTGATCCCGTTCTGTCATCCGCTCGCGATCGAGCGCTGCAAGCTCGAAGCCGGGTTCGTGTCGGACACCGAATTGGCGATCCGCTGCGAAGTCGCGATCACCCACAAGACGGGCGTCGAGATGGAGGCGCTGACCGGCGCCAGCGTCGCGGCCTTGACCGTGTACGACATGTGCAAGGCGCTGTCGCACGAGATCGTGATCGAGAGCGTGCGGCTGCTGGAAAAATCCGGTGGCAAGCGCAACGTGCGCGCCGGCAAGTTGCGGGCGAAGGCATGAATTACCGCCTGCTCTATTTTGCTTCGTTGTGCGACAGTGCCGGTCGCGCGGAGGAAATGGTCGCCAGCGATGCGCAGGATGTGCGCGCGCTGTACGCCGAACTTGCGGCGCGACACGGTTTCACGTTCACGCCCGAACGCTTGCGCGTTGCCGTGAACGGGGAGTTCACCGATTGGAACCGACACCTCGCCGACCATGACGAGGTGGTGTTCCTGCCGCCGGTGTCGGGGGGCTGACGTGTTCGCGATCAGCGACAAGCCCATCGACGCAGCGCGGTTGCAAGGGGAGCTGGAAGGCCGCGGTGTGGGCGCCGTGGTCTGCTTCGAAGGTCGTGTGCGCGACCACAACGACGGGCGTGCGGTGAATGGCCTGTCGTACCAGGCGTATGTCGAACTGGCCGAAGCCGAAGGGCGCAAGATCGTCGAGGAGGCACGCGCGCGATTCGCGGTCGAACGTATCGTGTGCGTTCATCGCGTGGGCGATCTCGCGCTCGGCGAGATCGCGGTATGGGCCGGCGTGTCCGCGGGCCACCGCGCAGCCGCGTTCGACGCCTGCCGCTATGTCGTCGACGAAGTCAAGGCGCGCGTGCCGATCTGGAAACGCGAGCATTATGCCGAGGGCGTTTCGGAGTGGCTTCACCCTGGCGCCGAGTAGGCGGCGGCCCCGCCAGCGGATCTCCGGCGCACGCGTCAATCAATACCGTTGCTGCCTTCCGGCCCTGGCGGGATTTTCGATCTAGCGTCGCGGAGGCACCAACGGGGCCACCATGAACTGTGAAACTGGCGGAGAGGGTGGGATTGTTCGCATCATCCCTGATGCTCACCCCTCGCTACGCTCGGGGCCAACCTGCGGTTGTCCAAGTTCGTTCCTGACGAATTTGTCGAACCAGCGGGTCCTCACCCGCCACCCACCATTTCCTGATTTTCCTGAAAACTGGCGGAGAGGGCGGGATTCGAACCCGCGAAGCGGGGTTTAGCCGCTTACACACTTTCCAGGCGTGCTCCTTCGACCGCTCGGACACCTCTCCTGACTGCGTTTGTACGCAGCGGACTGCGCAGGATAACGGGCATGGAGAATGGGCACAAGACGAACCATCTCGTGTGCTTGGTCTGACCGCTCTGACTTGGCACAATGGGTAGCCGCCCCCAGATCAATCACCATGAGCTATCAGGTTCTTGCCCGCAAATGGCGCCCGAAGCAGTTCGGCGAACTGGTCGGACAGGAACACGTGGTCAAGGCGCTGACCCACGCGCTGGATTCCGGGCGCGTGCACCATGCCTACCTGTTCACCGGCACGCGCGGGGTCGGCAAGACCACCATCGCGCGCATCTTCGCCAAGTCGCTGAACTGCGAGCGCGGCATGTCGGCGCATCCGTGCGGCGAGTGCGCGATCTGCACCGCAGTCGATGCCGGCCGTTTCGTCGACCTCATCGAGATCGACGCCGCCAGCAATACCGGTGTCGATGACGTGCGCGAGGTGATCGAAAGCGCGCAATATGCGCCGGCGCGCGGGCGCTACAAGGTGTACCTCGTGGACGAGGTGCACATGCTCTCGAAAAGTGCCTTCAACGCGTTGCTGAAGACGCTGGAAGAGCCCCCGGAACACGTCAAGTTCCTGCTCGCCACCACCGATCCGCAGAAATTGCCGGTGACGGTGCTGTCACGCTGCCTGAAGTTCGGCTTGAAGCGGTTGCTGCCCGGGCAGATTGCCGGGCAGATGAAGATGATCCTCGGCAAGGAAGGTGTTGCGTTCGACGATGCGGCCATCGCGGAGCTTGCGCGTGGCGCCGACGGTTCGTTGCGCGACGGCCTGTCGCTGCTCGACCAGGCCATCGCGCACGGTGGCGGGACGCTGCGCGCGGACGACGTGCGTGCGATGCTGGGCACCATCGCGGACAACGACGTCGGTGCGCTGCTGCGTGCGTTGGCCGCTGGCGATGGCAAGGCCTTGATGGACGAATCCGATCGCATCGCGGGCTTGTCACCGGACTTTGCGGTGGTGCTGGAACAGCTTGCCAACGCGTTGCACCGCATCCAGCTTCGGCAACTGGTGCCGGGCTTTGCCGGCGACGAGCCCGAACGCGGGGTGCTCGACGAGCTGGCCGGCAAGGTTCACCCGGAAGACGTGCAGGTGTGGTACCAGTTTGCGCTGCACGGTCGCCGCGACCTGCCGCTGGCGCCCGATGTGCGTTCCGGTTTCGAGATGACGCTGCTGAGGATGCTGGCGTTTCGCAACGACGATGGGAATGGGGATGCCGCGGCGGCGCCCGTGCGTGTCGCGGCGGGCCACGCCACCGTGTCGGCGCCTTCCGCGGCTTCGGCTGTGTCCGCGCCACGCACGGGCGTTGCACCCGCGCCAGCGCGCGAAGCGGCTTCGCCGCAGGCATCCGCCGCGACGTCGAAGCCGACTGTCGCGCCACGCATCGACGGCATCGCCGACTGGGAAGCGTGGATCCAGTCGGCTGGCCTGGGCGGCCCGGTCGGGCTGCTCGCGCAGCACGCGTTGCCGAAATCGCTCGAAGGCGACGTGCTGACGCTGGCACTGAAACCCGAACACGAAATTCTCTGCAGCGATGCGCTGTGCAGGCAGTTGCAGGACAAGTTGGGCGGGGTGGCCGGCCGCCGGTTGCGCGTGCGCATCGTGCACGAGGCGGTGGCGGAGACGCCCGCGATGCGCGCCGCCAAGGTGCGTTCCGACGCGCAGGCCGCAGCCGAACGCGCGCTTGCCGAAGATCCGATCATCCAGGACATGCAACGCCAGTTCGGCGCCGAAATCATCCCCGAAAGCATTCGACCGACCCGTGGTGGACAGGCATGAAAGGACAGTTGGGACAGTTGATGGAGCAGGCGCAGCGCATGCAGGAAGAGCTGAAGCGCGCGCAGGAGGAGATCGCGAAGCTGGAGGTCACCGGCAGCGCCGGCGGCGGCATGGTCGAAATCACCATGACCGGCCGGCATGAGGTGCGCCGCGTGCGGGTCGACCGCAAACTGATGGCGGACGACCCCGAGATGGCCGAGGATATGCTGGCGGCCGCCATCAACGATGCCGTCAACAAGGTTGCGGAGGCCAGCCAGCAGAAACTCGGTGGCGTCGGTTCGGGGATGAACCTGCCGCCGGGTTTCAAGCTCCCGTTTTGATCGCATGACCGGCAACCCCGATCTCCTCGCCGAACTGGTCGAAGCCCTGCGCTGCCTGCCGGGTGTCGGCGCCAAGAGCGCGCAGCGCATGGCGTTCCATCTGCTGGAACGCGACCGCGAAGGGGGCGCGCGTTTGTCGCGCGTGCTCGGCGATGCGATGCAACGCATCGGGCATTGCAAGGCCTGCCGCAATTTCAGTGAACGGGATGAATGCGCGATCTGCGCGAATGCCTCGCGCGATGCTTCGCTGCTGTGCGTCGTCGAAACCCCGGCCGACCTGCTGGCGATCGAGCAGGCCACCGGTTACCGCGGCCGCTATTTCGTGCTGATGGGGCGCCTGTCGCCGCTGGATGGCATGGGGCCGCAGGAACTCGGTGCGGGTTTGTTGCAGCAGCGGCTCGCGAGTGGCGAAATCGCCGAAATGGTGATCGCCACCAACCCCACCGTGGAAGGCGAAGCCACCGCGCACTGGCTGGGTCAGCTTGCGCGCGCCGCCGGCGTGCGCGCGACACGGCTTGCGCATGGCGTGCCGCTCGGCGGCGAACTGGAGTACGTCGATCGGGGCACGCTGGCGCATGCGTTCGGCACCCGCCTGACGATGGAGTGAGCGATGTCGGCACAAGATGAACCCGATTTGCAACTGCAGATCCCTGCCGTCGAGGAATATCTCGCATTGCGCGTGGCCGCTGGCCTCAGCGCGATGAGTGCTGCCGGTGCGCGCGAGGGGCTTCGGTCGAGTTGGTGTTCGGTGTGCGTGCGTGATGGCGGCGAGCTGATCGGCATGGGACGCGTTGTGGGTGATGGCGGCCTGTTCCTGTTCGTGGTCGACATTGCAGTGGCCCCGGCGTGGCAACGGCGCGGCTTGGGCCGGCGCATCATGCAAGCATTGATGGAGCAGGTGCACGTGCGTGCGTTTCCATTTACACAGGTGGGGTTGATTGCAGATGGCACGGCCAGCCTTCTGTACGAAAAGTTCGGTTTCAGGTTGGTCGCGCCCGAATCGCAAGGCATGTCGCTGCGGATAGAAGAAGGAGAAAACGTGTGAGCGATACCATATTCGACAAGATCATCCGCCGTGAACTGCCTGCCGACATCGTGTACGAGGACGACGATGTGCTTGCGTTCCGCGACATCCATCCGCAGGCGCCTGTGCACGTGCTGTTCGTGCCGAAAAAATCGTTCGCGACCTTGAACGACTGCACGGAGGCCGACGCCGCGTTGCTGGGCAAGCTCTTGCTTGCGGCCTCGGCTTACGCCAAGCGTGAAGGCTTTGCCGAGGCTGGCTATCGCTGCGTGATCAACTGCAACCGTGGCGGCGGACAGACCGTGTACCACTTGCACGTGCACCTGATGGCAGGCAGGCAAATGCCGGAACGGATGGTGTGACCGTCGATTTTTCGCGTGTCCGGATGCAACGAAAACGCCCGCTATCTCGGGCGTTTTCGTTCGAAGCGGTGGCTGCGGCGATCAGCCCTTCTTGGGCGGCGGGGGCGGTGGCGCCGGGCGCGGCACCACGATCACCCGCTGCGGGTAGTACCAACCGCCATAGCCCCACCCGCAGCCCCACGACGACCAGAACGGATCGCAACCCCACGGGCCCCACGGGCCCCATGGGTCGGATCGCTGCACGTACAGCGGCCGCTTCGGCCACAGGTAGACGTTGCTGACCTCGACCTTGGGGTAGGTGTAATCGAACTGGCCGATCTTGTGCTGGACGGTGCCGTCCAGCGTGCCGGTCACGGTGATTTCGCGGCCCTTGGCGAACACTTCCGGATCGTAGAAGCCCTGCTTGCAGGCCACGAAGCGGCCGAGGCTTTCCCCGTCGCGCTTCGGCCGCGCCTGCGAATCCAGCGTTTCCGCCAGCACGAAGAAGCAGGTCTGCTGCTGGCGTGGCTCGGTCTGGATGATCTCGCCGCCCCAGCGCACCGGCGTGGCGGTGACGGTTCCGCTCTGGGCCGCGTTCAACGCGACCGGCGTGTAGGTGCCCTGCAAGGGTTGCGGAATGGTGGCGCAGCCGCCCAGGGCCAACCCTCCCACGACGGAAAGAAACAGGATGCGACGTGACATGACAGGCCTCCGGGAAAGGATACCGATGCGTCTATTTGACCACACGGCGTGGATGGAAATTGCGAAGGCGCCGCACGAAAACGCGGATGCGTTCAGGCGGCGGTTCGGGAAAAGCGTAACGCAGGGCCAGGTATTCGGCGGCCAGCTTGTTTACAGTAGGTGCCAGGTCGGGGAGTTCGGTTGCAGTGCGCAGGTAAAAATCGCGTGGGCCCTCGGCATGGCCGCGCACGATTCCGATTCGCGCGAGTTTGCGTTGCAGGCGCAGTTGCGCGGCAGACAACGCGTCGCGCGGTTTCGCGCGCGGCCGCAGCGAGGCCAGCAACGCGCCGACACCAAGCGCGAGAAACACCGCGACGGCCAATGCGACGCCCAGCATCTGCGCGGAGGTGCGCGCGATGCCGAACGGACGGAACAGCCGGCTTTGTTCGAGGGCATCGAAACCTACAACGGTTTGACCCCACCAGCGGTTGACCACGTCCATCCGGTTGCGCCAGGGCATCCACCAGCTGATGCTGCCGCCACCGACGTCACCGGCCGCGCCGCCGGTGTCGGCCAGCATGACCCTGCTGACTGCGGCGGTCGGATCGACCCGCACCCATCCGCGCCCGGCCAGCCACACTTCCGCCCAGGCGTGCGCATCGGACTGGCGGACCAGCAGGTAATGCGCGAAATCGTTCCAGTAACCCCCCTGGTAGCCGACCACCACGCGCGCGGGGACGCCGGCGGCGCGCATCAGGAAGGTGAAGGCGCTGGCGTAGTGTTCGCAGAAACCGGTCCGGGTGTCGAACAGGAAGTCGTCGATGCTGTCGCGTCCCAACGGCGGGGCGTCGAGGTCGTAGACGAACCCGCCGTCGTGGAACAGGTTCAACGCATGGCGCACGATTTCCGCCGCGTTGCCGCCGGTCTGCGCGCGCCAGCGTGCCGCCAAGGCACGCGCGCGCGGATCGAAGCCCTCGGGCAGTTCCAGCGCAGCGGCGCGCAGGCGCGGAGCGAGTCCTTCCGGGTCCATGCGGTAGTCGGTCGCGGATTCGACGCGGTAGCGGAAGGTATGGGTGATGGGCTGCGCCGAACGCAAGGTATGGTCGGGCCCCATGCGCGCTTCTTCCGGCGTGTCGATGGGCACGTCCAGTGCGAACATCCAGTGCCGGTGGCTGGGCAGCAGGGTGACTTCATAGTGCGTGGGCGGATCGCGGATGCCCACCGGCGCCGGTGGCCACGGGCGCCGCGCGGCAGCACCCGGCAGCCACGCACGTCCGTCGAATTCCCACAGCACCATGCCGCGAAAATAGCGCCGGTCTTCGGGTGGCGGCGCGCCATCGAAGCCGACCCGCATCGCGACCGCGTTGTCGGTGAGCAGCGAATGGATGTCGCCGGGCGCCATCCTGTCGCTGATCCCGGTACGGCCCTGGCCGCTGTCCGGCGCGCCCCACAATGGCGTCGCGAGGCGCGGGATCAAAAGGAAGCCGACCAATGCGGCCGGCAGGCTGGCGGCCAGCGTCACGGTTCCCGGCTTGAATGCCGGCCACCAGCCCGATCGGGACAGGCCCGGTTCCAGCGCGCGCAGGGTTGCGAGCGCCGGCAACAGCATCAGTCCGACCAGGATGGTGAAAGGGAGCGACTGGTCGAACAGCAATGCGCTCATCAGGATGAAACAAGCGAAGCCGATCGACATGCGCGCGTCGCGCACCGATTCGCTTTCCAGCACCTTCACCACCAGCAGCCCGCACACGATCGCCGCGCCAGCCTCGCGCCCGAACGGCGAGCCGTACACCGCGACCACCGCCAGTGGCACCGCCACCAGCATCACGATCCGCAGCCATGCGGGCACGCGGCGGTGGTATTTGCGGCGCCGCCACCAGCGCACGACCACGATTGCGGCCAGCGTTGCGGTGTACCAGATGGGCAGGTGCGGCACGTGCGCACCCACCACGCATAACACGGTCAGGCACAGCAGGTCGAACGGCAGCGCACCGAGCGTGGATGCGATCACGCGGGTTCCCGGTGGCGCGTGGCGGCGCTTCATGGCAGCTCCGCCAGCGCGGCGAGGCAACGGTGATAGTGTCCGGTGTCGCTGGCCGGGCCGAACGAGCGGTTGTCTTCCAGCACCAGTATCCACGGATGCGCGGCGGCGTAGGCATCGCACACCCAGCCGGCGAGGCGCGAGAGGCGGGTTTCGCGGTCGATGCCGGCCAGGGCGTTCCAGTCGAAGCGCAACGGTTGCCCGGGCGCGGCGCGATCGAACTCGCGTACCAGCAGGTGGTCGTGGCGCGCGCTGGCCTTCCACGCGACGTGCCGGATCGGATCGCCGGGGTGGTAGTCGCGCAAGCCCGCGAATTCGTCGCCGCCGGTGATGCGTTCGGCTGGATCGTCGTTGCGCGCGGGCGGCTTGCTGTCGGCCAGGATGCGCGGGTACACCAGCACGCGTTGCGCCGGGGTGATCCAGCTCCACGCGCGGAACAGGCCGAACGGCAGCGTGCTGGAGATCCGCATGCGCGGTACCGCCATCCAGCCGCGCCGGTCGGTCGGGATGGTCACGCTGGCGCGACTGGTGCCCGGTTCGAGCGGGCAGGGTTGTTCCAGTTCGTCCACCGCGATGCCGAGGCCATGGCGGGCGCGACGGTCGTCGGCGAAGGCGAGGTGCAGCGGCAGGCGCGCACCGCAGAAGCCATGCTCGGCGTGCAACGAGCGCAAGGTGAGGTCATGCAGCTCGCGCCAGGTCAGCAGCATGCTGCCGGACAGCGCCGCGCCGAGCAGGCAGGTGAGCAGCAGTGCGGCGTTGTTCTGGTAGTTCAGGGCACCGACCAGCATGGTCGCGAGCAGCACCGCGAATCCGAACCCCGCCCGGGTCGGCACGATGTAGATGCGACGGCGATCGAGCCGTACCGGCAGCGTTTCGGGATTGCGTCCACGCATCAACGCCCGCGACCAGCGTTGCACGCGCGCTGCAAGGCCGGTTCGCCCATGCTGCGCGACGCCATCCATCACGTCACTCCACCGCGACCGATTCCAGCAGCGCCTGCGCCAGCGCATCGCGGGCGAGGGTGCGCGCCGGGATCAGGCGGTGGCCGGCGACGGCGACGAACACCGCCTGCACGTCCTCCGGCAACGCGTAATCGCGATCGCCCAGCAGGGCCCAGGCGCGCGCCGCCGCCAGCAGTGCCAGGCCTGCGCGTGGCGACAGCCCGGTGCGGATGTCGTGGTGCTTGCGGCTGGCCGCCACCAACGCCTGCACGTAATCGAGCAGGGCGGGACTGGCGACGATCGCATGCGCGCGTTGGCGCAACGCGAGGATGTCGGCAGCGTCGAGGCGTGGCGACAGCCGGCCGACCATCGCGGCGCGGTCTTCGCCGGTCAGCAGCCTGCGCTCGGCTTCGGCATCGGGATAATCCAGCGCGATGCGCAGCATGAAACGGTCGAGTTGCGAGTCGGGCAACGGATAGGTGCCTGCCATGTCCAGCGGGTTCTGCGTTGCCACCACGAAGAAGGGTTGCGGCAGCGAGCGGCTGGCGCCGTCGACGGTGACCTGGCCCTCGGCCATCGCTTCCAGCAGGGCGCTCTGGGTCTTGGGCGTGGCGCGGTTGATTTCGTCGGCCAGCAGCAGTTGCGCGAAGACCGGCCCCGGCTGGAAGCGGAACGCGCCGCTGTCGCGGTCGAAGACACTGACCCCGACGATGTCGCTGGGCAACAGGTCCGAGGTGAACTGGATGCGCCGGAACGACAATCCCAGCGTCACCGCCAGTGCGTGCGCCAGGGTCGTCTTGCCGACCCCCGGCACGTCTTCCACCAGCAGGTGGCCGCCCGCCAGCAGGCAGGTGAACGCCATCCGGATCGCCCGGTTCTTGCCGACCAGCACGTCGTTGACCTGGGCCAGCGCGGCATCGAGTCGCTGCCGCGGCCGACTGTCCGCGGATGCCGCGGTGGCGGCGGCGAAGTTCTGGTCCATGCCTGTTCCCGGATGTGCGTATCTGGGACGAGTGTACGCTGGCGGGCGTCGCGATTGCGCGAACGCGGTCGCCTTCAGGGCAGCGCGTAACCGGCTTTGCGCAACAGCCGCGCCAAGGCGATCAGGGGCATCCCGATCAAGCCCGTGGGATCTTCGCTTTCGATGCGCTCGAACAGGCTGATGCCGGCGCCCTCGGACTTGAAGCTGCCGGCGCAATCGAAGGGACGCTCGATGGCCAGGTAGCGATCGATTTCGGGATCGGTGAGAACGCGAAAGACGACGCGGGTGTGGTCCAGCGCGGTGCCGGATTTGCCGCTGCGGGTGTCGATCACGCACAAGGCCGTATGAAAATCAACGACATTTCCGCTACTTGCGCGCAGTTGCTGGCGTGCATTCTCGATGTTGCCGGGCTTGTGCAGCACCGTTTCGCCGTGCGCAGCGACCTGGTCGGAGCCGATCACCAACGCATCGGGGCGGTCCCTGGCCGCGGCTTCGGCCTTGGCGACGGCGAGCCGCAAGGCGCGTGCGCCAGGCGCTTCGCCGGGCAGTTCGGGTTCGTCCACGTCGGGCGAGACTTGTTCGAAATCATCCAGCAGGCGTCGCAACAGTTCGGCGCGGTAGCGCGAGGTCGAGGCCAACACGATCCGTGGGGCACTCATTGTTGCGAAAGATCCTCGATTTTTTCGCGCACCGCGGTTTCCAGCGCGCGTTGCGCGGAATCGAGCTCCTGCAGCTGCCGGCCGAGCGCGCCGCGGGCCTTGCCGATCGCGCTGACCGCGGCGTCCAGGTCGCGCTGGTTGGCATTGCCGGCTTCGTCGCGCAACCACAACCGGTGCGCCAGCAGTTCGCGCAACGCAGCATCGATGGCGTGGCGGGCGTCGGTTTCGCCGGCCGTGGGTTGGTTCGGGTTGATCGACATGGACGCGTGCGCGCGGGCGAGGCGGGTGCGGCACTCCTTGAGGTCGTGTTCAAGGCCGTCGGCTTCCAGGTACAGGGTGCGCAACGCGCGTTGGTGGCGCATCTGGCGGGCCAGCAACACGACGATCAGCACGCAGACGAGCACCGCCACCAGCGCGGGCAGGATGATGGCGAGCAGGGTGCTGGGCAGGGCGGTCAAGGCTCGGCTCGGTATGGCGTGAACACCAGGATGGCAAGCATGATACGGGCCAAGTCCGTGGCGTGCTTTCCGGTTGACTTTGTGCAGTGCGGAATCTAGCATTCCCCGCTTATGTCCGCGTCCCTGCCAGCGAGTGTGGACGCCGAACGCATGGTGGCCGGGCGGCGGTCTTTCGAAGGGTCCCTGCCGGTTGCGGAATTGCCGCGGCTGGTCGAGGCGCTGGCGAACGACAGCGGCGAGGTCGCCTATCGACTGGATTTCGAAACGGGCGATCTGGGCGAGCCGCGGTTGCACGTCCGGTTGCACGCGGGGTTGACGCTGGAATGCCAGCGCAGCCTCGACGAGTTCGTGTTTCCGGCCGAAGTCGACACCCGGCTGGGGTTGCTCGCGGACGAAGCGGATGCCGCCGCGCTGCCCGGCGATTGCGAACCGTTGCTGCTCGAAGGCGGCGCGTTGTCGCCGCGCAAGGTGATCGAGGACGAATTGCTTCTGGTTTTGCCGCTGGTGCCCGTGAAGCCCGGCGGCGAAATCCTGCAGGGCGAATGGACGATGCCCGGTGACCCGCCGCAGGATGCGGAGCGGGACGAGGCGGTGACGCATCCGTTCGCGGATTTGCGCAACCTTCTCGAAGCCCGCGCGAAACATCGTTGACCTATCCAGCATCAGCAGGAGAGCCATCATGGCCGTTGCCAAGAGCCGCACATCACCTTCCCGCCGCGGCATGCGCCGTGCGCACGACGCACTGGACAAGGTGCAGCTCGCCACCGATCCGACGTCGGGCGAGGTCCACCGCCGTCACCACATCACCAAGGACGGCTACTACCGTGGCCGCAAGGTGATCGAAGACAAGCAGGCAGTCGTCGACGAGGACTGAGGTCCTTGTTGTGCACGGGGTCGCAAACGCACGCGCGGCGCTGATCGGCGCCGTCGCGTTTTTTGTTGCGTTCAATTTTTGAACGGGGAATCGCATTTTGACCTACGCCCGCATCCTCGCCACCGGCAGCGCGCTGCCGGAGCGTGTCGTCACCAACTTCGACCTCGAGAAGATGGTCGACACCAGCGACGAATGGATCCGCACCCGCACCGGCATCCGTGAACGCCGCGTGGCCGCCGACGGCGAAACCACCGGTGACCTGGCTTTCCGTGCCGCCGAACAGGCGCTGCGCGACGCAGGCGTCAAGGCCTCCGAACTGGACATGGTGGTGCTGGGCACCACCACGCCCGACATCATCTTCCCGGCCACGGCCTGCCTGGTCCAGGACCGGCTGGGCGCGAACGGCTGCATGGCCTTCGACGTCAACGCCGCGTGCTCGGGCTTCGTGTATGCGCTGGGCGTCGCCAACAATTTCGTGCGCACCGGGCAGGTGAAGAAGGCGCTGGTGATCGGGGCCGAAACACTTACCCGCATGGTCGACTGGAGCGAGCGCGAAACCTGCGTGCTGTTCGGCGACGGCGCCGGTGCGGTGGTGCTGGAAGCCTCCGACGAACCGGGCATCCTCGCCACCTGCCTGCACGCCGATGGCGGCTACAAGCACCTTCTCTACAACCCGGTCGGCGTGTCGGCGGGATTCAGTGACGAGAAGAACCATGGCGTGCGCATCCACATGAGCGGGCGCGAGGTGTTCAAGTTCGCGGTCAAGACTTTCGATGCGCTGGTCGGCGAGACGCTGGCCGCGGCCGGCATGCAGGAATCCGAGGTCGACTGGCTGATCCCGCACCAGGCCAACTTGCGCATCATCGAGGCCACCGCCAAGCGCCTCGGCATGTCGATGGAGCGCGTGATCGTGACGGTGGACAAGCACGCCAATACCTCGTCGGGCTCGGTGCCGCTGGCGCTGGATGCCGCGGTGCGTTCGGGCAAGATCAAGCGCGGCCAGAACCTGTTGCTGGAAGCCTTCGGCGGCGGGTTTACCTGGGCGTCGGCGATGGTCCGGTACTAGAGCCGTGAATAACCTGCTGCGCTCGGCAGCTCGCGCGCCGGCGGTGCTCGGATTGCTCACGTACTGCGTGTACGCTCCGCATCCTGCGCTCCGGCGTCGCGCGATCTGCCGTCGCTCGCGACGGTTCTTCACGGCCCTTGGGTTACGTGCCGGTGGGCCAATGCATATGCAAATGCAAAGTAAATTTTCGACATGAGCGACATCACGATCAATCAACCAGCACCACGCGCCGACCTGGCATTCGTTTTCCCGGGCCAGGGCTCGCAGGCGGTCGGGATGCTGGCCGAGCTTGGTGCGGCGTTTCCGGAGGTCCGCAAGACCTTCGATGAAGCGTCCGAAGGCGCCGGTTTCGATCTCTGGGCCTTGTCGCAGGACGGTCCGGAAGCCGAACTCGGCAAGACCGAGAACACCCAGCCGGCGCTGCTGGCCGCGAGTGTCGCGACATGGCGCACCTGGTTGGCGCAGGGCGGCGCGGTACCGGCGCAGGTGGCGGGACACAGCCTCGGTGAATATTCGGCGCTGGTGTGCGCGGGCGCGCTGCCGTTGCGCGAAGCCGCGGCGCTGGTCGCCGAACGCGGGCGCCTGATGCAGGCCGCGGTGCCGGCCGGGGTGGGTTCGATGGCCGCGGTGCTGGGCGCCGAAGACGAATTGATCCAGCAGGTTTGCAAGGAAGTCTCCGGCGAGGAAGTCGTCACGCCGGCCAACTACAACAGCCCGGGCCAACTGGTGATCGCAGGCCACGCGGGGGCGGTCGACCGCGCCGCGCAACGCCTGGGCGAACTCGGCGTGCGCAAGGTGATCAAGTTGCAGGTTTCCGTGCCCTCGCATACGCCGCTGATGCGCGATGCCGCGCAACAGTTGGCTGCGAGGATGGCCGAGCTGCCGTGGCAAGTGCCGACGATCCCGGTGTTGCAGAACGCCGACGCCAAGGCGCACGTCGGCATCGAATTCATCCGCGCCGCGTTGGAGCGCCAGTTGTACATGCCGGTGCTGTGGACCGACACGGTGCAATCGCTGGTGCGCAACGGCGCCGCGAAAATCTTCGAGTGCGGGCCCGGCAAGGTGCTGGCGGGCTTGTGCAAGCGCATCGACAAGGCCATCGACGCGCGCGCGCTCGGCACGCCGGCGGAAATGGCGCAGGCGCTTGCGGACGTTTCGAATTGATTGCGGGGATGGCGATGGGCAGGCCGCCGGATGATTTGCCGATCTACCGGGTGCTGACCGGACCCGACGACGCAAGCTTTTGTCGTCGCGTCAGCGAGGCGCTGGCGTTGGGCTACGTCTTGTATGGCTCGCCCGCGGCAACCTTCGACGGCGAGCACGTCATCGTGGCGCAGGCCGTCGTCTGGCCCGAGTCCTGAACACTTCGTGGAGCATGGCATGACGGGAACATTGCAGGGTGAAATTGCGCTGGTGACCGGCGCATCGCGCGGCATCGGGGCGGCGATCGCGGACGAACTCGCGGCGCAGGGCGCGAAGGTGATCGGCACCGCGACGTCGGAAGCCGGCGCGCGGGCGATCGGCGCACGATTGTCCGCGCATGCTGGACAGGGCCGCGCGTTGAACGTCACCGACGGCGCCGCGGTGGACGGGTTGATCGAGGCGATCGTGAAGGAGCACGGCGGCCTTTCGATCCTGGTCAACAACGCCGGCATCACCCGCGACCAGTTGCTGATGCGCATGAAGGACGAGGACTGGCAGGCGATCCTCGACACCAACCTCACCTCGGTCTACCGCACCTCGAAGGCGGTGATGCGCACGATGATGAAGGCGCGCCACGGTCGCATCATCAACATCGCCTCCGTGGTCGGCGTGACGGGCAACCCCGGACAGACCAACTACGCCGCGGCCAAGGCCGGCATCATCGCATTCTCGAAATCGTTGGCGCGCGAGATCGGCTCGCGCGGCGTCACCGTGAACGTGGTCGCGCCGGGCTTCATCGACACCGACATGACCCGCGCGCTGACCGACGAGCAGCGCAAGGCGCTGGAAGGCACGATTGCACTGGGCCGTCTCGGCGCGCCCGCCGACGTCGCGCACGCCGTGGCATTCCTGGCTTCGAAGGCCGCCGGCTACATCACCGGCGAGACGCTGCATGTGAATGGCGGCATGTACATGGCTTGATCGGGTCTGGTGTTGCTGGGGAACCTGAAAAATCCGCTCGAAGCGGCTGTCGTGAAAAGCCAGGCCAAGGAGCTCTTGGCCATGGATGGTGGCTCCATGGCCGTTCCGGTCTTCATGCGTTGCGAGCGCTTGATCTCGCTGGCGATTGGTCAGCGCAGCGATCAGGGACGATCGCACTCGATATGGCGGACGGAACAGGGTAATATTGCGTCTTTCGTGCCGCGGCCGGGGCGGGTTTCCGGTCACGGAGTCACCACGCGACCCCACGCGGGTCATGATTTCACTGTATCCTGCGTGGCCCGTTCGGGTGCGCGCGGGCCGAGTGGGGAAGGGCATGGCCCTCCCTCGAACGCCATTGTCCCGGGAGGCACTGTCTCATGAGCAGCATCGAAGAACGCGTCAAGAAGATCGTGGTCGATCAACTGGGGGTCAAGGAAGAAGACGTCACCCCGAACGCCTCGTTTGTCGACGACCTCGGCGCGGACTCGTTGGACACCGTCGAACTGGTGATGGCGCTCGAAGAGGAGTTCGAAACCGAGATCCCCGACGAGGAAGCCGAGAAGATCACCACCGTGCAGCAGGCGGTGGATTACATCAAGGCGCACGTCAAATCCTGATCCGCGGCGTCGGCGCATGCCCCATGGCGGCGCAAGGCCTTGTCACAGCGGCAACCCGAAAGCTGCGCCTCCAGTGCGCAGCTTTCGCTTTGTTGGGGGCGGGGACTGTGCGCCCGAGTATGGCTTCCGCAGGGCCGGCGGCATCCTGGCTTGTGCGCGCCGGTGGGCGCCCGCGGTCGTCGCTTGCGTCCCCGGGCGGCGCGCAGGCCTCCGGATGCCGCGGGAAACGCGCGGCCTGATCGCGGCGAACATTCGAAGCACGGAGTTTCCATGAACAAGCGGCGTGTGGTGGTGACCGGCCTCGGTATCGTTTCGCCCGTCGGCAACGACGTGGCGACGGCCTGGCGGAACGTGGTGGATGGAAACAGCGGCATCGGTCCTATCTCGCATTTCGACGCCAGCGCGTTCCCGACCCGCATCGCGGGCGAAGTGAAGAACTTCGATCCGGCGCAGTACATCCCGGCCAAGGACATCAAGAAGATGGATGTCTTCATCCATTACGGTGTCGCGGCCGGCACCGATGCGCTGAAGGATTCCGGCCTCGAAATCACCGAAGCCAATGCGCCGCGGATCGGCGTCGCGGTGGGCGCCGGCATCGGCGGCATCGCCAGCATCGAGCGCACCACGCAGGCCTATTACGAAGGCGGGCCGCGCAAGATTTCGCCGTTCTTCGTGCCGGGCTGCATCATCAACATGGCGTCCGGCAACCTGGCGATCATCCACGGCTTGAAAGGCCCGAACATCGCCTGCGTCACCGCCTGCACGACGGCGACGCACAACATCGGCCTGGCGATGCGCATGATCCAGTACGGCGACGCCGACGCGATGTTGACCGGCGGCGCCGAATTCTGCGTCACCCCGACCGCAGTCGGGGGATTCTGTTCGGCGCGTGCGATGAGCACGCGCAACGATGAGCCGACCCGCGCCAGCCGGCCGTGGGACAAGGACCGCGACGGCTTCGTGCTGTCCGACGGCGCCGGCTTGCTGGTGCTGGAAGAATACGAGCACGCGAGGGCGCGCGGCGCCCGCATCTACGCGGAACTGGCCGGCTTCGGCATGAGCGACGACGCGTACCACATCACCGCCCCCAGCGAGGGCGGCGAAGGCGCGGCGCGTTGCATGGAAGCGGCGGTGAAGGATGCCGGCGTCGATCCGGCCGAGGTGCAGTACATCAACGCGCACGGCACGTCCACGCCACTGGGCGACATCGGCGAGGTGCACGCGGCCAAGCGCGTGTTCGGCGATCACGCGTACAAGCTTGCGATGAGCTCCACCAAATCGGTCACCGGACACCTGCTCGGGGCGGCCGGCGGCGTGGAAGCGATCTTCACCCTGCTGGCGATGCGCGACAACGTGCTGCCACCGACCATCAACCTCGACGAGCCGGGCGAAGAGTGCGACCTCGACTTCGTGCCCAACGCCGCACGCGACGGCAAGATCGACGTCGCCATTTCCAACTCGTTCGGTTTCGGCGGCACCAACGGCACCTTGCTGTTCCGGCGCGTGTGACGGCGGCCGGATGCCGGGACTTCCGACCGCCGGCGCGGGGCGCTTCGCCACCGGACACGCGCAGCGCGAGCTGCCGGGCACGTGCGACCTGCTGCCGCTGGCGGCGATGTTCCCAGAGCGTTACCCCTGCCTGCTCGAAAGCGCGCTCGCGGGTCCGCAGGCGCGTTGGGACATCCTGTTCGCGTTTCCGCAGGCCACGCTCGCCTTGCACGCCGATGGCCGCGTGCGCAACGAACATGGCGAGGACGTCGGCGCGCGCTTCCTGGATGCACTGGATGCCGCCTGGCGTGCTGCGCGGCCGGATGCATCGCCGACGCAAGGCGACGGTTCCAGCCCGCCGTTTCGTGGTGGCTGGCTGTTGTACCTCGGCTATGAGCTCGCGGGCGAAATCGAGCCGCGCTTGCGGCTGCCGGTCGGGGCCGAGCCCGATGTCCCGGTTGCATTGGCGGTACGTTGCCCGGCCGCGATCATGGTCGATCGCCGGCGCGGCCGAACGCTGCTGGTGGCGGAATCCGATCGGGGCGAGCTTCTGGACGTGCTGCAGTCCGATCTGGAGGCGGGGTCGTCATCCGCCATTCCGGACGCGCTTGCGCCGCCGGCATCCATCGAGGAAGACGACCCGGCGCGATTCCTCGCGGGCGTCGCCCGCGTGCATGAGTACCTGCGCAGCGGCGATACTTTCCAGGTGAACCTGTCGCGCGGCTGGCGTGCCCGCTACGCGCAGCCGCCGGTACCGGTCCCGCTGTATGCGGCCTTGCGCCGCGCCAATCCCGCACCGTTCGCGGGACTGTTGCAACAACCAGGCTGGGCGTTGGCAAGTTCCTCGCCGGAACGGCTGCTGGAAATCCGCGATGGCGAGGCGCAAACGCGCCCGATCGCCGGCACGCGCCCGCGCACGGCGGGCGACGATGACGCCGCGCGCATCCGCGAACTCGTCGACAACCCGAAGGAACGCGCCGAGCACGTGATGTTGATCGACCTCGAACGCAACGACCTCGGCCGCATCTGCGTGCCGGGCAGCATCCGCGTCGACGAGCGGATGGTCGTGGAAAGTTACGCGCACGTGCACCACATCGTCTCCAACGTGCGCGGCAGGCTGCACGTCGGGGTCGCGCCGGGACAAGCCATCGCGGCGGTGTTTCCGGGCGGCACCATCACCGGCTGCCCCAAGGTGCGCTGCATGGAAATCATCGCCGAACTGGAGGCCGAGTCGCGCGGCGCCTACACCGGCGCGCTCGGCTATTTGAACCACGATGGCAGTTGCGACCTCAACATCCTGATCCGCACCCTGCAGATGCAGGGCGATGCGGTCGCGTTCCGGGCCGGCGCCGGCATCGTGGTCGACTCGGAAGCGCAAGCGGAACTCGCGGAAACCCGCGCCAAGGCGCGCGGCTTGTTGCGCGCGCTCGGGGTGCCGTCGTGAGTGACCACGTGCTGGTGAATGGCCGCGCCGATGCCTGCGTGTCGGCGCTCGATCGCGGACTGCTGTATGGCGACGGGTTGTTCGAAACGATCCGCTTCACGCGCGGCGCAGCGCCGTTGTGGACGCGCCACATGCGCCGCCTCGGCGAGGGCTGCGCGCGGCTCGGCATGCCGCCGCCGGAAACGGTGCAGTTGGCTGACGAAGCGCGGCGCGTGCTGGCTGGCGCCGACGATGCGGTGGTGCGGATCACCTTGACGCGTGGTCAGGGCGAGCGCGGTTACGCGCCGCCCGCGAGTCCGCGCACGACACGCATTGTCGCCGCGCATCCCGTGCCCGCGATTCCCGCGGATTGGTACCGGCACGGAATCCGGGTACGCTCTTGCGGATTGCGCTTGGCGCCGCAGCCGCACCTGGCGGGCATCAAGCACCTGAACCGGCTGGAACAGGTGCTGGCGCGCGCGGAATGGTCGGACGTGGACGTGGTCGAAGGCCTGATGTTCGACCATGGCGACCATTTGATTTCGGCGACGGCCGCCAATGTGTTCGGCGTACAGGATGGCGCGCTGGTCACGCCGGCGCTGGATCGATGCGGCGTCGCGGGCGTGTTGCGCGCGGAGTTGTTGCAGGCTTTCCCGCAGGCGGTGGTGAAGGCGATCGAGAGGGACGAAGCGATGCGGATGGATGAAATCTTCGTGTGCTCCAGCGTGCGCGGCGTGTTGCCGGTGCGCGAATGGGATGGCCTGGTGTTGCGCATCGGCGACGCAGCGCGCGCGGCACAGGCGCACTGGCGCTCGCTCGGCTTTGCCGGGGACGAGGCGTGACGCGCCGTCGCAGGCAGCGTGGCCGGCTCGCCAAATTGCTGGCGATGCTGATGCTCGTCATCGTGCTGGCGGTCGCCGCGGCAGCGGTGTGGGGCGGGGTCACGTACCTGCATTTCACGCGTGCTCCGTTGAACGTGCGCGCCGCCGGGCAAACCGTCGAAATCGAGAAAGGCCGGGGGTTCACGGGCATCGTCCGGCAGCTGCGTGACGACGGACTTTCCGACGCCTCGCCGCTGCTGTGGCGTGCGCTGGCGGTGCGGCTCGGCGTCGCCGACAAGTTGCACGCCGGCGAGTACGCGCTGGCGCCGGGGATGACCCCGACCGTGCTGCTGGAAAACATGGCGGCGGGGCGCGTGTTGCACCGTCGCGTCACGCTGGTGGACGGTTGGACCTTCGCGCAGGTGCGCTCAGCGCTGCAGAAGGCGCCCAGGTTGAAACAGGAGCTTGCCGCGCTCACCGACGCGGCGGCCATGGTGAAGCTGGGCGACGCGGAACAATCGCCCGAAGGCGAATTCATGCCCGACACCTACGATTACGTGCTGGGCATGTCCGACCTCGACATCCTCGCGCGGGCGCACAAGGCGATGCAGGAATATCTCGCGAAGGAATGGGCAGGGCGGGATCCGTCGATCCCGTTGCAGACGCCGTACCAGGCGCTGATCCTGGCCTCGCTGGTCGAGAAGGAAACCGCGGTGCCCGCCGAACGCCCCGAGATCGCGGGCGTGTTCGAGCGCCGCCTCGGGATCGGGATGAAACTCGACACCGATCCCAGCGTCATCTTCGGTATGGGCTCCGCCTACGCCGGCAAGATCCACAAATCGGATCTTGAAACCGACACGCCCTACAACACCTACACCCGCGCCGGCCTGCCACCGACGCCGATCGCGTTGCCCAGCCGCGCGGCGATCCGGGCGGTGATGCACCCGGCGCCGGGCGATGCGCTGTACTTCGTGGCGCGGGGCGACGGCACGCACCAGTTCTCGGCGACGCTCGCCGAGCACAATGCGGCGGTGAAGAAATACATTCTCGGGAAGAACAACCGGTGACGGGCAGGCTGATCACGCTGGAGGGCGGGGAAGGTGCCGGCAAGAGCACGCTGCTGGCGGGCCTGCGCGGACATTTCGATCGCATCGGGTTGGACGTGCTGTACACGCGTGAACCGGGCGGCACGCCGGTCGGCGAGGCGATCCGTGCGCTGGTGCTGGACCCCGCGCATCGCGGCATCGCCGCGGAAACCGAGCTGCTGCTGATGTTCGCGGCGCGCGCGCAACTGGTGTGCGACGTGCTGCGTCCCGCGCTGGATGCCGGCCGCTGGGTGCTGTGCGATCGCTTCACCGATGCGAGTTACGCCTACCAGGGCGGCGGGCGCGGCATCGACAGTGCGCGGATCGCCGAGCTCGAACGCATCGCGACCGCGGGCCTCCTGCCCGACCTGACCCTGTTGCTGGATCTGCCGGTCGCCCACGGTCGTGCCCGCGCCAGCCGGCGTGGCGACGCCGATCGCATCGAATCCGAGCGGGACGATTTCTTCGAGCGCATCCGCGCCGCGTATCTCGCGCGTGCGCGGGCCGAGCCACGGCGTTTTCGGGTGATCGATGCGTCGCAGCCTGCCGAGAAGGTGCTGGGGTCGGCCATCGACGCCATCGAGGCGTTGCGCGCAGGCAAGGCGACATGAGCGACGACGGCGAAACCGCGATGGTGTCCGCGTTCGCGCCGGGCGATCCGCTGCCACCCTGGTGCATGCCGGCGTGGGACGTGCTGGCCGCGCGCGCGGCCAGCGGCAGCCTGCCGCACGCCTTGCTGGTGTGCGGCCCCGCGGGGTTGGGCAAGCGCGCCCTCACCGAGGCGTTCGTGCGCGCGCGCTTGTGCGAGTCGCTGCGGGACGGCCGCGCCTGCGGGAGTTGCCGGGCCTGCCGCCTGCTCGCCGCGGGCACGCATCCCGATCGCGTGCTCGTCACGCTCGAGGAAAATCCGAAAACGCACAAGATGCGCACGGAGATCGTGGTCGACCAGGTCCGCGCGTTGTCGGCGCGGCTGGCGATGGCAAGCCAGCTCGGGGGCTGGCAGGTCGCGGTGATCGATCCCGCCGAAGCCATGAACACCGCGGCGCAAAATGCACTGTTGAAGACGCTGGAAGAACCCACGGCATCAAGCCTGATCGTGCTGGTGGCCGACCACCCCTGGGATTTGAATCCCACCGTGCGCAGCCGCTGCCAGCGCGTCGAGATCGCGCTGCCGACGCCGGCGCAGGCCACGGCGTGGCTGGAATCGAGAGGCGTTGCCGATCCCGCGGCGGTGCTGGCTGCGGCGGGCGGCAACCCGGGGCAGGCGTGGCTGCTGGCCGAACACGGCGGGATGCAGCGCCGCCAGGAAGTCGCGCGCGACCTGCTGGCACTGGCTGCGGGGCGCGGGGATGCCCGCGCGATCGGCAGGGCGTGGGCCGACGACGAGCCCGATCAGCGGCTGGAACAGGCCGCGCGGTTGCTGGAAGGCGCCCTGCGCGCACGCGCCGAGGGCGCACGCACGCGGTTCGACCCGGGCTGGGACGATGCCACGCTCGGCGCCCGTTGCGCGGACGCCAACCGCCTGCGCGTCCTCCTGAATGGGCCGCTGCGCAGCGATCTCGCGTTGTTCGACTGGTTGAACGGCCTGCCCCGCGCGCGGCGATAGGCGGCCGCGTCGCCGGTCAGTGCGGGGTCAATCTCGACGCGGCACAATCGCGCCCCGAATGTGCGTCGGCATCCCGCGCACGACCAAAGGAAGTGCCGGCTTGCGCCAGCAAAACACCGACCTGCTCGATCCCGATGCACTGCTGAAACGCCCGGGCGCCCGCCTGATGGTGCTGGCGCCGCACCCGGACGACGAGTCGCTGGCCGCGGGCGGGCTGATCCAGCGCGCCCTGCGTTACGGCGTGCAGGTCGACGTGGTGTTCGTCAGCGACGGCGAAAACAATCCGTGGCCGCAGCGCCTGCTGGAACGCCGCATCCGGATCGGCGAGAAGCAGCGCATTGCCTGGGGGCAGCGCCGGCGCGGCGAAGCCGACGTGGCCCTGCACGCGCTCGGGGCGGGGCGCGTCGGGGTGCACCGGCTGGGCTGGCCGGACGGCGGCGTGACCTGGATGCTGCTCGACGATACGGCTTCGATGCTGGCCGGCATGTGCGGGCTGATCGAGCGTGCGCGCCCGACGCTGCTGGTATTGCCGGACCTGGTCGACCGCCATCCCGACCACAGCGCGCTGCACGTGCTGATGGAGATGGTGTTCCAGAAGTTGCCGGCCGATGCGAAGCCCGAGTGCCTGGGGTATCTGCTGCACGGCCGCTCGCAACCCGGCGTGCGGCGGCGCGCGGTGTTCACGCTGGATGGCGACGAACGGGCGCGCAAGCGAGTCGCGATCGAAGCCCACGCCAGCCAGACCGCGCTCAGCCGTGGCCGCCTGTTGCGCTTCGCCGCGGAGACGGAGACTTTCGTCGCGGGACTGGACAGCCATGATCGCGCGGGCACCACCTTGCCGTGGCGGCCGCCATGGCTGTTGCGGCCCGCACTGGCGCTGCTGGTGGTGGATGGAGCCGGCGGCATGAAAGTGCCGCTCGGCGTGCGTGGCGATGCCAACCTGTTCTGGCGCGACGGCAGTCCCGCGGCACGCAGTTCACGCGTCCTGCAGCCGCCGTATTACGTCAAGCTGTATTGCCCGTTGCCGTCGCCATGGGTGTTCGACGGCTGGGGCTGGTGCCGGTTCGGAACCGCGCGCGCTTGACCGCGGCGCGGCTCGGCGGCAAGCTGACGCCGCAATCAACGAGGGCGCAAGACGATGGCAGCAATGGGCGGCGTGGGCGGTCAGGGCATCCTGTCCGTCGTGATCAAGGACAAGCACACGTTGTACCAATCCTACATGTCGTTCGTGAAGGGCGGCGGCCTGTTCGTGCCCACCAACAAGCGCTACAACTTCGGCGACGAAGTGTTCCTGCTGATGACGCTGCCGGAAGGCACCGAGCGCGTCGCGACCACCGGCCGGGTGGTGTGGATCACGCCGATCGCCGCGCAGGGCAACCGTCCCGCCGGCATCGGCGTGCAGTTCGCCGAGAACGCCGACGGCGACAACGCGCGCACCAGGATCGAAACGCTGCTGGCGGGCTTGCAGGGTGGCGACAAGCCGACGCACACGATGTGAGTGGCGCTGGCGCGGGCCAGCGGCGGAAGCTCACTTCGTGGAAGGGTCCACGGGCCACAGCAGGCGGACGGTTTGCCTCGGTGAGATGTTCTACAAGCAACATCCACCCGCCGGAAGGGCGCCGGGACAGGCGGCACGCTCGTCTCGAGTTGGTCGGGGAGACAGGATTTGAACCTGCGACTTCTACGTCCCGAACGTAGCGCTCTACCAGGCTGAGCTACACCCCGACATGTCGCAACCGGGCAGGGGCCCGCAGCGAGCCGCAAATGATAGCGGGCGCGGCTCCAACCGCGCAAGACGGGCATCCGCGCTGCTAACCTTGCGGTTTTACCGTGAGACGCAACCATGGCGTTGACCGCGCCCCGCACCATGCCCGGTGTGCTGGAATTGCTGCCGCGCGAACAGATCGCGTTCCAGTCGATGCTGGATACCATCCGGCGCGGGTTCGAGGTGTACGGCTTCCTGCCCATCGAAACCCCGGCGATCGAGCTGGCCGACGTACTGCTGACCAAGAGCGGCGGCGAAACCGAGCGGCAGGTGTATTTCGTGCAGTCGACCGGCGCGCTGGAGCGCGCACCTGATCAATCGGGGCGGCCCGAACACGCGCTGCGCTTCGACCTGACCGTGCCGCTGGCGCGCTACGTGGCCGAGCACGAACGCGACCTCGCATTTCCGTTCCGCCGCTACCAGATGCAGCGCGTGTACCGCGGCGAGCGCGCGCAGCGCGGGCGTTTCCGCGAGTTCTACCAGTGCGACATCGACGTGATCGGCAAGGATACGTTGTCGCTGCGCTACGACGCCGAGATTCCCGCGGTGATCCACGCGGTGTTCCGCGCGCTCGACATCGGCGCGTTCACGATCTGGCTCAACAACCGCAAACTGATGCGGGGATTCTTCGAGGGGCTGGGCATCGGCGATGGCGAAAAACAGATGCTGGTGCTGCGCGAGGTGGACAAACTGGACAAGCGCGGTGCCGAGCACGTGCGCGGCGTGCTGACCGGCGATGCGTTCGGCCTGTCCGCGGACGCGGTCGAGAAGATCCTGCGCTTCGTCGAAATGCGCTCGACCTCGCTGGCCGATGCGCACGCCAAGCTCGATGCGTTGGGTTCCGGCAGCGAGACCTTCGAGCAGGGCCGCGCGGAACTGCGCGAAGTGCTGGATACCGTCGCCGCGTTCGGCGTGCCGGAATCGGCGTTCGCGTTGAACCTGTCGATCGCGCGCGGGCTCGATTACTACACCGGCACGGTGTACGAGACCACCCTGGACGAGCACCCGGAAATCGGTTCGATCTGTTCCGGCGGCCGTTACGACAACCTCGCCGGCAACTACACCAAGTCGAACCTTCCGGGCGTCGGCATTTCGATCGGGTTGACCCGGCTGTTCTGGCAGTTGCGCGAGGCGGGGCTGCTGAAGACCGCCAACAGCACGGTGCAGGTGCTGGTGACGCAGATGGACGCCGCGCAACTTCCGGTGTGCCTCGCCATCGCGAAGGAATTGCGCGATGCCGGCATCGCCACCGAGGTCGCGCTGGAAGGCGGCAAACTCGGCAAGCAGTTGAAGTACGCCGATCGCGCCGGCATCCGCTTCGCGGTGGTGGCGGGCGAGGACGAATTGGCACGTGGCGCGGTGGCGGTGAAGGATCTGCGCCGCGGCGACCAGTTCGAGGTACCGCGCGTGGAACTGGTGAAATCGCTGCGGGTGGAATTGGCGCAGGACGAAGCAGGCATCGGCGGAGAATCTTCTCCTTCATGACGTCAATCGCACGATCACCCCTGACGTCATTCCCGCGCAAGCGGGAATCCATCTTCAAAGGATGTGTGGATGGATAAGCAACCGGCGGTTTACATACTTTCGAATCGCGAGCGAGGTACTTTGTACGTTGGCGTGACGGGCAACTTGAAATTGCGGGTCTGGGAACATCGGCAAGGGTTCGTTGATGGATTCACGAAGCGGTATGGCGTGAAACGTTTGGTCTGGTACGAGTGGGTTGCCGATTTTCCGTCGGCGATCCAGCGAGAGAAACGGATCAAAAAGTGGAATCGGGCTTGGAAGCTCGAATTGATAGAAGGAAGTAATCCGTCCTGGAAGGATCTTTGGGAAGATTTGTGCGATTGAAGCAACAATGGATTCCCGCTTGCGCGGGAATGACGCCCTTTGGGGATGGTTGGATTCATGACTAACGAACAGATCAAGCTGGATGGCGGCAGCCTGACCCGCGCGGAGGTGATCGCGGTCGCACGTGGTGGCGCAAAGGTCGAACTGGACGCCGCGCAGTTGCACAAGGTGCAGCGCGCCGCCGATTTCATCGCCGACAAGGTGCGCTGCGGCGAGCCGATCTACGGCGTCACCACCGGCTTCGGCAGCAACGCGGACAAGCTGCTGGGGGCGCATCGCGTGCGCGACGAGCTGCCGGGGGGCAACCCCGATCCGCGCGAGGAAACCTTGCCGGAGGAATTGCAGCACAACCTCGTCATCACCCACGCGGTATGCGTGGGCGAGCCGCTGACGCCGGACGTGGTGCGCGCGATGCTGGTGATCCGCATCAACACGTTGATGCGCGGGCATTCCGGCATCCGCGTCGAAACCCTGCGCGCGCTGTCGGAGATGTTGAATCGCGGCATCGTGCCGGTGGTGCCGGCCAAAGGCTCGGTGGGTGCGAGCGGTGACCTCGCGCCGCTGTCGCACCTCGCGATCGTGCTGCTGGGCGGCGGCGAGGCGTTCGTCGAAGGCGAGCGCATGTCCGGCGCGGAGGCCCTGCAGCGCGTCGGGATGCAGCCGGTCAAATTGTCCTTCAAGGAAGGCTTGGCGCTCAACAACGGCACCGCGCAGATGCTGGCGACCGCGGTGCTGGCGCTGGATGAACTGGAATACCTGCTCGGCGTCGCCGATCTCGCCGCGGCGATGACACTGGACGCCTTCGCCGGCCGCAGCGGCGCGTTGCGCGAAGAAGTGCACGCGCTGCGTCCGCATCCGGGACAGGTTTCCGCGGCACGCCGTGTACGCGGGTTGCTCGCCAATTCCACGCTGGTCGACATTCCTTACCATCTGGTGCCGCGCTTCAAGACCTGGAGCGCACGTGCGTGGACCACGCCGCAAGACCGTGCGCTCAGTTTCGACATACGTTGGGAGTGGGTGCCGGCCGACCAGCGGCACGGACGCGAGGCGTTCTACCAGCGCTTCCTGCCGTTCAAGGGCGGCAAGAAACACCAGCCGCAGGACGCCTATTGCCTGCGCTGCATGCCGCAGGTGCACGGCGCGGTGCGCGATGCGTGGGCGCAGGCCTGCCGCGTCATCGACATCGAATTGAACGCGGTCACCGACAATCCGCTGATCTTCCCGGATGCGGAAGGTGCCCGTCACATCGAGGAGCAAGTGATCTCGGCGGGCCATTTCCACGGCATGCCGCTGGCGCTGGCGATGAGCTACGTGAAGGCCGCGATCCCGGTGCTGGCGTCGATTTCGGAACGGCGGCTCAACAAGCTGGTGGATCCCGCGACCAACGACGGCCTGCCGGCGTTCCTGACCGGCAACGAGGATGGCACCGATTCCGGGTTCATGATCGTGCAGTACACCGCGGCGGCGCTGGCCAACGATTTGGCCACGCGTGCGCACCCGGCCAGCGTGTATTCGATCCCGACCAGCGCGAACGCCGAGGATCATGTCTCGATGGGCGCCAACGAGGCGCGCCAGGTGCTGGGGATGACCCGCGACCTGTCCGACGTGCTGGCGTTGGAGTTGTACACCGCGGCGCAGGCGCTGGACTACCGCAACGACATGCTGAACGCGGCGCGCCGCCTGGCCGTCGCGGGCGGTTGGCAGGCGCTCGCGGCCAAGGTCGACAATCCGCCGCCGGCCGGGCACCCGCAGCGCGCGCAATTCGAAGCCGAGGTACAGGCGCTGGCCGGCCAGCTTGCCGGCGCCGGGGCATTCCGTCCGGGCGAGGCGGTGCGCATGGCGCACGAGCGCCTGCGCCAGGCCATCGGCTTCATGCACCGCGACCGCGCGATGCAGCACGACATAGCGGCGGCCTGCCGACTGCTGCACGAACGCGCCGTCGGCGCCTGATCCGCGCTGCATTCGAACGCATTCCGAGCCGTGGCCGCGGCGCTTGCGCGCGGGTCATGGTGCCGTTATCCTCTCGTTCAATGTATTAATGCATTAATACATTGGCATCCTTGGTGCATTTGCATATCCATATCCAGTGACCGCGAAGGCGCGGCCGTGGAGCCTCGATGAAACGCAGAATGCTCGATCCCGAAGAATCCGCCGGCACGGCGGAAACCAGCCTGTGCAAGGCACTGCTCGCGATGCGCGACGTCGGCGAGATGCGCGCGCTGTTGCACGACCTGTGCACGCCGGCGGAGCTGGAGGCATTGGTGGATCGTTGGACGGTGGTGCCGCACGTGCTGAAGGGCACACCGTATCGCGAGATCCACGAACACACCGCGGTCAGCATCACCACGATCGGCCGGGTCGCCCGCTTCCTGACCCGGGGCAGCGGCGGTTACCGCAAGGCCGCGGCGCGGGTCGCGGCGCGCGGCAAGCCGCGGCAGGAGCGGCGCGCATGAATCCGCGCGAACGCCTGCGCATCGCGGTGCAGAAATCCGGGCGGCTCAGCGAACCCGCCTTCGATCTGCTGGACCGTTGCGGCTTGCGCTTCCGGCGCAGCCGCGACGGGTTGTTCTGTTTTGGCGAGGGCGAGCCGATCGACCTGCTGCTGGTGCGCGACGACGACATCCCCGGTCTGATCGCGCAGGGCGTGTGCGAGCTCGGCATCGTCGGGCGCAACGTGCTGGACGAATTTTCGCGCGGCACCGATGCAGGCCCGGAACTGCAGGCCATGCGCGGGCTGGGCTTCGGCCACTGCCGGCTGGCCATCGCGGTGCCGCAGGAGCGCGCCTACGACGGCCCTGCATCGCTGGCCGGCCTGCGGCTGGCGACGTCGTATCCGAACCTGCTGCGCGACTGGCTGCGACGGCATGCGGTGCAGGCCGACGTGGTCACGCTGGCCGGGTCGGTCGAGATCGCGCCGCGTCTCGGCACCGCGGACGCCATCTGCGACCTCGTGCAGAGCGGCGCGACGCTGCTGGCCAACCAGTTGCGCGAGGTCGATCGGGTGCTGGACAGCGAAGCGGTGCTGGTGCGGGCCGCGCAGCTTCCGGCCGATGGCCGCGCCGACGTCGTCGAATTGTTGTTGCGCCGGATCGAAGGGGTCACGCGCGTGCGCGGGTCGCGCCTGTTGTTGTTGCAGGCGGCGCGCGATTGCGTGGAAGCGGTGATCGCCGCGCTGCCGGGTTCGCCGCGCCCGACCGTGCTGCAGATGGATGGGCAGCCGGGGCAGGTGATGTTGCAGGCGCTGTGCCCCGACGAGTTGGGTTGGCGCCAGCTCGAGGAGATCCAGCGCGCCGGCGCGCGCGAGCTGTTCGTGCTGCCGGTCGAGAGGGCGCTGGCATGAGGCGCATCGATTGGAGGGATCTCGACGACCGCGAACGCGCGCGGGCGCTGGCGCGCCCTCCGCGGGTCCGCAGCGCCGAGCTGCGCGTCGCGGTCGCGGACATCCTCGACGAGGTGCGGGCGCGCGGTGACGCCGCGTTGCGGCGGTACGCCGCGAAATTCGATCAAGTGGAAATCGGGGACATCGAGGTCACGGCCGGCGAGTTCGATGCCGCCGATGCATCGCTGGACCCGGGGTTGAAGCGGGCCGTGCGCGAAGCCGCGGAGCGCATCGAGGCGTTTCACCGCGCCTGCATGGTGCCGGACGTCGCGCTCGACACCGCGCCGGGCGTGCGCGTGGAACGCGTGTCGCGTGCGATCGCGCGCGTCGGCCTGTACGTGCCGGCCGGCAGCGCGCCGCTGCCCTCGACGGTATTGATGCTGGCGATTCCGGCACGGCTCGCCGGGTGCGAGGACATCGTGCTGTGCTCGCCGCCGCGCGCGGACGGTGGCTGCGATCCGGCGGTGCTGTTCGCCGCGCGCCTGTGCGGCGTCCAGCGTGTGTTCAAGTCGGGTGGCGCGCAGGCGATCGCGGCGCTGGCCTACGGAACGGAGAGCGTGCCGCATTGCGACAAGCTGTTCGGGCCCGGCAACGCGTTCGTCACCGAGGCCAAGTTGCAGGTGTCGTCCGACCCGGCCGGCGCCGCCATCGACATGCCGGCGGGGCCATCCGAAGTCCTGGTGATCGCGGATGATTCGGCGAATCCCGCGTTCGTCGCGGCCGACCTGTTGTCGCAAGCCGAGCACGGACCGGACTCGCAGGTGCTGCTGGTCAGCGATTCGGACGCCACGCTGGATGCCGCGGCGCGCGAGGTGGAGCGTCAGTGCGCGACGCTGCCGCGCGCCGCGATCGCGCGTCAGGCGCTGGCGCACAGCCGCCTGGTCCGGGTTGCCTTGATCGCCGATGCGTTCGAAGTGGGCAACCGCTACGCACCCGAGCACCTGATCGTGCAGGTGCGCGAGCCGCGTCGCTGGCTCGATGCGATCCGCAACGCCGGGTCCGTGTTCCTCGGGCCGTGGACGCCCGAGTCGCTGGGCGACTATTGCAGCGGCAGCAACCACGTACTGCCGACCTACGGCTGGGCGCGCAGCGTCGGCGGTTTGTCGGTGGCGAGTTTCCAGAAGCAGGTCACGCTGCAGGAATGCACGGCCGAAGGCCTGCGCACGATCGGGCCATGTGCCGCGACGCTGGCTGCCGCCGAACGGCTGGATGCGCATCGCCGTGCGATCGAGGTGCGGTTGGCTTCCGGTCCGTCCGCTGCCTCGGCGGAGGTCGCCGTCGCATGAACCGCACCGATAGCCCGGTCGACCTCGCCCGCCCGGAAATCCGGGCGCTGCAAGCATATTCCTCGGCGCGCATGGAAGCGCGCGGCGGCGCGCTGCTGTTGAACGCCAACGAATCGCCGTGGCCGCCGTTCGACAATGCCGCAGGCTGGAATCGCTATCCCGATCCGCAACCGGCCGCGTTGCTGGACAGGCTGGCCGAACTGTACGGCGTCGATGCGACCCAACTGTTGATCGGTCGCGGCAGCGACGAGGGCATCGACCTGCTGATGCGCGCGTTTTGTGCGGCGGGCCGCGATGCGATCATGGTTTCGCCGCCGACCTTCGGCATGTACGCGGTGTGTGCGCGGGTGCAGGGTGCCGACGTGGTCGAGGCGCCGTTGCGCGAGGATGGCTCGCTGGATGTCGATGCGCTGCTTGCACGCGTGACGCCGGCGGTGAAACTGGTGTTCGTGTGTGCGCCCAACAATCCGTCGGGTGCGGGCGTGCCGCGCACGGCGATCCTGCGACTGGCCGGAGCGCTGGCGGGCAGGGCCTTGCTGGTGGTCGACGAGGCCTATGTGGAGTTTGTCGAACCCGGGGGCGATGGCGGCAGCGTCGCCGATTGCGTGGGCGCCGTACCGAATCTGGTCGTGCTGCGCACCCTGTCCAAGGCATGGGCACTGGCCGGCGTGCGCGTCGGCATGTTGCTCGCCGATGCGCGGGTGGTCGCCTTGTTGCGCAAGTTGACGCCGCCGTACCCGGTGCCGGCGCCTTGCGCGGAAGCCGCGCTGCGCGCGGTTTCAAGGGCCGGCGAACGCGCCATGCGCGAGCGCGTGGCCGTGACGATCCACGAACGTGCACGCTTGCGCGCCGCCTTGGCCGGGCTCGCCTGCGTGCGCGAAGTATTGCCGTCGCAGGCGAATTTCCTGGCCGTGCGTTTCCACGATGCCGAAGCGGCGCTGGATGCGCTGCTGGCGTCGGGCATCGTGGTGCGCGACGTGCGGCGCTACCCGAGCCTGGGCGATGCGTTGCGCCTGACGCTCGGGGCGCCTGCCGAAAACGATCGCGTGCTCCAGGTCCTGCGGGCTTGCGTGGAGCAGCCGGCATGAGCCGCAAGCTGCTGTTCGTCGATCGTGATGGGTGCCTCGTGGTCGAGCCGGGCGACGAGCAACTCGACAACTTCGAAAAGTTCGACCTGATGCCGGGTGTCATCGCGGCGCTGCAGCGTTGCGTCGCGGCCGGTTACGACCTGGTGATGGTGACCAACCAGGACGGGCTCGGCAGCGCGGGTTTCCCGGAAGCGGATTTTCGTGGCCCGCAGGAGTTGCTGTTGCGCATCCTTGCGTCGCAGGGCATCCGCTTCCGCGAAGTGCTGATCGACCGCAGTTTCGAACACGAGAATCGCGATACCCGCAAACCCGGCACGGGCATGCTGCGCCACCATCTCTCCGACGACGGCTGGAGCCGCGTCGATTCCGCGGTGGTGGGCGACCGCGCCACCGACATGCAGCTCGCGGGCAACCTCGGCGTGCGTGGATTCCGCATCGGCGCGGACGGGATGGACTGGACCGAAATCGCGCACCGCTTGCTGGACGATCCGCGTGTGGGCGAGGTCGAGCGCGTGACGCGAGAGACCCGCATTTCGGTTCGCGTCGACCTCGACCGTTGCGATGACGCCGAAGTTTCCACCGGCATCGGGTTCTTCGACCACATGCTGGAACAGCTCGGCAAGCATGGTGGTTTCGCCTTGAGGCTGCGTTGCGAGGGCGACACCCACGTCGACGAACACCACACCGTCGAGGACTGCGGCCTGGCGATCGGCGAGGCGCTCAGGCGGGCACTCGGCGACAAGCGCGGCATCGCCCGCTACGGTTTCTCGTTGCCGATGGACGAAAGCGCGGCGGATGCGCGGCTCGATCTTTCCGGTCGCGCCTGTTTCGTGTTCGATGGCCGCTTTCCGCGCGAGCGCGTGGGCGAACTGCCGACCGAGATGGTGCCGCATTTCTTCCGCTCGCTGTGCGATGCGCTGGGCGCGAACCTGCATCTCGCGGTGCGCGGCGAGAACGCGCACCACATGGTCGAGGCGTGCTTCAAGGTCGTCGCGCGCGCGTTGCGGCAGGCCCTGCGCCGCGAGGGCGATGCACTGCCAAGCACGAAAGGGCTGCTGGCATGAGCGTGGTGCTGGTCGACTCGGGCGGCGCCAACATCGGTTCGGTGCGCTACGCCCTGCAGCGATTGGGCGTGGAGGCTGCACTGACGTCCGATGCCGCCGCGATCCGCGCCGCCGACAAGGTGATTCTGCCCGGGGTCGGGGCCGCCGCGCCCGCGATGCAACGATTGCGCGCGTTGCGCCTCGTCGAGGTGCTGCGCAGCCTGACCCAACCGGTGCTGGGCGTGTGCCTCGGCATGCAGCTCCTGTGCGCGCATTCGGAAGAAGGCGATGTCGATGGCCTGGACGTCATCGACGCGACGGTCAGG
Organism: Lysobacterales bacterium 66-474; assembly: GCA_001899805.1. Classification (GTDB taxonomy): domain Bacteria; phylum Pseudomonadota; class Gammaproteobacteria; order Xanthomonadales; family Rhodanobacteraceae; genus 66-474. Next base: position 285,022 of record MKWP01000002.1, read on the forward strand.
CGCATCGATGCGCGCGATGGACTGCGGGTGCCGCACATGGGCTGGAACCGCGTGCGCGCGATCGCGCCGCATGCGTGGCTGGCCCGCGAAGACGGTTGGGCGTACTTCGTGCATGGCTACGCGGTGCCGGTGGGCGCGTCGACGCTGGCCACCTGCGAATATGGCGCGACGTTCTCCGCCGCGATCGGCCGCGGCAATTTCGCGGGCGTGCAGTTCCACCCTGAACGCTCCGCGACGCTGGGCGCGAGGGTGCTGCGGGGGTTCCTCGCCGCATGAGCTTCGAGGTGATCCCGGCGATCGATTTGCGCGGCGGCCGCGTGGTGCGTTTGCGCCAGGGCGACTATGCGCACGAGACGATGTTTGCGGACGACCCGGTCGAACTTGCGCGGCGCTACGCCGACGACGGCGCGCGTCGTTTGCACGTGGTCGACCTCGACGGCGCGCGTTCGGGACGGTTCGAAAACCTGGGCGTGATCGAAAACATCGCCGGCGCATGTCGACTGGATGTACAGGCCGGCGGCGGCGTGCGCGATCGCGAGGGGTTGCAACGCCTGTACGCGGCCGGCGTGGCGCGCGCGGTGGTCGGCAGCGTTGCCGTGCGCGACCCCGCCACCGTGGCGGAATGGATCGGGCAGTACGGCGCGGACCGGCTGGTGCTGGCGCTGGACGTGCGCCGGCAAGGCAAGGCGTGGTGCCTGCCCGTGCACGGCTGGACCGAGGATTCCGGCGTCGAGCTCGCCGCGCTCGCCAGCCACTACGTGGGCGCCGGCGCGCGCCACGTATTGTGCACCGACATTTCGCGCGACGGCACGTTGGGCGGCTTCAACCTCGAGCTGTATCTCGATTTGCGGAAGCTGGCGCCGGACTTCCAGGTGCAGGCATCCGGCGGCGCCCGCTCGCTGGACGACATCCGCGCGGTGCGCGGCGCGGGCACGGGCGCGGTGATCCTCGGGCGTGCGCTGCTCGAGGGGCGCTTCAGCCTGAAGGAAGCGCTGCGATGCTGAGCCGCAGGATCATCCCCTGCCTCGACGTGCGCGAGGGACGCGTAGTCAAGGGCGTGCGCTTTCGCGACCACGTGGTCGTGGGCGACATCGTCGAACTCGCGCTGCGTTACCGCGACGAGGGCGCCGACGAACTGGTGTTCTACGACATCACCGCGAGCCCGCAAGGACGCAGCGTCGACCGCGCCTGGGTCGAGCGCGTCGCGCGCGGGATCGACATTCCGTTCTGCGTCGCCGGGGGCATCCGTGGCGTGCAGGACGCGCGCGCGGTCCTGCACGCCGGGGCCGACAAGATCTCGATCAACTCGCCCGCGCTGGAACGGCCGGCATTGATCGACGAATTGGCCGCGGCCTTCGGCGTGCAGTGCGTGGTGGTCGGCATCGATTCGTCGCGCGACGAGGATGGCGAGTGGCGGGTGCGCCAGTACAGCGGCGATCCATCGCGCATGCGCGATGCGGCGCGGCGCACGCTGGACTGGATCGGCGAGGCGCAACGGCGCGGGGCCGGCGAGATCGTGCTCAACTGCATGGACAGCGACGGCGTGCGCCGCGGCTACGACATCGAACAATTGCACGCGGCGCGCGCGATTTGCCGCGTGCCGTTGGTGGCTTCCGGGGGCGCCGGCGCACGGGAACACTTCCGCGAGGCGTTCGTCGCAGCCGACGTGGATGGGGCGCTCGCGGCGAGCGTGTTCCATTCGGGCCACATCGCCATCCCGGCGTTGAAGGCGTGGTTGCAGGAACAAGGCGTGACGGTGCGGACATGAGCGAAGCCATGAATACCGGCAATAGCGACCTCGATGCCCTCGACTGGAGCAAGGGCGGCGGCTTGCTGCCGGTCATCGTGCAGCATTGGTCGACCGGCGAAGTGTTGATGCTCGGTTACATGAATGCCGAGGCCCTTGCCGAAACGCGGCGCAGCGGCAGGGTCACGTTCTTCAGTCGCGGCAAGCAACGCCTGTGGACCAAGGGCGAGACTTCCGGGCACGTGTTGGAATTGAAATCGATCCGCGCGGATTGCGATCGCGACACGTTACTTGTCGAAGCCGCGCCGCGCGGCCCGACCTGCCACCTCGGCACGTCGAGCTGTTTCGGGGAATCTGCGAAGCCCGCGCTGTCGTTCCTGGCGGAACTCGACGCACTGGTCGCGCGACGCGCGGTCGAACGTCCCGCCGGCAGCTACACCACCGCCCTGTTCGAGTCCGGCATCCGCCGCATCGCGCAGAAGGTCGGCGAAGAGGGCGTCGAAACCGCGTTGGCTGCGGTCGCCCAGGATGACGAAGCCTTGCTGGGCGAGGCGTCGGACCTCGTCTATCACCTTGTCGTCTTGCTGCGCGCGCATGGCCTCTCGCTGGCCGATGTGGCCGCCGCGCTGGAGCAACGCCACGCCAGGTCGACGATCGGCGCGTGAATGGCGGGCGTGATGGGTTTGCCCTGCCGATCAACGCCCAAGTGTACGGAATCGAACCTTCCGTGGGAGGTTTCCTGCCAATGGGAAGATTGCTCCGGCCGTTACCGGCAAGGACCGACAATACCCGTGATCATGCAATAACGGTCGAGGTCGTCGGGGGCAAAGACAGAACCGGCAAACTTCTTCTTGACGCCGCTTGCATAGGCAGACTGGTCGGCCTTGTCCAGGGGATCGTAGTGGTAAAGCACGACCGCCTTTACCCCAGCCTTCGTCGCAAGCTCTCCGATATTGTCCGTGTCGAGATGCTCGGATATGAAGTGGGCCCGGAACGTTTGGGCGCGTTTCGGCAACCAATGGTTCCGTGCGGCCATCGAACGGATGAATCGATCGCGATCCTCGCGGTCGCGGCTCGATGCCTCCGCCACCAGCACATCGGCGCCCTTTGCCAATCGAGCTACGGCATCGCTCGGACCCGTATCGCCCGTGAATACGATCACCCCGTGCGGCGTTTCGATCCGGTAGGAATAGGATTTCAACACCTCGCGTTGTTGGGTCGGCATCAGCGCGTAATGGGAATTTTCGGCCGCGGTGACGCTGATCTTGTCGTCCCGGAAGATCACGCCGTCCCGATCGAACTCGTGGGCAACGAAGGGGCTCGCGAATTGCCCGTTGCCGAGTCGGTAGGCGGAAGGGTTTTCGGCCTCGAAGGGACGAAAGCCGATCGTGATGAAGTGGAACGCCGCGTCCACCAATTCCCTGGTTTGTGGCGGCCCGTAAATGTTGAAGGATGCGGCTGCTCCGAAGAGATCCGCATGGACAAAATCGTTCGCCATGACATCGGCCAGGCCGAGGTCATGGTCCGCATGAAGGTGCGTGAAAAAAATGGTCTTGATCTGCTCGGATTTGATGCCGGCTTCGATCATCCGGCGCATGGTTCCGATCCCGCAATCGATCAAATATTCGCGCCCGTCCACGATGAGCAGCGTGGAGGGCTCCGACCGGTCGAGCCGCAACGGCGGCCCACCCGCCGTGCCGAGAAAGACGATCTCGGTAACGCGTTTCGGGACTGCGGCGGGAGTGTCTTGGGCGGCTTCAGCGCCGGGCACGCCAACAGCCAACGCAAGTGCAAGGACCACAATTGCTCGAAGCGCTGCCACCAATGCCGATACACACATGGGCGCATCCTCCGACACTCGCCGGTGACTTGTCCTGCCAGTTCGTCCCGCGACAATGTTACTCGCCACCAGCTTCGGTACGATGCCGTCGCCCGGTAGCTTATGCCCGTTTCTGCAATGAAAGCCGGGTAGCACACGAAGGTCCACTTCAGGGCGGAAACGGGCGCTGCAGCCGCGTTGATCCGCTCGCGGACGGGATCACCCGCATGTGGCGCCCGCTAATGCGCGAGGGGGTGCTCATGCAACCGCGCGAGTTGTCGCTGCACGCGATCGAGGTCGGCGGGCGTATCCACGTCCGCCACATCGAGGCGCACACGCTCGACCCGTGTGCCCTGGCGGCGGAGCCACGCCTGCGCACCCTCCGCTCCGTGCCACGCAGCGAGTTCGGCGAAGCAATCCACCGGAAACAGCACGGGTGGTCCGGGCATGCCGGCATGATCGGCTGCCAGGATCTGTTCCGGTTTTTGCGCGTGCCGAACGAGCATGGCTTGCAGCGCACGCGCATCGAGCAGTGGATGATCGGCCAGGCACACCAGCGCCGACACGGCCAGGGGAAAACGCTCGCGCACGGCGCGGATGCCGGCGCCCAGCGATGCGCCGAGGCCATCGCGCCAATCGGGGTTCGGCACCCGGGTGACGGGCAAACCGGCCAGCGCGGCGGCCACATCGTCGCCGCCGGCGCCGGTCACCACCAGCAGCGGACGGTGGAGGCACAGCAGCGTGCGTGCCACGCGTCGGACCATGGGTTCGCCATCAATGTGCGCCAATTGCTTGAGCGTGCCGAAACGGCGGCCTTCACCGGCGGCCAGCAAGAGCACGACCGTTTCGTTCGCGGAGGGCGTCGCGGCGCTCATGCGAGCACGGCGCCGGCGGTCGCCAGCAGCGGCCCACCCTCGCGGGCACGCTGGACGGCCAGGATTTCCGCGGCGATCGCCAGCGCGATTTCTTCGGGCGTGTTCGCGCCGATGTCCAGTCCGGCCGGCGCGTGCAACATCCATCCGGGCGTTTCCAGTTCGTCGAGCAGGCGCGACGCGCGCACGCGCGAACTCAATGCGCCGACGTAGGCGAGCGGAATGCCTTCCAGCCCGTTCAGATAGGCCACATCCCGCGCGAAATTGTGGGTCATCGCCACCACCGATGTCTGTGGATCGAACGCGACCGCCTCCCGCAGGCGTCCCGGTTCCGTGCAACAGGTCGCGGGTCCGGCCGGCAGGTCGGAGGCATCGAGCCGGCGTGGATCGTTGTCCACCAGCGTGGTCTGCCAGCCCAGTGCCCCGGCCAGTCGCAGCAGCGCGTGCGCGGTGGCGTTGCTGCCTATCACGATCAGCGCATGGGGCGGCTGCACCGGTTCGAGCAGGACTTCGTCGTGGCCGCCTGCATTGCGCACGGCGATCACGTCAGCGCGTTCCGGTCGCGGATGGGCGAGCGCTTCGCGCAAGGTGCCGCGCGCGGGCGCGTTCCCATTGGTGCCATCGGAAACTGCGTGCCGCGGTGCGATGGTTGCACCGTCGCGGGCGAACCACGTCGCCAGCGTCGCCGGCCGACGTTCGCGCAGGCTGGCATCGAGCGGCGCGAGCCACGCCATCGCGTTCGCCCGTTCGATCGGCTCGATCAACACTTCGAGTTCGCCGTCGCAGCCCATCTCCATCAAAACGTCCAGGCCCGATTCGGCGTTGTAGCCCACGCGCAAGGGGAGTCCGTCGCGAATGACCACGCGGGCGCGCTCGACGATATCGCGCTGCGGACAACCGCCGGACAACTCGCAGACGACGCGTCCGTCGGCGTGGACCAGCATCCGCGTGCCGGCGTGGCGGAAGGTCGAACCGCGGGTCCGGATCAGCGTGGCCATCGCCGCCGAGGCACCGTCGGCAAGACCTTCGACCGCATCGATCAGCGCGCGCCATTCCGCCGCGCTGCTCATTGGCGAGGGCCGGCGTCAACGGTCGCAGGAACGTTCCGCATCATGCCTTGGCAAGCGCCGCCTTCACGCGCTCGGGCCGGAACGGCCTCTGGCGCAGCCGCACACCCACCGCATCGTAAACGGCATTGCTGATGACCGCCGCGGTCGGGCAGGTCGAAGGCTCGCCGCCACCGGTCGACATGAACTCCGGACTGTTGTTCACCAGCACCATCTCGATGCTGTCCGGGATCTCGTGGAAGCGCAGGATCGGATAGCCCGTCCAATCGCGGCTGGTGACGTGCGCGTGGTCGAAGGTGATTTCCTCGTGCAGCGTGCGGCTCATCGACTGGATGATGTTGCCCTCGATCTGGTTGCGCATGCCGTCCGGGCTGATGACGAGGCCGTTGTCGTGCGCGACGACCACCCGCACGACGCGGATTTCGCCGGTCTGCTGATCGACTTCGACGTCCGCGATGGTCGCGGCAAGGCTGTCGTCGCGGTTGACCCACGCGATGCCGCGGCCCCTGGCCATGCGGGCGCTCTGCTTGCCGGCACTGAACGCCACGCGCGGCTGCCACCCATAATGCTTGGCGGCGGCTTTCAGTATGCCGATGGTACGTGGTTGCTTGAGGTACTTGAGCCGGAACTCCAGCGGGTCCTGCTTCGCCGCCGCGGCCAGTTCGTCGATGAAGGCTTCCATCGCGAAGGTGGTCTCGAACTGGCCCGGCGCGCGCATCCACGCCGTGATCACGCCGACGCGACTCGCGTTGTGGGAAGACACTTCCGCGTTCTCGAACGTGTATTCGTAACCGATCGCGGCGCTGCCGAGATTCTGCTTGCCGACCGGCTTGCCGATCAATTCCGAAGGCAGCAGGCGCGTATCGGACAACGTCGGCACCCACATGTGGTGACGCCAGGCCGTGACGTTGCCCTGCGCGTCCAATGCGCCCTCAAGCTCCTGCACGATGGCCGGTTCCTTCGGGTCCCATCCGTGCGAATCCCAGCGCATCCACTGCACGCGCACCGGCCGACCCGCGGCGCGCGACATGATCGCGGCGTCCGCCATCACGTGTTCCAGTCCATTGCGTCCGTACTGGCCGGCGGCCTCGACCCAGCGCACTTCGACCTTGTCGACCGGGAATCCCAGCAACTCGGCCAGATCGCGCTGCGCCTGATGCGGCATCTGCGTGCCGCCCCAGACGATGGCCTTGTCCTTGCTTACGTCGGCGATGGCGCACTCGGGGCCGATCGAACCATGGGTCTCGAACGGCGTGAGGTACGTGGCCTTGAGCGTGTGCGCGGCGGACTTCAGCGCGGTGTCCACGTCGCCATGTTTGGCGACGGATTCCGGCTTGCCGGGCGCCTTGCGTACCGCATCCCAGACCTCGTCGGTCGCGGCGAGGCCATTCCAGTCCGACCACTTGGCCAGGCCATCATCCGGCCCCTTGCGATGGAGTTTCGAACCCAGTCGCTGCGCCGCCTGGATCGCGCCCCACTCGGTTTCCGCCAGCACGCCGAGGAAATTTTTCTCGCGCACAATCCTGACGAAGCCGGGAATGTCCTTGAGGCCGGTTTCGTCGACGCTCAAGAGCTGCGATTCGATACCGTACGGACGCACCACGCGGCCGTGCAACATGCCGGGCACCTTCACGTCCTGCATGAACGTGAACTCGCCCGTCGTCTTGCCGGGAATGTCCTTGCGCAGCACCGACTTCCCGATCACGGTGTATTTGGACGGGTCCTTGAGCTTGGCGTTGGGCGCGACCTTCATGCCGAAGGTTTCGCCGCTGGCGCCGATGGTCACGTCGAGGCGCTTGCCGCCCACGAGTTCGCCGTAGGTGATGGACTTGCCCGCCGCGCCGGCGACGGTGATGATCCCCGCGGCCGCCGTCAGTTTGTCCACCGGCACGCCAAAATGCTTGCTCGCCATGTCCAGCAGTACCTGACGGCCTGCCGCGGCCGCGTGCTGGATCTGCGGTCCCGCATAACGCACCGCCATGCTGCCGTAGGACGGACCCTGGTCGACCGTTTCGGTGGTCGAACCCATCACGAGATAAAAGTGCTCGTACGGGAAATCCAATTCGTCGGCGGCGATCTGCAGCAGCGCGTTCGGCGCGCCGTTGCCTTGTTCGACCTTGCCGGTGAACAGCGTGGCGGTGTTGTCGGGATGGATCGCGATCCAGGCATTGAGCTTGGCCGGATCGACCGCCGCGAACGCGCCGCTGCCTTTCATCGCGGTCACGCTGGTATCCAGCGGCAATTCGCGCATCGCCGCCATGGCCGCGGCCGGGCCGAGCAGGCTGAAGCCCAGCACCAGGCCGCCCGAGGTTTTGAGGAACGCGCGGCGGCTGGCGCCGAGGTCGGAGAGTTCGGATGGAACGATGATGTCACGACGTCGCGTATTCATGCCGGCACTCCCGCTTTGGCAACCCGCTCGATGGCGCGGACGATGCGCATGTGCGTGCCGCAGCGGCACAGGTTGCCGTCCAGTGCCTGCTTGATCTCGTCGCGCGTCGGGTGTGGATTCTTCTTCAACAGCGCATCGGCGGTCATGATCATGCCGTTGATGCAGTAGCCGCACTGCACGGCCTGCTCGTCGATGAACGCCTGCTGCAGCGGACTCGGACGGTCGACGGTGCCGAGCCCTTCGAGCGTCGTGACCGCGTGGCCTTCCGCCGCCTCGACCGGCAGGATGCACGAGCGGACTGCCTCGCCGTCCAGGTGGACCGTGCACGAGCCGCATTGCGACAAGCCGCAGCCGAACTTCGGCCCGTGCAGCCCGAGGTTGTCCCGCAACACGTAGAGCAACCGGGTGCCGGGTTCGACAGAAACGTCGTGCGACCGGCCGTTGACCTTCAAGTGGACTGTCTTGGACATGCAGGGCCTCCCGGGATGGATGCGTCAGCAGCAATCGAACATGCTACTCCTCACCGGGGCGGGTTGGCCGGCCTGTCACGATCGCGGTCGCCTCGCCCGTCCGGGGGATGCTGCGCGAGCTTCGGCATTCTCCGGCAAGGTCTTCGCTAGCCGGCTGGATCCGGCACCAGCGCCTGCAATGCATCCGCCTGCGCGGTCAGCGCGGCGTACAGCGCGAACTGGTTGCGCGCGCGTTCGAGGTTGTGGGCCGGGTGCCCGACGCGGAAATAGCGATCGCCGTCGAGGTAGTCGGTCAGGAAGCGCAAGCCGATCACGCCCGTGATCATCCGTGCCGCGAACGCCAGGTTGTCGCGTTCGAGCTGCGTCAACATGCTGCCGGTGCCTTCCACGTAGCCTCGCGCCAGCGCGGCGAAATAGTCGGGCCGCGGCTTGACCCGTTCGAGGTCGGTCGAGTCTTCGGGCACGGGACTCAGCAGGGTGCGGCACATGTCGCCGAAGTCGAACAGCGCGCTGCCGGGCATCACCGTATCGAGGTCGATCACGCACATCGCGCGGTCGGCGTCGTCGAACAACAGGTTGTTCAACTTGCAATCGTTGTGGGTGATCCGCCATGGAAGTCCGGCGTCGAGCAGGGTGCGCCAATGCGCGAGCAGGTCCTCGAAAGCCTGCGCCGCGGTGTCGCAGGTGGCGATCGCATCGTCGGCACGGCCGGCGCGATCGGCGGCGAGCACCTCGCGAAACGTCGCGAAGCGCTTTGCAGGATCGTGGAAATGCGGGATCACCTCGCCCACGATTCCGCGGTCGAGTCCGGCGAGCGCGGCGGCGAAAGCGCCGAAGCCGCGGCCAGCCTCGAACGCGAGCGACGGGGCGTCCGCGGTTTCGTGGGTGGCGGTGTCGGGAACGTGGTCGTACATGCGCCACCACGAGCCGTCCGCAAGAACGGCGGCGGGTTCGCCGGCCAGGGTCGGCACCAGTTCCAGCACCGAATAGTCGTAGCGGCCCGCGGCGCGTTCACGTCCCAGGTGGGCTGTCACGGCGCGGCAGTTGCGCATCACCAGAGCGGGATCGCGGAACACGTTCACGTTGAGACATTGCAGCACGCGCCGGCGGCCATCGTCGGTGACCAGCAAGGTGCGGTTGATCAGGCCGTTGCCGAGTGGCGCGAAACCCGTGTGCGGAGAAAGGCCCCAGGCTTCGGCAAGACCGCCACGGGTGGCAGGGTCGAGTTCGTCCACGGTGCTCATCGTTGCGCCCAGAGTGGGGCGGGATAAGCGCCCGCCGCATGCAAAGCCTCGATCGCCGCGACGACTTGCGCGCGATCGTCGGGGTAGGTGAGCCCCAGCCAGGTATCGTCGGTGGGCAGCACGGAAAGCGCCTCGTCGTGTGCAGCCAGGTATTGGGTGATGGCGTGCGGCAGGAAGTATTCGTCGTTTTCGCCTGCGTGGGCGAGGAACCCGCGCAGCCCGGATTCGAGGTCGGGCAACAGCGCGGGCGTGAGGCCCCAGCAGTTCAGCGACACCACGGTGTCGGGCGCGAGCGGCTGGCGCGTGCCGTCGGGCGCGTTGCCCCCGAGCGCGTCGTCGCGCACGGCGATGTCGATGAATTCGGTGACGTCTTGCAGATGGCCGCGCGCATCGATGCGGCACACGCCGCGATTGACCCCGCCGTGGCTGGACAAGGTCGCGTCGAGCCGGTAACCGACCATGGCCGGGTTCGCGTGGTGCGCGAAGTGCTCCTCGAGCAGGCGGAACGCCGAGCGGCCGTAGTAATCGTCGGCGTTGATCACCGCGAACGGGCCGTGCAGCAGCGGCGCACAGCACCAGAGCGCATGGCCGGTGCCGAGCGGCTTCCCGCGGCCGGCGGGTGCGCGGCATCCGGCGGGAACCCGGTCGAAGGTCTGCTCGACCAGCTGCAATGTGGCGCGGCCTTCGAGGTGCGGCGCCAGGCGTTCGATCAGCGCGGCGCGCAATTCCGCGCGGATCACCATCACGACTTGCCCGAAGCCGGCCTCCAGCGCGTCGCGGATCGCGTATTCCAGCAGCCATTCGCCGCGCGGCCCCACGCCTTCGACCTGCTTCGCGTCGCCGTAGCGGCTGCCGAGGCCGGCAGCCAGGACCACCAGCGCGGGTGCGTCGTTCACGTGGTTCATCGGGTCGATCCGGTGGATGTCGCGGCGACAGGCGGTGTGGTGGGCGCCGGCGCGAACGGCACGGCGGGCCCGGGCGTGAATCCGCTTCGCCATTTCGCGAGTTGCCCGGCGATGCCGTCGCCGACCGAAATCTGCGGGTCGGATGCAACGTAGCGGTCGCGCTTTTCCCATGCGGCGATCTGCTGTTTCGCCATCGCGAAGGCTTGCCGGAAATCGTCGGTCTTGTTCAGGGCGTCCACGAGCAATGCATGTCCGAACCAGGTGAGTTCGGATTGCTCGCCGCAGCCGAACGAGGATCGGTCGCTGCGCGCCGCGGTGATGATCATGCTGCCGGGTCCCTGCAGCGGCGGGATGAACCCGCCCGAATAACAGGCGTTGACGATCACGATTTTGTACTTGAACGGATGTTCGGCGAGGATGCCGGGCAGGTCGCCAGAGCCGATCTGGTCCAGCGGCAATGGATCCATGTCGACCAGCAGGGTGTGGTCCTCGCTGCCGTGTGTGGTGAGATACACCAGCAGGATGTCCTGCTTCGGATCCATCTTCGACGCCACGGCGTCCAGTGCGTCTTCGAGGTTGCTCCACGAGGCGAGCGGCCTTGTCGAAAGCGAAGCCGGGTTGTTTTCCAGCACCAGCACGTGCCCGGACGCGCCCAGCCGTTGCGAGAGCAGCTTGTCGAAATATTCCGCCTCGTTGCGGAACACGTTCTGGCTGCCGTCGCCCGCGAACACGACCGCGTACAGGTTCACCTTGCCGGGCGTGCGCGATCGCAGCCGCGCCGTCTCGCGGTTCAGCAGGTCCGGTTGCGCGTAGATCACCTGTTCGGGCGTGGGGGCGTCCCGCGGCCAGTCCGCGTCGGAGAGCAGGTCCGGTTGCCCGGGATCGGCCGGGCTCGCCGGGGCGTCGGCCAGCGACGCCGACGGCGCTGCGAACGAGACCTTTCCATCGGGCGTGGCCGCGTGGGCGGCAGGCGCGCGATGGGTCTGCCAATCCTGCCAGCCGACCGTCGCGAAACCGCCCGCCACGAAGGCGAGGATCGTCAACACGACCGGTCGGAATCGCCTCATGCCAACACGATGGCGTCGAAGTCGGCGACGCAGGGATGGGTGGCCGAATCGTTGCAGCGCTCCGGCGGACGGCATACCTGGATCGTCTGCATGCCGGCACCGTGCGCGGCATCGAGTTCGGCCTGGATGTCGGACAGGAACAGGATGGATGTCCGTGGCAACCCGATGGCCTCCGCGATCCGCAGGTACGAACCGCGTTCGCGCTTGCCGCCGATCTCGGTGTCGAACCAGCCGTCGAAGAGCGGCGCAAGGTCTCCTGCCTCGGTATGCCCGAAGAACAGCTTTTGCGCCGGAACCGAACCCGACGAATAGACGTACAGTTTCAACCCGTGGTCCTTCCAGGTGTGCAGCTTGCGGGGCACTTCCGGGTACACGTGCGCACGGTAATCGCGGGCCTCGTAGCCGGCTTTCCAGATCATGCCTTGCAGCGCCTTCAGCGGCGTGGCCTTGCGGTCTTCGTCGATCCAGCGCAGCAGGGTGTCGACGACGCGGCGCGAGTTCGGGTCATCAATGCCCGCTTCGCGTGCGGTGACGTCGAGCCAGCGTGCCACCACAGGGTCGCCGCGATGCGTCTCGATGAAACGCGGCAGGTGTTCGCGCGCGTAGGGGAACAGCACGTCCTTGACGAAGGCGATGGAACTGGTGGTGCCCTCGATGTCGGTGACGATCGCACGGACACCGGATGCCAACACATCGTTCATGCGGCCGGGCCCGGTTGCTGGGTTTCGATGTGCGCGGAGTAGGCGCTTTCGATCTCGCGCTTCACTTCGATCGGGCGGGCGATGCGGTCGAGCAGCATCGCGGTTTCGCCGCGGCCGGTGATTTCCACGTTGCCGTAGCCGAACACGCGGCCCCAGAACGTCTGGCGCAGGTCGACCGTTTCGATCGAGGCCAGCCGCAGTTCGGTGGTGCTGCGCGAGACGATGCCGATCTTGCGCACCACGCGGCGGTTGGTGACGCCTTGTTCGATGGCGCTCAACCACAACCATTGGTAGCCCGCGATGAGGATCGCGATGATCGCGGCGGCGAGCGCGGCCCATGCGACCTGCGCGACCAGCAACGCCGCCACGGCGACGAGCCCGAGTGCGATCACGACCCAGAAGCGCACCCACATGGACCAGTGCAGCCTGAACGTCGCCACGATGGTTTCGCCCGGCGCCAGCGACTGCTGCAAGTAGGACATCGCCCCTCCGTCCGCGCTCAGTTCTCGAGGCGCGGGAAATCGTTGGCGATGTCTTCGCCGGTGAACTCGGCGACCCAGCCTTCCGGGTTGGTGAACAGGCGGATCGCGACGAAGTGTGGATTCGGCCCCATGTCGAACCAGTGACGGGTGCCGTCCGGCACTCCGATCAGGTCGCCTTGTTCGCACAGGATGTCGTAGACGCGCTCGCCGATGTGCAGGGTGAACTGGCCTTGCCCGGCCACGAAAAACCGCACCTCGTCTTCGGAATGGGTGTGCTCGGACAGGAACTTCTGCCGCAGCGCGTCCTTTTGCGGATGGTCGGCGGTGAGCGAGATCACGTCGACCGCCTTGTAGCCCTTTTCCTGCTGCAGGCGCTCGATGTCGTCCTTGTACGCGGCGATCACCTCATCCTGGCTCGCGCCGGGCGCGATCGGCTTGGAGGCTTCCCAGCGTTCGAAACGCACCCCGACTTCGTCCAGCGCGTGCGCGATCATGGCATGGTCGAACAGGGTGCCGAGCGGGCGCGCGGGTTGCTGCTGGTCGTAAACGCGCAGTCGGCTCATGGGGTGCCTCCGAGACGCTTGAGATCGAGTTCGCAGGCCAGCAGGAATTCCAGCGCCTCGAGGTGGCGCCGGGCCTCGGCCATGCCGCGTCCCCAAGTGTATAGCCCGTGGCCCTCGATGAGATAGGCGTACAGCGGCTTGCCGGCGCCGAACCACGCGTCGACTTTCGATTCGATGTCGCGCATGTCCTGCGAATTCGGGAACACCGGCAGGTCGAGTGCGCTGTCGTGGGTGGTGTAGCCGGTGACGGCCTTCTGCAGCTCCCAGCCGCGCAGCGTGATCCTGCCTTGCGGTGCGAACAGCCGCGAGGCGACCGTCTGGTTGTGCGAATGGGTGTGCAGCACCGCGCCGACGTCGGGTTCGTGGCGATAGACCTGCAGGTGCAGGGCGGTTTCGGCGGATGGTCGCAAACCGGGATCGAGTGCGCGGCCGTCCAGATCGACCGCCATCACGTCGGCGGGTGTCAGTGCGCCCTTGTCGCGGCCGGAGATGGTGACGGCGACGTGTGTTGCATCGATCCGCATCGAGAAATTGCTGCTGGTCGCCGGCGTCCATCCGCGCGCCGCGAGATCGGCGCCGGCGCGCGCGATTTCAACGCCACAGGCGTGCAGGCGCTCGGCGAGTTGTGCGGACGTGAGCGGCATGTCGTCGCGGCGGTCATTGAGGCGACTGAATGTAACATGCACATGGCGCAGAAAAATCGTGCCGGTCGCCGCGCACGGCAGTACCATTCGCACAGTGCCCGCGTTTCACCGTCAGACAGGAGTACCGAAATGACCGAAGAAACTGCTTCCAGCCGCCGCCGCTTCCTGAAACTGGCGGGTGGCGCCGCCGCGGCGATCGCGATGCTTGGCGCGTTGCCGCGTCGTGTCTGGGCGGCGTTGCCGCACTTGAGCGTGGAAACCAATGCGACGGCCAAGGCGATGAAGTATGTCGAGGACGACACCAAGGCCGGGCCGCCGCACCAGCCGGGCCAGGATTGCGCGGCGTGCATGCATTACAGCGGCAAGCCGGGCGAAGCCTACGGTCCGTGCGCGATCTTCCCGGGCTTCGACGTGAACGCCAAGGGTTGGTGCGCGGCCTTCGTGGCCAGGAAGTGATCCACCCGCGGGGCGCGGTTTGCGCACGCAGGTAGCGCGGCGCAAACCGTTGCGTCGCATGCGCACACGTGGACGTGCATGCGATCAGCGAAGGGACGATCAGGAAAGGGAATGGGGCGGCGCTGGAAAAGTTGCTGCCCGGATACGACAAGCGGAGGAGCTGACTACGCTTGCCGCACCGGGCAACGGTCCGGGGTCCACTGCCAATGGGAAATCCCTCGGAAGAGCCATCATAGCGCGGGCTCCGGCGGCGTCCAAGATTGACAAGCCGCATTTCCGGACGATTTTTTTTCCACCACTGAAACAGTGACTTGCAAAGTTAATGTTTCGTTGTGTCGAGACTTATCCACAGTACGAGGCCGTATGGTGAGCGCCACGGTCGGGCTCGACGAAACCAACGGCGTTCGCGCAAGGTAAGTCTTGCGTGCGGTCGGCGGACCACACGCGAACGGACTCGACGACAAGAAAAAAGGTCGGCAGCCGATGCCGCTCAGCCGGGGTTTCTCAAGCGGCTGTGGCGATATCCGTAACCGAAGTAGATGGCAAAGCCGAACAGCGTCCACAGCCCCATCAACGTCCAGTTGTACCAGTTCTCCCAGTACAACAACGTCACACACCCGAGCACGCCCAGCGTGCAGGTGACCGGCGCCCACGGCACCCGGAAGGCGCGTGGCAGGTCGGGTCGCGTGCGGCGCAGGATCAACACCCCCGAGCACACCGCAACGAACGCCAGCAGGGTGCCCATCGACACCAGGTCGCCCAGCACGTCCAGCGGAAACACCGCGGCGAGCAACGCGATGCCGGCGCCGGTGATCATGGTATTGATATGTGGCGTGCGATGACGTGGGTGCAGTTTCGAGAACACCGGCGGCAGCATGCCGTCACGGCCCATGCTCATGAAGATGCGCGGTTGCGCGATGATCATCACCAGCACCACGGAGCCCAGTCCGAGCAGTGCACCGACCTCGACCAGCCAGCGCAACCAGTTGAGTTCCGGGTGCGCGGCCACCGCGGTGACAACCGGTTCGGCGGTACCGAGTTGCGTGTAAGGGATCAGCCCCGTCAACACCGCGGCCATTGCGACGTACAGCACGGTGCAGATCGCCAATGCCGCCAGCGTGCCGATCGGCATGTCACGCTGCGGGTTCTTGGCCTCCTGGGCGGCTGTCGAAGTCGCCTCGAAGCCGATGTAGGCGAAGAACACCAGCGTCGCCGCGCGCATGATGCCGCCCCAGCCGTATTTCTCCGGGCCTTCGGCCGGCGGGATGAACGGGTGCCACAGGTCGGGGTTGACGTAACGCCAGCCGGCCACGATCACGACCACGATCAAGGCGACCTTCAAGACCACGATCGCGCTGTTGACGCCGCTGGACTCGCGGATGCCGACGTAGCACAGCCAGGTCAGCAACAGCACCAGGATGACCGCCGGCAGGTTGAACAGCGCGCCGGTGATGACCAGGTGTTTGTCCACGAACGCGATCGGCGCGCTGGTCAGTACATCGGGCAGGTGCACGCCGATGTGCGCAAGCAGGCTTTTGAAGTAGCCGGTCCAGCTCACCGCCACCGCCGACGCCGACACGCCATATTCCAGCACCATGTTCCAGCCGATGAACCACGCCGCGAACTCGCCGAGCGTGGCGTAGGCATACGAATAGGAACTGCCGGACATCGGGATCAGCGTGGCGAACTCGGCGTAGCACAGCGCCGTGAAGCTGCAAACCACGGCCGCGATCACGAACGACAGCAGCACGGCGGGGCCGGCGTGCTCGGCGGCGGCTTGCCCCGTGATCACGAAGATGCCGCCGCCGATCACCGCGCCGATGCCGAGCGCGGTCAGGCCCCAGGGCCCCAGCGTCCGGCGCAGCTGGACGCCACTGTCCTCGCGCTCGTCGCCGACCGTCTTGCGTGCAAGCAGCTGCTGGAGCACCGTCACAGGTCAACCACCATCGTGATGTCTGGCATCGTCACACCACGTCGTCGAGTGCGTGGGTGATCTTTTCCGGCGACATCTGGCTGCGCTTGTAGCCATACAGGCGATAGAAGATCAACCCGATCACCGCCCACACCACGAACACCACCTTGGCCACGGCGCTGAGGTTGACGAACAGCAACAGGCAGCCGGCGACGGCAAGCGGACACACGATCCACACCAGCGGCGTGCGGAACGGACGCTTGCGACCAGGCTGGGTGCGGCGCAGGATCATCACGCCCACCGACACCATCGCAAACGCGAGCAGGGTGCCGGCGTTCGAGGTATCGGCGAGCTTGCCGACCGGGAACAGCGCGGCGCACAGCGCCACCACCGCGCCGGTGACATAAGTGATCACGTGCGGCGTGAAGAAACGTGGATGCACCTTCGAGAACACGTTGGGCAGCAGGCCGTCGCGCGACATCGTGAAGAAGATGCGGGTCTGGCCGAACATCATCATCAGGATCACCGACGGCAGCGCCACGATCGCGGCGAGTTCGATCATGATGGCGACCTTCGGGTGTCCGAGTGTGCTCATCACCTGTGCCAGTGGTTCGCGACTGCACACCAGCGCCTGCGAATTGCCACACGCTGCCGCGAATGCCGGGGTGCCCGGATCCAGGACCGCGCCGGTCGCGCTCGTGAGCGGCTGTGCGCCGACCGAACCGGCCGCGCCGTAGCCCACCAGCAGGTAGAAAATGGTGCAGATGACCAGTGCGGCGATCAGCCCGATCGGAACGTTGCGATTGGGATTGCGGGTTTCCTCGGCGGCCGTGGAAACCGCATCGAACCCCACGTAGGCGAAGAAAATGGAAGCCGCCGCACCCAGTACCCCGATGCCGTTGCTGCCGATCGGATTGCCCCAACCGGTCGGCAGGAAAGGATGCAGGTTCTCGGTCTTGACCGCAGGTACCGCAATCACGATGAACACGGTAAGCGCGATGATCTTGATCGCCACCAGCACGGCATTCACGCGTGCGCTCTTGGACGTTCCGATTACCAGCAGCCCGGTCACTGCGATCCCGATCAGGAAGGCCAGCAGGTTGAACCCGCCGCCGAGCGTCGGTCCGACTTGCAGCCAATGCGGAAGCGACAGTGCACCTGGTTCGACCAGTCCGAAAACGCCGCTGTTGAGCAGGCCGTTGACATAGCCCGACCAGCCCACGCACACGGCCGTCGCCCCGATCGCGTATTCCAGCACCAGCGCCCAACCGACGATCCATGCGATCAGTTCGCCCATCACGCCGTAGGAGTAGGTATACGCCGAACCGGACACCGGAACCATGGCAGAAAGCTCGGCGTAGGCGAGGGCGGCCAAGCCGCAAACGGCCGCCGCGATCACGAACGAGATCATCATGCCGGGGCCGGCTTTCTGGGCCGCTTCGGCGGTCAGCACGAAAATGCCGGTGCCGATCACCGCGCCGATGCCGAGCAAGGTCAACTGGATCGGACCCAACTGGCGCTTCAGCGATTTTTTTTCGGCCGTAGCGAGAATCTGGTCAAGCGGCTTCACACGCCAGAAGATCATTTGTGCTCCCAAATCGTGTCGGGTCCGCGGTGGGGGAACCGTGGGCGGGCACACCCTGCGCCCCTGTTGGATCCGCCGACGCTTCCCCTCGAAGCGGCGCGGGCCTGTGCGAAGGCACAAGCGCCCCGTACCTTACTTGCCCTTTTATTCCGCGACAAGCGCCGAATGGCATGTTTTGCCGCTTATGGCCAAGGGTTTCGTGGGTCAGGCAAGCGGCCATCCATGGCATGCGGCCGTTCGGCATCCCTGTCATTCATCTGCATGAGGTCATGCCATGCAGGACATGACCTGGGTCGCGCAGATTCGAGCTCGCTCGATGCGCGCGATGCGTGGTTTCGCATCGCGCAAGCGCATCAGGCTCGACCGGCGAATTCCCCCGTGAGCGTGTTCACCCACACCTTCTCGCCGGTGGTGATGTATTCGGGTACCTGGATTTCGACGCCGGTATCGAGCTTGGCCGGCTTGGTGCGCTTGGTGGCCGACGCGCCCTTCAATTCGGGCGCGGTGTCGACGACCGTGAGCGCGACGCTGGTCGGCACCTGCAACGCGACCGGCGCATCGTCGATCAATTGCACGTAGTAGCCTTCGACGCTTTCGACGATCCACGCGGCGCCGTCGCCGACCACGGCGGGATCGAGCGCGTAGGGCGTGTAATCCTCGGCGTCGAGGAACACGAACGCATCGCCGTCCTTGTACGAATAGTTCACGGCGCGACGCACCAGCTCCATTTCCTTGAGGTCGTCGTCGGCGCGCAGGCTCAGGTCGAACTTGCGCCCTTCCGGTATCGAATACAGCGTGAACCGGAACGTGACGTTGCCGCCGCGCGCGGTCGGCGCGCTGCGCTGGATGTCGCGCACCTGGTAGACGGTGCCTTCGTGTTCGACCACGTTGCCTTTCTTGACGTCGGAAGCTTTCATTCTTTTTCTCTCCCTCCCCCGCTTGCGGGGGAGGGTTGGGGTGGGGGAATGGGAATTGAAGGCGCAGGATCCCGGATCAGCGCACATCCCTGTGCTGTCCGGGATGACGACATCCAGTCGTCATTTGGGTTGCATCCTGATCGCGCCGTCCAGCCGGATCACGCTGCCGTTCAGGTAGCGCGTGGCGAGGATGTAGGCGACGGTCTCGGCGAATTCCTCGGGCTTGCCCAGCCGCGATGGGTAGGGCACCTGCGCGCACAGCGACTGATAGACCTGTTCGGGCATGCCATCCACCATCGGGGTGTGGAACACGCCGGGCGCGATGGTCATCACACGCACGCCGATGCGTGCGAATTCGCGCGCCATCGGCAGGGTCATGCCGACGATGCCGCCTTTCGAGGCCGAATACGCGGCTTGCCCGATTTGTCCCTCGTAGGCGGCGACCGAAGCGGTGTTGACGATCACGCCGCGTTCGCCGTCCTCGCCGGGTTCGTTCGATTGCATCAGCGAGGCGCCGGCCTTGGCGACGTTGAAGCTGCCGACCAGGTTCACCATCACCGTGGTCGCGAAGGTCTTGAGCGGCATCGGGCCTTCCTTGCCCAGCACGCGACCGGCACCGAGGATGCCGGCGCAGTTCATCACCACATTCAGTCCGCCCATCGCCTCGCGCGCGGCAGCGACGTTGGCGGCCACGCCATCTTCCGACGTGACGTCGGTCTTGAAGAAACGCGCGGCAGCGCCGAGTTCCGTCGCGGCGGCGTGACCTTTCTCTTCGTTGACGTCGAACAGCGCGACCTTGCCACCGTGCGCGACCAGGTGGCTCGCCACGGCGTGGCCGAGCCCGGACGCGCCGCCGGTGATGATGGCCTTGGCTTGGGCGAGTTGCATGCGGGTGTTTCCTGGTTGGAAAACCCGCGATTGTAGGGGAGCCGCGGTTTTGCGGCGACTACAGGTTGCGGATGAACCAGCGGTCGCAGCCGTGATGGCCGGTGCTGCCCATCGGCGCGCACAGGGGCGTGAAGCCGTGCTTGCGGTAGATCGCCTGCGCAGCATCCATGCCGGTGAGCGTTTCCAGGTAGCAGCGCCTGAACCCGAGTTCGCGCGCGGTATCGAGACAGCGCGTGATCATCGCGTGGCCCGCGCCGAGTCCGCGTGCTTCAGGCAGGAAGTACATCTTGCGCAGTTCGCACACGTCGGGTTCACCGTGTTCCAGCGGCGCCACGCCACCGCCACCGATGACTTTGCCGCCCATTTCCAGCACGAAATAGGCGCTGCGCGGTTTGGCGTATGCCGCATGCATCGCATCCACTTCGGCATCGTGGATAGCGAAACCTTCGCCGCCGGCGCCGAATTCGGGCATCACGCTGCGGATGATCGCTGCGACGGCAGCGTCATCGCGCGTTTCGATAGGGCGAATCAGGAAAAGTGGGGGCACGTAGAGGCTCCTGTGAGGCAGCGGCGAGGTTCGAAATGATCCGTTCGCCCTGAGCGTAGCGCCGCAGACGCGAAGTCGAAGGGCAGCAGACCATCGAGCCTTGGTGTTTCGACTTCGCGGAGCTTCGCTCCGCTACGCTCAACACGAACGGTTTTGCGAAACGCGTCTATTCACCCATCCTGGCGCGCGTCACCCGGCTGGAAGTGGGCTTGCCGAGCTGCCTGGCCAGCCACCAGCCTGTTTCGATCAATTTGTCGAGGTCCACGCCGGTTTCGATGCCCATGCCCTGCAGCATGTAGGCGACATCCTCGCTGGCGACGTTGCCGGTCGCGCCCTTCGCATAGGGGCAACCGCCGGTGCCGGAAACCGAGCTGTCCACCACCCGCACGCCTTCTTCGAGGCACACGAGGATATTGGCAAGCGCCTGGTCGTAGGTGTCGTGGAAGTGCACCGCCAACGCCTTCATCGGCACTTCGTGCGAGACCGCGTGCAGCATCGCGCGGGCCTTCACCGGCGTGCCGACGCCGATGGTGTCGCCCAAGGAAATCTCGTCGCAGCCGAGTTCGTACAAACGCTTCGACACGCGCACCACGTCGGATACCGGCACTTCGCCCTGGTACGGGCAGCCGAGCACCGTGGAAACGTAGCCGCGCACGCGCACGCCTTCGGCGCGCGCACGTTCCAGCACGGGGCGGAAGCGTTCGATGGATTCGTCGATCGAGGCGTTGATGTTCTTCTGGTTGAACGCCTCGCTCGCGGCCGTGAATACCGCGATGCTGGCGACACCGGCCGCGCGCGCGCGTTCGTAGCCGCGCATGTTCGGCACCAGCGCGGGGTAATCGACGCCGGGTTTGCGGGTGATGCCCGCGTACACCTCTTCGGCGTCGGCAAGCTGCGGCACCCACTTGGGACTGACGAAGCTGGTGGCCTCGATCGTTTCCAGCCCGCACGCGGACAGCCGGTCGATCAGCTCGATCTTCACCGGCGTCGGGATCACGGTCTTCTCGTTTTGCAGCCCGTCGCGGGCGCCGACTTCGACGATGCGGACGTGGTTGGGAAGCATGGGAGTCCAGTCAGGTCGCTGCCTTCAACACACCACATGATGCCACGGCACGCCGATTGCAAGATCGGCAGGCTATACGCTGCGGGTCGCCACCACCGGCGGCACGTTGGACGCGCGCAAGGCCGGACCCAGCACGGCCAGTTGCCCGATCAGCCACAGCGCGATCGCGCCGACCGGGAAATACAGCCATGGCATCCGCGGCAATTCGTAATGCAGCATCAGGAACAGGTTGATGCCGTAGGCCAGCGCCATGCCGATGGCAATGCCCATCGTCGCCAGCAGGAAATTCTCGGTCTGGAAGTAGTGCAGGATGTCGGCACGCGTCGCGCCCAGCGCGCGGCGTACGCCGATGGTGCGGCGGCGCTGCGATACCCAGAAACTCGCGAGGCCGACGATGCCGAGGCCGGTGACCAGCAACAGGGCCACGATCACGCCGACCAGCAGGCCGGTCATCGCACGGTCGCCCTGGAAGAACTCGGCGCGCACATCGTCCAGGGTCCGCTGCTGGGTGACCACGCGTTTCGGATCGAGCTTCTTGAGTGCGGCGACGGCGGCGTAGATCACGCGCCGGCGGTTCGCGGGCGCGGTTCGCAGTACGTATGAAGCGCCTTGTCCCACCGCCATGCGCAGCGGCAGGATCATGCTCCACTGCGCGGTGTTGTCGCCCCCGAACAAGGAGGGCCGGATCAGGCTGGCGACGACGCCGACGACCCGCAACGGCGTCGAGTCGCCGAGATAGATCGTCTTGCCGAGCGGGTTCTCGCCCGGCCACAGCCGTTCGGCGAGCGCGCGGGTGATGATCACGATCAACGACGACTGCGGAATGGCTTTCGGGTTGTTGCTGGCGACTTCGAAATCCACGTATTCATCGGCGCCGAAATACCGTCCCACCACGAGCCGGCTGCCAAAGACCTGCGGCACGTCTTCGCCGAAATACAGGGTGGCGTTGAGCGTCGGTTGGGTCTGGGTCGGGGCCAGTTCGATGCTGCTATTCCAGGAAGAATTGGTGAAAGGCACCTGGCTCACCAGTGTAGCTGCCTGCACGCCGGGGACCTGCCGCAAGGCGGCCAGGTCTTCCTGCGTGCGCGCCCTGGCGTCGGGTTGTGATCCGATCGTCGAGACCTGCACCTGCACCAATTCGTGCATGGCCACGCCGCTCTGCATGTCCATGCGGTGCAGGCGCTGGTTGATCAGGAACACCGCATTGCAGACGATCGCGCAGGTCAGCGCGATTTCCAGCACGATCAGGGTTGCGGTGACCTTGTGCCGGCGCAACGTGGAAAGAATGGGCAGAATGTCCACTTCAATTCCCCTTCAACTGCAATGCCGGCGCGACATGGCAGGCACGCCACGCAGGCAACAGGCCGGCGAGCAGGGACGCGCCGATCGCGAGCGCGAACGTGATCAGCAACATCAGCGGATCGAGGTGCGCGAGCTTGGCGTAATCCGCCGGTTGCCTGCGTACCAGCCACAAACCCAACTGGGCGAGCAGCAAGCCACCGATGCCACCGGCCAGACCGACGAGGCCCGCCTCGACCAGCAGTTGCTCGAACACCGCGCGGCGCGCGGCGCCCAGTGCGCGGCGCACGCCGATTTCGCCGGAGCGGCGCAGGAATTTCGCCAGCATCAGTCCGACGGTGTTGACCAGACACACCAGCAGGAACCCGAACGCCAGCCACGCTTGCAGGCGCACGTCGCCCGGCACGACCTTCTTGAAGCCCAGCCACTGCATCACGTCGCGCAGGCGCACGTTGGGCGGACGCTGGAAGCGGCCCAGCGTTTTCTGTTCCTGCGAATAGTGGACGAGGAATTGTTTGTACGCGGCGGCCTGCGCAGGCGTATCGAGTTGCACCCAGAACTGCAACCAGGTGCACGGCGCCTGCTCCAGCTTGTCCTGGCTGGGCGCGCCCTTGCCCCAGCAATCGGTCGAACCGTTGTGCGCCAATCTCAGGTCGCGCGAAGTGGATAGCGGCACGAACACATCTTCGTTCTCGCCATACGTACCCTGGTACAAGTCGTAGAAATGCGGATCGGGCCGCCACGCGTCGAGCACCCCGACGATGCGCAGGTCAGCATCGTTGACGTTGATGGTTTTCCCGAGGCTGTCCTTGCCGCCGAACAACTTGTCGTTGAGGGTGCGCGAGATCACCGCCACGCGCGCGCGGTTTTCATCGTCGGAAGTCGTCCACGCCGTGCCGTATTCGAACGGCACGCCGAACATCGGAAAGAAATCCGTCGTGGTGTAGCGCGCGTCCGCGTAGAACGGATCGAGGTTCGCCTGCGTCGGCTGGATCGGCACCGAGCCGCCGGTCATCAGCGCCTGCCGGTCCGCGCGGTGCGCGTGCAGCAGGTTCATGCCGTCGATCCACGTCACCTGGTCGGCCGGCTCGCCTCCGGGCTGGTAGCCGTTCATGTCGCGCGGATCGATTTGCGGGTAGTAGATGTGGGCACTGCGTCTGGGCAAGGGATCGCCCGAGAGCACGTGCAACACGGTCAGCGTGGTCATCGACGCACCGATCCCCAGCGCGATCGCCAGCACCATCAATCCCGTCAGGACCGGATTGCGCCTGAGGCTGCGCAGCGCGAGATCGAAGTAATAGGCGAGCATCACACGCTTCTCGTCGCGACCACCGGCGGGACGCGCGAGGCGCGCAACGCCGGCCCGAACACCGCGAGTTGCCCGATCATCCACAGCGCGATCGCGCCGGCCGGCAGATAGAACCACGGCAGGCGCGGCAGCTCGTAGTGCAGCATCAGCAGCAGGCTGAGGCCGTACGCCAACAGCATCCCGGCAAGGATGCCGAACGTGACGATCAGGAAATTCTCGGTCTGGAAGTAGTGCAGGATGTCGGTGCGTGTGGCGCCCAGCGCACGGCGGATGCCGATCTGCTTGCGTCGCTGCGCCACCCAGAAGCTGGCGAGTCCCACGATGCCGAGCCCCGTCACCAGCAACACTGCCACGATCACGCTGACCAGCATGCCCGCCATCGCGTGGTCGTCCTTGAAATAGTCGCTGCGGATTTCATCGTACGTGCGCGTGTGGGTGATCACGCGCGTCGCGTCGGCGCCCTTCAGAGCCGCGACCGCGGCGGCCAACACCCGTTGCCGATCCTGCGGCAACGTGCGGATCACGTAGCTTTGATCCTTGTCCGCGCCCATGTGCACCGGAATGATCATCGAGTACTGCGCGGTGGCGGTCTTGTAGGCGTTCGCGCGCGCCAGCGTCTCCACCACGCCCACCACGCGGAAACTCGCCTTGGGCGCAAGCCAGATCATCTTGCCCAGCGGGCTTTGCTGCGGCCACAGGCGAGCGGCCAGGGCCTGGCTGATGACGGTCGGCATCGGGAAGCCCTTGCCGCTGTCATCGGCGAGCGACTTGAGCACGATGTCCGCGTTCACGTAATCGTCGGGTTCGAGGGCGCGTCCCGACACCAGGTGCAGGCCGAACGTCGGGATCAGGTTCTCGCCAAAATATTCCGCAGCGTTCAACGTCGGATGCGGTTGCGTCGGCGAGAGCATCACGTTGCCGTTCGACGAATCCCCGCCGAACGGCACCTGGTTGGTCATGCCGACTGCCTGCACGTCGGGGATCTGCCGCAACGCCGCGAGGTCTTCCTGTGCGCGCGCATAGCGATCGGGTGGCGGTGCGATCGGCGCCTGCTGGATCTGGACCACCTCGTGTTCGGCGATCCCGCTGGGCATCTGCATGTGCTGCAGGCGTTGCACGATCAGGAACACGCCGTTGCAGACGATCGCGCAGCTCAACGCGATCTCCAGCATCAGCAGCAGGATGATGATCTTGTGCCGGCTCAGTGTCTTGAAGATGGGCAGGATGTCCATGATGTTGGCAGGCCTAATTGCTCTTCAGCAGCACGGCCGGGGCGACATTGCAGGCGCGCCAGGCGGGAAGCATTCCGGCAAGGAGGCTGGCGCCGATCGCGAGCACGAACGTGACCAGCAACATGGCGGGATCGAGATGCGCCAGCGACGCGTAGTCGGTGGAGCGGTGCTGGACCATCCACAACCCGAGCAGTGCCAGCAGCAATCCGCCAACCCCACCGGCCAATCCGACCACGCCGGACTCGGTCAGCAGTTGTGCGAACAACGCGCGTTTCGACGCCCCCAGCGCGCGACGGACGCTCAACTCGCCGGAGCGGCGCAGGAATTTCGCCAGCATCAGTCCGACCGTATTGAGCAGGCACACCAGCAGGAAGCCGAACGCGAGCCACGCCTGCAGGCGCACGTCGCTGGGCACGACCCCGTTGTAATCCAGCCACTGCATCAGGTCGTCGAGGCGCACGTTCGGCGCGCGCACGAACCGGCCCAATGCCTTCTGTTCTTCCGAGTAATGGGTGAGGAACCGCTTGTACGCCGCGGCTTTCGCGGGGCTGTCGAGTTCCACCCAGAATTGCAGCCACACGCAGGTCGCCGACGGGTACACGCCGCCCGCGCCACCTGCGCCGTTGCCCCAGCAATCGTTGGAGCCGTTGTGGTCGAAGTGCATCTCCAATGCGGTCTGCAACGGCAGGAATACCTGCTCGTAATAGTTGTACGAGCCGGTGTTGAGGTCGTAGAAATGCGGGTTCGGACGCCAACTGTCGAGCACGCCGACGATGCGGAACGTGGCGTCGCCGAGGCGCAACGTGCGTCCCGTGCTGTCGGCGCCGTTGAACAATTTGTCGTCGAGTTGGCGCGTGATCACCACGTCGCGGGCATGCGCCTCGTCATCCGCGCCGGTCCAGCCGTGGCCGTACCGGAACGGCGCATCGAACATGGCGAAGAAATCGGCGGTGGTGAAGCGCGCCTCCACGTAGAACGGGTCGAGCGTGGACGATACCGGCTGGATCGGCACCGCGCCGCCGAACATCAGGGCCTGGCGATCCGCGCGCTTCGCCCGCAGCAGGTTCATGCCGTCGATCAACGTGACCTGCTCCGGCGGCAGCGTGCCGGGCATCATCCCGCGCGCATCCTGCGGATCGATCTGCGGGTAGTAGAGTTCGCCGCTCCTGCCCGGCAACGGATCGCCCGAAAGCACGTGCAGCACCGTCAGCGTGGTCATCGAAGCGCCAATGCCCACCGCGATCGCCAGCACCATCAACGCTGTCAGCACCTTGTTGCGTTTCAGGCTGCGCAGCGCGAGATCGACGTAGTAGGCGAACATTGGTGTCCCCCTTCATCACACCGTGCGTGTCGCTTCCACCGGGGATACCCGCGACGCGCGCCGCGCCGGCGCGAACACCGCACCCTGACCCAGAAGCAGCAACACGACGATCCCGGCCAGCACGTACAACAACGGCATCCGGTCCATCGAGAGCTGCGTCATCATCCAGAGGTTCAACCCCACCGCGAGGATCGCGCCCAGCACCACGCCGGCACCCGCGATCAGCAGGTTCTCGGTCTGGAAGTAGCGCAGGATGTCCTGCCGCGTCGCGCCCAATGCGCGGCGGATGCCGATCTGCTTGCGCCGCTGGCCGACCCAGAAACTGGTAAGCCCGATGATGCCCGCGCCGGTGATCACCAGCAGCACCGCGCAGATGATGCCCATCAGGATCGCGGTGCCGCGGTCGCTGTCGTAGGCGCGGTGGCGGATTTCCGCGAAGCTCAGCACGCCGTCCTTGGGGTCGATGACGCGCATGCGGCTCTGCGCGAGCAGTGCCTTGGGCGCTTCGCGCATCGCGGTCGCCAATTCACCCGGTTTGGCGCGCACGATGTAGTAGGTACCGAACGACATGTCGAGGCGGCGCGGCCACAGCATGGCCTGGTAGGCGTAGTCGCGCGACCAGGTGTCGACTTCCTGCCGCTGCAGGCGTTCGACGATGCCGACGATGGTGGTCGGCGTCGTGCTCATGGTGTAGAAGGTCTTGCCCAGCGCCGAACCGTCTGGGTACAGCTTGTCGGCCAGCGCCTTGGTCACGATCGCCACCGGCGGCGTCTTGTTCTCGCGCATCCCCATCGGCTCGATCTCGTCGGGCCGGAAATTGCGCCCGGCGACCAGCTTGAGGCCCAAGGTATCGATCAGGTGGGTGTCGCTCAGGTACACCGCGGCGTCGGTGGTCTTCTGCACCTGGTCGGGCTTCATCGTGATGAAGTTGTCCCAGCCACCACCGCGCAACGGATACGAATTGGCGGGCGCCGCATCGCGCACCGCGGGCAGTTGTCGCAGCGCGACGAGGTCGGCCTGGATCTGCGCGTCGATCTGCTGGTCGGACTGCCGGCCCGCCCACTGGCTTCCGATCACGAACACGTTGGCTTCGTCGACGCCGGTGGGCTCGGACAGGTGCGTCAGGCGCTGGTGGATGATGAACAACGCGTTGCACACGATCGCCAGGGTCAGCGCGATCTGCAGCGCGATCAGCACGGTGCCGGCCTTGTGGTGGCGGAGCGCGGCGAGGATAGGCTGGATTTGCATGATGGTTCTCAGTTCGACCGCAGGTGCCACGCCGGCTGCACGTGTGCCGCGCGCCAGGTGGGATAGAACGCCGCGATCACGGTGGCGCCGACCGCGACCGCCAGCGTCAATGCCACCAGCGACAGGTCCACGTGCGCCAGCCGCGCGATCTCGGGACGGAACAACAAACCCACGCCCGACACGCCCGCGGCGGTCAGCAGCAATCCCAGCAAACCACCCGCCACGCCGACCGTGCCGGCCTCGATCAGGAATTGCATGTAGATCTCGCGCCGCGATGCGCCCAATGCGCGACGCACGCCGATCTCGCTGGCGCGGCGCATGAACTTCGCCAGCAACAACCCGACGGTGTTGACCAGGCAGATCAGGAAGAAGCCCAGCGACACCAGAAGCGAGACGCGGCTCTCGGGCGGCACCACGTGCATGTACGCCATCCATTGCGTCACGTTGCGCAGCCGCACGTTGGGCGCCCAGCCGAAGCGGCCGGCACGTTGCTGGTCGGCGGAATAGCCTTGCAGGAAATTGCGGTAGCGCGCGACGTCGGCCGCGTTGTCCAGTTCCACCCACGGGGTGATCCACACGCAATCGCTGCGCAGCCAGTCGTCCCAGCCGCGCATGGTCGTTATCTTGCGGCAACTGTTGTTGCCGGCGGTGTCGATCTTGAGATCCAGCGCGCGGGTGAACGGCAGGTAGAAATCCGCGGGCTCCTCGAAGCCGCTGCTGCCGAACAGCGAATAGAAGCGCGGCACCGGATTCCAGTGCCGGGTCACGCCCACGATACGGTAGTTGTGGCCGTCGAGATTGATCTCGCGCCCAATGCTGTCGGTATCGCCGAACAGCTTGCGGTTGAATTCCTTGCTCAGGACGATCACCGGCGCGCGACTTTCGTCCTGCGCGGCGTTCCAGCCGCTGCCGTCCCGGAACGGCACCTCGAACATCGGAAAGAAGTCGGCGTACACCGCATAACCTTCCGCCTTGACCGGCAGATCGCGATTTCCGCCCGGCATCAGTGACAGTTGCACCGGGTACAGCAGGGTTTGCCGCTTCGCTGCGTGCGCGCGCATCAGCGCCATCGCATCCACGTAGTTCAATGCCTGCGGCGGTTCGCCCTGCAGGTTCATCTGTGGCCCCCAACTGTCGATCTGCGGGGTGAACAGTTGCGCGGATTTGTCGGGGATCGGATTGCCCGACACCGCGCGGAACACCGAATACGTGATCATCGACGCGGCCACGCCGAAACCGATCGCCACCACCATCAGCGCGGTGAGCGCGGGATTGCGCTTCAGGCTGCGCAGTGCAAGGTCGAGGTAGTAGCCGAACATCCCGCAGAACCTCCCGTGGCCGGATCGGGCCCACGCACGGAAAGCGCTGGCCGCCAAGTCAAACGTAGCAAGCGCGATGCCAGTGGACGCAGAAGGAGTTTGCGTGCAGATTTAACGAGTTACGCGAACATGATGCGCGCGGAAAGTGTCCGCGGACAGTACGTGGACAGTTTCCGGACAAGCCCGCCCGTGCCCGTCTTGCCGATGGGATCGGCGTGCGATCACGGGTCCGCGAAGCGCACCAGGACCATGTCGGCGTCCACGAAGTCGCTCGCGGCAGCGGACACCGACTCGATGACGCCGGCGCGCGGGGCTTTCAGCGAAAGCTCCATCTTCATCGCCTCCATCACCAACAACTCCTGGCCAGCCTCGACCTTGTCGCCGGCCCTGGCCTTGACCAGCACGACGCGGCCGGGCATCGGCGCCGCCACCTGGTTGCCGCCGGCGCTGCCACTGGCTTCCCACGCGAAGGCCGGCACGCGTTCGAGGCGCCAGCGGAAGCCTGCGGCATCGTGCAGCAACACGCGTGACGCATCGGCGCGCACGTCGAAGCGGCGCGCTTCGCCGTCGAAGCGCGCACTCAGGGTTCGATCGTCCCAGCGCGCGCCCGTGATTTCGGTCTTGGCATCGCCGCACTGCAGCAGGTAGCCGCCGGCGTGGCCGCGCGCCTCGATCTCGAAACGTCGATCGCCCACCGCGAAGGCGACGATGCGCTTGCCGGGATGGCCGATGCGCCAGGCGTCGGCGGTGTTCCATGGCGAATGCGGGTCGGCGGGGTCGCCCACGACGTGCCGTTCGTCATATTGCAAGGACGCGACCACGGCCGCGAAAACGGTTTCCGGCGAGGGCCGGGTTTCGCCGGCGACGAATTCGTCGAGGTGGCGGTCGAGGTAACCCGTGTCGATGCGGCCTTCGACGATGGCCGGATGCCGCACCAGGCGCTCCAGGAACGCGACATTGGACTTCGGCCCGACGATCTCGCATGCCGCCAAGGCTTCGCGCATGCGTTGCAGCGCGGAGGGGCGGTCGACATCCCACACGATCAGCTTGGCGATCATCGGGTCGTAGAAGATCGTGACCGCGTCGCCTTCGACCACGCCACCGTCGAGCCGCACGTGTGCGGAAGCTTCCGGCAACTGCAGGCGCGCGAGTTTGCCCGAGCCCGGCAGGAAGCCGTGGTCGGGATCCTCGGCATACAGGCGCACTTCGATGGCATGGCCGCGCGACTGCACCGCTTCTTGCGCGAGCGGCAGCGGTTCGCCGTTGGCGACGCGCAGTTGCCACTCGACCAGGTCGATGCCGTGGGTCATCTCGGTGACCGGGTGCTCGACCTGCAGGCGCGTATTCATTTCCATGAAATGGAAATCGCCCGGACTTCCATCGGCATGGCGGCCGACGATGAACTCCACCGTGCCGGCGCCCACATAGTTCACGGCCTTCGCGGCGGCGACCGCCGCCGCGCCCATCGCCGCGCGACGTGCGGCGTCGAGGAAGGGCGAGGGCGTTTCTTCCAGCACTTTCTGGTAGCGGCGCTGCGCCGAGCATTCGCGTTCGTCGAGGTGGATCACGTTGCCGTGGCGGTCGCCGAATACCTGGAACTCGATGTGGCGCGGATGTTCGATGTAGCGTTCCAGCAACATCGAGGCGTCGCCGAACGAAGCCTTGGCCACGCGCTGCGCGGTCGCCAGGGCGTCGGGGAATTCCGCGTCGCTGCGCACGATCTGCATGCCCTTGCCGCCGCCGCCGGCCGAGGGCTTCAGGATCAACGGATAGCCGATCTTGTGTGCCTGTTGGGCAAGGAACGCGCTGTCCTGGTTGTCGCCGCTGTAGCCCGGCACCAACGGCACCTTGTGTTTCGCCATCAGGTTCTTGGCGGCCGCCTTCGAGCCCATCGCCTCGATGCTCTCGGGGTCGGGGCCGATGAACACGATGCCGGCGTCCTTGCAGGCGCGCGAGAAGCCGGTGTTTTCGGACAGGAACCCGTAGCCGGGATGGATGGCCTGCGCGCCTGTTCGTTTCGCAACCTCGATGATCGCGTCGCCGCGCAAATACGATTCATCCGGACGCGGCCCGCCGATCGGCCAGGCTTCGTCGGCAAGGCGTACGTGCTGCGCGTCCCTGTCGGCCTCGGAATACACCGCGATGGTGTGGATGCCGAGCCGGCGGCAGGTGCGGATCACGCGGCAGGCGATCTCGCCGCGATTGGCGATCAATACGCGTTCGAACACTACTCGCCCTCCCAATAGTCGCGCGTGTCCTCGCGCCGGGCGAGGTGCCGGAACGGCTCGCGATCGCGTGCATCATCCCACGGCTGGTCTTCGAACACGCCGAACTTGCCCGAATCGGGATAGTCGCAAACCTCGACAGGCGACATGGTGCTGAGCGAGAGATAACGCATTTCGGTGTTGCCGGTATTGATGATCTGGTGCGCGGTTTCCGGACCGCCGATGGGGCAGGCAATGACGTCGCCTGCGCGCAGCGGGTGGCGCGTCTCGCCGTAGCGCAGCTCGCCCGTGCCTTCGAGGATGAAGAACATTTCCTCTTCGATGCGGTGGCTGTGGAACGGACAGCTGCGCTTGCCCGGCGCGACTACGGTGAGGTTGTAGCCGAGCTTGCGCGCGCCGACTTGGCTGCCGATTTCGGCCCAACGGAGGTCGTACTGGTCTGCATGGTCGCCGCGTGGAGCACGCTCCGCGCTGACGGAGCGGATTTGGAGATCGGCCAGATTGATGATGGGGGCAGGCACGGTTACTCGCCTTCCCAGTAATCGAGCGATTCCCCGCGGCGGCCCATGTACGCGAACATTTCGGGTCGGCCATCCGCGCCGGCGCCGAAGAATGCCAGCACGCCGAACTTGCCGGAGTCCGGGTACTCGCAGATTTCCGGCGATTCGGTGGTGCTGACGGCGAGCACCTTCAGCTCCGCGCTGCCGGTGTTGCGCAGCTGGTGCGCGGTTTCGAGGCCGCCCGCAGGGCATGCGATGACGTCGCCGGCACGAATCGGGAAAGTCTCGTCGCCGATGCGGACTTCGCCCGTGCCTTCCAGCACGAAGAACATTTCCTCGTTGACGCGGTGGTTGTGGCGCGGATAGGCGCATTTGCCGGGCGCGATCGCGGTGACGTTGTAGCCGAGCTTGCGCGCGCCCATGACACGGCCGAGTTCGGCCCTGCGGCCGCCGTAACGTTCGCCGGGCATTTCGGAACCCATCCGCCGCGAACCTTCGGCGAGGTCGGTGTATTGGGCGTCGGCGATGTTGAGGACGTGGTTCATGGTTGACTCTCGCGCGTGGCGGCAGGAGCGGCCAGCATGGCGATCCGCAGTTGCCAGCGTGCTGTCAGCAGCTTGCATCAGGCGGGCGCGTGGCAGACCGCCTCGATGTTGTGACCGTCGGGTCGAACGGGCCGTGCTTGCGACATGCCTTGAATGGCATGTCGCACGGCTCGTGAGGGTGAGGCAGGGATGCCGATCGGACGAGCGCGCCAGGGATGGCTATTCCGGTGCATGACAGACCGCCTCGATGTTGTGGCCATCAGGGTCAAGAACGAACGCGCCGTAATAATGTTCGTGGTAATGCGGCCGCAAGCCGGGCTTGCCGTTGTCGCGGCCGCCTGCCGCCAGCGCGGCCTCGTGGAAGGCGTCGACGTCGGCACGGGTCCGGGCTGCGAAGGCAACGTGGAAACGCCCGCGCAGCGTGCCTTCGCCGTCTCCGATCCAGAAGTACGGCTTGCCGGCGTCGCCGAAACCGGCCTGCGAAGTGCCGCCGGTCTGCTCGGCGCTGAATTCCATCAACACGCCGATGCCGAGCGGCGCGAGCGCCGCCGCGTAAAACTTCTTGCTGTACAGGAAATTGGAAACGGGGAAACCGATGTGGTCGAGCATGGTCACTCCTTCGCCGGCCATGGCGGCGGGCGCTTGTCGAGGAAGGCCGAGAGGCCTTGCTGGCCTTCCGGGGATACGCGCAGCCTCGCGATCAGTCCGGCGTTTTCGGTGTCGACGCGCGCGGCGGATTCCATCGTCATACCGGCGCTGCGCAGCGCCAGTTGCTTGGCTTCGTGCTGTGCGACCGGACCGCCCTTGGCGAGGAAATGCAGTTGCCGGTCGACGGCTTCGTCAAGCTGGCCCGCCGGGACGCACTGGTGCAGCAGGCCGATGCGCGTGGCTTCGGCGGCATCGAAGATTTCCGCGCTGACGAACAGCCGCCGCGCTTGGCGCGGGCCGATGGCTTGCAACACGTAGGGTGCGATGGTGGCGGGGACGAGGCCGAGTTTCACTTCGCTGAGCGCGAACTTCGCGCCCTCGACGCCGATCGCGATGTCGCAACAGGCGACCAGGCCCACGCCGCCGCCATAGGCGGAACCGTTGACGCGCGCGAGCGTCGGTTTCGGGAAGAACTGCAGGGCGCGCAGGAGTTCGGCAAGGCGCAGCGCGTCGTCGCGGTTTTCCTGTTCACCGGCGCGGGCCATGCCGCGCATCCAGTTGAGGTCGGCGCCGGCGGAAAAGGTGGCGCCCGATCCGGTCAACACCAGCGCCCGCACGCCTGCGTCCGCGGCCAGCGACTCCAGCGCGGCGGTGAGCTCTGCGATCAGGGTGTCGTCGAAGGCGTTGTGGACCTGCGGCCGGTTCAGCTTGAGCGTCGCCACGGCGCCGCTGCGTTCAAGCAGGATGGTTTCGGCCATCGTCGCGTTCCGGTCAAAACGTGAAGGATAACGTTTCCGTGCGTCGTTCATCCCAGGCGATGCCACGAGCAAGGTGGGCTTCGGCTTTGCCCGGCCGGTTGGACGGGTGCGATCTGCACGTGTTGCATTCATAAATACGAACGATTAGCATTTACTACCAATGGCGATGCACTCAACAACAGACTTCCAACAACAGACTTCGGAATTCGAGCGATGCGCAGACTGATTCTGGCAATGGCCGTCGTTTTCGCGGGCACCGGCGCCGTCGCGGCCAGTGTCGGCGCGCAAACGACACCCGAGTACAAACTGGTGTTGCAGGATCACAAGTTCGAGCCGGCGACGCTCAAGGTTCCGGCCAACACCAAAATCAAGGTGCTGGTAACCAACCGCAATGCGATGCCGTCTGAATTCGAGAGCGCCGACTTCAACCGCGAAAAGATCGTACTACCCAATTCCACCGTCACGGTATTCATTGGGCCGCTGGCGAAGGGCACCTACAAGTTTTTCGACGATTTCCACCAGGCCACCACCGGCGTCTTGGTCGTGGAGTAATCCTGACATGCTTGGCATAGCCCTGCTCGTGTTCCGTGAAGTCCTGGAAGCTGCATTGATCGTGACGATCGTGGCGGCGGCTACGCGCGGGGTACCACGCCGCGCCGCATTCGTCGGCGGCGGCATCGCGCTGGGCGTCGCCGGTGCAATGATCGTGGCTGTGTGCATGGGCTTCATCGAAGGTTCGTTGGGCGGGATCGGTCAGGAGGTCTTCAACGCCGCGGTGTTGCTGGCCGCGGTGGTGATGCTGGGCTGGCACGTCACCTGGATGTCCAGCCACGGCAAGCAGATGGTGCAGCAGATGCATCGCGTCACCGATTCGGTGAAGGCGGGCTCGAGTTCCATCGCGATCCTGCTCGCGGTGGTGGCGCTGGCGGTGTTGCGCGAGGGCTCCGAGATCGTGCTGTTCCTGTACGGCATGGCTGCGGGCGGCGCGGGCAAGCTGGGCTTCTTCGCCGGCGTACCGCTGGGCCTCGCGGGCGGCATCGCGGTCGGTTTTGCGCTGTACTTCGGGTTGCTGCGCATTCCGATTCGCTACTTCTTCAGCGCGACCAACTGGATGCTGGTGGTGCTGGCCGCGGGGCTGGCTTCCAGCGCGGCGGGATTCCTGATCCAGGCCAACCTGTTGCCGGCCTGGGGCAACCAGGTCTGGGATACCTCGTGGCTCCTCACCAATGGGTCCATCGTGGGCCAGGCGGTGCATGTCCTGACCGGTTACGAGGCTCGCCCGGCAGGCATGCAGCTGGTGTTCTGGGGTGTGACGTTCGCGATTCTTGCGGCGGGGATGGGCGTGGTGTCGCGCCGTGTCGGAGCGGAATCTTCCGCGCACCGCATCGCGGATGGCGCTGCCGCCCCGCGTGGCGCATGAGTCACCGCGGGAGTTGCCGATGAAACAACGACCCCTGATTGGCGTGGCGCTGGGCCTGTGCATGGCCGCAGGTTGCTCGGTTGCCCTGCTGGCGGGCGGGTGTACGCCGTCGACCGTGTCATCCGATGGCAGCACCGAAGTCACGGCACTCAAGGCCGAGATCGCCCGGCTCGAGCAACGCATCCCGGCGCCGGAGCTGGGCCAGCAGATGCTGGAACTGCAGATCCGCCACGACCGCCTGTGGTGGGCTGGCGAGGCCGGCAATTGGAACCTCGCGTATTACATGGTGAGTGAGCTGGGCGAGGCGTTGCGCGGCATCGAGGCCACCAACGGCAACGCGCCAGAATTGCAGCCGGAGAAGCTTTCCGAAGTCATGCCGGCGATCATGGACCCGGCGGTCCGCAGCGTGCAGGAAGCGCTCGCGAAGAAGGACAAGGCCGCATTCGCCAGCGCCTACGATCGACTTTCGGCATCCTGCAATGCATGCCACGCGACGGCCGGCGTGGAGTTCCTGCACATCCAGCGTCCGCAGACGCCATTGCTCGACAACCTGCGTTACGCGCCCGACGCGACACCGTAGACCGGGGCTGGATTACATCCGGAACACCCCGTAGCGCTGCGCTTCGATCGGCGCGTTCATCGATGCCGAGATCGCGAGGCCCAGCACGCGGCGGGTGTCGGTCGGGTCGATGATGCCGTCGTCCCACAGGCGCGCGCTGGCGTAGTAGGGATGGCCCTGGCGTTCGTACTGTTCGCGGATCGGTGCCTTGAAGGCGTCTTCTTCTTCCTTCGACCACGACTTGCCCGCGGCTTCGATGCCGTCGCGCTTGACGGTCGCCAGCACCGACGCCGCCTGTTCGCCACCCATCACGCTGATGCGCGCGTTGGGCCACACCCACAGGAAGCGCGCGCCGTAGGCGCGTCCGCACATCGCGTAGTTGCCGGCGCCGAAGCTGCCGCCGATCACCACCGTGAATTTCGGCACGTGTGAACAGGCGACCGCGGTGACCATCTTGGCACCGTCCTTGGCGATGCCGGCCTGCTCGTACTTCTTGCCGACCATGAAGCCGGTGATGTTCTGCAGGAACACCAGCGGCACGTTGCGCTGGTTGCACAGCTCGATGAAGTGCGTGCCCTTGAGCGCGCTCTCGGAAAACAGGATCCCGTTGTTGGCGACGATGCCGACCGGATAGCCGTGGATGTGTGCAAACCCGGTCACCAGCGTCTTGCCGTAGCGCGCCTTGAACTCGTGGAATTCGGAGCCGTCGACGATGCGCGCGATCACTTCGTGGATGTCGAACGGACGGCGCGTGTCTTCGGGGATCACGCCGTAGAGTTCTTGCGCGGTGTATTTCGGTTCGCGCGGTTCGGCCAATGCCAACGGCATCGCCTTCTTGCGGTTGAGCGCCGCGACGATGTCGCGCGCGATCGATAGCGCGTGCGCGTCGTTTTCCGCGAAGTGGTCGGCGACGCCTGAAATCGACGTGTGCACGTCGGCGCCGCCCAGGGTCTCCGCATCCACCACTTCGCCGGTCGCGGCCTTCACCAGCGGCGGACCGCCGAGGAAGATCGTGCCCTCGCCGCGCACGATGATGGTCTCGTCGCTCATCGCCGGCACGTAGGCGCCGCCCGCGGTGCACGAACCCATCACCACCGCGACCTGCGGAATGTTCAATGCCGACATGCGTGCCTGGTTGTAGAAGATGCGGCCGAAGTGTTCCTTGTCCGGAAACACTTCGTCCTGCAACGGCAGGAAGGCACCGCCGGAGTCGACGAGGTAGATGCAGGGCAGGCGATTCTCCAGCGCCACTTCCTGCGCGCGCAGATGCTTCTTCACCGTGATCGGGAAGTATGTCCCGCCCTTGACGGTGGCATCGTTGGCGACGATCACGACTTCCGTTCCGTGCACGCGGCCGATGCCGGTGATGATGCCGGCTGCGGGCGCCGCATCGTCGTACATGCCATGCGCCGCCAGCGGCGAGAGTTCCAGGAACGGCGAACCCGGATCGAGCAGGGCGCGCACGCGTTCGCGCGGCAGCAGCTTGCCGCGTGCGACGTGCTTCGCACGCGCCTTTTCGCCACCGCCCTCGGCGGTGCGTGCAAGTTCGGCCTTCAGTTCGTCCGCGAGTTGCCGCAAGCGGGCGGCGTTGCCGCGGAATTCGTCGCTGCGGGTATCGAGGCGCGAAGGGATGGCGGGCATGGTCTTGTCCAAGACGTGCAAACCGCCATGAAAGCACAAGGAGCCCCTGATTTACAGAGGCTCGTTGGGGCGCGGGATGTGCCACGCGCGGGACAAACCCCGGACGGGTCCGGGCTGCGCTCCGGCAATGGGTGTGGTGTCGAAAAAAAACCGGCCGCGCGAGGCGGCCGGTTCGGGTGTTGCGGAACGCGGAGAAAGGATCAGTGACCCTTCATCGCGTCCTTGGCCTTGCCCGCGGCGTCCTTGACGGCACCGGCAGCCTGGCCAGCCTTGTTGGCGGCGTCCTTCATGGCGTCCATCGCGGAAGCGGTGGTCGAGGCCGGAGCAGCAGCGGTCGAAGCCGGAGCAGCGGCGGTCGAAGCCGGGGCAGCGGCGCCGGCGGCCTCGGAAGCAGCCTGGGCAGCCGAGCCCGCGGCGGCGGCGGCGGAACCGGCAGCCTGCGCGGCGGTGCTGGCAGCCGACGAGACGGCTTCGGCGGCGCTCTGTGCCTCGTTGGCGGCCGACGAACCTTCGCTGCCGGAATTGCCGCAGGCAGACAAAGACAGGGCCATCGCGGAAGCGAGTGCAACCACGAGTACGGTACGGGTGAACTTCATTGGAGATCTCCTGGATTGGGCCGTGGAAAGCCACGGAAGTGGCCGCACTATTAAACCGCGTCCGGCCGAATAACGCCAGCGTTCGGCCTTTTTACGAACACATAACGTTCAGTCGCCGCTTACCGCATTGGCAGTACAAACCCTCAAGGCCGCGTCACGCCAACTCGATCGCGATCGCGGTGGCTTCGCCGCCGCCGATGCACAGCGACGCGACGCCGCGTTTCTTGCCCGCGTGGACCAATGCATGCAACAGCGTGACCACGAGGCGCGCGCCGGTGCAGCCGATCGGATGGCCGAGCGCACACGCGCCGCCATGCACATTGAGCTTTTCGTGCGGAATCGAAAGGTCGTGCATCGCGGCCATTGCCACCACGGCAAAAGCTTCGTTGACTTCGAACAAATCCACGTCGCCAACTTTCCAGCCGGCTTTTTGCAACACTTTTTCGATCGCGCCCACCGGCGCCGTGGTGAACCACTGCGGTTCCTGCGAATGGGTGGCGTGCGCGACGATGCGGGCGAGCGGCTTCACCCCGCGCGCCTTGGCGTCATCAGCCGAAAGCAACACGACCGCGGCAGCGCCATCGGAAATACTGGACGAGCTGGCCGCAGTGACGGTGCCGTTTTCCTTGCGGAACGCCGGTTTGAGCGTGGGGATTTTCGCGGGGTCGACCTTGCCCGGCGTTTCATCGACCGAGATTTCGACGTCGCCCTTGCGCCCCGGCACCGTGACCGTGGTGATTTCGTCGGCGAACGATCCATCTTTCACCGCGGCCTGCGCGCGGCGCACCGATTCGCCGGCGAACGCGTCCTGTTGCTCGCGGGTGAAATGGTATTTGTCGGCGGTGGCTTCGGCGAACACGCCCATCGACTTGCCGTCGTACGGATTGGTCAGTCCGTCCCACGCCATGTGGTCGACCAGGCTGCCGTCGCCGTAGCGCAGTCCCGTGCGTACCGCGGCCATGTGCGGCGCGTTGGTCATCGACTCCATGCCGCCCGCGACCACCACGCTGGCCGAACCGGCCTTGATCAGGTCGTGGCCCAGCATGATCGCTTTCATGCCCGAGCCGCATACCTTGTTGAGCGTGGTGCAACCGACCGAAGCCGGAAGATCGGCGGCCAGCGCGGCCTGGCGCGCCGGCGCCTGGCCGAGGTTGGCCGGCAGCACGCAGCCCATCAGTACTTCGCCGACATCGCCCGGCGCGAGGCCCGATTGCTGCAATGCCGCGCGGATCGCGGCGGCGCCGAGTTTCGGCGTCGGGAAGCCGGTGAATTGGCCGAGGAACGCGCCGATGGGGGTGCGCTTGGCAGCGGCAATGACGATGTCGGACATGATCTTGGACTCCGTGAAAGGAATGTCTCGTTTGGATCAAGCCACGCCGCGGAGCGATGGGGTTTGACTGAAACGATCCAGGATGGATTATGCGGCGAATGCTGCGCTGCCGCAAATGCGGTCGTGCCACGCATTCCGTGCCGGTGCAAAATGATGTTCGTCACTCCGAACTGGCAGGGGCCGGTCATGGCAAACAGGTGGTCGTGGCAGGGTATTCGGCGTGCCGGCGGCAGCTTGGTGTTCGTTGCGTTGGCGTGCGCACTGGCCGCGTGCGGTGGTGGCGGGGGCAACGGCGCGGTGCGTCCCGCGCCGGAGAGTCCGCCGCCGACCACGCCCACGACGCCGCAGCCGCCGATCGACGCGCAGCTCTCGATCACCAATACGTACGCGGCGCACAGCGCCGGCTATACCGGCCAGGGGGTGACCATCGGCATCGTCGACTCCGGCATCATGCGCAGCAACCCGACGGTCGCCGGGCGGGTCACCGCGGAATACATCGACGTCGACCCCAGCCAGAACAACACCAGCATCGACGACGTGGTCGGCCACGGCACGTGGGTGTCGGAAATCGCGGCCGGCGTCCCGTTTGCGAAGTTTCCCGGCGGCATCGCGCCCGGCGCCAACCTGGTGTCGGCGCGGATCATTTCCGACAACGCGCCTTCCGACAGCGGCCAGCCGCCCACGCAAATCACCGCGGCCGATGCGCAATTCTTCGGCCAGGTCAACCAGCAGTTGATCAATTCCGGCGTGATGGTGCAGAACAACTCATGGGGCGGCCTGACGTGGGACACCACCAATCCAGGCGTGAACCAGGCCTTCGATGCGGCCTACAGTCCGTTCGTCAACCAGCACGGCGGACTGGTGGTGTTTGCGGCCGGCAACGGTTCGGGCGCCCAGCCCAGCACCTTCGCGCAGCTTCCGAATTTCGCGCCCGACCTTGCCAAGGGCTGGCTGACGGTGGTGGCCGTCGACAGCAACAACCCGACCCGACTGGCGAGTTATTCCAACGTGTGCGGCAATGCGATGAATTTCTGCCTCGCGGCGCCGGGCGACGTGATCGTGCTGGACAAGGACACCACGGCCAGCACGACCGACCCGACGTATTACATCGTGCAGGGCACTTCGCTGGCGGCGCCGCAGGTGACGGGCGCGGCGGCGGTGGTGTGGCAGGCGTTCCCGTATTTCAGCAATGACCTGGTCCGGCAAACGCTGCTGGGTACCGCCGATCCGCTGGGTGGTTCGCAACCCAATCCCACGTTCGGTTATGGCGAGCTCGATGTCGGCAAGGCGGTGCAGGGACCGGCCCAGTTCAACTGGGGCGACGTGTCGGTATCGTTCGACAACCTCACTTCGACCTGGAGCAACGACATCCGTGGCTCGGGAGGCCTGATCAAGAACGGCACCGGCACCTTGATCCTCGCGGGCAACGACACCTACTCCGGGGGCACGCAAGTCTTGGGTGGGGCGTTGCAGGCGGCGCATGTCTTGCCGGGCGACGTCAGTGTGGGCGGCAGCGGCACACTCGATGCGATACCGGGTTTGCAAGGCGCGCTCGCCAATTCCGGCACCGTGGTGGTCAGCGGTGGCAATACCGACGTGGGCGGCAATTACGCGCAAACCAGCACCGGCACGTTGTCGGTCAGCCTGGGTTCGCAACTGGCGGTCATTGGTTCCGCGCAGCTTGCAGGCACATTGAACGTGCAGGGCGCGGATCCGGGTTACGTCACCAACCAGCATCAGGACGTGCTGACGGCAATGCTCGGCGTGAACGGCACGTTCGCGCAATTCACGCGATCGCCGGGGGTATTCCTCAGCACCAGCATCCAGTACACCGCGAACTCCGTGTGGCTGGACACCACCAGCCTCAGCATCACGCAGGCGGCGCAGGCAATGGCCATCAGCGATCCCGCATCGCTGTCGGCGGCTGCGCGCGTGCAGAGCGGGTTCGATGCGATCGATTCACGTATCGCCACGGGCGACGCCGTCGCGCCCGGCATGCTTGTCGGCGCGGGCGCGATCCAGCGCACGGCGACGCCTGCTTCCGCGCGCGCCACGCTGCAAAGCCTGTCCGGACAGCTGCATGCGGCCAGCGCGGCGATGTTGTTCGACGGCATCGATGCGGGCGACGCGGCCTTGTCCGGACGTTTCGATGATTTGCTGGGCGGGCATGCCAGGCCGGGTGCGTGGTACGCCGGGCTCGGACGCCAGGGCGACCTGCAACGCAGTGGGTATTCGGGCGCGACTTTCCGCAGTGACGGCGGGATCGTGGGCGCGGATTTCCGCGCCGGTTCGCATGCACTGCTGGGTTACGCAGTGGGCGAAAGCCGGGGTTACGGGCAACTCGACATGGCGTGGGACCACAACCGGACCCAGGTCGACCACGCGATGGTGTATGGCGGCGCGTTCGATGGACCGTGGTTCGCGACGGGGCAGTTCGGCGGCGGCCGCTTCCGCGAAGACATGCAACGGCTGTTGCGGTTGGGCGGCATCGCGGCGCCCGTCGGCAGCGGTTTCGCCGGGAGCTACCTCGCGGGGTCGCTGGAAGGCGGCTACCGGTTCGGTGTCGGCATGGCGCGCATCACGCCTTTCGTGAATGTGCGCTACCAGCGCCTCGACCAGGGCGGATTCGCGGAAACCGGCGGTTACGGGTTCGGCCTGATGGCCAACGCCCGCACCGCCGGGCGCCTGCAGACCGGGGTCGGGTTGCGTGGACAAGGTGACTGGTGGCTGGCCAGCGGCATGCGGATGCAGTTCGACGGCAGCGTCGCCTGGCGACATGCGTTGCACCAGTACGGCGGCATCTTCGACGCCAGCTTCACCGGTTTCGACGACTGGATGCCGGTCGATGGCGTCGGCCTGTCGCGCAATGAAGCGCTGCTGCGCGCGGGCGTGACGCTGTGGCCGACGCGAACGTTCGGTGTACGACTGGGCTTGTCGCGCGAGCAGGGTTCACGCGAGCAGGCCGGCAGCGTGTCGCTGCAAGGCATGGTCGCGTTCTGAGCACGCCGTCAAAAACGGAATCGGCGCCTGTCGGCGCCGAGACCCTTACGTTGCGCGTTTCGCGCGCAAAATGCAAGACGTGTCAAACGCGATGCATGCGCTAAGATCGACCCATGCAATCGGTACTGACCCGCACGGAATCCACGCTTCGCACGCGTTCGTTCGCGGCGGCGTTCCTCCCTGACCGCTTCGACTGGTTGATGGGCCTGTATGCCGAGAACCATCGCCGCCTCGCGCGCCTGTTCGCGCCGGAACGGCTGGCGGTGGGCGAATTCGTTTCGTCGGTGGACGATGGCCTCGACGTGCGCCTGTCGGTGCAGGAGCGGCATCCGTACACGCTCGAACTCGGCCTGAGCTACGCCGTGCTCGACGCGACCACCGGCCATCCCGCACCGTCCGCGCAATTGCGCAGCTACCTCGACGCGCACATGACCGAGGCGTTGCACTGCGAACCCGGCCGCGACCTGTGGCAGGTGCTGGGTCCGCTCGCGCCCGCGCGCAACGTGGTGCTGCACCGCCTGCGCATGAACCGCTTCCTCAACCGCTGGCTGGAATACCTGGCCGAGCAGGGCCATTCGCTGGCGACGCTGGAACGCGTGTTGCCCGAATCGGTCGTCGCGTAAACGGCAATCCCGGGATACATCGGGTCCGCTCCGTCGTGAAGCGGACCCGATGCCGTTTCAGGCGATCAACCGTCGCTGGCATCCAGGCCGCGGCGTTCCAGCAGCGGCTCGATGCGCGGCGCATGGCCGGCGAAGTCGTTGAACAGTTCCATTGCATCCTTGCTGCCGCCCTGCGAGAGCAGCAACTTGCGGAAACGATCACCGTTCTCGCGGGTCAGGCCGCCGTGCTGCTTGAACCACTCGACCGTATTGGCGTCCAGCACTTCCGACCAGATGTAGGCGTAGTAGCCGGCCGAGTAGCCGCTCATGATGTGGCTGAAGTACGGCGTGCGATAACGCGGCGGAACCGGTGCGAAGTCGGTGCCATCGGCCTTCAATGCTGCGGCCTCGAACGCCATCACGCCGTCGGCGGCGGGAACCTTGTCGATACCGACCTGGTGCCAATTTTGGTCGAGCATCGCGGCGCCGAGGTATTCGGTGGTGGCGAAACCCTGGTTGAATTTCGAGGTCGCCAGCACCTTGTCCAGAAGCTCCTTCGGCATGGGCGCCCCGGTCTCGTGGTGCTTCGCATAGTTGGCGAGGATGCTTGGCCAGTCGGCCCACATCTCGTTCACCTGCGAGGGGAACTCCACGAAATCGCGCGGCACGCTGGTACCCGAGAAGTACGGGTATTTCACGTTCGAGAACATGCCGTGCAGCGCATGGCCGAACTCGTGGAACATCGTGGTCACTTCATCCCAGGTCATCAAGGTCGGGCCGCTGGCCGGCTTGGTGATGTTGAGATGGTTGGCGACCACCGGGAGGTAGCCGGTGAGGTCCGACTGGCTCACGTACGAATTCATCCACGCGCCGCCGCGCTTGGACGAACGTGCGTACGGATCGAGCAGGAAGATCGCGAGCTGGCTGCCGTCCTCGTTGAAGACGTCGTAGACCAGCACGTCCGGGTTGTAGACCGGAAGGTCCGTGCGCTGCTTGAAGCTGATGCCGTACTCCTGGTTCGCGGCGTGGAACACGCCATTCTCCAGCACGTTCTTCATTTCGAAATACGGCTTCAACTGGCTTTCGTCGAACGCGTATTTGTCGGCACGCACCTTCTCGGTGTAGTACGACCAGTCCCAAGCGGCCAGTTGGAACGTCGGTTCGCCCTTGGCCTTCTGGGTCTTGTCGATCATGGCCTGCAGGTCGGCGGCTTCGCGTTTGGCGTTGGCGACCGCGGGGGGCGCCAGCTTGCCCAGCATCGCGTTGACCGCTTCCGGCGTCTTCGCGGTCTGGTTGGCGAGACCATACGATGCGTAGTCCGGGTAACCCATCAGCTTCGCCTTCTCGGCGCGCAGCGCCATCACCTTCGAGACGATCG
This sequence comes from Lysobacterales bacterium 66-474, assembly GCA_001899805.1. GTDB lineage: Bacteria > Pseudomonadota > Gammaproteobacteria > Xanthomonadales > Rhodanobacteraceae > 66-474. The sequence goes on from MKWP01000002.1 coordinate 329,290, forward strand.
CGGTAGTGTCGTACTGGTTGCCGCGGCTGCCGCGCGCCACCGATGCTTCATGGATGCGCTGGCGCAGCGCGCGGTTGTCCAATTGCGCGATCACCGGCTGGTTGGTGGTGTTGACCAGCGCAATCACGTACTTGCCGTCGAGGCCGCGCGACTTGGCGGCCGTGGCGGCGGCTTCGATCTGCGCGTCGGTGAGGCCGGACAGTTCATCCTTGCTGTCCACCACCATTGCAGAGTCGTTCACTTCGGCCAGCACGTTCTGGCTGAAGTCGGCGCCGAGCTTTGCCAGCTCGCCGTTGATTTCCTTCATGCGCGTCTTGTCGGCGTCGGAAAGTTGCGCGCCGGCCCGCACGAAGTCGTCGTGGTAGCGTTCGACCAGACGCACGCCCTGGGCATCGAGGCCGAGGTCGTTGCGCTCGTCGTACAGCTTCTGCACCCGCGCGAACAGCTTCGGGTCCAGCATGATGGCGTCGCGGTGGGCGGCCAGCTTTGGCGCGTACTCGGACTGGATGGCTTTCTTGATGTCGTTGTTCTCGACGCCGGAAAGGCTGAAGAAAACCGTGGTGGCGCGATCGAGGATCTGCCCGGATTTTTCCAGCGCGATGATGGTGTTGTCGAAGGTCGGTGCGTCGGCGTTGCTGGCGATCGCCTCGATTTCCTTCAGCTGATCGGCCATGCCGCGATCGAACGCGGGGGCGTAATCGGAATCCTCGATCTTGTCGAACTGCGGAAAGTGCAGCGGCAGGGGGCTTTCGGCGAAGAATGGATTGGCAGAATCGGTGGCGGCTGCTTGCGGCTGCGCGGACGACTCGGCGTCCTTGTTGGCGTCGGTGCCGCCGGCACAGCCGGCGAGGAAGCCCGTGAGGGCCAGGGCCAGTAGCGACAGGGAAGATTTCATCGTTGCGGGCTCGTTGAAGGGGAACCTGCATCCTACCCAAGATCCCCGGCCTTTGCCCATGATCAAAGGCATGTACGTGCTCGCCGGGTGCCGGGCCACGCGATTGCGGACACAAAAAAGCCCGCGCACGGCGGGCCTTCTGTTGAATTCGTTTGGCGACTGGCGGAGCGGACGGGACTCGAACCCGCGACCTCCGGCGTGACAGGCCAGCATTCTAACCAGCTGAACTACCGCTCCGTACCATTTCGCTTTTACCTCGAACCATCCATGGTGGTCTTGCCGTTCGCCGTCCTGGCTCACCGGTTCCATTTCGCGCGAATGTCCACGGGACATTTGCATGCGCTCGCGAAACCACCAGCTGAACTACCGCTCCGTGTCGTCAAATCCATTCAGTGAAACGCAATTGTGCAACATTCCCGCGTGCTTCAAAAGATGCAAACATGAAACACGCTCACCACTGGCGTCCCCACGGGGATTCGAACCCCGGTCGCCACCGTGAAAGGGTGGTGTCCTAGGCCTCTAGACGATGGGGACAGCGCGGGGAATTTGGTGGAGCCAGACGGGATCGAACCGACGACCTCTACAATGCCATTGTAGCGCTCTCCCAACTGAGCTATGGCCCCACGCTGGGAACGCGCAAGGATAGGTGCACACGATTTGAGCGTCAAGCATTTGTAGTGCGGCCGTGCGTTTCGTGCATGTTCCCGGGACGAGCGATGGCGGTTTCGGGCATGCTGGGAAACGCGTTGCCGCGGTGAACCCCTTCACCGTTGCGCCCGCGAAACCGTTCCAGTCAGGGCGCTCCCTCGTTCGTTGCACCCGGCTGCCCGGTGGCGACCCGCAGGCACTTCCTGGTTGTTGCGATCGCAATGGGCACTGCCTGTTGCCTGTCACTTCGTTGTCGGCAAAGCATCCGTTCCAGCGACGTTGTCGCTGACAACGAACCGCCTCGCGGTTGGTCGTGGCCGGGATCGATTTCATTCGGCGATCTGTTCCCTGCGGTGTCGTTGTCTGGACGCGACAAAGGTCGCGTCCAGTCGGCCATGCAACCCGCCCGGCAACGTGAACGGAACCGGAATTCGGATCACAAGGTACCGCGACGGTCGTCACAGCCCGAAGATGCGACGTCAACTTTTGTGACGGGCAAGGCAGTCCGTTGTGCGCGTGCCTTGGAGACTGCGCCCGCCCCGCACCGACCTGTGAGGGTTGTGTTGGGGCGTGCCGCGCGGCGGGGTCGCAAGATCCCACCCGCATGCCTATCCACCCTGCCGGCTCTCCTGACCCCCATGTACTTCCAACTATTTGGTTCTCGAATCGCCGCCATCTTCCTGGCGCTGGCCGGCCTCGCCGGAATTTCTCTTTCTGCGCAAGCGACCACGTATTACGTTCGCACCGACGGCGGCACGGCGACCCAATGCACGGGTACCACGAACGCGGCCTATCCCGGCAGCGGCAGTGGCAAGGCGTGTGCGTTCAATCATCCGTTCTGGGTGCTGGTGCCCGGGCAGGGCACGTCGCTGATGAAGGCCGGCGATACGCTGTCGATCGGTGCCGGCAGCTACATGATGGGATACGGCGCCCCCAACATGGCGGCGGGCAACTGCACGTCGGACTATACGGCGGGGTGCTACATCCAGGACATCCCGAGCGGGATCAGCGCGTCCCAGCCGACCACGATCACGGGCGATTGCAGCGCGCCCCCGGAGTTGTGGGGCACCGGCGGCATCGACGAGATACTCGACATGGAAGGCGGTCACGACATCGCCATCAAGTGCCTGAACCTGACCGATCATTCCAACTGCATCGAGGAT
>MKWP01000003.1 GCA_001899805.1 Lysobacterales bacterium 66-474
AAGACCCTTGCCGACGCGGTGGCCTTGCATGCCGAGCAGCGCCTGCCCAGCGTGCTCGACCTGATCGAAGGCCTGCGCAACATCGGCTGGCGCGAGCGGGTCGGCCGCCCGATGATTTACGCAACCATCGCCATCGTGGTCCTGGCCGGTATCGGATGGGGCGCCCTGAACCAGCGACACCAGCGCCAGGTTGCCGCAATCGTTGCGGGCTTCCAGACGGACGATCCGCGGCACTACAAAAGCGAGACGCAGGCGGTCGCCGCGCTGGCAAGCCTGGGCGAAGATGCACGCAAGCAGATGATCGTCGAGCACGGCGAAGTGATCCAGCGCTTCCTGGTCGATCGCGTCGATGGCTACTGGGATCCCGCCAAGGGCCGAAACGACTACGCTGCCGCCGTGCGCGTGTTCGAATTGGTTGGCACGCTGCACGTTTTCCTGCCGCAACTTGACCTCAAGCGGGCCACGATCGAGAAACAGAAATACGACATCGACCACCCACCGCCGGCCCGCACCGGACCCGCAAGGCAGGCAGTCTCCCCGGCTGCAGCGCAGATGCAGGAAGATGCCGAAAAAGCTGTCGCGGAAAAGGCTGCAGAAGACGCCAAGGCGCATTTGCAACAGCTGGCCGCAGGCTTGCTGCGCACTGGCGAAAGCAACTTCGCCCAGCAGAAATACTCCGCGGCGATCGAAAATGCCAAGGCGGCGCTGCAGATCAACCCGGATGATCAAAGGGCAAGGCGGCTCCTGCGGCGCGCGCAACAGGCGCAGAAGCAAGCCATGAGTGAAATCATCATCCACTGACGGAGACAACCATGCATACGTTCGAGATTCGCAGTGTGGGTTTCGCGGTCATCGCCGGAGCATTGGCCCTGGCAGCCGGTTGTGCGGAAGTGGGCGGAACCCGCTCCGGCGACGTCAATGACGGCGGCGCGACCACGCACCCATGCAACACCGCGGCCGCAACCGCGATCGGCGCACTGGCAGGCTCGCTGTTCGGCAAGGGCAAGGGGCACCTCGCCGGCGCGGCGATCGGCGCAGGCATCGGTGCCTTCGCCTGCATCGCCTACAACTACCGGGCCCGCCAGATCAGGGATGCTCGCGCGGTCGAAGCCCAATACCAGCGCGAACGCGGTGCATTGCCGACGGCCAACACCGTGGAGACCTACCAGAGTTCGCTGCTCCCCGGGGAAACGGTCCAGGCCGGCAGCACAGCCACCATGCAATCGCGCATCACGATCTTGCGCGGCACGCACGAAGAGGCACCGCAGCTGAAGGAACAACTCACCTTGTATTCCCCCGAGGGCAAGCAGCTTTCCACGGTCACCAAGGATGCCGCCTCGATCAACGGCACCGGCGAGTACCAGACGGATTTCGCTTTCGACTTGCCCAAGGGTATCCAGGAGGGCCGCTACACCGTGCAATCGACGCTGTACATGGATGGCAAGCAAGTACGTGACAACAAGGTTCCGATGCTGGTGGTGACCTGATGTCGACGCCTGCACGACACTCCTCGCCACCTGCCGGGCCCGACAAGAACACCAGATGAAGACCCTCCACGAATTGGTTGCGGCGTTTCGCAGCCACGAGCTCAAGTTGCCGGCACTGTTCGATGCGCTCGGCGCACGTGGTGCGGTTTCCACGGAGGAACACGCGCGCGAAGTGGCGTGGCTCGAGCACTTGCGCGACGAGGAAGGCTTGGAACCGCAGGTCGTGCGCGCGCTGCTGGCCAAGCTCGCCAGCATGCAACCCGCGCAGGAGCCGCCAGCACGCGCCGATGAGCCCCCGGACGAGGATGTCACCCAGGTACT
>MKWP01000004.1 GCA_001899805.1 Lysobacterales bacterium 66-474
AATTTCTCTTTGGACATGGCGTTCTACCTTTGGGTTCTCGGGTCTGTCTTGAACTTGAACATCTAAATCTGCTTGTCCGCGAAGGACGCAAACTAAAAGCTGCTCAATTTTTTGCTTTTCGTTCTTGCTGTTCTTTGCGTTCTTGGCGGACTGACTTGCTCTTTAGCTTCAGCTTTTCTTGATGATGGTGCTCACAACAGGAATCGAACCTGTGACCTCTTCCTTACCAAGGAAGTGCTCTACCGACTGAGCTATGTGAGCGAAGCTTTGCCTTGCGCAGGATCGTCAATGGAGCGGGAGGCGGGAATCGAACCCGCACCATCAGCTTGGAAGGCTGAGGTTCTACCATTGAACTACTCCCGCATCGGGGCCGACCTCTGGCGGAGTTTGCGACTCCGTTGCATGAAGCTGGTGGAGGGAGGTGGATTCGAACCACCGAAGGCGTAAGCCAGCAGATTTACAGTCTGCCCCCGTTGGCCGCTTGGGTATCCCTCCGACAAAATTTGGGTTGAATTGATCGCGCCTCGGCTTCGACTTGCACCTTCATGCTTCCACAACCCCAACTTTCGCTCCGCGAAAGCTCGCCCCTTGACTCAAGGGGCTGGAGATCAAAAGCCACCGAAGGCGCAAGCCGGCAGAACATGCTTCCCGTCTGCCCGTGACCGCTTGGGTATTCCTCCAAAATCTCGCTGTCACGGCGCCAGCGGTTCTCGGCTGCCGATCGGAAAACACCGACACGAACGACCCGGTATGCGCGTGGACACCCGGGGTTCATGATTTTGCATCACAAAGACTGCGTATTCTCGCGTCGGCGAATCCGCAAGTCAACCGCGCACGCCGCTCCGCGGGCTGGCGATGCCACGGAACGCTGCGGCGCCAACAGCCAGAGCGCACCCGCTTGCAACCCCAAAACCGGTCACGCATTATACAAACGCGTGCGGGACATCACGATTTTGGAAAATTGTGTCTAAAGTTTTTGACTGGCACGCCTCTTGCAGAGCCGCCTTCGGGCTCCGCGACCTCAGGGGGATCGAGGCGGGCGGGAGCCAGAGACAACCGTGTTTCTTCCTCCCATCCGAATCGAGGTAGTTGCAACATGAAAACGAAATCCACCCTGCTGGCCACCGCCCTTGCCGTTGCCACCGGCGCGTTGGTCCTTGCACCCACGGCCCAGGCTGTCCAGAGCCCCACCGGCACCATCAATTTCAACGGCCGGGTCGTGGCCAATTCGTGCGTCATCACCGTGACCGGCGGCAGCGCTTCGGCGGCCGGCGGCGCGGCAACCGGCAACGTGACCCTGCCCACCGTGTACACCACCGATCTTTCCACCGCCGGCAGCGTGGCCGGCGCCACCCCGTTCTCGATTGCCCTGACCGGCTGCGATTCGAGCTTCACCTCGGCGCAGACGCTCTGGACCCCCGGCGGCAACCTCAGCGCCACCGGCGGCCGCCTCAAGAACACCAGCGGATCGAACGTCGACGTGCAGTTGCTCAACGGCAGTGGCACCGCCATGGACCTCAGCAAGGCGACGGCAGCTGCCCAGGGCTCGCAGAGCGTGAGCTTCAGCTCCGGCAGCGCCACCCTGAACTACACGGCGCAGTACTACGCAAGCGTCGCCGCGACAGCCGGTGCGGTGAACACCAGCACCCAGTTCACGGTGATCTACCAGTAACGCTTTCCGGGTTCCGCTGCGGATCGCCGCAGCGGAATCGTGGAAGGGGGCGCCACGGCGCACACCGGATCCGGAGCATCACACCCATGAGGCGCTTCATCGCCACCGCCTGCGCGGTGCTGGCCACGCTCTGCCTGTACGCCACCAGCGCACATGCCAGCGTCCTGATCGGCGCCACCCGCGTGGTATTCCCTGCCAAACAGGGGGAAGTGACGGTACGACTGTCCAATACCAGCGACCACCCGGCACTGGTCGAGGCCTGGATCGACACGGGGGACGTGCATTCGACCCCCGACAGCGTCAGCACACCATTCCTGATCACGCCGCCGCTGTTCCGCATCGAGCCGAACAAGGACCAGAGCCTGCGCATCATCTTCGCGCCGGGTTCGCAGCCATTGCCCGGCGATCGCGAATCGCTGTTCTGGCTCAACGTGCTGGAAATCCCGCCCAAGCCGGCCGGCGCGGCGGCCGACAGGAACACCCTGCAGTTCGCGATCCGTTCGCGGCTGAAACTTTTCTACCGCCCCGACAAATTGCCGGGTGATCCACTGAAGGCCCCCGACCAGCTCATCTTCAAGGTTGTCGCCGATGGCCGCGGCGCAGCGCTGGAAATCCACAACCCAACGCCGTACCACATCACCATCAGCAAACTTGCACTTGGCGCCGACGGCAAGCCGCTCGAGGGCGTCGAGGGCATGGCCGCGCCGTTCGGCGACCTGCGCCTGCCGTTGAAGGGCGTCGCGCACGCGCCGCAAGCCGGCACGCCGGTGGTGTTCACCACCATCAACGATTACGGCGCCGGCGACGTCCACCAGGGCGTCGTGTCGCGATGATGCAGCGCCGCGCCCGCGACGGAAACGGGCCGGCGTCGAGATACGCCGCGCTCGCGCTGGCCTGTGCCGCGGCACTCGCGGCATCCGGCTGGAGTCCGCGTGCGCACGCACTGGCAGCGGCCGACGGATCCGCCAGCCTGGCCGGCGGGTTCGCGGAATTCGACCGCAGCATGCTGGCGGGCGGCGCAAAAAACGCCGCCGACATTGCCCGATTCGAACACGGCAACCCGGTACTGCCGGGCATCTACAACCTCGACGTCTATGTCAACCAGAACTGGGTGGGCCGGATCGACGTGCGTTTCGCCGCGCCGGCGCCCGACGCCAGTGCAGTACCGTGCGTCACGCGGGACCTGCTCGACCGGATGGGCCTCACCCCCGCCAAGGCCGATTCCGCCGCCGTGGCGGGACTGCAATCCCCCGACGCCTGCGTGCAACTTTCCGACCTGATCCCGGATGCCAAGCTGTCGCTGGACATGGCCAACCTGCGCCTCGATGCCAGCGTGCCGCAGGCCTTCATGGGCCAGATGCCGCGCGGCTACGTCAACCCTGCATCCTGGGACCCCGGCGTACCGGCGTTCCTGCTCAATTACAACCTCAACAGTTACCACGCCAGCAACGCAGGCCAGGGTCAGACCAGCACCTATCTCGGACTGCGCGCGGGCCTGAACATCGGCCTGTGGCAGTTGCGGCAGGACAGCACCGTCACCTGGCTGTCGGGACTCGCGGGCGTGCCGGGCCAGCGCCACTGGCAAAACATCGACGCCTACGCGCAGCGCGCCCTGCCCAAACTGCGCGCCAAACTCACGGTGGGCGACAGCTTCACCGATGGCGCCGTGTTCGACAGCTTCGGGTTGCGCGGCGTGCAACTGGCCAGCGACGACCAGATGCTGCCGCAATCCCTGCGTGGCTACGCGCCGGTGGTGCATGGCGTCGCCAGCACCAACGCCAAGGTCACCATCCGCCAGAACGGGGTACAGATCTACGAGACGACCGTGGCGCCCGGCCCATTCGTGATCACGGACCTCTATCCCACCGGCTACGGCGGCGACCTCGATGTGACGGTGACCGAAGCGGACGGCCGCCAGCAGCACTTCGCCGTGCCTTACGCCTCGGTTGCGCAACTGCAACGCGCCGGCATCACCCGTTTCGATGTGGCCGCGGGCCAACTGCGCAACAACTTCCTGCAGGACAAGCCGGGGGTCTTCCAGGCGGCGGCGCAGCACGGCTTCAACAACACGTTCACCGGCTACGCCGGCGTGCAGGGCTCGGAAGGCTATGCCGCGGCCCTGATCGGCGGCGCGTTCAACACGCGCTTTGGCGCGCTGGCACTGGATATCACCCAGGCCCACGCGAGCATCCCGGGTCACGGCTCGCACAACGGCCAGAGCTTCCGCATCACCTACAGCAAGATCATCCCGAACACCGACACCTCGCTGACCGTGGCGGCCTACCGTTACTCGACCAGCGGATTCCTGAGCCTGCTGGATGCCGAGACCGCCCGCGATTACGCGCGCCGCGGCCTCGACGCGCTGCAGTACCTGCCATCCAACGTGCCGATGATCGATGGCGTGCCGGTGTTGAGCCTGCTGACGCCGGCGCAGCGCGCGGCGCTGGCCGGGACCCTGTACAACAACGACAACCTCTACACCGCGCACGGGCTGTTGCAGCAACGCAATCGTTTCACCCTGACGCTCAGCCAGCGACTCGGGCAAAGCGGTTCGCTGTACGCCAACGCATCCGTCAACGACTACTGGAACCGCTCGGGCAGCGACACCCAGTTCCAGTTGGGCTACAACAACCACGTCGGCCGCCTGTCGTGGGGCATTTCCGCCACCCGCTCGCGGCTCGTGTTCGGCGGTTACGACAACCAGTTCTTCCTGAACGCGAGCCTGCCGCTGGGCGCTGCCGCGCGCGCGCCGAACCTGTCGGTGAACCTCAGCCACGGCGACACGCTGGGCTCGCAGGAACAGGTGATGTTGAACGGCACGGCCGGCGAATGGAACCAGTTCACCTATGGCGCCTCCGCTTCGCACGCCAGCGCCATCAGCGGCACCGCCGTCAGCGTCAATGCCGGCTACCGCAGCCCGTATGCGGTGTTCAACGCCAGCGTCGGCAAGGGCAGCGGCTACTCGCAGGAATCGGTAAGCGTCGGCGGCGCGGTGATCGCGCATGCCGGTGGCGTCAGCTTCGGCCAGCCGATCGGCGACACCGTCGCAATCGTGCACGTGCCCGGCGCACGCGGCGCGCACATCGTCAATGCACCGGGCGTGCGCGTGGATCGTTTCGGATACGCGCTGGTGCCTTATCTCGTTCCTTACCAACTCGACACTGTCCAGGTCGATCCCAAGGGCCTGCCGCTGGACGTGCAACTCGACGCCACCAGCGCGCAAGTGGCGCCGTATGCCGGTGCCGTGGTGATGGTGGACTTCAAGAGCAAACAGGGCCGGGCCGTGATCGTGCGGATCCGCACGGCCGACGACAAACCCGCGCCGTTCGGTGCCGAAGTGGTCGACGCCAAAGGCAACCCATTGGGCGTGGTCGGCCAGGGCGGCATGGCCTTGCTGCGTGGCGTTGGCGAGAATGGCCAACTCAACGTGAAGTGGCAGGATGCGGAAGGCGCAGCGCAAGCTTGCACGGTTGCGTATTCCCTGCCCCAACCCGGCAAAGACCACAAGGGGTACACGCAAATCGACGCCACCTGTGCCGCCGGCGCGCCTTCCGGCCAAGGCGCGAAGGGAAGCAAGTCATGACACACGTCGGTCGCACGGCAGGTCAGCCAGTGGAGGCTCATTTGGCCATCTATATTCTTCTCGCTGCTCGTATCGCGCCACACCGTACCGGCGTTGGACGCCTGGCACTTTGGCTACTGGCCTTGATGTTGCTGGGCGCGGCCGGACGCTCGCACGCCGCCTGCTGGGGCAATCAAGGTTGGGGCACCGTTGCCTTCACCCCGCCCGCCACCATCACGCTGCCCGCCAATCTTCCGCCTGGCACGCAAACCATACTTTGGACGTCTTCTCCGATCACTCCGTCCCCAATCGTCTCCATGACCTGCTTTGGAAGTACCAATAGCGGGATCGTCAACTCCATCGGCTCCCAGCCCACCGGCGACGATGCGCTTTTCCCCACCAACATCACCAACCTTTTCTATCGCCTGCTCCATCCGGACGCATCAACGTTGCTGCGGGCGTACCCCAACTATCCGGTAAATTCCGGCCAATTCAGCGTTGCGTCGGCGCTTCAGCTCGTGGCAACCGGTCCCATTGCCAACGGGGCGACGCTCCCGGCAGGCCAGCTTGCGCAATGGCAAGTGGATACGTTCGGCGGTCCGACTACAGTCGAGATATTCCAGACCAATTCCATCCTGACCTTTACAAGTCCCGCTTGCACCGTGGCGGTCGATCCCACCGTGGTGACATTGCCGACCGTGTACAACTCGGGGTTCACCGGCGTCGGTTCCACCACCGGCCTGACTCCCTTCAACGTACAGTTGAACTGCCCGTCGGCCGCCGCGGGCGCCAATGTCGCCATCACCTTGGCAACCAGCAATCCGGCCCCGAGCACGACAGGTGTGATCGCCCCCACTGCGGGCGGCGGCTACGCGAAAAACGTGGGTGTGCAGGTTCTCGACAGGAACGGCAATCCGATTGCTTTCGGCACGGCGATCCCGGCAGGGACGGCGACCGCAGGCATCTTCAATATCCCGCTCAACGCCCGCTATTACCAGACCGGCACGCCCGTGGCCGCGGGCAACGTCAGCGCCACCGCAACGTACACGATCACCTATCAGTGATTCTCACGGCGCGTCGCCGGCCACCAGTTTCGCCAACGGTTTGCCGGCGGCATCCAGCAGCACGAGGGACGTGCCGTCGCGGCGCACGGCGGTCGCATCGCGCAGCGCTTCGAACACGCCGTGCTCGACCTGCATCGCGCCGGCCGGCGCGAGACAAGCCATTTTGGTCGACATCGTCGCGCCGAACCGGATGCGGCCATCCGTGGACATTTCCCACGAGGCGCCGTAGCCGTTGCAGCCGGCCTTGCCGGATGCGCGCCCGTGGCGCAGGTGCAGCGTCGCGGTGACTCCGGCCGGCACCGGCGTTCCCGCGACATCGACGAAACGCCAGTCGGTGCCCTCGAGGTTGCTGGGCGTCGACTGCTCCGGGGACGTCGCGGCCGGTGCCGCGGCAGGATCGCGTGCCGCGTGGGTGGTACAGCCGCACAGCATGGCTGCCGTGACGAGCAAGCAGGTCATTGCGCGCATCGCGGATCTCCGGTCGCGAACTCCGCGGCATGATGCCGCCACCCGCCTGAACTGCCGCGATCAAACGGCCGCGATCAACCGGCCGCGATCAACCGGCCGCGCTACTGGATCGCGGAAGCCGGGGGCGTGCCCTGCAGCGCGTGTTGCTCGGGATTGCCGTGGACCACGTCGATGCGGACCCGGAACGCCGGATCGGTGATCTGGTACATCGGCAGTCGCAGCCGACCGGACGTGCCGATGCCGGTGACGACGAAGCCCGGCAGGTCCAGCGGTTTCCCGGCGGTCACGCGGTCCGCCAGATAGGCATCCAGCGCCTTGCGCCCGCCGGCGCGTTCGACCTCGCGCAGTTTTTCCGGCACCACGATCCACGCGTGGCCATCGGCATGCCAACTCAGCAAACGCGCCTCGCCGTTCGCCTCCACCAGAAGCGCGCTGTCCTGGTCCACGCCCAGCCCGGTGATCGCGGCGGTGTGTCGATCCTTCGCCAGGCGCGCGACGAAGGCCAGCAGCCGACCCAACCGCGCGCGCTGCACGAAATGGGTGTCGGTGATGGTGCCATCGAGCAATTTGAGCGTGACGAAGTGATCGACCAGCGTCAGCGCCGCTCCGGCCGGATCACGCAAAGCTTCGGGCGACGTGATGCTGCCGCCGTCCATCGCGCCATACCCCCATTCGCCGAGGATCGCGAGACCCGCACTGGTGCCGCCGATCGGCTTGCCCGCGCGCACGTGGGCGTTCAACAATTCGTTGAGCGGCGTGCTTTTCCAGAAGCGGACGTAATTCGCCTGGTCGCCGCCCGCGATGAAGATGCCGTCGGCGTGTTGGACGATGGCCAGCACGCGTGGATCGCTGGCCGGCGCGCGCGCGTGGAAAATCAGCGTCTGCACCGATGCGAACCCGCCCACGTCGCGATACATCCAGTTCTGCAACTCGTCGTCGCCGGACGCACGCAGGATCACGATGTGGCCGTGCCCGGCTTGCGCGGCGAACCACTTGAACGCCTCGTCGATTTCGCGCCCGCCGCCCATCAGCAGCAGGCCGGGCGAAGTCTTGCCGGGCGTCTTCGCCGCGACGTCGCCCGCCGAAAAATATTCGTACCCCGGATGGCCTGCAGCCGCGCCCGCCGCGGTGTGCGCCTGCGCGAGCGTGCCTGCGCACGCCAACGCGAAACCCGCGACCAGCCAACGCCACGCGACCGCAAGCATTCGATCCGACAAGCCTGGAAACATTCCATCCTCCGGCAACGACCGCGCGGCGCAAGCCCGCGCGCACTGCAAGACACGACGAACCCGGAAACCGATTCCCCCACCGCGCAGGCACTCGACAAGCCGCGGCGACTGTTCCAAGATCGCCCGATGGGAGAATCCGTCGACACGTGGTTCGTGCGCGAAGTGCTGGCGCACGAACAGGCCTTGATGCGTTACCTGCACCGCAACTGGCGCGACCGCGACGAGGTCGTCGACTTGCGGCAGGAAGTCTACGTGCGGGTGTACGAGGCGGCGGCACGCAAGCTGCCCGACTCGCCCAAATCCTTCCTGTTCGCCACCGCGCGCAATCTGCTGACCGACCGGGTGCGCCGGCAGCGCATCGTGTCGATCACGGCGGTGGGTGATCTGGAACAGTTGAACGTCTTGAAGGATGAACTGGCGCCGGATCGCTGGTTGGGTGGGCGCGAAGCGCTCGCACGCCTGGCCAGGGCGCTGGATCGCCTGCCCGACCGCTGTCGCGAGGTGGTCTGGCTGCGCCGGGTCGAAGACCTGCCGCAAAAGGAGATCGCGCGACGGCTGGGCATCAGCGAGAAGACCGTCGAAAAACACATCGCGAAGGGATCGCGCTTGATGGCGGATCATTTCCATGGAGATGCGGATGCAGCCACGCCGCGCGGCAACACGCGAGGCGCCCCCGCACGGATCGGCAAGCCGACATGACGGACGACCATCGACAAATCGAACGCGAGGCCGCACTGTGGCTGGCCCGCCGTGACGCCGGCGGCTGGGGCGACCGCCAGCAGGCCGCACTGGAAGCGTGGCTGGCGCACGCCACTTCGCACCGGGTGGCGTTCCTGCGCCTGGAAGCGGCGTGGCAACAGACGGCGAGGCTGAAGATCCTGGCCGCGGGCGCGGCGCGCAACGATATTCCCGCGCGGGGCACGTGGCTGGACTCGCCGTACTTCGCGCCCCTGGCCGACCACATCCCGACTGTCGTTCCCGCGCGCGCCCGCAACCTCCGCCGCACGCCGCGTACCCGACGCTGGCCGCTGCTGGCCACCGTCGCGGCCAGCCTGCTGGCGGTCGTCATCGCCATGGGCAGCCTTGCCTGGCGCGACGCCCACCGCGTCGACCGCGGTGAATGGCAGACCGCGCTCGGCGCGCAACAGGTCGTGCACCTCGTCGACGGTTCCACCGCGACGCTGGGCAGCAACACCCATTTGCGCGTCGCGCTGTCGCGGCACGAGCGCGATCTGTACCTGCCGAAAGGCGAGGCCTACTTCGATGTCGCCCACGATCCGGCGCGTCCGTTCGTGGTGCACGCCGCCGGTTATCGCGTGACCGCGGTCGGCACGCGTTTCGACGTGCGTCGGGACGATTCGGGCAAATTGCGCGTGGTGGTGACGCGCGGCCTGGTGCGGCTGCAATCCTCGAGCGATCCTGCGCAGGCACCGGCGATGCTGCCGGCCGGGAGCATCGCCACGGTCGACGGCGGCAACGTGCTCGTCCAGGGCGTGTCGCCGGACGCAGCCCTCGAACGCCTGAGCTGGCGCAACGGCTACGCGGTGTTCCACGGTACCCCGCTGGCCGAGGCCGTCGAGGAATTCAACCGCTACAACGCGCACAAGATCGTGATCGCCGATCCGTCCCTCGACGCCTTGCGGGTCGGTGGCAATTTCCGCCTCGACAACAGCGCCGCGTTCGTGCGGCTGGTGCGGGAGGTTTTCCCGGTGCGGGCTGAGCACCACGGCGACCGCATCGTGCTGACCCGCCGCGCAGGGACCCAATCCGCCCGCTGACGACTGCGCACATGCGGGGGATCGGACCCGCTGGTTCGTCTTGACTCGAAAGGCGCCGCGTCGGCGCACCGGGGAGAGAGGTATGTTCAAGCCGTTCAAGCGCATTTTCCTGATCGCCGCCTGCCTGCTGCCGATGCTGGCTTTCGCCCAGCAACGGACCGCCGTCGACATCGACATTCCAGCCGGCAGCCTCGTCACCGGGCTGGATACGCTGGCACGCCAGACCGGCATGCAGTTCGTGTACAGCGCCGACCAGCTGGCGGGATTGAGCACCCGCGGCGTGCATGGTTCGCTTTCCGCGCAACAGGCGCTCGACCAGTTGCTCGCCGGCACCGGCTACCACACGCGCCACGACGACACCGGTGCGGTGGTCATCGTCAAGGACGCGGCGCCCAATGCGCAGCCCGCACCCAGCCAATCGCCCGCACAATCCTCCGAACCCGCCCCCAAGACCCTTGAGGAAGTGGTGGTGACGGGTTCGCGCATCCCGCGTTCGCAGATCGAGGGCCCGGCGCCGGTGGTGGCGATCACCGCGCAGGACATCCAGCGGCGCGGCTTCGCGAACGTTCCCGACCTGATGACATCGCTGACCCAGAACCTGGGCGCGCTGGACAACAACCAGTACACCGACGGCTTTTCGCCCGGCGCGCAGGCGGTGGACCTGCGCGGACTCGGCCCCAACCACACGCTGGTGCTGGTGAACGGTCGGCGCATCGCCGACTATCCGCAGTCCTACGGCGGCAACAGCAACTTCACCGACATCTCCAACATCCCGACTTCGCTGATCGAGCGCGTGGAAATCCTTTCCGGCAGCGCCTCGGCGGTGTACGGCTCGGACGCGATCTCCGGCGTCATCAACTTCATCCTGAAGAAAAAGGCCGACGGCACCACCATCGACTACCGCGCCGGCGGCACCCAGCATGGCGGCGGCGCATCGCAGCGCCTCGACATCACCAGCGGATTCTCCAAGGGCAAGTTCGATGCGGTGTTCGGCCTGGAACTGGTCGACAAGCATCCGTTGTGGGCGTTCCAGCGCAGCTACACCGACTCGCGCCTCGACAGCCCGATCACCCCTTCGCGCAACTATCCGAGCCAGGTGTGGGTGCGCTCGGATATCGACGACGACTATCTCGATCCCGGTGAGGCGCAATGCCAGGCGCTGGCGGGCTATGACCAGGGCAGCATCATCTACGCGCACCGCAGGAACTACGGCTACTACTGCGGCAGCAACGCCGACGTCGCCTACGGCACGCTGGAAAACGGCCGCAAGATGGCCAACTTCTTCGGTTCGGCCACGTATCACTTCAACGACTACACCGACGTCTACCTCGACGTGCTGGCCGGCACCTCGCACCAGGACAGCTACAACACGCCGCTGCAGTGGTACAACTGCGAACCGCTGAACGGCGACTGCACCGACACGCCGTTCTACAACACCGCGACCGGCCAGGTCGAACAATGGGGACGCCGCTACTTCACGATCGAGGAAAACGGCGGATTCAAGCCCGGTTTCATCCGCAACATCGGCAACAGCATCTCGCTCAATACCGGCATCAAGGGCACGCTGGGCGCCGACAGCAACTGGAACTACGAAGCCAATTTCGAGCACGCGCAGAACAAGGTGCTGGAGAAGTGGCCGGCACTGATCGCGGCCAAGGCGCAGGCGTTGTACCTCGGGCCATCGCTGGGTGTCGATCCCGACAGTGGCTACCAGATGTATGACGCGCCTATCAGCCGCCTGTACACGCCGCTGACCGTGGCGCAGTTCCGTTCCATCACCCAGGATTCGGTCGACCACGACAAGGCGCGCGCCGAGAACTGGTCGCTCACCGTGACCAACACCGACCTGTTCAAGCTGCCCGCAGGTCCGGTCGGCTTCGCGGGCATCGCCGAATACGGCAACCAGTACTTCGGGCAGATCGCCGACCCGATGTCGCTGGACGGCAGCTACTACGGCCTGCACAACACCACCTCGGTGGGATCGCGCAGCCACGCCGCGGCCGGCTACGAGTTCAGCATCCCCGTGTTCTCGCAGCTCACCGTGACCACCGCGGGCCGCTACGACCGCTACGAATACAGCGACACCACCGCAGGCAAGTTCACCTACGCGCTCGGCATTGAATACCGCCCCTTCCAGAGCCTGCTGCTGCGTGGCTCGCTGTCGACAGGCTTCCGCGCGCCCGACCTGTCGTATCTCTACGCGGGCATGAGCGGGTCGAGCTCCGGCGGCACGGATTACTGGCAGTGCCGGGTCGCCAATCCGGCACCCGGCTACGACTGCCTGGATGATTCCGATTTCGACGCCAGCTACAACGGCCGCAGCCACGGCAGCACCACCCTGAAGGACGAAACCAGCAGGTCGTTCACCTACGGCGTCGTGTTTGCTCCATCATCCAACTTCGACGTCAGCGCCGACTATTACCGCATCAAGCTCAAGAACGAGGTCGAATACCAGAGCAGCGACGAGATCCTGCGCCGCGAAGCGGACTGCCGGCTCGGCGTGGACGTCAACGGCAATCCCGTGAATGGCAGTTCGTCGTTTTGCCAGCAGATCGAAAGCCAGGTGGTGCGCAATCCGGCGAACGCGGCGTACAACCCCAACGGCATCACCTCGGTACTGGTGCTTCCGATCAATGCCGCGATCGACCAGACCTCGGGCGTCGATCTCAACGCCCACTATCGCCTGAACACGTCGCGCGTCGGCAGCTTCGATTTCAACTTCGGCGCGACCTACGTGATCATGCACAAGACGCAGTTGAGCCCCGATGTACCGGTCGACGACCAGCTGACCGACCTCTACTACTACCTGATCCCGCGCACCAAGGCCAACGCCTCGGTGACCTGGAACTTCAGGGACTTCACCACCACGCTGTACGGTTCTCGCCTCGGCGGCATCCCCAACTACGACGGCACCCAACGCATGGGTCCGACCTTCCTGTACAACCTGACCATGGGCTACAGGGTCGCGCCCGGCATCAACGTGTCGATGGTGGTGGACAACCTGTTCGATTCGCGCCCGCCGCGAGACACCACCTGGACCAGCTACCCGTACTACTCGCGCAACTGGTTCAGTGCGGTCGGGCGCGCGTACTTCGTGGAGATGAACCTGAAGTTCGGCGGCAGGGACGGCATGTGATTCGCCGGCTTGACGCAATCCCCTCTCCCCCCGGGAGAGGGTGGCGCGTAGCGCCGGGTGAGGGTTCGACGCCTCGCGTGTCCCTTCCCGGAACTGGATCCCGTGTCAGCGGCCATCCATGGCCTGCACGGGATGCAGACATCCATGTCTACACATTGAACAGGAAATGCAGGACATCGCCTTCCTGGACGGTATAGTCCTTGCCTTCCTTGCGCAGGCGCCCCGCATCACGGGCACCTGACTCGCCGCGGTACTGGATGTAGTCGTCGAACGACACGGTTTCGGCGCGGATGAAGCCTTTCTCGAAATCGGTGTGGATCACGCCGGCCGCCTGCGGCGCGGTGGCACCGCGCTTGACCGTCCATGCACGCACTTCCTTTTCGCCCGCGGTGAAATAGGTCTGCAGGCCGAGCAGCGTGTACGCGGCGCGCGCGACGCGGTCGAGGCCGGGTTCCGTCAAGCCCATCGAGGCCAGGAATTCTCCGCGGTCGGCATCGTCCAGTTGCGCCAGTTCTTCCTCGATCGCCGCGCACACCGGCACCACCACCGCGCCTTCGCCCTCGGCATGCTTGCGCACCGCATCGAGGTACGGATTGTTTTCGAAACCGTCCTCGCGCACGTTGGCGACGTACATCAACGGTTTCATGGTGAGCAGGAACAGCTCGCGGATCGCGGCGCGCTCCTCGTCGTCCAGTTCCACCGATCGTGCGGACTTGCCGTCGTTCAACGCGGCGCGCAGTTTTTCCAACACCGGACGCTTTGCGATCGCTTCCTTGTCGTTGGCCTTGGCCGCTTTGTCCACGCGTGCCAACGCCTTGTCCACCGATTCGAGATCGGCCAGCGCCAGTTCGGTGTCGATGGTTGCAATGTCCGCGATCGGATCGATCCTGCCGGCGACGTGCACGATGTCGGGATGCTCGAAGCAGCGC
Source organism: Lysobacterales bacterium 66-474 (assembly GCA_001899805.1). GTDB lineage: Bacteria > Pseudomonadota > Gammaproteobacteria > Xanthomonadales > Rhodanobacteraceae > 66-474. The sequence continues at coordinate 13,839 of MKWP01000004.1, forward strand.
ACCACGTGCGCGATCGCATCGACTTCGCGGATGTGCGCGAGGAACTTGTTGCCGAGGCCCTCGCCCTGCGATGCGCCGGCGACCAGTCCCGCGATGTCGACGAACTCGACCGAGGCCGGGATGATCTTCTGCGGATGCACGATGTCCGCGAGCTGCTGCAGACGCGGATCGGGCACCGGCACCACGCCGACATTCGGATCGATGGTGCAGAACGGGAAATTCGCCGCGGCGATCCCGGCCTTGGTCAGCGCGTTGAAGAGCGTGGACTTGCCGACATTGGGCAGGCCGACGATACCGCATTGAATTGCCATTCGAGGAACTCCACGCCGTCATTCCGGCGAAGGCCGGAATCCATCTTTTGCGGACGCCGGACCAAATCTAGATGGGTCCCGGTCTGCGCCGGGACGACGAGCAAAAAAGTCAGCCGGAGGCCGGGTTTTCGTCGCGCCTGGTATTCAATTGCTTCATCGCCTCGTTGAAATCACCCGCGACCGCCAGCGGCAACACGTCCCGCGCACGCGCAATCGCGTCCAGCATCGCATCCTCGTCGGCGGCGGAAGGATTGCCGAGCACCCATGGCGTCACGCGATCGCGATCGCCGGGATGGCCGATGCCGATGCGCAGGCGGTGGAACCGCCCGTGCCCGAGCTGCGCCATGATGTCGCGCAGGCCGTTCTGGCCGCCGTGGCCGCCATCGAATTTCAGTCGCGCGGTTCCGGGCGGCAGATCCAGCTCGTCATGCACCACCAGCAGTTGTTCCGGCGCGAGCTTCCAGTAATTGAGCGCCGCGACGATCGCATGGCCGCTCTTGTTCATGAAGGTGCCGGGCTTGAGGATCCGCAGCGATTCGCCGCCGACCGCGATGCGACAAGTATCGCCGTGCACGCGGTTCTCGTGGCCGAAGCGCTCGCCCGCGCCCATCGCGAGCGAGTCGACAAACCAGAAACCGGCGTTGTGTCGATTGCGCAGGTACTCGGCCCCGGGGTTGCCCAAGCCCGCGATGAGTCGGATGCCTGTCATGTCACTTGCGCCATGCCCTCACCCCAGCGCTGCGCGCTCGGCCTGCGGCCGCCTCTCCCGCAGGCGGGAGAGGGGGAGTGATCGTCGCGCTGCGCGCGACAACGCCATTGAATGAAACGGGCGATCAGGCGGATTCCTGGCATGTCATCGCGCGGGTTGGCGACACGCGTGCCGCCAACCTCGCGCAAGTCCCATTACTTCTTCTCCGCCGGTTTCTTGTCGCCGGCGGCAGCAGGCGCCGCAGCCTTGGCGGCATCGCCAGCCACCGCCGCGGCGGGAGCCGCGCCTTCGGCCGGTGCCGCGCCCTCGGCGGCCACGGGCACTTCCTCGACTTCCTCGCGGACTGCTTGCGCGGACACCACGGTGTGGTCGTACTCCTTGCCGAGCTTCAGCTCCGGAATCTCCACGCCCGCCGGCAACTTCAGGCCGGACAGGTGGATCACGTCGCCGAGCGCGAGTTCGCTCAAGTCGAGATCGACGTGCTCGGGGAGGTCCCTGGGCAGGCACGACACTTCGACTTCGGTGAGGTTGTGCGAGATCACCACGCCGGAGGTCTTGGCAGCCGGCGACTTTTCCTTGTTGAGGAAACGGATCGGCACGTACACGCGGATCGCCTTGTTCTCGTCCACGCGCAGGAAGTCCAGGTGCAGCAGTTGCGGCTTGACCGGATGCTTCTGCACGTCGCGCAGCAGCACTTTCTCGCGCTTGCCATCGACCAGCAGGTCGAGGATCGCCGAAGTGAACCACTCGTTGCGTGCGGCCAGCGAGAGTTTCAGGTGATCGAACTGGATGTTTTCCGCCGGTGCATTCGCACCGTAGACGACGGCGGGAACCATGCCGGCGCGACGCAGGCGGCGGCTCGCACCCTTGCCCTGGTCGGCACGACGTTCGGCCGTGATTTCATGGATGGTTGGCATTGCTTGTTACCTCGGGTTGCATGACGTCACCTCGCGGTGACCTGGAATGCCTTCCCCGCGACCAGGGAAGTGCGTAAACGGTTTGCGAGCCGGAAATCCAACCCGATGGGCGGAAACTCCGAATGCCCGCTTCTACAAAACTAATCGACGTACAACGAACTCACCGACTCTCCGTACGCCATCCGGCGCACGGTTTCGGCCAACAGTTGCGCCACCGACAACTGGCGGATCTTGTCGCACGCGGCGCCCGCGACGCTCAGCGGGATGGTGTCGGTGACCACCAGCTCGTCCATCTGCGATTTTTCGATGTTGCTTACGGCAGGCCCGGACAACACCGCGTGGGTGCAATACGCGACCACCTTGACGGCGCCGCGGTCCTTCAGCGCCCGGGCCGCCGCGCAAAGCGTTCCGGCGGTATCGACGATGTCATCCACGAGCACGCAGGTCTTGCCTGCGACGTCGCCGATGATGTTCATCACCGTCGCCTCGTTCGGGCGCGGGCGGCGCTTGTCGATGATCGCGAGGTCGGCATCGTCCAGCCGTTTCGCCACCGCGCGTGCGCGCGCCACGCCGCCGATGTCGGGACTCACCACCACCACGCCGTCGGTGCCGTGCTTGCGCCAGATGTCGGCCAGCAGCACCGGCGAGGCATACACATTGTCCAGCGGCGCCTCGAAGAACCCCTGGATCTGGTCGGCATGGATATCGACTGTCAGGACCCGGTCGGTGCCCACCGCATCGATCATCTTGGCGGCGACCTTGGCGGTGATCGGCACCCGTGCCGCGCGCAGCCGGCGATCCTGGCGCGCGTAGCCGAAGTACGGGATCACCGCAGTGACCGTGTCGGCCGAGGCGCGTTTCAACGCATCCACCAGCACCAGCAGTTCCATCAGGTTTTCGGCGCTCGGCGCGCAGGTCGACTGCATCACGAACACGTCCTGGTTGCGGACGTTTTCGTCGATCTCGACCTGCACCTCGCCATCCGAGAAATGGCCGATCACCGCCTTGCCCAACGGCTCGCCGAGCTGGTGCGCGACGTCCTCCGCCAGCTTGCGGTTGGCGTTGCCGCTGAACAACATCAAGCTGGAAGAATTGTGCATGACCGCCGCCGTTACCTTGTCCACACGAATATCGAAAAGGTTTCACAGCCCCCTTGAGTCAAGGGGGCGACTCACGCGCAGGCGTGAGCGGGGGTTGTGGAGGCACGCCCTTGCCCCCGCCGATTGCCTCCCCCCGCCAACGATGCAACTCCCTGGGGGAACTGGGGCGGCAGGATTCGAACCTGCGAATGCCGGGATCAAAACCCGGTGCCTTACCACTTGGCGACGCCCCACCATGTTCAAGCTGGGCATCCTGCCGCAGCTTGCAAGGAAACGGGCGCGGCAAAGCCGCACCACGTTTCCGCGCTACGGCGCTATCGCGCCTTCGCGAGCGGCACATCCCTGTGCCGCGATCATGCAATTGTTGACTCCTTCGCAAACCCAAGCGGCATCCTGCCGCACCCAGATGGCAAACGGTCGCAGCGAAGCTGCGCCACGTTTGCGCGCGTCAGCGCTTTGCGCTTCCGCGGCGGTACATCCCTGTACCACAATCTCGCACATTGCAGCCTTTGCGTGATCGCGACCGGGCATCGTGCCCGGCGCGATGAACACGGTCGCGGCCAAGCCTGTCCTGAGCCTGTCGAAGGACCGCGCCTCGCATTCCGCAACAGCCAAGCACGCGAGGCCGGATGCGGTCTCGCGTGCCGAAAAGCCGCCCATTGTCGCGGCCGGCGCAATCCGTGTCAATTCAGGCGGTTGGACCGCGACCCGCGGCGCCGGACCTACTGCTGCGCCGGTGCATTCCAGGTTTCGATCATTACCCTGACCGTATACGGATCGCGGCTGGCGTAGACCTTGCGCGGCAACTGCGGGTTGCGTTCCGAATACCAATCGCGGTAGTCGACGTGCCAGCCGTCCTGGTCCAGCGTGGCCGGCAGGCCGTTGGCGCCGAAAGTCAGGATCGCGGGACGGCCGGGTGCACGCAGGCCGCGCACCCACCACGCAAGGTCGGCGACGGGCACGTCCCATCCGAATTCCTCGGTCAAGACTTCGCCCGCGTCGCGCCCGGCCACCGGGACCTTGCCGGCGCCGGTCAGGACCGCGCCGTCCGGGCCGCCGTCCAGTTGCACGCTCTTGCCGGTGATCGGCGCGCGCAGGACGAAGCGGTATTGCTGGCCGGTCTGGTGCCATTCGAGGCTGCCGCTTCCGCCGTGCCGGCCGTCGGAAGCGGCGAAGCGCCCGGCGAGGCTCCAGGACTGTTGGGCGCCCAAGGCCTGCTCGCGGGCGGCCTGTGCCGCGAGTTGCTTCACCGTGCCTGGTTGGCGCACCGGCACCGGCGCGCATGCCGCCAACAACAGCCCGGCAAGCGTTATGACGATTGCGAACCTCGTGAAACGCGTCACGGGCGCAGTCTTCGTTCGGCGCTCCGCAACGACGAGTTGCGCGGATCGAGCTTGCGCACCTTCGCGAATACTTCGCGCGCGTCGTGGTGCTGCCCCATCTTCCACAGCACTTCGCCCAGGTGCACGCCGATGTCGGGGTCCTGCTGCTTGCCCCAGGCGCGTTTCAGGTACGTTTCGGCCTGGTCGAGGTTGCCGAGCCGGTATTGCAGCCAACCCCACGAATCCATGATCGCGGCCGCGTCGGGTTTCGCTGCCAGCGCCTTGCGCAGCAGTTCGGTGGCCTCGGGCAGGTCGCGGTCGGCGTCCGCGAGGGTGAAGCCCAGCGCGTTCATCGCGTCGACGTTGCCCGGATTCAGTTCCAGCACCTTGCGGAAATCCGCGAGCGCGGCATCGGTGTTGCCGGCGTTGGCCCGTTCGATGCCGCGGTCGTAGATCAGCAGCGGGTCGTCCGGCAGCGCCGCGAGGCCACGGTCGAAGGCCGCGATGGCCTTGGCGTGTTCGCCGTGCTGCGAATACAGCTGGGCATCCAGCTCGTAGGCGGTGCGCAGGCTGTCGGGGTCGTCGACGTAGTCCTGCTGCAGTTGCGCGGCAAGCGCGTGTGCCTGTTCGGATTGCCCGGTCTTGTCCAGCAGCACCGCGCTGCGGACCTGCGCATCGAAACCGTGCCGGCTGTCGGGATCGACCTTGGCATACCACGCCAACGCCTGCTGGTCGTGCTTCAGCAATTCGGCCAGTTGTCCCAGCAGGAACACGTTGTCCGCGCGCTGCGCCGCCGGCGCGCGCTGCAACTGGGCATACAGCTCGCGTAGCGCGGCGTCATCCCCGGCACGCGCCGCGAACGCCACCCGTGCCGCCCAGGTCGCCGAAGTCTGCGGACCTTCCGCCAGCACCCTCAGTGCTTCGCCATACTTGCCCTGGTCGCCCAGCAACGAAGCATAACCAAGCCGCAATTCGATATTGCGGGGGTGTGCCTGCATGCCCTTGGCGTACAACGCCTGTGCGCCGGCGCGATCGCCCGCGGCCAACCTGAGGCTGGCGGCCCAATGGATGCTGTCGGTACCGTCGAAGCGCGCCACCGCCGCCTCCGCGAGCTTGCGCGCGAAGGCATGCCGGCCGAGGTGTTCGGCGAGCTGGCTCAGCGCGACCCAGATGCCCTCGTTCGCGGGCAGGCGGTCGGTGCCGGCGACGGCCTCCAGGACCCGCCCCGCCAGCGCGGTGTCGCGCGCGGACAACAGGTCGGCGGCGAAGGTCTTCCAGTCCTCGGTCCGGCCCGAGGCGACCAGGCTGGCGAACTGCTGCTCGGCTCCTGCGCGATCGCCGCGCAGCAGCGCGAGTTGCCCGCGCGCGCCGGCGAGCTCATGCGCGTCGGCGCCCAGCGCCTGCCAGCGCGACAGCAGCGCTTCGGCCTGGTCGGCGTTGCGCATCGCCAGTGCCAGTTGCAGCGCACCTTGGGCAACGGCGGGATCACGCGAGATCCGCGCGGCCTCGGCGTAATCCGCCGCGGCCTTCGCGGTGTCGTTGTCCTGCAACGCGAAGCCGGCCGCGATCAGCAACGCCGACGCCTTGCTGTCGGCGTTGCCGGTCGGCACGTCGAGCCGCGCCAGCGGCTGTTGCGGGGCGGGGCGCGAACCGCTCCGCGCCGGCAATTGCGCACATCCCGCCGCCAGCACCACCACAGCGAGCAGCGCGGCAAACGCGCTAAAATGAAGTGTGGATGACTTCATCCCGGCTGGCACATGGACGTGCGATGGGCCGGGATCCAGTTTCATTCGCTTCATCCCGGCCGGCACACGGAGGTGCGATGGGCCGGGGTCCAGTTTCCTGAACGTCTTGAACTCGTCGGGTTGGGTCCGCACACTCTGCACCGGAAATCCGGTCCTCATCGTCTTGTCGCATGGCGACAGCTTAGCCTGTCGTTGCTGTCATTGCCTTCGTCCCCATGCCACTGATCGCTCTCGGACTCAATCACCTCACCGCACCGATCGCACTACGCGAGCGCGTGGCCATCGACCCGGACGCCACGCCGCCCGCGCTGGCCGACCTGGCGTCGCAGCCAGGCGTGGACGAAGCGATGATCCTGTCGACCTGCAACCGCACCGAACTGTATTGCAGCGTTCGCGCGGGCGCCGAGCACGCGCCCGGGGCATGGTTGCACGCACGCAATCAAATGACCCCCGGAAGGCTGGACGAGTTCCTGTATCGGCACACCGGCGGCGACGCCGTTCGGCACGTGTTCCGGGTCGCGACCGGCCTGGATTCGATGGTGCTGGGCGAGCCGCAGATCCTCGGCCAGGTGAAGGATGCCTGGCGTGCGGCGCGTTCGGCCAACACCCTGCACGCGCCGCTGGACCGGTTGTTGCAGAACGCCTTCGCGGTCGCCAAGCGGGTGCGCACCGAAACCCGGATCGGCACCGGGCCGGTGTCGGTCGCCTTCACCGCGGTGCGGCTGGTCGAGCAGGCGTTCGCGGACCTGCACGAGTCCTGCGTGCTGCTGATCGGCGCGGGCGACACCATCGAACTCGCGGTGCGGCACCTGATCGAACGCGGCGTCAAGCGCCTGATCGTCGCCAACCGCACCATCGACACCGCGCAGGCGCTGGTGAATCCGGTCGGCGGCTACGCGATCGCGCTGGCCGACCTGCCCAGGCACCTCGCCGAGGCCGACATCGTGATCTCGGCCACCGCCGGCCGCGACCCCATCCTCGACGCGTCGATGCTGCACGAGGCGCTGCGCCAGCGGCGCCGGCGCCCGATGCTGCTGATCGACCTCGCGGTGCCGCGCGACATCGACCCCGCCGCGGCCGACCTGCCGGACGTGTTCCTGTACACCATCGACGACCTGCACCAGGCCATCGAAAGCGGCCAGCGTTCGCGCGAAGCGTCGGTGCGCGAGGCGGAAGCCATCATCGACCTGCAGGTCGAGCGTTACCTCGCATGGCGGCGCGCCGTGGAATTCGATCGTCCGCTGCGCGCCTACCGCGCCAGCGCCGAGATCCGGCGCGACGAGGTGCTGGCGCGCGCGAAGGAGATGCTGGCCAACGGACGTGATCCGCACGAGGCGCTGGATTTCCTCGCCAACACCCTCACCGGCAAGCTGCTGCACACGCCCAGCGTGCGGCTACGTGAAGCCGCCGAACAAGGCGACCAGGCGTTGCTCGACGCGGCCACGCGGCTGTTCGACGCGGACAGGCACGACGCGTGACTCCGCAACTGCAGCGCCGCCTCGAACAACTGCTGGAACGCCATCACGAGGTCGGGCTGCTGCTCGCGCAACCCGACGCCGCGGCCGACCCGAAGCGCTTCCGCGAACTGTCGCGCGAATACGCGCAGACCCAGGACCTGGCCGACGCCTTCTCCGCATCGCGCAAGGCCGCCGGCGAACTCGAGCACGCCCGCGCGATGCTGGCCGATCCCGACCTTGCCGATCTCGCGCGCGAGGAAATCCCGCGACTGGAGGCGACCGTCGCCGGACTGGATGGCCGGCTGCAAACGCTGCTGCTTCCGCGCGACCCGCTGGACGACGCCAACCTGTTCCTTGAAGTGCGCGCCGGCACCGGCGGCGATGAAGCCGCGCTGTTCGCGGGCGACCTGCTGCGGATGTACCTGCGCTACGCCGAGCGCCGCGGCTGGCGCAGCGAATTGATGTCCGCGCACGACGGCGAGCACGGCGGCTACAAGGAAGCCGTGGCGCGCATCGAAGGCACGGGCGCCTACGCCGCGCTGAAGTTCGAATCGGGCACCCACCGCGTGCAACGCGTGCCGGTGACCGAAGCCTCCGGGCGCATCCATACTTCCGCCGCCACCGTCGCGATCCTGCCCGAGATGGAAGCAATCGCCGACATCGAACTGCGCGACGCCGACCTCAAGGTCGACACCTTCCGCGCCTCCGGCGCGGGCGGCCAGCACGTCAACAAGACCGATTCGGCGATCCGCATCACCCACCTGCCCACGGGCATCGTTGTGGAGTGCCAGGATGAACGCAGCCAGCACAAGAATCGCGCACGCGCGTTGTCGCTGCTGAGGGCGCGCCTGCTGGATTCGCAACGCGCCGAGCAGTCGGCGAGGCAGGCCGCCACGCGCAAGCTGCAGGTGGGCAGCGGCGACCGCAGCCAGCGCATCCGCACCTACAACTTCCCGCAGGGCCGCGTCACCGACCATCGCATCAACCTGACCCTGCACCAGTTGCCGCAGATCCTCGACGGCGACCTCGCCGAACTCACCGGCGCGCTGGCGCGCGAATCGCACGCCGAGGCGCTCGCGGCCCTGGGCGGTGCGGCATGAACGCGCCCGGACCTGGCGACCTCGACGCGCGGCTCACCCGCATCCTCGGCAAGGTCGGGCCGGCCGCCGCTCCACCCGCACCGGCAGCGCCTCCGCCATCCCCGGCAAGTCCCATCCCGGCGGTCCTGCAGACGCGCTTCGCACAAATCGCGGGACTCCTCGAACACGGCGACGCGGCCGCCGCCGAACCGCTCGCACGCGACCTGCGCAAGGCCTTCCCGGGCGTCGCCGAAGCGCTGCGCATGCACGGCATCGCGCTGCTGATGCTGGGCCAGGCGCACGCCGCGCGCGCGGCGCTGCAGGAAGCCGTGCGCCTCGCGCCCGGCGAATACCTCGCGCGCTGCAACCACGCCGCCGCGCTGATGGCGTGCGGCGAACCGGAAGAGGCGATCGGGGTGCTGCAGCAAGTCGTGCGCGAACGCCCGGACGATGCCGGCGTGCGCAACAATCTCGCCAACGCCTTGCGCAGCACCGGCGAGGATGCCCTCGCCCGCGACGAATACCTCGCCGCGCTGGACATCGCGCCCGGACACCCCGGCGCCACCCTCAACCTTGCCGCGGTGGAACTCGCGCTGGGCATGCTCGACGACGCCGAGCAACGGCTGCGCGCGATGCTGGCTCGCCAGCCGCATCCGCAGGCGTGGTTGCTGCTCGGCAACGTGCTGAATGCGCGGCGCGACTTCGCGGGCGCCGAGGCGGCCTACCTCGCGGGCGCGCGGCTGGCGCCCGGCGCCGCGGAGTTTCCCTACCAGGCCGGCCTGATGGCGGACGAGCAGTGCCGCTACGCCGAGGCCGCGGCGTTCTACCGTCGCGCGCTGCAGCTCGATCCGGACCTGCACCTCGCCGAGGGCCAGCTGCTGTTCGTGTTGCGCCGGTTGTACGACTGGACCGGCGCCGCGCCATTGGGGGCGCGCCTGCGCACGCGCGTGGTGCGCGGCGAAAGCAACGGCGAAATCGACCCGTTCGCGTTCCTGGCCGAAGACGCGACCCCCGCCGAACAACTGGTATGCGCGCAGGCGCAAGCGGCGCGGGTGGTGCGCATGCAGCAGCCGCTGCAGGAACGGCTGCGCTTCCAGCATCCGCCGCGCGCGGACGGCGCGCCGCTCAAGGTCGGCTTCGTGTCGGCCGGGTTCGGCGCGCGCGCGGGCGTCCCGCATGCCACCGCGTTGCTGACCGCGGCGTTCTTCGAGGAACTCGGCAAGCTCGACGACCTCGAACTGCACCTCTTCGCCACCACGCCCGATCCGGGCAGCCCGATCCGGCAACGCCTGCGCGCCGCCGCACACGGGTTCCACGAAGCCGATGCGCTGACCGTGCCCGACCTGGCGCAACGCATCCACCAGACCCGCATCGACATCCTCGTCGACGTGGACGGCTGGTGCGCGGGCTCCGTGCCCGGCGTGTTCGCGCTCAGGCCCGCGCCGGTGCAAGCCAACTGGTTGGCGTATCCCGGCAGCTCCGGCGCGCCGTACATGGATTACATCATCGCCGACCGCTTCATCATTCCGGAATCGTCGCGCCGGTTCTATTCCGAAGCGGTCGCGTGGATGCCACGCTGCTACCAGCCTTCCGACACCTCCCGCCTGTTGTTCGACGCGCCGCCGCGTGCTTCGTTCGGGCTGCCCGGCGACGCCGTGGTGTTCGCGAGCTTCAACAATGCATGGAAGCTCAACGCGGCGAGCTTCGCGCGCATGTGCGCGGTGCTGCGCGAAACGCCCGGCAGCGTGCTGTGGCTGCTGGGCGCGGGCCGCGACGCCGATGCGCGCCTGCGCGCTGCCGCCCGCGCGCACGGCATCGATCCGAAGTGGCTGGTGTTCTCGCCCTCGCTGCCGCACCTGCAACATCTCGCGCGCTACCGGCTGGCCGACCTGTTCCTCGACACCAATCCCTACAACGCGCACACCACCGCGTCCGACGCGATCTGGGCCGGCTGCCCGGTGCTGACGCGTCCCGGCGAAACCTTCGCCTCGCGCGTCGCCGGCAGCCTCAACCACTACCTCGGCATGCCGGAACTGATCGTGCGCGACGACGACGCCTTCGTCGCCACCGCGGTGCGCCTCGGCAACGATCGCGACGCATTGGCTCGACTGCGCACGCACCTGGAAGCACAACGCGACACCTCGGGCCTGTTCGACATGGAAGTCTACGCCCACGACTTCGCCGCGCTGCTGCGCGAGATGGACCAGCGCCACCGCCGCGGCCAACCGCCGAAACACATCACGCCGACCGAACCGGTACGCGCACTCGGCGTCTTCTAGAGCAGTTTTGGTTTGCGTGACGACAGGTCACCACGTTCGCAGGGCGGATCACACCTGTTTGAAGCAAAACGATGCCGTCATCCCGGCCATGGATTGGCCGGGATCCAGCGCCATGGAAGGCAAGGACACTGGATTCCGGCCTCAGCCGGAATGACGGAATCGAAGACTTGGGTCGCCGATGCAAACGAATAAGCCGAAACTGCTCTAAGCGTATGCCGGGCGACATCCGGCATTGCCGCTGGTGCCCGCATCCGCAGGCATCACGCTCCACAACGTGACGCCGGTCACGCTGCGGACGTGCGGTGCTGGGCAACACCGGCCGCGCGGGCGGAAAGTACGTGTTCCAGCTCTCAAGCGCATCGGCACTGGGTCGATATGCACAGTACGCCGATCGAGGTACTGCATGCGTCGCGCCCTGCCACTCGCCTTCACCATCCTGCCCGCGCTCGCCGCGACCGCGCTGGTGGGTCCGAGCGCGGCCACGCCGAGCGGCACGATCGGTTTCAGTGGACGCGTCGTCGACGGCACTGCGTCGTTGGCGCCGGGCACGGTCGTCACCATCCACGGCGACGTCATCGCACGTTCCGAAACCTGCATCGAGGCACGCGTCGCGGCGCCCGGCAAGCCCCACCGCCCCCGACTGTGGCTGTGTTCGCCGGACCGCCACCAGCCCCGCGAACTGCCCGGCCTCGGCGAACCCGTCGCGGCACGCGCGCGGATCACCGGCATCCGGACGACCGCGGACGGCGCGGTGCCCTACTCCGATTCGTTCATCTTGATGCGCGCGGATTGAGCGGCTCGTCGGTTGCACGCGACGCAGCGTCGCGCCTTATCCACTCGCCGCGGCATGCGAAAATGCCTTCTGCACTCGCTGCGGGATCCCGCCATGACCGCCCAAAACCAATTCGTGCCGCTGAGTCTCGCCGTGCTGACGGTGTCGGACACGCGCACGCCGGAGAACGACACCTCCGGACAGTTCCTCGTCGATGCATTGACGGAAGCCGGGCACCGGCTGCACGAACGCAAGTTGCTGCGTGATGACCGCTATGCGATCCGCGCGCAGGTCGCCGCATGGATCGCCGAGCCCGCGGTACACGGGGTGTTGATCACCGGCGGTACCGGCTTCACCGGCCGCGATTCGACGCCGGAAGCGGTGCTGCCGCTGCTGGACAAGGAGATGCCGGGGTTCGGCGAGTTGTTCCGCGCGCTGAGCTTCGAGGAAATCGGCACCTCGTCGCTGCAATCGCGCGCGTTCGCGGGCTTGTCCAACCAGACCTTCGTGTTCGCGCTGCCGGGCTCGACCTCGGCGTGCAAAACCGCGTGGGAAAAACTGCTGCGCGCGCAACTCGACGCGCGCACGCGGCCGTGCAATCTGGTTGGACTCATTCCCCGATTGAGCGAGCGCTGATCGAGCGTTTCCGCATCATCACACTTTCCGACGGATAGCCTGCCTGCATGCAGGCAGTTGTCCGTTCGGCGCGGTGCGCCACGCGATCCACGGCGACCCCGGATCGATCACGGTTTGCCCCTGCAGGAAATGCCGCAAGGCCAACGGCTCGGCGGTCAACGCGGCTGCGCGCCGCAATCCCCGGGATTCCCGCCGGCCTGGCGTCCGCGCGACTCAGGCGACGACGAACCCGCGCAGGGTTTGCTCCGGCAACGCCTCGCGCCGCACCGATTCCACGCGCGCCGCGGGCGGACCGTGGTGCAGCCACGCATCCAACTCCGCCAACGATCCGGCGTCGCCGGATGCCACCACTTCCACCCTGCCGTCGGCAAGGTTCCGCGCGTAGCCGGACAGGGCCAGCCGCAAGGCGCACTCGCGCGTGGCGGCGCGGAAGAACACGCCCTGCACCTGGCCGGTCACGAAAAAGCGCGCGCAGGCCACGGCTATTTCTTCGAAGCCGCCGGCGGTACAGCGATCGCCTGCGCCAGCAATTTCTCGTCGACCGGGGCGATGATGCGCCTGGCGACATGTCCGTCCGGGGCGACCAGGTACGTGGTCGGCAACACCTGCGGCGCCTCCAACGCGGCAGGCGGATGGTCCATGTCCACCAGCGCCAACGGGTAATCGACCGGATGCTTCTTCGCGAACGCGATGATCTCCGCGGGCGGGCTGCGATCCCAGGCAAGGCCGATCGCCGCGACGTTCTTGTGCGCGGCGACGAATTTCGAAATCGCCGGCATTTCCGCGATGCACGGCGCGCACCAGGTCGCCCAGAAATTCACGATCACCCACTTGCCGCGCTCGGCGGCGAGATCGAAAGTCTTGCCGTCCAGCGTCTTGATGGCAAGTTGCGGTCGCGCCGCAGGCGCTTGCGCACGGCCGGACATCGGCAGGCACGCCACGGCGAGGAACAGCGTCAATGCACCGCGCCGGATCAGGCAGCTTTTCATGATGGTTTTCCTTCGGTTTTCGATGTTTCGTCGTGCAACGCCTGCGCGAACACGCTGCGCAACGATACCGCGAGGTTGCCGCGCAACGCCGCTTCGGCACGCTGCAGCGCCACCCGCGCTTCCGGCAGCAAGTCGGCGCTGGCGCGTTGCAGCGACAATGCGTCGGATGGCAGCCTGTAATCGCCGGCGCGGAAGACATCGTCCAGCGACGCGTTGTCGAGGTCGCGCGCCAGCACCCACTTGCCGCCATCGGTGCGCTTGAGCATGTCCGCGCGCTGCAAGTCGCCGAGGTAGCGTTGCAACAGGTCGGCCGTCAGGAACGTTTCGCGCCGCGACAGTTCCGATTCGTGCAAGCCCTGTCCCGCGCGCTGCGCGGCCGCGAAATGCTGCAGCACCCGCAGCAGTCCGACGAACTCGCAACCGCGCGGCAGCAGTTCGTCCGGATCGCGGTACTCGAACGCGTCGATCGCCGCGGTCAGGGTCGCGCCGAGCAGGACGATCACCCACGACAGGTAGATCCAGATCAGGAAAATCGGTATCGCGGCCAACGCGCCATACACCGCCCGGTAGTTCGCGATGCCCTGCACGTACGCCGCGAAACCGATGCGCGCCGCCTCGAACAACAGCGCGCCCGCCAACGCGCCCGCCGCGGCATCGCGCCAGCGCACCCGGCGATTGGGCACCAGCTGGTAAAGCACGGTCAAACCTGTCCAGGTGATCGCGAACGGCAGCAGCGCCACCAGCCGCAGGCCCAGCACGCCGGCGTCGCCCGCGCCGCGCAGCACCGGTTGCGCGAACACCCAGGAACTGGCGGCGACCGCCGCCACCAGCAGCAATGGACCCAGCGTCAGCGCCGCCCAGTACAACAGGAAGCGCGAGCTGCCCTTGCGCGGCGACGGCACGCGCCAGATGCGGTTGAAACGGTCCTCGATGCTGGCCAGCATCATCAGCGCGCTCGCCAGCAGGAACACGATGCCGGCCAGCGTCAGCTTGCTGGCGTTGTCGGCGAACTGGAACAGGTATCCTTGCACCGTTTCACCCGACGCCGGGACGAAGTTGCGGAAGATGAAATCGGAAACGTGTTCCCGCAAGCCCGCGAAAACCGGAAACACGGCCAGGATGGCGACCATCGCGGTCAGCAACGGCACCACCGCGAACAGGGTGGTGTACGACAGCGCGCCGGCGGTCTCGAAACACTTGTCGTCGCGAAAACGAACCCAGAGGAACCGCGCGAACGCCTTCAACCTGTCGCGTTGCAACATCGGGCGGTGGGATGGCGTCCGGCTCATGCGGACAGGCTACCAGCGTGTCGGGAAACGCGCCGGTAACACAAGTCATGGATGACCCGCCGCGAATCCAATGAACCGCCGCGTCGCGTCCGCGTCGGGGGACGTCAAGCCAACCGGCGCCGCGCCCACCCGAGGACAGACAGGCCACACCGCTACCCATGGAAATCCTGATCGTGTACTACAGCCGCCACGGCAACGTCGCGCAACTCGCGCGCCTCATTGCGCGCGGCGTCGAGGAAATCGAAGGCGTGCGCGCGCGGCTGCGCCAGGTGCCGCCGGTCGCGGCGGTCACGCAAACCGCGCAGCCGCCGGTACCTGACGACGGCGCGCCTTACGCGGAACTCAAGGACCTGCACGAATGCGCGGGACTGATCGTGGGCAGCCCCACCCGCTTCGGCAACATGGCGGCGCCGCTGAAGCATTTCCTCGATTCCACACCGGCCGAATGGGCCTCGGGCGCGCTGGTCGGCAAACCGTGCGCGGTATTCACGTCCACCTCGACCATGCACGGCGGCCAGGAATCCACGCTTTTGTCGATGCTGCTGCCGTTGCTGCACCACGGCATGCTGGTGGTCGGCATCCCGTTCACCGAACCCGCGCTCAACGCCACCACCACCGGCGGCACGCCCTACGGTGCCAGCCACGTCAGCGGCGTCGACCACGACCGGCCGATCAGCGACGACGAACGCACGCTGGCGCGCGCGCTGGGCCGGCGCGTCGCCGATGTCGCGAAACGATTGGCGGCGCACCCGTGAACGTGAAACTCGCGCAACGCATCGGCTTCGCGGCGTGGGGTTTGCTCGCCCTGCTGCAAATCGTCTGGCACGCCTGGCTGATCCCGCCGGCGCGCATGCCGATCGCGGTTGCGCTGGCGATCGCGTTGCTGCCGCTGGCGCTTCCATTGCTGTATTGGCGCACGCCGTCGCGCGCGCTGCTGCTGGCCGGAATGGTCGCGTTGTTCTATTTCTGCCATGGCGTGGCCGAGGCCTGGGCCGCACCGCGCGAGCGCGTGCTGGCATGGATCGAACTTCTGCTGGCCGTGGTCGTGATCCTGGCGTGTGCACGCAAGCCGAGGCGCCGCGGTAAGCTGCCCGCATGAGCTTCGTGCAGTCCGCCCCGCAACTCGCCGATCCGTACCGCGACGACCGGGTGCTGCAGTCGTGGCTGGCACGGGTGCTGCCGGAAGCGCAGCGGCGGGCGGCGGAACCGGATTTCATGGCACTCGCCGACTACGCGCAGCACGCGTACACGCGACAAGCCACCACGACGCCCGCCGAACCGGCCCTCACGCAATGGGATGTCTGGGGCCATCGCGTCGATCGCATCGAATTGACCGAGACATGGCGCGAGGGTCCGTCGATCGCGGCGACACGCGGCCTGGTCGCGGACGGGCATGATCGTGCGCTGGGCGAGTTCGCACGCGTGCGGCAATTCGCCAAGGTATATCTGTACCACGCCGCCAGCGCGTTCTATTCCTGTCCGCTGGCGATGACCGACGGCGTGGCGACCGCGCTGCGCGATGCATCGAATGCCGGGCTGCGCGAACGCGTGCTTCCGCATCTCCTCAGCCGCGACCCCGCCACGTTCTGGATCAGCGGCCAGTGGATGACCGAAACCGCCGGCGGCTCGGATGTCGGGATGAGCGAAACCACGGCGCGTCGCGAGGCCGATGGCACCTGGCGTTTGAACGGGCGCAAATGGTTCACCTCCGCCATCAACGCCGAGTTCGCGCTGGCGCTGGCGCGTCCGGAAGGCAATCCCGCAGGCGCGGACGGCCTCGCGCTGTTCGGCGTGGAGACGTGCAACGGCGACGGTTCGTGGAACGGCATCGCCATCGATCGCCTGAAGGACAAGCTCGGCACGCGCGAACTGCCGACCGCGGAAATCCATCTGCGCGACACCCGCGCGGAGCTGGTCGGCGACACCGCGCACGGCGTGCGCGCGATCGCGCCGGTGTTGCAGGTCACGCGCCTGTGGAATGCGTTCGGTTCGCTCTCGACCATGGCGCGTTGCCTCGCGCTGGCACGTGACTATGCGCGGCGACGCAGCGCGTTCGGAAAACCCCTCATCGAACAGCCGCTGTTCGCCGATTCGCTGGCAGGTTGGGAAGCCGGGTTCGAAGCCGCGTTCCACCTGGCGATGGAGGTCGCGCTGTTGCTGGGACGCGTGGAATCCGGCGCGGGCGACGAACGCGACGCCGCCCTGCAGCGGCTGCTGACCCCGTTGGCCAAGCTGTGGATCTGCAAACTCGGGGGTGCGCATCGCTTCGGAAACCGTCGAGGCGATTGGAGGGATCGGCTATCTCGAGGACAGCGGCATTCCCCTGCTGCTGCGCGATGCGCAGGTGTTCCCGATCTGGGAAGGCGCGAGCAACGTGCAGGCGCTGGATTTCCTGCGGGCGCTGGAGAAAACCGGCATGGAACCCCTGGTGGAAGCGGTCGACAGTTGGCTGGAAACCGCCGACGGCGTTGCCGCAGGCCCGGACGCCGAGGCTGTCCACGGCGCGATCCGGCACGCGGACACATGGCTGCGCGATCACGCGCGCGATGGCGACACATTGCAGGCCGGCGCGTTGCGTCTGGGTACGACTTGCGCGCGCAGCATCGCTGCCGCCCTGCTGGCGCGGCACGCCGCTTGGATGCAGCGCCATCAAAACGATTCGGCCTCAGCGAAGGCGTTGCGGCGATTCTGCGCACACGGACTCGATCGCATCATCGAAGTGTCCTGACCCCCGTTCCACCTCGCCACAACGTAGCCCGGATGGAACGTAGTGGAATCCGGGCTCGTGTGGCAGACAACCCGGATTGCGGCGCTGCGCGCCTACATCCGGGCTACGAAGCTTGTATACCGCGCCGCGCGTGGAACTCCGCGACGTAGCGATCCAGCGAGCGGGACTCGATCGCCTCGCGCAACCCGTGCATCAGCGTGAGGTAATGGTGCAGGTTGTGGAGGGTCGCGAGCTGCGCGCCCAGCATCTCGCCGCAGCGGTCGAGATGGCGAAGGTAGGCGCGCGAGAACCCGTTGGCGCAGGCGTAACACCCGCAGCCTTCTTCGATCGGCCGCGTGTCGCTCGCGTACTTCGCGTTGCGGATGCGCAGCGTGCCTTCGCGCGTGAACAGGAACCCGTTGCGCGCATGGCGGGTCGGCATCACGCAATCGAACATGTCGATGCCGCGGCGCACGGCTTCGACGATGTCCTCGGGGCGGCCGACGCCCATCAGGTAACGCGGTTTGTCCTCGGGCAAGCGTGGGCAGGCCGATTCCAGCGTCGCGTTGCGTTCGGCTTCCGGCTCGCCCACCGCCAGGCCGCCCAGCGCGTAGCCGTCGAATCCGATTTCCAGGAGGCCATCCATCGAGCGGGCACGCAAGTCGTCGTGCACGCCGCCCTGCACGATCCCGAACAACGCATTGCGATTGCCGAGTTCGTCGAAGGCCCGCCGCGAGCGCGCGGCCCAGCGCAACGACAACTCCATCGACTCGCGCACGACATGCACATCCACCGGCCTGCCGTCGATCGTGTACGGCGTGCATTCGTCGAACGCCATCACGATGTCGGAATCGAGCACCGTCTGGATGCGCATGGATTCCTCGGGCGACAGGAACACCCGCGAACCGTCGACCGGCGAAGCGAACGTCACGCCTTCCTCGGTGAGCTTGCGACGCTCGGCCAGCGAGAACACCTGGAAGCCGCCCGAGTCGGTGAGAATCGGTCCGTGCCAGCCGATGAAGCGGTGCAGGCCGCCGAACTCGCGGACCACGTCGAGACCGGGGCGCAGCCACAAATGAAACGTGTTGCCGAGGATGATCTGCGCGCCGACATCGACAAGGTCGCGCGGCGTCATCGCCTTCACGGAACCATACGTGCCGACCGGCATGAACGCGGGCGTGTCGACCGCGCCACGCGGCAGCGTGATGCGGCCACGGCGGGCGGCACCGTCAGTGGCGAGCAAATCGAATTGCATCGTCTGGCCGTTTCAAGAATGCACCCCTTTCCCTGCCACGGCAGCCTTCGCCGGATCGGACCTCAAGCGCCATCCGGCGTCTCGGCCGTGACCATGTACGCGCTGCTGCGCTGCGGGTCGAGTTCGCGGACTTCATAGAACAGGCCATGGGCGAGGCAGGGGCTTCCCGCCAGCAAGCGGGCGGCTTCATCGAGGCTGTCGGCCAGCACGAACCAGTAGCCGCCGACGATTTCCTTGGCCTCGGAATAAGGACCATCCGTCACCGCGCGCCCGGAAACGAACTTGCCGTCCCTCATCAAGCGGCTGCCGGTTTTCATTTTGCCGTCCGCGACCATGCGATCGTGCCAGGTGTAGAACGCGTCGATGGCGCCCTGGATCTCCTCTTTCGAAGAGGATGCATCCCACTGGCCGCGGGAAAGCACGAGGTATTCGTTGGGTCTGGTTTTCAGGTCATCGTTGCCGGACAAGTTCGGACTCCTTTATGTGGCAAGCCGAGGTGTTGGACGGGGGTCAAGCTTGCTGCGACGGCCACACCAGCATCGCATCGCCATACGAGTAGAAGCGATAGCGTTGCTCGACGGCATGGCGATACGCCGAGAGCACGAACTCGCGGCCCGCGAAGGCCGACACCAGCATCAGCAGGGTCGATTCCGGCAGGTGGAAATTGGTGACCAGCCCGTCGATGCTGGTGATCCGGTAGCCGGGGAAGATGAAGATTTGCGTCTCGCCGGCGAACGGCTCCACCCCGCCACGCTCGCCGCGCGCGGCTTCCAGCGCACGCACCACGGTGGTGCCGACCGCGATCACGCGCCCGCCACGCGCCCGGGTGCGATGGATCTTCTCGACCAGTTCGGCGCCCACGTTCAGCCATTCCCGGTGCATCCGGTGGTCTTCGATTCTATCTGTGCGCACCGGCTGGAACGTTCCCGCGCCCACGTGCAGCGTGATGTAGCCGAAGTCGACCCCGCGCGCGTGCAGCGCGTCCAGCAACGGCGCGTCGAAATGCAGGCCGGCGGTCGGTGCCGCGACCGCGCCCGGCCGGCGCGCGTACACGGTCTGGTAGCGCTCGTTGTCGCGCGCGTTGTCCGGGCGCGCGATGTACGGCGGCAACGGCATGTGGCCGATGCGCAACAACAGTTTTTCCAGCGGCTCGACGCATTCGAACCTGAGTTCGAAGAACTGTCCGTCGCGGCCGAGCACGCGTACCGGCGTGCCGTCGTCGAGTTCGATCAGGCTGCCCTCGCGCGGCTTCTTGCTGACGCCCAGCATCGCCGTGGCGGTGTGCGTGCCGGTGACGCGCTCCAGCAGGATCTCGACCGCGCCGCCGCTGGCTTTGCGTCCGAACAGGCGCGCCGGCAACACGCGCGTATCGTTGAACACCAGCAGGTCGCCCGCGCGCAGCATGCCCGGCAAGTCATGGAAAGCATGATCGGCCAGCGACTGGCGCGTGGCATCCGCCACCAGCAGGCGGCTGGCGCTGCGCTCGGGCAACGGCTGCTGCGCGATCAGTTCGACCGGCAGGTCGTAGTGGAAATCGGATTTCTTCAAGACCAGGACCCTTGTCGCTAGCTCGATATTCTTGCGCATCCCGCGAGCGCCATGCGATGCACTGCATGGTGGCAGCGCGCGGCAGCGAATCGTCACACAGGGGGAAAACCGTCGCGAGCGAAGGTAGCGCTAGGCGCGCGTCGGCGAGAAACCGGAGTGTACAGACGAGTACATGAGGATTTCGAGCCGGCGCGCACCAACGCGATACCGAGCGCAGCAGGTTTTCACAGCCAACCCTTCTGCCGCGCCAACCGATACGCCTCGATGCGGTTGGCCACGCCGAGCTTGCCGATCGCTTCGGAGAGATAGTTGCGCACGGTGCCGTGCGAAAGATTGAATTGCTGCGCAATCTCGCCCGCACTCTTGCCCTCGCCGGCGAGGCGCAACACCTGGCGTTCGCGGTCGTTCAGCGGATCGGCTTCGGTCCACGCCTCCAGCGCCAGTTCCGGGTCGATCGCGCGGCCGCCGCGATGCACCATGCGCAGCGAATCGGCCAGCTTCTCCGCCGGCGCATCCTTCAGCAGGTAACCCGACACGCCCGCGTCGAGTGCGCGGCGAAGATAGCCCGAACGCGCGAACGTGGTCACGATCACCACTTTCATCGGCAGCTCGTGTCGTTGGATGCGCTGCGCCAGTTCCAGCCCAGTGAGTCCCGGCATCTCGATGTCGGAAATCAGGATGTCGGGTTTCAGGCGCCCGACCTCGCGCCACGCCGTTTCGCCATCCGCCACCGAACCCAGCACCTCGATGTCGGGCTCCAGCGCCAACAACGCGGCCAGCGCCCCGCGCACCATCGCCTGGTCCTCGGCCAGCAACACCCGGATCATGCGCGACCTGCCGCGTGCTGCGCCAGCGGCGCGGCGGCGATCGGCACGACCTTCTGCGTGCCGCGTTCGACCGGCGGCAGCGGCAGCCTGGCCTCGATGCCGGTACCTTTTCCACGTGGCGATTCGATCCACAGTTCGCCACCGTGCGCGGCGATGCGTTCGCGCATGCCGGTCAATCCGTTGCCGCGTTCGTTGACGCCGCCGCGGCCGTCGTCGCGGATGCGCATCACCACCCGTTCCGTACCTGCGATCACCGTGACTTCGACCCTGTTGGCGCGCGCGTGGCGCTGGATGTTGGTGACGGCTTCGCGCAATACCAGCGCCAGGCACGTCTCGATGTTCGCCGGCAACGCCTGCGAGTCGCTCCAGTATTCCATCTGCACGCCGGCGGTTTCCAGCAGCAACCGCGCCGAGGCCAGTTCCGACACCAGCGCTGCCGCGCGGATGCCGCTGACCGCGCTGCGCACCTGCGACAGCGCGTTGCGCGCGACCCGTTCGACGTCGGCGATTTCGCGGCGGGCCGCGCGTGGGTCGCGTTCGATCAGTCGTCCGGCCAGTTCCGATTTCAGCGTCACCATCGACAGGGTGTGCCCGAGCAGGTCGTGCAGGTCGCGGCCGATGCGTTCGCGCTCGGCACTGGCGGCCAGGCGTCGCACCTCGTCGTGCGACAGGCGCAATTCGGCTTGGCGCAACTGGACGACGTTCTGGTACATGCCCATGATGCCGACGATCAATCCGATCAGCACGGCGTTCGCGAGGTACGGCCACGGGAATCCTATCCACAGCCACTCCAGCGAATACAGCGCAAGCATCCCGAGCATCAGCCCGATCGAGAAACGCAGCGAATTGCAGAATGCCGCCACCGCGCAGGCGTAGATCAGATAGGTTTCGGCAAACGGGTTGAACGGCGTGACCGCCATGCCCAACGCGGCAATCGCGATGGCGTACCAGAGGTTGTTGCGTCGCGAACAGGTGTAACCACGCCAATACAGGAACAGGAACACCGGGATGCTTGCCAGCGTCGGCCACAGCCAATACTGGAACGGCGCGCCGACGTTGAAGATGGCCGGACCGAAAATCCAGCCCATCCATACCAGCGAAACCAGCGGCATGAAGCGCATCGCGCGCGGTCCGCCGCGGAATCGCCCGTTCGCCATCATCGAGTCCGGGGCGATTTTGGTGAACAGGGTATCGATCTCTGGCCTGATCATGCGCCTAGCATGCGCCTTCCACGGTTACCACACAAACGGCACGAACCGCCGGGTGCGGAGCATGTAATCCCGGTACGGCTGGCCGAGGTCGGCGCACAGAACCTGCTCCTCGACGTGCACCCGCCACGCATAGCCGATGCCCGCGCCGAGCATGATCGCCAGCAACGCCGCCCAGTTGGTCATCGCGATACCCATCCCCAGGAACATCAACAATGCGCCCGAATAGGATGGATGCCGAATCCAGCGGTACGGCCCGTCTTGCACCACGTGCTGCCCGGCGCGCGTCGCCACCGTGCGGGTGAAGAACTTCCCGAGCACGTGGATCGCGTACCAGCGGAATGCCAGCCCGGCCAGCATCACCGCGACGCCGATCCAGAATTGCAAAGGCTGGTTCCACGTCAATGTCGTGCCCGGAAAATCGGCGTTGACCAGGAAGAACGCCGCGAATACGCCCGCGCCCATCGCGATGAACAGCCACGCGTGCGAACCGCGGTCGCGCTTCACCGCGCCCGGCTCCACGCGCTGGAAAAACGTGCCCAGCCATTCCGGCGCGAAACACACGAAGAGCGCGACGTAGAACACGACCAGATGAAACCGCGAGTGCACGATCAGTGCCGACATGGCCCGCTCCCGCGGCCCTGCGATGGGCACATTCTGCACGCCGCGTGCCGGACCGGCCATGCGCCGGCGTCAAGCATCGCGCCTGACAGGCGTCATGCGGTCGGCGCGGGGGTTACGCAAGAATGCCCCGACTGCTAGAATTGGCGTCCAAATCCTTTTCTCTTGAATAACTTACGGTTATGCAAACCCAAGCATTGCCGTACCCTTGGAGGTCCCCCATGAAACCGATCGACATGCTGCGCGAACTGCGCAACCAAGGCGGCCAGGTCCGCACACAGGGTCTGGACGACGCCACCGTCGAGCGCTTCGCGGCGCAGGATGCCGATCTCGCCGGCGCGATCGCCGATGCACACGCCTCTCTCACGCAGTTGAAGGCAGCCCACCCGGAGGTGCTCGGCCTGGACGAGGACGCGCAGTTGCACGCGCTGCAATCCGGGTTCGTCAATTTCTATCCCGACGACGCGGTGTGCCCGTTCGTGCCGCTGGCGGCGCGCGGCGCCTGGATCGTCACGCTCAAGGGCGCGGTGCTGTACGACTGCGGCGGCTACGGCATGCTCGGTTTCGGCCACAACCCGCCGGCGGTAATGAAGGCCCTGGCGAAACCGCAGGTCATGGCCAACGTGATGACGCCGTCGCTGGCACAGCACGCCTTCACCGATGCGCTGCGCAAGGAAATCGGCCAGCGCGCGGGCAAGCATCCGTTCGCGAAGTTCATGTGCCTCAATTCCGGTTCGGAATCGGTGACGCTGGCCGCGCGCATCGCCGACGTCAACGCCAAGCTGATGACCGACGCGGGCGCGAAGTACGCAGGCCGCACGATCAAGCGCCTGGTCGTCAAGGGCGCGTTCCACGGCCGCACCGAGCGCCCGGCGCTGTATTCGGATTCTTCGCGCAAGGCTTACGTCAACAACCTCGCGAGCTTCCGCGACGAACATTCGGTGGTCGTGATCCCGCCTTACGACGTGGCCGCGCTACGCCACGCGTTCGACGAAGCCGAACAGAACGGCTGGTTCTTCGAGGCGATGTTCCTCGAACCCGTGATGGGCGAAGGCGATCCCGGCCGCGCCGTGACCCCGGAGTTCTACGCCGCCGCGCGCGAACTGACCCAGGCGCACGGCTCGCTGCTGCTGGTCGATTCGATCCAGGCCGGCCTGCGCGCGCACGGCGTGCTGTCGGTCGTCGATTACCCCGGCTTCGAGAAGTTGCCGGCGCCCGACATGGAAACCTATTCCAAGGCGCTCAACGGCGGCCAGTTCCCGCTGTCGGTGCTGGCCGTGAACGAACGCGCCGCCGGTTTGTACAAGAAAGGCATCTACGGCAACACCATGACCGGCAACCCGCGTGCGCTCGACATCGCCTGCACGGTGCTGGCTGAAATCACGCCTGCGCTGCGCGCCAACATCCGCGAGCGCGGGGCGGAACTGGTGAAGAAACTCTCTGCGCTCAAGGACGAACTCGGCGGGCTCATCACCAAGGTGCAGGGCACCGGCCTGCTGCTTTCGTGCGAACTGGCGCCGCAGTTCAAGTGCTTCGGCGCAGGCTCCACCGAGGAATACATGCGCGAACGCGGCATCAACGTGATCCACGGCGGCGCCAACTCCTTGCGCTTCACCCCGCACTTCGCGATCAACGAGGCCGAAGTCGATCTGCTGGTCGCGCACGTCCGCGAGGCGCTGAAGAAGGGCCCGCGCCAGCAGGTGGAAGCCAATCGCGCCGCGGCATAGTTGCCATCTCTGGCACCGCCCAGCACTTGGGTGACTGCGCATCCGGCTCCGTCGCCCAAGTCCGGGGCAGTCCTTCCATGGACTGCCCGCTCGCCGGCGTGACATGCCACCGGCATGTCACGAAAGCTCCAGCTCACCCATGTGCAGGACTTTCAACAAAAGCAAGCGCGAGCCTGCCAAACCGTGATCGCGGCGGGCTCGCTAACGATCCTCTAACACCACGCCTGCCGTAACCTGAATCGCCTCGCGCGGCTCGGGTGTCGGCAGGCGTTCGTTTAGCCCGATCCGCAAACGCGGGCGTATAGTGCGCGACGTCGGCGACTGCCGGCACCTACTTCTACCAGGAGAGAAGTCATGCGGATCCGTACCTCGATGTTGGCACTGGGCCTGACCCTCGGCGCAATGGCTGCCGCCCCGGCTTTCGCCGCGGCGCCGAAGACCTCGGCCGCGCCCAAGGCGATGACCGCCCAGCAGCAGAAAATGGCGACCTGCAGCCATGAGTCCAAGGGCATGAAGGGCGATGCCCACAAGAAGTTCATGAGCGACTGCCTGCACGGCAAGACCACCGCCGCCGCGCCGGCTGCCAAGACCACCCAGCAGGAAAAGATGAAGAGCTGCAACGCCGACGCCAAGGCCAAGAGCCTCAAGGGCGCCGACCGCAAGAGCTTCATGAGCACCTGCCTCAAGGGCTGATCGCAACACGTTCCCGTGTCATCGAAACGCCCGGCGCAAGCCGGGCGTTTTTTTGCACGGAGGCCCACTCGCCGCGAGGGCGGCCAGTGCGGCGGTTGCTAGACTCTGCCGCCACTCACCGAATCCCCGAGGAACGAAACCCATGCCATGGCTCCGCCAACTGCCGCGCTGGGCGTGGTTCGGCACCGGCGTGCTGGCCTTCATCGCCGGCCTCGTCAACGCGGTCGGCTACCTGGGATTCCGGCACGAGTCGATCAGCAACATGACCGGCAACGCCAGCCTGTTCGGCATCGCGCTGGGCCAGGCCAACGGCGGCGAAGCCTTGCATTGGGCATTCGCGATCGCGGCGTTCGTGCTGGGCACCATGCTGAGCGGCATGATCGTCCAGCAGAGCACCCTGAAACTGGGGCGGCGCTACGGCGTGGCACTGATGCTGGAGTCACTGCTGCTGTTCGTCGCCATTCCCATGCTCGACGCATCGAATTCGACGGGGCTTTACCTGGCTTCGACCGCGATGGGGTTGCAGAACGGCATGGTCAGCGCCTACAGCGGCGCGCTGATCCGGACGACCCACGTCACCGGCATCTTCACCGACCTCGGCATTTACCTCGGGCACCTGTTGCGCGGCCTGCCCGTGGACATGCTGCGCTTGCGGGTGTGCGTGGTGGTGGCTTCCACCTTCATGCTCGGCAGTGCCTTCGGAGCATTGTCCTTCGCGCACATGCAGCAACATGCGTTGCTGATACCCGCCCTGCTGACCGGGGCATGCGGCCTGGGCTATGGCGCGTATCGCCAATATTCCCTGGCCGGGGAACGCTAGGGCGGCGCATTCCGGACCGCCATCAAGGCTTGGGCTTGAGGATCGTGCCGGTGCAACGTTTCGCGCCGCAGCGGCACACCCACAACTTCTTCATCTTCGCGGTGTGCGGCACGTCCAGCACGATGCCGTAGTCGTAGGTGAGTTCCTCGCCGGCCTTGATCGCGCGCCTCGATTCGATCAGCACCTTGTCGTGGCGCGCACCATCGACCTCCTCGATCCAGGCGCGGCAGTTGGGGGCACACGAATGGTTGATCCAGCGCGCGCTGTTGCCGCCGACGTTGGCATCGACGATGTAGTCGTCGTTGAGGGTGAACAGGAAGGTGTGGCCGGTATCGGCACCATCGCCATACAGGCGGTCGGCTTCGGCATGGGTCAGCAAGCGGCCCTTGTACTGGATCAGCACGGTGCGTGCCGGAATGTCGATGGCGGCATACACGCCGTTGCCGTGGATGGGCGAGCGGCGCACGATCAAGCGTCGGGTCATGTCGAATCTTTCACGGACAAACGCCTATGATGCCGTGTCGTGTCCGGTATGCACAGAGGAAACGCGATGACGGTGCTAATCAAGCGCGCCAACCTGCCTGCGGCAAAGTCCGATGGCGCGCGGGTCTTGATCGACCGGCTGTGGCCGCGCGGGCAGTCGAAGGAGAAACTGCACCTGACCGTGTGGCTGCGCGACATCGCGCCTTCCACCGAACTGCGCAAGTGGTTCGGCCACGATCCGGCCAAGTGGGAAGAGTTCCGCAAACGCTATCGTGCCGAACTGGACGCCAATCCCGACGCGGTGGCCGAACTGCGCGGAATCGTCGGCGGGCACGCCACGACGACGCTGGTGTTCATGGCGCACGACGAGCAGCACTGCAACGCCGTGGTGCTCAAGGAATACCTCGGCGCACCGACACCGCGCAAACGCGCGAAGGCGTGACCCGCATGCGACGCCTGCCGCTCTGGTTGTGCCTGTCCATGGCCCCGCTCGCGGCACTGGCCGCGCAAGGCTTCGTGCTCGACAGCCCGACACTGACGGCGGACGGCCGCATGCCGCTCGTGAATGTCTATACCCGATGCGGGGGCGGCAACCAGTCGCCGGCGTTGCGCTGGCACGATCCGCCTGCCGGAACGAAAAGCTACGCCGTCACGATGTACGACCCGGACGCCGATTTCTGGCACTGGATCGCGTACGACATCGCGGTCGGCGCGCATGGACTCAACGCCGGCGCCGGTACGCCGCACAACGGCGACGCGCCGGGCGACACCGAGCAACCGCGCAACGACTTCGGCGACGCGGGTTATTCCGGGCCGTGCCCGCCACCCGGCAAGCCGCACCATTACGTGTTTACCGTGTACGCGCTCGACGTTCCGGAACTCGGCATCCAGGCGCACTTCAGCCGCAAGGCGGCGCTGGCCGGGATCGAAAGACACGCGCTGGCGAAAGCCACATTGACGGTCGTCTGGGGCCGCTGAGACTGCGTCCGGGCAGACCGTTCCGCTTCCCGCCACATCCAGGTGGTTCGCCCTCCGGATCGCCGGCGGCTTTCGGCGACCGCTAGAATCGTCGCGATCACGACTACGGCCCGGGAACGATGCGGCGAATCCAGCGATTGATCACATGCCTGGCCCTTGCGGCGTCCGGTCTGGTTTCCCCGATCGCGATGGCCGCGCCGCCCACGATCTTCGCCGCCGCCAGCCTGCAACCCGCGCTCGACCAGATGGCGCATGACGGCATGCTCGGGGCCCCGGCTCCCCGGCTGGTGTACGCGGCATCGTCCGCGCTGGCGCGCCAGATCGAGAACGGTGCGCCTGCCGACCTTTTCATCTCCGCCGACGAACGCTGGATGGACGACGCCGCACGACACGATGCCATCGTGCCGGCCACGCGCCGCGACCTGCTCGGCAATGCGCTGGTGCTGATCGCCCCGGCGCAGTCGCGCGTGAGCGTCGATCTCGGCCACGGCGCGGAACCCCTGCTGCAAGCGCTGGGCAAGGACGACCGTCTCGCGATCGCCCTGCCCGATTCGGTGCCGGCCGGGATCTACGCGAAGCAATCGCTGACGAAGTTCGGGTGGTGGAATGCACTGGAGCCGCGCATGGCGATGAGCCGCGACGTGCGCGCGGCATTGAACCTCGTGGCACTGCGGCAATGCCCGCTCGGCATCGTGTACCGCTCCGATGCGGTATCCGAACCGCGCGTGCGCGTGGTCGCAACCTTTCCCGCCGACAGCCACAAGCCCATCGTGTATCCGATCGCGATCGTGAAAGGCCATGACGGCGCGCCGGCACGTGCGTTGCTGGATGCGCTGCAATCGGAACCTGCACGCGACGTGTTCCGGCACTGGGGCTTCGACGTGCTGGCGCACTGACGATGCCGCTCGACCATGCCGAAGCCGTCGCGCTGGCCTTGAGCTTCAAGGTCTCGCTGGTCGGCGTGTTCGCATCGCTGCCGTTCGCGCTCGGCTGTGCGTGGTTGCTGGCGCGCACCCGCTTCTTCGGCAAACCGCTGTTCGAGGGATTGCTGCTGCTGCCGTTGATCCTGCCGCCGGTGGTGACCGGCTACGTCCTGCTGATCGTGTTCGGCCATCACGGCGCGATCGGACGACTGCTCGATGCGGCGGGTTTGTCCATCGCGTTCCGCTGGAGCGGGGCAGCGCTGGCCGCTGCGGTGATGGCATTCCCGCTGCTGGTGGTGGCGTTGCGCAATGCCTTCGAGTCGGTGGACCGCAAACTGGAAAACGCGGCCGCCACGCTGGGCGCGGGACCCTGGCGAATCTTCTTCGGCATCACCCTGCCACTGTCGGTGCGGGGCCTGGTCGCCGGCCTCGCGCTGGCGTTCGCGCGTGCATTCGGCGAGTTCGGCGCCACCATCACCTTCGTGTCGTCGATCCCCGGCCAGACCCGCACGTTGCCGATCGCGCTGTACGAATTGATCTCGACGCCCGGTGGCGAGGGTGGTGCGCTGCGGCTCACGCTGGTCGCGGTGACCGTGGCGTTGCTGGCCTCGCTGGTTGCCGCGCTGATGCTGTTGCGCGGCCGATCCCGTCCATCGGAAATCGAGGCATGATCGACCTCGACCTGGCGCTGCAGCGCGGCGAGTTCTCGCTGGAGCTTGCGATCACGACCCCGCTGCGCGCGCTGGCACTGTTCGGGCCTTCCGGTTGCGGCAAGACTTCGACCCTGCTCGCGATGGCGGGACTGCTGCATCCGCGACGCGGGCGCATGGCCATCGACGACCACGTCCTGTTCGACAGCGCTGCCGGCATCGACTTGCCAGCCGCGCATCGCAATCTCGGCGTGGTGTTCCAGGACGCGCGCCTGTTTCCGAACATGAGCGTGCGCGACAACCTGCGCTACGGCATGCCGCGCGGCGCGGCGCCCGCTGCATTCGACGATGCCGTGTCGCTGCTCGGCTTGTCCACGCTGCTCAAGCACAAACCCGGCCAGCTTTCGGGCGGCCAGGCCCGGCGCGTCGCGATCGGCCGCGCGTTGCTGCGCCGGCCTCGTGCGCTGCTGCTCGACGAGCCACTCGCCAACCTGCACCGCGAAGCGCGCGCGGAAGTGCTGCAGCACCTGGTGAGGCTCAAGCAGGAGTTCGCGCTGACCACCGTGATGGTCAGCCACCAGCACGACGAAGTCGCCGCGTTGGCGGACGCCGTGGCCCTCATCGACGACGGCCGCCTCGCGGCCTTGCAGGACATCGCCGAGTTCCGTGCCACGCCGGCCGCGCCGTATGCCGCAACCACCGCGCCCGACCGCTGCGCGGCGCGCTAAAGTAGCCGGACGCAAAACGACCACGCCTCGACAGGAGCCGGCCGATGTCCACGCACCCGACCTTCCGTTGCCTTCGCGCCGTCGCCGCCATCGGCTTGCTGGCCGCGACCGCGCTGCTTGGCGCCTGCACGAGCATGGGCACCAAGCTGCAACCGCCCACCGCCAGCATCCAGCAGCTCACCGTAAATTCCGACGGCGCATGGGCGGTGGTGGTGCGCTTCCAGAACTACAGCTATGACACCGGCATGCACGTCTATGCGATCGACGCCGACCTCACCCTCGACGGCAAACCGGCCGGGCACGTCGCGCTCTCGCCCGCGCTCGACATCCCTGCGATGGATGCCGACGTCGGAACCGTGACGCTCAAGCCCGATGCCGCCGGCGCGGCCGCGCTGGTCGCCGCAAAACGCAATGCCGTCCAATACGAACTCAAGGGCACGCTGTCGGTCGGCAAGGGCGAAAAGGGCGGCGCGCAACCGTTCAAACTGGACGGCAAGGGCTACATCTCGCCGGTGCCGGGGGTTTCGAACATCTGGCGATGAGAAATCTTCGCGACGCTACTGCGCTCGGCAGCTTGCGCGCCGGCGGTGCTCGCAATGCTCACGTACTGGCGTGTACGCTCCGCTTGCTGCGCTCCGGCGTCACGCAAGCTGCCTTCGCTCGCGACGCGCGGCGAAGATTTCTTCCCTTCGGCCATTTGCACGGATGGACACCATGACCACTCACTACACCGCCCCGCTCGCCGACATCCGCTTCTGTCTGTACGACCTGCTGGATGTCGAAAAGCAGTTCGCGAAACTGCCCGGTTGCGAATCGCTGAACCGCGAACTCATCGATGCGGTGCTGGACGAGGCCGCGAGGTTTTCGCAGACCGTGCTGGCACCGTTGAACGAAGTTGGTGATCGCGAGGGTTGCACGTTCGACAAGCAGACCGGTGCGGTGCAAACCCCGCAAGGCTTCAAGCGCGCCTACGACCAATACGTCGAAGGCGGCTGGGCGGGACTCACCGCGCCGGAAGCATTCGGCGGACAAGGCCTGCCGGAAACCATCGGCGCACCGGTCAAGGAAATGATCGACTCGGCCAACCTCGCCTGGGGCACCTATCCGCTGCTTTCGCACGGCGCCACCGAGGCGTTGCGCGTGCACGGCGAGGACTGGCAGAAACAAGCGTTCCTGAAACCCATCGTGTCGGGCGCCTGGACCGGCACCATGTGCCTGACCGAACCGCATTGCGGCTCCGACCTCGGGCTGTTGAAGACCCGCGCCGAACCGAACGAGGATGGCAGTTTTGCCATCAGCGGCACCAAGATCTTCATCACCGCGGGCGAGCACGACTTCACCGGCAACATCGTGCACCTCGTGCTCGCGCGCCTGCCGGACGCACCGAAAGGCGTGAAAGGCATCTCCCTGTTCATCGTGCCGAAGCTCAAGGTGGGCAAGGACGGCAAGGCGGGCGAACCCAACGCGGTGCGCTGCGGCGCGATCGAGCACAAGATGGGCCTGAAGGGTTCCGCGACCTGCGTGATGAACTTCGACGGCGCGCAGGGCTGGCTGATCGACGAGGCCAACAAGGGCCTCAACGCGATGTTCACCATGATGAATACCGCGCGGCTCGCGGTCGGACTGCAAGGCCTCGCGCTGAGCGAACGCGCGTACCAGAACGCGCTGTCCTACGCACGCGAACGCCTGCAGATGCGTGCGTTGTCGGGCGCGAAGTTTCCCGACAAACCGGCCGACCCGCTGATCGTGCACGGCGACATCCGCCGCATGCTGCTGACGCAAAAATCGCTGATCGAAGGCGGCCGCGCGCTGGGCCTGTACGCCGCGACCCTGGTGGACATCCAGCATCGTTTGACGGACGCAAGCGAAGTGAAGCGCGCCGAAATACTGGTGTCGTTCCTCACGCCGATCGTGAAAGCGATGCTCACCGAGAACGCCAACGAATGCACCAGCCTCGCGCTGCAGGTCTACGGCGGCCACGGCTACATCGCCGAACAGGGCATGGAGCAATACGCGCGCGATGCGCGGATCACCACCATCTACGAAGGGACCACCGGCATCCAGGCGCTGGACCTGCTCGGCCGCAAGATCATGCAGCAGCAAGGCGAGGGGCTGCGGCTTTTCCTTGAACACCTCGCCGCGTTCTGTGCGCAACAGGCGAGCGACGCCGCCACGAAGGAGTTCATCCCGAAGTTGTCGGCGCTGGCCAGGGAATGGGGCGAGGTCACACAGGGGCTCGGCAAACGCGCCATTTCCAACCCGGATGAAATCGGCGCGGCGGCATTCGATTACCTGATGTATTCGGGCTACGTCGCGCTGGCCTACGCATGGGCGCGCAGCGTCGCCGCGGCGGAAATCTCGTCGCACCCGGAAGACTTCAAGCAAGCCAAGCGGCTGACCGCGCGCTTCTATTTCGATCGCATCCTGCCGCGCACGCGCACGCATCTCGCCGCGATGCAGGCCGAAGGAGACAGCGTGTTCGCGATGCCTGATGCGTTGTTCGGGTGAGCCAGCGGTCTCGTCAAGCCGGAGTGTTTTTCTTGTCGTCATTCCGGGGCTGCTCGCGGCCGCGCTGCGAGCAGAACCCGGAATCGGTCCTGAAGATATGGAAAACCGATTCCGGGTTCCGCCTTCGGCGGCCCCGGAATGACGATCAATAAAATGGTCGCGGTGTCAAAAATGCGCAAGCACTCCATCACCATCCGCCCCGCAACCCCCGGCGACACTGATTTCATCCTGTCGCTGGTGCCCCGCTTCGCATCCTTCGACTTGCCCCACGGACGGCGCAAGCGCGAAACCCTGGCCGCGATCCACGCCGACATCGAACGCGCCTTGCGTGAGACGCCACCCGGCGATCACTTTTTCGTGGCCGAAGAAACGGATGGGCGATCTGCCGGTTTCCTGCACCTGCAGGTGCAGCGCGATTTCTTCTCCGGCATGCGTGCGTGCCACGTGGCCGATCTCGCGGTGGTGCCTTCCCGCGAAGGCCGCGGCATCGGCCGCGCGTTGCTTGCCCACGCCGAAAAATGGGCAAGGGAGAACCGTTGCAAACTCCTGACCCTCAGCGTGTTTCCCGGCAACACACGTGCCCGCGCGTTGTACGAGCGCGCCGGCTTCGCCCCCGACTTGCTGCGGATGGCCAAGCCGTTGGGCCGCTGAATCGCACCTCGGAAAAAACGTGACACTGTTCACATTTGGTGCTATTTTCCGCCCCGCGAACCGCTCGTAACGGTTTGCGGCGACCCGCCAGCGCACCCGCGCTCGACGATCGCGTCCTGCCAGGGATGGTTTGACGTTTTCGCAGCGGTGGCGCCATGCCCGATCCGTCGGTCGCCCGCTTCACCTATCGCGCTTTCATCAGCTACAGCCACCGCGACAAGGCGTGGGCGGACTGGCTGCACCGGTCGCTTGAAACGTACAGCGTGCCGTCGCGGCTGGTCGGTACCGAAACCGCGCACGGCAGGATTCCGCGCCGGCTGAATCCGGTCTTCCGCGACCGCGACGAACTCGCCAGCGCCACCGATCTCGGCCGCAAGGTCAACGAGGCGCTCGCGCAATCGGAAAACCAGGTCGTGATCTGCTCGCCCGCGTCGGCGGCTTCGCGTTGGGTCAACGAGGAAGTGCTGGCCTACAAACGCATGGGCCGCGCCGAGCGAATCTTCTGCCTGATCGTGGACGGCGAACCCAACGCCACGGACCTGCCCGGCCGTGAAGCGGAAGAATGTTTCTGTCCCGCGTTGCGCTTCCAGCTCGACGCGAGTGGCCAACCCACGAACGAACGCACCGAACCGATCGCCGCCGATGCGCGTCCCGGCAAGGACGGAAAACAAAACGCCAAGCTGAAACTGATCGCCGGGATGCTGGACGTCGGCTTCGATGCGCTGAAGCAGCGCGAACAGCACCGGCGCATGCGGCGCATGGCGACGCTCACGGCGGCTGCGATGGCAGTGATGGTCGTGACCATCGTGCTGGCGATCCTTGCCTTCGTGTCGCGCCATGCGGCGGTGGTCGCGCAGGACAAGGCCGTCACCGCGGAACACGCCGCGGTCATCTCCCGCGATGACGCCCGGCGCCGGCAAGCCCAGGCCGAGGACATCCTCGGCTTCATGCTCGGCGACCTGCGCAAGAAATTGGCCACGGTCGGCCGGCTCGACCTGATGCGCTCGGTCGACGACAAGGCAACGGCCTACTTCGCAACGCTGAAACCACGCGACCTCACGGACACGGCACTTGAGCAGCAGGCGAATTTGCTGATGGACATCGGGCAGGTGCGCCTCGCCAAGGGCGAACTCGGCGCCGCGACGGCGGCCTTTCGCGAAGCCCTGGATCGCACCAGCGCCCTGTACAACCGCGCACCGGACAACGGCAACCGGCTGTTCGACAAGGCGCAGGCCGAATACTGGGTCGGCTACGCTGCCATGCAGAAAGGCGACAACGCCACGGCCGAAACCATGTTCCAGAGCTACTACGACAGCGCCGTCAAGCTGGTGGCGATGAATCCCCATGACTTCGACTGGCAGAAGGAAGTGGCTTACGGGCTGCAAGCCGTGTCGGTCATGGACAAGAAGCTGGGGCGCACGGCCGAGGCCGAGCAAGGGATGCTGCAGCAGCTTGCGATGTACCACGTGTGGGTCAAGCAACGGCCGGAGGATCCACAACTCCGCTTCGAAGCCGCCAACGTCGTTTCCTGGCTGGGCAGCCTCGCGCTCGAACAAGGCCATCTCGATATCGCCGAAAACAACTTCTCCGAACAAGTCCAGGACCTGCAGCGGAACATGGCCGCCGAACCGGCCAACGCCAATTGGAAAGACAAGAGCGTCGACGCACTGGGCTTGTTGGCAGGTGTGCAGGAGCAGCGTGGCGAACTCCGGCTAGCCCGCGCAAATCGAGCGGACGCTGCCGCACTCGCCGCGGACCTGTACGCTCGCGATCCCGAAAACAATGATTGGCGCACTGCACTGGCCCTTTGTCGCCTGAAACAGTCAAGACTCGACACCTCGCACCAACCCCGTGAGGCCATCAAAGAGGCTCAACTCGCCGAGTCACTCTCGGTTACAGCCCACACCAAGGATCCCAAGAACCTGTACGTGGCGGGAACCCTCGTGAACGCACAAGATCAGCTCGCACGGCTGGCGCTGTCGCGCGGCGATCCCGACAGCGCTGCGAGGGAGATAACAAGCTCGCTTGCCTTGCTCGAATCCATCAGGAGCGAGCACAGCAATGAGGACACGCGTTTGGATTTTGCACAGGCCTTGCTGCTGCAAGGCGAAATCGCGCAGCGCAAACGGCAAACCGGTGAAGCCAAAAGCGCGTGGACCAAAGCGCGCGAATTGCTGATTACCGATTCGCCGCCGGTGATCCCTTTCGATCGCCTCGACCTGGTGGTGCGCGTGCTTCAACGGCTAGGCCGTGGTTCCGAGGCCGCGCCGTACCTGCAGCGACTCACAGCCGCCGGCTATGTGCCCCTGTATCCATGGCCTGATGCGGCAAGCACCCTTGCCGACACCAACCATGGACGGCGGACGAGCGGGCTCAACGCACGACGATGAGGTTGCAAATACGTCGCATCGTCAACCATCGACGATGCGGCAACAGGACCGGCGGGGTTGCCGCCGTACCCGGCCGGAGTGGCCATCATCAACCGGAGCAAGACCATGCCAGACAAGACCGTTTCCCTCGACATCCGCTATGTTCCCGCCGAACCCGGTGATGGATTCATCGATGTCGGGGTCATCAACGGCAGGAGCTACTGCTACAAGTACACGGGTGGCGACGACGGCGCCGGCGGCGTGACGCACACGATTGGCGAAGGCAACGCGAAAATCATTGTGACCCTGACTGCCGACCCGCGCTACAGGATCGCTTCCGTCAGTTTCGTCGACGACAAGCACGATGACATCCAGCTCAGCGCGCATCCGAGACACGACCGCGAGCACGAGATCCACAATAAGAACACCAAGGCCATCAACGCGCATTACAAAGTCCAGGTCAGGGATACCGGCAATGGCAATGCCACGATTCCCTGCGACCCACCGATCACCAACAAGCCGTCTAGCCACTGAGCCTGTGAGAGTCGGGCTGACAGGCTACAGAACGGGCTGAAAGCCTGTCGCGTGTCGTCGCAGTTGGTTGGCATCAAATACGCGCATGGAAAAATCCCGCATCGCCTGCTTCATCGCAGTTTCACCGCGGCAATCCCGCCGCAAACACAGAAGGAGAGCACCATGAAACGCATCGTGTTGTCCACCGCAATCGCGCTCTTGTTGACAGGCTCCGGGGGGGGTACGCTCAATCCAGTCCATCAACCGCACTGAATGTGCCGACCGTCGTTGTCACCGTCACGCAATTGCTGCCGCTGTCCTTGTCGTCGCCCGCTTCGTATCAGCTTTACAACGGCGGCAATTTGGTGTCGATGAATTCGAACGGTGGTCTTGTCGTGAACGGACCCACCGAGATTCGTTTCATCATTCAGGGCGCTGACGGAACCGCCTACAGCCCGGTCGGCATCAGTTTCAAGGAGGCATCGAGCGATGCCAGCGGCGGCATGGGGGATCCACTCGGGCGCTCGGCTTTCCCGATGCGCACCTTTGTTCCCCAAGGCAACACTGCCCAACTGTCGGTGTTCGACGCCGATCCTGCGCAGGCTGAATTCGAATTCAGCCTGATGATCGAGAGCCCCAGTGGAACTGTGGCCGTCATCGATCCACCGATCATCAACAGACATCCCGTCTGATGAGCGAGTGCTGCATGACTCGCAATCCGCAAATCGGGTTTGACGGAAGAAGGCGCGATGCGTGCGCGAGCCGGGTTTTCGGCCCGTGCCTCCATGTGATCCGGAGACGGTCATGGCCTATCCAATGCCGGACACAATCGTCGAGATGAGCAACATGAAGCCGAACGCCCTTTACGAGTAAGAACAAGCCAACGGCTACCATCGGGCTCGAGAAATTGCCCGAGAATCGCGCGCCCGCGACCGTCGACGCGTCTGTCTCCACGAACGCCGCGCTTGCGCCGCTGGTGATCCGCCTCACCAGCCATCGCAACATTTCTGCGCGCGAGAATTGAAAGGAAAGTCCAGCCCCGCAGCCAGACAAATGTGACGCGCTTCACATTCCACCACGAATCTGGCACAGTCCCGTTTCCGGACGAATGCGGCTCCCGCGCGTTCCGCGAGGGCCGCGACCGTCAAGGATGACCCGAGCCCGCGTGATGCGGAGACGGCCATGGCCGAGTCGCCGGTTTCGCGCTTCATGTATCGCGCCTTCATCAGTTACAGCCACGCCGACAAGGCGTGGGCCGACTGGCTGCACAAGGCGCTGGAAACATATCGCGTGCCGTCGCGGCTGGTCGGAACGGTAACCGCGCATGGCACGATTCCGCGACGCCTGAACCCGGTCTTTCGCGACCGCGACGAACTCGCCAGCGCCACCGACCTCAGCCGCGAGGTCAACGAGGCGCTCGCGCAGTCGGAAAACCTGATCGTGATCTGCTCGCCCGCGGCGGCAGCATCACGCTGGGTAAACGAGGAAGTGCTGACCTACAAACGTCTGGGTCGCGAAGCACGCATCTTCTGCCTGATCGTCGACGGCGAGCCCGGCGTGAGTGACTGGCCCGGACACGAAGCCGGGGAATGTTTCTGCCCCGCGTTGCGCTTCCGGCTCGACGCCGACGGCCGACCCGCGAACGAACGCACCGAGCCGATCGCGGCCGATGTCCGCCCCGGCCACGATGGCAAGCCCATCGCCAAGTTGCGCCTGATCGCCGGCATGCTCGGCGTGGGCTTCGACGCGCTGACCCAGCGTGAAGCGCATCGACGAAGACGCCGCGCGCTCGTGATCACCGCCGCGGCCCTGCTGGGCATGGCGATCACCAGCGTGCTGGCCATCAATGCGGTCATTGCCCGCAACGAGGCCCGGCAGCGCCAGGCGCAAGCCGAGCAGGCACTGAATTACATGCTCGGCGACCTGCACGACAAGCTCAAGGGTGTGGGGCGGCTCGACCTGATGGCCTCCGTCACCGACAAGGCGCTGGCGCTGTTCGCCGCCAGCAAGCCCGGCTCGCTGACCGACGATGAACTCACCCAGCAGTCGCGCGCCCTGGTGCAGATCGGCCAGATCCGGCTTGACGAAGCCCAGTACGCGCCCGCGATGGATGCCTTCCGGCGCGCCGATCAGCGCAGCGTGGAACTGACCACGCGGCATCCGGACAACGGCCGGTTCCTGTTCGACCGCGCGCAGGCCGAATACTGGATCGGTTACGTGTATTGGCAACAACGCAAGCTGGCCGAGGCCAACGAGTGGTTGACCCGGTATCGCGATTCCACGCTGACGCTGGTGAAGATCGACCCAGGCAACCACGACTGGCAACGAGAGGTCAGCGATGGCGAACACAACTTGGCCGTACTGGCGCTCGACCGCGGAGACCTGAACGCTGCACAGCATCGATTCGAGGCGGAACTGGCGACAATGGAGGAGCTTGCCCGGCAACAACCCGACGATGCCGACCTGGCGTCAGAGGTTGCCGATACGACCTCGTGGCTCGGCAACGTGGCCGAGCAGCGTGGCGACCTGGCCGGTGCCCAGCGCCTGTTCGGTGAACAGGCGCGCCAACTTGCACGCCTGCGTACCGTGCACCCCGAGGACTTCCGTCGGCTGTCGGAATGGGCCAGAGCACAGGAACTGCTGGCTGCGTCGCTGGCGACGACCGGACGGAACGAGGAAAGCCGGCACGCCATGGACGAGGTGTCCAAGGCCTACCTGACCCTGACGCAGCATGACCCGGGCAACGTTTCCTGGCAGGTGAACCTGGCGAACGTGCAGGTCACCCGCGCGACCTACGCGTTCGCCGCGGATCACGCCGACGAGGCTGAAGCGTTGTTGTCCCCCGCGATGGCGCATGCCCTGGGACTCGTGGCATCGAAAGCATCGCAAGGCAATCCCCAGATCCATCGCGTGCTCAGCCACGGCTGGCTGCTGCGCGCCCGCATCGCACTGGCCCGCGGTGACCTGCGGTCAGCGATGGAAGCCGCCGAGCGGTCGCTCAGCGAGGCGCGGGCCGCGACGACAAAAGACGCCGTCGACGACGGCAGCCTGGCCGACCGGGCGGAAGCCCTGCTGCTGCTGGGCACACTGCAGCAGGTGCAATCGCCTGACACGCTTCCGGAAGTATGGAGGCAAGCGCATGCGTTGCTCGCGCCACGGGCACGCAACTCGCATTACTGGCGCCTGCTCGATCCGTGGCTGCGCGCGTGCCGGTTGACCGGCGACGACGCAGGCGCGCGCATCGCCATCGATCGCCTGAATGCAAGTGGTTACGTTCCACTGCAACCCTGGCCGGCAAGTGCCGCCCAGCCATCCCCTGCCACCGAAGGAGACCAGCATGTTCACCACTGACCACACAGTCTGTACCACGGCGAGGATTTCCGTCGTCGTGACCGAGTTCCACGAGCTCGGCCGTGGCCCCAGCCAGGCCGATGTCGAACTGACCGACACCGGACACGGCAGGGTCAGCCAGGGCAGGATCAACGATCCCATCGTCGTCACCGGGGAGGCCTATCTCGAATTTTCCGTATCGACCCGTGAAAGCGACCGAGCCACCTACAGCCCGGTCGGGATCAGTTTCAAGGAGTCGGATGGCCCCGGCCGTGACCCGCTGGGGCATGCCGCATTCCCCACGCGCGCGTTCGTCGCCCGCGGCAATGCCCTGCAGCTTTCGTTGTTCGATGCCAACCCCGAGCGGGCCGAGTTCAAATTCGACCTCGTGATCCGGCGATCCGATGGAACACTCGGCGTCATCGACCCGCGAATTCGCAACAATCCGATCATGAAGTAGCGTAGCCGCAGGGTGGCTTTCCGCTCCCCTCCCGGCCACGCGGAAACGGCGTGTCGGACGATGCGGCAGAATGCCGGAAACGGGAATGGCCCTTGCCAACGCGTCGTCCGCTGCGCGTTGGCGGGGATCGGGACAATCACGAACAGGCCGTCGCGATGGACATGGTCGATTCGGAGCAAAAAAGCAGCGCGACAGCGAATGCCACGCGCGCGCCACTGGTCGTCGGCATCACCAGCCACCGCAATATCGCGGCCCGCGAAATCGAATCGCTCCGCCGGCGCGTGCGGGAGCTTTTCCTGCGATTGCGGGAGGACTTTCCGCATGCGCCGCTGACGATCCTGTCGCCGCTGGCCGAAGGCGGCGACCAACTGGTGGCGGAAGAAGGCCTGAAGCTCGGCGCACGACTCGTCGCGCCGCTGCCGTTCGCGCGCGAACTGTATGCGCAGGATTTCGCCGGCGTTGCGGCGCGTGAACGTTTCGAATCGTTGTGCGCACAGGCGAGATTGATCGAACTGCCCCTGCTGACGGGCCATACCCACGCCGAAGTTTCGGCGCCGGGTGACCAGCGCAATCGCCAGTACGCCCACGTCGGGATGTTCGTGGCGCGGCATTGCCATCTGCTGTTGGCGATCTGGGACGGCAAGCCATCGCATCGCCTGGGGGGCACCGCGCAGATCGTGGATTATTTCCTGACCGGCACGCCCCCGGGCGGCTTCGAGCGCAGGCGCGACAAGCGTCCGCGCCTGTACGGCGGCGGCGACGAGCGGCTGCTGTGCCACCTGGTGTGTTCGCGCGACATGCCGGACGGCACGCCGGCGACTCCGCTGCAGCCGGGCCAGGTGATCTGGCGCAACCGCGACGAAGCGTCCGCGCCCGATGCGCCGATGCCGCAGGCCTTCAGTACGGTGTTCGCGCATACCGATGCCTTCAACGCCGATGCCGTGAAATACGCCGACGAGATCGAAGCGGGCGATGCCGGCATCGATGACGGGGCTTCCGCGGAGGGCGACGGCGCGCTCGCGCAACCCTCGCCCGCCACGCTGTTCCGTGTCGCCGATTGGTTGGCGATCCACTTCCAGCGGCGCGTGCTGCTGGCGATGCGGGTGATCTACCTGGTCGCGTTCGTGATGGGCGTGGCTTTCACCATGTACGACAACCTGCCCGACCAGGACCACATGCTGTTCGCGTTCCTGTTCCTGTTCGCGACCGGGGTGGTGGTGAACGCGATCGCGAGACGGCGTGACTGGCACCGCAAGTATCTCGATTACCGCGCGCTGGCCGAGGGCTTGCGCGTGCAGTGCTATTGGCGGCGCGCCGGCATTTCGCTGACCGGCGACCCTGAATTCGCCCGCGACAGCCTGATGCAGAAGCAGGACATCGAACTGGGCTGGGTACGCAACGTGATGCGCAGCGCCGGGCTTTTCGCCCAGGCGTGGCCGGAACGGCAAAACGAGGAGGCGCTGCGCGGCGTGATCGACGAATGGGTCGGCGACGCCACGCACGGCGAGCTCGGCTATTACCGGGTCCGCACCGAACAGCGCGAACGCAGCCACCGCATCAACGAAGCGATCGGCGCGATGTGCCTGCTGGCAGGCATCTTCATCAGCGTGGTGCTGGCAGTGTTGGTGCACACGCTGTCGAACGATGCCAAGAACGACTTGATCGTGGTGATGGCGGTGTTTTCGATCTTCGCCGCGGTGCGCGAAGCGTATTCGTTCCGCAAGGCCGACCGCGAACTGATCCGCCAGTACCGCTTCATGGAACGCGTGTTCGGCAATGCGCGCAGCGCGCTCGACAAGGCCGAGGACACCGACGAGCAGCGCGAGATCCTGCAGGCACTGGGCGAGGCTTCCCTGGCCGAGCACGTCGAGTGGGCGGTGATGCACCGCCAGCGGCCGCTGGAGGCGGGCAAGATGTGAGGCCCACGCACCATCGGACTCTTCCCCCCAAAACTCACCCAATCCATGCTTTGTCGTCATTCCGGGGCCGTTTCCGATGATGTCGGAAACGGCCCCGGAATGACGAAAGTCGAACGACCGCAGACGGAACGGGGCAACCGCTT
Organism: Lysobacterales bacterium 66-474; assembly: GCA_001899805.1. Lineage (GTDB taxonomy): Bacteria > Pseudomonadota > Gammaproteobacteria > Xanthomonadales > Rhodanobacteraceae > 66-474. The sequence goes on from MKWP01000004.1 coordinate 55,505, forward strand.
CCTACGCGGACTGTTCGCTTTCCGGTGGCGCAGACGGCTTCGCGGTCGCGAGGCGCGCTTCGGCGGCGGCCACCATGGCCTGGTAGCGCGGTCCGTCGTGGAGCGGATCGAAATCGGGATCGGACTTGAGGTAATCCAGCAACGGCCGGGTCGCCCGTTCCAACAGCCACTCCAGCAGCTCCAGCGCTGCATCCTTGTCGCCGAGGTACGCCATCAGCGCGCACGCGAAGTTGTAGCGCATGTTCCAGTTGTCCGGGTCCATCAACATGGCCCGGTTCATCCGTGACTTGGCACGGTCACCTTCGCCGAGCGCGCCCAGCGCGTTCGCGCTGTAGGCGATCACGCCCGAATTGCTCTGGTCGTGTGTCAAAAAGCTATCCGCGCGCTTCAACGCGACTCCGGCCGCACGTCGCATATTCGCCGCATCGCCGAGCGCGCGATAGGTGCTGACCAGCATCATTGCCGAATTGACGTCGGAATCCATCAGCGACACGGCCTTTTCGTAATACCGGGCCGCATCGCCAAACCGATGCCGCATGTATTCCAGCCGTGCTGCCGTGCGGTTGACTTCGTAGGACTCCGGATCGAGTTTCAGCGCCGCGCGAGCCTCGTCCCACGCGCCCGCCACATCGCCCCTCATCTGGAGGATGTTGCCCTTGACAGCATGCGCCTCGGCAAGGTTGGGGTCCAATGCGAGCGCCCTGTCGACGGCCACCATTCCATCGTCCGTTTCCAAACCCAACTCGCGCAAGCTTCTGTAACCTGCTGCCATCAAGGCCCAGGCCTGCGCGTAATTCGGATCGACTTCGGTCGCCCGCGCGCAGGTGCGAACGATGGCCTTCGATGCGTGCTCGTCCTCCTGGTTGGTGATGTAGAGCTGCCGCGCCATCAAGTAGAGATCATGCGCTTCGACGCTCTCGGTACCGCGCCGCTCGATGGCCTTCTTCTCCTCGGGCAACAGGCGAACCCGCAGCGCCTTGACGATGGCGTGCGAAATCTCGTCCTGCAGCGCGAAGATGTCGCTGGCATCGCGGTCGTAACGCTCGGCCCAGACGTGGTTGTTGGCGGTACCGTCGATCAACTGTGCGCTGATCCGCACGCGTCCGCCGGCCTTGCGGACGCTGCCCTCCAATACGTGGCTGACGTTGAGGTCGCGCGCGACCCGGGGGATGTCGACCTGCTTGCCCTTGTACAGGAACGAGCCGTTGCGCGAGATGATCGACAACGCCGAGATCTTGCTGAGGTCGGTCAGGATGTCCTCGGTGATGCCGTCGCTGAAATACTCCTGTTCCGGATCGCCGCTCATGTTGATGAAGGGCAACACGCAAATCGAGAATTTCGGTTTCGGTTTCTCCGGAACCGCCGCCGGTGCGACGGCCTCCGCCGCCTTCGCGGCCTGCGCAGTCGTGGCACGCGCAATCATCGCGTCGAGTGCGCGCAGGAACTCCTGCGCCGGCACGCTCGTCGTGTTCTCCTTCCAGTCGTCGAGGTCGGTGGTGTGGATGGCGCGCACGTCGATCGGCAGCCGTGCCTGGTCGAAGCGCACCGGCACCAGGATTCCGCGTTCGGCCGCGTCGCGCGCTTCGCCGCGCACCCAGCGCGACACCACCGAAGTCGGCGTCCACACCACCAGCACCGCCTTGGCGGCCTGCAGCTCGGTGTCGATCTCGTCGTCGAACTCCCGGCCCGGGCTGATCTCGGGATCCCACCACACCGACCAGCCCTTGGCCTCGATCGCGGCCACCAGCGGCGCGACGCGGGCCTTGTCGACGCGGGCGTAGGAAATGAAGACGTCGGCCATGCAGGTCAGCTCCCCGTCCTGGCGGCCGCTGCGCCCGCGATGCCTGCTTTTGCCTCGGCAGCAAGCCGCGCTTCCGCGGCAGCAACCATCGAGATGTAGCGCGGATCACCGCGCAGTGATTCAAGGTCCGGATCGGCCTTGGCGTAGCCGAGAAAACTGGCCGAGATCGTCTCGAACAACGGGGCAAGCATTTCCAGTGCCGCGTTCTCGTCCTTGAGCCGCACCGCCAGCATGCAGGCAAAGTTGTAGCGCATGTTGAAGTTGTCGGGATCGATCAGCAGCGCGCGTTGCATGCGGGCCTTGGCGCGGTCGTTCTCGCCCAGCGCCGCCAATGCGTCCACGCTGTAGGCCGTCACCACCGAATTGTTGGGGTCGCGCTCCAGGATCGGTTCGGTGCGCCGCAACGTCAGTTCCGCGGCGCGACGGGTCGCAGCGGCGTCGGCCAATGCCGTGTAGCAACTGACCAGCATCGCGGCCGAATTGATGTCCGCCTCCATCAGCGCGACGGCCTTCTCGTAGAAACGGGCCGCATCGACGAACTCGCACAATTGATAGTGCAAGCGCCCCGCCGAACGGTTCACCTCGTAGGATTCCGGGTCATGCGCGAGAGCCGCCGCGCTTTCGGCAATGGCAGCATCGAGATTTCCATCGATCTGCAGGAGTTGCGCCTTGACCGCGTGGGCCTCGGCCAGATCGGGATTCAATGCCAGCGCGCGATCGACCGCAGCCATGCCGGCTTGGGTGTCGTTGGCCTGCGCATCGTTCCACTGCCGGTAGCCTGCCGCCATCAACGCCCAGGCTTCGGCGTACTCCGGATCGAGGTCGGTCGCGCGCTTGCAGATGCGCACGATGGCCTGCGCGGACCGCCCGTCCATTTCCTGGCTGGTGACGTAGGTCTGGCGAGCCATCAAATAGAGATTGTGCGCCTCGGCGTTGTCGGTGCCGCGCTTGCGGATGGCCTTCTTTTCCTCCGGCAGCAAGTGAACCCGCAAGGCCTTCGCGATCGCCTGCGAGATCTCGTCCTGGATCGCGAAGATGTCGGCGTCCTCGCGGTCGTAGCGCTCGGCCCACATGTGGCCGTTCGATTCGCCGTCGATCAACTGCGCGCTTATCCGAACCCGGCCGCCGGCCTTGCGCACGCTGCCTTCCAGCACGTGGGTGACATTGAGCTCGGCCGCGACCTTGGGCAGGTCCACGTTCTTGCCCTTGTAGCGGAACGCGCTGTTGCGCGAGATCACCCGCAGCGCCGACACCTTGCTCAAATCGGTGATGATGTCCTCGGTGATGCCGTCGCTGAAGTATTCCTGCTCGGCCTCACCGCTCATGTTGGTGAAGGGCAACACGCAGATTGAGAATTGCGGAGTGGGCTTGGCCGTGGCCGCCTTGCCCTTGTCGGGTGTTGCCGCCGTCGCCTGCGCGCCTTTTCCGATCATCGCGCCCAGCGCCGAGAGGCACGCCTGCGCCGGCGCGCTCGCGGGGTTCTCGCCCCAATCGTCGAGATCGGTGGTGTGCAGCGCGCGCACGTCGATCGGCAGGCGGGCCTGGCCAAAACGTACCGGAACAAGGATCCCGCGTTCGGCGGCATCGCGCGCTTCGCCGCGCACCCAGCGTGAGGCGACCGAGGTCGGCGTCCACACCACCAGCACCGCCTTGGCGGCCTGCAACTCCTGATCGATTTCGTCGTCGAACTCGCGCCCCGGCGCTATCTCCGGATCCCACCACACCGACCAGCCTCTGGCCTCGATCGCGGCCACCAGCGGCGCGACGCGTGCCTTGTCGGCGCGGGCGTAGGAAATGAAGACGTCAGCCATGGGCTTTCATCCTCATCCCGCGTTCCGGCGCCTGCCGGACGTTCGAATGCAACTTGAAAGCACGCGATGTCACCATTCGGATCATCAGGCCTTCACCTCAAGCGGTTGTTCCGCACCCTTCGCCGCCGCGAGGCGCGTTTCGGCCGCAGCGACCATGGCCTGGTAGCGCGGGTCGTCGTGCAGCGACTCGAGGTCCGGGTCGGCTTTCATGTATCGCAAGAGCGGCTCCGTGATCGTGGCGAAAAGCGGCCCAAGCATGTCCAGGGCGGCTTGCCCGTCCTGCAGGTGGCCGTTCAATGCACAGGCGAAGTTGTAGCGCATGTCCCAATTCTCAGGATCGACGACCAGCGCGCGATTCATGCGGGTCTTGGCGCGTTCGCCTTCGCCCAGCGCGGCGAGCGCATACGCACTGTAAACCACGGCGCTGGAGTTGTTCTGGTCGCGCGCCAGGATGGCCTCGGCACGTTTGAGCGCGAATTCGGCGGCTCCCCGCGACCCGGCGGCATTTCCAAGCACGGTATAGCAACTGACCAGCATTCCGGCCGAATTGAGATCGCCTTCCATGAGTCCGACTGCCTTCTCGTACAAGCGGATGGCATCTTCGTAGCGGTGCAACTGGTAGTTCAGACGCCCGGCGGCGCGGATGGCCTCGTACGAATCGGCGTCCAGTTTCAGCGCCATGTCCACTTCGGAAGCCGCGGCGTCCGTGTCGCTTCTCATCAACAGGATGTAGGCCTTGACGGCGTGCGCCTCGGCCATGCCTGCGTCCAGCGCAAGCGCGCGTTCGGCCGCCTCCATCCCGTCGCTCGATTGCGCACCCAGCTCGCGCAGGCTGCGGTAACCCATCGCCATCAGCGCCCAGGCCTGCGCATAATCCGGATCGATCTCGGTGGCGCGCGTGCAGAGGCGGACGATCGCCTGCGCGGAACGCATGTCCTCCTGGCTGGTCACGTAAATCTGCCGCGCCATCAAATAGAGATCGTGGGCCTCCACGCTGTCCGTGCCCCTCCGCTCGATTGCCTTCTTCTCCTCCGGCAGCAACTTCAGCTTCAAGGCCTTGACGATGGCGTGGGAAATCTCGTCCTGCAGTTCGAAGATGTCGCTGGTGTCGCGATCGTAGCGCTCGGCCCAGAGATGGCCGTTGTTTTCGCCGTCCACCAGTTGCGCGCTGATGCGTACGCGTCCGCCGGCCTTGCGCACGCTGCCTTCCAGCACGTGGCTGACTTTCAGCTCGCGCGCAACCTTGGACACATCGACGTTCTTGCCCTTGTACATGAAGGCGTTGTTGCGCGCGATGACGCGCAGCGCCGACACCTTGCTGAGGTCGGTGATGATGTCCTCGGTGATGCCGTCGCTGAAATATTCCTGCTCGGGATCTCCGCTCATGTTGGTGAAAGGCAGCACGCAGACGGAGAAGCGCGGGGACTGCTTTTGCGCCGCCAGCGATCCCGCCTTGTCGTTGCCCAGCCCGGTTTGCGCTGCCTGCGAGCGTGCGATCATCGCTTCCAGCGCGCGCAGGCACTCCTGCACGGCAGGGTGCGCCGAATCTTCGCGCCAATCATCGAGATCGGTGGTGTGGATCGCGCGCACGTCGATCGGCAAACGCGCCTGGTCGAAACGCACCGGCACCAGGACGCCCCGCTCGGCCGCGTCTCGCGCCTCGCCGCGCACCCAACGCGACACCACCGACGTCGGCGTCCACACCACCAGAACGGCCTTGGCGGCCTGGAGTTCGGTGTCGATCTCGTCGTCGAACTCCCGGCCCGGGCTGATCTCGGGATCCCACCACACCGACCAGCCCTTCGCCTCGATCGCGGCCACCAGCGGCGCGACGCGGGCCTTGTCGGCGCGGGCATAGGAAATGAAGACATCGGCCATGGCCGTCAGCCCCCCGCGACCGTTGCCGGCACCGCGGCTTTTGCTTCGGCGAGGCGCGCCTCGGCGGCGGAAACCATGGCCTGCCAGCGCGAGTCGTCATGCAGCAATTCGAAATCCGGATCGGACTTGGCGTATGGAAGAAAGGCGTCCGTCATCTTGGAGAACACGCCTTCAAGCAAATCCAAGGCAGCTTCTTTGTCCTTCAGATACACCCACAATGAGCAGGCAAAGTTGTAGCGCATGTTGAAGTTGTCCGGGTCAATCATCAACGTCCGGTTCATGCGCGCCTTCGCGCGATCACTCTCGCCCAGAGCCATCAGCGCGTAAACGCTGTACGCCAGCACGCCCGGATTGTTCTGGTCGCGCGCCAGCACGGCCTCGGCACGTTTCAGGCCGAGTTCGGCGGCGCGACGTACGCCTGCCTTGTCACCCATTGCCGTATAACAACTTGCCAAGGTCATCACGGAATTAATGTCGGTCTCCATCAGATGCGCCGCCTTCTCATACAACCGGATGGCATCTTCGAAGTGATGGAGCTGGTAGTTCACGCGTGCCGCAGCGCGATTGGCCTCGTACGATTCCGGGTCAAGCTTCAATGCGACCGCCACTTCGGCGGCCGACGTATCGGCGTCGCCATTCTGCAGCGAAATATAGGCCTTGACCGCGTGCGCTTCAGCGAGGTCCGGATCAATCGACAGCGCGCGTTCTGCGGCCACCATGCCACTGTCGGACCCAGCGACCAACGCCCGCAGGCTGCGTTGGCCGATTGCCATCAGGGCCCATGCCTGTGCATACCGCGGGTCGATATCCGTGGCGTGGGTACACATGCGGATGATGGCCCGCGCCGCATGTTCGTCGTACTCCTGCCCGGTGACGTACATCTGCCGCGCCATCAAATAGAGATCGTAGGCCTCGGCGCTGTCCGTGCCGCGCCGCTCGATGGCCTTCTTTTCTTCGGGCAACAGGCGCAGCCGCAGCGCCTTGACGATGGCGCGGGAAATTTCGTCCTGCAGCGCAAAAATGTCGCTGGTGTCGCGGTCGTAACGTTCGGCCCAGATGTGCCCGTTGTCTTCGCAGTCCACCAGCTGGGCGCTGATCCTCACCCGGCCGCCGGCCTTGCGCACGCTGCCTTCCAGTACATGCGTGACCTTCATTTCGCGGACGAGCTGGGGCACGTCCAGTTTTTCGCCCTTGTACTGGAAGGCGCTGTTGCGCGAAATGATGCGCAGCGAGGAAACCTTGCTGAGGTCGGTGATGATGTCTTCGGTGATGCCGTCGCTGAAATATTCCTGGTCCGGATCCCCGCTCATGTTGGCGAACGGCAGCACGCAGACGGTGTAGCGCGGGGACGGTTTCTTGTCGGAGGAGGCGGCCGGCGCATCGGCCGGTTTCGCGGCCTGCGTCGCTTGCGAACGCTCGATCATCGTGGCCAGCGCGTGCAGGCACTCCTGCACGGCGGGGTGCGCCGAGTCCTCGCGCCAACCATCGAGGTCGGTGGTGTGGATCGCGCGCACGTCGATCGGCAGCCGTGCCTGGTCGAAACGCACCGGCACCAGGATTCCGCGTTCGGCCGCGTCGCGCGCTTCGCCGCGCACCCAGCGCGATACCACCGACGTCGGCGTCCACACCACCAGAACAGCCTTGGCTGCCTGCAGCTCGGTGTCGATCTCGTCGTCGAACTCCCGGCCCGGGCTGATCTCCGGATCCCACCACACCGACCAGCCCTTGGACTCGATCGCGGCCACCAGCGGCGCGACGCGGGCCTTGTCGGCGCGGGCATAGGAGATGAAGACGTCAGCCATGGCGATCGCCTTTGCCAAGGTTCGCGCACATCAAGCAGCCTCCGGAGCGGGCGGCGTTGTCGACTTCGCCGCGGCAAGCCGCGCTTCGGCGGCGGCGACCATGGCCTGGTAGCGCGGGTCGTCGCGCAACGACTCAAAGTCCGGGTCGGCCTTGGCGTAAGGAAGGAATTCTCCCGTAATCGTCGCCAGCACCGGGCCAAGCATCTCCAAAGCGGCGTGCGTGTCGTGCAAGTACACGCAAAGCGTGCACGCAAAGTTGTAACGCATCTTCCAGTCGTCAGGGTCGATCAGCAGCGCCCGATTCATGCGCCCCTTGGCACGCTCGGCCTCGCCCATCGCTGCCAATGCGTGCGCGCTGTACGCCATCACGCCGGAATTCCCCTGGTCGCGGCCGAGCACCGCATCCGCGCGCTTGAGCGCCACTTCGGCAGCCCGCAGTACGCCGTCCGTGTTGCCCAGTGCGCGATATGCACTAACCAGCATCATCGCCGAATTGACGTCCGACTCCATCAGGGCGATCGCCTTCTCATAGTGCTTCACGGCATCATCGAACCGGTGCTGCTGGTACGCCAGTCGCCCGGCCGTACGGTTGGCTTCGTAGGATTCGGGATCAAGGGAAAGCGCCGTGCCAACCTCGGCGATCGCGTCATCCATAGCGCCCCTCTTCTGCAGAATCTGCGCCTTGACCGCATGGGCCTCGGCCGACTTCGCGTCAAGCGCCAAGGCGCGCTCCGCAGCGGCCATCCCGTCGTCAGTTCCCACATTCACGTCACGAAGGTTCGTGTATCCCGCCGCCATCAGGGCCCAAGCCTGGGCATACCCCGGATCGAGGCCTGTTGCACGCAAGCACGTTCGCACGATGGCCTGGGATGCGCGCACGCCTTCGAGGTTGGTGATGTAGATCTGGCGTGCCATCAAGTACAGGTCGTGCGCTTCAACGCTCTCGGTACCGCGATGCTCGATGGCTTTTTTTTCCTCGGGCAACAAGCGCAGCCGCAAGGCCTTGACGATCGCATGCGAGATCTCATCCTGGATCGCGAAGATGTCGCTGGCGTCGCGGTCATAGCGGTCGGCCCACACATGCTGGCTGGTGGCGCCATCGATCAACTGCGCGGTGATCCGCAGCCTGCCACCGGCCCTCCGAACGCTGCCTTCCATGATGTGCGTGACCTTGGCCTCTTGCGCGACCTTTTGCACCTCGATCTGCTTGCCCTTGTACAGGAATGAATCGTTGCGCGAGACGACGCCAAGGGCGGAGACCTTGCTCAAGTCGGTGATGATGTCCTCGGTGATGCCGTCGCTGAAGTATTCCTGCTCGGGGTCGCCGCTCATGTTGAGGAAAGGCAAGACGCAGATCGAATAGTGGGGCGTCTTTTCGACCTGCGGCTTCGCGGCGGCCGCTTCCTTTCCGGCTTGCGCGGCCTGTGCGCGCGCGATCATCCCGCCCAGCGCGCGCAGGCATTCCTGCACCGCCGGATTGGCCGGGTCCTGGCGCCAGTCGTCGAGGTCGGTGGTGTGGATTGCGCGCACGTCCATGGGCAGCTTGGCCTGCTCGAAGCGCACCGGAACGAGAATCCCGCGCTCGGCCGCCTCGCGCGCCTCACCGCGCACCCAACGCGAGGCCACGGAAGTTGGCGTCCAGATCACCAGCACCGCATTGGCCGACTCGATCTCGACTTCGATCTGGTCGTCGAACTCCTGTCCGGGGCTGATCTCCGGATCCCACCACACCGACCAGCCTTTCGCCTCGATCGCGGCCACCAGCGGCGCGACACGGGCCTTGTCGGCGCGGGCGTAGGAAACGAAGACGTCAGCCATGGCCGTCGGCTCCCTGCGCGGTCGCCTCGGGAGTTGCGGATTTGGCTGCCGCAAGCCGCGCTTCGGCGGCCACGATCAAGGACTGCCAACGCGGGTCGTCGTGCAGGGATGCGAAATCCGGATCGGCCTTTGCGTAGGGCAGGAAAGCGTCCGAAATGGTGTCGAACAAGGGCGAGAGCATTGCCAGCGCGGCGTCCTTGTCCTTGAAACGCACGTTCAACATGCACGCGAAGTTGTAACGCATGTTGAAATTGTCCGGGTCAATCAGCAGCGCGCGCTCCATGCGTGCCTTGGCGCGCTCGGCCTCGCCGAGCGCGGCGAGAGCGGTCACGCTGTAGGCGATGGCTGTGCAATTGTTCGGGTCGTGTGCCAGGACGGCCTCGACACGCTTGAGCGTCAATTCAGCGGCGCGGCGGATGCCTGCGGCGTCGTTCACTGCGGTGTAGCAACTGATCAGCATGAATTGCGAATTGACGTCCGCATCCATCAGCGCAGCCGCCTTTTCGTAGAAAAGGGCCGCATCGTCGTACCTGTGGCGCTGGTAGCTCAAGCGCGCGGCCGAGCGGTTGACTTCGTAGGATTCGGGATCGAGCTTGAGCGCCATGTCGGCCTCGATTGCGGCCGCCTCAAGATCGCCCTCGATTTGCAGGAGCTGCGCCTTGACCGCGTGGGCCTCGGCCAGGTTCGGGTCCAGCGCGAGCGCACGTTCCGCCGCAGCCATGCCATCCCTGGATTTCCCCTTTTCCGCTTCGAACCATTGCCGGTAACCGGCCGCCATCAGCGCCCAGGCCTGCGCGTAGAGAGGATCGATATCGGTCGCGCGCTTGCACAGGCGCACGATGGCTTGCGCCGAGCGCTCGTCCTGCTCCTGGCTGGTCACGTAGGTCTGCCGCGCCATCAGGTAGAGGTTGTAGGCATCGGCGCTGCCGGTGCCACGGTGCTCGATGGCCTTCTTTTCCTCGGGCAGCAATCGCAGTTTCAGCGCCTTCACGATGGCCTGCGAAATTTCGTCCTGGATCGCGAAGATGTCGCTGGCGTCGCGATCGTAGCGCTCCGCCCAGACGTGGTCGTTGCCTTGCGCTTCCACCAGTTGCGCATTGATTCGTACCCGGCCGCCGGCTTTGCGTACGCTGCCCTCCAGCACATGGCTCACCTTGAGCTCACGTGCAACCTTGGGGGTGTCAACGTTCTTGCCCTTGTACTGGAAGGCACTGTTGCGCGAAATGATTCGCAGGGCCGAGACCTTGCTCAGGTCGGTGATGATGTCCTCGGTGATGCCGTCGCTGAAATACTCCTGCTCCGGTTCGCCGCTCATGTTGGTAAACGGCAGCACACAGATCGAGAAACGCGCGGGATCCCGCGCGGACGGAGCCGCGGCAGGAACGCTCGCTGCCTTCATGGATTGCGCAGCTTGCGTGCGGGCGATCATGGCCGTGAGCGCACGCAGGCATTCCTGCATGGAGGCGCTCGCGTGGTCTTCGCGCCAGTCGTCGAGGTCGGTGGTGTGGATCGCACGCACGTCCATCGGCAACTTGGCCTGCTCGAAACGCACGGGAACGAGTATCCCGCGCTCGGCCGCCTCGCGCGCTTCCCCGCGCACCCAGCGCGACACCACGGAAGTCGGGGTCCACACCACCAGCACGGCCTTCGCCGCATTGATCTCGGCATCGATCTGGTCGTCGAACTCCTGGCCGGGATTGATTTCCGGATCCCACCACACCGACCAACCCCTGGCTTCGAGCGCGGCCACCAGCGGCGCGACGCGGGCCTTGTCCGCACGGGCATAGGAAACGAAGACGTCAGCCATGGGAACAGCCCCTGTTGCCGCTGGACGTCGCTGCCATCCGGCGCGTGCGTGTCGTGGCCGATGGCAAACCCACCGCGTTCGCGCCGATCATGCAACCTCCGGCGCGGGCGGTGCCGCCGATTCCGTGGCCGCAAGGCGCGCTTCGGCAGCGGCGACCATGGCCTGGTAGCGCGGGTCGTCGTGCAACAGCGTCAAGTCCGGATCGGCCTTGGCATAGGGTAAAAATGCATCCGTGATCTTCGCGAATACGGGCTCCAGCATCTTCAGCGCTGCATCCTTGTCCTGCAAATCCGTGCACAGCATGCACGCGAAGTTGTAGCGCATGGTGGTGTTGTCGGGATCGATCATCATCGCGCGGCGCATGCGCGCCTTGGCGCGTTCGCCTTCGCCCAGCGCCATGAGCGCATAGGCGCTGTACGCCATGATCCCTGCATTGCTGGAATCCTTGGCCAGCGCCGCGTCCGCACGCTTGAGCAACGCCTCGGCGGCACGGTGCGTGTTGGTCTTGTCTCCCAAGGCCTTGTAGGAGCTGAGCGTGAGCAGCGATGAGTTGACATCTGCTTCCATCAACGACGATGCCTTCTCGTAATACCGGATCGCATCGCGGAACTTGTGCAGGCGATAATTGAGGCGCCCCGCCGCGCGATTGGCCTCATAGGATTCCGGGTCGAGCTTCAGAGCAGTGGCCACTTCCGCTGCCGCACCGTCGGTATCCCCCGCGTTGGTCAGGATGTACGCCTTGACGGCATGCGCTTCGACGAGGTCAGGATCCAGCGCCAGCGCCTTTTCCGCCGCCGCCATGCCATCTTCGACGTCCTTGCCGTATTCACGCAAGCTGCGGTACGCCATCGCCATCAATGCCCACGCTCGCGCATACGCCGGGTCGATCTCGGTAGCGCTCGTACAGATGCGGATGATCGTATGCGCCGAGCGCGTATCACCTTCCGAGGTCGTCACATGGAGCTGCCGCGCCATCAGGTACAGGTCGTGCGCCTCGACGTTGTCGGTGCCGCGGTGCTCGATGGCCTTCTTTTCCGCGGGCAACAGGCTCAGCTTCAACGCCTTGACGATGGCTTGCGAAATTTCGTCCTGGATCGCGAAGATGTCGCTGGCGTCGCGATCGTAGCGCTCGGCCCAGACGTGGTTGTAGGTTGCGCCATCGATCAACTGGGCGTTGATGCGGATCCGCCCGCCGGCCTTGCGTACGCTGCCCTCCAGCACGTGCGTGACCTTCAATTCACGCACAACCCTGGGGATATCGATGTGTTTGTCCTTGTAGCTGAAGGCGATGTTGCTGGCGGTCACGGCGAGCGCCGAAACCTTGCTCAGGTCGGTCGTGATGTCCTCGGTCATGCCGTCGCTGAAGTATTCCTGCTCGGCGTCGCCGCTCATGTTGGTGAAGGGCAGCACGCAGACCGAGAATTTCGGTCTGGGCTTTTCCGGCGCCGGCGCCGCGGGCGGCGCCTCCTGCGCAGCTTGCGCCTGCGCCCGCGCAATCATGGTGGCGAGCGCCTTCAGGCACTCCTGCATCGATGCACTCTCGGCGTTCCCACCCCAGTCGTCCAGGTCGGTCGTATGGATCGCGCGCACATCCATCGGCAGGCGCGCCTGCTCGAAACGCACCGGAACCAGGATCCCGCGCTCCGCAGCCTCGCGCGCCTCGCCACGCACCCAGCGCGAGGCCACCGAGGTCGGGGTCCACACCACCAGTACGGCTTTGGCGGCGTCGATCTCGGCGTCGATCTGGTCGTCGAATTCCTGGCCCGGCGTGATTTCGGGATCCCACCAGACCGACCAGCCCCTGGCCTCGATCGCGGACACCAAGGGGGCGACGCGCGCCTTGTCGGCGCGGGCGTAGGAAATGAAAACGTCAGCCATTCCGATCAACCCCCAAAAATGAGGCCGGGCGCCGCGGACCTTCCGATTTCCAAGCATAACGTGATACAGGTCACAGAGTCACCGACGGCCGGGGGGCGGCGGACCCTCGCTAACGCCCTTTTGGCGATTTGTTCTATGCTGCGCGGATCATGGATTCGCACACAGCCGAGATCATCGAACATCCCGCCTTCGCCCGCGCCGACCTGCACTCGACACGCGTGTTGTCGCTGGATGCCGCCGGCCGCATCCTCGACTGGATCAGTTGGCAGGACGCGGCGTGCCTGTACGTGCGCGACGCGGTGGCGTGGACGCTCGGTGAAGCGTGCCTCACCCTGCACGGCGGGTTCCAGCGCGACAGCGGGGACCAAAGCATCCTGCTGCTGCACCCGATCGTCGCCAGCCGCGGCCAGTGCCACAGCGGCGCGGTCGATCCTTCGCCCGCGCTCAGCAACGCCGCGCTGTTCGCGCGCGACCGCTACCTGTGCCTGTACTGCGGGCGTCACTGCAGCCGCGGCGAACTCACCCGCGACCATGTGCTGCCACTTTCTCGCGGCGGACGCGACGTGTGGGAGAACGTGGTTTCGGCGTGCCTGGCCTGCAACCTCAGGAAGGGCGGGCGCACGCCGCAGCAGGCCGGCATGCCGCTGCTGGCGATCCCGTACAAGCCGAGCTGGGTCGAGCACCTGATCCTCTGCAACCGCAACATCCTGGCCGACCAGATGGAATTCCTGGTCCATCATCTGCCGAGGGATCGCCGCCCGGCGGCATGATCGCGCCGCGTTTTCGCTTGCTGCAACCCGAACGGCGAGCGTGACTGCCCTTGGGCGCAGGCGGCGCGCCCGCTATGATGCACCGCAGCAGCCCTTGCTTCGTTGCCTTCCATGACCTCTCAAGACCCGACCTCCGCCGCGCCGGATCGTGATCCGGTGCGCGCCGAGAAAAACCAGCCGGGCGACCGCGCAAGCGTGCGCACCGCCGGCAGCACCGAAGGCATGCCTGTCGCGCCCGCATTGGGCGCGTCGCTCGACCAGGCGAAGATGCCGCTGAAATCGACGCTGGTCGACCGCCGCATCCTGTTGATCTCGGCGCTTGCGATCGTGCTCGGCGCCGCGGCGGCAGGCGTCGCGCAATTGCTGATGCTGATGATCAACCTGATCACGGACCTGGTGTTCTACGGGCGCATTTCCGACGTGATCGGGCCGAACGCCCAGCACGGTTCGTTCGTGTTGTCACCCGCGAACAACCAGCTTGGCGCGCTGGTGATCCTGATGCCGGTGATCGGCGGCCTCGCGGCCGGGATCATGGCGCGCTGGGGTTCGCGCGCGATCCAGGGCCACGGCATCCCCGAAGCGATGGAACGCATCCTGGAACACGAATCCAACATCCCCGCGCGCGTGACCTGGCTGAAGCCGTTGTCTTCCGCCGTCGCCATCGGTACCGGCGGCCCGTTCGGTGCCGAAGGTCCGATCATCTCGACCGGCGGCGCGATGGGCTCGCTGATCGGCCAGTTGCTGAGCGTGACCGCGCAGGAACGCAAGGTGCTGCTGGCGGCGGGCGCCGCGGCCGGCATGGCGGCGGTGTTCGGCGCGCCGATCGCATCGGTGGTGATGGCGATCGAACTGCTGCTGTTCGAACTGCGCCCGCGCTCGCTGATTCCCGTGGCATTGGCGGCAGGCATCGCGGTAGGCGTGCGCTACATGACCTACGGCGCGCATGCGGTGTTCGCGATGCCCGACGTGAGCGAACCCGGTGGCTGGGCGCTCGGCACCTACATGGTGCTGGGGCTCGCCGTCGGCTACGCCAGTGTGTGGGTGACCCGCGCCGTGTACGGGGTGGAAGACCTGTTCGCGAAATTGCCGATCCACTGGATGTGGTGGCCGGCGCTGGGCGCGGTGGTGGCCGGCGTGGTCGGCTGGATCTCGCCGCACACCCTCGGCGTCGGCTACGACAACATCGACGCGCTGGTGTCGGGCGACTTCGCGAACTTCCGCAACTTCGGCGTGATCGGGCAAGTCAACGACAACGGCACGATCCACGTCGCGCTGCTGATCGTCGCCGGTTTCGGCTTGCTGAAATTCATTTCCTGGGTGATCTCTCTGGGCAGCGGTACCTCGGGCGGCACGCTGGCGCCGCTGTTCATGATCGGCGGCTCGATGGGCGCCCTGATCGGCCTCGGCACCGACTACCTGTGGCCGTGGTTCCACGTCGACCCGCGCATCGCCGCGCTGGTCGGCATGGGCGCGATCTTCGCCGGCTCGTCGCGTGCACTGCTGACGGCCATCATCTTCTGCTACGAAACCACGCGACAGCCCGCCGCGTTGCTGCCGCTGCTGGGCGGCTGCACGGCCGCGTACCTGGTGTCGGCGCTGACGATGCGCAGCACCATCATGACCGAAAAAATCGAACGCCGCGGTGTGAAGGTGCCGAGCGAATACGCCGCCGATGCGCTGGAGCAAGTGCTGGTCGGCCACGCCTGTACCCGTGACGTGCGCTCGCTGAAGACTTCCGACGAGCTGGGTGAAGTGCGGCGCTGGATGGCTTCCGGACGCGAACGCGCGCAGCACCAGGGTTATCCGGTGCTGGACGACGCCGGCCGCGTGCGCGGCGTGATCACGCGCCGCGACCTGCTGGATCCCGACAAGCCCGGCCTCACCCGCATCGGCGACATGCTGAAACGCGGCCCGATCGTGGTGTTCGAGGACCACTCCCTGCGCGAGGCCTCCGACCTGATGGTGGCCGAAAACGTCGGCCGCCTGATCGTCGTCGAACGCAGCAACCCGACCCATATGGTGGGCGTGCTGACCCGCAGCGACGTGCTGGCGGCGAACGCCAAGCGCATCCACGAGATGCGCGATATCAGTCGCCAGATCCGCATCCGCCAGACGCTGCGGCGCTTCGGCGGCCGCGCACGCGGCGCGGACGAAGCCAAGGCGTCGCCATGACGGAATCGCAAGCGCGGCACGCCGCGCTGCGCGACAATGCGCGGATGATCGACTCCTCCCGCTACCCGCTGCTTGCGCGCATCGATTCGCCGGCGGATTTGAAGCGCCTTCTGGAAGACGAACTTCCGCGCGTCGCCAACGAATTGCGCACGTACCTGATCGAATCGGTCGCCAGCGTGGGCGGCCATTTCGGTGCGGGCCTCGGCGTGGTCGAACTGACGGTCGCGTTGCATTACCTGTTCGACACGCCGCGCGATCGCCTCGTATGGGATGTCGGCCACCAGGGTTATCCGCACAAGATCCTCACCGGTCGTCGCGACACCATCACCACGATCAAGAAGCAGGCCGGACTCGCACCGTTCCTGCGCCGTGCCGAAAGCGGGTACGACACGTTTGGCGTCGGCCATGCGTCCACGTCGATTTCCGCCGCGCTGGGCATGGCGATCGCGCTGCAGCGCCGCGGAGATCGGCGCAAGGTGGTCGCGGTGATCGGCGACGGCGCGATCACCGGCGGCATGGCCTACGAAGCCTTGAACCACGCGGGTGGTATCGCCCCCGACATGCTGGTGGTATTGAACGACAACGGCATGTCGATCAGCGAAAACGTGGGCGGGCTCGATCGTACGTTGGCGCGGCTGCGCGCGGGCGAAGCCGGCGAATCGGGACCGCATCCGGAAGCGCTGTTCGAGGAGCTGGGTTTCGCCTATTCGGGCCCGGTCGATGGCCATGACCTGCCCGCACTGTTGCGCGCATTGCGCGCAGTGAAAGACAAGCCCGGCCCGCAACTGCTGCACGTCGTCACCACCAAGGGCAAGGGCTACGCGCCCGCCGAGCAGGAACAGATCGAATACCACGCGGTCGGCAAGTTCGATCCTGTGCTCGGTGTCGCGCACTCAGCCGGGAAGGCGCCCACCTACAGCGACGTGTTCGGCGACTGGTTGTGTGACATGGCAGCGGCCGATCCGCGCCTCGTTGCGATCACGCCGGCGATGCGCGAGGGTTCCGGCCTGGTGCGCTTCTCGCGCGAACATCCCGACCGTTATTTCGACGTCGCCATCGCCGAACAGCACGCGGTGACGTTGGCCGCCGGCCTTGCCTGCGAAGGCATGAAACCCGTCGTCGCGATCTATTCCACCTTCCTGCAGCGCGCCTACGACCAGCTGATCCACGACGTCGCGTTGCAAGACTTCGACGTCACCTTCGCGATCGACCGCGCCGGCGTGGTCGGCCCGGACGGTCCCACCCACGCGGGCAGTTTCGATCTTTCGTACCTGCGCTGCATCCCGAACATGCTGGTGATGGCGCCGGCCGACGAAAACGAATGCCGGCAATTGCTGACGACGGGCTTTCGCCATGACGGACCCGCGGCGATCCGCTATCCGCGCGGCGGCGGGCCGGGCGTCACGATCGATCCCGCGCTTGCCGCCCTGCCGATCGGCAAGGCCGAAGTGCGACGGCGCGGCCGCGGCATCGCGCTGCTCGCGTTCGGCTGCACGCTCGCACCCGCCGAAACCGCCGGTGCCGAATTCGACGCCACCGTCGTCAACATGCGTTTCGTCAAACCGCTGGACGAAGCACTGGTGCTTGAACTCGCGCGCACCCACGAAATGCTCGTCACGCTGGAAGACAACGCGACCGCGGGCGGCGCGGGTTCCGCCGTCGGCGAACTGCTCGCGGCGCACGGCATCGAGATCGCCCCGCTGCAACTCGGCCTGCCCGACCGCTTCCTCGAACACGCCACGCGCGAACAGTTGCTGGCCGAAGCGGGGCTCGATGCGGACGGCATCCGGCGCGCGATCCGCGCAAGATTTCCGCGATTTGCTTCGTCACTACGCAACGCAGTTTGAACGAAGAACCGTAGGTTGGGCTGACGTCGGGGCTTTTTCCGGCGGAAGCCCAACGACAATGCACAATCATGTTGGGCTTCGCATACGCTCAACCCAACCTGCACACTCCGCGCTTCGCGCGGCCCCGGAATGACGCAAGACATCACAACCTCACGGTCGTCATTCCGGGGCCGTATCCGGCTTCATCGGATGCGGAACCCGGAATCTGCTTCTCCTGTCATTTCGTCCACTTCTTCAGCCAATCCAACACCGTCTCGTGCCACTGCACGCTGTTCTGCGGCTTCAGCACCAGATGGTTCTCGTCCGGGAAATTGAGGAACTCGCTGGGAATGCCGCGCCGCTGCAACGCGGTGAACGCGCCCAGGCCCTGCGTCACGGGAATGCGGTAATCGTGGTCGGAATGCACCACCAGCATCGGCACGCGCCAATCCTTGACGTGGTTCAGTGGGTTGAATTTCTCGTAGTTCTCCGGGTGTTCAAATTGCGTGCCGCCGTTCTCGCGTTCCTCGAACCACAGCTCCTCGGTGGCGTAATACATCATGCGTGCATCGAACACGCCGTCGTGGTCGACGAAGCATTTCCACGGCTGGTTCCACACGCCAGCCATCCAGTAGATCATGTAGCCGCCGTAGCTCGCGCCGAGCGCACAGGCGTCGTTGCCGTCGAGGTACGGGAATTGCTGCAACGCTGCAGCCCAGCCTTTTTGCAAATCTTCCAGGGGCCGATCGCCCCAGTGTTGCGAAATCGCATCGGTGAAAGCCTGGCCGTAACCGACCGAACCATGGAAGTTGATTGCGACCACCGCGAAGCCCGCGCCCGCGTAGGTTTGCGGATTCCAGCGGTAATGGAATTCATCCGGCCACGCGCCCTGCGGTCCGCCGTGGACGAGGAACGCGACCGGGTATTTCTGGCCTGGCTTCGCGCCCACCGGTGGCATCACGTAACCGTGCACGATGTCGCCATTCCAGCCCTTGAAGCTGAACCAGGTCGCCTTGGAAAACTCGATGTCCGCAAGCCGCGCGGCGTTGAAGTGTGTGACCTGCGCGAGATCCGCGCCTTGCGCGTCCAGCGTGTACAAATCGGTCGGGTGCGTGAAATCCTGGCGCGCTGCGATGATCTTGTCGCCTGCGACGTCGAAGCCGAGCACGCTGCCATCGCTCAACACCTTCGTCGGCTTGCCGCTCGCGACGTCGATCGCATACAAGGCGACGTTGCCGTCGTCGGCAACCGTGGTGTAGAGCGTCTTGCCGTCGGCCGACAACACCAGCGGACCCGCCGAACGATCCCAGTCCGGATCGATTTCACGCGCGGCGCCGGTGGCGAGATCGAGCGCCATGATGCCGAAGCGGTCGGCCTCGAAACCCGGCACCTTCATCGCGAGGTAATAAAGCGTCTTGCCATCCCGCGAAGGCAACGGGAAAGCGTCCCAGGCCTTGTTCGCGGCAGTCAGGTTTTTCGGCGCAGCGGAACCGTCGGCTGGCACCGAGTACACATCAAAGTTGGTCGACCACGGCTCGGTCTTGCCCGCGATGCGCACGTCGAAATACACCGTCTTGCCATCCGGCGAGAACGCATACTCGGCGTTGCTGCCATCGGGCTTGCTCGGCACGTCGCCGTCGATGCCCTTGGTCAACAGCACGGGTCTGGATGATCCATCCAGCGGCATCACGAACAACTGCCCGCGGCGATGATCGGACCACGTATCCCAATGCCGCACGAACAGGCGGTGGTACAGGCGCCCGGTGGCCTTGACCTTCTTCTGCGCATCGAGTTTTTCACGCGTGCATTCGAGCGTCGTGCAATCCTCGAACATCTGCGCGGAGAACAGCAGCGATTTGCCATCGGGCGAGAGCTTGAAATTGTCCACGTCGAGCGGCAGGTGCGTCACCTGCACCGGCGCGCCGCCGGCAACGGGCGCCGACCACAGTTGCGTCGAATCCTTGTCGGTGGCGAGGAAGTACAACGTCTTGCCGTCCGGAGAAAAAGCGGGGCTGTTGGCGCCGAGCTCCGGATCGGTGACGCGCCGCGGTTGGGCGCCTTGCTTCGACAGGTCGAGCAGCCACACGCTGTTGACGCCCTTGTTGGCATCCCAGTCGGTGCTGCGCACCGTGAAGGCGACCTCAAAGCCGTTCGGCGACAGGTGCGGATCGGACACGCGATCCATCATCGCGAGGTCGTGCGCGTTGAAGGGATGTTGCGCGGCCATGGCAGTTCCCGATGCGGCGGCCAGCGCGAGCATGCAGACGGCAAGGCGAAGGTTCATCGTCGCTCCCCGGCATTCGTCGAAAACCCAACGTTAGCGCGCGGGGATGCTCCTCACAAGCGCGGCAGGCACCGAGCACACCGGTTGCAGCGCCCTTCGCACCGGTTCAGTCGCTAAGCAAGCAGGAACGCGATGCGTCAGTGGGTGTTCGCCTGCGAGGCCTCGACCGCGACGGTTCCCGTGCCAGGACCGATGCTGGCGCTCAGGAACGCATCCACCTTTTCGAACAGTTCGGCGATGTTCTTCTCGTCGTAGAAACCGTGCCACTCGTCCGGCTTGTACAGCCATTCGTGCGCGATCTTTTTCTTCAGCAGCGCGATATGCATGTCCATGCCCTGCACCGGCGGCACGCGGGTGTCGCGCCCGCCCACCACCAGCATGACCCTGGCCTTCAGGTTGTTTAATTGATAGATGGGCGAGCGCTGCGCCAGTTCGTCCATGTCGGTGCCGAGCACGCGTTTGAGGTAGTCCTTGCCGTACAGGTTCTGGGGAATGTCACCGCGCGTGAACATCAGGCGCAGGTCGTACACGCCCACATATCCGATCGCGCACTTGTACAGGTCGGGTACCGACACCGCGCCTTCCAGCGCTGCGTAGCCGCCGTAACTGCCGCCGTAGATGCAGATGCGATCCTTGTCGGCGATACCCTGTGCGATCGCCCAACGGGTGGCGTCGGTGACATCGTCCTGCATCTTGCCGCCCCACTGCAGCCAACCCGCTTTCTCGAAATCGAAACCGTAGCCACCGGACCCGCGATAGTTCACCTGCAGCACCGCGTAGCCGCGTGTCGCCATCGCCTGCACGTAGGGGTCGTACTCCCAGGTATCTCGGATGCCGTAGGGACCGCCGTGCACGTACACCACCATTGGCAAGCCCTTGGCGCCGTCCTTCCCGGGGGGATACGTGATGTAACCCTGCTCGGCCAAGCCGTCGCGGGTCTTGAAGGTGAAGGGCTCTGCGCGGCCGAGCTGATCGGGATTGATCCATCCCGCGCGTTGCAGCAGCGGCGTGAACTTGCTGGTGGCGCTGTCGTACAGGAAGAACGTGCCTGGATCGACGTCTGCCCCGACCAGCGCGATGGCCTTGCTGCCGTCGTCGGTGCCGGACACGAACTGCACGTCTTCGCCCGGATACTGCTGCATCAGATCAATCAGCGCCTTGACGCCCGGCGCATGAGTGTCGAATACCGAAACAGCAGGTCGACCGTCGGTGAATTCGACTCCGATGATCGAATTCTCCGCCAGTCCCTGCGCAATCGCCGTCGCTTCGACGTGTGGATTGCTCCACGCGAGTGTCATCTTCCGTGTGCCCGGATCGAACCTGCACACTCCAAACCCGCTTGGCTTGCCTTGGCAGGTAAACCACACCGTCTTGTCATCGGCACTGAATGCGATCGGCCAGTCGCGATCGGCGCTGGCTTGTCCCAACAACTCCCATTTGCCGCCATCAGGCTCCCGCATGTAGATCAAGCGATAGCCATCAAGATCATCGCCCATCGCAAAACGCACATGGCCGTGATGGTCGGCAAGATAATCGGCTTCGCGCATCGGGGCTCGCGCGACAGTGACCATGCTTCCATTGGAGACGTTGACCCGATCCACCTCACTCAATGCGCCCGCCGAGCCCGATGCATCTGGATTCGTTACAGTCACGAGTATCTGGCCCTGCTTTCCCTCGATGCGAGCGAGAAAATTTCCAGAGCCAGACCCACTACAACTACTGCCATTGGCTTTGACGCAAAACAGACCGTCGAGGGCCAGCGGGGCATCCCACCCGCCCTGATGGATCGCCAATCCATAAACGACGCTGTCCGGTGACGCCCACCAGAAATCCAGCACGTCGTTATTGTCACGCGGCGCAAGGTTCAAGATCTTGTGAGTCCCGAGATTCACGATCGTCAGCACCGTCTGGCCATTGGCCAGCACCGACGTCGCCGCAATATGACTGCCATCGGGTGAAATCTTCACCATCTTGTAGCGCGCGTGACGCGCAAGATCGGTGAACGAAACCGGCTCGGCCAGCGCAACGGTCACCACGGCACAAGCGAGCAAGCACAGCATGCCTCGCAGCAAAGTTTTCATGGTGAATCCCCCAGCCAGCCCGGCACCCCACCGTGCAGTTGGTATAGCAGGCCACGGCGAGCACGTGCAAGATGACGCCCATAACGCGTGGCCGGGGCGTGATCGCGCGCCCGGCCACGGTATCGATGCGTGGCGAACGTCAGGCAGCGCCGCGCCGGAACTGCGCCTGCTCGGTCGAGCCTTCCAGCGCCGACAGCGACGAACGGCCGCCCGCGATGGCCTGGTTCACGGCATCGAAGTAACCCGCGCCGACTTCGCGCTGGTGGCGCACCGCGCTGTAGCCGTCCTTCTCGGCGGCGAACTCGGCTTCCTGCAGTTCCACATAGGCCGCCATCTGCCGCTCGCGATAACCGCGCGCCAACTGGAACATCGAATGGTTGAGCGCGTGGAACCCGGCCAGCGTGATGAACTGGAACTTGTAGCCCATCGCCGCGAGCTGCTGCTGGAACGTCGCGATGGTCGCCTCGTCGAGGTTCTGCTTCCAGTTGAAGCTGGGCGAGCAGTTGTAGGCGAGCAGCTTGCCCGGATACTTCGCATGCACGGCCTCGGCGAAGCGGCGCGCCTGCTCGATATCGGGCTTGGAGGTTTCGCACCACACCAGGTCCGCATACGGGGCGTACGCAACGCCGCGCGCGATGGCCTGCTCGATCCCTGATCGGGTCTGGAAGAATCCTTCCACGGTGCGCTCGCCCGTGCAGAACTCGCGATCGCGTGGATCGATGTCGGACGTCAGCAGCCCCGCGCCCATTGCGTCGGTGCGTGCAACGATCAGCGTCGGTACGCCCGCGACATCGGCCGCAAGCCGTGCCGCGACGAGTTTCGAAACGGCTTCCGAAGTCGGCACCAGCACCTTGCCGCCCATGTGGCCACACTTCTTGGCGGACGCGAGTTGATCCTCGAAGTGCACGGCCGCGGCGCCGGCTTCGATCATGTGCTTCATCAACTCGTAGGCATTCAGCACACCGCCAAACCCGGCTTCGGCATCGGCGACGATCGGCACCAGCCAGTCGATGTCGTCGCATCCCTCGGCATGATTGATCTGGTCGGCGCGCAGCAGCGCGTTGTTGATCCGGCGCACCACGTTCGGCACCGCATCCACGGGATACAGCGACTGGTCGGGATACATCGTGCCGGCGGTGTTGGCGTCGGCCGCGACCTGCCAGCCGGACAGATAAATCGCCTTCAATCCGGCCTTGACCTGCTGCACCGCCTGGTTGCCGGTGAGCGCGCCGAGCGCGTTGATGAAGGATTCGTGGTGCAGGTCGCGCCACAGGCGTTCGGCGCCGTGCCGCGCGAGTGAATGCTCGATCGGCACCGTGCCGCGCAGGCGCACCACGTCATCGGCGCTGTAATCGCGCGTGACCGCCTGCCAGCGCGGATGGTTGTTCCAGTCGAGTTGCAGTTGTTCGGCGGTGGGAAGCTGGGCTTTCATGGCGTGCTCCTGTTGGGATGGCGACAGTCAATGCAGTTGCGGATAGGCGGGCAAGGTCAGGAAGTCGGCGAGCGTGTCGGCGCGCACCAGCTCGCCCAGCAAGCGTGCGGCGGCTTCGGCCTTCGCCGCACCGGGGTACGTGCTGGTGGCAAGCGCATGCGTGTGCGCAGCCAGCGACTGTTCGAATCGGGCCAGTGTGATCGGCGCGCCGTCGTCGAACGTGAGGGCGTCTTCGTGGTGCAGCCATTGCCAGAGTTGCGTGCGCGCGATCTCGGCGGTGGCGGCGTCTTCCATCAGATGATGGATCGGCACGCAGCCTTGGCCCTCCAGCCACGCCGCGACATAACGCAGCGCGACTTCGACGTTGTTGTCGAAGCCCGCCTGGGTGATCGTGCCGCCGCAAGGCGCGAGCAACGCGTCACGGGTGATTTGCACGCCCTCGCGCGCGACGTGCACCTGGTTCGGCGTCGGCATGTGCGCGTCGAATACCTCGCGCGCGACCGGCACCAGCGCGGGATGCGCCACCCAGGTTCCATCGTGGCCGTCGGTGACCTCGCGCAGCTTGTCGGCGCGCACTTTCGCGAGCGCCGCATCGTTCGCGGGGTCATCTCCCCTGATCGGAATCTGCGCGGCCATCCCGCCCATCGCGAACGCGCCGCGGCGATGGCAGACCTCGACGAGATACTGCGAATAGTTGCGCAGGAACGGCACGGTCATCGCGACCTGCCCGCGATCGGGGAGCACGTGGCCGGCGTGCGCGCGCAGTGTCTTCAGCCAGGAAAAGATGTAATCCCAACGTCCGCAGTTGAGCCCGACCGCACGGCGCCGCAGCGCATGCAGGATCTCCTCCATCTGGAATGCAGCGGGCAGCGTTTCGATCAACACCGTCGCCTTGAAGGTGCCAATGGCGACGCCGAGTGCGCGCTCGACGTAATCCATCACGTCGTTCCAGAGCGCGGCTTCCTCCATCGATTGAAGCTTGGGCAGGTAGAAGAACGGCCCCAGGTTTTTCGCAGCCAGCGCGCGCGCGTTGTGGAACGCGAACAGCGCGAGGTCGAACAGCGCGCCCGACATCGGTTCGCCATCGACCCTCACGTGGTTTTCGGGCAGGTGCCAGCCGCGCGGACGAACCATCAGCACCGCGGTCGCACCGTTCAACCGGTACTCGCGGCCATCGTCGCTGCGGAACGTGATCGTGCCGGCCACGGCATCGCGCAGGTTCATCTGCCCGTCGAGCAGGTTGTTCCAGACCGGCGCGGTCGAATCCTCGAAGTCCGCCATGAACACGTTGGCGCCCGAGTTCAGTGCGTTGATCACCATCTTGCGATCCACCGGGCCGGTGATCTCGACCCGGCGATCCTGCAACGCGGCAGGGATCGGCGCGACGGTCCATCCGGTTTCGCGGACCGCGCGCGTGTCGGCACGGAAATCCGGCAGCTCGCCCGCATCCCAACGCGCCTGCAGCTGCGCGCGCCCAGCCAGCAGTGCCTGCCGGCGCGGCTCGAAACGGCGGTGCAGATCGACCAGCAGCGTTTGCGCAGGTCCGGTCAGGATCGCCTGATGACCGGGCTGCAAATCGTCCGGAAGTTCGATCCCTGTTTCTTCGTTCAGCCTCTCCATCGGTACGGCCATCGTGGGCTCCTTTTCGGGTGGCGGCGGGCCATCACGACGCTAGGTCGGGAAGTTCTATTTGACAAAGCGGAACTTTCAATGCATAAGATTGAATTAAGTAAAGCCAAATCCAAGTCACTGAATGGAAAAGTGATACACATGACGGAATCGGGCAAGAAAAGCCGAAAAAGAACGCGGCGTCGTGGCAGGCAGGGCACGGTGGATGCCGGTGATCCGGCCCGTTTCTACTACAAGGGCAATCGCTACAAGCAACTGCGCGCGTTCGTGGCCATTGCCAGGCTCGGCACCCTCGCCCGCGCGGCCGAGTCGTTGTTCCTGTCTGCGCCCTCGATCAGCCTGCAGCTGCAGGCACTGGAGCGCGAACTCGGCGCGCGACTGGTCGAACGCGGGCGCAGGCGCGTCACGCTCACGCGCGAAGGGCTGGCGCTGTTCGAGCAGGCGCGACCGCTGGTGGAAGGACTGGATGCGCTCGACACCCGTTTCCACAGCGCGATCGAAGGGCTCGGCGCCGGCGAACTCACCATCGCGGCGGGATCATCGACGATCCAGTACCTGCTGCCGCCGTTGGTGGCGGGCTACCGCGAACATTCACCCGGCGTGCGCCTGCAGCTCGCCAACGTGACCGGCAAGGACGGCCTCGCGATGCTGCGCTCCAACCAGGCCGATTTCGCGGTCGGTTCGATGCTGGACGTGCCGCACGACATCACCTACCAGCCGTTCCGGAATTACGACCCGATGCTGATCCTGCCGCTCGGGCACCCGCTCGCGGACAAGCCCGACCTGAGCCTCGCGGACCTTTCGCCCTTCGGCCTGATCCTGCCGCCGCACCGCCTCACGACGTACCGGCTGGTGGACCTGGTGTTCCAGCAACGCAAGGTGCCCTACACCGTCGCGATCGAAGTCGGCGGCTGGGAAGTGATCAAGCAGTACGTGGCGATGGGGCTCGGCATTTCCATCGTCACCGGCATCTGCCTCACCGAGGCCGACAACGAGCGGCTGGTCGCGCGCAACATGCGCGCGTGGTTTCCGCAACGCAGTTACGGCGTGGTGATGCGCAAGGGGAAATACCTGTCGGCCGAAGCGCGCGACTTCATCAACCAGATCAAGCCGGGGCTGCTGGCGCATCGCGAACACGACGAACCAGGGCACTCGGAACGCTGAGGCATGCCGGAAGAGGGAATCGAACCCCCGACCCACGCATTACGAATGCGTTGCTCTACCAGCTGAGCTATTCCGGCACTGGAGGGCCGGTTAGTTTACGGGCGCCACCCCGCACGCGCAACGCACACGCGGGGTGTGAACAATGGTCGCGCGCCGGTCAAAATCGCGTCCGGCTCTTGTGCGCACGCGCGTCACACGGGATCATCGGCGCCGTGGCGAGCGCAACCCAGACCATCCTGAACCAGCACACCGCCGGCGGCGTCGATCACATCCGGCGCGAACTGCGCGTGCTGGACGTTTACCGCGTGTTCCAGGCCCTGGTCTACGTGGTGCTGTCCCTGAGCAGCCTCGCTTTCGACTGGATGCCGTTGCGCGACCCGATCGTCGCGCGCACCACCGCACTGGTCTACATGGCGTTCGCCTTGATCGTGCTGGCGCGCGACCTGCGCGGATCGCGCACGCTGGCCGCCAGCACCGGCGCCTGCCTGAGCGTCGACGTGGTCGCGGCGTTCCTTGCCGCGGTCACGATCCCGGCCGCACACACCGGCATCGCCGCGATGCTGGTGATCAACGTCGGCGCGGCCGCGCTGCTGCTGTCGCCGCGCCTCGGCAACCTGTTCGCGGCGCTGGCAACGCTGGCGATGATCGCGCAGGCGCTGCTGGTGGCGGACGACGTCAGCCGCGCATTGGTGGAAGCCGGCCTGTTCGGCGTGGCCTACTTCGCCACCGCCGCGCTGTGCTACGCGCTCGGCAGCCAGATGCGCGCCAGCGAGGCGCTGGCCGAGCAGCGCGGCAGCGACCTCGCCAACCTCGCGCAGGTCAACGACCTGATCATCCGCCGCATGAAGACCGGCGTGCTGCTGGTGGATGACGCCAACCGCATCCACCAGATCAACGAATCGGCCTGGATGCTGGTGGGCAATCCCGGCATCGAGCAGCGCGACCTCGGCACGGTGGCGCCGGAACTGTCGCGCCGCCTGTACCACTGGCGCACCACCCACGAACACGACGCCAGCGCGGTGGCGCTCGCGGAAAGCGCGCCGGAAGTGATCCCGCGCTTCACGCGGCTGTCCGCACACGACGATTCCTACGTGCTGATCTTCCTCGACGACACCTCGCTGGTGTCGCAGCGCGCCGAACAACTCACGCTCACCACGCTGGGAAGGCTGTCCGCGTCGATCGCGCACGAAATCCGCAACCCGCTGGCGGCGATCCGCTATTCCGCGCAACTGCTCGCCGAATCGGACAAGATTCCGGCGGCCGACCAGCGCATGATCGAGATCATCAACAACCACTGCGGGCGCGTCAACGAGATCATCGAGAACATCCTGCAGCTGTCGCGGCGCGAACGCTCGCGGCCGGAATCGCTGGACCTCAACAACTGGGCGGTGCGCTTCGTCGACGAATACAAGGAAGCCAACGACACCGGCCAGGACAGCCTGCGCCCGCTGCTGTATCCGCGCCCGGTCGAGGCGCTGGCCGACCCGCAGCATCTCCAGCAAGTCGTGTGGAACCTGGTGCAGAACGCGCTGCGCTACGGCCGCCTGCCGGAAGAACCGGCACGGGTGATGGTGGTGGCGCGCCTCGCCAGCGACAACGGCCCGCCGTTGCTGGAAGTGATCGACCGCGGCCCGGGCATCCCGCCCAAGGTCGCCGCGCAGATCTTCGAACCGTTTTTCACCACCCACCAGTACGGCACCGGCCTCGGCCTGTACCTCGCCAAGCAGATGTGCGAGGCCAACCAGGCCAGCCTCGAATACGTGCCGGTCGCGGGCGGCGGCAGCTGTTTCCGCATCACGCTGACGGCGCCGGTGCGTTCGCCGGTGGGAACCGAGGCATGATGCACGACGCACTTCAACATGGCGCGTCCGCGCGCGCCGCGCTACCCTCGTCGCCAGAGGGCATCAAGGAACCGGGGCAGGCATGACCAAACAAACGGTGCTGGTCATCGATGACGAGCGCGACATCCGCGAGTTGCTGAGCATCACGCTCGGTCGCATGGACCTCAACGTCGATACCGCGGCCAGCGTCAGCGATGCGAAGAAGCTGCTGGGCGAGGTCCGCTACGACCTGTGCTTCACCGACATGCGCCTGCCCGACGGCACCGGCCAGGAATTGATCGAGCTGATCGCGCGCGAACATCCCGAAACCCCGGTCGCGATGATCACCGCCTACGGCAACGTCGAGGCCGCGGTGGAGGCGCTGAAGGCAGGTGCGTTCGATTTCGTCAGCAAGCCGGTCGACATCCACATGCTGCGGCGGCTGGTGCAGACCGCACTGCGCGTGAGCCAGCAACCGGCCGAGCAGGCCAGCGAAGACGCCGAGGTGCCGGCCAGCCGCCTGGTCGGCGAATCGCAGGCGCTCAGGGAAGTGCGTGCACGCATCGCCAAGGTCGCGCGCAGCCAGGCGCCGATCTACATCAGCGGCGAATCCGGCACCGGCAAGGAACTGGTCGCGCGTTCGATCCACGAATTGGGGCCGCGCGCGGCCGGTCCTTTCGTGCCGGTCAACTGCGGCGCGATCCCGTCGGAACTGATGGAAAGCGAATTCTTCGGCCACAAGAAGGGTTCGTTCACCGGCGCGCACGCCGACAAGGAGGGCCTGTTCCAGACCGCCAGCGGCGGCACCCTGTTCCTTGACGAAGTCGCGGAACTGCCCCTGCACATGCAGGTGAAGCTGCTGCGCGTGATCCAGGAAAAGGCGGTGCGCCCGATCGGCGGCCGCGGCGAGGTGCCGGTCGACGTGCGCATCCTGTCGGCCACGCACAAGGACCTCGCGCGGCTGGTCCAGACCGGTCATTTCCGCCAGGACCTCTACTACCGCATCAACGTGATCGAACTGAAAGTGCCGCCGCTGCGCGAACGCGAGGGCGACATCCCGCTGCTGGCCAGGCATGTCCTGAAGCGCCTGTCCGAACAGGCCGGCGTGGCCGTACCCGTCCTGCAACCGGCCGCGCTCGCGGCGCTGGGCGATTACGATTTTCCCGGCAACGTGCGCGAACTGGAGAACGTGCTGGAGCGCGCGATCGCGCTGTGCGACAACGGCGTGATCGAACCCGTCGACCTGATGCTGGAATCGCCGCCCGGGCGCGACGACGAGGACGAGGAAGACGTCGATGACATGCCGGATGACGAATCCTTGCCGGAGGCAGCCGAAGGCAACGGCAACGTCGGCCTCGACGACTACATCAGCAACATCGAACGCGACGCGATCCTCAAGGCGCTGAAGGAAACCCGCTACAACAAGACCGCGGCCGCCAAGAAACTCGGCATCACCTTCCGCGCGCTGCGCTACAAGCTGAAGAAGCTCGGCATCGATTAGCGTGCGATCATCCGTGATCGCCGCATCAACGGTCGATCCTGTTCAACGAAGCCGGCTGATTGTTCCATGGAATCCGGAACGGCCTTGAAAGCCGCCATCCATGGCCAAGGGTTGCGTGGCCTGACTTTCCACAACAGCCGCTCCGAATGCGCCCGCGCGCCATCAACCCCGCAACCCGTCACGCCGGGCCCGCGCTTCGCGTGATCCATGGCGGTAGCGCCGGATCTTGTCGATGGTGCCGCAGGTTTCCATGGCGCACCAACGGCGGCGTTGGTTCTTGCTGGTGTCGAGGAACAGCCAGCCGCATGAGCTGGTGTTGGCACAACGGCGAAGGCGCGAAGCCGGCGTAGAGCCAAGCAGGTCCAGGGCGTCGAGCACGATGCGCTTCAGCGGCAGCCGTGCATCGCGGACATCCTTGCGCCAATGCAGGCGCCCGTCGGCGCCCAGTGACTGCCCGGCCCAGGCCCGATGCACCCAGCGATCGAGCCCGCGCACCGCGTCCGCAGGCGCCCGCACATCGTCGATTCGCGCGGCGAACAGCGCATGCAGGTGATCCCGCAGGCCCTCCACTTCGCGCATCAATGCCGCACGCTGGCGCGCGGAGCGCGGCGCATGCACGTTGTCATCCGAATGCAGTGCGCCGGCACGGATGCACCATTCGAGGAAACGCTGCAGCTGTTGCAGGTAGTCCTCGACCTCCAGCGCGTAGCGGTCGTGGATGGTGTTGACGAAATCCAGGCACAGGCGCCCGCCATCCAGGCGAACGTCGGCAACCGGCCGTGGCGGTACGTGGTGGTGTTGGCGCAGCACGCGATGCATCTCGAACCTTCCGGTCCCGCAATCTTTGATACCGTCTAAATACGTTTTAATGGTAGCATCCATGCCCACCTCGAAACCATGAAACGGGGATTCCTGCACGATGCCCATGTCCAAAGCTTCGGCAACGCCACCCATCGACGCAACCCAACGCAAACTGATCGCCGGCATCGTCATCACCACGCTGGTGGCACTGGCCATCGTGATCTTCGTCTTGGCAAAGGGCGGCCGTCCCGATCCGCCGGCGCTGCGCGCGGCCGCCACACTGCTCGATGGCTCGTGGCGCTTCCACACCGGGGACAACCCGCACTGGGCCGACACGAGGTTCAACGACAGCGACTGGGGAACGATCGACATGACCGCGCAGCCGGGCAGCCACGACGGCGATGTGGGCCTGCCCGATTACGTTGGCGGCTGGATGGCGCATGGCCATCCCGGCTACCAGGGTTACGCGTGGTACCGGCGAGCGGTGACGGTACCGGCGGGACACGCGCGCTGGGACATCCTCGGTCCGACCATCGTCGAAGACGGCTACGAGCTTTACTGGAACGGCCGCCTGCTGGGCGGGTCCGGCAGGCTTGGGCCAGCCCCGCACCTCGTGGGTACGCGGCCGCTGCGGTTCCCGCTTCCCGCCGACGCGGCAGGCACCCGTGGCATCCTCGCGGTCCGCGCCTACCTGCTTCCCGGCTTCGGGCGCAGCGCAAACAGCGGCGGCATGCACGCGGCGCCGATCCTCGCACCTGCGGCGGTCGGCAGTGCACTCCACCGCGCGCAATGGCAACGAACGATCGCCGGTTACATCGTCGATGCGATCGAGCCGCTTGCCATGCTGGCACTCGTCGGCCTGGCACTCGGCTACCGGTCGCGCAGCAGCCACAAGGGCTTCCTGGTTTTTGCCTGCATCGCGCTGGTACTGTCGGCAGCCAGACGCGCCAGCAACGCGATCATTTCATGGACCGACCTCGAAGACCTGACGACCTACGCGTGGCTGGCGGCCGTGATGTGGGTGCCGATCGTGGCCGCGTGGACCCTGGCCTGGAACCGCTGGTGCCTGCGGCCGTGGAAAAGCATCGACGCCCTGGCCGTGGTGCTGGCGATCGTGGGAGTTGTCGGCGTCGTGACCCATCTGCCGCATGTGGCGACCGGCAGCCGACTCGCCTCGATTGCGTTGTTCGTCGTGATCGCCGCGCGCATCGTCCGCAGCGGCCCCATGCGGTGGCTGGCAACCATTACGCTGGCCGCGATCGTGGCCGTGCTCTTCGGCGGCGAACTGCTCGATCCGATCGGCGTGCCGGGCATCTGGTTTCCGTTCGGCATCGGCGTGTCCCGCACGCAGTACATCTACGTGCTCGCCATCCCGCTGCTGGCCGTGCTGATCGTGCGAACCCTGCGTCCGAAGGGCGCACACGGCGCGAGCGAGGCGGCGGGATCGTACCAGCGCGGTGTGGCTTGATACGCACGACAAGACCCTCCCGGGCTCCTGGCCCCCACGGATTCGCAGTCACTGGACAGGGCTGTGCGACAACGGCGTGATCGATCGAAGGCGCGCCGCAAGGTAACAGCCGGTCGCTCCTCAACCGCGGCCGGCCCGGTCCTTGAGCCATGCGATGACCGTCGCGACCGCGTGGCGCGGCGCACGGTCGGGATGCACAATCCAGTAGGCGTTGCCGATGTGCAGCTCGCGCTCCCCGAACGGCCTCACCAGAAGACCCGCAGCCACATCGTCGGCGGCCAGGCGGTGGCGCACCAGGGCGACGCCCTGTCCCTGCGCTGCGGCACGCAACAGCAAGTCCGACGAGGCGAAACGCGGCCCACGTTGCAGGTTCAGCGAGGCAGGTCCGAACCGCTGTCGCCATCGCTCCCAGCCCGCGTGCGGATCGCGATCGTGCAGCAACCGCAACGACGACAACACCTGCGGTCGCGCCGGGCGCCCCACCTCCTTCCAGAGCCCGGGGCTCATCACCGGATACAGCGCATCGTCCATCAGCGCCTCGCAGCGCAGTCCCGGCCACGGACCCGTGCCCATCCGTATCGCCAGATCGATGCCATCGGCGTGCAGATCCTCGACATGCTGATTCACCAGCACTGCCAGCTCGATGCGGGGATGGGCACGTTCCAGCGCAGGCAATCGCGGCAGCAACCAGCGCGCAGCAAACGAGGGTGCTGACGAAATCGTGACCGCGAAGGGCGAACGTGCTTCACGAACCGCCATCGCCGCAGCTTCGATGTCACCCAACCCGGCCAGCACGGCCTTGCCCAACGCTTCGCCTTGGGGCGTCGGCGCCCAACCGCGGCGACCGGCTCCCTTCTCGCGCGCCAGCGGAACGCCCAGCCACGCCTCCAACTCGGCCAGATGCCGGCTCACCGACGAATGCGCGATTCCCAACTCGCGCGCCGCCGCTCGTACGCCGCCATGCGTACAAGCCAGCGCAAACACGCGCAGGGCATTCAGGGGCAGGTCTCGCATGGTCTCGATATTAGACCAAAACAGCCGCGCACGATCCAGCCGGACCCGCCAGCATTTCCCGGTCCCTGCAACCGATCCGGTCCCCCTTGGCATCGCTGCTCTCAATCGCCGGGCTCCTGCTCGTCGCCGCCATCACACCCGGACCCAACAACCTGGTGGTATTGCGCACCGCTGCCCGCAACGGCTGGCATGGCGCGCTGCCGGCGATAGCCGGGATCGTGGCGGGCGGTCTGGCCTTGCTTGTCCTGGTGACTGCCGGAGCGGGCAACTTGTTTTCCACATGGCCATGGCTGCGCGTCGCGATCGAGACCGGCGGCGCGTTGTACCTGGCGTGGCTGGGCGCGCGCATGGTCACCGCAGCCGACCGTGATGAAGGCTCGATGCCGCTGCCAGGCGGATTCCTCGGCTTGTTCGGTTTCCAGTTCCTCAACCCGAAAGGCTGGATCATGGTGCTGACGGTCGTCGCGGCATCGCCCGCGACCGGTGTCGTGAGCAGCTTGCTGGCACTGGCACCGTTGTTCGCCTGCATCCCCACGCTCTGCCTGTTGCTATGGGCAAGGCTGGGTGGAGTGCTGGCACGACACCTGGCCGTGCCGGCGGTGCGTCGCTGGACCGATCGCGGGCTGGGCGCACTGCTGATCTTCACCGCACTTTTGTTGCTGCCATGACCCGCAACCTTCGACACGAGGTTTACCGCATGAACCTGCACTATCCATCACTTCACCGGATCCTTGCCCTGCCCGGCAGCCTGCGCCGCGACAGCTGCAACCGCAAATTGCTGGAAACGGCCAGTCGCTGCGCGCCCCCCGATTCGCGTATCGAATTGTTCGATGGTCTCGCAGAGGTGCCCCTGTTCAACGAGGACCTGGAATCGGTGCAGCCCTTGCACGAGGGCGTTCGCCGTTTGCGCAAAGCCGCCGCCGGCGCGGATGGCCTGCTGATCGCGACGCCGGAATACAACCAGTCCATGCCGGGTGTGCTGAAGAATGCCATCGACTGGCTGTCGCGGCCGCTGCCTGACGAACTCCTGCCGGGCAAGCCGACCGCGATCATGGGTGCCTCGACGGGTCGCTGGGGCACACGCCTCGCGCAAGCGGCGCTCAGGCAGACACTTGCCGCGACCGAGGCGCTGGTGATGCCTGCACCGACGCTGTTCGTGCGTGACGCGGCGCAGGTATTCGACGATGCCGGCGAGCTGGGTGACCCAGCCACGCGGGAATCCCTGCACGAACTGCTGCTCGCCTTCTCGCTCTGGATCGAACGAGCCGGGACAACCGCCTCTCCGATCGCTGCCCGAGGCACATCGAATTCGCACGCGAGTTCATCGCTCGCGAGACCGGCGAGCGATCAATAGGTCGTCATCGAATACGGCTGATCCTGCGGCCGTGTCGCCCATGCCTTGTTCGGCTGCGCCTGCATCGTGAAATGCAGCGCGCCGCCATTGGCGATCTCCGCGTAAGTCAGGTAATCGCGCGCCAGCGGCTTGCCGTTCAATTCCACCGAACCGACGTAGGGGTGGTCCTTGCCCAAGCCATCGGTCGTGACGGTGAAGGTCTTGCCGTTCGGTAGGTGCATGGCGGCGCGACGCACGAACGGGCGGCCGATCACGTACTGGTTGCTGGCTGGCGCGACCGGATAGAACCCCAGCGCGGTGAAGATGTACCACGCCGACATCTGGCCCAGGTCGTCGTTGCCCGCGAGTCCGGTCGGCGTCGGTGCGTATTGCGTGTGCATGATTTCGGCAAGCCGCTCCTGCGTCTTCCACGGCGCACCCGCGTAGTCGTACAGGTACGCGATGTGGTGGCTGGGCTCGTTGCCGTGCGCGTACCAGCCGATCAGGCCGGTGACATCTTCGAGGCTCGCGAACACCTTGGGATCGATCTTCGCGTCGAACACCTCGTCGAGTTTCTTGACGAGTCCCGCATCGCCACCCAGTTCATGGATCAAGCCGCCGACGTCCTGCGGTTCGTACCAAGAGTATTGCCATGCATTGCCTTCGGTGAACCCGCTGCCCGCGCCGGCTTTCGCGGGATCGAAGGGTTCCTCGAACGTGCCGTTCGCAAGCCGCGGCTGCGCGAAGCCGGTTTTGGGATTGAACACGTTGCGCCAGTTGCCGGCGCGCGCGAGGAATGTCTTCGCCACGTCCTTGCGGCCCATCGCCTCGGCCATCCTCGCGATCGTCCAGTCGTCGAACGCGTACTCCAGCGTCTTGGAAACCGATTCGGGTTCGCGGTCGGCCGGCACGTAACCGAGCTTCATGTAATCGCCGAGATCGCCGTAGGGTGCGTACGTCGCACTCGCGACCATCGCCTTCAGCGCCGCGTCGGCATCGAACCCGCGGAATCCCTGCATGTAGAAATTGGCGATCACCGGCACCGCGTGGTAGCCGATCATGCACCAGGTTTCGAGGCCCTGGTACGCCCACACCGGCAGGATGCCGAACGGACTCTGCTGCTGCGTCGCGACCAGCGAGTTCACGAAATCGTTGACGCGTTGCGGCGGTTGCAGGAACGCCATCAGCGGCTGCTGCGCGCGATAGACGTCCCACAGCGACCAGCTCGAATAGAAGGTGAAGCCATCGGCCTTGTGCACCGCGTGATCGGGGCCGCGGTATTCGCCATTCACATCCATCGCGAGGTTGGGCGCAATCAGTGCGTGGTACAGCGAGGTGTAGAAACTCCTCTCGATGTCCGGCGAAGCCTCCACGTCGATGGCCGACAGCGCTTGCGCCCACGCCTGCTTCGCGTCGGCGTGCCGCGCGTCGAAATCCCAGCCCTTGCCGTCGGCATCGAGGTTGGCGATCGCGTTGTCGGCGCTCACGGTCGAGATCGCGACCTTCACCAGCAACGGTTTCGACAACTTGCCGAATTCGAACGCACCTTCCAGTTGCTTGCCCGCGATCGCGTCGTTGCCGGCTGGATTCGGCGCCGGACCCTTGAAGCCCTTGTAGACGATGCCGGTTTCGCGATTGACCAGTTCGTGCGAGGTCATCGGCTGTGAGAAGCGGATCGCGAACCACAGTTGCCGCCCCGGTGCCCAGCCGCGCGTTTCGCGGTAGCCGGTGACCGTGCCGTCGGCGCGCACGCGCAGCCGCGCCCACAGCACCTTGCCGGGGTAGTCGTAGATGCTGGGGCGGAGGTCCAGCAGGACGTGGGCCGTTTCGTTCTTGGGGAACGTGTAGTGCTGCCAGCCAACGCGTTGCCCCGCGGTCAACTCCACGCGCACGCCGGGGGTCGCGAGCGTCACCGCGTAGTAGCCCGGCTGCGCGACTTCGGTCTTGTGGCTGAACTCGGAACGGTAACCGCTGCCCGGCTGGCCGGGATCGCCCGCGTCCCATTGCACCTTGCCCACGCCCGGCATCAGCAGCACGTCACCCAGATCCGAATGGCCGCTGCCGGAAAAATGCGTTTCGGAAAATCCGAGGATGCTGTGGTCGCCGTACTGGTAGCCCGCCGCCCACGCGTAGGCGTGCTTGAAATCCGGCATTGCGGTATCGGGGCTCAACTGGATCATCCCGAATGGCACGGTCGCGCCCGGAAAGGTGTGGCCATCGCCGCCGGTGCCGATCATCGGATCGACCTTGTGCCACGCCGTGTCGTTCACGGCGGCACACGCAATGCCCGGGATCATGGCCAGCAGCAACAGAACCGGCGCAAACCCCGGCTTGCACGATGCGTGGGTTGCAAACATGGTCGAAGCTCTCCATTGGCCGCGGCGGAACTGTGGCAAGCTAGCACGTCAGGCAACGGGAGCGCACATGTCGATCGGCACCGGGAACAGCATGCGGCCTGCAACGACCAGCCAACGCACCGCACTGGTCGTGATCACCACGATCTTCTTCATGTGGGGTTTCATCACCGCGCTCAACGACGTACTGATCCCGCACCTCAAGTCGGTGTTCACGCTGAACTACACCGAGGTGATGCTGGTCCAGTCCACCTTCTTCGGCGCGTACTTCCTGATGTCGTTGCCCTCGGGCAAGGTGCTGGCGCACTGGGGCTACCGCGCCAGCATCATCATCGGGCTGATCGTCACCGGCATCGGCGCGTTGTTGTTCCTGCCGGCCGCCGATGTGCAGTCGTATCCGCTGTTCCTGTTCGCGTTTTTCGTGCTGGCCAGCGGCATCACCCTGCTGCAGGTCGCCGCCAATCCATACGTCAGCCTGCTCGGCGCGCCCGAGCGCGCATCCAGCCGGCTGAACCTTGCGCAGGCGCTGAACTCGCTGGGCACCACCATCGCGCCCAAGCTAGGCGGACTTTTGATTCTTTCGACCGCGGTGCTGGGCGCGGCGGAGTTGGCCAGGCTGTCGCCGGCCGCGCAGACGGCTTACAAGTTGCAGCAGGCGCACAGCGTGCAGGGTCCGTACATCGGCATCGCGATCGTGCTGTTCGCGTTGGCGGTATTGGTGTGGTGGTTCCGCCTGCCGCAACCCGCAAATGCCGCGGAAGCCGACGATTCGCGGCACCGTTTCGTCGACGCGCTGAAACACCGCCGGGTGTGGCTGGGCATGCTGGCGATCTTCGTGTACGTGGGCGCCGAAGTGTCGATCGGCAGTTTCATGGTCAACTACCTCGCGCTGCCGGAGATCGGCAACATGAGCCAGGCCCGCGCGGCCGGTTACGTGTCGCTGTACTGGGGCGGCGCGATGGTCGGGCGTTTCATCGGTTCGGCGCTGCTGACGCGCATCGACACCCGCAAGCTGCTGGCCTTCAACGCCGCGGTCGCGGCGCTGTTGGTGCTCACCACCATGCTGACCCGCGGCCACGTCGCGATGGCGAGCGTGGTTGCGATCGGGCTGTTCAACTCGATCATGTTCCCCAACATCTTCACCCTCGGCATCGAGAAGTTCGGACCCCTGACCGGCAAGGTCTCCAGCCTGCTGGTGATGGCGATCGTGGGCGGCGCGGTGATTCCGCTCGCGCAGGGCGCGCTGGCCGACCACGTCGGCGTGCACCACGCCTACGTGCTGCCGATGATCTGCTACCTCTACATCATCTGGTACGGCCTCAGGGGTTCGCGGGTGGCATGAACACGGTCTGCTGCTTCGGCGAGGCGCTGATCGATTTCCACGGCAAGCCGTCCGGCGCCGCGCCGACATTTACCGCGCATGCCGGCGGGGCGCCCGCCAATGTCGCGGTCGCGATCGCGCGATTGGGTGGACGCGCCGCATTCGTGGGCATGTTCGGACGCGACATGTTCGGCGATCTTTTGCTACGCGAACTCGCCGCGGCCGGCGTGGACACCACCCACGCACGCCGCACCGATGCCGCCAACACCGCGCTGGCGTTCGTGTCGCACGCCGCGCACGGCGAGCGCGATTTCAGTTTCTACCGGCCGCCCGCGGCCGACCTGTTGTTCCGCGACGCCGATTTCGACGCTTCGGTTTTTGCCGCAGGCACGATCTTCCATACGGGATCGTGCAGCATGACCGAGCCTGCAATCGCGGATACCACGCTGGCGGGCATGCGCCGCGCGCGCCACGCCGGCGCGCTGGTCAGCTTCGACATGAACCTGCGCCCGGCGTTGTGGCCGCGCGGTGAAGACCCCGCGGCGACGATCTGGCAAGCGCTCGCATTGGCCGATGTCGTGAAGCTGAGTGCAGAGGAACTCGCTTTTCTGGCCGCATCGACCGGTGGCGAAGGCCATGCATTCACGCGCCTGTGGAACGGCAATGCCAAACTCGTGGTCGTCACCGATGGCGAGCGCGCGACGCGCTGGTTCACGCCTAACGCCAGCGGAGAACGCAACGCGTACCCGGTTCGCGCCATCGATACCACCGGGGCC
The DNA here is from genome assembly GCA_001899805.1 of Lysobacterales bacterium 66-474. Taxonomy (GTDB): domain Bacteria; phylum Pseudomonadota; class Gammaproteobacteria; order Xanthomonadales; family Rhodanobacteraceae; genus 66-474. The sequence continues at coordinate 94,046 of MKWP01000004.1, forward strand.
GGCGATGCGTTCACCGCGGGTTGCTTGTACCAATTCGCGAAGGCGGCGATGGACGCCACGGCACTCGCGACGTTCGCCGCAGACCCCGATCGACTCGATGCCATGCTGCGTTTCAGCGCGGCCTGCGGCGCGCTGGCAGTCACCCGCGCCGGTTCGTTCGCGGCGATGCCGGCGCTCGCCGAGGTCGAAGCCTTCCTGGAGCAACACGCATGAGCGACCATCCCGATTCCCATTCGCCTGATTTTCGTTCAAGTGATTTCCTGCGTGAACACATCCGGCAGACGATGGCGTTCTACCACCCGCATTGCCTCGATCCCGCCGGCGGCTGCTTTCATTACTACAAGGACGACGGCGCGATTTACGCCAGCGCGCACCGCCATCTCGTCAGCAGCGCGCGCTTCGTGTTCGACTATGCGATGTATGCGCGTCATTTCGGAGGCGCCGAATACCTCGATGGCGCTCGCCATTGCGTCGCCTTCATCCGCGACGCACACCGCAACCCGGCAACCGGCGGTTACTACTGGACGCTGCGCGACGGTGAACCGGAGGACACCACCAACCACTGCTACGGCGCCGCCTTCGTGCTGGTGGCGTACGCGCAGGCACGCATGGCCGGGATCGTCGAAGCCGCGGAGTGGACGGACGAACACTGGTCGCTATTGGAAAAGCGCTACTGGGACGCCAGCGCCGGACTGTATCGCGACGAGGCCAACGCCAACTGGCATTTCTCGAACTATCGCGGCCAGAACGCCAACATGCACATGTGCGAGGCGATGCTGACCGCGTTCGAAGCCAGCCGTGAGCCACGCTGGCTCGACCGTGCCTACACGCTGGCGGACCACATGACGCGTCGCCAGGCCGCGAAAGCCGGTGGCCTGGTGTGGGAGCACTACGACGAACACTGGAACATCGATTGGGACTACCACAAGGACAACCCCAAGGACCTGTTCCGTCCCTGGGGATTCCAGCCCGGCCACCAGACCGAATGGGCCAAGCTGCTGTTGATCATGGAGCGCCATCGCGACGCCGACTGGCTGCTGCCGACCGCGCGCCACCTGTTCGACACCGCGGTCGCGCGCGCGTGGGACGACGAATACGGCGGCCTGTGTTACGGCTTCGCGCCCGACGGCAGCGTCTGCGACGACGACAAGTACCACTGGGTGCAGGCCGAATCGCTGGCCTGCGCGGCGTTGCTGGCGGATCGCACCGGCGATGAAAAATACTGGGACTGGTACCGGCGCCTGTGGGAATACGCGTGGACGCATTTCGTCGATCACCAGTACGGCGGCTGGTATCGCATCCTCACCCGCGACGGCCGCAAGTACGACGACGAGAAAAGTCCCGCCGGCAAGACCGACTACCACAACATGGGCGCGTGCTACGAAGTCCTCAACCTGGTGGGCTGAGGCGCAGTGACCGCTACCAGACCTGCACGCGATCCTTGGCATCACGCCACATCGGCTGGCCGGGTTTCACGTCGAACGCCTGGTAGAAATCCGGGACGTTCGACAGCGGCCCGTCCACGCGCCACTTCGCCGGGGCGTGCACGTCGCTGAGCAACTGGCGGCGCAGCAACGCGTCCCGTTCTTCGAAGATCCAGCCCATCGCGTAGCCGAGGAAGTAACGTTGCAGCGGCGTGTAGCCGGCGATCTTCCCGCCCTTCCTGTATTCGTCGGTCTGCTTGAACGCATCCAGCCCGATCAGCACGTCGCCCAGGTCGGCCATGTTCTCGCCGAGGGTGGCGCGGCCATTGATGTGCAGGCCCGGCAGCGGCTCGTAGGCATCGAACTGCTTCACCAGCACGTCGGCGCGCCGGTTGAACTTCCGCGCGTCGTCTTGCGTCCACCAGTCGGCGAGGTTGCCCCTGGCATCGAATTGGCGGCCTTCGTCGTCGAAACCGTGGGTGATCTCGTGGCCGATGGTCCCGGCGGCAGCGTAGCCGTAGACCACGGCGTCATCGACCTGGTCGTCCTTGAAGCCCGGGATGGCGAAGATCGCAGCCGGCAACACGATCTCGTTGTTCGACGGGTTGTAGTAGGCGTTGTAGGTCTGCGGCGTCATCTCCCATTCGTTGCGATCGACCGGCTTGCCGAATTTGGAGACCTCGTCGTTGAAGGCCCAGCGCCGCGCATTCATCTCGTTTTGTGCCCACGAATCACGGCCGATCTGCAATGCGGAGTAATCCTTCCACTTGTCGGGATAACCGACCTTCTTCGTTACCGCGGCGAGCTTCTGCAACGCCCTGGCCTTGGTGGCGGGGCTCATCCAGTCCAGCTTCCTGATGCGTTCGGCATAGGCGGCGCGGACTGCCTCCACCAGATTGCTGTAGCGCCGCTTGGTTTTTTCCGGAAAGTACTGTTGCACGAAGATGCGACCGAGGATCATGCCGATCGCACGATTCTCCGCGTCGAGCACGCGCTTCCAGCGCGGCCGCTGTTCCTTCTGGCCATTGAGCGCGCGTCCGTAGAAATCGAAAGACTCGTCTTCGAACGCCTTGCCCAGCGTCGGCGCATACTCATCGACAAGGTGCACGCGCAGGTAGTCGCGCAATACCGGCACCGGCGTCTGCACGAGCAACTTCTGCAGGCCGGCGAAGAACTCGGGCTGGCCGACGATGACGTAGGACGGATCGAGCTTCCATTCCCGCAACCGCGGACCCCACGCGATGGCCGGCGTGTACCTGCGGGTCAATTCGGCGGGAGCCAGCTTGTTGTAGTTCTTCTGCGGATCGCGCAGCGCGGCCAGTGGACGCGACACTTTCGCCAGCGCGGTTTCGAACGCCATCACCTTGTCGGCGCGGGTGGCCGCCACGGCATCGTCCTCGCCCAGCAGCTTGAACATGTTCCGAAGGTGGACGACGTACGCTGCGCGCGCCTTGGCCACGCCGGCCTCGGTGTTGAAGTAATAGTCGCGATTCGGCAGATCCAGGCCGCCCTGCCAGAGGATGACGGCCATCACGTCGCTGCGCTTCTCGTCCTGCCGCACACCGAAGCGGAAGAACGCATCGACGCCCAGCGGCTGCAGCGCGAAAGCCGCGTCGAGCGCACCCGCCACGTCCTTGATCGCGGCAATCCGGTCAAGCTCCGGTTGCAGCGGTGCCAGGCCTTGGCGGTCGGCAAGGTTGATGTCCATCGCCGTGCTCCAGAAATCGCCGATCTTCTGCTCGTTGCTGCCGGGCGCGGCGTCCTTCTTCGCGGCGGCGTCCTCGCTGACCTTGCGCAGCTTGCCGTACAAGTCCTCCTGCACCAGCTTGCCGATGCCCCACGAAGCTTCCGATGCGGGAATGGGATGGGCCTTGAGCCACGCGCCGTTCGCGTGGCCGAAGAAATCATCGCCGGGGTTGACCGACGCATCGACGTTCGCGGCCACCACATCGGGTTTCGTCGCGGGTGCCGGTGCCGTTGCGGCGTGCGCCGGGGAGGCAGAAGCCAAAGGCGCGGAAGTCTTCGATGCCGGCGGTGTCGCGCTGTTGCAACCGCCGAGGACGATTACGGAGAGCGCGGCCAACAGACCGCTGGACAGGCGGCAGGATTTCGTTTGCATGCGCAGTACTCCCGAAGGATCCCGACGCATGCTAGCGGAGCGACGTACAAACCGGCTGGTACCGCACCGCCGCCCGCTCCCAATCGGTAAGCCTCCCGATGCCGTCCAAAAAGGCCTTGACAAGCACGAATATATTTCTATAATTCCGGAATTATGAAACAGATTGAAGCCGTCGCCTCGCTCACCGCCCTGGCCCACGACAGTCGCCTGGCGGCCTTCCGGCTGCTGGTGCAAGCCGGCCCCGACGGCCTGGCCGTCGGCGAGATCGGACAGCGCCTGAAGCTGCCCGGCGCAACGCTCAACAGCCACCTCAACGTGCTGCGCCGCGCCGGCCTGGTGCGCGACACCCGCGAGGGACGCAGCATCCGCTGCCGCGCCGATTACGCACGCATGGACGCGTTGCTCGCCTTCCTCACCGAAAACTGCTGCGGCAACGACACCGCTTCGTGCACGCCCGCGTGCACGCCCACCCGGAGAAAACGCCCATGAAACGTTTCCACGTCCATGTCAACGTCGCGGATCTCGACGCCAGCATTGGTTTCTATTCCACGCTGTTCGGCACGGCGCCTTCCGTGCGCAAACCCGATTACGCGAAATGGATGCTGGATGATCCGCGCGTGAATTTCGCGATCTCGCAACGCGATCGCGTGCACGGGATCGATCATCTGGGCCTGCAAGCGGATGACCCTGGGCAACTGGAGGAGATCGGCGCGCGGCTCGCCGCCGCCGATGCCGTCGCGCTGGCCGAACGCGGTACCACGTGCTGCTATGCGCACTCGGACAAATACTGGGCGGAAGACCCGCAAGGCGTGCGCTGGGAAACCTTCCATACGCACGGCGAAGCGACCACCTATTCCGCGCCGGCGCACGCACAACCGGAGGCAGCGTGCTGCGGCCCTGCGCCCTCATCTGCGAAAACGGGCAGTTGTTGCGCAGGGGGTGCGTGTGGGTAGCCATGTGCCGCGCGTGCTGTTCGTCTGCGTCGAGAACGCCTGCCGCAGCCAGATGGCGGCAGGTTTCGCGCGCAGGCCGGGCAGTTACCGGATCGATGCGCATTCGGCCGGTTCCGCGCCTGCCGACGCGGTGAATCCGCGCGCGATCGCCGTCATGGCCGAACGCGGCTGCGATATTTCCGGTTGCGTGCCGCAATCGCTCGATGCATTTCGGGGAGAGGCGTTCGACGTGCTGGTGACGATGGGTTGCGGCGATGCCTGCCCGTGGCTGCCGGCCCAGCGTCGCGAGGACTGGGCGCTGCCCGATCCGAAGCATCTGGATGATGCCGGATTCCGCGCGGTGCGTGATGACATCGAACGCCGCGTGCGCGCGCTGCTGGATCGGCTCGAAGACGAGCACGCCGGATGAAAGCCGCGCTATCGAGCAGACTGCTGGCGGAATTCGTCGGCACCAGCATGTTGTTGGCGGTGGTCGTCGGCTCCGGGCACATGGGCGAGGTACTCGCGCAGGGCAACGCGGCGATCGCCCTGCTCGCCAACAGCATCGCGACCGGACTGATCCTGTACGTGCTGATCACGATCTTCGCACCGATCTCCGGCGCCCATTTCAACCCGGCTGTCAGCCTCGCGCTGGCCCTGTACCGTGCGATCCGCTGGCGCGAACTGCTGGCCTATGTGCCGGTCCAGGTCGCGGGCGCGGTCGCCGGCGTGATGCTCGCGCATGTGATGTTCGGACTCGATCCGGTTGCCCTCGGCGTCAAGGCGCGCAGCGGGCCCGGCATCTGGTTGAGCGAGGCCGTCGCCACTGTCGGCCTGCTGCTCACCATCCTGCTCGGCCATCGCGCGAACACCGCCGAGGTACCGGCCCTGGTCGGCGCGTATATCGCGGCCGCTTATTGGTTCACCGCATCCACCGCGTTCGCCAATCCGGCAGTGGCGATCGCGCGCGCCTTCACCACCACCTTCGCGGGCATCCGTCCCATCGACGTGCCCGGCTTCATCGCAGCGGAACTTCTGGGCACGCTGATCGCCTTGCCGGTCGCCGCCGTGCTCGCTGGAAGATCGCGGATGGGCGGGCTGCCCTCCGCCGATCGCTAGAATGGAATATCGTCGTCTTCGAACCCGCCGCTGTCCTGTTGCGGCGGCGCGGAAGAACGGCCGCCGCCCGACGGCGCGCCCGCGGGACGCCCCTGCGACTGGCGCGGACGGTAGTCGCCGCCACCTTCGCTACGACTGCCGCCGCCCTCGCCCTGCCCGCCCAGCATCTGCATTTCGTTGGCGATGATGTCGGTGGTGTAGCGCTCGACACCCTCCTTGTCGGTGTACTTGTCGGTGCGCAACGAGCCCTCGATGTACACCTGCCGGCCCTTCTTCAGGTATTCGCCGGCGATCTCGGCGAGGCGCCCGAAGAACTTCACCCGGTGCCATTCGGTTTTTTCCTGACGCTCGCCGGTCTGCTTGTCCTTCCAGCTGTCGGTGGTCGCGATCCGGATGGTGCACATCGCCGTGCCGGACGCGCTGTAGCGCGTCTCCGGGTCCGCGCCCAGGTTGCCGATCAGAATGACCTTGTTGACGCCGCGTGCCATGTGCGAACCCTCGATTGAAAACGACCGGACCGAGCATCCTACCAGCACGTCGCCGCCGCTGCCGGTCGATTCCGCCGCGGCGTGTAGGCATCCGCCGTTGCCTTGCTGCGACGCACTATAATCGCCGGGCTGAACCGGCGACCCGCCGTGCCTCGGACCCCATGAACCACGCCTCGCCCGCCCTTTCGCCGGACCTCGTCAACGCCTTCATCACGGCGCGCGATCTCGCCGCGCCCGACATGCGCGAGGTGGACCGGATGATCCGCCAGCGCCTGCACTCGGACGTGGTGCTGATCAACGCGATCGGCGAGCACATCGTGGGCGGCGGCGGCAAGCGGCTGCGTCCGATGTTGCACGTGCTGGCCGCGCACGCGGCGGGCTATCGGGGCAACGACCACATCGAGCTCGCGGCGGTGATCGAGTTCATCCACACCGCGACGCTGCTGCACGACGACGTGGTCGACGAATCCGACCTCCGGCGCGGGCGCAAGACGGCCAACGCCGCGTGGGGCAACGCCGCCAGCGTGCTGGTCGGCGATTTCCTGTATTCGCGTTCGTTCCAGATGATGGTGGAACTCGACCGCATGCAGGTGATGCGGATCCTCGCCGACACCACCAACTCGATCGCCGAAGGCGAGGTGCTGCAGCTGCTCAATATTGGCAAAGCTGATGCCACCGAAGGCGCCTACATGCAGGTGATCGAGCGCAAGACCGCGGTGCTGTTCGCGGCCGCGACGCAACTCGGCGGCGTGCTGGCGGGATTGCCGGAAGAACAATGCTTCGCCTTGCGCCGCTACGGCATGCAGCTCGGCGCGGCGTTCCAGATCGCCGACGACCTGCTGGACTACGTGTCCGACGCGGACACCCTCGGCAAGAACATCGGCGGCGACCTTGCCGAGGGCAAACCGACCCTGCCGCTGATCTACGCGATCCAGCGATCCACCCCGATGCAGGCCGAACTCCTGCGCAACGCGATCACCAGCCGGCGCCTCGCGGCGCTGGACGTGATCGTCGCCGCGATCCGCGATTCCGGCGCGCTGGAACGCACCCGTGCACGCGCGCAATCGCACGCCGATGCCGCGCACGCGGCGCTGGCCGCCCTGCCGCCGTCGGAATACCGCGACGTGCTGGCAGGCCTGGCGGATTACGCGGTGAATCGCACGAGTTGAAGGCATGCGATCCGCATGCCTTCAACTCGTGCTGCGCCATACCTCCACAACCCCCGTTCGACCATTGTTCCAACGGTCGAACCGCCCCCTTGACTCAAGGGGGCTGAAAGCTGCCTGCTTAACGATCAGGTCTTGCCCGCAAACGCCTCGGCCAGCCAGGCGTGCATCTGCGCGAAGGCACGCTTCGCCACCGGCGGGTCGTACACGCAGCCCGGCGGCGAATGCGACTGCGGTTGCGCGAAGCAATGCACCGCGCCGCCGTAAACCACGAACTGCCACGGCGCCGGGCTCTGCTGCATCTCCTGCATGAACGCCGGCGCATCGGGCATGGTGCCGCGATCGTCGCCTCCGTTCATCGCCAGCACCCACGCCTTGATGTGTTTCGCCTGCGCCGGATCGTCGGTGGCGAGACCGCCGTGGAAGCTCACCGCCGCCGCGACATCGGCGCCGCTGCGCGCAAGGTCCAGTACCGAGGTGCCGCCGAAACAGAAGCCGATCGCGGCGAGCTTCGACGCATCGATCGGCGCCGCGTGCTTCGCGGCCAGCATTTTCAGTTGATCGAACGCCGCGTTCACGCGCTTGCGCAGCAGCGCCCGGTTCGCATACAGCGGTTTCGTCGCGGCCTGCGCTTCGGCACTGTTTTTCGGCCGCAGGTCCTTGCCGTACATGTCGCCCATGAAGATCACGTAGTCCTTGCCGGCGATGGACTTGGCGAAATCGATGTTGACCGGATTGATCCCGGTCCAGTCCGGAACCATCAACAGGCCGGGGCGCGGCGTCTCGACCGCGTCGTCCCACACCAGCACGCCCTGCATCGCCTTGCCGTCGACGTTGTAGGCGACGGTTTCGCTGCGCATCGCGGCGTGCGCCGTGGCGCAAGCGACCAGGCCCAACAGCAATACCAGGATTTTGCGCATGATCGGATCCTCGGTTGATCGCAACTATCCCGCCGCATGCGCGGCCAGCGCACGCTTCAGCGGCCCCAACGCATCCACTGCGCGCACGCCCAACCCGCGCAATGCCGTCCATCCCGGCGCCTGCCACGCGAACATCCGTTCGACCGCATCGAATGCGCGCGCATCCAGCGCACCGGCCGAACGCCGGCACCGCGCGTAACGCTGCAGGATGTGCGACGCGGTGAAATCGCGGCCAGCGTCGCGTGCCTCGCCCAGCACCCCGGCTAGTTCGGCGACGTCGCGCAAACCGATGTTCGCGCCCTGTCCGGCCAGCGGATGCACCGCGTGCGCGGCGTCGCCCAGCAGCACGCAGCGCCCCGCGGCGAAGCGTTCCGCGACCTGCAGGCGCAACGGAAACGACGCACGCGGCGTGGTCGTGGTGACGCGACCCAACCGGAAATCCGAAGCGACCCCAGCGGCTTCGCAAAATGCCGCATCATCCAGCGCCAGCACCTCGCGCGCGCGCGCCTCCGGCAGCGACCACACGATCGAGCTGCGTCCATCGGCGAGCGGCAACAACGCGATCGGACCCTCCTGCGTGAAGCGTTGCCACGCGGTCGCCTCGTGTGCGCGTTCGGTCGCGACGTGCGCGACCACCGCGCGTTGGTGGTAGTCGCGCCCGTGCGCCGCGATGCCGGCCTGCTCGCGCAAGCGCGATCCCGCGCCATCGGCGATCACCAGCAGCGCGGCGGACAGGGGTTCGCCACCCGCAAGATCGAGCACCACCCGATCCTCGCGTTGCGTGAAAGACTCGACCTGCGCGGGGCACACGCGACGCACGCCGGCGGCTTCCAGCGCATTCCACAGCGTCCACGCGACCAATTTGTTCTCGACGATCCATCCCAGTTGCGCGCGTCCCTGGCGCGTCGCGTCGAACGCGAGCTCGGCGCCGGATGCCGCATCCCACACCCGCATGTGCGCATACGGCGAAACGCGCGCGGCTTCGATGCCGCGCCATACACCGAGACCGTCGAGCAGGCGCGCCGACGAGGGCGCCAGTGCGATCACCCGCAAATCCTCGGGTTCGCCCGCGTGCCACGCCTGCGGCTCGCGCGCTTCCAGCAACGCCACCGAAAACCCGCGGCGCGCCAACGCCAGCGCGCAGGCCGCGCCGACCATGCCGCCTCCCGCGATGGCGATGTCGAGAGCCGGGCGACGCGCGTTCACGGGCCGCGATCCAGGGTTGCGGCCGGCGGCGCACCACGAAAACCCATGCCGCGACGCGCCACGGCGTGCCGCAGCGGCGGCACGCGATCCAGCGCGAGCATCGCCAGCGAACGCAGCGGCGCGAGTGAAGGTTGCGCGAGACACGCCAGCGCGCTCAATCCGTGGCTGAAGGCCAGCACGCCGTCGCGGTCGGGAGCGCGACGCACGGCGTATTCACCCAACAGGGTGGACGCGCCCGGGTCGTCGACATCGGCGATCAATTCCGCCAGCGTCAACGCATCGCGCAAGCCGAGATTGAACCCCTGCGCGCCGATCGGGTGCAGCGTCTGCGCGGCGTTGCCGACCAGCACCGCGCGCGGCGCGGTGATCGCATCCGCCAACACGCGCCGGATGCGGTGCGGGAAGCGCCGCCCCGGACGCGACAACTTGCCGAGCTTCCAGCCGAAGCGTTGTTGCGCCAGTGCGACGAACGCGGCATCGTCCATTGTCGCCACTGCGTCGTGGCGCTCGGCCGCGACCGTCAATACCAGGCCGCGCCGCCCGTTCGGCAACGGCAGCAAGGCGACCGGACCCTCGTCGCTGAAGCGTTCGAACGCGCAATCCGGAATGTCGCGTTCGCAGGCGACCGTGCAGACGAACAGGCCCTGCGCGTAATCGTGTTCCTGCGCGGCAATACCGACCTGCGCGCGCACCAGCGAATCGCTGCCATCGGCACCGACCACCAGGCGCGCGTCGATGTCGCGTTCGCCGGCGGCGGTCGCGATGCGTGCCCGCCAACCGGCCTCCGTCGTCGACAACGCCACCAGCCTTGCCGAATCGACGCGCCGCACCTGCCGGCAAGCCGCCAGCCGCTGCTCCAGCGCCGCGCCGAGCACGCGCCCCGGCACCACCCGGCCGAGCGTGTCCACGCCGGCATCCGCGGCCGCCAGGCGCACCCGCCCGAATTCACCGGCTCGGCTGACCTCCACCCGCCGGATGGTGCCGGCCGCCGCGTCCAGCAGCGGCCACACGGCGAGCGCGCGCAACGCGTTCACCGAGGCACGCGCGAGCACCAGGTTGCGGTCGTTGTCGTCGCCGGCCGCGCCGCTTGCGATGGCCGGGACGCGCACAGGTTGCGCTTCGAGCAGCGTCGCCGCGCGCCCCGCAGCATCCAGAGCCAGCGCGAGGCTCGCGCCCACGAGGCCCCCGCCCACGATCAAGATGTCGGTGCGTTCCGTCATCACGGAATGATAACCGGTTGATGCGTGTCAGCCCGCGGCTTTCGTCGTTTGCGGTAAGCTTTGGCACTGCACGCAACGAGGATGGATTCCATGTCGCAACCCGCCCGCTCTCCGCAATCGACCCTTTTCTCCCCCGGCACGCTGGTGTTGTGCGGCATGGTCGCCTTTACCGTCGTCTACCGACTGCTGGTGCACTTCTCGGCCGGCGGACTGCCGTGGAACTTCACCCCGGTCGAAGCGACCGCCCTGTTCGGCGGCGCGTACTTCGCGGATCGCCGCCTCGGCATCGCCATCCCGCTGATCGCGATGGTGCTTGCCGATTGTGTGATCGCCTTCACCCTGCCGGCGGCGTGGGTGCGCGACTGGCTGGGCACGCTGCCGTTCGTGTATTTCTGCATCGCGATGACCGCGGTCGGTGGATTCGCGCTGCGCGGCAAGGTCAACGCGCCCAGGGTTGCCATCGGCGCGTTCGCCAGCGCGGTGCTGTTCTTCGTCGTGACCAATTTCGCCACCTGGCTCACCGCCCGCCCGGACGCGGGCGCGGCCTGCACCGGCTCCCTCACCGCGTGCTACGTCGCCGCCATCCCGTTCTTCCGCGGCACGCTGGCCGGCACGCTGTTCTGGAGTGCCTTGCTGTTCGGCGGATTCGCCTTGCTGGGCCGCCGCTGGAACACGCTGCGCCTGACCGCCGCGCATTGATGGGCAACCGTCTCTCGAAGATCTACACGAAGACAGGGAATGATGGGCGAGCCGGAGTTTTCGCGAGATGCCAGTGGCATCTCGCGCCGGTGAGCGCCCGAAGCAGGACGCGAAGGGCCGGGTTGCCTGGCGAGGCCCGGACGGCCGAGCCTGGCAACACCGTCCGCCCGCGCAGCGGGCGTCATGCGAGTCGCTGAAGATGGGAAATCGTCTGTCGAAGATTTACACGCGCACGGGCGACGATGGTTCGACCGGCCTCGGCGACGGCTCGCGCACGCCCAAGGATTCCGCGCGCGTCGAGGCCTACGGCACCGTCGACGAACTGAACTCGAACCTCGGCGTGCTGCTGGCGTGCGAAGGCGTGCCCGACGACATCCGCGAAGGACTGGTGCGCATCCAGCACGCGTTGTTCGACCTCGGCGGCGAGTTGTGCGTGCCGGGCATGGCGCTGATCCACGACGCCGATGTCACCACACTCGAGCAAACCCTCGACCACTACAACGAAGACCTGCCGCGGCTCAAGGAATTCATCCTGCCGGGCGGCGGCGTGGCGGCCGCGCAATGCCACGTCGCGCGTACCGTGTGCCGGCGCGCGGAACGCCGCGTGGTGACGCTGGCGCGCAACCAAAGCGTGCGGCCGGAAGTCGTGCGCTATCTCAACCGCCTGTCCGACCTGTTGTTCGTGCTGGCGCGCGTGCTGGCGCGCGCGAGCGGACACGGCGAAGTGCTGTGGCGACACGAGAAACGGAAAAAGCCGGCCTGACGCGTTTGCACCGTGAAGGAAAAGCCATGCGCAGCGCAAAAGCATTCGTGTGGGTGGCCTCGCTCCTCTTCCTTGCCATCGCGGTCGCGCATGCCACGAGATTCGGGGAGTGGGTCATCGCTGATCACTATGCGGCGACAGGCATCGCGTTCTGGCTGGTGATGGTGCTGGTGCCGCTGGGACTGGGCGCCTGGGGATTCGTTTCCCTGCGCAGGATCGGCCGCTAGCCTTGCGCCTGTACACGCATCCCGCCTGCCTCGGACACGACCCCGGGATCGGCCACCCCGAATCACCCGCGCGACTGCGGGCCGTATTGAAGGTACTGGACGATCCGCGCTTCTCGGCGCTCGAACGCGTCGAGGCGCCGCGCGTCACGCGCGAACAACTGCTGCGTGTCCACACGCCCGAATACGTCGACCACATCTTCGCGAGCGCGCCCGGCGGCGGCCACGCGCGCCTGGACCCCGACACCGTGATGTCGCCGGGTTCGCTGGAAGCCGCGCTGCGCGCCGCCGGTGCCGCCTGCGCGGCAGTGGATGCGGTGCTGGCCAGTGTGACGCGGCACGCTTTCTGCGCGGTGCGCCCGCCCGGCCACCACGCCACCCGCGACGAGGCGATGGGTTTCTGCCTGTTCAACAACGTCGCGCTCGCCGCGGCGCGTGCGCTGGAAACGCACGGACTCGAACGCGTCGCCATCGTCGATTTCGATGTCCACCACGGCAACGGCACCCAGGACATCTTCTGGCACGAACCGCGCGTGATGTATGCGTCCAGCCACCAGATGCCGCTGTATCCCGGCACCGGCGCCGCCCACGAACACGGCGACGGAAACATCCTCAACGCACCGCTGCCGCCTGGCGCCGGCTCCGCCGAATTCCGTGCCGTGTGGGAACAACACCTGCTGCCCGAACTCGACCGGTTTCGCCCGCAACTGCTGCTGATCTCCGCCGGCTTCGACGCCGACGCCCGCGACCCGCTGGCGCAACTGCAACTCGTCCCCGACGATTACGCCTGGATCACGCAACATCTGGTCGAACTTGCCGATCGCCATGCCGACGGCCGCATCGTGTCATCGCTCGAAGGCGGCTACGATCTCGATGCGCTGCGTGAGGGCGCCACGGCACATGTCGCGGCGTTGATGGAATAGCTTTTCCCCTCTCCCCTCGGGAGAGGGGAAAAGCATCCGCGCTACATGTGGCCCCGGAATGACGGCAGGGTGGAGAGTCTGCGCGAAGACTTCCCCTCACCCCAACCCTCTCCCGCAAGCGGGAGAGGGGGAAACGCACCCGCGCTGCGCGCCGCCCGCGCGTCAGGGCCATTCGTTCGCGTGCGGCCCGACCTTGCCGTGGCGTTGCGGGCGGATCACGCAAAAGCGCTGGCCGGTCGGCGCCTCCATCACCACCCAGGTCCTGATCGCGGCGACGCGTTTGGCACCCAGCGCCTCCAGCCGGCGCACTTCGGCTTCGATGTCGTCGCTTTCGATGTCGAGGTGCACGCGGCTTTCGTGGTCGACCTTCTGCACCTCGATCACCGGCTCGTCGTCATGGGTATCGAGCGGCACGTAGTTTTCACTTGCGGGAACAGCGCCCTCGCGGATGGGCCGACCCAAAGCCGCGGACCAGAAGCGCGCGGCCTCGGCGAGGTCGCCGTCCCGGCAATCGATGATGATGCTGCTCAGCCTGCTGTGGTGCATGCGGGATCTTGTGCCTCAGGCGCGTCCGCGCGCCCGATCCACGCTCCACGGCCCCGGACCCGCGGCCGACAGGTACAGGAACACGAAGCAGAACAGCACGGCGCTGTCGCCGCCGTTGAGGTACGGGAAAACATGGTTGTGCGGGAAGTGCACCATGAAGTAGGCGAAGGCCATCTCGCCGGACAGGATGAACGCGATCGGACGCGAGAACAGCCCGAACAACAACAACAGCCCGCCGCCGAATTCGAGGATGCCGGCAAGACCGGGCGCCAGCGTCAACAGTTTCGCCGACGAGATCAGCGTGAACGGTCCCTCGGGCAGGTTGAACAGCTTGTCGGCGCCGTGGCACAGGAACAGGAACGCGGTGACGATGCGCAGGATGCTCAGCAGGATCGGAGCGTTGCGCGTCCAGATACCATTGTTGCCAGCCATGCGGAAGTCTCCTCGGGTTGACCTCGGCGGAGTGTACCCGGCCGCGCGAGCCACGGGGGCAGGCCCGGCGCCCCCGGCGCGAAGCGCAGCTCAACCCACGGCGAGCGCCTCGACCGCGGCAATGTCCTTCGGCAATGCCGCGGTCAGCACTTCGCTGGCGCGCGCACCGACCGCGACGTCGTCCTCGATGCGGATGCCGATGCCACGCCACCTGGCCGCGACGCCGGCATCGTCGGGCGGGATGTAGATGCCGGGCTCGACCGTCACCACCATGCCGGCTTCCAGCATGCGCGGTTCGTCATCCACGCGGTAATCGCCGACGTCGTGCACGTCCAGTCCGATCCAGTGCCCGGTCTTGTGCGGGAAAAAGCGCTTGTATTCGCCTGATTTCAACGCCGAGCGCGCCCCGCCCGTCAGCAGTTTCAACGCACACAGGCCCGCGACGATCACCCGCGTCGCGGCCTCGTGCGCGGCGGTGAACGCCTGTCCCGTGCGCACCTCGTCGATCGCGGCCTGTTGCGCTTCCAGCACGACGTCGTAGAGCGCGCGCTGTTCGCGCGAGAACCCGCCGCCCACCGGCCAGGTACGGGTGATGTCGGACGCGTAGCACTCGACCTCCGCGCCGGCGTCGATCAACAGCAGGTCGCCCGTGCGCAGCTTCGCGCGATTGGCGGTGTAGTGCAGCACGCAGGCGTTGGCGCCGGCAGCGACGGTGGGCGGATAGGACGGCACCGCGGCGTGCGCGCGCATCGCGTGCAGCAGCGCGGCTTCGACTTCGTATTCGGCGATGCCCGGCTTCGCGGCCCGCACCGCGGCGCTCTGCGCGTCCGCGGCGATCTGCGCCGCGCGCCGCATCAAGGCAAGTTCCGCGGTCGACTTGTAGAGCCGCAATTCATGCAACAGATGCCCCAGCGCGACGAATTCGCGCGGCACCACGCCGCCGCCGCGGCTGCTGCGCAAACGGCGCATCCAGCGCAGCAGCTGCGCGTCGAATTCGTTCTCGCGGCCGAAGTGGCAATACAGGCGTGCGCGCCCTTCCAGCATGCCGGGCAGGATGTCGTCGATGTCCTCGACCGGGAACGCATCGTCCACGCCGAAACGCGCGACCGCCTGTTCGGGACCGATGCATTCGCCCTCGATGCGCTCGCGCGCGGCGTCGCGTTCGCGGCAGAACAGCACCACTTCGCCGCGCGCACGCCCCGGCAGCAGCGCCAGCACCGCATCCGGTTCCGGAAACCCGGTGAGGTAGTGGAAATCCGAATCCTGCCGGTACGGCCACGCCGCATCGGCGTTGCGCATGCGGCGCGGCGCGGCGGCCACCACCAGCGCGGCGTCCGCGCCGGCCATGTGCATCAGGTCGCGGCGCCGGCGCGTGAATTCGGCGGGCGCGATCAATGCCGCACCATGGGTACGAGCAACGCGTGCAGGCGCGCGACGCCGGTGCCGATGAAGTCCAGCACGTCGTCCAGCGCCGCCTCGTCGTCGTCACCGGATTCGAGGTGCATGGAGGCGATGTGGCCGAAGTCGGCCAGCAGCGTGGCGACTTCCGCTTGGTGTTGCGGGTCGACGGCCACCCCGGTCAGGCCGATGCCGCCCAGGAACCCGCGGCACCAGTCGACCATGGCATCGGCGCGCACCGCCAGCGAAGCCTCCGGCAGCAACGGCGCCACGGGTTCGCGCACGCGCAACTTGCCGGCGATGTCGGCAGCCAGACTGTCCACCAGCGCATGCAGGTCGTCGACGGCGCCGGCGGCGTCGCTCTCGAGCGCCAGCGCCATCAGCAGTTCGTGGGCGCGACCGCCCCGGCCCGCGCACAGATAACCCGCGAGCGAGCCGTGCAATTCGGGGGCGCTGACCCCGAGTTTCGCTTTAAGCAACGCCGCATTCAATTCTGCACTGGTGACCGTCGTCATGTCATGCCCAAACAGGAGGTTGAAAAAGTGCCGTCCTGTACGATTTCCACGCGCCGGCAGGGTGTTTTCAACACCCGGCCGATGGCGATGGCGATCGAGTTTACACGCCGATGCGCCGGCACGCCGGCATGGGGACGCCGCCGATGTGCCGGCCCGAGACCTGTTGCCCACGACGTGCAGCATGGGTTTGAGTAAACTTGGCGAGCAGTCGCGCGCGGGCTTGCCACCGATGTTGGCAGGGCGACGGTTGGCTGCGCCTGTCAGGGGCATGTTGCGTCGATCATGAGCCGCGTTCCACCCGGAGTCTCCGTGGTCATTGCACAGCCGGCGCGTTGTCTCGCCGCGTTGCTGTTCGCGGCTGCACTGTGGCTGCTGGCGGCGACGGCCGCGCGCGCACAGCCCGTCCAGGGCTCGTGGCAAGCCTATCAACGCGACTTCCATTTCCAGCAGCTCGACAACCACGACGGGCTGGCGCAGGACTCGGTGTCGCTGGTTTTCCAGGACCACACGGGTTTCATGTGGCTGGCCACGCAGGGCGGCTTGTTCCGGTACGACGGCTACCTGCTGCGCCGCTACATGCACGACCCGAACCGGACCGACAGCCTGCCCGACAACTACCTGGTGACTTCGCTCGCCGATGCGGGCGCCGGCCGTTTGTGGGTCGGCTCGGCCACGTCCGGCTTGATCCTGTTCGATCCGGATGCCGACCGGGTGCTGCCATTGCCGGACGCCGTGCAGCGCGACGACGTGCCGGTCACCGGCCTGTTGCGGCTGCAGGATGGCGATTTGCTGGTGGGCACGCCGCGTGGTGTCGATCGCCTGTCGACCGCACCGGCGTTCCGGCTGCGCCCGGTGTGGTCCGCGCCGGACGATGCGCAAGCGTGGGTACGCTCGTTCACGCGCTGTCCGGACGGCGGAATCTACGCGGCGTCCGCCAACCGGATACTCGCGATCGACAAGGACGGCCACGCGGCACGCATCCTCGCCAGCAACGCGGGCGCGATCGACGCGCTGTACTGCGGCCCGAAGAATCGCCTGCTGCTCGGCGACGTACATGGCCTGCAAAGCGTCGACCGTGCATCCGGGACGATCACGACCGCATGGCAATCGGACAACGGGTCCATCGGCGTGCGCGCGGTCGTGGTCGATCATGCCGGCCGGATCTGGCTCGGCCTTTCCGACCACGATTTGTTGCGCCTCAACGCCGATGGCACCACCACGCGGTTGACGGCGGCGCCCGTCGGCGTCGCCGGCGGACTGCCCGATTCGGGCATCGAAACGTTGTTCGTGGATGACACCGGACTCCTTTGGGTCGGCACTTCCACGGCCGGCGCGGTGTGGACCAACCCCGACGGCAGCCCGATCCGGGCCGTCCTGAACCTGGCCGGCGACCCGCGCGCCCGCACCTACGCGCGCGCGTTCTTCCCGGCACCGGACGGTCAGTTCTGGGTGGCGTTGAATCGGCCGGGACTGGCACGCTACGACCCCGCCACCCAAACCGTCACCAGCTTCGGCGCTGCCCTGGAAGATGCCGTCGCGGGCGTTCCCGTGCCCGCACCGCCGATGGCAGCACAACCGCAACGCCCCGTGGCACCCTCGGACAGCAATGACCTGAGGATTTTCGACATCCTGGGGGAACCGGGCGGCGCCCTGCTGCTGCCGTCCAGTCGCGGCATCCTGCGGTTCGATCCCGCCACGGGAAAAGCCGATTTCCTGAACCTCGACGGCAAACCGGCCACCACCCCGACCCGTGCTTTGTTCCGCGCACGCAACGGCGATCTGTGGGCGGCTCCGTTCAACGCCGGCCTCGTGCACTACCACGATGGCCAGGTCGTGCAACGTTTCGACAAGGCGCACGGGCTGGCTTCGGACAGCGTGGTGGTGATTCGCGAAGACCCCACCGGCAACATCTGGGCCGGCACGATCGACGGCTTGTCGAGGATCGATCCCGCCAGTGGCGAGGTTCGCAGCTTCCGCGAGATCCCGGGGCGCAACGACTCGCTGGCTGGACACACCGTGGTCAGCATCCTGGTCGATCGCGACGGACGGCTGTGGGCCGGTTCGCTTTCGGGGATGAGTCGGCTCGAGGGCATCGACGCCAGCGGCGCGCACTTCCGGCGTTACGGCATCGGCGACGGGCTGCCCGACAACACCATCGACTGCATGCTGGAAGACGCCGACGGCCGCATCTGGTTCTCGACCAACCTCGGCATCGGCCGGCTCGATCCCGGGACCGGGCAGATCCGCAGCTTCGGCACGGCCGACGGCCTGCAGGGCAGTGAATACAATTCCGACGCCTGCCTGCGCACCCGCGACGGCAGCCTGTTGTTCGGCGGGCACGGGTTCGACATCATCGACCCGGCGAAGATCCTTCCCGCCTCGCGACCGGCGCCGATGGTGATCACGGACTTGTATGACGGCAAGGGCCGTATCCCGATCCCGGCTTCTTCGACGGCGACGGTCACCATAGGCGCCAACGACCGCACCTTGTACGCGACATTCGCCTCGCTCGATTTTGCCTCGCCGGGCCACAACCGCTACCGCTATCGCCTGCTGGGACGCGACCAGCAGTGGAGCACCCCCAGTCGCGACCGCAGCATCGCCTACACCAACCTCGCCCCCGGCAACTATCGCCTCGAAATCCAGTCGATCCTGCACGACGGCAATCCCGGGCAGACCACCAGCCTGTCCGTGCGTGTCGACAACGTGTGGTGGTGGAGCCCCGGTATGCGCATCGTGTATGCCGCGGCGCTAGCCTGCCTGGTGCTGATCGCGGTGCTCGGCTGGCGCAACCACCACCTCGAACAGGTCCGCCATCGCCGCCAGTTGAGCGTGCGCGAAGGACGCCTGCGCCAGGCCTTGTGGGGCTCGGGCGACGAATTCTGGGACTGGAACCTCGAACGCGGCACGATCCTCCGTCTGGGTCCCGAAGGCGCGCCCGGCGGCCACCACGAACGGGCGGTGCCGGCCGACGAGTGGCGCCACACGATGGTGCACCCCGACGACCTCGCCAGCCTCGACCACGCATTGGCCGAACACCTCGCGGGCGGCAGCGAACACTTCGAAGTCGAACACCGCGTGCGCGCACGCAACGACGAATGGGTCTGGGTGATTTCGCGCGGCAAGATCGTCGAGCGCGACGAGGCCGGGAAGCCCTTGCGCGTGTGCGGCACCGAACGCGACATCAGCGCGATCCGTGCCGCCGACCGCGACCGCCGCATCGCCTCGGAAGTCATCCGCAACATGAGCGAGGCGGTCACGGTCACCGACCTCGACTTCCGCTTCATGTCGGTCAACCCCGCGTTCACCCGCATGACCGGCTACGCCGAGCACGAAGTGCTGGGCCACGACGCGTCCGTCCTCAACGGCAGCCGCCACGCGCCGGACAGCTACACCCATCTGCGCCAGGTGCTGGCCGAAACCGGCCACTGGCGCGGCGAACTGTGGCAGCGCCGCAAGGACGGCGAGGAGTTCCTGTGCTGGGTGGAACTCAACGAGGTGTGCGATGCCGCCGGCCAGCGCACCCACATGATTGGCGTGCTCACCGACATCACCGATCGCAAGCGCGCCGAACAAGAACTGCGCTACCTCGCCAACTACGACACCCTGACCGGCCTGCCCAACCGCGCGCTGCTGGGAGAGCGCCTCGGCGCCGCGGTGATCAACGCGCGCCGCAGCGGCCACAAGGTCGGGCTGCTGTTCCTCGACCTCGACCGCTTCAAGCACGTCAACGATTCGCTCGGACACACCGCGGGCGATCGTACCCTGAAGGCCGCCGGTGCCCGCCTGCGCCAGTGCGTGCGCGAGAACGACGTGGTCGCGCGCCTCGGCGGCGACGAGTTCACGGTGGTGCTGGAAGACCTCGCCGACGTGCGCGGCGCCGAGGAAATGGCGCAGCGGCTGATCCATGCCTTCGCCAAGCCGCTGCCGGTCAGCGGCACCCAGGAAACCGTGATTTCGCCGTCGATCGGCATCGCGATGTACCCCGACCACGGCCAGACCCCGGCGGACCTGTTGAAGTGCGCGGATACCGCGATGTACCAGGCCAAGGCCGTGGGTCGCAACACCTGGGCGGTGTACCACCCCGGCATGGACGCGCGCGCGCGCGACCACGCGACGCTGATCAACGAACTGCGGCGCGCGCTTGACCGCGGTGAATTGCGCTTGGTGTACCAGCCCAAGATGGCGATCCGCGACGGCAAGATCACCGGCATGGAAGCCCTGTTGCGCTGGCACAACCGCGAACTCGGCGAAATCCCGCCCAGCGTGTTCATCCCGCTGGCCGAGGAGACCGGGCAGATCCACGAAATCAGCGCTTACGTGTTCGCCACCGCCTGCGCCGACCTGCGCCGCTTCCGCGAAAACGGCCACCACCACCTGACGATGGCGATCAACCTCTCGGCGGCGCAGTTGAATCGCCCCGACCTGACTTCGCACATCTGCGACCTGCTGGCCGAACACGACGTGACACCGAACCAGGTGGAACTGGAACTGACCGAAAGCATGGTCATGGCCAACGCCGAGCAATCGGTGCGCCTGCTGGGCGAACTGAAATCGATCGGCACCCGCCTCGCCATCGACGATTTCGGCACCGGTTATTCGTCGCTGGCCTATTTGAAGCGGCTGCCCATCGACACCTTGAAGATCGACCAGGAATTCGTGGGCGACGTCACCACCGATCCCGACGACGCCGCGATCACCTCGACCATTATCACCATGGCTCACTCGCTGCAAATCCGGGTGGTGGCCGAGGGCGTGGAAACCGCCGAACAACTCGCCTTCCTGCGCGCGCAACGTTGCGACGAAATCCAGGGTTACTGGTTGTCGCGGCCGTTGTCGGCGGAAGCCTGCCTGGACTTCCTCGACCGCCACGCCGCAGCCGGCGTCGGCGTCGCCTAGGGCCTGTTCACGCCATGCCACGTGGCATGGCGTGAACAGGCCCCTATTGCACCGCCCACCGGCTTTTCCCTTATATTCTCCCCCATGGAAACCCAAGCCCGCTCCGTCGAAGACGAACTTGCCGCCCTGTCACGGGCGTTGGACGCCGCGCTCGACCGGCTGCGCCGGCTCGCCGAGGAAAACGCCAGCCTGCGCCGTGGCCGCGACCAGTTGGTCGGCGAACGCGCCGCGCTGATGACCCGCAACGAACAGGCGCGTGCGCGGGTCGAAGCCATGATCGAACGCCTGAAATCGCTCGAGAACGCCAATTGAACACCGTCATGGGCGACGAAACCGTCACCGTCACCGTCAAGCTGCTGGATCGCGAATTCCTGGTCGGCTGCAAACCCGACGAACGCGAAGGGTTGCTGTCGGCCGTGGAGCACCTGAACCGCAAGATGCGCGAAATCCGGCACGCGTCGCGCAGCCCCGGCTACGACCGCATCGCGGTGCTCGCGGCGCTCGACGTCACCCACGAACTGCTGATGCTGCGACGCAGCCAACAAACGCTGTCCAGCAATGCCGGCGAGCAGCTGGCGATGCTGCGGCGCAAGCTTGAAGAGGCACTCGACGCGCCCGTAGAATGACGTTGCTGGCGTCCCCTGCGGTGAACGACAGCGCGCCTCCAGCAATGTGCCTTGTTCCTAATGTACGACCTGGGGCCGGCGGAAACCGGATCGTTGTGCAAGTCCGCCGCGAGCGGAAAGCCTGAAACCCGGTGAGCCCGCCCACGTGATCCTTGAGGATCAGGGTCGCTCGGCGCGCATCGTCATCGCGGAGGACGCCGGTTTTTTTGCGGTTTGTTTTTGCGATCGTCCATGACCGCGGCAGTCCCGGGTTCTTCGCTACGCACCATAGGGCGTGAACTCCGGCAACTCCAGAACGGGCATCAAAGCTGCCATCCTTGGCCGAGAGCTCCGTCCTGACTTTTCACAGCAGCCGCTTCGAATGAATGTTCGTACAGCCGCTCCGAACTCGACAATCGAGTAGCCCGGATGAAGCGAAGCGCAATCCGGGAGCCTTGGCGCAAGCGAAACGTTTCGAATGGACGATAGTCGCGCCCTGCTGCGCGCGCGCATGTCGGTGCGGCGCAACGAACTCGGTGCGCGCCAACGCGTCGAGGCCGCGGCTGGCGTGCTGCACAGCCTTGAAACCCTGCCCGAATTCATGACCGACGCGAATGTCGCCGGCTACTGGGCCGTGCGTGGCGAACTGCCGCTCAACCTCGCGGTCGCATCGCTGAAACGGCGCGACCAGCATTATTTCCTGCCGGTGCTGGCCGAAGCGCGCCAATTGCGTTTCGCCGAATACCGCGACGACGCGGTGCTGCAGGGCAACCGTTTCGGCATCCCCGAACCGGTCACCCCGGTCGCCGAACGACACGACGCGCACGCCATGGACGTGGTCCTGCTGCCATTGCTCGCCTTCGACCGATCGGGTGGCCGCCTCGGCACCGGCGGCGGCTGGTACGACACGACTTTCGCTTTCCTGCATGATGCGACGCGGCCCGCACGCCCACTGCTGGTGGGCGTCGGGTATGCATTCCAGGAAATCGAAAGCGTACCTGTCGAAGCCTGGGACGTACCGCTGGATTACGTCGCGACCGAGGAAGAGCTGATAGCCTGCACTCCCATCGCCACGCCGTGACAGCAGCCATGCAACGCTGGTTGATGAAAACCGAACCGGATACCTTTTCGATCGACGACCTGAAGCAGCGCCGCGTCGAACCCTGGAACGGCGTGCGCAACTACCAGGCGCGCAACTTCATCCGCGTGATGGCGCGCGGCGACGAGGTGATGATCTACCACTCGAGTTGCGCCGTCCCCGGCGTGGCCGGCCTCGCCAAGGTGGCCAGCGCGCCGTATCCCGATCCCGGCCAGTTCGACCCGAAAGACGAATATTTCGACGCCGGCAGCGACCGCGGCAATCCGCGCTGGACACTCGTCGACGTGCGTTTCGCGCGCAAGCTCAAACGCGTGATCACGCTGGACGAGATCAAGGCCATCAAGGGGCTCGGCGATTTCGCGCTGATCCGGCGCGGCAACCGCCTGTCGGTGCTGCCGGTCACGGATGCCCAGTGGAGCGCCATCCTCGCACTCGAATGAACGCCCGGACAAGGGGACACATGGATATCGAAACACAGAAGCGCGCGGCCGGCGAGGCCGCGATCGAGTTCGTCGAGGACGGCATGATCGTCGGCGTCGGCACCGGGTCGACCGTCAAACACTTCATCGACGCCCTGGCGAAGATCAGGCAACGCATCGACGGCGCGGTATCGAGCTCCGAACAATCCAGCACGTTGCTGCGCGAGATCGGCATCCCGGTGCTCGATCCGAACGCGGTCGGCCAAATCCCGCTGTATGTCGACGGCGCCGACGAGTGCGACCCGCATCGCTGCCTGATCAAGGGCGGCGGCGCCGCACTGACCCGCGAGAAGATCCTCGCCGCGCTGGCGAAGAAGTTCGTGTGCATCGTGGACGCGCACAAGTGCGTCGACGTGTTGGGCAAGTTCCCGCTGCCGGTCGAGGTGATCCCGATGGCGCGCAGTCACGTGGCGCGCGAGATCGAACGCCGCGGCGGCACGCCGGTGTGGCGGCAGGGCTGCGTCACCGACAACGGCAACTGGATCCTCGACGTGCATGGCCTGCGCATCGTGGATCCGGTGACGCTCGAATCGGAATGGAACCAGATCACGGGCGTGGTGACGGTGGGATTGTTCGCGCACCGGCCCGCGGACGTGGTGCTGGTCGGCGACGGCAGGAGATTCTAGGGAAGCAGCCGTCGAATCCCCTGCCGTGCCGATCAACCGCGTTTACCGCGGGTGGGTCATGCGGCCTTGCGCAATGCCGCCAGCGCGTCGCGCATGCCTGTCACCAGGTGATCGCAAGCCGCCGCGCCGATGGCATTGCGGATGTCGTCCAGTACCTGTTCGCCGCTGTTGTTGGCGGCCGTCAACGCCCGACGCCCGGTGTCGGTGATCCGCCAGGCATCGTCCTCGCGGGTCACCATGCCACGCTCCAGCATCACGTGCAGGCTGTCCTCGATGTCACGCGGGTTCAGGCGCAACTGCTCGGCCAACCCCGGGATGGTCAGCGGACCGGCGAACGTCAGCCGCTTGGCCACGAGGTAGAAGAAGTAGTTCGTCAACCCACTCGACTGGATGCCGTGTTCAACTCGCTGCAACAACACGCCACGCAGGGCGGCCGTCATCGCCACGAGGTCGTGCTGCGGGGTTTGGGGCGCTTCCATCGATACTTTCATGGTTTTTATCCTGTGTCAGGTCAGGGGCGTCGCCGGGATGGCGACGACGAGACGATACGCCCGAAACCTGAACGGAAGTTGGTGTTTTTTCACAATTCGTGACAATTTGGTCGCGGCGGGCCCAGAAACGACGAACCCGCCTGGAGGCGGGTTCGTCGGATTCAACATCACGCGGGAGCGCGCAGCGATCGCGGAAGATGGCAGCCCCGGAAGGATTCGAACCTCCGAATGCCTGAGTCAGAGTCAGGTGCCTTACCACTTGGCGACGGGGCTTTATTGTCGCGTCGGGAGAGCCCATCCTGGCCTCGCCGACGCACGCCGAGTCCGGCGCATGTCCGGACTCGACTTCGCCGGATCGGCGCTGACCCAGCGCCGATCCGCGGGCGGTCCATCCATGGATCGCATGCGATGACGGACTCTGCCGCGTCGGCTCCGACCGACAGTTTACCGCTTCGAGAACTGGGTCGCGCGACGCGCCTTGTGCAGGCCGACCTTCTTGCGCTCGACTGCACGCGCGTCGCGGGTCATGAACCCGGCGCGGCGCAGCGGCGCCTTCAGGGTTTCGTCGTACTCGACCAGCGCACGGGCGATGCCGAGGCGGATCGCGCCGGCTTGGCCGGTGATGCCGCCACCCGCGACGTTGACCTTGATGTCGAACTTGTCGGCCATCTGGGTCAGCTCGAGCGGCTGGCGCACGATCATGCGCGAGGTTTCGCGGCCGAAGAACTCGTCCAGAGGCTTGCCGTTCACCACGATCGCACCACTGCCCTTGCGCAGGAACACGCGCGCGGCGGAAGTCTTGCGGCGGCCGGTGCCGGAATTCTGTTGCAGGGTCGCCATCGTCAGATCTCCAACGCCTTGGGCTGTTGTGCGGTATGCGGATGCTCGGCGCCGCGGTACACCTTGAGCTTGCGGAACATCGCGCGGCCCAGCGGGTTCTTCGGCAGCATGCCCTTCACGGCGAATTCGATCGCGCGCTCGGGATGTGTCGCCAGCAGGTCCTTGAGATTGGTGGTCTTCAGGTTGCCGACGTAGCCGGTGAAGCGATGGTAGTTCTTCGCTTCCAGCTTGTTGCCGGTGACCGCGACCTTCTCGGCATTGACCACGACGATGTAGTCGCCGGTGTCCACGTGCGAGGTGAACTCGGGCTTGTGCTTGCCGCGCAGGCGGCGCGCGACTTCCGAACACAGCCGGCCGAGCGTCTTGCCGTTGGCGTCGACGATGAGCCAGTCACGCTTGACCGTCTCGGCCTTGGCGCTGAACGTCTTCATGGGAACGATCCGTAAAAGTTGTCTGGTCCGCACGTGGGGCGGCGCCGCGCCACGGGGGCGCGACAAGGGTTGCAAGCAACGAAAGACCGCCAAGGATACCGGCGCCCCGGTTTCCGCGCAAGCATCGCCACGCCTCTACCGGGCCGATGGCCGACATCCGGCCTGCCAAGCTATTCGTCCGGCCGGCAGCCGGGCGGCATGTTCTCCGGGCGCCGGCGTCCACACGAATGTCCCCGTGCGAAATTCATCCCTCGCCCACGCAGCGTGCGCCACAATGGCCCGATGGATACCGACGATATCCGCCGCCTCACCCCGTTCGACCGCGTGCTCGGCGGTGTCCAGCGCGCGCTGGACACCGTCGCCGGTGCGGCGGTCGCCGCCCGCCCTTCGCCGGGCGAAATGCAGCCATTGCCCGAACTCGACGCGACAGACCGCCGCCATGCCGCCGGCCTGATGCGGGTGAACCACACGGGCGAAATCTGTGCGCAAGCGCTTTACGACGGTCAGGCTGCGTTGGCGCGCGACCCCGCCACACGCATGCATCTGGAAGCCGCGGCCGCCGAGGAAACCGATCACCTGGCGTGGTGCGCCGAGCGCCTGCACGAACTGGATGACCGTCCCAGCGTTTTCAATCCACTCTGGTATGCGGGCAGCTTCGCGATAGGCGCCCTGGCGGCGCTGGTCGGCGACCGCTGGAGCCTCGGCTTCGTGGTCGAGACCGAGCGCCAGGTGGAGGCGCACCTCGGCGAACACATGGACCGGTTGCCGCCGGCCGATGCCCGCTCGCGTGCGATCCTCGCCACCATGCAAGCCGACGAGGCCCGCCACGCCGACAACGCGCTGGCCCGCGGTGGCGCGAAACTGCCGTTTCCGATTCCGACGCTGATGCGCGGCGCATCAGCGGTGATGAAAGCCGTGGCGTATCGGCTGTGACGACAAACGTCCTTTGAAGAGACGAATGGTTCGCAAAGCGTCGCGAGCAAAGGCAGCTTGCGGGTCGCCGGAGCGCAGGAAGCGGAGTGTACACGCCAGTACATGAGCATTGACTCGCCGCGTCTGCGGCTCGCCCTTCGGATCATTCGCTACGCGAATGTTCGCTCCGGCATCCTGCCTCCGCAGTCAAGCACCGCCGGCACGCAAGCTGCCGACTAAATCGGCAGGACTGCCGATTTGAACGCCGTCAGGCGGCCCAAAGGGCGCGCCACAGGGACGTGGCGCGTAGCGCAGCAGCTTTGCGAGCCATTCGTCACATCAAATTTCGGCCGTGGAACAATTCCTCGATCTCGCGCTTCAGCAGCGCCTCGATGCGCTGGCGATCCTTGAATGACAGGTCGTCGGCGTGCGCCTCGAACAGGTAGGTGTCGAGGTCGAAGTCCTTCACGTGCATCTTGGTGTGGAACATGTTTTCCTGGTACACGTTGACGTCGAACATCTCGTACTTCTGGCGGATGTGCTTGGCCAGGTAGTCCTGGATCGAGTTGATCTTGTGGTCGATGTAGTGCTTCTTGCCGTGGATGTCGCGGGTGAAGCCGCGCACCCGGTAATCCATCGTCACGATGTCCGATTCGAAGCTGTCGATCAGGTAGTTCAACGCCTTCAGCGGCGAGATCACGCCGCAGGTCGCCACGTCGATGTCGGCGCGGAAGGTCGCGATGCCGTTGTGCGGATGCGTCTCCGGGTAGGTGTGCACGGTGATGTGCGACTTGTCCATGTGCGCGACGACCGCGTCGGAGATCACGTCCTTGCCGAGTTTGTCGACCACCGGATGCTCGGAGATCAGGATCGTCACCGACGCGCCCTGCGGGTCGTAATCCTGGCGCGCAATGTTGAGGATGCTGGCACCGACAATGTCGGCGACGTCGGTCAGGATCTGGGTCAGACGGTCGGCATCGTAGGCTTCGTCGATGTAGTCGATGTAGCGGTCGCGCTGGTCCTTGGTGACCGCGTAGCAGATGTCGTAGATGTTGAAGCTGAGTGCCTTGGTGAGGTTGTTGAACCCCTGCAGCTTCAAGCGGGGCAGCGGCTTGACCACGGCAGTATCCTCGAAAATGGATGGAAACGGTGCGTCCTGCACGGGCCGGGCGGGATGGCTGCGCAGGAGGCGGATGCGGGAAGGGGCGAAGTATGCGGGAAAGTGGCCGCCGGTGCATCCCTCGTTGTCCCGAGGCTTGAATGTGGCACAATCACTTCAGGCGTGTAAACTCGCACGCGGGAACCGTGACGGAGTGCAGGGAATCCATGTCCGAATTGCGCTACCTGCTTCAGCAAGTTTACGAGCGTTCGCAGGCACCGGCGATGCTGGCGCCCGATCCCGCCGCGATGCAACGGCTGCTGGAACAATGCCACCGCCGCCGCTACCCGGGAAAGACCGCGATCCTGCGGCCCGGCGATCCCGCCAACACCCTGTTCTACGTGATCGACGGCTCGGTCACCGTGTGCAGCGAGGATGAACAGGGCCGCGAGCTGATCCTGGCCTACATCAACCGCGGCGAGTTCATCGGCGAGATGGGGCTGTTCGTCGAACAGGCGCAACGCGAGGTATTGATCCGCACGCGCAGTTCCTGCGAACTCGCCGAGATCGGCTACGAGAAGCTGTTCCACCTGTTCGAGGGCCCGTTGCGCGACGACTGCCCGCGCATCCTGTTCGCGATCGGCCTGCAACTCACCCACCGCCTGCTGCGCACCTCGCGCCAGGTCAGCCGCATGGCGTTCCTCGACGTCACCAACCGCATTGCGCGCACGCTGCTGGACCTCTGCCAGGAGCCGGACGCGATGAGTCATCCCGACGGCACCCAGATCCGCATTTCGCGGCAGGAGCTTTCACGCATCGTCGGCTGCTCGCGAGAAATGGCCGGGCGCGTGCTGAAGCAGCTCGAAGACAACGGCGGCATCGACGTGTCGGGCAAGACCATTGTCGTGCGTGGAACACGGTAGGAAACCTGGCGGGCGGGCCACCCGCGGTTCAATACCACTCGACGCGGGTGACGCTGCGCCCCAGCGCCTTCTCCACGCGCATGCACGATCTCGGGGTGGCGTTGACCAGGACGGCTTCGACAGCCAGCGCCAGCATCGGCAGATCCTGGCTGGAGTCGCTGTAAGCCAGCTGCCACGCATCGATGCCGTGCCGGGCAAGCGATTCCACCTTGCGTGGCCCGATGTTGTGCCACGCCGAACGCACGCCAAACCATCCGGCCTGCAGCCGCGACGCCAGCACCTCGACGCCTTCGACACCGAGTCCCTCCAGCACACCCCGCACCAGCGTGTCCTCGCAACCCGTGACGATGAGCACGCGGTCGCCCGCCGCAACATGCCGTCGCAGCGCCTGCAGGCCTTCGCGGGAAAACTGGCGTGGACGATGCACCAGGGCGGCGGCAAACGTGCCGGCGAGTTCGCGATAACGCGCTTCGCTCAATCCCAGCAACCCGACGCGCACCAGCGTGCGCAAAACCGTGCGCCGCGAGAACGGCATGGCCAGCAGCAGCCACGGCGCCGCCAGCAGCAGCAATGCCTTGCGCCACCATCCACGCGCGTAGCGGTCGCGCACGAATCCCCCGAAGGTGTCGCCATGGATCAGCACGCCGTCGAAATCGAACAGCACCACGCGCCGCGTGCCACCTGTCGCCCCTTGCTGCATGTTCAATCCCCGGCAAACAGGTGCGCCAACGCGGCGCCCGGATCCGCGGCGCGCATGCAAGCCTCGCCGACCAGGAACGCCTGCACGCCGGCCGCGCGCAGGCGCGCGACGTCGTCGCGGGTCGCGATGCCGCTTTCGGTGACCAGCAGGCGGTCGCGCGGCATACCCTCCCGCAACGACAGCGTGGTTTCGATGCGGGTCTCGAACGTCCGCAAATCGCGATTGTTGACGCCGATCAGGGTGCGTGCCTCGACCGGCAGCGCCAGCGCCCGTTCCAGGTCCAAGGTGTCGTGGACTTCGACCAGCACGTCGAGCCCGCACTGGATGCCGCAGGCGTGCAGGTTGGCCAGCGCCGCGTTGTCGAGCGCTGCCGCGATCAGCAGGATCGCGTCGGCACCCAGCGCGCGCGCCTCCTGCACCTGGTACCTGTCGACGGTGAAATCCTTGCGCAGCACCGGCAACGCGCACGCGTCGCGCACCTCGCGCAGATACGCGTCGCTGCCCTGGAAAAAATCCACGTCGGTCAACACCGAAAGGCAGGCCGCGCCGCCAGCTTCGTAACTGCGCGCAATCGCGGCGGGGTTGAAATCCGCGCGGATCAGGCCTTTCGACGGGCTGGCCTTCTTCACTTCCGCGATCACCGCGGCATGGCCGGCATCGACGCGCGCCTGCAGCGCCGCGGCGAAACCGCGCGCCGGCGACGCGTCCGCGCAGCGCGCGCGCAACTCGGCCATGGACACCCGCGCCTTGCGCTCGGCGACCTCCTCGCGCTTGCGGGACAGGATGCGCTGCAGGATGTCGGTCATTGCCGTTGCGCGGCCAACGCCTGCGTCGCCGCGACGAACTGGTCGAGCTTCGCACGCGCCGAACCGTCCGCGATCGCCGCGCCGGCGCGCTCGATGCCAGCGGCGATCGACGCCGCGATCCCTGCCGCATACAACGCCGCCCCGGCGTTGAGCGTCACGATGTTGTGCGCGACGCCATCGCCACCATCCAGCACCTGCAGCAACACGGTTTTCGATTCGGCGGCGTCGGCGACCCGAAGGTTGCGGCTGGACGCCATCGGGAAGCCGAATTGCTCGGGATCGACCTCGTATTCGCGCACCTCGCCGCCACGCAGCTCGCCGACCAGCGTCGCGGCGCCCAGCGAGATCTCGTCGAGGCCATCCTTGCCGTGCACCACCAGCGCGCGTTCGACGCCCAGGCGCTGCAGCACGCGCACCTGGATGCCGACGAGATCAGGATGGAACACGCCCATCAGGATGTTCGGCGCGCCGGCCGGATTGGTCAGAGGCCCGAGGATGTTGAACAGCGTGTGCACGCCCATCTCACGGCGCACCGCGCCGACCGCTTTCATGGCCGGGTGGAAACGCGGCGCGAACATGAAGCCGATGCCGGTTGCCTCGATGCAACGGGCAACCGCGTCGGGACCGAGATCGATCTTCGCGCCCAGGGCCTCCAGCACGTCCGCGCTGCCCGACGACGACGACACGCCGCGGTTGCCGTGCTTGGCCACGCGCGCACCGGCCGCCGCCGCGACGAACATCGACGCGGTCGAGATGTTGAAGCTCATCGCGCCGTCGCCGCCGGTGCCGACGATGTCGAGCATGTGCGGGTGTGCCGGCACCGCAACCTTCTCGGCCAGCTCGCGCATCACCGTGGCGGCGCCGGCGATCTCGCCCACGGTTTCCTTCTTCACCCGCAAGCCGGTCAGGATCGCCGCGATCATCGCGGGCGACACTTCGCCGCGCATGATCTGGCGCATCAGGTCGATCATCTCGTCGTGGAAGATCTCGCGGTGCTCGATCGTGCGTTGCAATGCCTCGTGCGGGGAGATGGGCATGTTCATGCCGCCTTGGGCAACCGCGCGGCGAGGAAATTGCGCAGGATGTCGTGCCCGCACGTTGTCAGGATCGACTCGGGATGAAACTGCACGCCTTCGACTGGCAGTGTCTTGTGGCGGAAGCCCATGATCTCGTCGAACGAGCCGTCCGAAGTTTCCGTCCACGCCGTGATTTCGAGACAGTCCGGAAGCGACGCGCGCTCGACAATGAGCGAGTGGTAACGGGTGGCCTCGAACGGATCGGGCAGGCCTGCGAACACGCCTTCGCCACGGTGGCGGATCGGAGAGGTCTTGCCGTGCATGATCTGTTTGGCACGGACCACCTTGCCGCCGAACGCCTGCCCGATGGCCTGGTGGCCCAGGCACACACCCAGGATCGGAATGACGCCGGCCAGATCACGGATCAGCGCCAGCGTGACGCCCGCCTGGTCGGGCGTACCCGGTCCCGGCGAGATCACGATGCGTTCGGGCGCCAGCGCGCGGATCCCGGCGACGTCGACGGCATCGTTGCGCGACACCTTCACGTCCTGACCCAGCTCGCCAAGATACTGTGCGAGGTTGAACGTGAAGCTGTCATAGTTGTCGATCAGCAGCAACATCGCGTCGAATCCGATTCGGGCCGCGTGCCCGCGAGAGAAGCGCAAGTGTGACCGTGCAACCGCGGCGAGACAAGGCCATCGGGAAATCCGTGATCGCGCTGGCGACGGCGTTGGCGTTTGGCCTTCTGGGCGGCTGTTCCACGCTCGGCTACTACGCCCACCTCGCCACGGGGGAAATGGCGGTGTTGCGTGCACGCAAGCCGATCCCGCAACTGATCGACGACCCCGCCACCCCGCCGGAACTGCGTGCGCGCCTGCAACTGGCCCTGCGTGCCCGCGCCTTCGCCTCCGACACGCTGAAACTGCCGCGCAACAGGAGTTACACGACGTATGCCGACATCCGCCGACCGTTCGTGATGTGGAACGTGTTCGCGACGCCGGCCCTGTCGCTGCAACCGGTCGAACATTGCTTCCTGTTCGCGGGCTGCGTGGCGTACCAGGGCTTCTACCACAAGGACCGCGCCGAAGCGCTGGCGGACAAGTTGGCGCGTGCGGGCGATGACGTGTGGATCGGCGGGGTGGCGGCGTACTCCACGCTCGGCCACTTCGCCGACCCCTTGCTCAGCAGCATGGACCATTGGAGCGACGACGAGATGGTCGGCACGATCTTCCACGAGCTCGCGCACCAGCAGCTCTACGTGAAGAACGACACGGCGTTCAACGAATCGTTTGCCACTTTCGTGCAACGCGAAGGCCTGCGCGAGTGGCACGCGGACAACCACCTGCCGACGCCCGATCCCGGCGCGGCCGAACGCAAGCGGCAATTCACCGAACTGGTGCTGGCCACGCGCAAGAAACTGGAAGCGTTGTACGCGGGCAGCCTTTCCGACGCCACCAAGCGCGAACGCAAGGCGCAGGCATTCACCGACATGCGCCGCGAGTACGAACGCGTGCGCGACACCACGTGGCACGGCCACGCGGATTACGACCGCTGGTTCGACACGCCGATCAACAACGCCAAGTTGCTGCCGTTTGGACTGTACGACCACGGCGTGCCGGCGTTCGCCGCGTTGTTCGGGCAATGCCATGGCGACTGGACGCGCTTTTACGCCGCGGTACGCACTATCGGGGGCGAACCTGCGGCGCAACGCGACGCATTCCTCGGGGCCGGGGATGCCGCCACGCAACCGGGCACCGCATCGCCCTGATGCAGGTCAATACGCGCGGCGTGGTGCCGGCGCATGCTTGTGCGGTCCTTCGCCACGCGAACCCGCGCATGAACACGCCTGCCCAAGCCCAGACCTACACGCCGTACCCGTTCGACGCGCGCGCGATCGCGCATCGCTTCCGCCACTCCGCGATCTTCGGCGCGCTCGACGCGTTGCAGGCCGGCGAAGCCATGCGCTTCGTCAACGACCACGATCCGATCCCGCTGTTGCACCAGATGCAGCAACGCTACGGCGATCGCATCGACGTGATCTACCAGCAGCGCGGCGGCGAGGGCCCTGTGGTGATCGACTTCGTGGTCACCTAGGGTCTGTTGACACTATGCCACGTGGCCGCGCCGGCGACCGTTTGCCCGCAGGGCAAGGAAGAGTGAGGAGGATGTATGTCGATACATCGACGAGCGATGACGCAGCCATGCGGGCAAACAGCCCCGGCCCGAAGGGTTGCTCCGCAGCGGCCGCCATCCATCGGTGCGCGCCTTGACCAGAGAACCACTCTGGCGCTGCGGCGCGCGCCTCGTCTGGCGACCGCTGCGGAAGCAACGCGGCTCACTTGGCATAGCGTCAATAGACCCTGATGAGTTTTCCGGATTTCTTCGCCGAAGTCCCTGCGCTGAAGTTGCACGATGGCCTCGCGCAACTGCTGGGCGCCAGCGACGACGGCGTGATCGAATACCACTACGCCGACGCGGTGCGGCTGGCCGGGCACTCCTGCCCCACCGTCGCCGGCGGGTGGCTCAGCGCGCGCGCCGCGCTGCGCCATTTGTATCCCGACAGCCTGCCCGAGCGCGGCGGCATCAGCGTGTACTTGAACGACGCGGAGGACGCCGGTGTCACCGGCGTGATCGGCCAGGTGCTGACGCTCGTCACCGGCGCCGCGGCTGCCAACGGCTTTCACGGGTTGGGCGGCCGCCACGCGCGCAGCGACCTCCTGCACTACGCGCAGGGCGACGTCACCGGCGTGCGCTACCGGCGCAACGACACCGGCGACGAAGTGGAAGTCGACATCGACACCAGCAGCGTGCCGGCCGACCCGATGCAGGGGCTGCTGATCCGGCTCGTGCTGACCGGACAAGCCGACGACATGCAACGTCGCGAATTCGGACGCCTGTGGCAGGATCGCGTGCGGCGGATGCTGGTCGAACACGCCGACGATCCGACGGTGGTGAGGATTCGCGCGCTGGCGTGACACGGTTCATCCGTCGCCCCGACGCACGACCCTACAAGCGTGTCATGCGCGTCCCGCACACGCGGTCGTGCCATGGGCGCCGTTCGGGGTCGAACAGCGCATACCAGAACCCTGCGCCGAGCACCGCAAGCGACAGCAGCGCCAGCAGGTATCGGACCAGCGCCGTCCGCGCATCGACCCGCGCAGCATCGCCGCGCACCAACTTCAGCTTCCACGCGCGCATCCCGATGGTTGCGCCGAGGCGCGTCCACGACGCCACGAAATAACCGCCCGCCACCGCCAGCAGCCATGCGCCCAGCAGTGCGCGCAAGGCCGGCTGCGGATGCTGCGGATCGTAGATGTCATGGAACACGAGCACCCACAGGCCGGCGCCGACGATCCACAGGCCCAGCAGTGGGAACAGGTCGTAGAACATGGCGGCGAGGCGGCGCCACAGGGCGACGGGTCTGGGACCGGCGGACGCGGGAATGGCGGGCATCGCGAGACTTGCGGGAAAGGGTGGCGCGCGCGAGCATCGCATCATGACGGATTCGGCAAACCAAATCGACCCGCGCGACCGCGCCGCGATCGACGCGTTCCTGGAGGGCGTGTGGTCGCGCGACGGCCTGGCCGACCTCACGCTCGCCGATTACCGCGGCGATCTCGAACGCTGCGCGGCATGGCTGGCGAGCCATGCGCACGGCCTGCTTGCCGCGACGCGGGCGGATCTTTTCGAGTATCTCGCCGCGCGCAACAAGGCCGGCGTCGGCGCGCGCACCAACGCGCGCGAGCTGACCGCGCTTCGGCGTTTCTATGCCGAGCAGGTGCGCCGCGACGCCGGCTTCGAAGACCCCACCCTGCTGCTCGACACGCCCAAGCTGCCGCGCACCTTGCCCAAGGCGCTGGCCGAACGCGAAATCGAGGGCTTGCTGGAAGCACCGGACACCGCCACGCCGATCGGGCTGCGCGACCGTGCGATGCTGGAACTGATGTACGCCTGCGGCCTGCGCGTGAGCGAACTGGTCGGCCTGCCGCTGGCCGGCCTGAACGTGCGCCAAGGCGTGTTGCGCGTGCTCGGCAAGGGCGGCAAGGAACGTCTCGTGCCGGTCGGCGAAACCTGCATGGACTGGCTGGGGCGTTACCTTCGCGAGGCGCGCCCGGCGCTGGCGAAGGGCCGCGAAACCCCCGCGCTGTTCCTCAGCAACCGCGCCGCCGGGATGACCCGGCAGATGGCGTGGACGATCGTGAAGAAGCACGCGCTCGCCGCCGGCATTCCGGACAAGCGCATTTCCCCGCACGTGTTGCGGCACTCCTTCGCCACGCATCTTCTGAACCATGGCGCCGACCTGCGCGCGCTGCAGATGCTGCTCGGCCACAGCAACCTTTCGACTACCCAGATCTACACGCTGGTGGCGCGCGAGGGGCTGAAACGGCTGCACGCGCAGCACCATCCGCGCGCGTGATTCGTGCGATCGTCCCTGATCGCTGCCTCGACGCGCGGATCGATGAATCCAATCACTTCGGCTGCGAAATCACCAGGACGGGCTTCCTGCCCTGACTTTCCGCAACAGCCGCTTCGATCACGCTGCTCCTCCCGGCATGACACGCTATCATCGGTGTTTTGGGTGGAGCCGCGACATGGCCGAACAGAAATATCCCGAGTGGGTCTGGCACAACGGCAAGATCGTGCCGTGGGCGGAAGCCACCGTGCACGTGATGTCGCACAGCCTGCAGTACGGCTCGGCGGTGTTCGAAGGCATCCGCTGCTACAAAACCCCGAAGGGCGGCGCGATCTTCCGGCTGGCCGCGCACATGAAGCGGCTGTACAACTCGGCGCGCATCTACGACATGCCGATGCCGTTCACCATCGAACAAACCACCGCCGCCTGCCACGCGATCCTGAAGAAGAACGGCTTCGACCAGGCCTACCTGCGTCCCTGCGCATTCCGCGGCCTCGGCGGCTTCGGGATTTCCGCCGACACGCCGGTCAGCATCACGATCGCCGGCTGGCCGATGGGTCCGTACCTCGGTCCGGAAGCGCTGAAGCAAGGCATCACCGCCTGCGTGTCGAGCTGGCAGCGCTTCGCGCCCAACACGATTCCGGCCGGCGCCAAGGCTGCCGGCAACTATCTTTCCGGCCAGTTGATTGCGCGTGAAGCGCGCCAGCGTGGTTTCGGCGAAGGCATCGCGTTGGCGTCCACCGGCCTGCTGAGCGAAGGTGCGGGCGAAAACGTGTTCCTGGTGATCGACGGCGCGCTGCACACCTCGCCCGTCAGCGCCGCGCTGCTGAACGGCATCACCCGCGATTCCATCATCACGCTGGCGCGCGACAACGGCATTACCGTGGTCGAGCGCGACCTGCCGCGCGAATACCTGTACCTTGCCGATGAAATCTTCATGTGCGGCACCGCCGCCGAGGTGACGCCGATCCGCGCGATCGACGGCAAGCAGGTCGGCAACGGTGAAGGCGGTCCGGTCACGCGCAGGATCCAGGACCTGTTCTTCGGATTGTTCGACGGCCGCACCGAAGACAAGTGGCAGTGGCTTGAGGCGCTTTAGTGCGACCACCGTCGACATCCGACGTACTTGGGGAGCCTCTGAAGAACCGTCGCGAGCGATGGCAGATTGTGCGGCGCCGGAGCGCAGCAAGCGGAGCGTACACGCCAGTACGTGAGCATTGCGAGCACCGCCGACGTGCGAGCTGCCGAGCGCAGCAGGTTGTTCGGAGGCTCCCCGGATGAACCCCTCGCCCAACCTGTTCCTGATCGGCCCGATGGGCGCCGGCAAATCCAGTATCGGGCGCCGGCTGGCGGAACATTTCCGCATGCCCTGCATCGACCTCGATGCCGCGGTGGAGGAGCGTACCGGCACCAGCGTCGCGACGATCTTCGAGATCGAGGGCGAAGCCGGCTTTCGCCGCCGGGAGTCCGAACTGCTGGCCGAGTTCGCGGCCCGCGACGGCATCGTGCTTGCCACCGGAGGCGGCGCGGTGCTGGCACCCGCCAACCGCGCGCTGCTGCGCGAACGCGGATTCGTGCTGTGGCTGGAAACCTCGGTCGAACAACAACTCCAGCGCCTCGCGCGCGATCGCCAGCGCCCCCTGCTGGATGCACCGGATCGCCGCGAACGCCTCGATCAGCTTGCCCGCGTGCGCGACCCGTTGTATCGCGAGCTCGCGGATTTCTCGGTCGCGGGCGAGGGCGAATCCTGCCAGCATGCCGCCGCACGCATCGCCGGCCTGCTGGAACAACACTGGCAACGCACGCCGGCGGCAAGGGCAACCGCATGACCACCGTCATCGAAGTCGGATTGCCCGCGCGTCGTTATCCGATCCGGATAGGGACCGGCTTGCTGGACGCCGCCGCGACCTGGCGCGACGCCATCCGCGGCGGCCATGCGCTGATCGTCAGCGACAGCCACGTCGCGCCGCTTTATGCGCAGCGGCTGCGTGACGCGCTTGCACGGGCGTCCGGGACGCCGATCCATTGCGAAGCAGTCACGCTGCCGGCCGGCGAAGCCCACAAGGATCTGGATACCGCGTCGAAAGTCCTCGATGCACTCGCGCAACTCGGCGCCACCCGCGATGCCTGCGTGCTGGCGCTGGGCGGAGGGATGGTCGGTGACATCGCGGGTTTCGCCGCGGCGTGCTGGATGCGCGGCATCGACTTCGTGCAATTCCCGACCACCTTGCTGGCGATGGTCGATTCGTCGGTCGGCGGCAAGACCGGTGTCGATCATCCCTCCGGCAAGAACCTGATCGGCGCGTTCCACCAGCCACGTGCGGTGTTCGCCGATCTCGACACGCTGGCGACGTTGCCCGGCCGCGAACTGCGCGCCGGGCTGGCCGAAGTGGTGAAGACCGCATGCATCGGCGACGCGGGGTTCTTCGCATGGCTGGAGGCGCACGCGGATGCGTTGCTGGCGCGCGACGTCGATGCGCTGACCCACGCGATCGCCACCTGCTGCCGCTTCAAGGCCGGGGTGGTCGTGCGCGACGAACGCGAAGCCGGCGAACGCGCGCTGCTCAACTTCGGGCACACCTTCGGCCACGCGATCGAAACCGAAACCGGCTACGACACGCTGCTGCATGGCGAAGCAGTCGCCATCGGCATGCTGCTCGCGGCGCGTTTGTCGATACGGTTGGGCATGGCCGACGAGGCGGACGCGCAACGGCTGCAAGTGCTGCTGGAACGTTTCGGCCTGCCGACAACGGTCCCGCGCGGCGTCGATGCCGGCGCACTGTTCGCGCGCATGCGGCTGGACAAGAAGAACCGTGCCGACATGCTGCGCCTGATCCTGTGGCGCGGGATCGGCCGTGCGGAAATCGTCGACGACGTCGATCCGGCTGCGGTGCGCGCCGTGATGCAGGGCTGAAGCCCACGTTACAATCCTGTTTCCGCCGCATCCGGTACGCGCGCACCGCCATGCACCTGTACATGCAAACCCCGCCCGGCAGCGGCGCCGCGCCGCGCTACTGCCGCATCGCGCTGGAGCAGGACCTGCTCGGCGGCTGGACGTTGTACCGCGAATCGGGCAGCGAGGGCGGACGGGCCACCCTGAAACGCGAGGTCTACCTCGACCGCGATGCCGCGTTGGCCGCGTTCGAACAGGCGCGCGACGTGCAGATCAAGCGTGGCTTCAAGGTGATGATCACGCAGGGAGTGGATGCACCACATGGATGAAGCGTCGAACCGCGGCAACCGTTTCCTGCGTGCGCTGCGGCGCCAACCCGTCGATGCGACGCCGGTCTGGATCATGCGCCAGGCGGGCCGCTACCTGCCGGAATACCGCGCGACCCGCGAGCGCGCCGGCAGTTTCCTGGCGCTGGCGCAGACGCCGGAGCTGGCCTGCGAAGTCACGCTGCAACCTGTCGAGCGTTTCGAACTCGACGCCGCGATCCTGTTCTCCGACATCCTCACCGTGCCCGATGCGATGGGCCTCGGCCTGCATTTCGTCGAAGGCGAAGGCCCGAAGTTCGCGCGGCCACTGCGCAGTGCCGAGGACATTGCCAGGCTCGGCGTGCCCGATCCGGAACAATCACTTCGCTACGTGACGGATGCGCTGCGCCTGATCCGCCGCGAACTTCACGGGCGCGTGCCGCTGATCGGTTTTGCCGGCAGCCCGTGGACGCTGGCGTGCTATATGGTCGAAGGCGAAGGCTCGCGCGATTTCGCGCGCGTGAAGGCGTTCGCATTCAACGAACCGGCCGCGATGCACGCGCTGCTCGACATCAACGCGCGCGCCGTTGCGGCATATCTCGCCGCGCAAGCCGCGGCAGGCGCGCAGGCGCTGATGGTGTTCGACAGTTGGGGCGGGATGTTGGCACCCGCGATGTTCGAGGAATTCTCGCAACGCTACCTTGCCCAGATCGCCGAACTGCTGCGCAACGATCCGCACGCGCGCGACGTGTCGCTGATCCTGTTCTCGAAGGGTGCCAACGCCGGCCTCGAAGTGCTCGCCGACACCGGCTGTGCTGCGCTGGGCGTCGACTGGACGATCACGCTGGACGCGGCACGCCACCGCGTCGGCGATCGCGTCGCGCTGCAGGGCAACCTCGATCCCGCGGCGCTACTGGCATCGCCCGAGGTAATCCGCCGCGAAGCCCGCCGCGTGCTCGATGATTTCGGCCCGCATCCCGGCCACGTGTTCAACCTCGGCCACGGCATCACGCCCGATGTCGATCCCGATCACGTCGCGGTACTGGTGGACGCCGTGCACGCGCACAACCATCCGTCGTAGCCCGGATGGAGCGAACCGTAATCCGGGAACGTCAGGCACGGTGTCCCGGGATTCCCGCCGCTGCGCGGCTTCATCCGGGCTACGTTATTCACGATAATCACGAACCATGACCACCCGCTACCTCACCGGCATCACCACCAGCGGCACGCCGCACCTCGGCAACTACGTCGGCGCGATCCGGCCCGCGATCGCGGCCAGCCTGCGCGGCGGCAACGACGCATTCTTCTTCCTCGCCGATTACCACGCGCTGATCAAGAGCGACGATCCCGTGCGCATCGCGCGTTCGCGGCTGGAAATCGCGGCCACATGGCTGGCCTGCGGACTCGATCCCGCGCGCGTGACGTTCTATCGGCAATCGGACATTCCCGAGATCCCGGAACTCACATGGATGCTCACCTGCGTGACCGCGAAGGGTTTGCTCAACCGCGCGCACGCGTACAAGGCCGCGGTCGACCAGAACACCACGAAGGGCGAAGACCCGGACGCCGCGATCAACGCGGGCCTCTACATGTACCCGGTGTTGATGTCGGCCGACATCCTGATCTTCAACGCCGACAAGGTGCCGGTCGGACGCGACCAGGTCCAGCACATCGAAATGGCGCGCGAC
Organism: Lysobacterales bacterium 66-474; assembly: GCA_001899805.1. Taxonomy (GTDB): domain Bacteria; phylum Pseudomonadota; class Gammaproteobacteria; order Xanthomonadales; family Rhodanobacteraceae; genus 66-474. The sequence continues at coordinate 134,366 of MKWP01000004.1, forward strand.
ATCGGGCAGCGATTCAACCACATCCACGGCAAGGCGTGGCGCGCGGCGGGCGGCAACGGCGAACCGTTCGTGCTGCCCGAAGTGGTGATCGACGAAAGCGTCGCCACCCTGCCCGGCCTCGACGGCCGCAAGATGTCCAAGAGTTACGACAACACCGTGCCGCTGTTCGAGGGCGGCGCCAAGGCGTTGCGCGAAGCCATTGCAAAAATCGTCACCGACTCGCGCGAACCGGGCGAGCCCAAGGACCCGGATTCGTCCAGCCTGTACGCGATTTACCGCGCCTTCGCGGGCGACAGCGAAAGCGCCGTGTTCCGCAAGGAACTCGAATCGGGCATGGGTTGGGGCGACGCGAAGGAAAAACTGTGCGATCGCATCGAACAGGACATCGCACCGCTGCGCGAGCGTTACGACGCGCTGATGGCGCATCCGGACGATATCGAGGGCGCGCTGCGCGACGGCGCGAAGAAGGCGCGCGCGGTCGCGATGCCACGGCTCGAAATCATGCGGCGCGCGGTGGGGCTCGGCCCACTCGTGGCACCGCGCGTGCGCCCCCCCCACCCCAACCCTCCCCCGCTTGCGGGGGAGGGAGACGAGCGCGCGACACGCTACCCCATTACTTCCTTCCCCCGCTCGCGGGGGAAGGTGCCCGAAGGGCGGATGGGGGGAACGTTGCCCAAAGGCCGCAAGCGCGCGCGCATCGTCAGCTTCCGCGACAACGAAGGCTTCCGTTTCCGCCTGCTTGGCGCCGATGGCGAAGAACTGCTGCTGTCGCGGGCATTCGCCGATCCGAAAGCCGCGGGGCAAGCATCACGCGCGTTCTCGAGCGATGGCGCCACCGACGCATTGAAACCCATCGATGCGTCGCGCTTCGCGTTCCTGCAGGAGAACGAAACACTTGCAACCAGCGCGGCCTTCACCGAATTGTCCGCGCGCGACACCGCGCTTGAACGCACCCGTGCAGCGCTGGCCTCGCTGAGGGACGCCGGTTAACCGTGGCCCGCTTCATCGCCCTGCTGCTGATCGGCCCATGGCTCATCGTGCTGGGCTGGCTGTATTGGCTGTACGTGCGCAAATCACATGCCACCACGCAGATGGCCCGCCACGATGCGTTGATACTCGCCTTCGCGTTCCTGGCCGCCATCGTGGGCGCCGGCATCGCGTGGCAGGTCACGCTTGGCCACGGTGGGCCCATCTGGAAATATCTCGCCGGCCCTCTCGGCGCCTACGCGGGATTCAGCGTGGCATTGCTGTTCGGATTGTCGTGGCACTGGCTTGCGCGCCATCGCTCGCGAACGAAGTCGGCCGTCTGGCGCTGAACCACTGAATAGCCGTCGTGAGCGAACAACGCCATCCATGGCGAAAGAACTCCGTGATTGCGTGACGCCGGCGCGCAAGCTGCCCAGCGCAGCCGGTTATTCAGCGGTTCACTGCGGCAACGCGAGATCGTCCAGGATCGCCTTGAGGAACCGCGCAGCCTCGCCGCCGGTGCAGGCGCGGTGGTCGAAGGTGAGCGAAATCGGCAGGCGCCGATGCACTTCGATGCCACCGATCACTGCGACCACGTCGTGACTGAGCTTGCCCACGCCGACGATCGCGACGCACGGCGGCACCACCACGACCGTGCCGTAGCGCCCGGCGAACATGCCGAAGTTGGACAGGCTGATCGTGTAACCGGAGAGCTCCGACGCCGGGATCGAACGATCCTCGACCTGCGCGCGCAGGCGGTTGATGCCTTCGCGCAGGCCGCGTGCATCCAGCATGTCGGCATTGCGCAGCGCCGGCACGAACAGGCCATCCGGCGTATCGACCGCGATGCCGAGATCCACATGCGGGTGTTTGGTGAGCGTGAGGTTCTGGCCATCGAACCACGCGTTCAAGGCCGGCTCGGCCTTGCAGGCAGCAACGATCGCGCGGATGGTGCGCGAGGTGATGTCCTGCTTGCCCAGCCACTGGTGCAGGTCGGCATCATCGACGATGGTGGTCTGCACCACTTCCGCGTGTGCCTGCGCCATCACGCGCGCCATGTTGCGGCGCACGCCCTTCAGTTGCTCCGGCTGGCCGGTCGCGGCCACCGTGGGCGGCGTGGTGCGCATGGGCCTGCCGGACTGCGACACGGTGCTTCTCTGTTCTTCCCTTCTCCCCCCGGGAGAAGGGGCCCCGGCTTTGATCAAAGACGGGGCGGATGAGGGTACGGCTCCGCGCGAACCCTCACCCCCAGCCCCTCTCCCGGTGAGAGAGGGGAGCGAAGCGGTGCCGGAAGCGGCGGCGTTCTTGACGTCCTGCATCGTTACCACGCCGCCGGCGCCGGTAGCTGCGACGCGCGCGAGATCGACTTTCAACTTCCTCGCCATCGCGCGCACCGCCGGCACGGCCTTCACGCCGCCGACGCTGCCCGCCTGTTCGGTGCGCACTTCGTTGCTGCTCGACACGGCGCCGACCACGGTGCCTTCGTCTTCGCGGTCAGCCGTCTTCGCAACGGCCGGCGCCGGTGCCGGAGCCGCGGGTTCCGGCGCGTGGTGATGCCCGCCCGCCGCGTTATCGGCGCGCTGCTTGGCCTTGGGGTCGAGCTCGAACTCGGCCAGCGCCGCGCCGGTCACGATCACGTCGCCCGCCGCGCCATGCTGCTTCAGCAGCTTGCCGGTAAACGGCGACGGCACTTCCACCACGGCCTTCGCGGTTTCCATCGACACCAGCGGCGCATCCAGCTTGACGCTGTCGCCTTCCTTCACCAGCCATTCGACGATGGTGGCGTCGGGCAGGCCTTCGCCGAGGTCGGGGAGGTGGAATGTCTTGTTGTCGGCCATGGCGTTTCGTCTCTCGTCGATGATGGTGTGCTCAGACCCACACGTCGTTCTCAGCGGTCAATCCGGAGGCGGCATCGCCGGTGTTGAGGATGCCACGTGGCTCGATGATCAGGGCATGGCATTCTTCGGACGCGCGGGTGATGTGTTCCTCGCCACGAGGCACCACGAACATCTCGCCTTCGCGGATCGAAACCTCGCGGTCGCGGAAGCCGACCTGCATCGTACCCTTGACGACGATGAAGACCTCGTCCGTTTCGGCATGGCTGTGCCAGACGAATTCGCCCTGCAACTTGACCAGCTTGAACTGGTAGTCGTTCATCTCGGCCACCACGCGCGGTGACCACGGTTTGGGAATCCGCGCAAGCTTCTCGGTGAAATTGATGACGTCGTGGGTCATGCGCGTGGGTGCCAGCTAGCCGGCCGCCAGCGTCCGCTTCGCGGCAGCCACGATGCGCGCGGTGCTGGGCAACTGTTTCATTTCGAGGCGATACAGCGGCGTGTGCACGTCCCAGCCGCTGACGCGTGCGACTGGCGCCAACAGGTCGAAGATGCATTCTTCTGCGATACGCGCGGCGATCTCGGCACCGAAACCCGCGGTCTTCGGCGCTTCCTGCACGATCACGCAACGGCCGGTCTTCTGCACCGACTCGGCGATGGTGTCGAAGTCGAGCGGCGTCAGCGTGGCGACGTCGATCACCTCGGCGCTGATGCCTTCCTTCGCGAGCGCGTCGGCGGCCTCCAGGGTTTCCTTCACCTCGGCGCCCCAGGTCACCAGGGTGATGTCGGTGCCGTCGCGCAGCACGAAGCACACGTCCAGCGGCAGCGCCTCGCCGTCGTCCGGCACGTCTTCCTTGTACTGGCGGTAGATGCGCTTGGGTTCGTAGAACACCACCGGGTCGGGATCGCGGATCGCGGCCAGCAACAATCCGTATGCACGCGCGGGCGACGACGGCAACACCACGCGCAGGCCCGGCACGTTGGCGAACAGGTGTTCGTTGGCTTCCGAATGATGTTCGGGCGCGTGGATGCCGCCGCCCCACGGCGCGCGGAACACCGCAGGACATGTGATGCGTCCGCGGGTGCGGTTGCGCATGCGCGCGGCATGGCAGACGATCTGCTCCATCATCGGATAGATGAAGCCTTCGAACTGCGCCTCGGCCACCGGCTTCATGCCTTGCGCGGCCAAGCCCACGGTGAGGCCGGCGATGGTGGTTTCGTCCAGCGGGGTGTCGAACACGCGCCACTCGCCGAATTTTTCCGACAAGCCTTGCGTGGCGCGGAACACGCCGCCGTTGACGCCGACATCTTCACCCAGCACGACGACCGACTTGTCGTGCTTCATCTCGTAAGCAAGCGCCTGGGTGACGGCTTCGATCAGGGTGATGGCTGCCATCTAGCGAATCTCCTCTACTGCCGTCATTCCCGCGCAAGCGGAAATCCATTTGCTTTTGAAGTGAAAATCAAAATGGATTACTCGCGCCATCCATGGCGCTCGCCTGAGGCCGCCTTCGGCGTTCGCTCCGGCATCCTGCCTCCGCAGTCCGGATCGGATGGCTTCCGCCACCCGTCCGGAATGACGTTGGGGGAGTTTGCAGTGCGTCCTCTTAGCCATGCGCCTTCTCCAACGCGATGGCTTCATCCCGCTGCTTCAACAAGTCCGCCGGCAATTCCGCGAAGGTGTAATCGAACATCGCGGTCACGGGCTGCGCCTTGGTTTCGAGATATGAATTGACTTCACTGTCCATCCATTCGTCGCATTCGGCCTGCAGCTTCTCTTCCTTCTTCTTGTTCCAGGCCTTCTTCGCTTCCAGCCAGGTACGCAGGCGCTTGACCGGATCTTTCGTCCACGCGTCCTCGACTTCGTCCTTGCCACGGTAGCGACGCGCGTCGTCGGCGGTGGTGTGGTCGCCGAGGCGGTAGGTGACGCATTCAACCACGCTGCCGCCGTCGCCCTTGCGCGCGCGTTCGATGGCATCGCCCATGGCTTTCTTGACCGCAATGATGTCGTTGCCATCCACCTGGATGCAGAACAATCCGGCGGCGATGCCCTTTTGCGCCAGCGTCTTGGCGCCGGACTGGATCTTGCGCGGCACCGAGATCGCCCACTGGTTGTTGACGATCGCCGCGACCAACGGCAGGTCGCGCGCGCCGGCCACGTTGATCGCGCCGTAGAAATCGGCCTTGGAGGAACCGCCGTCGCCGATGGTACACACCGCGACGCGCTTCTCCTTGCGGATCTTGAACGCCAGCGCGGAACCCGCGGCGTGCAGGCACTGGGTGCCGATCGGCACCGACCACGCGAAGTCGTGCTTCGCGGGTTCGTTCTGGTAATCGTTGCCACGCTCGTCGCCGCCCCAGTACATGTAGACGTCGCGCGGGCGCACGCCGCGATACAACTGCGCGCCGTATTCGCGATAGCTGACGGCCAGCACGTCTTCCGGCTTCAGCGAAGCGCCAATGCCGACATGCGTGGCTTCGTGGCCGAGGCACGACGCATAGGTGCCCAGCTTGCCGGTGCGCTGCAGTGCGATCGACTTGGTGTCGAACACGCGGGTGGACACCATCAACTTGTACAGCTCGACCATCTGGTCGATGTCCTGCGCGAAGTCGGGCAGATCCTTCCTGACCTGCTTGCCCTCGGCGTCGAGGTATTGCAGGTATTCGATTTCAAACTTGGCGGCGATGGGCACGGGTTGCTCCCGGAAGTGATGCGGGGATGCGAAGCTGCGATGGCGCAGCGACGCGACGTGTCGGACCGTTCGAAGTGACGATGGTTCACGCGAGCGGGCCGCCCATTATCGCATGCACCGCGCACGGCCCGCAGCCTTTTGCAGTACGGGCGCGCATGTTGCGACGCAACACGCGAAAGCGGATGGCACGCCGGAAACCGATTCCGGGTTCGACCCTTCGGGTCGCCCCGGAATGACGAAATCCCTTCGCCGTCCCGGGGCCGGCCAGGGACCTGAACCCGGAATCGGTTTCAGTGCAGGTCGGAACCAGAAAGCTTGCCGTGCTCGCTGCGCTCGACGCGAGCTCACCGGCGTCGAACCGCACGAGCGCGCCTGATTCTCGTCAACGCGTGCACCGGACATTACGCTACGCTTGCCCTGCGTCTTTGCGATCATCCATGATCGCAGCTTCGTTAAACTGGCTGGCCAAAACAATCTTTTCCCGCCCGGATAGACCAACTCGGCCATCCGTGGCCTTGTTTCAACAACGGCCGCTTCGAACTGGACAACCAGCACATGACCGACAGCAACCGGCGCGAACTCGAAGCCGGCATCCAGCGCGACCTTTCCGGCCGCATGACCTATGCAAGCTACCTGAAGCTCGACACGCTGTTGTCCGCGCAACGCCCGGTGTCGGACCCCGCGTACCACGACGAGATGCTGTTCATCGTGCAGCACCACGTCGCCGAGTTGTGGCTGAAGCTGATGATCCACGAGTTGCGCGCCACCATCGTCGACATCGATGTCGACCACGCCGACCAGGGCTTGAAGAAACTGGCGCGCGTCAAGCGCATCCAGGATCAGCTGTTCAACGAATGGGCGGTGCTGGAAACCATGACGCCGCACGAATACCTGAAGTTCCGCGACGCCCTGGGACCGTCTTCGGGGTTCCAGTCCGTGCAATACCGCACGGTGGAATTCCTGCTCGGCAACAAGAACGCCGACATGCTGGCGGTGTTCGCGCACGATCCCGAAGCACAGGCCGGCCTGCGCGCGACGCTCGAATCGCCCAGCCTGTACGACGCGGCGTTGCACTGGCTGGCGCGGCGCGGGCACGCGATCCCGAAGGACATCCTCGATCGCGACGTGCGCGCCGGCTGGAAACGCCACGATGCGCTGCTGCCGGTGTTCCAGCTCATCTACGAGGCACCTGAGAAGTTCTGGCCCGAATACCATCTGTGCGAGACGCTGGTGGACGTCGAGGAAAACTTCCAGCTCTGGCGCTTTCGCCACATGAAGGCGGTGGAGCGCATCATCGGCCATCGTCCCGGTACCGGCGGCTCGTCCGGCGTCGGGTTCCTGAAGCAGGCGCTCGACCTCACCTTCTTTCCCGAACTGCTGGAAGTGCGCACGCAGATCCGCTCCCGATAGCCGGCGTGCGTACGCAGCACGCAAAACGGGGTTGGTCCCGGATTGCGCTTCGCTCCATCCGGGCTACGCGGCGCCGCGCTTGCCGCAGCGCCGCCTGCGCCGCTAAGGTCGCGCGCAGGCTGGCAACCGCCAGCCGACGTGAAGGCTGACGATGCACGCGAACGACGATTCCGCCCGGTCCTCGCCGCAGGACGGCAGCTTCATGGGCCATCCGCGATTGTTGTGGATGCTGCTGTTCGTCACGGTCTGGTTCAACTTCGCGTTCTACGGTTTTCGCGCGTTCCTCGCACCCTACGTCGCGCAGGCATTCTTCTCCGGCCTCCCGCAAGCACAGGCGCTGCAACAGGCCAACCTGCTGTTCGCGGGCTTCGGCACCCTGCTGTACGCGCTGACGATCCTCGGCGGATGGGTCGCCGACAATGTGCTGGGCGAGGTACGTTCGTTGCGGCTGTCGTTGTGGCTGATGATCCCGGCGTTGCTCGGGATGGCATCGCCGACGCGCACCGGCTTCGTGATGGCACTGGCGGCCTTCGTGCTGGCGGCGGGCCTCAACATCCCGCTGACGGTCTTGATCGGGCGCAACTACGCCGACAACGATCCCAGGCGCGACGCCGGCTACACGCTGTATTACCTCGCGATCAATTTCGGCGGCTTCATCGCGCCGTTCATCTGCGCAGCGTGGATCGGCGCGCACTATGGCTATCGCTGGGGCTTCGTCGCGGCAGCGGCCGGCATGCTGCTGGGCACGCTGGTGTTCGAATGGCGGCAACGCAAACTGCCGGGCGCCGGGGACAAGCCGCGCTTCCATCGACGCTGGTCGCTGCCCGCAGTGGTGATCGCCTGTCTGGCGCTCATCGTCCCCACCGGATTGTTGATGGCTTACCCCGACGTGTTGCACTACACGGTCTACGGGCTGATGGGCGTGCTGGTCCTGTATTTCGTCGTCAGCAGCGCGCACCGCGGCGATCGCGTGCAAAACCATCGCTACGTCGCGCTGCTGTTGCTGTTCGTGGCACTGATCGCGTTCTGGGCGATGAGCCTGCTCAGTGCCAGCGCGCTGAACTTTTTCGCGCGCGACCACGTGGCGCCGCTGTGGAATGGGTCGCTGCTGGGTATGCCGTGGGACTTCACCCTGTTCCAGTCGGTCAACCCGCTGTGCATCCTGGTTTTCGCGCCGTTCATGGCGCTGCTGTGGCCCTGGCTGGACCGGCACCGTATCAACCCGGTGACCCCGCGCAAATTCGGCATCGGCCTGCTGCTGGTGGCGCTGGGTTACGGCGTGTTGTGGTTCGCGATCGCACGGCTGCAGCTGCCGGACGGGAAGGTCGCGGCATGGACGCTGCTGGTGTGCTACCTGTGCTCGACCGTGGGCGAACTGGCGCTTTCGCCGATCGGCTACGCGCTGATCGGCAAGCTTGCCGCGCCCGATGAAACATCATTGGCGATGGGCGGCTGGTTTTTCGGGGTCGGCGTGTCGTACGACCTTTCCGGCCAGATCGCGGCCATGACCACGGCGCACGGACAAACCGGCATTGGTGGCTATGAACATGTGTTCGCGTGGCTGCTGATCGGTGGCGTGGCGATCGCACTGGTGTACCTGATCACCGCACCGTGGATCGTGAAACTGATGCACGGGGTGCATTGAACCGTTTGCAAGGACAACCCATGATCGAAGCCATCACCAACGCAACGTTGCCGGCCGCGCCGGACTTCCCGCAACGGTTCGGGCACCCGAAGCCGCTGTGGATGCTGTTCATGACCGAGTTCTGGGAACGCTTCGCGTTCTATTCGGTCAGCTGGGCGCTGGCGCTGTACATCGTGCAGCAGTTCTACCACGGCGATCCGTCCGGGCAGGCCTGGGCCAGCGGCATCTTCGGCGCCTACACCGCGCTGATCTACGGCACCTGCATCTTCGGCGGCTGGGTCGCGGACCGCGTGATCGGTTACCAGCGCACGATCCTGCTGGGCGCGCTGGTGATGGCGGCGGGACTGTTCGTGCTGATGTTGCCCAGCCGCACGATGCTGCTGCTGGGCCTGGCGCTGGTGATCGTCGGCGATGGGCTGTTCAAGCCGAACATCTCGACGATGGTCGGGCAGTTGTACGGCCGCGACGATCCGCGCCGCGATCGCGGCTTCACGCTGTTCTACATGGGCATCAACGCCGGCGCACTGCTGGCACCGCTGCTGACCGGATGGATGGCCGCGCATTTCACGTCCACGCCGATGCAGCAGAACTTCCGGCTGGTATTCGCGGCCGCGGGCGTGGGCATGCTGCTGAGCCTGGTGTGGTTCTGGTTCGGCCGGCGGCAGTTGAAGCAGGTCGGACGGCCTGCGCCGGGCGCGGAAGGCCTGGCGCGCGTGGCGTGGGTGGTGTTGGGCGTGATCGCGTCGGTGCCGCTGGTGTTCCTGCTGCTGTCGAGGCTCGGTGCCGATGGGTTGCAGTGGCTGCTCGGACTGTTGTTCGTCGTGGTGGCGGCGATGCTGCTGGTCGAGGCTGGCCGCCACGACCGCGTGCAGGTGCACCGCGTGATCGCGATGCTGATCATCTTCGCGTTCAACATCCTGTTCTGGATGTTCTATTACCAGCTCGGCACCTCGTTCAATTTCCTCGCCGAGAACATCGTGAATCGCGTGATGCCCGGCGGGTGGGTGTTTCCGGTCGGCTGGTTCCAGTCCGTGAGTCCGCTCGCGATCATCGTGTTCGCACCCATCGTGACGCTGGTGTGGGCGTGGCTCGACAAGCGCCGGATGGAACCTTCGATTCCGCGCAAGTTCGGTTTCGGACTGCTGTTCAACAGCCTCGGGTTCCTGGTGCTGATGTTCGCGCTCGCGAAACTGCTGGGCGACAACGGACTGATTCCATTCTGGCCGCTGGTGCTGTGCTACGTGATGCAGACGCTCGGCGAGTTGTGCCTGTCGCCGATCGGTCTGTCGATGGTGACCAAGCTGGCGCCGTCGCGGTTGGTCGGCTTCGCGATGGGCGGCTGGTTCCTGTCGCTGGCGGTGGGCGGCAATCTTTCGGGCCTGTTCGCCAGCCGTATCGCCGGCACGGGCGGCATGACCACGGCTTCCGCACTTTCCGGTTTCACCTTCGGGTTCTGGCTGCTGCTGGGCGCCGGCGTGTTGTTGCTGCTGGTTTCGCCGCTGGTGAACAGGCTGATGCACGGCGTTCGCTAGAAAACTCTGAATAACCTGCTGCGCTCGGCAGCTTGCGTGCCGGCGGTGCTCGCAATGCTCACGTACTGACGTGTACGCTCCGCTTGCTGCGCTCCGGCGACCCACAATCTGCCTTCGCTCGCGACGGTTCTTCAGAGTTTCCGGGCAGCGCAGGCACTGCTCGCCAGCAGCTTGTCGAGGATGCGCGTCAGCCAGTCGCGCTCTTCTTCGCTCAAGGCCGCCATGAATTCGCGCTCGTGCCGGCGCGCCAGCGGCGCCACCACGTCGTGGATGCGCCAGCCGGTGGCCGACAGCCGCAATACGGACCGGCGCTTGTCGCCGTGATGGGTGCGGCGCAACACCCGCCCGCCCGCCACCAGCCGTGCCAGTGCGCGGCTGATCGCCACCTTGTCCATCGCGGTCAGCCGCGCTACCGCGCGTGCGGACAAACCGTCACCGTCGTAGCGCGCCAGTACCGCCATCACCCGCCATTCGGTGGTGCCGAGGTCGAAACGCTCGCGGTACTCGCGCGCGATCTCCTCGCTGACCGTGTTGGACACGATCGACAGCTGGTACGGAACGAATTTTTCCAGTTCGATGGGCGCGTGCCGGGCTTTGCTGGTTGCGGTTGCAAATGGTTTCATTTGTAACTATCTTACATGCAATCATCCCTGATTGCGGCACCCCAAGACCTCCTGCAATCCAACGAGCGTCTCGGTCCACCAACACCAGAACGGGCTTCCTGCCCTGACTTTTCACCAAAAGCCCGCACCACGAATACCTATTTCGGAGACGACCATGAACGCCCAGCCCCACACCGGCATGCAGCCGACCACGTTCGCCAACCCGATGGGCGTCGATGGTTTCGAATTCGTCGAATTCGCCGCGCCCGAGCCCAAGCTGCTGCACGACCTGTTCAAGCGGCTGGGCTTCACGGCGGTTGCGAAGCACGGGAACAAGGCCATCACCCTGTATCGCCAGGGCGGCTGCAACCTGCTGGTGAACGAGCAGGCGGATTCCTTCGCATTCGATTTCGCACAGAAGCACGGTCCCTGCGCCTGCGGTTTCGCGATCCGCTTTTCGCATCCGGCATCGGAAGTGCTGAAGGCCACGCTGGCCAATGGCGCCAAGGAAATCACGCACAAGGCCGCGACAAAAGCCATCGACGCTCCGGTGATCGAAGGCATCGGCGGCTGCATGCTGTATCTCGTCGACAAGTACGGCGGCAAGGGCAGCGTGTTCGACGATTACGAATGGCTGGTGCCGGAGGCGCAGCGCAATCCCAAGGGTTTCGGCCTCACCTTCATCGACCACCTCACCCACAACCTGTATTTCGGCGAGATGGCCAAGTGGGCCGGTTACTACGAGAAGCTGTTCAACTTCCGCGAGATCCGCTACTTCGACATCAAGGGCGCCAAGACCGGCTTGGTGTCGAAAGCCATGACCGCACCGGACGGCATGGTGCGGATTCCGCTGAACGAATCGAGCGATCCGAAATCGCAGATCAACGAGTACCTCGACGAGTACAAGGGCGAGGGCATCCAGCACATCGCGCTGTTCACCGACAACATCTACGACACGGTGGAAGCCATGCGCGGCGCGGGCGTCGAATTCCTCGATACGCCCGACACCTATTTCGAGGTGATCGACGTGCGCGTCCCGAACCACGGCGAAGACGTGCCGCGACTGGCCAAGAACAAGATCCTGATCGACGCCGACATGGAGACGAAGAGGAAGCTGCTGCTGCAGATCTTCACCCAGAACTGCATCGGCCCGATCTTCTTCGAGATCATCCAGCGCAAGGGCAACGAAGGTTTCGGCGAAGGCAACTTCCAGGCGCTGTTCGAATCCATCGAACGCGACCAGATGAAGCGCGGGGTTTTGTGATCGGCGGACGCCACGGTCTCCGTTCGCCCTGAGCGCAGGCCCGAAGGGCCGGAGTCGAAGGGCACCCAACCGTGGCATTCAGCCTCTACATCCTGGAGTGCGCCGATGGAACTTTGTACGTCGGGCACACGGATGACTTGGATGAAAGGATGCGGCAGCATGATGCGGGAAAGGCCGACACTTTCACGGCTCCACGTCGTCCGCTGAAGCTGCTGCACGTTGAAGAATTCGAAACGCGATATGAAGCGCTGACGATGGAACGCAAGCTGAAAGGCTGGAGCCGCGCCAAGAAGCTGGCGTACATTGCCGGAGACTGGGATACCGTAAGCCGACTGGCAAGAAGCCGCCAACGGCGTCCCGGCGGCACGGACGCGTCATGAATTCCGCTTGTGGTGAGCCTGTCGAACCACGAACAGACCAGGCCAACCGTCCGTCCTTCGACAAGCTCAGGACGAACGGTTTTTGAGGCAGACACACGCATGACGACACACTACCAAACCGGCTTCGGCAACGAACACGCGAGCGAGGCGCTGCAAGGCGCCCTCCCGATCGGGCAAAACTCCCCGCAAAAGGTGCCGTACGGCCTGTACGCGGAGCAGTTGTCGGGTACGGCGTTCACCGCGCCGCGCCACGCCAATCGCCGAAGCTGGCTGTACCGGATTCGCCCCGCCGCGCTGCACGGCGAATTCGCTCCGTTCGAACAAACCGCATTCCACAACCGTTTCGACGAGACACCCACGCCACCCGATCAGATGCGCTGGAGTCCGTTCGCGCTGCCGGACGTGCCGACCGATTTCGTGGACGGCCTGTTCACGATGGCCGGCAATGGCGCTGCCGCTTCGCAAACCGGCATCGGCATCCATCTGTATGCGTGCAACCGGTCGATGCAGGATCGCTTCTTCTACGACGCCGATGGCGAATTGCTGGTGGTGCCGCAGCAGGGCCGCCTGCGGATCGCGACCGAGTTCGGCGTGCTGGAAGTCGAACCGCAACAGGTCGCGCTGATCCCGCGCGGCGTGCGTTTCAAGGTCGAACTTCCGGACGGCAGCGCGCGCGGCTACGTCTGCGAGAACTTCGGCGCGCCGCTGCGGCTGCCGGAGCTTGGCCCGATCGGTTCCAACTGCCTCGCCAACGCACGCGACTTCGAGGCGCCGGTGGCGGCGTATGAAGACGTCACGGGCGACTTCGAATTGATCGCCAAGTTCCAGGGCAACCTGTGGCGCGCACCGCTCGCCCACTCGCCGCTGGACATCGTCGCGTGGCACGGCACCCACGTGCCGTACCGCTACGACCTGCGGCGCTTCAACACCATCGGCTCGATCAGTTACGACCACCCGGATCCGTCGATCTTCACCGTGCTGACTTCGCCGTCGGATACGCCCGGCACCGCCAACATGGACTTCGCGATTTTCCCGCCACGCTGGCTGGTGGCCGAGCACACCTTCCGGCCGCCGTGGTTCCACCGCAACATCGCCAGCGAGTTCATGGGCCTGGTCCACGGCGAATACGACGCCAAGGACGCCAGCGCCGGCGGCGGTTTCGTGCCCGGTGGCGCCTCGCTGCACAACTGCATGAGCGGACACGGCCCGGACGCCGCGAGCTACGCGAAGGCATTGGCGACGGACACAAGCAAACCGCAACACGTCGTCGATACCATGGCTTTCATGTTCGAAACGCGCTGCGTGATCCACCCGACCCGCCAGGCGCTGGACGCACCGCAACACCAGCGCGACTACCAGGACTGCTGGCAGGGATTGCAGAAACATTTCGATCCATCGCAACGCTGAGTCGGAAACCACGAATGAAACTTGCAAGCCTGAAAGAAGGTGGTCGCGATGGAACCCTGATCCTCGTCAGCCGCGACCTCGCGCACGGCGTGCGCGCGACCGGCATTGCGCCGACCCTGCAGGCCGCGCTGGACGATTGGCAAAACGCGGCGCCGCGCCTGCACGCACTGTACGACGCGTTGTGCCTGCATCGCCACAAGGCCGTCGAGCACGCGTTCGATCTGGATTTCCACGCGCTGGCCGCGCCGCTGCCGCGCGCGTATGAATTCGTGGATGGCAGCGCCTACCTGCCGCACGTCGAGCGCGTACGCAGGGCGCGCGGCGCGACCGTCCCGGAAACCTTCTACACCGATCCGCTGATGTACCAGGCCACCAGCGCCGGTTTCCTCGGCCCGCGCGATCCCGTGCGCGTTCCGAGTGAAGACTACGGCATCGACCTCGAAGCCGAAGTGGTGGTGGTGACCGACGACGTGCCGATGGCGGTGACGCCCGAGCAGGCCTCGCACCACATCCAGCTGGTCGGGCTGGTCAACGACGTCAGCTTGCGCAACCTGATCCCGGCCGAACTCGCCAAGGGTTTCGGTTTCCTGCAATCCAAGCCGCGCTCGGCGTTGTCGCCGGTGCTGGCGACCCCGGACGAACTGCGCGATGCATGGCAGGGCGACAAGGTGCACCTGCCGATGCGCACCTGGATCAACGGCCAGTGGTTCGGCGAGGTCGAAGCCGGCGAGGACATGCAGTTCGACTTCGCGCAACTGGTCGCGCACGCCGCGAAAACCCGCCCGCTCGCCGCCGGCACCCTCGTCGGTTCCGGCACCATCGCCAACCAGGACACCTCGCGCGGCGCTTCGTGCCTGGCCGAACAACGCACGGTCGAGAAACTCCGCGACGGCGAAGCGATGACCCCGTTCCTGAAATACGGGGACACGGTGAAGATCGACATGCATGACGTCGACGGCAATTCGATCTTCGGCGCGATAGAACAGAGGATCGAGCCTCCCGGGAACCACTGAATAACCTGCTGCGCTCGGCAGCTTGCGTGCCGGCGGTGCTCGCAATGCTCACGTACTGGCGTGTACGCTCCGCTTGCTGCGCGCCGGCGTCACGCCATCTGCCTTCGCTCGCGACGGTTCTTCAGCGGCTCTCAACCAGAAGGACCGGCCCCTGCGGTAAACTGTAGGCATCACCGACGGCTGCGGCGCCAACGCGCCGGACACCCCCATGGAATCGCACTCGTCACAACCCGGTGCGCTTGCGCGCCCCACCGGCGTACCGAGCAACGACGGCGACGCCGAGAACTTCTGCTCGAGTTGCGCGTTCGCCGAAGCCTGTGCGGTCGCGGGTTACGGCAGACCCGAGCTGAACGACCTGCATTGCCTCGTCGAGCACGTCGGCCCGTTCGAGCCCGGCCAACGCGTGTTTCGATCCGGTGACCCCTTCCGCGCGCTGTTCGCGGTGCGCACCGGCATGATCAAGACCACGCTGGTGGACGCCGAAGGCCGTGAGCAGGTATTGGGCTTCTACCTGCCCGGCGAACTCGTGGGCCTGGACGCGATCTATCCCGAGCACTATCCGTGCGATGCGATCGCGCTGGAGACCACCCTGTGCTGCCGCTTCTCGTTCCCCGCGATGAGCGCGTTGGCCGCACGCCAGCCCAAGATCCAGCAACACCTGTTCCGCCTGCTCAGCAAGGAGCTCGGCTCGGCCACGCTGCTGGCCGGCGACCATTCCGCGGACGAACGCCTTGCCGCGTTCCTCGTCGACCTGGGCGACCGCTACGCCACACGCGGACTGTCGGGCACCGAATTCCGGCTCAGCATGGCGCGTGCCGACATCGCCAACTATTTGCGCCTTGCCGCGGAAACCGTCAGCCGCGTGCTGGGGCGCTTCCGTGAACAGAAGCTCATCGCGATCGACGGCCGCAGGGTCGAGTTGCTCGATCCGCCGCGCCTGCGCGAACTGGCGCGTTGTGTCCTGAATGTTTGAGTCGAATCAACGCGCGCCGTCCCTGCGGCCTGCATACTCCATGGCCCCGCCTTTCCGCGACCCGCCATGGCCGTCTGGTACCTGCAAATCCTCTGGACCCACGTCGGCTGC
Source organism: Lysobacterales bacterium 66-474 (assembly GCA_001899805.1). Taxonomy (GTDB): domain Bacteria; phylum Pseudomonadota; class Gammaproteobacteria; order Xanthomonadales; family Rhodanobacteraceae; genus 66-474. The sequence goes on from MKWP01000004.1 coordinate 150,197, forward strand.
GTGATCGCGTCGGGCAGCCTGTTCTTCACCCGCGGCTGCATGATGCTGGCCGGGTTGCCTGCGGCCAACCATGTCGCGCTGCGGCGTGTGTCCGTGCTGATCGATTCGCTGTTGCTGGCCGCCGCGATCGCACTGACCACCATCATCCACCAGTACCCGTTCGTGCAGGCGTGGCTGACGGTGAAGGTGGTCCTGCTGGTGGTCTACATCGCGCTGGGCGTGTTCGCGTTGCGGCGTGGACGCACCCGCACGATCCGTGCGATCTGTTTCGTCGCAGCGATGCTCGTGTTCCTGTTCATCGTCAGCGTGGCGCGCGCGCACGATCCGCTCGGAATCTTCATGCGACTCTGAACGATGTGATGCGCGGCTGTCGTGGAAAGTCAGGACAGGAAGTCCATTCTGGTCTCCATGGAGCCGAGGCGTTCCCGGTCGACGCAACCTTCGCGACGCAGCGATCAGGGATGATCGCAAAATAAAAATCAACCACGCGTAACCACGCCGTCCTTCACCTGCACCCGCACCGCGACCAGCGACTGGCCACGGCAGGGGCCGCCGATGCAAAGTCCCGCTTCGCGCAGCGCGAAGGTCGCGCCGTGCACCGCGCAGGTCAGCTTGTCGTCCTTGACCAGGAACAGGCCGGGTGCATAGTCCATGCGCCGGCCGGCGTGCGGGCACACGTTCAGCCACGCCTGCACCGAGTTGCCCCGCCGGGTCAGCAGCAGCGGTTCGCCCTCGGGGTCGGGCGGATCGACGCCCAGCACGCCGCCGTCGGGAATGTCGTCGAGGCGGCACAGGATTTCGTCGGGTGTGGTCATGTCCATGATTTCCGGCACTTGTGACGGCGCCTTTCCGCCCTCATGGTCGAAGGGACATTGTGCCACGCGGGTTCCATCGATGCGCGCCAGCCTGTTCGTTGCCCTGCCCCGCCATCCGCTGCTGCGCGCCGTGGTCCTGGTCGCGGGCGCGGTGCTGCTGGCCGGCCTGGTCGCGATGGGCCTCCTGATCGGCGCGGCCGTGGTCGCCCTCGCGGCCCTGGTGATGCTGGTCCGGCGCTGGCTGAACGGGCGCAACCGGCGCCCGACCGAGCCCGGCATCATCGAAGGCGAGTTCACCGTGGTGCCGCGCGCCTCGCTGCCCCGCGCGGACTGAACACCACCGCAAAAAACGGAGTGCGGACATGCGCGGCCGTCGCCATCCTGTACGCATGAACGCCAACCCCGACCTCATCGCGAACACACCCGACCCGGTCGACCGGGCCCGCGACATCCTCGACCACGACACTCCCGCGCCTTCCCTGACGGCCCTGGCCAGGCGCGTGGGGCTCTCGGCCGCGTGGCTGCAACGCCGGTTCAGGCAACGCTTCGGCGTGTCGCCCGCCGAATACACCCGCGCGCGGCGTTTCGGCGAATTCAAGCAAGCCCTGCGCGACGGCTCGGGCGTCACCGACGCCGTCTACGCGGCCGGCTTCGGGTCGGGCAGCCGGGTCTACGAGCACAGCGACCGCCTGCTCGGGATGCCGCCCACCCGCTACCGCGAAGGCGGCGCCGGGGTCGCGATCCGCTACACCACGCTCGCCTGCCCGCTCGGCCGCGTGCTGGTGGCGGCCACCGCGCGCGGATTGTGTGCGGTGACCCTTGGCGACAGCGACGCAGCGCTGGTGGAAGCATTGCGCGGGGAATTTCCCAACGCCGACCTGAGCCGCATCGACGCCGGCCGGGACGAATGGCTGGCGGCCGTGGTCGACCGCATCGCCCGCCAGTTCGGCAAGGACGGCGGCCCGGACGACGCAGCGCTGCCGCCGCTGGACGTCGCTGCCAGCGCGTTCCAGTGGCGCGTGTGGGAAGCCTTGACCCGCATCCCCAGCGGCGAAACGCGCAGCTACTCGGAGATTGCCCGCGCCATCGGCGAACCCGGCGCGGCGCGCGCAGTGGGCCATGCCTGTGGCAGCAACAAGCTGGCGCTGGTCGTGCCCTGCCATCGCGTGGTGCGTGCCGACGGTACACCGGGCGGCTGGCGCTGGGGCGTGGCACGCAAGGAAAAGCTGCTGGCACGGGAGCGGCGCGACGCGATGCATTGAATGTCGTTCAACCCGGCGTCGCAAAACTTTCATCGCTGCGTCGCCACCCGCGCGCCACCATCGGAACTACAATGCCCGCACGCCTCCCCGAACGGGAGGCGTCATTGCTTGCAGGGCAGCGACACGGATGCGCGTGCGGTACTTGTCCCGGCACGCGCGACTTGAGGCAACGTCATGGCAAAACCCACCGATCCGTATCACGCCCACGTCTACTTCGACGCGGCCAACCTGTCCGTGGCGCAACGCCTGCACCGGGATCTGCATGGCCTGCTGGAAAACGGCTCGCTGCCGGGGTTGGTCCTGGTCGGGAAGATGCACGACCGAGGCGTCGGCCCGCACCCCAAACCCCAGTTCGAGGTCCAGTTCCTGGCCTCCGCATTGCCCGGCATCGTGCCCCTGTTCAAGCGTTCGGGACTGACGTCCCTGGTCCACCCGGTCACCGACGACGACCTGGCCGATCACACCACGCTCGCCGAATGGATAGGCGAGCCGCTACCGCTCGACCAGTCGGTGCTCGACCCGCCGGGCCACAACAAGGGGTTGGCCCGGTTCGGCAAGGTGGATTTCTAGGCGAAGCTTGGCCCCAGGGCATACGCTCACACACACGCAGATTCGCCGATCATGCACGACACCGTCGCTCCCATTGCCGTCGACACCGCAGCCGAACGCCGCTGGCTGATTCCGCTGGCGCTGGCGGCGGTGTACCTGATCTGGGGCTCGACCTATCTCGGGATCCGGATCGGACTGACCGGCTTCCCGCCGTTCACGATGGCCGCCTTGCGCTTTCTTTCAGCCGGCGTCGCGATGTATGCGTGGCTGCGCCTGCGCGGCGTGAAGCCGCCCACGCGCCGGCAGTGGCGCAATGCGGCGATCACCGGCGTACTGCTGCTGATGTTCGGCAACGGGCTGGTCTGCTTCGCGGAGCAAAGCGTGACCTCCGGCATCGCCGCGGTCGCGATCGCGAGCGAACCGCTGTTCATCGCGCTGTTCCTGTTCGCGTATCGGGAACGCCCGAGCCGCGGTGAAATTGCCGGGCTGGTGGTCGGGTTCCTCGGCGTGATCGTGTTGAACAGCGGCGGCGCGATGCGCGCGGCGCCGTGGGCGGCCGTGGCGCTGCTGGTGGCGACGCTCGCCTGGGCGTTCGGCTCGATCTGGAGCCGCCACCAGGACATGCCGGAAGGCCCGATGAACGTGGCCGCGCAGATGCTGTGCGCGGCGCCCGCACTGGCGCTGACCGCGTGGCTGACGGGCGAAAGGTTGCCCGAGCATCCGCCGACCGCATCGATCCTGGCGATCGCGTACCTGGCCGTGTTCGGATCGATCATCGCGTTTTCCGCGTACCTGTTCCTGATCAAGCACGCGCGCCCGGCGCTGACCGCGAGTTATGCCTACGTGAATCCGCCGGTGGCGGTGCTGCTGGGCGCACTGATCGCGGGCGAGCACGTGGGTCCCGCCGAGATCGGCGGCATGGTGGTGATCCTCGTCGGCGTGGCGATCATCACGCTCGCGCATACAGGTCGCAGCAAGTCACGGCGAGCCGCTGCGGAGTAAAATCCGCGCCCGTTCGATGCTTGCCGTCCCGTTTTCGCCATGACCAAGTGGATCGTCCTGGCCGTCCTCATCGCGAGTGCGCTGTACGTGCATTTCCGCGGCAGGGTGCGGCACAAGTTCCTGCGCCAGATCACCGACCATTCGACCTTCATGGCGCCGATCAACGTGCTGATGTACGCGTTCTCGCGCGTGCCGGTGACGCCGTACCTCGCGCCGTCGGATTTTCCCGAGCTCGAAAACCTGCGCAGCCACTGGCAGGTCATCCGCGACGAGGCGGTCGCGCTCGCGAAAGCCAGCCACATCAAGGCGTCCGACCAGTACAACGATGCCGGTTTCCATTCGTTCTTCCGCACCGGCTGGAAGCGGTTTTACCTCAAGTGGTACGACGACGCGCCGCACCCGTCGGCGCTGCAACTGTGCCCGCGCACGGTCGAAATCCTGAAAGGCTCGCCGCACATCAAGGCCGCCGCGTTTACCCAGTTGCCGCCCGGCAGCAACCTCGGCAAGCACCGTGACCCGTTCGCGGGTTCACTGCGCTATCACCTGGGCTTGATCACGCCCAACGACGATCGCTGCTGGATCAGGGTCGACGGCAAGCCCTACAGCTGGCGCGACGGCGAAGGCGTGGTGTTCGACGAAACCTACATCCACTGGGCCGCGAACGAGACCGACCAGGACCGCATCATCCTGTTCTGCGACCTCGAACGGCCGATGAAATACCGTTGGGCCACGGCGCTCAACCACGCGGTCGCGCGCACCCTGCTCGCGGCCGGCGCCTCGCCCAACCAGGAGGGCGATCGCACCGGCGGCGTCAACAAGATCTTCAAGTACGCCTACGCCATCCGCCACGTCGGCAAGAGGCTGAAAAAGCATAATCGCAAGCTGTATTACGCGACCAAGTGGTCGATCTTCGCGGTGATCCTGGCCGCGATCTTCCTGCCCTGGCACCGTTGGTGGTGACGCCGCGCCGCGCCGCGCCGGTCGGTGCGGCGCGACCGGCATCATGCCGCGACGGGAACAACCGGGTACGCCGGCACTGCGTCCAGTGCGGACGCGCAGACTTCCGCGAGTTCCAGCAAACGCAAGTCCGACCCCGGTGCGCCCACGAACTGCATGCCGATCGGCATGCCATCGGGCAAGGTTCCCATCGGGATGCTGACCGCGGGGCACGCGGACAGGCTGGCGAACGCGGTGAGGTCGGCCTGCGACGCCGGCACCGGCGCATCGACCGGAAACGCGCCCTGCGGCGTGGTCGGCAGCACCAGCACGTCCACGCGCGAGAACACGCGGCGCGCCTTCAGCACCGCGAAGTCGAGGATGCGGTCCGCCGACGCGTAATCCGCAGCGGACTTGCGCGAAGCGTAGTCGAGCATGTGCCGGAAATCGTCGGACACCGGGTGCGCGGTGTCGGCCAGATCCTCGGCGAAGGTGTTGCGCATCTCGGCTTCCATCAGCAACAGGCCGGCGCGACGCATCTTCTGGAACGGCCAATCGGAAAAATCCAGTGCCTGGCGTTCGCCGAGCTCGCGTTCGAGCCTTGCCAGGGCGGCATCGAACACCGCCACCACCGCCGGCTCCACCCCAATCGCGGCGAGGTCCGGCACCACGCCACAGCGCAACTGGGTGGGATTCCAGTCCGGCAGTTGCAACGCGACGCGGCGCCGGCGCGAACGCGGATCGTCGGCATCGTAACCGGCCAGCACCTGCAGCATCACCACGAGGTCGCCGACGCTGCGCCCGAGGATGCCGACCGCATCCAGCCGCCGCGCCGCAGGCACCAGGCCACGCGCGGAAATTTCGCCGTGGGTGGGTTTCAATGCGAACACCCCGCAATAGCTCGCGGGGATGCGCACCGAACCCAACGTGTCCGAACCGATCGCGACCGGCGCCATCCCCGCCGCGACGGCCGCGGCGGAACCGCCGGACGAACCGCCCGCCACGCGGCCCGGATCGATCGGATTGCGCGTGGTGCCGAAATGCGGATTGCGGGTGGCCGCGCCCAGCGCGCCTTCGTCGAGATTGGTCTTGCCCAGCAGCACCGCGCCGGCCGCGCGCAAGCGCGCGACTGCGTGCGCGTCGTTGCGGGCGATGTGTTCGTCGCGCGTCGGCAGGCCCGCACGCGTCGGGTAGCCCGCCACGTCGAAGTTGTCCTTGACCGCGACCGGAATCCCGTCGAGACGCCCGATCGGACCCTCGCGGCGACGGCGCTGCGCGCTGGCGGCCTGGTCGCGCACCAGGTCCGGACGCACGTCCACGAACGCATGGATGTCGGGATCGCGTCGTTCGATGGCATCGAGGCATGCATCCGCCAGCGCCTCGGCCGAGGTGCGTCCCGATGCAAGCCAGTGCAGGCACTGCCACACGCCGCCGCGCTGCAGCGCGTCCGGTCCCAATACCGCCTCGTCGTCGATGGCACTCATGCGCCGATTATGCGGGATGCACGGCCGGTTTGCCGGGGGCGCGCGAACCCAAGACAATGGTGGGCCGCAGACGGTCAATGACGGAGCCGCCATGAGCGAACGCGAAACGATGGAATACGACGTGGTCGTGGTCGGCGCCGGGCCGTCCGGCCTCGCCTTCGCGATCCGCCTGAAGCAACTCAAGCCCGACGCCCGCGTATGCGTGATCGAGAAAGCCTCGGCAGTGGGCGCGCAGATTCTTTCGGGCGCGGTGATCGAACCCGCTCCACTGGATGCGCTGCTGCCGAAGTGGCGAGACGCGCCGCCGCCGATCTGCGTGCCGGCCGCGCATGATGAATTCCTGTGGCTGCGCGATGCCAAACGTGCAAGCAAATTGCCCACGCCGCCGCAGATGCACAACGCGGGCAATTTCATCGTGTCGCTGGGCGCACTCTGTGCGTGGCTGGCGCCGCAGGCCGAGGCCCTGGGCGTGGACGTGTTCCCGGGCTTCGCCGCAGCGGATGCGGTGTTCGACGACAGGGGCGCCGTCGCGGGCGTGCGCATCGGCGACATGGGCGTGGCGAAGGACGGCTCGCACAAGCCCGGCTACACGCAAGGCATCGACATCCTGGCCTCGCTCACGGTACTGGCCGAAGGCTGCCGCGGCAGCGTCAGCAAGACGTTGATCGCCAAATATGGTTTGGACAAGAACTGTGACCCACAGACTTACGGCATCGGTTTGAAGGAACTCTGGCAACTGCCGCCAGGCCGGGTCCAGCCCGGGCACATCACCCACACCATCGGCTGGCCGCTCGACAACCGCACCTACGGTGGCAGCTTCATTTACCAGATCGACAAGGACCGCGTCGCGATCGGCTTCGTCGCAGGGCTGGATTATTCCGACCCCCTGTTCCGGCCGTGGGAGGCGTTCCAGCAATTGAAGCACCACGCGCGGATTGCGCCGCTGCTGGAGGGCGGCAGCATCGTGTCCGCCGGCGCACGCGCGCTGATCGAAGGCGGCTTGCAATCGCTGCCGAACGTGGAAATGCCGGGTGCCATCCTGATCGGCGACGCGGCCGGGCTGATGAACGTGCCCAAGATCAAGGGCACGCATCAGGCAATCCGCTCGGGCATGCTTGCGGCCGAACATTTCGCCGAGAAGCAAACGGGCACAGGTTTCGATGCGCGCCTGCGCGCCTCGCCCATCGCCGCAGAGCTGAAGAAAGTGCGCAACATCCGGCCCGGCTTTCACGGCGGGTTGTGGCGCGGACTGTTCAACGCGGCGTGGGAAACGGTCACGGTCGGGCTGTCGCCGTGGACCCTGAAGAACCACGCCGATTGGTCATCGCTGGACAAGCTCGATCCGCCCGCGACGCAAGCCAACCGTCCCGGCCCGAACGCCACGTCGCCGCGCGAACCCGGCTGGATCGAGCGCTCGTTGCCACCACGCGATCGCCTCGCATCGGTGTATTTCGCCGCCACCGAGCACGACGAGGACCAGCCCGTGCACCTTCACGTCGCCGACACCAGCGTCTGCGTCGATCGCTGCACGGTCGAATACGGCAACCCCTGCACGCGCTTCTGCCCCGCCAACGTGTACGAAATCGTCGAGGAAACCGGCACGGACAATGCCAGGTCGCTGCGCCTGCAGATCAACGCCGCCAACTGCGTGCACTGCAAGACCTGCGACATCAAGGACCCGTACGAGATCATCACCTGGGTGCCGCCCGAGGGCGGCAGCGGACCGAATTACAGCAATCTCTGACCGGCTCCGCAGGGCCTGTTAACGCTATGCCAAGCGGTCGCGCCGTCGGCCATTTGCACGCAGGGCAAGGAAGCAGGCCCTAGGTCGAAGGTCCTGCTGGCAGAACGGCTGCAAAAGGTTATAGTCCGCGAACCATCGCCGCGGAGGGTTAGCCATGCGTTTCGGATTGCGTCCCAGCCTGTTCGTTGCCGCGCTGCTTGCCCTTGCCGCGGCGCCGTTCGCACTTGCGGCCACCGATCCACTGGCCCCCGTCGATGTCGGCCCGCCGCCGGCCGCACCACCCATCCAACCCGTGACCGAGACGCTGTGGGGCGTCAAGGTCACCGACAACTATCGCTACATGGAGAAGCTCGACCCTGCGACGATCGCGTGGATGAAGTCGGAGGGTGTGTATACGCGCAAGGTGATGGATGCGATCGCGCCGCTGGCCGCGCTGCAAAAACGCGTATCGACCTTCACCGGCAGCTTCGGGTTCGTGCAAGGGTTCGCCTCGTACGGCGGCCGCGATTTCTACGAGGAACGCGCGCCCGGCGCCGATGACTATGACCTGGTGGTGCACGATGGCACGGGCACCCGCAAGTTGATCGACATCGCGGCACTGCGGGCAAGGAATGGCGGCAAGCCTTACGCGATCAACTGGTTCCTGCCATCCCCAGACGGCAGCAAGGTCGCCGTGGGCGTGTCGGAAGGCGGTTCCGAAAACGCGTCGATGACGGTGTACGACGCGGCAACCGGCAAGCCCATCGCGGGTCCGCTCGATCGCGTCCGTTTCGGCGCGACGGCATGGAGCAATGATTCGCAAACGGTGTACTTCAATCGTTTGGCGAAACTGAACCCCGGCGCACCGGAAACCGATACCTACAAGAATTCGACGCTCGACGCGTGGAACCTGGCCGGCAAGCCGCACACCGTACTCGGCAGCAGCGTGGGCCACGGGCCAAAGTTCGCGCCCGAAGCCTTCCCCATCCTGTTGCTCACGCCCGGCGCCACGGATGCGCTGGCGGTTTCCATCAACGGCGTGCAGAACGAATGGCAGGCCTGGGCTGCGCCCGCCGGCGACGCAGCGAACCCCAAGGCCACCTGGAAGCCGCTGGTCGACCGCGCTGACGACGTTACCTTGATCGGCATGCGCGGCAATGAAATCTTCCTGCTCTCGCACAAGGACGCGCCGACCTTCAAGGTGCTGCAACTGCGGGCGGGCGAAACGCTGTCGTCCGCGAAGACGCTCATCCCCGCGCAACCCGATCGCGTGATCGAGGGTTTCTACGCCGCATCCGATGCGCTGTACGTCACGGCGCGCAAGGGGGCGTATTCGCAACTCCTGCGCGTTCCGGCAGGCAGTGACAAGGTCGAGCAAGTCGCATTGCCATTCGAAGGCCACGTCGGCGAGGCCTTCGGCGATCCGCGCAAGCCCGGCATCGTGGTCGGCCTTTCGGGCTGGGTGACGCAACCGACCTACCTGCGCTACGACCCGTCCTCGCGGAAATTCGCCACGCTGGGCATCGGTCATGCGGGCGACATGGACGCCGCGGCTTTCAAGGTCAGCGACCTGGAAGCGAAGGCGCGGGACGGCGTGATGGTGCCGCTCAGCCTGATCCAGCCGAAGGATGCCAAGGGCCCGCAGATCACGCTGGTCGAGGCGTACGGCTCCTACGGCATTTCCAACCTCGCCGATTTCAGCACCCGGCGCGCGGCGGCGATGCGCGAAGGCATCGCCTACGGCATCTGCCACGTGCGCGGCGGTGGCGAAAAAGGCGAGGCGTGGCGGCTCGGCGGCAAGGACGCCAACAAGCACAACACCTGGCAGGACCTGATCGCCTGCGGCGAGGATTTGATTGCGCGCGGCGTCACGACGAAAGACAAGCTGTTCATCATCGGTGGTTCCGCGGGCGGGATCACGATGGGCCGCGCGATGACCGAGCGGCCCGACCTGTTCGCGGGCGTGCTCGATCTGGTGCCTGCCGCCGACACCCTGCGCGCGGAGTTCTCGCCCAACGGGCCGCCCAACATCCCGGAGTTCGGCAGCGTGAAAACCGAACAGGGATTCAAGAACCTGTTCGCGATGGATTCGATCCAGCACGTGAAGAAGGGCGTCACGTATCCGGCGGTGATGATCACGACGGGCCTGAACGATCCGCGTGTGTCGCCGTGGGAACCCGCCAAGTTCGCCGCCGCGCTGCAGGCGTCGGGCACGCCGAATCCGGTGCTGTTGCGGATCGACGCCGAAGCCGGCCACGGCATCGGCTCCACCCGTACCCAGACCGACCTGCAGACCGCCGACACCATCGCCTTCATGAAATGGCGCGCCGGCGTTCCCGGTTGGCGGCCCGATCGCAAGCCGTAACAGCACGCTGCCGTGGCTTCGCCCGCCGCCTTGGCGGGCGAAGCCTTCAAACCGGATCGGGCGGCGGACATGCTAGCCTGCGCGATTGTTCCCGCGGTCCCGTATTTCCCATGACACGACCACGCGTCGCCCTCGTCACCGCACGCGCCGCGCGCGGCACCGACCAGGACATGCCGCTGCTGTTGGCGGCACTGGGCGACGCGGGCGCCGAGGCATGCGAAGTCGATTGGGATGACGACACCGTCGACTGGTCGCGTTTCGATCTCGCGCTGCTGCGTTCGACTTGGGATTACTTCGAACGCCTGCCGGATTTCATCGCGTGGGCGGAACAGGTGTCGCGGCACTCGCGTTTCCTGAATCCTCTCGACGTGATTCGCTGGAATACCGACAAGCACTATCTTGCCGATCTCGACCGCGCCGGCGTGCCGGTGGTGCCGAGTGCGTTCGTCGAGCCGGGCGAGGATGCGATCGCCATGATCGGTGGCTTTCTGGAGCATTTCCCCCATCCGCCTTCGGCACCTTCCCCCATGAATGGGGGAAGGAAAAATCAAGACGTCGTGGTGAAGCCCGCTGTCGGCGCGGGTTCGCGCGACGCGCAGCGTCACTCGCGCGGCAATCGCGACGCAATCGTCGCTCATGTCCAACGGTTGCTCGAGAAAAACCGCAGCGCCCTGCTGCAACCGTATCTCGAGCGCGTGGACGAACACGGCGAGACGGCACTGCTGTTCTTCGACGGCGAATTCAGCCATGCGATCCGCAAGGGCCCACTGCTCAAGCGCGACGAAGGCCCGACCGCTGGCCTGTATGCGAAGGAAACCATCGAACCGCGCACGCCTTCCGCCGGTGAACTCGCCGTCGCGCGAGGCGCGCTCGCGGCGATCCCTTTTGAGCGACCCTTGCTGTACGCGCGCGTGGACCTGATCCGCGACGATGACGGCTCGCCCCGACTGCTGGAACTGGAACTGGTCGAACCTTCGGTCTTCGTCGCCCACGCGGACGGCGCGGCGCAGCGGTTCGCGAAGGCCATCGTGCGGCGCATCGCGGCCCGGGCAGGCCGCAGCGCCTGACATCGTCTTCCGGACGGGCGTCGCGCGGGTTCGCGGGTCGCGGTCGGCTATAATTTCCGGTTGATCGTTCCGATGTGCCGCACAGGCCGAACGCAAGGAATTCCCGATGAAGATTCTGGTCGCTTACAAGCGCGTGGTCGATTACAACGTGCGCATCCAGGTGAAGCCGGATGGCAGCGGCGTGGTGACCGACGGCGTGAAGCTGTCGCCCAATCCGTTCGACGACATCGCACTGGAAGAAGCGCTGCGCTTACGCGAGAAAGGCATCGCCGAGGAAGTCGTGATCGCGACGATCGCGCCCGCCGATGCGCAGGCGCACCTGCGCAACGGGCTTGCGATGGGCGCCAATCGCGCGATCCACGTGGTCACGCCCGATCCGGTGCAACCGCTCGCGGCCGCGCGCACGTTCCTGAAACTGGTCGAGAAGGAACAGCCCGGTCTGGTGATCCTCGGCAAGCAGGCCATCGATGATGACTGCAACCAGACCGGCCAGATGCTGGCCGCGCTGTGGGACCGCCCGCAGGCCACCTTCGCGTCGAAACTGGAAATCAGCGGCGACAAGGCCACGGTGACGCGCGAAGTCGACGCCGGCCTCGAAACCATCGAAGTGGATCTTCCGGCCGTCGTCACCACCGACCTGCGTTTGAACGAGCCGCGTTTCATCAAGCTGCCGGACATCATGAAGGCCAAGTCCAAGCCGATCGAGACCATCGAGTTGTCCACGCTCGGCATCGAGCATGGCGGCGAAATCAAGACCACACAGTACGCCCCGCCAGCCAAGCGCTCGCGTGGCGTGATGGTGAAAGATGTCGCGGAACTGGTCGGCTTGTTGAAGCAGAAGGGTTTGGTTTGATTTGCTTTCCCCTCTCCCTCCGGGAGAGGGTGGCGTGAAGCGCCGGGTGAGGGTCCGGATCTTCGACAAAAGTTCGCCGAGACTCGTACCCTCATCCGCCCCTTCGGGGCACCTTCTCCCGGAGGGAGAAGGAGAATCCAGAACCGAGTGGTGGAACCATGTCCAAAATCCTGGTCATCGCCGAACACTTGAACGGCCAACTCAACGCCTCGACCGCGCGCTGCGTCACCTGCGCGAAGGAGATCAAGCCGGACGCCATCGACGTACTGGTGCTGGTCGATGCGCCCGATGCCGTGGCTGCGCAAGCAGCAAAACTCGATGGCATCAGCAAGGTTCTGACCATCGCTCGCGCCGAAAACGCGCACGCGCTGGCCGCCGTGCTGGCGCCGCAGATCGCGGCTGCCGCGAAAAACGGCTACACGCATTTGCTGTTCCCTTCGACCACCTTCGGCAAGGACGTCGCACCGCGCGTGGCCGCGCTGCTGGGCGTCGGCCAGGTCAGCGACATCATGTCGGTGACCGGCGCACACACCTTTACGCGACCGATCTACGCCGGCAACGCCATCGTCACCGTCGAAGCACCGACCGACGCGACCGTGGTCGGCACTGTACGCACCGCGTCGTGGCCGGCCGTGGGCGACGCGGCCAGTGCCGCCCCGGTCGAAGCATTGTCACTCGATGTGTCGCTGCCCTCGCACACGCGTTTCGTGAAATTGCAGCAGGCTTCCAGCGAACGCCCCGACCTGCAAAGTGCGTCGAGAGTGGTGTCGGGCGGACGCGGACTGGGTTCGAAGGAAAACTTCGACATCATCTACAAGCTCGCCGACAAACTGCACGCCGCGGCCGGCGCCTCGCGCGCCGCGGTCGATGCGGGCTATTGCCCCAACGACATGCAGGTCGGCCAGACCGGCAAGATCATCGCGCCCGAGCTCTACATTGCGATTGGCATCTCCGGCGCCATCCAGCACCTCACCGGCATCAAGGACGCCGGCACCATCGTCGCGATCAACAAGGACGCCGAGGCACCCATCTTCGAAGTCGCCGACATCGGCCTCGTCGGCGACCTGTTCAAGCTCGTGCCGGAGCTGGAGGCAATGGCGTAAGACTGTCGCATCCCATGCCTGCCACCAGCCCTTCGCCGCCTTTCCTGGTCTTCGGTTCGCCGCTGATCGAACAGGCCGAAATCGACGAGGTTGTTGCCTGCATGGAGTCTGCGTGGCTCGGCACGGGTCCGCGGGTGGCGCAGTTCGAACGCGATTTCGCGGCATACCAAGGCTTGCAACCCTCGCAAGTCGCTGCGGTGAATTCCTGCACCGCGGCCCTGCACGTCAGCATGGTCGCGTCGGATCTCGAACCCGGCAGCGAAGTCATCACCACGCCGATGACTTTCTGTGCATCGATCAACGCGATCATCCACGCGGGCCTGACACCGGTGCTGGCGGACGTCGATCCGGTGACGCAATGTATCGACCCCGCCGCGATCGAGGCCGCGATCACCCCGCGCACCCGCGCGATCCTGCCGGTGCATTTCGCGGGACGGCCCTGCGAGATGGACGCGATCATGGCCATCGCTGACAAGAACGGCTTGATGGTTATCGAAGACTGTGCGCACGCGATCGAAAGCACGCATCACGGCCGCAAGGCTGGTACGTTCGGCGACTTCGGTTGTTTCAGTTTCTACGCCACGAAGAACGTCGTCACCGGCGAAGGCGGCATGATTACCGGCCACGACGAAGCGCACATTGCGCGCGCGAAGGTTCTGGCGCTGCACGGAATGAGCAAGGATGCCTGGCACCGGTTCGGCGACCAAGGGTACAAACACTACCAAGTCGTTGAAGCCGGCTTCAAGTACAACATGATGGATCTGCAAGCCGCGATCGGGATCCACCAACTCGCCCGTGTGGAGAGGAATTGGCGGCGCCGCGACACAATCTGGAATCGTTACATGGCAGCCTTTGCCGACCTGGCGATCGGCCTCCCTGCACCGCCCGCGCCCGGCACCCGGCACGCCTGCCACCTGTTCACGATCATGGTCGATGCAGAACGCAGTGGCATTTCACGGGATGACTTCTTGAACGCCATGAACGTGCGCAGGATCGGTACAGGGGTTCACTATCTCGCAGTACCCGAACACCCGTACTACCAACAGCGTTTCGGCTGGCGACCTGAGAAGTGGCCGAACGCCATGCGCATCGGCCGCCAGACTGTCAGCCTGCCGCTGTCGCCAAAATTGACCGATGCCGACGTTGGGCGGGTGATCGAAGCGGTGCGCGATCTGGCAAACCCCGCCTGAACACGACTGTTCGGGTTGCAAGCCAATCAACTCGCCGACAGAACGCGTCTCCAAGCGTCATCGGGTGTTCAAAGCGCGGTTTGTTACAATGAACGCCTGTTTCAGACCGGGGAATTTCGATGAAGAGATTGGCCGCATGCAAGCGCACGGTCGATTACTACGTGGGGATTCAGGTGAACCCCGATCTTTCTTGCACAGGCACGGAAGACGTCAAGTTGCCGCTCAATCCATTCGTTGACATCGCTTCAAACCAATCATCGAACGCGGCGCGCGTTGAACTCTTGTCGTTCGCCACAATGCCATTTTCGCACAGACGCTCCGTGGAATCGAAGCAGGCCGTCGACAAATGTCCTGATCCGCAAGGCGCAGCAAAAATCGTGTCGGGCGGACGCAGATTGGGCTCGAAGGAAAACTTCGAGATCATCTTCAAGCAGCCCACCAAAAGGATGCACGCCGGCGTCTCGCGCGCGGCAGTCGATGCAGGCTATTGCCCCAACGACGTGCAGATCGACCAGACTGGCAAGATCGTCGCGCCCGAGCTTTATATCGCGATAAGCATTTCCGGCGCCACCCGGCACCTCACCGGCTTCAAGGACGCTGACACCATTGTCGCGATCTACAAGGAGGACGCTGAAGCACCCATCTTCGAAGTCGCCGTCATCGGCCTCGTCGGCGACCTGTTCAACCTGGTGCCGGAATTGGAAGGCTTGCTCTGATGCCACCACTTGCCAGTGACCGGTGGACTCCGGATGCGCAATCCTCAAAGGTCACACCATCGAGATGTGAGGTTTGAGCAATGCGGGTTTTATTCATCACTCGCAAATTTCCGCCGTCTGTCGGCGGAATGGAAACGTATTCCCATGAACTGTTCGAGGCTTTGCGCGAAATCAGCAGTGACGTCGACATCCATAAGCCTTGCTATCCGATCCACGGACGACCATCCCTCGCACGTTTGACCACGTTCTTCCTGGGAGCATCCTGGACCCTGATACGCAACCGGGGGGTGTACGGGGCCGTGTTGATCGGTGACTTTGCCATTGCCGGCTTGGCGCTCGTGGCAAAAATTGCCAGTTCGGGCAAGACGAGGGTAGTGGTCAGCTTGCACGGCAACGACCTTTACTTTCTGAAACGGAGGAGCATCAAGGCACGCATCTACCGTCTGGTCGCCCGCGCCGTGATCAAGAGCAACACGATTGATGCCGGGCTCGCAAACAGCCATGCCATCAAGAGGACGGCAGATTCAATAGGGATTCGCGGGGTACGCGTTGTCGCCCTTGGCACATCCGTACCGCACCCCTTTCCCAGGTCACCGATCCGGAACGCCATCCTGTTCGCGGGACGGCTGATCAAATACAAAGGCTTGTCGTGGTTCGTGCAAGAGGTCTGGCCGAACATGGATCCGGCCATGGAATTACTCGTCGCCGGAACGGTGTGGGATAGGCAGGAATACGACTGCATCAAATCCCGGAGTCGTATTCACTATCTCGGCTCGCTTCCTCGCGATCAGCTGTCCGCTCTGCGTTCACAAGTTATGGCGTGCATCATGCCCAACTTGCCTCCAGAGGCCCAGGAACAGGATGAAGGTTTCGGACTCTCGGCCTTGGAAGGTCCTGCGGTGGGTACCCCTACGGTCGCGACAAGATGCGGCGGGCTCGTCGACGCCATTGCGGATGGCATAACCGGCTTTCTCCTGCCTCCGTTGGATCCGGGAGAATGGGTGAGGTGCCTGAACGAGATTTCAGGCTGGTCCGATGCCAAGCGTGATGACTTCGCGAGCAAAGCCAGGGAATACGTCGTGGAACACTACAACTGGAAGTGGGTGGCGGAGCAGACCCTTCGGGTATTGAATGGTAACGATTCACCACACACCGAAACCGCGGACGCGCCACATCCAGACAAGCTCGTCGACTGAAGGGCAGGAACCAAGATGAGAGAGCGTGGCCGCTGGACGCCGTCAAAATACGTCATGCGCGGTGAAAAGCTGCATCCCAACCGTGATCGCCGTGAACTCGCGGTATCGTCCAGGCTGATAGCCAGACTCATCACCGACAAATACCAGTCCGCCTTTCGTCAATACGCGCACGGTCTCCTCTTGGACATGGGATGCGGGAAAGTACCGTTCTACGAAGGCTATCGCGAATGTGTATCGGAAAACATCTGCATCGACTGGCCGGGCTCCATCCACAACAATGTGCATGTGGATGTTTTTTGTGACCTCTCGCAAACGTTGCCATTCGCGGCAGGCACATTCGACACCCTACTTTCCTCGGACGTCATCGAGCATCTTCCGAATCCAGAACTTGCGTTTTCAGAAATGAGCCGTCTCCTGAAGCCCAATGGGATACTGCTGCTCAACACTCCATTTCTTTACATGCTGCACGAAGTACCGAACGACTACTACCGCTTCACCAGGTACGCCATCAAGCATCTTCTCGACATGGCTGGGCTGGAGCTGGTACGACTGGAGGAAATCGGTGGCTACGGTGCAGTGATCACGGACCTCGTCTCGAAAGCGATGTCAGCGCTGCCGCTCATCGGCCCACCCATGGCATCGTTGATCCAAGGGATCGGACTGTTGGCTTCGGGGGGGTTACGATCGACCCCGGCACTCATCAGGTTCCCTATCGGTTACTTTTTGGTGGCCCAAAAGCCCGGCTCCGGCATTGAATAGAACCGACCCATGATAGTCCCGTCATTGCAGGCGCATTCGCCATCAAAAGCGTGGCGTCGAAGAGCGTCGGTTCTGCTCCGCATCCTGTTCTTCGGTGCATCAATAGCGTTTCTCATCCACTTTGCATCGGGACTCGCCAACACCAATGGACTTCACGGCCTTCGACCCGATACATACCTTGCCATCGGCATCGCGGTGATCTTGATCTCGCTGACCAGCGTCGTGTCTGCAGTGGCATGGAACATACTACTTGCCGGGCTGTCCTGCCGCGTCGCGATCGTACCGTCCACCGCTGTTTACCTGAGTACGCAAATCGCCAAATACCTTCCGGGCAATGTTGGTCACTATGTCGGAAGGGTCGCCTTGGCACGGACGCGCCTGAAGGTGCCAGCCGCTCCCGCCGTACTGTCTCTCCTGCAAGAAGCGGGTCTTGCATGTGCGGGCGCTCTATTCATCGGTCTGGGGCTCTATTGCCTTCTGCCCGACGGAACCCTGCACGGGATGAGTCGTGCAGATTCCTACGCGGCATTCCTGCTCTTCGCGATCCTGTTGATCGGGGCGGTCCTGGTTGCAGGAATGTTGCGCAAAAGGCTCAAGCTGCACCGTACCATAATCCGGAAGTTCGTCGACGTCGTCCCGGCCCTGTATCCGTCGCTGTGGTCGCTGCCGTTCTACATTGCGGGATATGTGCTTGTCGGCATCGCCGCTGGGGTTATTGCTGCAAGTCTTGTACCCCTTCGGATACAGGATTGGGGCGTCATCTGTGGGGCATATTCACTTGCATGGATAATCGGGTTTCTGATCCCTGGGGCGCCAGGCGGGCTTGGGGTCCGCGAGTCAGCGCTGGTGCTCCTGCTCGCCGGCACCTTCCCCCGGGATGTTGTGCTCCTGATCGCACTCCTTGCGCGTCTCGCCTCGGTCGGCGCAGACGTACTTGCTTTCATTGTCGGCCTGCTTCTGATGTGCAAAGTGCGGCCCGATCCGAACTTCTCCGACATCGCCAAATAGGATCATCATGAAGAAAATCTTTTCAACCATCGGGAAGCTGCTTCCTCTGATCAGATTTCGAGAATCCTCGAAATACTGGGAGGATCGCTACCGTCTCGGCGGGGAGTCCGGGGAGGGTTCACGCGGGATGAACGCCGAATACAAAGCGTCGGTGATCAACCGCTTCATAGCCGAACATGACGTGCGTTCGTTGATCGAATTCGGTTGTGGTGACGGAGTGCAACTCGATATGTTCAACGCCTCCGCTTACATCGGAGTGGACGTGAGCCGGACGGTAATTCAACAGTGTCGCACGCGTTTCTCGAACGACGCGAGCAAAAGATTTATTCTGACCAACGATTACGTGGGAGAAGGCGGGGATCTTTCCCTGTCTCTCGACGTGATCTTTCATCTCGTCGAGGATCCGGTATACAACACGTATCTCGAACGACTGTTCGCCGCGGCGGAACGCTATGTGCTGATCTACTCAACCAGCACAGATCTTCGGGACACCGGGGTGCCGCATGTACGACACCGGGATGTCGCCGCAGACGTGCGCCGGCTCTTCCCGCAATTCGAACGCATGGCCCCAGAGGAGGAACGTCTGCCGCCGCCGGTTCGGTTTGATCGCGGGCTGCCGACACGCTTCTTTATGTACCAACGTCAAGGCGCGATCCGTCAGGGAATGGGTGACCATACCGAGCTATAGGATTGGGAGATGTGCTGTCCGGTGAATCCATTTCCGTTGCTCGTCCAGATGACAAGGTTGTGGGCACTGTTGGTCCAAAGGAGGTCGGCCTTCCCATCCCCATTGAAATCGCCCGTAGCAACAAGGTAATAGCCAGCGCCCGTAGCTTGGTTATTCATGGACAGTACCCGGATTCCGTTCATGGTCCACCAACCGAAGTAGCTGCTCGTTGAATTGGAGAACAACAAATCGGCCTTTCCATCTCCATCCACGTCGCCGGCGCCCAAAAGTTTCCATCCCGGCCCGTAGGACTGGATATGTTGTCCGACGAAACCGGATCCCGTGCTCATCCAGATGACGAGGGCTCGACTGGCGTTGGTCCAGGCAATGTCAACCTTACCGTCACCGTCGAAATCGCCGATCGCAGCGACCGAGTAACCCGAGCCGGTAGCCTGGTTGTTCATGGACAGTACTTGTGCCCCGTTCATGATCCACCACCCGAAATAGTTGCTCGTCGGATTTTGAAACAGCAGATCGGCCTTGCCATCGCCATCTACATCGCCAGCGCCCACGACCTTCCATCCCGGCCCCACAGTTGCAACGTATTGTGACGTGAAGCCTGAGCCGTTACTCAGCCATATATAAAGCGCGTTCGACTTGCTTATCCAAACGATGTCGGCCTTCCCGTCGCCATTGAAATCACCGGTCGCAACCACGCTGTAACCCAAGGTCATGGATTGATTACTTGTCGACGTCACCTGGGTGCCGTTCATCAGCCACCATCCAAGGTAGCCTTGGCTTGTGTTTTGGAACAGCAAGTCGGATTTGCCATCTCCGTTGACATCGTTGTGGAGGGATGCTCTTAGTGGGGGTGGCGTGCCCACTGTGGTCGGCTCGAACGCCGCGATCAGCGCCGCGGTATTGTTCAAGCTGTGCACGTTGTCGGCAGAACTCGTTGTATTGCTGTCCGGCACGCCGCAAGGGCTGTTCTGACAAGTGGAAATGTTGGGATTGGAAAATACGGAAAGCGGTGTGGCGGTCTTTGCGCCATAGGCCATGATGGTCGAGAACCCGCTGGCACCGTTGCCGAGGTAACCGTAGGAGTACGAGTACGCACCAGGTTCGGTGGCATTGGCACGATCGTGCGCGCTACCCATGTTGTGGCCGAGTTCGTGCGCGAAGGTGGTGTCGAGGCAGAAATAACCGCCACTCTTGCCGTCGCTGACCACGTTGTAGCCGTAGGGTTTCTGCTGGCTCGGCACGATCTGGGTCATGTTCCCGCCAATCAGCCAACCCACGCCACAACCACCTTGCGTGGCGTTGTCGTAGCCGCGGAGAAGCGTGACCAGATCGGCGCCATATTGGTCGCGCAGCGAGGCGACGTTTTGCAGCGACGCGGGAATGGGTACGGTGCCGCCGCTTTCATTGATGCCGGTGATGTCATCCAATGCACTCTGGTTGGAAGTGTTGTCCGGGTAATTGACCTCGGCCGTCTTGACCAGGCGAATTTGCTGGTTGACGCCGCTGCTCGTGTACGCCGCGTTGGTCACGTCGACAAGGTTCTGGATGCGCGTCAATGTCTTACTCTGGCTACCCATCGCACTGACGTAGCCAGAGGTGTAGACAACCATCACGTCAATGGTGACGGGACCACTCGCAGCCGCCTGCACGGGTGCGGCATCAGCCACGCTCGGCGTCGCCGTGGCCAGAGAGACCCCCTTCGGATTCACCTTGGGTGGAATCACGTAGTCGCGTGCGCTGCTCACGCGCAGCGCCTCGGCCGACTGCGCCATGGCCGTGGCGGAAGTCTCCACCACATGGGTCCCCGCGGCATTCGACACGATCCGCAGCGGATACCCGGATGCCTGCGGGATCAGGCCGAACACGCTCTTGTCCGCACCGAACGTCAACACCACGGGTTGCGCGCCGTGCACCGTCTCGACGGAGCCGACCCAAGTCCAAGTGCCATTGGCATGCAGGATGTGGCGTTGGTATTTAGCGTAGATGCGTCCGCCGGCGGGGTTGGGCAACCACATGCCGCCCTGGAACACCGCATCGAATGCATTGTCTTCGCTGACCTTGATGGGCCAGGATTTCTGGGCACCCTGCGCGAGCACTTCGGCCTTGCCGGAAGCCATGGAAAACAAGGTCGGGGTTGATGCCGCCATCGCAGCAGGCAGGCACCCGACCAGCAACGCAACAGACAGGAGGTACTTGAGGGCAGGCAGCAAGGGACGCGACATGGCCAGTTCCGCGAATGTAAACGAATGTGCCTTTATATCAGCGATGCCACCACACCACACTGCGGCTTGGCACACAATTCAGGTGGGGTTGCCTTTGTGCTGCCGAAAACGAGGCCAGCATCACAGGCATTCCGGACCACGCCCGGCACGGGTCGAGCTCCCTGCCGAGGCCCGAGCGCCATCGGTCGATCCGCTACAATTTCCGGCGTTTTCAGATCCGGACCACGCATGGCGACCGACACACCCTTGTGGACCCCGTCACCCGAACGCAGGGAACGCACCAACCTGCACCGGTTCGTGCGTTTCGTCCACGACGCCACCGGCAACAGCGACATCGGCAGCTATGCGCCGCTGTACGATTTCTCGATCCGCCACCCGGAGAAATTCTGGCCGCTGGTGTGGGAGTTCTGCGGCATCCGCGCCAGCGGCGAATTCGAGCCGGTGCTGGTCGATGGCGACAAGATGCCCGGCGCACGCTGGTTCCCGGACGTCCAGCTCAACTTCGCGCAGAACCTGCTGCGCTTCAAGGATGACAAGCTCGCCCTGATATTCCGCAATGAATGGGGCCATCGACGCGAGTACACCTACGCGCAACTGCATGCGATCGTCGGCCGCGTCGCGCATGCATTGAGGCAGGCAGGCGTAGGCAAGGACGATCGGGTGGCGGGCTTCCTGCCCAACCTGCCGGAAACCATCATCGCGATGCTGGCCACGACCTCGCTGGGCGCAGTGTGGTCGTCGGCCTCGCCGGATTTCGGCGTCAACGGCATCGTCGACCGTTTCGGCCAGATCGAGCCGAAGGTGTTGTTCTGCGCGGATGCCTACGCCTACGGCGGCAAGCGCCACGATTGCCTCGCCAAGGTGCGCGAGGTGCTGGCGGCGATCCCGTCGATCGAAAAATGCGTCGTGATTCCCTACTCCGGCGTTCCCTTGCAACTCGATGGCTTGCGCAACGCGGCGGCCTGGGACGCCTTCGCCGGCAGCGACGACCACCCGCTCGAATTCGTTCCGACGCCCTTCGACCACCCGCTCTACATCATGTATTCCTCGGGCACCACCGGCAAACCCAAGTGCATCGTGCATGGCGCCGGCGGAACGCTGTTGCAGCACTTGAAGGAACTGGTGCTGCACACCGACCTCAAGCGCGAGGACCGCATCTTCTACTACACCACCTGCGGCTGGATGATGTGGAACTGGCTGGTGTCATCGCTGGCGGTGGGCGCGACGGTGGTGTTGTACGACGGCTCGCCCACGCACCCCGACGGCAACGCGTTGTGGGACCTCGCCGACGAGGTCGGCATCAGCATCTTCGGCACCAGCGCCAAGTGGATCGACGCGACGGCCAAGATGGGCGTCAAGCCGCGCGAGACGCACAAGCTCACCCAACTCAAGACGATCCTTTCCACCGGCTCGCCGCTGGCACCGGAATCGTTCGATTACGTCTACCGCGACGTCAAGGAAAGCGTGTTGCTGGCCTCGATCTCGGGCGGCACCGACATCGTTTCCTGCTTCGCGCTGGGCAATCCGCTGCTGCCGGTGTACCGCGGCGAATTGCAAAGCCGCGGGCTGGGCATGAAGGTGCAGATCCTCGACGAGTCGGGCCAACCCGTGCGCGGACAACCCGGCGAACTCGCCTGCGCCGCGCCGTTCCCTTCGATGCCCGTCGGTTTCTGGAACGATGCGGACGGTGAAAAATACCGCGCCGCGTACTTCGCGAAAGTACCGGGCATGTGGTGCCACGGCGATCGCGCCGAGCTGACCGCGCACGACGGCATCATCATCTACGGCCGCTCCGACGCCACCCTCAATCCCGGCGGCGTGCGCATCGGCACCGCCGAGATCTACCGCCAGGTCGAACAACTCCCCGAAATACTGGAATCGGTCGCGGTCGGCCAGCACTGGCAAGGCGACGAGCGCATCGTGCTGTTCGTGCGCCTGCGCGACGGTGCCGTTCTTGACGATGCGCTGCGCGACAAGATCAGGCAACGGATCCGTACCAATACGACCCCGCGCCACGTACCGGCGAAAATCCTCGAAGTCGTCGACATCCCGCGCACCATTTCCGGCAAGATCTCCGAACTCGCCGTGCGTGCGGTGATCCACGGCGAGACGGTGAAGAACACCGACGCGCTGGCGAATCCGACGGCGCTGGACCTGTACGTAGCGCTGCGCGACGAACTTACGATGTAGCCGAACACGGCGCGGGAGGCGTCGAGCATGAAGTTGATCATCCAGATCCCCTGCCTCAATGAAGCCGCGACGCTGGGCGCGGCGTTGGCCACGCTGCCGCGTACCGTCGCAGGCTTCGACAAGGTGGAATGGCTGGTGGTGGACGACGGTTCCACCGACGGCACCACGGAGCTTGCGCGCGAACTCGGCGTCGACCATGTGATTCGGCATCCGGTCAATCGCGGGCTCGCCACCGCCTTCATGACCGGGATCGATGCCGCCCTGCGAGAGGGCGCTGACGTGATCGTCAACACCGACGCCGACAACCAATACGAGGCCGCGGATATTCCGTTGCTGGTACAGCCGATCCTCGAACACCGCGCCGACATGGTGGTCGGCGCGCGCCCCATCGCGCAGACCGAACATTTCAGCTGGATCAAGAAACAGTTGCAGCACCTCGGAAGCTGGGCGGTGCGTCTGGCCAGCAAGACGGATGTCGCCGATGCGCCGAGCGGGTTTCGGGCAATGACCCGCGAAACCGCGATGCGCCTCAACGTGTTCAACGCCTATACCTACACATTGGAAACGATCATCCAGGCGGGCCTCAGCAACCTGACCGTGGTTTCCGTGCCGATCCGCACCAATCCCGACTTGCGGCCATCACGCCTGGTCAGGAGCATTCCCAATTACGTCAAGCGCTCGCTGATGACGATCCTGCGGGTGTTCGTGATCTATCGCCCCCTGACGCTGTTCATGTGGATCAGCGCTGTTCTTGCCGTCGCCGGCCTCGCAATCGGTGCACGCTATCTGGTGTTCCTTGTTGGCGGCCATGGCAGCGGCCACGTGCAATCGCTGATCCTGGCTGCGCTGTGCATCATGCTGGGCGCGATGTCATTCATGATCGGGCTGGTCGCCGACCTGATCGCAACCAACCGCAAGCTTCTCGAACAGATCGATTTCCGCGTCCAGCAAATCGAACTGCAACGCGCCGCGGTTGTCGCGGCAACAGGCTTCGGGCATTCGCGACCACCGCAACCCTGACGCCAGGACCGCAGGCGCTCATGGCTTCCCCTTTTTCGGCGGAGCACTTTCTGGATGTCCGCCCTGCGGAAGGACGCGCCCGCGTTCCAAGGCAACGCCCAGTTGCCGATCATCGGAATTGAGATTCAGCTCCTGCGGACTTGTGGCATCCGGAAGCGATAACTCCACGTTGACGCGTTGCGTTGATTCGGCCTGCGGCACCCGAATCGGGATTCGCATCGTCAGGCTGGCATCAGGATACTCCACGGTGTACGTGTCAACGGGGTTGCCATCGACACTTGCATAGATCCTCTGCA
Organism: Lysobacterales bacterium 66-474; assembly: GCA_001899805.1. Classification (GTDB taxonomy): domain Bacteria; phylum Pseudomonadota; class Gammaproteobacteria; order Xanthomonadales; family Rhodanobacteraceae; genus 66-474. The sequence continues at coordinate 174,641 of MKWP01000004.1, forward strand.
TGCGATGGTTCTCCGTCACGAACGCCCGCGCGTCGAGCTCGAGCAGGAACGACTTGGCAGATTCCGGAAGATCGCGAAGGTCCACCGACAGCACGGCTTCGTGGCCCACGCTCCACGTTCCCCATGGCTCTTGACCGCTCCAGCCTGAATGGAGCCAGGCACTGCCAAGGCCGCCGACCGCAAATGAAAACGGCATGTCGAAGGGTATCCGCAGGCGACCCAGCCGATACATGTTCAACACCATGTCCTGACTCAACGCGAGCTGGCGCGGGAATGAGTGGTTCCGTGCGTAGGACTTCACGCGGAAGCGGACACTGTCGACAAGCTTGAAATTGCCCGGCACGCTTTCGCGAGGCGTGAGCAGGAAGATATCGTCGTACAGGGAATCGAGTTTGGCGAGGTATCCCTCGTCCTGCAGGTCCTTGCTGTCGACCACCATCGTCGTGCGATGGAACGTGTACAACAGCGGCGTCTCGACCTGGTTGCGGTCGAAGGTCGAAAACGGCGGGATCTGAAGCAAAATCAGGTCAGCGGGATCCACCGAGGCGGTCAGCCTCGCCAGGCCCGCATAGGCGCCATCGTTCTCGTTCTTTCCGATCTGCGCGGCAGAAATGCCGGCGGCATACACGGCGCTGATGACCAGGGCCCAGGACAACGCCTTTTTGCCGTGGCCCCCACGCATCGACGCCCAGGCACATACCACCAGAAGCAGCATGCATGGAACAAGCCCGCTCAAGAGGTAGCGTGCGTAATAGGGGCTGTAGGGAATCACCCACTGCAGAAGCGCGATGTAGGCAAAGAGCCCCGCGGCCAACCAGCGCAGGAACGCGATCCGCGGATCGGCGCTGCGCCAGGCGACGAGCACCAGGAACGCCAGCACCAGCAAAGGCCCCAGGTACACAACCAGCGTCCACAGACTGCTGGCTGACGCCGCCGTCCACCCGGCGCCCGCCAGATGCCACATGTCCGCGAACCCGGCGCTTCCGACATAACGGTTGGTCCACCCCAAACGATAGATCCGCGCGATTCCAAACACCAGCGCCAGCCATACGATGATGCCGGGCAAGCGCCGCCACGCACCATCGAAGTGCGCCGCGAACCGCTCACGGAACCGCGCACGTTCGGCCACGATGGCCAACCCGCCCCAAAAAACCAATACCACCGCGCCCAGTGCCTGAAGAACGATCCGCCAGTGCCGCCCGAAAAGAGGTTCGAAGGACAGGCGGTAAATGTCGCGGGAGTAGTCTCGCGACCAGACGAGGCCATACGCAACCGAAATCAGGTACATGGCCGTCACGGCCAGGGCGAACCACTGCACCGCTCGCCGTCTGCGCGGGTCGGCGTCCCGCAGCAGCGTCACCCATGCCATCGCTACGATGAAGGGTACATACATGAACCCGTCGATGCGGGTGGTGAACGCGCACAGGAAAGCGAGGCTGGACCATGCCAGCCACCCGGCCCGCCTGTGCGCGGGTGCCGCGGACCAATAGACCGCCAGCAGCGTGAATCCCGCCAGCATGAAGCACAATGCCGGCACTTCGGTGACCGGGAACTTGGAGAAAAAAGCATGCAAGGGGCTGAGTGCCAGCAAGCCACCCGCGAACAACGCGGGTCGATACGATTCGGTCAGCAACAATGTCAGTCGGTAGAAAAACACGATCGACAACAAAGCGAAGAGCGTCAGCGCGTACACCGCCGCCGCCTGTCCGAACACTCCGCCCGCGATCGCCATCCAGACCGGGAAGACGTCGTAGAACTGGAAGCTGAGCTTGCCTAGATCCGAATTGCGCGCATACACGCCGGCCAGGAATCCGTCTGCGCCGGATCGGTTCCTGGCCAAGTACCGGTCAAGGAATGGCGTGTTCTCCAGCTGTCGCTCGACCTTGTCGGAGACGGCGATTCCGCCGGTGTCTTCGATGTAATGGGCGATGTTCACGTAAAGGCCCTGATCCTGGCCGCCGAGCACGTAGTGATACACCGGCGAGCGGAAGAACAGGGCGACCAGCACCAGCAACACGACATGGCGCCAACGCGGGGCCGGGCCAGGCCAGGCGCTACCGTTCTTGCGTGTCCGGTGCAGATGCCAGGCGGCGGCTGCGACGGCAACGACCAATATCTGGGGTGCATGGAACACGCCTGCGAGCGCTGCCGCCAACCCCACCAGGCTGGCGACGACGATGAAGACGGTCATCGCGGCCAGCGCGCGATCGACTGTCATGCCACGCCCGGACGGGATCATGCCGCTTTCATGATCCTCCGGCGCGGCCATCGTGTTCTGGTCCGTACTCACGGAGATGCGGGAGTCTTGTTCACTGCAACCATCCGTCGGAACCCCATCGAACTCGCCTTGCTATGCATGGAAGCCGGAAGTCCGATCCTCGCACACATCCGGACCCGGCGTCGCCGAGCGGCCGTCCAATTTGATCACATCGAGCAGTTGGTGCGTGCTCTGGCGCCACGTCAACGGCGTGGGCGTCGGCACATCCGGCAGCCGGCCTTGCTGCGCGCGGATCTCCCAATCGGAAATCGCGCGCACCAGTTCCGTGGCATTGGCGGCGTCGAAGTAAACGACCGCTTCCCCAGCCACCTCATGGAACACCGGTAGATTCCTCGCGAGCACCGGGATGCGATGGCGGGCAGCCTCGATCAGGGGCAGGCCGAAACCTTCGCCGAACGAAGCCGCCAGCAACACACTGGACGCGGCGTAAACCGAACCAAGCGCCTCGTCACTCAGCGCCTCGAACCAGAACAACCGCCGGCCTGACTCGGGGTGCCCGCGCAAGCGCCCGACCAGTGCTTCCGTATGCCAGCCCGGCTTGCCCACGATCGCAAGGCACGCCTGGCTCCCCTGCGACCAAAGCATTTCGAACGCATCGAGTGCCTGCGCGTAGCCCTTGCGCGCCTCGACGGTACCGACCATCAGGAACACGCGGCGCTTGCGCCAGCGTGCCAGCGCGCGCGCCGTTTCCGCCCTCGTGCCCGTAGTCGGCTTGCTCGATTCAATATCCGAACCCAAGTGGAACCATGCGATCTCGAGCGGCTCACTGCGGGCCGGGCGCGCGCGCTCCAGCCAATGGGAAAATTCGCCGGCCACGGCCCGCGAAATCGCGACCACGCTGTTCGAAACCCTGGCGACGGAACGTCGCCATTGGTCCAGCCAACCGACCAAATCTTCCGGGAACCACTCCGGATGCAGTGCAGCCAGCATGTCGTACAGGACGAAATGGATGCGGACTCCCTGCCTGCGCATGCGCAGCAGCGCACGCTCGCACCCCGGCACGATGTGCGGGGCCAGATCGAGACCAAGGAAAACATCGCCATCCGACACGTCGACTCGGCTGTCCGATTTGGGCGCTGCACCGATGCCGAGAAACCGGCTCGTGAAGGCACGCGCATACCTGTACCCGGCGCCGCCTTCGCCATACACGGCATAAACCGGTTCCACGCGAAAGCCTTCCGGGGGGAACCGCAGCAGCTCCAGCACGATGCTGCGCACCACGCGCTGGATTCCGCTGTGGGCATCGGTGGTCGAGAGCTGTGAAACATCGACCAGCAACTGGCGCTGCGAGACGTCCTGGGGAACAACTTCGGCGAGCGCCTGTGCTGCATGCTCGATGTCTCCCGGCTGGGCGACGGTGCCCGTGGTGCGCGCAATCAGTTCTTGTGCGACACGGTGCATTCGACGGTGCGAACTGGTGGCATGGAAATTTTCGATCGCAGCCCGGTATCGCGCGGCGATCCGGGCCGGGTCGTGCATCTGCTCGAGGTAGGCACGCCCCGCCCGGCCCAGCGCCTCGCGGCGTGCCATATCGTCCGATAGCGATTCCAGCGCCGCCGCCAACTCCCGATCTTCGAACTCATCGGAGATCATGCACACGGCATCCGCGGGCAATTCCGCAGCCGACCCGTGCGCGTTCGCGATCACTGCGCGCCCGGATGCGAAGCCATCCAGAATCGCGGCCGAGGTTTCCCCGCGCGAACTGGCTCGCAACTGCACTACCACGTCGGCGGCCGCAAGGTAGAGATCGTAGATGGCCGCGTCGACGTAGCCCGTGATCCTTACCTGCTCCTCGATGCCGCGTTCACGAGCCTGTCCCAGCAGCGACGCAGTGAATGCGTTGTCATGGCTGTCGCCCACGAACACGAGCAGACCGCCATGCGCTTTCGCCAGTCGGGAAAGCCCCCACGCGGAAACGAGCCGGTCGCAGAGCTTGGGCGGATTCACGACCCCGAAACTGGCAACCACGAATCCGGCGTCCGATATCCCGAGTGCGCGACGCGCCTCTTCGCGGGAACAAGGGTTCCGTTTGGAGCGAAGCAGCGGGATGTGCAACATGCGGGCAGTCGCGGCTTCCCCATACCAGCTCGCCGCCAGCCGCTTGCAAAAACCGGAATGCACGATGACCCCGTCGCTGTCACGCAGAACGTTCCAGTTGCTGGGATATTTCCGCGCGACCTCACCGGGGGCGGCTCCGTCGCACTGCGCAAGCAGCGCGCGGTAGCCGTGGGATTCGTACAAGGCGCGCGTCCAGAACCCGGAATCGGAGCCCGACGCGGCAACGTGCGCACTGATATGGCCGAGATAGAAATCGTGCAGTACCGCGGTCCCGGGGTGTCGCGACAACAAGTCAAACATGTGCCCGTGGAAAGACGAATTGCCGACCTGGTAAAGCACGCGGTCATAGTGCGCGGCGTGGCGATCGAACCACTCGCTGCTTCGCCACTGGCAGCCCAACGGCACGCATGCGCCGATTTCCGCCTGATCGCTCACGACCTCGATTTCGTAGTGGCGAGTCAGTTCCGGCAACAGTTCTGCGCCATAATCCGCGATGCCCGTTCGTTCCGGGGGCAGGGGCGAGACATACGCAAGACGGGGTTTTCTGCCGGACGAATCGTGCACCGGTGGCACCCCGTGTGCCGCGTGTACCGCCTCCATCGCCTCCAGTGCGCGCCGCGCACTCTCGTCCCACGAAAACTGCTTCGCCCGCTCCAATCCACGCTCCGACAATGAACGCCGGAACCCCGCGTCCTCCAGCACCCGGCTCATCAATCCGGCCATCGCCTCCTCGTCATGCGGATCGAACAACGCGTCGCTCCGCCCCACCACCTCCGGCAAACTCGACGTGTTCGACGCGATCACCGGCGCCCCGCAAGCCATCGCTTCCAGCGCCGGCAATCCGAATCCTTCATGCCACGACGGAAACACGAACAACTTGCACAGGTTGTACAACGCCACCAAATCCTCGTCGCTGACAAACCCCGTCAACACCAGGTCGCCGTCCCGCAAGCCCGCCTGCCGCGCCAGCCCGACCAGCCGCTCGCGATCGGCATCCGACACCCGGCATACCACCGCCAACTGGTGTTTTCCCCGCAGTTCGGCCGGCAGTTTTGCGAACGCGCGGATCAGGCCTTCGATATTCTTGCGATGATCGATGCCGCCCGTGTACATCACGAACGGACGCGTCAGCCCGTAGCGCGCGCCAAGCTGTGCTTCACGCCGCGCCTCCATCGCCTCGCGACGGAAAATGTTGTTCGCTGCCGTGGAAATGTTGACGACGCGCTCAGGCGACAAGTCCAGCAATTCGATCGCCTCGCGTCGTGACGCATCGGAAATTGCAAGCAGCAGCCGCGCTCGACGCAGTTCGTCAAGGCGTTCGTAATAGAAATCTCTTGGCACCGGGTGGCGAAGATATACATCGCGGTGCACCAACGGGATGAGGTCGTACAGCGTGACCGCCACCGGTGCGGCCTCCGCCGAATCCGGAACTGCCGCCACAGCATCGTCAGCCCATCCTTCGAACAGGCTGGCGACATGCACGAAGTCGGGATCGAGCGCAGCAATGAACGCCTGGCGGTGAGCCTCGGCGCGGCCGCGGTTGCTGCGACCTTCCGCGTGCTCGGCGGCGGTGGGCCACGGGGATCGCCACGTCACCACGCGATCGGGAGCGATCAATCCCTGCAAATCGTTGCGTATCGTATCCGCGGAGTCCGGCAACCTCTCGTTCAACATGACAAGGAATTCGTGTCCGGCTCCCCGCTTGAGCATGGCTGTCGCCAGCGCCCAGGAATAACGCCCTATTCCGCGCTGGCGGCTGCTGCCAGTCTGGCAGGCCTGCAGGTCAAGAACGATGCGCACGGTTCAATTCCTCGCTTGCCCGGGCAGAGTCCGCCGGCCTTGGTGCATGCATCGACTCAAGCCTCCTTGCAGACCGTTCTTCATGCACCGCCTCCATCGCCTCCAGTGCGCGCCGCGCACTCTCGTCCCACGAAAACTGCTTCGCCCGCTCCAATCCACGCTCCGACAATGAACGCCGGAACCCCGCGTCCTCCAGCACCCGGCTCATCAACCCAGCCATCGCCTCCTCGTCATGCGGATCGAACAGCGCGTCGCTCCGCCCCACCACCTCCGGCAAACTCGACGTGTTCGACGCGATCACCGGCGCCCCGCAAGCCATCGCTTCCAGCGCCGGCAATCCGAATCCTTCATGCCACGACGGAAACACGAACAACTTGCACAGGTTGTACAACGCCACCAAATCCTCGTCGCTGACAAACCCCGTCAACACCAGGTCGCCGTCCCGCAAGCCCGCCTGCCGCGCCAGCCTGACCAGCCGCTCGCGATCGGCATCCGACGCCTTTCCGACCAGCACCAACTGGTGCGCGGTCCGGCATGCAACAGGCAAGCCGGCAAACGCGCGGACCAGGCCTTCCACGTTCTTGTGGCGATCAACCCCGCCCGTGTACATCACGAACGGACGCACAATACCCGCGGCTGTGCGCACGGCATCCTGTGCCGGTCCGCAAACGGACAAACGTACGAATCCCGCATCCACGGAGGAAGAAACATTCACGATGCGGCTGGGCTGCAAATCGAGCTGATCGATGGCCTCTCGCCGCGTGTGCGCGGAGACCGCGAACAGCAGGCGTGCGCGTTTCAGCGAATCGAGCCTGCGCGCATACCAGGCTTTGGCTTGCGGCGACGGAAGATAGATTTCCGGGTACAGCCACGGAATCAGGTCATGCAGCGTGATCGCGACCGGAGCAGCCGCTGCGTCCACGGGGACCGACGCAATGGCGTCATCGCCAAACCCTTCGAACAGGCTGCCCATGTGCAACCAGTCGGGTTGCAGCGAATCGACGAACGCCTCGCGAAGCACTTCCCCGCTGCAAGAACGCCACGCATTCGCGGGGTCGGCGGCAGCGGTTGGTCCCGGCACTTCCCATTCGTGGATGCGGGACGGCGGGACCAGATCCCGCAGTTCCCGGCGCAGGTCCGGGAGCGAGTCGGGAAACGCGCCATTGAGCATGACCCGGAATTCATGCCGGCTGCCGCGCTTCAACATCGCGCGCGTAAATGCCCAGGTTGAACGTCCGATCCCGCGGAAGCGGCTGCCACTGGTCTGGCACGCTTGCAAATCAAGAACGATGCGCATCCTTGTCCCCTTCGGATCCACCCAATCGTATCTCTTCGAGCAACTGTTTCGCCTTGCGCCCGCGTTCCGAAAGCGCATCCAGAGAGTCTGTCATCCCGGGCGATCCTTCCCGCTTTTCCTGATCGCCCGAAGTATGGCCTGCGTCGGCTCGCAAGTCACCGTGGTTGCGCGGGGACACCTGCGTTTCGGCCGACGGCGCTCCAAACAGGAACAGACGTGCAGTTTCGGTGAAACGCGAGTGCTTGCCGAGCGATCCCGTCACGGCGGAACGGGCGAGGCGTGACTTGGCCGCGCCGCGCAAGACTGGCTTGGCAAGACGCGCCAATGGCCTGAACACGATGAAAGCCGCGCGCAGGATAACCCGTTTCAGCCGCCGGGTAGCATTCCCGGCCGTCCTGAGCGGAGCCGTGATGCGCCACGAACGGCTCGCGTGCATGCTGCCGACTTCGGCCTCCCATTGCCGGCACAGATCATTTGCTCCGGCGAGTTTCAGCTCGGCGCGCGCACGTTCCTCCTCCCGGGCGCGCCGCGTGTCTTGCAAAGCCTGATCGGATGCCCAAAGCATGCCTTGCAGCTGCTCGCCGGATGCCCTAAGCGTGGCCAGCTCGGCTTCTCGCCGGCCGGCTTGCGTTCGCAGGAGGAGATGTTGCGCCTTGATACCCTCGATCTGCGCATCCTGCTCGGCGATAGCGGTGCGCAAAAGGTCGCGCTCACTTTCCACGTTCGTGATGTGTGCATCGCGCGTGGCCAGGACCATCCGCAACTCGTCGCGCTCACCTTCCACATTCGTGATGTGCGCATCGCGCGTGGCCAGGACCATCCGCAATTCGTCGCGCTCGCTCTGAAGCCGCCCTGCGCGCTCCGCTGAACGCGATTGCTCGAGTTCGGCAGTCAAACGGGCTATGTGCTTCTCACGACGTACGTCGATCTCGCGCACGGCCCCATCCAGCGCATTGGGCGGGGTTTCAAACGACCGCTGCAATTCCACGTGTTCGCGGGCGATGTAAAACCTGTTCAGGCCATCAGAGTAGACGTGCACGTATTCCTTGCCGGTCAGAATGGGTTCCCATTCCTGCCACGTCGGTTCGGTACTGTTGGGTTCGGTGGCTTCGACGAGTACCACCCACGGCCTGATTTTCGTGAACGACATCCCCCTCAAGGCCTGCAGTTCCGCACCCTCGCAATCCATCTTGAGAAAATGGACGAGGTCTATCTGATGCTCCGAGCAAATCCCGTCGAGTGTCACGCAAGCGACGGTGTGGTCCGTGACCAGCAACCCCTGTTCGCGATGACGGCGCGCGAATTCGGCGTTGCAGGTCGACAGGCCCGTTCCCTCCACTTCGAACAACCGGAGACTACCCGCGCTATCTGAGGCCGCAACCTGCAAATTGATGTCATGCGGACGATCCGCGACCAGACGCTTGTACCAGTGTGCAACGGGCTCGATGTTGATACCCCGCCATCCGCGCTCGTAGAAAGCCTTGGTCACCGAATCCACGACAGGATCCTGGGCGCCCACGTCGATGTAAAAGCCCCTCTGGATATCCTTGAATGCACGGTGAAGCATGATGTCTTCACCGTTTTGGGCGTAGCTGATGAAGTTTTCCGTGTTCATGGTTGTAGGTTTCGAGCGGAAGCCGGTCGGCATGGCCCAAGCAGTTCCCGTACCGGCCGGTGCAATTTGGGAGATGTGGCCGAATACGGACCCCGCGAAATGGCCACGATGCAGCAGGTCACACGCGCGCACGCGACGTGAAGGGTTCGATCATGGATGGCTGCGCGAGAGCTTGCTGGAACAACATGAACCTCGTTTCACCATGCAGACTACGCGGGCCATTATCCACGATAAGTGGCGGCCCCATGCAGCCTGATTTGCCCGCTCCAAAGGAACATCCGGACGCCGGTAGCCGACTCGCCAACGCGACGAGCATGCTAGATTATCGCGCCTCCGATCCTGGAAAAATTCGATGCTCTCCCCGGTAATCCTCAGCGGCGGCAGCGGAACGCGCCTGTGGCCGCTTTCGCGCAAGAACCTGCCCAAGCAATTCCTGGCCTTGAGCGGCGACTCCACGCTGTTCCAGCAGACCGTTGCACGCACCCGCGAGCTTGAGGAGGTCGCTGCACCGATCATCGTGTGCAGCGAGGAACATCGATTCCTGGTCGCCGAACAACTGCGGGGACTCAAAGTGGAAGGCGCTTCGATCCTGCTGGAACCCATGCCGCGCAACACGGCGCCGGCCATCGCGCTGGCGGCCTTGCGGGCATTGGCAATGGACAAGGATCCAACGCTGCTGGTGCTGCCCGCCGACCACTTGATCGGAGACACGGCCAGCTTTGCCGATGCCGTCGGCAAGGCCTTGCCCTTGGCGGAACAAGGCTGGCTGGTCACGTTCGGCATCCGTCCGGAAGCGCCGGAAACCGGCTTCGGTTACATCAAACGCGCGGAAGCGACGGGCGCGGGGGCGTTCCGGGTGGAGCGCTTCGTCGAGAAGCCCGATGCGGATACGGCAAAACAGTACGTCGAAGCAGGCGACTACGAATGGAATTCGGGCATGTTCTTGTTCAAGGCACAACGTTACCTGGATGAACTGCAACAACACGCGCCCGCAATATACGCGGCCAGCAAAAAGGCATTCGAAGCGGCCAAGGCCGACCTCGATTTCGTGCGGATCGACAAGCAAGCCTTTGAGGCCTCGCCCGACAATTCGATCGACTACGCGGTGATGGAAAAGACCACGCGCGCGGCGGTGGTGCCGGTGAGCTGCGGGTGGAGCGACATCGGTTCATGGGATGCGCTGTGGGCGGCATCCACACGGGACGGCGACGGCAATCGGCTGGAAGGCGATGTGATCGCCATCGACAGCCGCAACTGTTTCGTGCGCGGCACCGATCGGAGGCTGGTGGCCGCTCTGGGCCTCGAAGATATCGTGATCGTGGATACCCCGGATGCCGTGCTGGTCGCGCCGCGTGTGCGCGTGCAGGAAGTCAAGAGGCTCGTCGACCGGATCAAATCGGACGGGCGTCAGGAGCACCTGTTCCATCGCAAGGTTTATCGCCCATGGGGGAGCTACGACTCCATCGACATGGGCGATCGCTTCCAGGTCAAGCGCATCACGGTGAAACCCGGCGCCGCACTGAGCCTGCAAAAGCACCATCACCGCGCCGAACACTGGGTCATCGTATCCGGCACCGCTGAAGTCACTCGCAACGAGGAAGTGTTCATGGTGGCGGAAAACGAAAGCACGTTTCTTCCATTGGGCGCCGTGCATCGCTTGCGCAACCCCGGCAAAGTACCGCTGGAGTTGATTGAGGTGCAGTCCGGTAGCTATCTGGGCGAAGATGATATCGTGCGGCTGGAAGATGTGTATGGAAGGACCTAGCGGCACCTCTGCAGCAATCAGCCCGCGTACATCCAGCGCAAAGTCTCATGCGGCGCGATTTGTCCGATCGCGCGCCCCGGCGTCCTCGCAAAGCATCCGTCTGGGCAGAAACCTGCGCAGACGGATGAGAAGCGGCGCGACGTCATGACACCAGCACCTCGATCACGGGAGGGACCCACGCGCTGCCGACGAAATGGTCGCGGTCTTGGTTGGCAACGGTGAATACCAAGGCGAGATCGCGCCACTCGTAATTGTTGACCAGATGGGTATCGGTGCTGCACAAGGCCGTGGATACCGAATAGCTGCCCGGGCCGAAGTTCATGGGAAAAGCCACCCGGTATTCCACCACCGCACCCTTTCGCACACCTTCCAGTGATTGCCCGGTGTGGTGCGTATTGGTTCCGAACACCGGCTGACCCAGTCGATCCTTGATCATGTAGCCGAACACCAGTCGCGGAATGTCGTCTTGGACGGCAATCCGCGCGCGCATTTCAGCCGCTTCTCCGACGTTGACGAATTCCACCGGCTCGCCTGCCGCGTTGAACAGTCCGATCGATTCGACCACGGCCTCGCGGGTACCCGAAATGGTCTGCGTTCCACCGCCGAGCTGCCGCACCTCGACGGTTGCGTTCTCCCGCTCGGCGATCAGCGCGTTGTAGTAATCCATCACCTGGCTTGGCTCGCCATCCAGCAGCAGCCGCCCGTGATCGAGCAGGATCGCGCGATCACACAGGGACTGGACGGCGCCCGGATCGTGCGAAACGAACAGCAGCGTGGTACCCTCCTCGCGGAATCGCCGTATGCGCGCCATGCTCTTGTGCGAGAAATACGCGTCGCCCACCGACAACGCCTCATCGACGATGAGGATCTCCGGACGCACCGCAGTCACCACGCTGAACGCGACTCGCATCTGCATGCCGCTGGAATAGGTGCGCAACGGCTGGTCGAAATACTCGCCGATCTCGGCGAATGCCTCCGCCTCCGGAATGATCGCATCGATCTGGTCGGGGCTCATCCCCATTAAGCCCGCGGTGTAGCGGGCGTTCTCACGGCCGGTCAAGTCGGCATTGAAGCCCATGCCGAGTTCGAGGATCGCGGCGATGCGCCCGCTGACGGCGATCGAGCCTTCGGTGGGACGCAGCGTGCCAGTCACGAGCTTCAGGAGCGTACTCTTGCCGGCGCCGTTCTGCCCCACGATGCCCACGCTCTCGCCGGCGTTCACCTGGAACCCGATGTTGCGCAGCACCCACACTTCGCTCGTGGCCTTCGATGCAATGCCGAACCACGTCAGCACCCGACGCCATTCCGCCCGGTATTCGCGGAAGGCCTTGCCAAGTCCTTCCACCTGCAGCACCGGGGCGCTCACAGCACGTCCACCATGTCGGGCGAGGCGCGCCGGAACAGAAGCATTCCGACCGTCAACAACACCAGCGACAACACCACGATCGCGCCCAGCGTCTTCAAGTGCGGCAGGTGTCCCCACAGCAGTACCTGCTGGTACGACGAGCAGATCGCGTACATCGGGTTTAGCCTCAACACCGGCGCGAAATGGCCGGGCAGGATGCTGATGGCATAGACGATCGGTGTCAGCCAGAACCACAACTGCATGACCACGTTCGTTACCTGCGCCACGTCGCGCACGAACACGTTCAGCACACCGAGGATCAGGCCCAGAGCCAACCCGAACAACAGCGTGATGGCTATCAAAACCGGCAACCACAACCACATCCAAGTCGGATAATTGCCGACGAGCATGAAAATGAAGAGGGTCGCCGCCAGCAAGAACAGGTTGTTCAGCAGGCACGATCCCGAGACGATCAGCGGCAGGCAGATGCGCGGGAACACCATCTTCTTCAGCAGGCTGGCGTTGTCCACGAAGATCGTGAGGCAGCGCGTGATCAGTTCGGCAAACAGCGTCCAGCCCAACAGACCGCCCAGCAGATAGACCACATAGGCATATTTGTTGTTGGTATCAGGCAGGCGGCTGCCCAGGATCTGCCCCAGCACCAACGCGTAGATGGCACCCTGCGTCAAGGGTTGCAGGATGGCCCAAGTCGCACCCAGTTTGCTGCGCGCGAAGCGGGTGCGCAGGTCGTTCCTGATCGAGGTCAGGATGAAGTGGCGGTAATGCCAGACGGCGATCAGCATCAACTTCATCGATTCACGGCTCCTGCCGTGCCACGGGAAAAGCGAAGCCGAACGGCCTACCCCGTCTTGTCGAAACCGCGCATTATCGTGGAGCCTACATGAACACGGCAAGCATCTGCCGCTCGCATCAGGCTGGAGAGTGCGTGCGGAGCATGGTTGCCGATGCCCAGGAATCCCGCGATCTCACACCGCGGTATCTTGCGCGAGCGATTGACGCCCTTCGATTGCCCGCAGACGCTCGACCATTGCGGCACCGCATACGGCATTCGAATGGGTGCAACGGATGCCGACAGCTGCAGTGGCGCCGATCCGGCGCGCCAGATCCCTGTCATCAAACACTTGGCGCATGAACCTCGCGGCTTGTGCCACGTCAGGATCCGCCCAGAACTGCCTCTGCCAGTGAGCATACTCACCATCGCGAAGTGGGATCAGCGTGTAATCCACCAACAGGCTGTTCTCGTGATCCATGAAATCAAGATTGCCCGAATATCCGGTCGCGATCACGGGTTTGCCGAGATACATGCACTCGGCCATTCCGAGGCCAAAACCCTCGGCGCGATGAAGGGAAATGTAGCAGTCTGCGCAATTTTGGAGACCAAACATCTCCTCGCGAGACAAGAATCCGTCGCGTACCTCGATCCGCGGATCACCGCCAACCTTGTCGCGAATGGCAGCCAACTTGACGGGGAATTGTCCGCCGTTCGTGGACTTCACCAACATGCGCACGCCCTGTACGCCGTCACCGAAAGCCTGCCTGAAGGCGGCGATGACCGCTTCGGGATTCTTGCGTGACACAAAACTGTTGAAGTCGAAACTGAACAAAAAAACGAAATCGCCTGGGAGCAAACCGAAGTGCGCGCGATCCATTCCGTGCGGCGGTTTGAACTCGATCGGTGTCGGCATGCGCAGAACCGGTTTGTCGGTAGCCAATCCAATTGCATCACGAACGAATTCCGAGTTTACCCATATCTCATCCACCTGCTCGAACGCCCCGTACCAGACACGCGGATATCTCGCCAGCTCCCATGCCCAGAAACCGACGTTGTACCGGCCGGAAAACACGGGCCGCCCCAGCACGGCGCGCGCAATCTGCATCTGTTCGGGGTTGATGAAGAAAACATTGGACCGATAGCGCAATGTATTCGAAAAGTACGGCTCCATCGAGCGATCCTGCTGGCGGCTGATCTCCCCCACGTCCAGATCGAAAATCAGGAACGGATACGCTGCCTGTGCCAAGGCACGGGCATAGGAGCGTAAGTTCTCGGCGACGCCAAACTCGCCGCGCGCATAACCCAGCAGATTGACGCCAGAACTCACTTCCGGAAAAGTCAAGTGCTTGCTCGCACGGATGCGCCTTGAGGCATCTCCGAACGGCACCGGCGGCATGGGAACCCTTGCGACGTCATGCAGGTACCGGCGGATCGCGAGGCGCCAGCCGAACGGAATGCGTGCGTACGAGCTTCGCAATCCGCTGCGCCTGCTGGCCCAAGCAAAAAAGCGCAGAAGCAGTGCGCACGCGCGATTTCGCATTCCAACCAGCGCGCCCTTCACATCACTCTCCGAAGCGAAAACGGAAAGCGTGTCGATCGATTCGGCAAGCCCGAAGTTGCTGTCCCCGGTTTTGGCATCCCGTCGCCAAGGATTCAGGCCAACGCCCGTTGCAATTCGTCGTGCAGATCGCGTACATCCTCAACACCCACCGAAAGGCGGATCAAACCATCGCTGATGCCGAGTCGCTTGCGGTTGGCGGGTGGCACCGAGGCGTGGGTCATGATGGCGGGATGTTCGATCAGGCTCTCGACGCCGCCCAGGGATTCCGCCAACGAGAACAGCTGGCAGCGTTCCAGCATGCGTCGCGCCTTCTTCAGGCCGCCTTTCACTTCGATGGTGACGATGCCGCCACCGCCCGTCATCTGTCTGCTCGCCAGCGCATGCTGCGGGTGCGACTTCAGCCCCGGATAGATGACGCGCTCGACGGCGGGGTGTTTTTCCAGCCACTTCGCGAGTTCCAGCGCGCCCGCGCAATGCGCCTGCATGCGCAAAGCCAGTGTCTTCACGCCGCGTAGCGCGAGGAATGCATCGAACGGGCCAGCGACGGCGCCCACCGAGTTCTGCAGGAAGGCCATGCGTTCGGTCAGTTCCTTCGTCGAAACGACCGCGACGCCACCCACCATGTCGGAGTGCCCGTTCAAATACTTGGTGGCCGAATGCACCACGATGTCGGCGCCGAATTCCAAGGGGCGTTGCACCATCGGCGAACAGAAAGTGTTGTCGACCGCCAGCAGCAGCCCGTGCTGCTTGGCAAATTTCGCCACTTTCGCTAGATCGACCAGTTTCAACATGGGATTGGTCGGCGTCTCTGCCCAGATCATCCGCGTGTTGGGCTTCAATGCGCCTTTCAGCGCGGCCGCGTCGTTCAAATCGATGAAACTGAAATCCAGCCCCGCGCTGCGCCGGCGCACGCGCTCGAACAAGCGGTAGCTTCCGCCGTAAAGGTCGTCCATCGCGATCACGTGGCTGCCGGAGTCGAGCAGTTCCAGCACGGTGGCCGTCGTCGCCATGCCTGAGGCGAATGCGAAGCCGGCAACCCCGCCCTCGAGATCAGCGACGCAGCGTTCCCACGCGAACCGCGTGGGGTTCTGCGTGCGCGAATATTCGAAGCCCTTGTGCACACCTGGGCTGGCCTGCACGTAGGTCGAGGTCTGGTAGATCGGCGTCATCACCGCGCCGGTCGAGGGGTCGGGCGACTGGCCGGCGTGGATCGCGCGGGTGGCGAGGGATAATGGCAAAGTCTTCCTGTGCTTCATGTCTTCAATTCCGTCCAGCGTGAGCGCCAATCATGTGTTGACGGATTCAGGAGTACCACCCTTTCTCACGATCAATCCGAATGAGGTCGAAGCGAACGGCCCCAATCTTAGCTTGAGGTGCGGCATTTCCTGATACGGCGGTTCGTCTACATACCGGTCCGCATCGCTTTCACCCAAGTAAAAATCCAGTGGCTCAACCTCGTGACCCGCTTCGCGCAAACGAGCAACGAGCGCTTCCAGATCCCTGCGGCGATAGATCACGCCGCTGCCGGTTTCGATGGTCGCATCATTCGAATCGCAGTTGAATTCGGTGGTATGCACAGCGACGCCGCCTGGCTGCAGACATGCCATCGCTTTCCACACAAAGTCCATGCCCAGCTGCAGTGTCCCGAGATGCTCGAGCGCACACGACGACCACAGGAAGTCGAAACCACGCAGATTGCCCGGAATGATGCGCATGTCCACTTCTCCGAATCGAACATTCGCCGCGAAAACATCTGGATCGCACAGCCCTCTCGCATTGAGTTGGGCAACGCTGTCGGCATGCTGGTTGCTGTTGATCCAACTCGTAGCGTCGCTGGCATCCGCACCAAGATCGGTGGCAAGAATCGAGCATCCCAGACTTGCAAACAATGCCGGGAGCGGCTCGTTGCCTACCGCGAAGCCGAGACCCCGACACCCTCCCCTCAACAGACTTCGCTCATGCAATGCCTGAGCGATGAAACAGAATTCCCACAATTTGCGATGCAAGCGACCAGGCGTTTCGTGCATGCTGGCGGCCCAGTGGCGGAACTCTGGAGATTCAAGCTGTTCCTGTGAGCATGCCTGAGAGTGCAAAGGCAGACGATCCATCTCTGATCGCTTAGTCACTTCGATTCCTGCATGACGCTGATGCTTAGCCTGATACTCCGCCGATTCCAAGATCGTTTGCGCCAGCGCTGAAGGATCTCTGTCGCCGGATTCAACCCAGGCTTGATAATGCTGCAATCCCGTTTCATCGGGCTCACGACCAAGCAACAAACGGTATGCGTAACGCACGTCTTCAGGCGTTGCCTTGAGGTCAGTCATCGGTGGCTCCGTGGCGTGAGGTTGGTTCCGGGCACGCCGCATTCTCGTTCGACGGCAGGACGAGGCGTGTGCATGGGTGACATTGATCCATGCCGGTCTGGTGTACTCACGCCACGCGTCTGCGCAGGTAGTTCAGCAGATCGATGCGGGTGATGAGGCCGAGGAACTTCTCGCCGTCCATCACGATCGCGACGCGGCCGTGTTCGAAGATCGGGAGCAGGTCTTCGATCGGCGCCTTGACGTCGAGCAGCTGCAGGGTGGTGATCATCGCGGTCGCGACGGAATCGAGGAATTTCTTCTCGTCGCCGTACACGTGCAGCAGCAAATCCGATTCATCCAGTATCCCGACGATCTTCTCGCCATCCATCACCGGAAGTTGCGAGACGTCGTACAGCTTCATGCGGTTGTAGGCCGTCACCAGCAAATCGCCGGGCGCCGCGACCACGGTGTCGCGCTGCGCATAGGGACGCATGATCAGGTCGCGCAGGTCATTGGTGGGCTGCCGATCGAGGAAGCCGTTGTCCAGCATCCAGTAATCGTTGTAGAGCTTGGACAGGTATTTGTTGCCGGTGTCGCACACCAGTGTCACCACGCGTTTCGGTTCGGTCTGCTCGCGGCAGTAGCGCAACGCCGTGGCCAGCAAGGTGCCGGTGGACGAGCCGCCGAGCACGCCTTCCTGTTTCAGGAGTTCGCGCGCGGTGAGGAAACTTTCCTTGTCGCTGATCGAGTACGCCTTCTTGACGCGCGAGAAATCGCTGATGGACGGCAGGAAATCCTCGCCGATGCCTTCGACCATCCACGATGCGGTCTTCTTCGACAGCGTGCCTTCGTTGATGTACTGGGCCAGTACCGAACCCACCGGGTCGGCGAGGATGAATTCGGTATCGGGCGACGCCTTCGCGAAGAAATGCGACAACCCGGCCAGCGTGCCCGACGAGCCGCACCCCACCACCACGGCATCGACGCGCCCACCCATCTGTTCGAGTATCTCCGGGCCGGTGCTGGCTTCGTGCGCAGCCGGATTGTCGGGATTGCCGAACTGGTTGATGAAGTACGCGCCCGATGTCTTCTCCGCGATACTGGCGGCGAGGTCCTGGTAATACTCGGGATGACCCTTGGCGACGTCGGAGCGCGTTAGCACCACTTCCGCGCCCATTGCCTTGAGGTTGAAGATCTTCTCGCGGCTCATCTTGTCGGGCACGACCAGGATCAGCTTGTATCCCTTGGCTTGCGCGACCAGTGCGAGACCGAGGCCGGTGTTGCCGGCGGTGCCCTCGACCAGCGTGGCGCCCGGTCTGATCTTTCCGGCCTTCTCGGCGCCCTCGATCATCGACAGGCCGATGCGGTCCTTGACCGAACCGCCGGGGTTGGCCGATTCCAGCTTCAGGAACAGCTCGCACGGACCGGCATCGAGCCGACGCACGCGCAGCATCGGCGTGTGGCCGATCAGTTCGAGGACGCTGTCGACGATCATGGGAACCCGGGACCAGGCCGATGGTTTGTATGGGGCTCGGTGCAGACCGATCCGAGCCAAGAGTTTCACATGATACCGGAGACCGGTTATGCACCCCTTCGCACAAGGTCGCGGAAGGCCGAACGCCAGCCAGACGCATAGCGCTGATAGCGACCGCATGCCATCTCCCGCAACACGCTTCCTGCCCGCGCCCATGGCGCGCCGCGCAAGGCCTGACGCGCGCGCAAATGACCAAGCTTCTCGGCCACCCGCTCGCGACTCGCATCGGGTACCCGCGCACCGAGGGCCCGCAGGCGTTCCTGCAAAACGGTGTCGCGTGCAATCAACATGTCGATCATCGTCGCACGCGGCTTCACCAGATCCCGCCATTTCGTGGCGAGATCGCGGTCTGGCATGCCGATCTGGTTGCCTGCATGTTGCCGGTAATCGATCAGCCGCCGCTCGACGCCATCGAAACCACCCAGCGCGGCGGCGATGATGGCCAGCCATTCGTCGTGCACCCATCCGGCCGGGATCGGCAGTGCATCCGCCAGCAGTCTGCGACGCAGCGCAATGGTCGCGCCGGTCGCGAGGCTGCGGCGCAGCAGGACGTCAAAGCCTCGCCCAGTGTGCATGCGCTGCAGTTCGGAACGTGAAACCCTCAATACCTCGAACAGCGAATGCCGCAAACCCGCGCCAGCGATATTGATCCGGCAAGCGTCCGTGCAAAGCAGCAGCAGCTCGGTGCGACGCTCGAACTCGCTGGCCAGCATCACGAGTTTGTCGGGGTGCCACGTGTCGTCCTGATCGCACAGGAATACTACATCGCCCGATGCATCAACAAGCGCCGCCCCGAAATTCGCGACATAGCCGAGATTGCTCGCGTTGCGAGTCAAGTGAACCCGAACCCCGAAAGCCTCGGCCTCGCACGCCAGACCCTCGAGCGTCGCGTACGTGGCATCGGTGGACGCGTCGTCGCGAACGACGATTTCATCCGGCAAGCGCGCCTGCGCAAGCAGGCTATCCCACTGAGCGCGTAGAAAACGAGCGCCGTTGTAGGTGCACAGGATGACGGACGTGGAAAGCGGCATGACGGTGCGATTGTCGCCGCGACCGCGCAGACTTCAAAGCCCCGGATGCAAACCGGCCCGCACTAGGCGGGCCGGCGGAGATTCTTGGGTTGTCGCAACGCGTCACGCGTTGCCGATTTCGCTCCACATTCGGGTGAGGCGGTCCTTGAGCAGGAGTTTTTCCTTCTTCATGCCGTGCAACTGGGCATCGTGCATGGGTAGTACGCCGAGTTCCGCGTCGCGAACCTTGCTGTCGAGCTCCTGGTGATGATGATAAAGGCGGCGGAATTCCGGATTCGCCTTCATCACGGCGTCTATGTGATCCTTCTGCTGGTGTTCGAACATGGAGCAGCCTCCTCTTGCGTGGACGACGCTTGATGGATTGCGGCGCGCACGAAACCACATCCACGCGCCGCAGCAGCGGAGCGTGGAATCGGAAACAATGCGGGATTCATGCGATGGCGCCTCGGGGCCGGCAAGGGGCCAGCCTCAATGTGGACCCTACTCCGTCCCACGGGGCTTGGCAACCGCTTTCCATGGGGAGCACGCGTCAGCCAGAGCTGCTGTCTATATCGTTGAATGGAAAGGATTTCCTGACACAGCGCCCTACTTCTCCGCGCGGATTTCAACCTCCGCACCCTTGCTGGCGCTGGCCACCGAGCGGATCGACACCGTGGTCGCGCCGGCCGCTTCCAGCGCGGCACGCACGGCCACGGCGCGACGGCCCGCGAGCACGCGCGAATCGGCGGCGCCGCGCGGTTCGACCACGATGCGCTGGCTGGCGTGGGCGCGCGCGAAATCCCCGATGCGGCGGCGCCCGGAAGCGGTCAGGTTGTCCGAGCCGCCGCTGAACGAAGCCGACGACAAGTGCATGCTGGCAGCGCGACCCGTCGTCGGCGCACCGCTGCCGCCACCCTGCAGGGCCTGCGTGGCAGCCTCGGCGAGACGGGCTTCCTTGCGCGCCAACGCCGCTGCGCGTGCCTGCGCCGCGGCGAGTTTTTTGGCTTGCGCCGCTTCGGCCTGCGCCTGCTGGGCTTGCTGGGCAGACTGCGCGCCTTGCTCCTGCAGCATCTGCGCCTGTTGCACGGCGGCTTCGTACTGCAAGCGCTGGCGCGCGAGTTCGGCGCGCGCGGCCGCGGCATCGGCCTGGCTGGCCTCCAGCATGATCTGGTCGTGCTCGCGTTGCAGCTGGTCGAGCCTGGCGCGATCGGCATCCGCCTGTGCCGACGCCCTGGCCAACTCGACCCGTTGCTCGGCCATGAACAGCGCATGTTCACGCGCGCTGCGGCCGGCGTTCTGCAGGTCGCCGATTGCGTTGCGCGCGAGTGTCTGCTGGGCGATCGCATACTGGCCGAGCACGGGGTCGGCGCCCAACTGTTCGAGCTGGGCGGACAGCCGGGCGACGTCGGCATCCTTGGATGCGGCATGCGCCTGCGGTGCGGCGAAGCCGATGATCAACGCGCCCGTCAACGCGGCGGTGAGGATCGCGCGCTTCATGGGTTCACCCCCGGGTCGGGTTGACCGCTGGTACTCGGCGGCGCGGGATTGCCGGTGGAGGAACCCGGTGCAGGCTGGCCCAGCTGGATCGCCGGCAGATCCACGGGCGCGTTGCCCGGTGCGGAGGAACCCGCGGCGGGTTGCCCGCCCGAGGAAGCCGGCGCAGGCATCGCCGAAACCGCCTGTTGGGCGGCCGCAGCCGCGGCCTGGCGGCGTTCGAGGTCGGCCTGCAGACCGGCATTGACCGCGGTCTGCTGCTGGATTTCGCGATCGAGACGGGCGGCCTCGGCGCGCGCCCGCGCGGTGGCGGCCGCGGCTTCGGCCTCGCTGGCCTTGTCGGTCGCCTTGCCGTTGTCGTTGTTGGCGCTGAATTGCTGCGCGGCGGCCAGCCGGCGTTCGGCCTCGGCCAGCACCTCGGGCGCGGTGGTCGCGGCCCCGGCGTTGCGCGCGGCGCGAATCTCGGACTGCGCACGGTCCATCAACTGGATCGGCGGCGGCGCGGTGGCGCATCCGGCCAGCACCGCGGCCCACGCCGCCACCAGCACGATCGGCTCGAAATCATGGATTTTTCGACGCATGCGTGTCATAAACTTAGGAAACGGGGATGCCTCGCCGCATTGTCGGCGTACCATTCGGGCTTTGCAACGCCACCCACGCGGTGTTTCCTGACCGGGGATCGATGATGGACATTGGATATTTCCTCAAATTGATGATGGATCGCGGCGCGTCGGACATGTTCCTGTCCACCGGCACGCCCGTGCACATCAAGATCGAGGGGCGGCTGGCCGCGCTCGGCACTTCGCCGTTGCCGTCGGGCATGGTCAAGAAGATCGCCTACTCGTTGATGGACGAGGGCTCGGTGCCGAAATTCGAGCGCGAACTCGAATACAACATGGCGCTGGCGGTGAAGGACGTCGGCCGTTTCCGCGTCAACGTGTTCAAGCAGCGCGGCGAGGTCGCGCTGGTGATCCGTGCGATCAAGAGCGACATTCCGTCGATCGAGGAGCTGCTGCTGCCGCAGATCTACAAGAAGCTGATCATGGAACCGCGCGGCCTGATCCTGGTCGTGGGCGCCACGGGTTCTGGCAAGTCCACCACGCTGGCGTCGATGATCGACTACCGCAACAGCAACGCGGCCGGCCACATCCTCACGGTCGAGGATCCGATCGAGTTCCTGCACCGGCACAAGAAATCCATCGTCAACCAGCGCGAGGTGGGCCTCGACACCCACAGCTACCACGAAGCGCTGAAGAACGCGATGCGCGAAGCGCCGGACGTGATCCTGATCGGCGAGATCCGCGACACCGACACCATGGACGCCGCGATCGGCTTCTCGGAAACCGGCCATATCTGCCTGGCCACGCTGCACTCCAACAACGCCGACCAGACCATCGAACGCATCCTCAATTTCTTCCCCGAGGCTGCGCACAAGAACATCCTGATGAACCTGGCGCTGAACCTGAAGGCGATCATTTCGCAGCGCCTGGTGGTCGGCAAGGACGGCCGCCGCCGCCCGGCGGTCGAGGTGCTGATCAACACCCCGCATATCCGCGACCTGCTGCGCCGCGGCGAGGTCCACGAGATCAAGCTGGCGATGGAACGCAGCCTGGAAGAAGGCATGCAGACCTTCGACCAGTCGCTGTTCAAGCTGTACAAGGAAGGCACCATCGATCTGGAAGAGGCGCTGACGAAAGCCGACTCGCGTGATGGATTGGCGCTGAAGATCCGCCTCGCCGAAGGCGCGACCGGCACCGACTTGCCGCAGGATGATCCGTACGGGATGGGCGTGGGCTGACGCCTTTGCGCACTCGGCGTGCGCCAAACGATTTCGGCGCCGCCATACTTCGCACGCCGAGATTTTGCGGCGCTGAGTACAATCGACATCCATGTCTCTTTCCGCCCGCCTCCCGCGCGGGCGTGTGACTTTCTCTTGCGTGGCCAAGAGAAAGTCACCAAAGAGAAGGCCACCCCGCGAACACGCCCTTCGCCCATCCATGGACTACGGGTGCGCTCGCAGCCGCCGGGGTTCGCCGACGGCCCATCCATGGGCCTGCGGCGAACTGGCCGGCATCCTGCCGGCCATCCTTCGGACTGCTCCGTCGTCCGCTCGCCGTGTTCGAGGGGCCCCGCTTGGCGCACATCGTGTGCGCGCGACGGGCGAAGCGACGTGACAACTCTCGCTCCGGGCAAGGCCAAGGATGGCCGTTGGGGGGCGACAAACGCGCCGTTGGCGGTGCCGCAGCCGCAATGCCGATCGTGCGGGAAAGGCGCGCATGTCCGACTGCAGGGATGCAGGAGTTCGCGCCGGCGCGCGATCGGCAAGTGGCAAGGGGAACCGAACGAACACGACGTTCGTTCGGTCACCGCCGCAGGCGCAATGGTCTTTGGTGACTTTCTGCCGAAACAGAAAGTCACTCGCGCGCCGCAGGCGCACGAAACCGCTCTACGGCGAGATGGCGGAACCAGACACGGACGTCGAAGAGCCGAAGCAGACGGACCCGGCTTACGTCGGAATGACCAAGCTCGCGCGTCAGCGGATCCTGCAGAAGCAATACGCGTACGTGACGGGCTTGCCCGGTTGCGCATGTTCCAGCAGCTGCAATTCGGGCGCGAGGCGCGGCACGGCTTGCAGCCACGATTGCGGCGCATGCAGGCCGAGCCAGGCCAGCATCCGCGCCGAGGCGCTGTTGCCGAAGCCCATGAAGAATTTCTGGAACGCGCTGGTCGGCGGCGCGAAATAACGCACCGCATAACGGCTGCCTAGTTTCGCGTCCTTCGCGGCGTAGTCGATGGCGTCGGCAAGGCCGCCCATCTGGTCGACCAACCCGCGTTGCAGCGCCTGTTCGCCTGACCACACGCGGCCCTGCGCGATCGCGTCGATGTCGGCAAAGCTCTTGCCGCGCGCCTTGGCGACGTTGCCGACGAAGTCGCGATAGCCCTTGTCGACGCTGCTCTGGATCATTGCGCCCAGCGCGGGATCCAGCGGGCGGCGGAAGTCGAACGCGCCCGCAAGCGGGGTGGTGCCCTGGCCTGCGGTGTTGATGCCGAGCTTGGCCAGCCCGTCGGATGCGGTGAAATACAAGCCGAAGATGCCGATGGAACCGGTGATGGTGTCGGGCTGGGCGAAGATGCGGTTGGCGTCCATCGAGATCCAGTAGCCGCCGCTGGCGGCCATGTCGCCCATCGACACGATCACCGGCTTGCCGGCCTGCCTGGCCAGCACCACCTCGCGCCGGATCTGTTCGGCCGCGAAGGCTTCGCCGCCGGGCGAGTCCACGCGCAACACGATCGCGCGCACGTTGTCGTCGGCACGCGCGGCGCGGATCAGCGCGGCGGTGGATTCGCCGCCGATCTTGCCGGCGGGTTGCCGGCCGGCGACGATGTCTCCCTCGGCCACGATCACCGCGATTTGCGGCTTGCCGACCCCGAGGTCGATGGTTTGCGGCAGGTACTGCGCCAGATCGACCGCGCGGAAACCGGTGCCGTTGTCGGTCGCGACGCCGTGCTTCTGCATCAACTGCACCACCTGTTCGCGGGTGGCAAGGCCGTCGACCCAGTGGAACTTCAATGCCAACTGCGCAATGTCGCCCTGCGCGGACGGGATTTCCGCGGGCAGGTTGTCGACCTGCTGGCCGAGCACGGCGGCATCGATGTGGCGCAGTTTGCCGACCTCGTCGAGCCAGGTGTTCCACAAGCCACCCATCCAGTATTTGTCGGCTTCCAGCGAGGCCTGCGAAGGCGCATCGAGGATGAAGGGCTCGGCTGCCGATTTGAATGTGCCGACCCGGAACAGGTGCGCGCTGACGCCGAGCTTGTCCAGCAAGGTCTTGTAGTAGCTGCGGTAATCGGACAAACCGCTGATCGAAATCGAACCCGCGGGATCGAGCAGTACCTCGTTGGCGTGCGCGGCGAGCAAATACTGCATCTGGCCGAGGTTGGTCCCCCACGCGATCACCGGCTTGCCGGCCGCGCGGAAACGGTCGAGCGCCGTGCCGACGTCTTCCAATGCACCCATCCCGCCGAACTGCATGTCGGAAGGATCGAGCAGGATTCTCGTGATGCGCGGATCGCGCGCGGCGCGATCGATCGCCGCCACCAGGTCGCGCACCTGCACCTGCCCCACCGGCTGGCCGGACATCCGCGCCAGCGCACGCTGCGCCGCATCGATGCTGTATTGCTCGACCAGCATGCCGGTGGGCTTCAGCAGCAACACACTGTCTGGCCCGACCTTGGGCGCGCCACGGAACGCCAGCCCGAGGACCAGGAACAGGAGGCCGAAGAACACCACGTTGATGATGACCAGCCGCGTGAGATTGATGCCGCGGCCCAGCGCGCGCATGAACGTTGCGAAACCGCGACCCGAAGGATTGGTCATGCCTGCCGTCCCCTGCTCCCGGGATGCGAAGTTTTCAGCCTAGCCCAACGGCCTGCCCGAGTCACGCCGGCGGAGGCAGTTCCTCTGCCGGCGCAACAGCCAGATGCCGCCAATGATCGCCGCGCGTCTGCCGTATCCAGCGCGCGAACAACAGCACTGCCGCCGCGGTCAGTCCGGCGATCATGCCCACCCACATGCCGTGCACGCCCCATCCCGCGCCAAACGCCAGCCATGCCCCGGTGGGCATGCCCACGCCCCAGTAGGCGAACGCGGTGATCAGCATCGGCATGCGGGTATCCTTCAAGCCGCGCAGGGCGCCGTTCGACACCACCTGGATGCCGTCGGAAAACTGGAAGATGCCGGCCAGGATCAGCAACTGCGCGGCCAGCGCGATCACGCGCGGATCGCCCGAATAGATGTGCGCGATCGCGTGCGGGATCGTCACCATCAATGCCGCCGAAACCGCCTGCGTCGCCAGCGTCAACGCCACGCCGGTATAGCCCGCATAGCGCACCGCGCTGGCATCGCCGCGCCCGGCGGCGTTGCCGACCCGCACCGTCACCGCCAGCGCCAGGCCCAGCGGCAGCATGAAGGTCACCGACGCCACGTTGATCGCGATCTGGTGGCCATCGATCGCGACGGTGCCCAGCCGGCTGATCAGCAGCGCGGAGATCACGAACAGTCCGGCTTCCATCAGCAGCGTCACCGCCATCGGCACGCCGATCCACAGCAGGTGCCGGAGCGCGTGCCAGTCGGGACGTTCCATCCGCGCGAACAAATCGAGATGGCGGAAACGCTTGCCGAACCGCAGATAGGCCACGAACGCCAGCAACTGCAGCCACAGCGCCAGCGCATTGGCGATGCCGGCGCCACGCGCGCCCATCGCGGGAAATCCGAACTTGCCGTAGATCATGATCCAGTCCAGCGGCACCAGTACCGCCAGGCCGAACATGCCGAACAACATGGTCGGGCGTGTCCAACTCGAGCCTTCGCACAATCCGCGCAAGGCGAAATAGCCGCACAGGCCGGGCGCGCCCCAGCTCAGTGCGTGCAGGAACGCCTGCACGTCGTCGGTCAAGGTCGGATCGACGCCGATCAGGCGCAACAGCGGCCCTGCATGGCGCGCACCGAACCACAGCAACACCGACAGCGCCGCCGCCAGCCACAATGCCTGCCGGAACAACGGCCCGATCTGCGCGTGCCGCTTGGCACCATCCAGCTGCGCCACCGACGGCGACAGCGCCATCATCACGCCGACCGCGCTCACCAGGCCCAGCACCCACACGTTCGCACCGACCGCGACCGCGGCCAGCGTATGCGCGTTGTAATGTCCGGCCAGGGCGACATCCACCGCGCTCATGCCGACCGCGGACAACTGTCCGGCGATCAGCGGCAGCGCCAGCTTGACCGTCGCGCGTATCTCGCGCGCGAAACGCGCGCGGTCCAAGGATAGAATCTGGGGCATTGCGGAAAGACCCGATGTCACACGAAACAACGACACAACCCGCCGAAACCGCCGCATCCCCGCCCGACCCCTCGTTGGGGCATTGCGAAAACTGCGGTGCGCCGTTGTACGGCAAGTATTGCTACGCCTGCGGTCAGCCGACCCACGGACTGGTGCGGCACTTCAGCAGCGTGATGTCCGATGTTGCCGACAGCATCCTGAACATCGACGAGCGGGTGTTCAAGACCCTGCTGCCATTGTATCTGCGGCCCGGCAAGCTCACGCTGGACTATTTCGCGGGCAAGCGCGCGCGCTACGTCACGCCGTTCCGTCTCGTATTCTTCCTCGCGATCATCGCGTTCTTCGCGGCGCAACTCAGCGTACGCGCCGGCTTTACCAACCTCGACAAGACGGTCGGCATTTCGCCTCCATCCAGTGCACCGGGGGCAACTTCGAAACCCGGTCCGGTCGAACCGGACAACGGTCCGTTTTCACACGGCAACATCGCCGTCAACGACAGCGTGCTCTGGAACGGCAACACCAAGCCGCTCAAGGTCGGCTGGCTGCCCGGCGCCGCCAATGAATGGCTCAACGACTTGATCGGCAATGGCCAGCAGCAGTTGCACGCCATGAATTCGGGCTCGTGGACGGACCAGCAAATCGCCCGTCGCAAGTTCTCGCTTGGCATGTTCGCGGCCGCGCCCACGGTGCTGTTCGTGCTGCTGCCGGTGTTCGCCTTGATGCTGAAGATCTTCTACATTTTCAAGCGGCGGCTGTACATGGAACACCTGATCGTGGCGATGCACAGCCACGCCTTCCTGATGCTGTCGGTGCTGGTGCTGGTGATGCTGGGCGTGCTGCGCGCATGGATCACGCCCCACGCCAACTGGGTCGGGGTACCTTTCAGGCTGCTCGAAACAGCCGCGTGGATCTGGATCTTCGTGTACCTGTGGTTGATGCAGAAGCGCGTCTACCGGCAAGGCTGGTTCATGACCAACCTGAAATACTGGAGCCTCGGGTTCTGCTACACGATCCTGCTCGGATTCGGTTTCGTGTTCGTGGCACTCCTCAGCCTGACCGGCGCATGATCGTCTACGTGGTCGAACTGGAAATGGAGGCCGCGCTGCGCGGGGAATACCTGGCGTGGCTGGATGACCACGTGCGCGAAATGCTGGCGTTGCCCGGATTCACCGGCGCCGACATCCTGGAACGTCGCGACCCGCCACCACCCGTCGGCCATTGGGGGGTGGACGTGCACTATCGCCTGCGCGACAGGGCCGCCTTTGAAACCTACCTGCGCGAACACGCGCCACGGATGCGCGCGGCGGGGCTGGCCCGATTCGGCCGGCAGGTACAGGCCTCGCGGCGCGTGCTGGAATCGGCGTGAGCGCGGCTGTGCCGGGCCGTTGTGCACAGCCGCAAAAGCCGGTCCCGGCCTTGGGGGAAGCCATGTCCGGCGCCCGACTCCAACCCGGTCCTGGCGTTTATCCATTTGATCTTCATACTGATTTTCAGGATGGCGAAATTATCGCCAAGTCGAGCCGCGGGCCGATCCGGCGAGCCCACGCGATGCTTGCTCGCCGGTCTTCCACAACGTTATCCACAGCGATTGTGGATAAAAGAAAAACCGTCAAGACGTCACGGACTTACCGAGCACTCCTGCCAACCGTGACAATAAGTCACCG
The DNA here is from genome assembly GCA_001899805.1 of Lysobacterales bacterium 66-474. Taxonomy (GTDB): domain Bacteria; phylum Pseudomonadota; class Gammaproteobacteria; order Xanthomonadales; family Rhodanobacteraceae; genus 66-474. The sequence goes on from MKWP01000004.1 coordinate 203,001, forward strand.
CAAGTCATGAACCGGATGCGCCAACCCGACGCCACCAGCATGATCGTGCGGGTCGCGTTGCCGCTGCCGCTGCCGCAGACTTTCGACTATCTTCCCGGATCGGGCGTCGCGCAACCTGGTTGCCGGGTGCGGGTGCCGTTCGGGCATTCGCGCAAAGTCGGCGTGGTGCTGGAAGCCTCGTCGCAAGCGGACATTGCCATCGAACGCCTCAAGCCGGTCGAGGCGTTGCTGGACGCCGAACCGCTGTTCGATGCCGGCTTGCTCGCCGACCTGCGACGTGCCGCCGATTACTGGTGCGGAGCGATTGGCGACGTCGTGTTCGGGGCACTCCCGCTGGGGTTGCGCGAAGGACGCGCCCCGCCGGAGTTCGCCGAGGAATGCTGGCAGGCGACGCCCGCGGGCCGCACGGCGTGCGATGCCCGCACGCGACGCGGCGCTTCGGCGGCACTGCTGGACGTGCTCGGCGACACCACGTGGACCGCGAACGAACTCGACAGCCTGCTGCCGGGCTGGCGCGCGGCGTCACGCCGGCTGGCGTCGGCCGGATTGATCGAACGTACGCATCCGACCCGCGATCCGCCCCGCGTGCGCGACGGCGCCACTCCGATCCTCACCGACGAGCAGGCCGACGCGCTGGCCACGCTGCTTTCCGCCGGCGAGGGCTTTCGCCCTTGCCTGTTGCAGGGCGTCACCGGCAGCGGCAAGACGGAGATTTACCTGCGCCTCACCGAACGCGCCATCGCCGCCGGCAAACAGGCGCTCTGGCTGGTGCCGGAGATCGGCCTGGTGCCACAGGCGCTGCGGCGTTTGCGCGCGCGTTTCGACGCACGCATCGCCGTGCTGCATTCCAATCTCGCCGAAGGGGATCGCGCGCGCGCGTGGCTGGACGCCCGTTCGGGCGACGCCGCGATCGTGCTGGGCACGCGCTCGGCGGTTTTCGCGCCGCTGCCGCGAGCCGGGCTGATCGTGGTGGACGAGGAACACGATGCTTCGTACAAACAGCAGGAAGGTTTCCGCTACCACGCACGCGATTTCGCATTGATGCGCGCGCAATCGCTGGGCGTGCCGGTCGTGCTCGGCAGCGCCACGCCTTCGCTGGAAACCCTGGCCAATGTCGACGCGGGACGCTACACGCGCGTGACATTGCGATCGCGCGTGCACGCACGTCCGCCATCGCCGGTACACGTGCTGGACCTGCGTGGCCTGCAACTCGCGCATGGCTTGTCGCCTGCCTTGCTGGATGCGCTGGACGCCTGCATCGCGCGCGGCGAACAGGCCCTGGTGTTCAAGAACCGCCGCGGCTACGCGCCGGTGTTGATGTGCCACGCCTGCGGCTGGCACGCGGCGTGTCCGCGCTGCGAAAAACCGTTGACGCTGTATCGCGGCCGCCGCCAGTTGCTGTGCCATCACTGCGGACACGGCGAACGCACGCCCGAGACGTGCCCCAACTGCCACGCCTCCGCACTGATCCCGCAGGGCCAGGGCACGGAACGACTGGAAGAAGCGCTGGTTTCGCGTTACCCGAACGTGCCGGTGTTGCGCGTCGACCGCGACAGCACCCGTCGGCGCGACGCCTTCGCGAAAGTGCTGGACAAGCTCGCCGACGGCAAGCCCGCGATCCTCGTCGGCACGCAAATGCTGGCCAAGGGCCACGACCTGCCCAGCCTCACCACCGTCGCGATCGTGGGGGTGGACGAAGGCCTGCACAGTGCCGACTTCCATGCCGGCGAACGTCTTGCGCAGTTGATCGTGCAGGTCGCGGGGCGCGCCGGCCGCGCCGACAAGCCCGGCGAGGTGTGGCTGCAAACCCACGAACCCGATCATCCGCTGCTGGCGACGCTGCTCAAGGGCGGCCATGCCGCCGCGACCGCCCTGCTGCTGGGCGAGCGCCTCGCGTCGGAACTGCCGCCTTTCGCGCATCTGGCATTGCTGCGCGCGGAATCCCGGCAACGCGACGCGCTGGACGGGTTCATGGCCTCCGCACGCGGTGCGCTGGCATCGATCCAACGCCTGCAGCCACAGCCGGCGCGCATCCGCATCCACGGTCCCGTCGCCGCACCGATGCCGTTGCGCGCGGGCCGCCATCGCGTGCAATTGCTGCTGGAATCCACGCAACGCGCGCCGCTGCGACAAGCCCTCGCCACCTGGCTGCCGCATTTGCACGCGCTGCCGCAACCGCGCGGACTGCGCTGGTCGATCGATGTCGATCCGGTGGATTTGTATTGAGTATCGGGACCCGGGACCAGGAACCGGAAAAAAACAACGGCCGCGCCGGGCGGCCGTTGATCTCTTGCTTTTCGACAAACCTCCGGTCCGAAGCGGATGTTGTGAAAAGTCAGGCCACGGAGCTCTTGGCCATGGATGGCGGCTCTGAAGGCCGAGGTGGACTCCCGGAACTCGACAGCCAGAATGCTGGTCGACGATCCAACGAAGCCGCGATCAGGGACGATCGCACAATTACGCTGCAAACGCTCCGCGCATCTTCTTCATCGCATTCGCCTCGAGTTGGCGGATACGTTCGGCCGACACGCCGTAGTCATCGGCAAGATCCTGCAGGGTGGCCTTGTCTTCGGCCAGCCAGCGGCGGCGGATGATGTCGCGGGTGCGTTCATCCAGTTTCGCGAGAGCGCCCTGCAAGGTGTCGATCTGGTGCTCTTCCTGGTCGGCATCGGCCAGTTGCAGGTACGGATCGGCACCGTGGTCTTCGAGGTACGCGACCGGTGCGGGCGGCGCATCGTCGTCGGTCTCGGTGGGCGCATCGAAGCCTATGTCGCGTCCGGACAGGCGCGATTCCATTTCCAGCACGGTGGTTTCGGGCACGCCGAGATTCCGGGCCACCTCGCGCACTTCCTCCATGTTCATCCAACCCAAGCGCTTCTTGGACTTGCGCAGGTTGAAGAACAGCTTGCGCTGGGCCTTGGTGGTGGCCACCTTGACGATGCGCCAGTTGCGCAGGATGAACTCGTGCATTTCGGCGCGGATCCAGTGCACCGCGAAGCTGACCAGGCGCACCCCGTGGTCGGGATCGAAACGCTTGACCGCCTTCATCAGGCCGATGTTGCCTTCCTGGATCAGGTCGCCCATTTGCAGGCCGTAGCCCGAATAGCCGCGTGCCACGTGCACCACGAACCGCAGGTGCGACATCACCAGCTTGCGCGCCGCGTCGAGGTCTTCGTCTTCGCGGTAGCGCTGCGCGAGTTCGTGTTCTTCCGCGGCTTCCAATACCGGAATCCGGTGGACCGCACCAATATAGGCGTCGAGGCTGCCGACTGCGTTGGGGATCGGCAGGTTGTTGGCGACCAAGGCTTCGCTCATTTCAATACCCCACTCGTCTGTATTGGCACTCTAAGCGTTCGAGTGCCAAGCCCTCGTGAAGGTTCCCGTACGGTTCCGGCCCCGGAACCGACTTCGCCGTGAGGGTGATGGGAGAAATTATACTCGCCAGTATAGGAAATGCAAGCCGCCGGAAGTCATGAGAGCTCTTGGCCATGGATGGCTTGTTCAATTGCCTGCCTGCAAGGCATTCCGGGCGGCAACGACCACGGAGCGCTTTGCCAGGTACAGCAGCTCAGTCGCCTTTCGACAGGCTGGCGCGGGGCGGCAACGACCAATCCACGGGCGCCTGGCCATTTGCCTCAAGATACTGATTGGCCTTGGAAAAATGCCGACAGCCGAGAAAACCGCGGTGCGCCGAAAGGGGCGAAGGATGCGGCGCCTTCAGGACATCGTGGCGGCGGGTGTCGATCAATCTTCCCTTGGCTTGCGCGTAACTGCCCCACAACAGGAACACCAGTCCCTCGCGCCCCCGGTTCAACTCGTCGATCACCCGATCGGTGAAGCCTTCCCAGCCCTTGCCCTGGTGCGAGCCCGCCATGCCGGCTTGCACCGTCAGCACCGAGTTCAACAGCAGCACGCCGCGTCGGGCCCACGGCGTGAGGCAGCCATGGTCGGGGCGCGCAATACCAAGATCGTTTTCGATTTCGGAGAATATGTTCACGAGCGACGGTGGCACCGGCACGCCCGGACGCACCGAAAAGCACAATCCATGCGCCTGGCCGGGACCGTGGTAGGGGTCCTGGCCCAGGATCACCACTTTCACCGCGTCGAACGGCGTCGCATCCAGCGCCGCGAAAATCTCCGGCCCGGGCGGATAGATGCGTTTGCCTGCGTGTTTTTCGGCACGCAGGAATTCGCTCAGTGCCTGCATCTCGGGACGATCGAAATGATCGCCCACGCGCGCCTTCCAGGAAGCTTCGAGTTTCAGGCGTTCGTCCGTCATCGTATCAATCGCATGAATCACAACATATTGTCCGCAAAGGACGCAAAGTTCGCCAAGAAAAGCAAAGGCCGCTTGATATTCGCTTTCCTTCGCGTTTTTCGCGCTCTTCGCGGATCGATTTTTTCAAGCCCGCAACTATGCCTGCGGCTTGCGCATCCGGTGTGCGACACGAAGCTGAAACAGCAGCTTCGTCATCAGCAAGCGTTCCGCGACCGGTTTTTCGACCAGGTCGTTGGCGCCGGCCCTCAGCAGCATCGCCTGGTTGGCGGGGTTTTCGTCGCCGGTCATCACCAGCACCGGCAACTGGCCTTTGCCCAATCCACGGTCGTAGCGGATCCACTCCAGCAGGTCGCCGCCGGACATTTCGCCTTTCAGGCTGACGTCGGTCAGCACCATGTCGACGCCGATTTCCCCGCGGTCCTGCGCGCTGCCGAGGAATTCCACGGCTTCCTCGGCGCTGCCCAGCAGGTGCACCGTGAGTCCGTAGCGCTGCAGCATGCGGCTGGTCGAGAGCGCCACCACGCGGCTGTCCTCGACGTACAGGACCCTGCCCTCGGCATGCTCGACCGGCGCGACGTACCCGCGGATGAAATCCGACAACGCGGCGTAACCCGCGGCCTTGTCGAAGTAATCGGTGATCGCATCGCCGATTTCGCGGTTCTGCAAGCGCTCCTGCACATCGCCCGACACCGCGACGATCGGCATGTAGGCTTGCGGTGCGTGTTCGCGCACGTATTTCGCCAACACGCCGCCGTCCATGTCGGGCAACCGCAACGCCGTGGTCATCAAGTCCACCACGCCGGCGTTGAGCGCCCGTTGCGCCTCGCCGCCGCTCGCGCAGGCGATCACGGTCGCGCCGGGCAGGTCCTTTTCCAGCACCCGCGCAATCAAGGTACGCGCGACCTTCGAGCCGTCCACCACCATCACGCGCGGGTTGTCGCTGGCGATGTGGCGAAGGACGTCGTTCATGGCGCTAAGCAAATTGTCGGAGATGTCGGGAAACTATGAAGAACCGTCGAGAGCGAAGGCAGATTGTGCGACGCCGGAGCGCAGCAAGCGGAGCGTACACGTCAGTACGTGAGCATTGCGAGCACCGCCGGCGCGCAAGCTGCCGAGCGCAGCAGGTTATCCAGAGTTTCCGAGGCGTGCCAGATACCGGCTGCTGGCAATCCACGCGCCGCACCAGCCGAGCGCGACCGCAACAGCCAACGCGATCACGAGGGTAACCCATGGCAGGCCGCCGAAGTGCAGTCGGCCCGCGTAACTGGCGACCAGGTCACGCACCGGCACCGCCAGCACCGCTTCCAGCAACAACACCAGCAGCACCGCGACGATGCCGGCGGCCAGGCCGTACCACGCACCTTCGTACAGATACGGCCTGCGCACGAACGCCGCGCTGGCGCCGATCAACTGCTGCACCGCGATTTCGTCGGCACGGCTGCGGATGTCCAGGCGCACGGTGTTGCCGATCACCAGCACCGCCGCCGTGCCCAGCAGCACTGCGAGCAGCAGGGTCACGCGCCGGCCCAACGCGACCAGCGCATCCAGGCGCGCACGCCACTGGCCGTTGTCCTGCACCAGGTCGACACCGGGCATCGCGCGGACCGCCCGCACCATCGCAGCCACCTGCACGCGATCGGTTCCAGCCCGTGGTTCGACCAGCAGCGCGAACGGCAGGGGATTTTCCGGCAACGATCGGATCGCGTCGCCGAAGCCCTGCATCGCGGCCAGTTCGCCAAGCCCCTGTTGCGGCGTGCGGACCGTCACGGCGCCAACATCGGAACGCGCGCGCAGGGTTCCGGCCAATTCGTTGGCGCCCCTTGCGTCGACGTTCTGCTTCAGGAAGACGCTGACCGATTGCGAATCGCCCAATGCCGTCGCGAGATGTTGCACGTTCACCAGCAACAGGTAGAACGCCAGCGGCAACGCCAGTGCCGATCCCATCACCGCGATCGTCAGTGCGGTCCCCAACGGCCGCCGGGCCAACTGGCGCAAGCTGTCGCGCAGGCACCATGCGTGCTGCCGCCGCCACATCGCCATGCGCGAATGCCGGACCGGTTTGGCCATCGCATCCTGCATGTTCATGCGACCTGGCTCGCCGGCACGTCGTCGATCAAATGCCCGTGGTCCAGCACCAGCACACGCTGCTTCATGCGTTTCAGCAGCGGCAGGTCGTGGCTGGCGATCAGGATGGTGCATCCGGTTTCGCGCAGCTTCACGAACAATTGCATGATTTCTTCCGAGAGCTGCGGATCGAGATTGCCGGTGGGTTCGTCGGCGATGATGAGCGCTGGCCGCGCGACGATCGCGCGCGCGATGCCGACCCGCTGCTGCTCGCCGGTGGACAGGCTGGAGGGTGCGTCCTTGCCGCGCCCGACGAGCCCGACTTTTTCCAGTGCGCCGCGCACGCGCTGGCCGCGCTCCTCGTGCGGCACGCCTGCGATCACCAGCGGCAGCGCGACGTTGTCGGCAACGCTGCGGTCCATCAACAGGCGGTGGTCCTGGAACACCATGCCGAGATCGCGGCGCAGACGCGGAATCTCGCGATGCTTCATGCGGGCGAGGCTGCGGCCGTGTACCTCGAGCGTGCCATGGCTGGGCCGCTCGATCAGCGCGATCAGTTTCAGCAGCGTGGTCTTGCCGGCGCCCGAGTGGCCGGTGACGAACAACATTTCCCCGGCCGCGACCGCGAAGGAAATGTCGATCAACGCCTCGCGGCCTTCGGGGTAGCGTTTGCTGACGGAATCGAAGCGGATCACGGCGGTACGGATGGCTCGCTAATGACCAGAGGCGCTCGGGAATCGGCACCGGGACTGCAAAAGCCTAGCAACAGTGTCGTCGTTCCGGGGCCACGCGCAGCACGGAACCCGGAACCGGTTTCGATGCACGGAGACCCATTGACTCGCACCATCCCTGGCGCTTGTCCTGCGGGCCGCCTTTGGCGTTTGCATTTGCAATCCTGCAAATGCGATCGGGTTCCGCCGCCGATGCAGCCAGCGGCGGCCCGGAATGACGATACCAAAGCGAAGTCCCCGCCCCCAGCCGGCAAGCCAAAACGAGATCAATCAGGCGCCGGCAGCAGGCGAAGCAAGCCCGGGTTTGCGTCGACGCCGCCGGCGCTTGGCCGGCGGTTTGCCGGCATCCCCGTGGGTCGTGGTCGCCGGTTGCACCATCTCGTCGGCTTCGTCGGCGGCATCATGACGGACGGCATGGGCCGTCGCGCGCACCGGCGGCATGTGCAACCAGGCGGGCTCGATCGCCTGCACCGGGATCTTCATGTCGATGTAGCGTTCGATGTCGGGCAGGTTCATCGCGTACAGGTCGCAGGCGAAGCTGATCGCGTCGCCCTCGGCGCCGAGCCGTGCGGTGCGGCCGATGCGATGCACGTAGTCCTCGCCATCCTGCGGCAGGTCGTAGTTGAACACATGGGTGACATCGGGGATGTGCAGCCCGCGCGCCGCGACATCCGTTGCGACCAAAACGTCCGCTTCGCCCTTCTTGAAGCGCTCGAGCAACTTCTGGCGCTTGGCCTGCGGCACGTCGCCGGACAGCGCACCGACCCGGAAACCGTGGCGCTTCAGGCGCTCGGTGACGCGTTCGGCGGCGGCACGGGTATTGACGAACACGATGCTGCGTTGCGGATTGCAGTGCTCCAGCAGGTTCAACAGCAGCGGGACTTTTTCTTCCTTGGCGGGGAAGTACACCTGCTGGCGCACCCGGTCGGCGGTGACGTGCTCGGTCTCGACGCTCAGCTTCTCGGGCTGGTTCATGTGCTCGTAGGCGAGTTCCAGCACGCGGTACGACAGCGTCGCCGAGAACAGCATGCCCTGGCGCTCTTCGCGCGGCGGCATCTTGCGCAGCAGGTAACGCACGTCCTTGATAAAGCCGAGGTCGAACATCCGGTCGGCCTCGTCGATCACGGTGGCCTCGACCGCACGGAAACTGAAGACGTGCTGCTTGAAGTAATCGATCAGGCGGCCCGGCGTCGCGATGATCACGTCGCAGCCGTCGCGCAGCTGCTGGCGCTGCTTGTCGTAATCGACGCCGCCGTAGATCAGCGCAAAACGCAGGCCGGTGTGGCGGCCGATCGCGCGCGCGTCCTTGTCGATCTGGATCGCGAGCTCGCGGGTCGGCGCAAGGATCACCGCGCGCGGATCGTTGTCGCCGCGCTCGGGAATCGCAGTGCGGGTCAGCAGGCGATTCATCACCGCCACCAGGAACGCGCAGGTCTTGCCGGTGCCGGTCTGGGCCTGGCCCGCCACGTCCCGACCGGCCAGCGCGACGGGCAACGTCAGCGCCTGGATCGGCGTGCAGCGGGTGAAGCCGCAATCGGCGAGGCCGGCGGCCAGGTGCGGGTGCAGGTCGAATTGTTCGAAGAAGATTTCGGTGAGGACTTGATCGGCCACGAGGGTTTCCGCTTGGGGTGGCGTACGAAAGGGCCACCCGCGTTGAGGTGCGCTTGAACCGCGCTGGATTGCGATGGCGCCCCGCGACCACGCGGGTTCAGGAGGCTGCGTGCAGCCATACCCGCGCGATGCGCACAAGTAATTGTTGCCATTGTAGCAGCACGCCCGGCATCGCCGCGCTTGCAATGCCAGCTCCCCTCCCCCATCTTGTCGTCTCCGATCCCGTTGCCGAACTGCCATGAGCGAAAACATCACCCACGTCAAAGATGCCGATTTCGAAACCCTGGTGCTGCAATCCGACACGCCCGTCCTGCTGGATTTCTGGGCGGAATGGTGTGGCCCGTGCAAGTCGATCGCGCCGATGCTGGAAGATATCGCCAAGGAATACACCGGCCGGCTGAAGGTCGTGAAGATCAACATCGACGAGAACCAGAAGACGCCGATGACCTATGGCATCCGCGGGATTCCCACCCTGATGGTGTTCAAGAGCGGCAAGGTCGAAGCCACCCAGATCGGCGCCGTCGGAAAGGGGCAGTTGACCAGCATGATCGACAAGGCGATCTAGTGCGATCGTCCGCGATCGCGGCCCCGCCGAACGCACTGGCGGGTGAGGTCAACGGCGTTCACAAGCTCGGAACGGGCATCCCTGTCCCGACTTTCCACGACGGCCGCTCCGGCCACACCGCAGGCAGGAGCAGTCGGAAATCTTGAACCGCGTCGCGGTACCCGCTTGTCGGCGGGCCTCTCGCAATGCTAGATTGAATCCCGGCCGGTGGTGCTTTTGCCCGGCCCTCTTCCCTTCCGTTTCCTCCCGCGCCCCAAGCGCCGATGAGGCTTACCCGTGTCCGATACCGAAAACTCCGTACAGGGCGATGACGCCCGCGCGTCCGCCCCTGCTCCCGAATCCAACGCCCCCGCCGGCAACGAAGGCGGCGAAGGCCAATCCCAACAACGCGGCAACCGGCCCGATCGCGGCCGCCGCCGACGTGGTCGCCATCCCCGCGGCGGCAACGGCCAGGGCGGCAATCCCAACGGCCTGCCCGCCGACGTTTCCGGCGATGAAGGCGACGCCGGCGATCCCAACCGCCTGATCAACCTCACCGAGCTCAAGCGCAAGAACTCGGTGAAGCTGCTGGAAATGGCCGAAGAGCTCGGCATCCAGGAAGGCGTCGCGCGCGCGCGCAAGCAGGACGTGATCTTCAACATCCTGCGCGCCCACGCCAAGTCCGGCGGCAGCATCTGGGCCGAAGGCGTGCTGGAAATCCTGCAGGACGGCTTCGGCTTCCTGCGCTCGCACGACGAGTCGTACCTCGCCGGCCCGGACGACATCTACGTGTCGCCCTCGCAGATCCGCCGCTTCAACCTGCGTACCGGCGACTACATCACCGGCCGCGTGCGGCACCCGAAGGAAGGCGAGCGCTACTTCGCGCTGCTGAAGGTCGACGACATCAACGGCGATCCGCCGGAAGCGTCCAAGAACAAGTTGCTGTTCGAGAACCTCACGCCGCTGTTCCCGCGCAAGGCGTTCCATCTGGAACGCGGCAACGGTTCGTCGGAAGACATCACCGGCCGCATCCTCGATCTGATCGCGCCGGTCGGCAAGGGCCAGCGCGGCTTGATCGTCAGCCAGCCCAAGGCCGGCAAGACCATGATGCTGCAGAACGTCGCGCAGGCGCTGGTGCACAACCACCCCGACGTGCACCTCATCATCCTCCTGATCGACGAGCGTCCGGAAGAAGTCACCGAGATGCAGCGCAGCGTCAAGGCCGAAGTGGTGTCATCCACGTTCGACGAACCCGCGGTGCGCCACGTGCAGGTGGCCGAGATGGTGATCGAGCGGGCCAAGCGCCTGGTCGAACACAAACGCGACGTGGTGATCCTGCTCGATTCCATCACCCGCCTCGCGCGCGCCTACAACACCGTGGTGCCGTCGTCGGGAAAAGTGCTTACCGGCGGCGTCGACGCCAACGCGCTGCAACGCCCGAAACGCTTCTTCGGCGCCGCGCGCAACGTCGAGGAGGGCGGTTCGCTGACCATCCTTGCCACCGCGCTGATCGACACCGGCAGCAAGATGGACGAGGTGATCTACGAAGAGTTCAAGGGCACCGGCAACATGGAAGTGCACCTTGATCGCCGGATTTCCGAGAAACGCGTGTATCCGTCCATCAACATCAACCGCTCCGGCACCCGCCGCGAAGAGCTGCTGATTCCACCGGACATGCTGCAGAAGATCTGGATCCTGCGCAAACTGCTGCACCCGATGGATGAACTCGCCGCGATGGAGTTCATGCTGGACAAGATGAAGAACACCAAGACGAATGACGAGTTCTTCAGCGCGATGAAGAAATAAACCGCCCCGCGCCCCGCCCATGCGCATCTGCGTCTATTGTGCTTCCAGCAACAAGGCCGATCCGCGTTTTCGCGCGGCGGCGTTCCATCTCGGTGAGCTGCTGGCCGAAAACGGCCACAGCATCGTCTACGGCGGCGGCCTCGCGGGCTCGATGGGCGCGTTGGCGGATGGCGCGCTGTCGAAGGGCGGCGAAGTCGTCGGCGTGATTCCGCGCTTCATGGCCGACCTCGAATGGCAACACCCTGGCATCGGCGACATGCAGGTCGTGGAAGACATGCGCGAGCGCAAGCATCGCCTGCTCACCGGCTCCGACGCGGTGGTTGCGTTGCCTGGCGGCTGCGGCACGCTGGAAGAACTGTTCGAGGCGATCACGCTGAAACGGCTCGGGTTGTACTTCAATCCGATCGTGCTGCTCGACACGCTGGATTACTGGCAGCCGCTGGACAAGTTTCTGCACCAGGTGATCGAACAGCGCTTCATGAATCCCGAACACGCGAAAATGTGGAGCCTGGCCGCCGCGCCGGAAGACGTTCTGCCTGCCATCGAAAACGCGCCGAAGTGGGACGAACACGCGCGCGACCGCGCAGTGGTGCGATAGCAACCTGCAACCCGGACCGGCAAAAGCCTTGATCTGCCGAACGCGTCAATACACGCCTTCAAGAATGCGGACCATGAAAAAACTGGCGGATCGGCATGCATGGCTGGCGTTCGCGACGGCCACGGCCCTCGCACTTGTGACATCCGCCGTCCACGCGGAAAACGCCCGGATTGCGTATTACGACGTGGTCGGAAACAACGCGCAGGTCCTGCGCCAGCAAATGAATGCAAAAGGCCCCCTGGACGGCGGCAGGCGGTTCGACGCACACACCGACTGGTATGTCAAATGGAACTATCGGTACCGTCCCACGGCATCGGGTTGCGAGTTCACCAGTGTGGAGGTCTCGCTGACGGGGACGATCCTGCTACCGCGATGGGTCCACACGGGCAACGCATCGGGTGCCCTGGTTCAAAAATGGGACAGGTACGTTGCAGCGTTGCGCCTGCATGAAAACGGACACTATGCACACGGGGTAAGCGCCGAGAAGGCAATAGAAGCCATGGCCAAGTCGTTTCGTGGTTCAGGCGATTGCCGGGTCATGGCCTCGGAATTCAATGATCAGGCGCATTCGATCCTCGCCAGGTACAACGCACTGGATGTTGCGTATGACCGCGAAACGGATCACGGACGCACCCAAGGGGCGCAATTTCCGTAACGACCTGCGGCTGTTTCCCATTCGGGGACTGCTGAAGCATCCAGCGAGGTTGGCGCGCTCGGCGGGATTCGAACCCACGACCCCTGCCTTCGGAGGGCAGTACTCTATCCAGCTGAGCTACGAGCGCGCATGGGGGCCGTGCAGTATAAACCACCCATAGCGGCCTTCTCATTTCCCGTCTGCATCAGCTACCTTGGAACGCCGGCGCCGCATCCGCCACCAGCGCAACAGGCCGTAGGACAGTCGCACCTTCTCCTGCCCGACCGGCAGGTCGGCGTGCGCGAACACCCACGACGATTTGCTGTAGGCGATCTGCTGTTCCGGATACACGCTGCGATGCCCGATGATGAGATACGCCGCGACGCAGGCCCCAGCCACGTACAGGGTGGCGTCCGCGCCGAACAGCTCCACGCCCATCAGGATCGCCGCAACCGGCGCGTTGGACGCCGAGGCCACCACCGCGACCAGTCCCACTGCCGCACCCAGCGCCGCATGCAGGCCCAGCAGGTGCGCGAACGCACCGCCCGCCACCGCACCCATCACGAACTGCGGCGTCACGATGCCGCCGTAGAAACCCGAACCCAGCGTGATCGCCACCAGCAGCGCCTTCCAGAAGAAGCCGAGGTACGGCATCGCCTCGCCCTGCAACGCGCGGTCCATCAGCGGCAGGCTGAGGCCGAGGTACAGCGTCGGGATCGCGAGGATCAACAAGGCGATCACCACGCCGCCGAGCAGCGGCAGCAACGGCGGCCACAACGCGTAGCGTTGCCGCAGCCATCCGAACACCTGCTTCGACCGCTGCAGCAGTTCCACGAACAGCCACGCCACGGCGCCGCACAGGATGCCGATCAACACGGTTTTCAGGAACAGCAGCTCGGTGAAGTCGCCCACGAAATCGACGTGATAGACGGGATACGGCACGCCGAGATGCCGCGACACCTCGAACGCGGTGACGCCGGCGACGATGCCGGGAAACAGGAAATCGTGGCGCAGGCGGCCGATCGCCAGCATCTCGACGCCGTAGATCGCGCCCGCGATCGGCGTGCCGAACACGCTGGAAAATCCTGCGCTGACGCCACACGCCAGCAGACGCTTGCGCATCTCCGGATTGAGATGCAGCACCCGGCCGACGCCGGCGGCGAGGCTGGCGCCGATGTGCGAGCACGGACCTTCCTTGCCCGCCGAGCCGCCGCAGCCCAGCGTGATCAACGCGGCCAGCGGCTTGATCCAGAACGTGCGGAACGGCATCCGTCCATGCTGCTCGTTGACCGCGACGATGGCGTTGTCCTTGTAACCGCTGCGGCTGAGCTTGTAGCCGTAATGCAGCAGCAGGCCATTGGCGAGGCCGCCCAGCGGCAGCAACAACGCCAGCAGCCACCAGTGCGCGTCGTACAGGCGGCCTTCGGTCGCAAACAGCGCGCGCAGGAAAATCGTGCAGCCGACGCCGACCAGCGCACCCGTGAAAATCGACAACACCAGCCACTGCACCACGGTCGCGAGCATCACCAGAGGTTCGGCCAGATGGAAACGTCGCATGGGCGTGTCAGTGCGTGCCGCGAAAGGAACCGCGTCATTATAGGATTCGCGGTTGCACGGCTTGCCCGATGCTCGACAATGATGGCGCGCTCGTTGGGCCGGCTGGCTACTTTGCGCAATCACGCGGCCAGGCAGCCCAGCCGTCAGGGCGCGCTACTCATTGAGGCTCGGGTCAAGCTGCTATACTGGGCGGCTATGGCTAGGTAGCTCAGATGGTTAGAGCGCGGCACTCATAATGCTGAGGTCGGCGGTTCGATCCCGCCTCTAGCCACCACATAAGATTCTCGCAACACCCCGCGACACCCTGTAAACCGCACTCCGATGCGGTTTTTCTGTTGCCTGCACTTCCCGCAAGGCGCACAATACTTCCCGCAGTTACCGTCAAGATTGGCGGTAACTCTGGCGGTAACCGCCAATGCAAGGCGGGAGTTACCGTCAACCGTGCCGGGAGTTACCGTCATGCTGACCCCTTCCGCTGTGGCGAACGCGAAGCCCCAAGCCAAGGCGCGCAAGCTCGCCGACGAACGCGGCATGTATCTGCTGGTGAAGCCCGACGGCGCGCGCTGGTGGCGTTTCGATTACCGCCGACCTGGCGCCGGCAAGCGCAACACGCTGTCCCTTGGCATCTATCCCGATGTTTCGCTGAAACAGGCCCGCGAGCGCCGCGACGATGCCCGCAAGCTGCTGGCCGATGGCATCGACCCGGGCGACAAGCGCAAGGCCCAACGCATCGCGGACGGCGATACCTTCGAAGCCATCGCGCGCGAATGGTTCGCCAAGCATTCCCCGAACTGGAAGGCCGCGCACGCCGACAAGGTTATCCGGCGCTTGGAACGCGACGTGTTCCCGTGGATCGGCGGCAGGCCGGTTGCCAATGTCAATGCACCGGACGTGCTGGCGGTACTTCGCCGCATCGACTCGCGGGGCGCACGCGAAACCGCGCACCGGGCATCGCAGAATATAGGCCAAGTGATGCGCTTCGCCGTCGCCACCGGGCGGGCGAACATCGACCCGACCCCGATGCTTCGCGGCGCGATCCCGCCCGCGCGCGGCGCGCACTTCGCCAGCATCACCGATCCCGACCGCATCGGCGAACTGTTGCGGGCCATCGACCAATACACGGGTTACTACGCCACGCGCGCGGCGCTGCAACTTGCGCCGCTGGTGTTCGTGCGACCGGGCGAACTGCGCGGAGCCGAGTGGGCGGAAATCGACCTTGACGCTGCCGAATGGCGCATCCCCGCCGCGCGCATGAAGATGGACGCACCGCACATCGTGCCGCTGGCATCGCAAGCCGTGGCGATCCTGCGCGACCTGCACCCGCTGACCGGATCGGGCCGCCTTGTGTTCCCTTCCATGCGTTCGCGCGACCGCGCCATGAGCGAAAACACCGTGAACGCCGCGCTGCGCCGACTCGGCTACGACGGCGACACCATGACCGGGCACGGCTTCCGCAGCATGGCAAGCACGCTGTTGAACGAACAGGGCTGGCACAGCGACGCCATCGAGCGCCAGCTCGCGCACGCCGAACGCGATGCTGTGCGCGCCGCCTACAACTACGCCGAACACCTGCCCGAGCGCCGCAAGATGATGCAGGCCTGGGCGGACTATCTGGACGCACTGCGGCAAGATCACGGCAAGGTTGTGCCGATCAAGCAGAAGGCCCGCGCCTGACGCATACTCCGAACCGCCACGGCTAGGCCGATCACCGAACGCGGGGCCACCTTTCACCCGCTGCCGTGGCAATTTCACGAAAGGGCGCAAGGAAAGGTGCGCCATGGCAAAGACACGCGTTAATCGGCTAATCGGAGAACTGGCGAAACACAATGAACCGAAGCCATTTGGTTTGGGCGACCTGTGCATGCTGGCGGGCGGCTTGGAAGTGCCGCCGGGTTTTCCGGGCGGGAACATCGCACCTGCAAACGTGCCCGATGGTGTAGCGCGCGAACAGTTACGCGCGAAGCTGGAAGCAGATTTCATTAAGTGGGACCACACAATGCTCGCGCGGTTTGCCGCGCATTCGCTGGAAGGCGTGATGCTGTGGCGCGGCGTCTTTGCGGCATATGCACGGGACAAGGAAATTGCGCTGAAGCAAACGACCGTCGAAGGGCTGAAACAACAGTACGATGCAGCGACCGAATTCCTCGAAGTACTGCAAGACCCTGGTACACGCGCCTATCTCAATGCGCAAGCGAAGCTCGCCCGCGACCCGAAACAAGCCGCCAAGGCCAAAGCGTTCAAGCTGTGGCAGGACTGGCAAACTGGACGGGTGCGGCACAAGTCTGGCGCTGCATTCGCGCGCCACGTTGTCGATACGCTCCCTATCGAAAGCACGAAGACCGTGGAACGCTGGGTGACGCAGTGGCGCAAGGATGCCAAAGCGACAAAATAGGCATCGTGCTAGCAGCGTGCCCGTCGAGCTAGCCGCGTGTCCGTCGTGCTAGCACAGGCGTTTTTCCAATAGTTTCCCGCGCGCACCATCTAGGCACACTCACTAACGGAGCGTGCCAAGTGCATACCACCGAACACCCCTCAACACCGCCAGCCGCGAAGGCCGCCGCTGGCTACCTGCTGACCGATACCGAAGTGGCCGCGCTGCTTGGCGCGAGCCTTCAAACCGTGCGCAACTGGCGCTGGCGTGGCGAAGGGCCGCGTTTCGTGAAGCTGGGCGGGCGAATGGTGCGCTACAAACCCGCCGACGTGCAGGCTTTCATCGAAGGCCAAGGGGCAGCGGCATGACCGCGCGCACCTTTTGCGGCTGCACGCCGCCGACCGTGCCACCTGCACCGCGCGATGCCGTGACCATAGGCCGAGACGTGGCCAATGCGGCCGAACGCCTGGACGTCATCGCCTACCGCATGTTTGTGCAGCCTGACGACACCGGCGAACGGGAAACTACCGAACTGGACGCGCTGGCCGTGGGCATCGCGCGCCTGGCCCGCGAACTGCGCATGCGCCAGCACGGCAAGGACGGTGCGCCATGCCACGACTGACCGGCAACCGCTGCCAATGCACCGCCTGCGGTGAATACTTCAACGGCGTGCAACCTTTCGACAAACACCGCATCGGCGAATACGCCAAGGCCGGACAACCGAACACCAGGCGGTGCCTGACGGTTGCCGAACTGGAAACCTGCGGATGGGTTCGCAACGCGGCCGGGTTTTGGTGCGAACGCGCGACGAAACCGTACACACGACCCCGCGCGCCCGTGTTTCCAGCGCCGCGCGCACCATCGGCAATGCAACACCATTGCCCTACCCCGAGCGCGTGCAAAACACCGGCCCCGGCAGGTTCACCATGAACGCGGCCCCGCAATTCGAACCGGCACGGGATGATGCGGCCCGGTTGCTGGAACTGCTGGCACCGGGCGAACAGGTGACGTTCCAGACTTTCGACGATGCCAAGCGCAGTCGCCACGGGTTGACGCGCATCCTGCATGGCACGCTGGCCGAACATGCTGGAACGCTCGCTGCCCTGAATGCGCGCGGCGCTGGGGTGTATTGGATGGTGAACGCTGGCGACGGCAACGGGCGCAAGGCATCGAACGTGCAGCGGGTGCGGGCGTTGTTTGTTGACCTGGACGGCGCGCCGCTGCAACCCGTCACGACGGCACCGCTGCCACCGCAGGCCATCATCGAATCATCGGCGAACCGCTGGCATGCCTACTGGCGCACTGCCGATTGTCCGCTGGCGGACTTCAAGCCGCTGCAACAGGCACTGGCCATGCGCTTCCATGCTGACCCCAAAGTGTGCGACCTGCCGCGCGTGCTGCGCCTGCCGGGCTTCGATCATCGCAAGGGCAAGCCGTACCGTTCGCGCATCATCGACATGCACGACGGCCCTGCGTACAGCGTCGCCGACATGGTGCAGGCTTTCGACCTGCGCGCGCCTGAAACACCGGCCCCGGCGTCAACCGTGACGCCACTACGCAAGCGCCGCATGCTTCCCGACGTGATCCCCGACGGCAAACGCAACGCAACGCTTTTGAGCTTGGCCGCCGGGCTGGTGCGGCAAGGTTTCGACGTGCAAGCCGTGAATGATCGCCTGCAACGGATCAACGCCGAACGCTGCACGCCGCCGCTGGGCGCGGATGAAGTGGACACTATCGCGGCCCGTGCTGTCGGCTACGGTTCCGATGGGTTCGCCATGCTGCCGCACAAGCTGCTGGATTCACCGGAATGGAAAGCGTTACCACCCGCCGCGCATGACGTGATCGTGACCGCGTTCAGGCGCTACAACGGCGCGAACGGCGACAACATCGCGCTGACCTGGGCGGACTTCGAAGGTCGCGAAGGGTTCGGGCAAAAAGGCACGTTCTACCGTCACCGTGCGCGGGCCGTTGCATCGGGCATCCTGCAACGCTCACGCGAAGGCCGGAACGGACAAACGGGCCGCAAGCCCGACCTTTTCAGCATTGCGCCGCGATGGCTGACACATTCCGCCAGTATCAAAAATCGCACCCGGCCCCAGTATCGAAAAAGTACACCCCTACATAGATAAACAGGTAGTAGAGCTTTTGCACTGGATTACAGGCTTGGAAGGCGAACGGCGCGAACGAAACGAACGAAGGCGACGAACGATGAAGGCGACACTATCGGATGACGTGACGGCGGCACTCGCGTATGCCGAGCGCACGCAAGGCTGGAACAACCGGCGCGGCGACGTGCACCGGTTCACCCTGGCGAACAGGTACGGGCACGAACCCTGCCTGCTGTACGTTGTGCCGGCGCGGCGCTGGGCCTATCGGTGCTGGGAACGGCAGACAGCCGAACGGCAACACCGGCACGGGGGCAATGCAGCATGACTCGGCCAGCCGGATCACCCGTTCACGGGTATATTTTGAATTGCCAGAGGAGCAAAAGGGGCGGGCAATGAAAACAGCTATCGTGGCCACGCTTGGCGTGCTGCTGAGTGCGTGCAGCATGGGTTCGAGCGATCACGCGCAGATACTTCAGCTTCAAAAGCAAGTCGCCGCTTTGTCGCAACAAACCACAGCTCAGGATAGCCGACCTGCCGTTGCGAAACTTCAGCAGGAAGTCGCGGCTTTGACTCTTGAGGTCAACAACGCGAGCAAGCAACCAACGGCAGCCGAGCGTGCGCAAGCTTGCGAGATAGCTCAAGCTGCGGCGCGGCGGCGCATCGCGGCGATTCGGCCAACATCGCAATCTGTCGGCTTGCAATATCTCAGCCCACAGGATCAAAGAGTACAACAGCAATTGATTCAAATGCAGGTTCAAATCGCGGAAACTGCATGTGCGTCCGCATATGGCGTACCCCTTCCCGTGTTCAACGACGCGCACTAGACCGAAACCGGCATGACGCGAAAGACCGAAACCGAACCGATGCTGCGCGGGCGCGCTGCCCACCGGCGCACACAATCGGATTACATGGGCGCGCTGCTTGATCGCGTGACGCTGGAAGCATGGGGCGAAGTGATCGACGCCACCGTTGCCCGCGCGAAGGATGGCGACGCACAAGCGCGCGCGTTCCTGGCCGCGTACCTTGTGGGCAAACCGGACGTGAAGGCACCGGCACCGCTGGAAGTAACGGCGGCGCGAATCAGCGGCAACGATGCACTGGCGGACAAGCTCGCCAAACCTGCCATTGATCGCGTGCGCTACCCCACCTTGACGGCGCGCGCGGATGCCGAGGCCACCATCCGCGATGCCGTGGCCGCCGAACTGCCCGCGCATATCGAGCCGCAACCGTGAGCTATCCGGGCGGCTGGCGGCCGCACCTTGAAAGCGCCTTGTGTCTGGACGTGCGGAAGATGTTTCGAACGCGCGCGCTGATACCGGGCTGCCAAACATCGGGCGGCTGGCAGTGGACGCGCGACGGCGAGATATCCGCCAGCATCGGCTATCGCGCAACGCTTGGCGACGATGCGGGCACGCTCACCTTGGACTATTCCACCGGGCGCGAAGGCGAACGCAAGAACGTTACCTGCACGCTGGTGCTGGAAAGCCTTCCCTGCACCTATGGCGGCCGGCGCTGGTTTGTCCGATGCCCGTACACGCACCGGCGCGCGTGGAAGCTCTACAAATGGGGAAGCATCGAATGGTTTTGCTGCCGCGATGCGATCAAGCCGCGCCCGACATATGCGAGCCAGCGCGAGAGCGGCGGGAATCGCGCCATCGCGCAACGCTGGGCACTGCGGCGCAAGCTGGGCGACAATTTCAGCGACCTTTTCGGCGAACCGTTCAAACCGAAATGGATGCGCTGGCGCACGTTCAACCGCTACGCCGCGCGTGATGCCGAGCTGGCAAATCGGGAATGGGGTTATTACATGGGCCACCTGCTGGGCAGGCTGGGCGTCGCGGAAGCTGCGGCCATTGCCGAAGAATGGGGCCGTTAGCCTATGGTTTTAGGCTTGTCGGCGCTCGAATGAAGGCTGCTGCGGCCTGCCGCACGGCATAAATGGCACGGATGATGCTTGGATAAAATTGTGAAGGGAAAGCGCATGATGATCGGGAAATGGCTTGCTGGTGTTGGCTTAGGCCTATTGCTGGGAACCTTGGGAACGCCAGCGATCGCACAAGAAGCGCCAGCGGGTGTGCAAAACCCATCAACGGCGGCAGGCTTGGTACAAGCCTGCGAATCCATGCTCAACGATCTTGCGGAAACGGAGATCTACCAAACCGGCATCGATCTTGGATCGCAAGCTTTCGGTGGTGGCTTTTGCATGGGTTATCTGAATGCGTACCGCGCTTTGGCTGCGTCAGTTCATTCGTCAGGCATGATCAAACTCGCGTGCATCCCCACAAACGTGCAAGTTGACGACATGGCCAAATGGTTGATTAGGGTGATTGGCGTGCATCCAGAATGGGGCACGCTCAACGCTGACCATTTTGCCTTTGCGGCTCTTGAAGCCAAATGGCCATGCACACAGGAGCGAACACCATGAAACCCATGTTCCCCATCATCGCCTTGACAATCCTTACTTGCGCAGGCGCCCAAGCCAAGGACTACCACTACCACGCGCCCAAGGCCCACGATGCCCCAAAGGTCTACACGCCCCACTACAGCACGGTCCCGGTGCGCGGTTACATCAAGTCAAACGGCACCTACGTGATGCCGCACTATCAGACCGCACCGAACTCGACGAAGCTTGATAACTGGTCAACAAAAGGCAACATAAATCCCTACACAGGGAAATCCGGAACTAAAGACCCGTACGCGCCGCCCAGTAGTGGCGGCAGGGGATAGAAATGGAATCTGGAACTGTGCTGCGTGGAATTGGGTGCGCGTTGTCGGTGGCTTTGTTGTCGGCTTGCGCGACCTCTTACGTGCTTGTTGGGAATCAACATGCGCCAACCAATCCCGATCAGGTGCGCGTGCTAATCCAACCACCCCCGCACTACGAAACGATTGCCATCCTTCAAACGTCTGATATGGCCGGGAAGCCTTGTTTCACGGCCCAATGCAAGACGAACAAGGTTATGAGCCGCCTAAAGGATCAGGCCGCGAAGCTCGGCGCTAACGCAATCCTGCTTGAAGGTTTGGGTTCCCGCTATGTAGGCTCCGTGGGCAGTAGCTACGGCACTGCGAGCTACGGCCACGGGTATGCCTACGGCTCAGGCATCGGCATTTCGACGGCGATCAATAGCGAGACGGGAAAGGCGCTCGCCATCTATGTCCAATCCGATCCGATCTACACGCCCGGCTACATACCCCCAGGCGCAATACCGGAAGGCAGCCACCACTGACAGCCCGATTACGCCCTTCGGCGGGGGTTCTCGTTTCCGGCCGCGACAGAAAGCGCCGGGTGCATCGGTACACCGCCATCCTTGGCGTCCCTGACTTCCCCGGCGCTGGTGCAGTGTGTAAGGCTGACCCCGCCGACGGTATCGGGCGAATCCCCGGCGACGTGTAGGGCGATTCCTACACGGCTGCCGCAGGTATCCGCCGGCATCATTACTGGGGGCTGTCCATGTTGCGAGAACGATAGCACAATCAGATACTTAACCTTGCACGCAATGGGTTGTAGTGGAGGACGTGCTACACAGGCCGATTGCGAGTGCAACGGCTATCGACCGCGCGGCATTCGTCGCTTCGACATAGCGGGCGACTTCGGGCGCGGCGCGCCTCATGCGCCGGAAACATTCGGTTCACCAAGCGCGGCATGAAGGGTGGAGGCCAAGCCCCGCGACGCGGATCACGGAGACCCCGAGTGTCGCGACACGTTGGCGGTAACTTTGACGGTAACCACAAATTCGCATGACACAAAAACGGCCACCTCTCAATGTCTTAGCCGCTTAATGTGATAGTGCCTCTACACCATCGAACACGAACAAGCCCATGGGTCCATGGGCTTTTTTTGTTGCCGGTCGTGAACGCGGACCGCCGGTGATTTTGCGGCGCCCGTACGGCAACCGTGCACTTCGATGCCGCGGAGCGCGCTCGCGCGCGACCAAGCCTCCCCGTTGCGGCTCCGGCACGCCCGTCCCCGGAACAAGCGGCCCGCAGCGCATCATTGGGGGGCGCCAATACGCTGCGTCACAGCATTTCCGGTCAGATGAAATGTATTTGTAACATATTGATGTCAAACAAGTTAAACAACGTGCCATGAAATGATGGGAGATTTTTGTTGCACTGCACAATGAACTGCGTTAGGATGGTCGTCAGTTCCAACCCACCTTGCTACGAGGACGCACACCATGTACAGCCAAATCCAGAAACAGTCGCTCGACCTCGGCAAGCAGTTCGCCGAGCAGGCCTACAAGGCGCAGATCACCGCGCTCAAGGGCATCGCCGAAATCCAGACCCTGCAGGTCAAGGCGCTGGAATCGCAGGCCAAGTCGAACCTGGCGTTCGTCGCCGATTCGCTGGAAGTCCGCGAAGCCCAGGACGTCACCGCGCTGTGGCCGAAGGGCCTCGACTTCGCGCGTGACAGCGTCGAAGCCGCCTACGCGGCCGGCCAGGAAATCCTGGGCGTCGCGCAGAAAACCGCCGAGCAGTTCGGCGACCTGACCCGCAACAGCTTGAAGGCGGCCAACGACGCCGCTGCCGCGCCCGCCAAGAAGGCGCGTTGATCCGAAAGGATCAGAAGGTACTTCCCAGAGGTACCCAAAAGAAAGTACGCGCGGCGGAGACCCCCCTCCCTCCTGCGGCGCGACTCCGACCGGACGGCGCAAGCCGTCCGGTTTTTTATTGGGGGTTTTTTGCGATCATCCGTGATCGCGGCTGCTCCAGAGTCATTCGCAAGCGGGAACCTTCCGACTTCGCAAACAGCGGAACGGGCATCCAAAGCCGCCATTGGAGCTTTGCCATCCATGGCCAAGAGCTCCGTGGCCAAGAACTCCGTCCTGACTTTCCACCAACACCTGCTCCGCCCACAGCGCTCGGAGGGTCCTGGTACATCCTTGATCCGCTAGAAACGACCGGACTGGTAATCCTGCATCGCCTGCACGATCTGCTCGGGCGTGTTCATCACGAACGGACCGTAACGCGCGACGGATTCGTTGAGCGGACGTCCGGCGACCAGCAGCACGCGCGCGGCCTTCGCATCCACCGGTACCGCAAGCTCCACGGCGCCGCCTTTCGACAGCACGCCGAGCTCACGCAAGCCCAGTACGTCGGCGCCGACGTGCGCCGCGTCGCCCTCGAACACGTAGGCGAACGCGCTGTGTCCTTCCGGCAATGGCACCGTGAGCTGCGCGCCAGGTTCCAGCGCGATGTCGAGATAAACCGGTTCGATCGCGATGCCGTCCACCGGACCGCGCACCCCGAACGCCTCCCCGGCGACCACGCGCACCTTCACGCCCGACGCGGGTTCGGCCGTCGGAATCTTTTCCGGCGCGATGTCCTGGTAGCGCGGGTCGGTCATCTTGTCCTTCGCGGCAAGATTGACCCACAACTGGAAACCGCGCATCAGGCCGTGTTCCTGCTCGGGCATTTCCGAATGCACGATGCCGCGGCCCGCGGTCATCCACTGCACGCTGCCGGATTCCAGCAAACCGGAATTGCCGTGGTTGTCGCGATGGCGCATGCGACCGTCCAGCATGTAGGTGACGGTTTCGAAGCCGCGATGCGGATGGTCGGGGAAGCCGGCGATGTAATCGGTGGCCGAATCGGAACCGAACTCGTCCAGCAGCAGGAACGGGTCGAGCGAGTCGAGCATCGGCTGGCCGATCACGCGGGTCAGCTTGACGCCGGCGCCGTCGCTGGTCGGGATGCCGCGCACGCGGCGGGTGATGGTACGGGAAGCCATGGGACACCTCCGGTTGGATCAGATGTGTTGATCAGACCGGTCCAAGATGCGCCCGCGGCACGCAGGAAACAATACCCGGGGCTGGAACACTGCGTTCACGAAACGGGCACGGGGCGAGACGCCTTGCCTGCGCTAAAGCACCCAGCGGAAGGCCCGGCGCAACTCGGCTTCGGCATTTTCCTTGTAGCAGCGACCGTGCGCGAGGATCACCCTTTGCGGGCGCCAAGCCATGATCCCCGCGAAACACGCGCGGGCGAGCCGTTTGCGGCCCAGAAAGGTCATGCGCATGTCCAGCGGCGCCTTGCCGTCGGGATCAAGCACGCCGCCAAGACGCGCGAGCCAATGCATGCCGCGGGAAATCTTGCCGCGCTCGAAGTTCTCGATCAGGTCGGCCAACACCAACGTGGCGCTGGCGCGATGGAAAAAAACGAATTCCTCGATCACGCGGCTGCCGCGAAAGCGCAGTTGATCGAGATCCGCCGCCCATGCCGGTGGCGCGACGTCGGCAAGATCGGCATCGAAGGCCACTTCGATCTTCTGCGATGCCGCCCGTTGGCGCACGCCGGGCGCCGCCCACGCGACGGCGGCCGGGTAACGCCGTTTCCACGCGCCGATCGAGGCGTAGTGCAGAAGATTGGGCGACACCAGGTGCCGCACCGGACCCAGCGCATCGATGGCCGCGAACAAGCCTTCATCGGGCGCGATCGGCGAATGGCACCACAGGCCACCATCGCGCAAACGCACGATGGTCATGCGGGTGGGAAACGGCATGCTCGTGCCGAACGCCGCAGCCATGCGCACGACCGGCCCATCCGCAATCCAGATATCTGCCGCGATCGGCTTCAGTTGGTTCAGCGGTTCGTAGAGTTCGATGCCGGTCATGAGAAGTGCACGTATCCATTGACTACGCACCGAGCGAAGCGGCTGGTGGTGAGAAGTCAGGACAGGGATGTCCGTTCTGGTTCCGGCGGATTCGATGCGCATTTACTTGCACGCGCACCAATGACGCAGCGATCAGGGACGATCGCAAAACTAATGCACCCAATGTCCCCCGCGCCGCGCCGGCGCGTTGGGAAACGCACTGGATGATGCCCCGCCGCCGGCAGTGCGTTCGCGCTCGGTGGGCGGACGCACGCGCCAGTAATGCGCGACCGCTTCCACCGCTTCCGGGATCTGCGCGAGGCAAGCTTCGTACTCGTTGTCGTCGAGCTTGGCGATCGGCACATCTGCCGCGAGCACGCCTTCGTCCACCGCCAGCGCCATGATCGGGCTCAACATTTCCAGCAGCTCGCCATCCTCGGCGAGGCGTGACTCCCAGATCGATGCACGCAGGTCGATGCCGCGGCTGAAACCTTCGCACCAGCCTGCCGCACTCAGGTCGCTGTGGGTGCGTTGTTCGGTTTCGACTTCGGTTTCGACTTCGGCTTCGGCCTCGACTTCACCCAGCACCGGCTCGTAGGTTTCGCCTTCGAGCTCGGCGGGGATCGAGTCGTTGAGCTTGGCAAGCAAGGCCAGCACCGCGGCACCCTGCTCGGGGTCATCGAACGGC
Source organism: Lysobacterales bacterium 66-474 (assembly GCA_001899805.1). GTDB lineage: Bacteria > Pseudomonadota > Gammaproteobacteria > Xanthomonadales > Rhodanobacteraceae > 66-474. The sequence continues at coordinate 228,584 of MKWP01000004.1, forward strand.
GCGTGCAACACCTCGGGCAGCCACTCTTCCGGCAGCGCCGGATCGGGTCCGATCGCGAGTGCGGTCAGCATGCCGTGCACGCCGTCCAGCAACATGGTTCCGTCGGAATCGCGCGCATGCCCGCGCAGCCAGCGATCGAGCACTTCCAGTTCGCTGTCGTCGATGATTTCCGGATTGGCGGGCGCGGCGTCCATGCCCGCATCATCGGGGTGCATCGCTCACTTCGCAAGTTCGAGGACCACGGGCGCGTGGTCCGACGGCCGCTCCCAGGTGCGCGGCACGCGGTCGATCGAAGCCGACGCCATGCGCCCGCGCAGGGCTTCGCTGGCGAGCACCAGATCGATGCGCAGGCCGAGGTTGCGACGGAACGCCGCCTGGCGGTAATCCCACCAGCTGAAATGGCCGGCCTCCCCGACAAAGGTGCGGAACGAGTCGACGAAACCCAGGCCGAGAATGCCGCGCAGCGCAGCGCGTTCGGGTTCGGAACACAGGATCTGGCCGCGCCACGCCTCCGGGTCGTGCACGTCGCGATCGTCCGGCGCGATGTTGAAATCGCCCAGCACGACGACCTTGCCGTGGCGTTGCAATTCGCCGCGCAGGTAGTCGGTGACCGCACCCAGCCACTTGAGCTTCCATTCGTACTTGTCGCTGCCGACGCTCTGGCCGTTGACGACGTACAGATCGACGATGCGCACGCCATCCACGGTCGCCGCCAGCACGCGCCGTTGCGGATCGTCGAATCCGGGCACGCCCGCGACCACGTCTTCCAGCGGCCCGCGCGCGAGGATCGCGACGCCGTTGTAGGTCTTCTGGCCCGAATACGCGACGCGGTAACCGAGCGCTTCGATCGCTTCGCGCGGAAACTTGTCGTCCTCCGTCTTGGTTTCCTGCAAGGCCAGCACATCCGGCCTGGCCTCGCGGCACCACTGTTCGAGGTGCGGCAGCCGAACCTTCAGCGAGTTGACGTTCCAGGAGGCGATGCGCATGCCGGCATTCTATGTGCGATCATCCCTGATCGCTGCAGTTGGCATCCAATGGTAGCGAACAATTGGTTTCGGTTGCCTGACACCACCACGGCCATCCATGCCCTGACTTTCCACAAAAGCGTCTTCGCACAGCAACCCGTCGCTCACGACGGTTTCCCCAGACTCACGTTTTGCAAAATGTTCCCACGGAGAATTCCCATGCTCGCCACCGACCTGTTGCTGCTCGCCCTCGACGACGAACGCGGCAGCGTGCTGCCGCAGGCGGCGATCGGCCTTGATTACGGCCTCTCCGGCGCGCTGACGATGGAGCTGGCGCTGCGCGGATGCATCCGCGTGGAGGACGAACGGGTTTTCACGTCCGGAACGTCCACCGATGACACGCTGCTCGACGACGCGTTGCGGGTGATCGCGGCCACGCCCGGCAAGACGCTTTCGCATTGGGTCCAGCACCTGCCCAGCAAGGTTGCCGGCCTGCGCCAGCGCCTGCTCGACCGCCTGGTCGCGCAAGGCACGCTGGCCATGCGCGAGAAGCGCGTGCTGCTGGTGTTCCACCGGAAGGTTTATCCGGAGCGCGATGCGCGGGTCGAACACGACATCCGCGCACGCATCGACGGTGTGTTGCTGCGCGGCCAGCCACCGGATGCCGAAACGGCCTGCCTGATCCACCTTGCCGCGGCGTGCCGCGTGACCGACGCGATCTATCCGCGCGGCCAACACGAGGCGATCAAGGCGCGCATCGAAGCCATCGACGACGCCGGCAACGCCGGCGCCAATGCGGTGTCGGGCGCCGTCGCGCAAGCCGAAACCGCCGCCGTCACCGCCGCGATGATGGGTGTCATCGCCGCCTCGACCATCGCCGCCACCAGCGCCGCGACTTCGGCCGCCTGCAGCGCCAGCGCGGTGTCCTGCCGCTGAGCCAATCTCAGGCCGCGAGGCCGTAGGATTTCAGCAACGCATCCGGCTGCGGCGCGCGCCCGCGGAAGGCGATGAAACTCTCCAGCGCCGGACGGCTTGCGCCGACGCTCAGGAATTCGTCGCGGAAGCGTGCGCCAGTTGCGGCATCGATCACGCCCCCGCCTTCACCGGCCTGGTTTTCGACAGCCCGGCTTTCGGCAGCCCGTTCCTCGAACGCACCGAAGGCATCGGCGGACAGCACCTCGGCCCACAGGTAGCTGTAGTAGCCGGCGGCGTAACCGCCCGAAAAGATGTGCGTGAACGCATGCGGAAAACGTTGCCACGCGGGCGGATGCAGCACCGCGGCCTCGCGCCGCGCGGCTTCCAAAGTCTCCAGCACCCGCGCGCCGCGCGCCGGGTCATGGTCCGCGTGCAGCAGGAAATCGAACAGGCCGAATTCCAGTTGCCGGCACAGGAACATCCCGGCCTGGAAATGCCGCGCCGCCAGCATCCTGTCGAACAGTTCGTCCGGCAATTTGTCGCCGCTCGACCAATGCCTCGCAAACAAGTCCAACGCCTGCCGGTTCCAGCAGAAGTTCTCCATGAATTGGCTGGGCAATTCCACCGCGTCCCATTCCACGCCGTCGATGCCGCCGATCGAGGGCAGGTCGATGCGGGTCAGCATGTGGTGCAGGCCATGGCCGAATTCGTGGAAGATCGTCTGCACGTCGTCATGCGTGAGCAGCGAGGGAACCTCGTCTTCTTCCCTCACCCCACCACCCGCTCCGCGGGTGGTTCCCCCCTCTCCCGCTGCGCGGGCGAGGGACGTCGGTCCGCCTCCGGCGGAGGTTTTCCTTTGGGGCGGCGCGAAATTGCAGGTCAGGAATGCGATCGGCAACTGCACGCCGTCGCCATCGCGGAAACGGTCACGACAGACGTCCATCCACGCGCCACCACGCTTGCCGGAGCGCGCATACAGGTCCAGGTACACGCCCGCGATCAGCGTGCCGCCCGCGTCGCGCACCTCGCAGTAGCACACGTCGGGATGCCAGACATCCACGCCTTCGGAAACGGGCGCCACGACAATCCCGTACAGCCGGCTCGCCACCCCGAACATTCCCTCCAGCACCGACGGCAACGGGAAGTACGCCTTCAGTTGTTCTTCGTCCAGCGCATACCGTGCAAGGCGCAGTTTTTCCGAGGCGTACGCGACGTCCCACGACTCCAGCGTTTCCAGCCCGAGTTCGTCGCGCGCGAATCCGCGCAATTCGTCCAGTTCGCGTTGCGCGACGGGTTTCGCGCGTGCGATCAGGTCGCGCAGGAAGGCCAGCACCTCGCCCGGCGTTTTCGCCATCTTGGTCGCCAGCGATTCCTCGGCGGCGTTCGCGAACCCCAGCAGCTGCGCGGCCTCGTGGCGCAACGCGAGGATCTTCTCCATCCGTCCGGAGTTGTCGAACTTGCCGGCGTTGGGACCCTGGTCCGACGCCCGCGTCTGGTACGCCCAATACACCCGCTCGCGCAGGGACCGCTTGTCGGCGTAGGTCAGCACGGCTTGCACCGCGGGTTGCTTCAGGGTCACGAGCCAGCCGCCCAACTCGCGTTCGCGCGCGTACTCGCGCAGCACGGCGCGGCCGGACTCCGGGATGCCGGCGAGATCGCGCTCGTCCTCGATGTGTTCGTGCCAGGCGTCGGTGGCGTCGAGCACCGCATTGGAAAATTCGGTGGTGAGCCGGGCGAGCTCGTTGGCAATGTCGCGAAAGCGCGTGCGCGCGGGTTCTTCCAGCGCGACGCCAGACAACCTGAAATCGCGCAGCGCGTGTTCGATCAGCGCGTGTTCGGGACGCGCCAGCCGCACGGAGTCCGGCGCGTCGGCGACCGCCTGCACCGCGGCATGCAGATCGCGGTTCTGCCCGAGTGCGCTCGCAAAGTCGGTGATCTTTTCCTCGGCCTCCTCGTAGGCCGCGCGCAGCTCCTTGCTGTCGGCAACCGCGTGCAGGTGCGACACCGGCGACCAGGCCCGCGCGAGGCGCTGGTCCAGGCGTTCCTGCTGCAGCATCACCGCATCGAACAGGTCCGATGGCTGCGGGCGCCGCGCGCCCGCAGCGGTGATCGCGTCGATGCCGGCCTGGTAATCGGCCAGGATCGCGTCGATCGCGGGCCCGACGTCGGCCGCGCGGATCTTCGAGAACGCGGGCAACGGCGCGTCGTCGAGCAGGGGATTGTCGGTGGCCATGCGCACTCCAATGGATTCCACAGCGTGGCGTTGCCGCGTGCCGAAATCAAGCTAGCATCGGCCGCATGGACCTGCCGCCGACCCCGGAGTTGCGCGCGCTGCTGGCGCGTACCGAGGTATTCGGCCACCTGAAGGCGAACCAGCTCGACGCGCTGCTCGCCGAAATGGCCTGGCTGTGGCTGCCCGGCGGTGCGCCGCTGTACGTGCGCGGCGAAGCGGCCGCGGCCCTGTACCTCCTGAAATCGGGCAGCCTCGGTGCATTCGTTCCGCGCCGCAACGGCCAGCTGCGACTGCTGGGGGTCTTCCCGGCCGGCTCCACCCTTGGCGAGATCGGCCTGATCAGCGGCGAACCGCACACCCACAGCGTGCGCGCGTTGCGTGATTCCGAGGTGCTGTGCCTCTCGCGCGCCGGGTTCGAGAAACTGACCGCCCAGCATCCCCTGGCGATGCTGGGCGCCGCCAGGGTCGCCGTCGCGCACCTCCTCGGTGGCGCACGCCGCAAGCCGACCAGCCCGCCGCGCACCTTCGCGATCCTGCCGTTCGATGCCGGCATCGACGTGGGCGGCTTCGCCCGTGGGCTGCAGCGCCAGTTGCGGGCATGGGGCGGCTGCACGCTGATCGACAGCGAGCTCGGTTGCCATCACGACACCGACTGGTTTGCAGCCCGCGAGGCCGAGGCGCGTTTCGTGCTGTACGTGGACGACGGCGATGCGACCTGGCAACGGCTGTGCCGGCGCCAGGCCGACGTCCTTCTGCTGCTGGTCGATGCAGGCCGGCCCGCCTCGGCGTGGCCGTACCATCTTGGCGAGGCGAACTACCCGGGCACGCCGGCCCGCGGCAGCGCCGGCGAATACACCCACCATCGACCCCGCCACCTGATCCTGCATCACCCCTCCGGCCAGTTCGTCTACGGCGCCGCGCACGCATGGCGCACCACCCTGGACCACGGCGAGGGCTACAGCCACCATTGGCGCCACGCGGCGGACATCGCGCGCATCGCGCGCCTGCTGGCTGGACACAGCACCGCGCTCGTTCTTTCGGGCGGCGGCGCGCGCGGGTTCGCGCAGATCGGCGTGATCCAGGCGCTGCGCGAAACGGGGATCAAGATCGACACGGTGGTGGGCACCAGCATCGGCGCGATCATCGGCGCGGGCATTGCCTACGAATGGGACGACCAGAAGATGCGCGAGGCTTACCGTCGCGCGCTGGTGGATGGCAAGCCGCTTGGCGACCGCACCCTGCCGTTGGTGGCCCTGACCCGGGGCGGACGCACCACGCGACTGCTGCGCGAGGCATTCGGCGAGATCGACATCGAGGATCTGCCGATCGGCTTTGCCTGCATTTCCGCCGACCTGACCCTCGGCACGACCGCGGTGCATCGCACGGGCCTGCTGTGGCGCTGGCTGCGTGCCTCCGGCGCGGTACCCGGCATCCTGCCGCCGCTGTTGCACGGCCGACACGTGTACGTCGACGGCGGCGTCATCAACAACCTGCCGACCGACATCCTCACCGACGAGATCCACGCGCAGGTGATCGCCGTCGACATCAGCGCCGATGATCCGCTGTCGGCCGGCGTGGACGAAGCGGCCTCGCCGCCGCTCGTCACCCGGTGGCTGCAGCGCCACCAGCACCTGCGACCCAGCGCCTTCGCGACGCTGGTGCGCGCCGGAATGGTCAACTCCGAGATCGGCAGCGTGCAGCGCCGCAAGCTGGCCAACCTGTTGCTGCGCCCCGACATGCAGCGGATCGGCCTGTTCGACTGGCACGAATTCGACCGCGCCATCGAAATCGGCTATCGCTGCACCCGCGACGCGTTGCGCGGCGAGGCTTCCTCAACGCAACAGGAACCGTAGCAAGCGCTCCACCCGCGCGCCGTAGGGCGGCCGCAGCCACGCCGTCGCCGACCAGCGCGCCTGCCGGAACACCGGCATCTGCTTGGAGAACGCGAGGAACCCCGCGTGCCCGTGGTAGGCGCCCATGCCGGATGGCCCGACGCCGCCGAACGGCAACCGCGACTGCGTGAACTGGAACACGCAGTCATTCACCGCGACGCTGCCCGCGGTGCAGGCCGCGAGCACGCGCGCGATGCGCGTGCGGTCGTCGTCGAACACGTACAGCGACAACGGACGCGGCCGTGCGTTGACGTAGCCGATCGCTTCGTCGAATTCGCGATACGTCACGACGGGCAGCACCGGTCCGAAGATTTCCTCGCGCATCAACGCGATCGAATCCGGAGCGTCCAGCACCACGGCCGGCGCAAGGATGCGGCGCGCGTGGTCGCCGGCCGCATCGTCGGGCAGCGTGACGACCCGTGCGCCCGCCGCGCGCGCCTCGTCCAGCCCCGCCAGCAACCGCGCATGCTGCGCATCGTTGACGATGCTGGCGTAGTCGCCCCCCGCGCGCAGCGACGGATAGTGCACGGCCACGTACTCGCGCAAATGCCGCACGAATGCGTCGCGCTCGGCTGCGTGCAGCAACACGTAATCGGGCGCGATGCAGGTCTGGCCCGCATTGAGGAACTTGCCGGCCGCGATGCGGGCGACGTTGCGCGCGGTCGCGCAACCGGGCGCGACGATCGCGGGCGACTTGCCGCCCAGTTCCAGCGTCACGGGCACGAGGTTGGGCGCCGCGGCAGCCAGCACCTTCGCGCCCACCGCGGTCGAGCCCGTGAACAGCAGGTGGTCGAAGGGCAGCGCCGCGAACGCGGCGGCGACATCGGCACCGCCCTGCACCACCGCGACGCGTTCCGATGGAAGTGCATCGGCCAGCATTTCCGCAAGCAATGCCGACGTGCGCGGGGTGTGCTCGGAAGGTTTCAGCAAGACATGGTTGCCGGCGGCCAGCGCATCCACCAGCGGCACCAGCGCGAGGTTCACCGGGTAGTTCCACGGACTGATGATGCCGACCACGCCGAGCGGCTTCGGGATGATCCCGCAACGTGCGGGCAGGAAGGTTGCGTCGGTGCCGACGCGGCGCGCGCGCATCCAGCGTTCCAGGTGACGGCGCACGTGAGCGATCTCGTGCACCACCGGCACGCCATCGGCCAGCAGGGTTTCGACGCGCGGGCGATGTCCGAAATCCGCGCTGGTGGCACGCGCGAAATCCTCCAGGCGCGCCTTGAACGCCGCAGCCAGCCGCGCGAGATCGTCCATGCGCTGCGCACGATCCGGCGTGTGGGCGCGCCACGCTTCGCGTTGGCGATGCAGCAGGTCACTCAAGCCGGCGCTTGGCGTATCCATCGGTCAATGCGGAGGTTACGATGCAGCGATCGTGATCCATGCAGTCAGGAAGTGCAATGACCCACTTGCGCGCATACCGTGGCGTGTCGCCGAGGCTCGGCGCACGGGCGTATGTCGATCCGGCCGCCACGCTGATCGGCGACGTGGAATTAGGCGACGACGTCTCGATCTGGCCCGGCGCGGTCTTGCGCGGCGACGTGGAAAAGATCCGCGTGGGCGCACGCAGCAACGTGCAGGACGGCGCGGTGTTGCACGTGACCCACGACGGGCCGTACACGCCGGGCGGTTCCCCGTGCATCGTGGGCGCCGACGTCACCATCGGCCACGGCGCGGTGATCCACGCCTGCACGATCGAAGACTGTTGCCTCATCGGCATGCACGCCACCGTGCTGGATGGCGCGCGGGTGCAACGCCACGCCTTCGTCGGCGCCGGCGCGCTGGTCGCGCCCAGCAAGGTCATCGGCGAAGGCGAACTCTGGATCGGCAATCCCGCGCGCTGCGTGCGCAAGCTGGACAAGACGGAGATCGACGCGCTCGCCTATTCGGCGCAGCATTACGTCAAGTTGAAGGATGAATATCTCGCGGCGTCGTAGACGTCCGCGCACAGTCGCAGGCATGCGATTGCGGCCATCGCGGCATGCCTGCTCCTACTGCGACACCTGGCGCAACGCCCGCAAGGCCGCGTCGGTGTCCGGCCGCACCCCGTGCCAGCCCTCGAACGATGCGGCGGCGGTTTCGACCAGCATGCCGAGACCGTCGAACGCGGCCGCGCATCCCTTGGCGCGGGCCCACCCCACGAACGGCTGCGCGCCGGGCCCGTAGCTCAAATCGTAGGCGACCGTTCTGGCGCCTGCCAACGATGACGGCAAGTCCAGCGCCGCATGCCGGACCCCGGCCGAGGTCGCGTTGACGATCAGGTCGAACGGCCGTGAACGGTCCAGGGCGTTCCACTCCCTGACGCGAACGCGTGCATGCTGCGCCAGCGTGCCGGCCAGGGCCTGCGCGCGCTGCAGGGTGCGATTGGCGATCACCAGGCTTTTCACGCCCGCGTCCAGCAGCGCACATGCCGCCGCGCACGCGGCACCGCCCGCGCCCAGAAGCAGCGCATTGCGATGGACCGGATCGATTTCGCAACGCGCGCGCATGTCGGCGAGCATCCCGGCGCCGTCGTTGCTGTCGGCTTCGAGTCGCCCGTCGTCCAGCGCCGTCAGCACATTCGCCACGCCCAGTCTTTCGGCGACGGGCGTGCGTACCCGCCCCAGTGCAAACGCAGCGGCCTTGTGCGGCAGCGTGACATTGGCGCCGCGGCCGCCCGCCGCGAAGAAGCCACGCACCGTGTCGGCGAACGCCTCGGGCGTCGCGTCCACGGCGACGTACTCCAGCGCAATGCCGGTCTGCTCGCCGAACAACGCGTGCAGCCGCGGCGACAGCGAATGCGCGATGGGGTGACCGAAGACGGCGAAACGGGGAATGGGCATCCGCGCAGTTTACGTGCTTCGCAGGCAGCGCTGCCCTCGACGGCTGCATATCCATGCATTCCCCGGATCCGATTCATTCCCGGCGCCGAAACCGGGCGTCGCAACCCGTGAGACGTTGCGGCGGCAGGCTGAAAGCCACTACACCACTGGAACCCGCCATGCGCAACCCGCCCGCGACAGCCCTCGCCCATCAACCCGACCCGCTGACACTCGCCGCCGCAACCTGGCTTGCCTGCGGCATCGTGTTGCTGGGACTCACGCCGCTGCCCTTGCACGACCCGACCCTGGGCTGGTCGCCGGCATTCTGGCTGCTGGCCGCGCCCGGTCTGTTGCTCATTGCGAGGCGCGCACTTGCACCACGGCTGGTTTCGTCAGCGCGACGTTCAACCTGTCGACGCGTTGCTATGCCGCAACGCCATTCCGCTTGGCCTCCATCCGCCGCAGCAGCTCGCGCATGATCCGCTGATACAGCTCCTCGCCCAGCTCCGCGTCCTCCACCCCGGCGTCGATCGAGGGGTTGTCGTTCACCTCGATCAACACGGTGCGGTCGCGGGTCTGCTTGATGTCGACGCCATACAGGCCGTTGCCGATCGCCGACGAACCGCGCGCCGCCAGCTTCACCACTTCCGGCGGCGCATCGTCGATCTGCAGGCACTCGAACCCGCCGGAACGCGCACTGCCGCGGGCGCTGTGGTTGTAGATCTGCCAGTGTCCGCGCGACATGAAGTACTTGCAGGCGTACAGCGGCTTGCGGTTGAGCACGCCGATGCGCCAGTCGAACTCGGTGTACAGGAACTCCTGCGCGATCAGCAAGGCGGTGCTCTGGAACAGGTGCGCGGCCGCCTTCGCGAGCTGCTCGGGATCGTCCACCTTCAGCACGCCACGCGAGAACGATCCGTCCGGAATCTTCAGCACCAGCGGGAAGCCCAGCTTGTCGGGCAGGTCGCGCAACTGTTTCGAGTCCTCGCGATACAGCACTTCCGAGTGCGGGACGGCGACCTTGTGCGCGCGCAGCAGGTCGTTCAAGTAAATCTTGTTGGTGCAGCGAAGGATCGAAGTGGGGTCGTCGATCACCACCATGCCTTCGCGCTCGGCCTTGTGCGCGAAACGGTAGGTGTGGTCGTCGGGCGCAGTGGTTTCGCGGATGAACAGGCCATCGTACTCGGCGAGGCGCGGGTAATCGTGCTTCTGGATCGTGTCGACCTCGATGCCGAGATCCTTGCCCGCCGCGACGAACTGCTTCAGCGCGCGCGCGTTCGAAGGGGGCATCGCCTCCTTGGGATTGACCAGCATCGCGAGGTCGTAGCGGAACTGCTTGCGGGCACGCGGTTTGCGCCACAGGCGTTTCGAGAACGCGTCCAGGGACTGCGCGAAGGCATCCTCCTGGCCGTCGTCCAGGGTGTGCAGCCCGACCGGCTTGATCGCGCTGATCTGCCACACCCGGTCGCGCTCGAACTCGATCCGGATCAGCGGGCACGGGAATGTCTCGAATACCTGCCGCGCCAGATCCTGCAGCGCGGGATAACGGGTTTCGCCGAAATACACCAGGATGCCGAGATCGGTGGTGTCCTGCCCGCCGGCCGGCAGGAAATGCGTGAGTTTCTGGTTGAGGTCCTCGACGTCGAGGCCGTACAGCGCGCGCTTGCGCAGGTCGCTGATGGTGCGCACCGACGGGATCACGCGGTGCCCACGCGCTTCGCCCAGCAATGAAACGTAATGGCCGATGCCGAGGTACTTGTAACTGCGGCACAGGTTGATGACGTGGGTGCGCTCGTCGCCGCCCAGCGGCTCGCGCAGGTACTGCATCGCGGTGACCACGTTGTCGGACGGATAGTACGAACCCCAATCCGAGGCCTTTTCGACAACGATGACGAGCCGACTCATTGGAAGCTTCCCGATCCCTTGCCGATTTCCATGCCCGGAGTGCGAATGGCCGGGCGACGGTTCGCGCAGTGTCCGCACGCAGGTTCCGGAACGCAAGGGGCGGCGGTCGTGTGGCTGGCGCGGGTTCAGGCTTGCAAGCCTGCCGGCGCGCCGCCTACGCTGCGCGCATGCACGCCGGCAACTCCATTCGACGCGCCACGCCTGCCGACCTCGATGCGCTGCTGGCGCTGGAGGAAGCGACGTTCGCGGGCGATCGCATCAGCCGTGCCCAATGGCGGCGGCACATCGCGAGCGACCGCGCCGCGGTACTGGTGGCGGGACCACCGGGCAAGGTCCACGGCGCGGCGGTGGTGTTCTACCGGCGCAACGCGCGCCACGCGCGGCTGTATTCGATCGCGGTCGGCCCGCACGCGCGGGGAACGGGACTCGGTGGTGCGCTGCTGGCCGCCGCGGAGGCCGATGCGCGGGCGCACGACCGCGCGGCGATGACCCTGGAAGTGCGCATCGACAATCCGTCCGCCATCGCGTTGTACGAACGCCGCGGCTACCTGCGGGTCAAGCGCTTGCCGCGCTTCTACGAAGACGGCGCGGACGGCTGGCGGTACGCGAAGCCCCTGACAACTGTCATGCCTTGAACGATGACATCCGGGACATGTGCGGCTCGCCCGGATGGCCCATCATGCGCTGCGTACCGCCCTCGCCCGGCCACGGATGCGACGCCTGTCAAGCATACTTGACACAGCGCTTCGCCATGGCTATCTTGATGTCAAGCAAACTTGACAAGGAGTCAATGCGATGAATCGTTCCATCCTGCTCGTTTCGCTGTGCGCCGCCCTCCTGGGCAATACGGTTGCGGCCCACGCCGCCACGACAAGCGCCGCGGCCGCGACTGCCGCTACACCCACCGTACCGGCCCAGCCGGTGGTGGCCCGTCCCGAGTCCGATGCGGAAACCGACCGCATCCTCACGGCCATGGGCAACTCCTCGACCTGGGGGCACCCGGACTTGTTCGGCGAATTCGCCGGCATGAGGCTTTACTCCCAAGGCCACTACAAGTCGGCGATCAAATACTTCAAGTACGGCGCGCGTTATGCGGACAAGCTGTCCCAACTCAGCATCGGCCTGATGTACGAAAACGGCCGCGGCGTCGACAAGGATCCGGTCACTGCCTGCGCATGGCTGGCGATGGCGGCCGAACGGAAATACCCGACCTTCATTGCCACCCGCGATCGGGTATGCGAGGCGTTGACGCCCGCGCAGCATGACCAGGCCGTCGCCGTGCTGGACAAACTGATGCCCGAATACGGTGATGCGGTTGCCAAGAAGCGGATGACGCATGCGCTGGAGATGGCCAAGACGCAAAGCACCGGGTCGCGGCTCGGTTTCGACAGCGGTGTTACGACCGTCGGCGTCAAGCAGGGTTGCGGCGGACCGACCATCGCCGGCGCACCGGCCGAAGGTTGCGGCAGCACGGATTTCTGGAGCCCGTGGCGTTGGGATCCGAAGAAGTATTTTGCCGCGCGCGACGCGCAATGGCGCGGAACAGTGACCGTTGGCGCCTTGCAGGACAAAGACCTTCCGGCCGCGCGCACGGACGCGAAGCCATCGTCCCAACCTGCTCCCGCATCCAGCGCCGGACACTGATCGGGTGAACGCGAAGGGCCACGGATGGCCCATCGTGGATACGGAACGTGCGTTCGCCGCGATACCGATCTGCGGGACGAGATCGCGGCGACCCCGTATACTCGCGCCGGAACACGCACCTGTCCACGTCCATGCGCCGACACATCGTTCCCGCGTCCCTGTTGCTGCTCGGCCTCGGCCTGCTCGCCGGCTGCGGACAGAAAGGCCCGCTGTTCCTGCCGGCCAGACCTGCGCTACCTGCATCCGCTGCTTCGGCTCCTGCGCCGGCCGTTTCCGCGGCAAAGCCGGCCGACGCCGCCACGGTTCCGGCCAGCGCTTCTTCGACCCATTGACGCCCTCAGGTCGATCTTGGGCTCGCGCTTCACCAAGATGCACGGCCTCGGCAATGACTTCGTCGTGCTGGACGCGCGCACGTCACCGTTGCCGGATGCCAGGCACGTCGCTGCGATGGCCGACCGGCATACCGGTATCGGCTTCGACCAGTTGCTGAGCATCGGCCCGGCGCGTGATCCGGCACACCTCGCCGCCTACGCGATCCGCAATGCCGATGGCTCGGCCGCTGAACAATGCGGCAATGGCGCACGCTGCATCGGTGCCTGGCTGCACCGGGAGGGCGCATGGGCGGTGGGCGAACACGCGTTGCTCGAAAGCCCCACCGGCGTGATCGGCATGCGCCTGCTCGATGCCACCACGGTGGCCGTGGAAATGGGCGAACCCGAATTCGAACCCGCAAGGATTCCATTCGACGCCCCGGCCAGCGCGGCTGCGTATTCGCTGGATGTCGCGGACGAACGCGTCGAGATCGCCGCGGTCTCCATGGGCAATCCGCACGCGGTCATGCAGGTCGCCGACGTGCACGCATCGGACGTGGATCGATGGGGTCCGCCGATCACGCATCATCCGCGTTTCCCGCACGGCGCCAATGCCGGATTCGCGCAAGTCCTGGATGAAAGGACCATCCGCCTGCGCGTGCACGAACGTGGCGCCGGCTGGACGCAGGCCTGTGGCAGCGGCGCCTGCGCGGCGGTCGCGGCGCTGCGCCGACGTGGCCGCGTCGGCGAAAAGGTGCGCGTGGAACTGCCCGGCGGAGCACTTGAAATCGAATGGCGCGGTCCCGGCCATGCCTTGTGGATGACCGGACCTGCGGCGTTTGTTTACGACGGCGAATGGCTGGACAGCCCCTGAACAACCTGCTGCGCTCGGCAGCTTGCGCGCCGGCGGTGCTCGCAATGCTCACGTACTGGCGTGTACGCTGCGCTTGCTGCGCTCCGGCGACCCGCAATCTGCCTTCGCTCGCGACGGTTCTTCACGGGGCTGCACGCGGCAAGTTGCGTCCATCAGTTCTTCTCACCAAACTGCCCGCATGCCACCGGAGCCCAGCATGGCCGAACTGACCTTGAAGCAAAGCCTTGCGGCGATGGACATCGCCGAGTACCTGCGCCAGAACCCGCGCTTCCTGGAAAATTTCCCGGACGTGGCGGCGGAATTGGTGATCCCGCGTGAGCACGGCCCCGCCGCATCGCTGGCTGCATACCAACTGGAAACATTGCGCGCGCGCAACCGCGAACTCAACGAACGTTTGGCTGAACTGGTGTCTATCGCGGGCGACAACGAGCAGCTCATGGTGCGCGTGCACACGTTGACCGTGGGCCTGTTGCGCGACGACGACCTCGCCGACACCTGCAGGAGTTTCGTGGGTGCGCTGCACGAGGATTTCCATACCGGCCTCGTGCGGCTGGTGCTGTTCCGCGACGGCGCCGACCTGCCGCATGCCGACTGGCTGTTGTGCGTGCCGGAAGGCGCGCAGGCGTTGCCCGAGTTCGCCGATTTCATTGCACGCGGCGAACCTGCGTGCGGACGCCTTGCACAGCAGAAACTGGATCGCCTGTTCGGCACCGAAGCCGCGCTGGTGCAATCGGCAGCGCTCCTGAAGATCGGCAGCGAGGGCATGCTCGCGATCGGCAGCGACGACGCCAACCGTTTCCATCCCGGTATCGGCACGATCTTCCTGAAGCTGATCGCGCAGGCCCTGGACGCCGCGATCTCGCGATTCCCGGCCGGGACGAAATGAGCGCGACGCTCGCCGGCGACGCTGCCCGTTTCCTGGATTACCTGAAGATCGAGCGTCGCTATTCGCCCGGCACGTTGCGCAACTACGCGCACGCGCTGGCAACCTTGACGCGCTTCGCCGATTCGTTGTCCCTGGCAAGCTGGAACGAACTGCGCGGCGAGCAATTGCAGACGCTGGTCGCCGACGAACACCGGCGTGGCCTCGAACCGCCGTCGCTGCGGGCGATGCTGTCGGCGTACCGGAGTTTTTTCCGCTTCCTCGCGCGCGACGGCAGGCTCCAGAACAACCCGGCTGCGGGCGTGCGTTCGCCCAAGGTGCGCCGCAAGCTGCCGGAAGTGCTGGACGTCGACGAAGCCGCGACGCTGGTCGAGGTGGATGCGGGTGATGCGCTGGCGTTGCGCGATCGCGCGCTGCTGGAACTGTTGTACTCGAGCGGCCTGCGCGTGTCGGAACTGTGCGGCGTGCGCTGGCGCGACCTCGATGCCGACCAAGGCCTGCTGCGCGTGACCGGCAAGGGCAACAAGACCCGGATCGTGCCGGTGGGCAGAATGGCATTGACCGCATTGGCCGCGCTGCGCGAATCGCAGCCCGCAGCCGCGGACGATCCCGTGCTGCGCGGGCGCGGCGACCACGCGCTGACCCCCGGCGCGGTGCGCGCCGCGATCAAGCGCCGTGCGCGCGCCCAGGGCGTGTGGCGGCGCGTGTACCCGCATTTGATGCGGCACTCCTGCGCGTCGCACCTGTTGGAATCCTCCGGCAACCTGCGCGCGGTGCAGGAACTGCTGGGCCACGCCGATATCGGCACCACCCAGATTTACACCCATCTCGACTTCCAGCACCTCGCCAAGGTTTACGACGCGGCGCATCCGCGCGCGAAGCGGAAGTGAGCGCGCCGCACTCGCACCTCACACCGCATAACCGAAACGTTCCAGCCAGGGACGCAACACCGGCAGCACCGGCTCGAACTGCTCGCGATAATTCGTCCAGCGTCCAACCGCCGCCGCGCTCACCGGCTGCGTGACCTGCGCATAGCTCGGCGTCGCGATGAACCGCTTGTCCCGCGCACGCGCGGCAAAGCCTGCAAACGGCGAGGCGTCCGCGACCTCCAGGAACTGTCCAAGCCGGGTGACCGCGCCGTCGAAATCATCGACGACCGATTCGTAGCGCCACTCCAGAATGTTGGGTTTGAACACCTCGATGTGCCCGCAGCACTGTTCGAACGCCTCGGTGTAACCACGCGCGAGACGCGGCAGCGAGGAACACATCGCCCGGAACGCCGGCGAGCGGAACGCCTGCATGCTGCAACTCAGCAACACGTCGCAGGGATGCCGGATGCACAGGATGATGCGTGCGTCCGGGAACAGGCGCAGGATCATCGGCAGGCACAGCATGTTGAGCGGATTCTTGTCGACCAGCCGATGCCGACCGAGATCGGGCAAGGCATGTGCGACCATGCCGAAGTAGGTGGCGCGCAGATGGTCGGCGTCGGCCTGCGACAGGCCGGCAAGGTCGGCCGGGTAGCGTTGGCCGACGTGCTGCATCCTATCGACCAGGCTGTAGATGAAACCACGCTCGTCCATCGAGCGGAAATCCGGATGGGCGTCTAGCATCTGCTCCAGCAGGGTGGTGCCCGAGCGCGGAAACCCGATCACGAAGACCGGACTCTGCAACATGGAAGGGCCGGCCAGGGGTTTCCATGTTGCGAACCCGGCAGCATCCACCACGCTCGTTACCATAGGCAGCGACTGGCTGTCCGGCTTCAACAACTCCGGAGCCGCCTGTCGCACGACACCCAGTTGCGCCGCGTGCGCAATCCCGAGCGCCTGCCACGCATCGTCGTGGCGGGCCTGCCGATCGAGCGCGGCGGCCCGGCCGAATGCCGCCGTTGCGCGGCCTTCGTCGTCGCCGACCACGCCCAGCACGCGCTGGTACAGCGCAGCGGCATCTGCATGGCGTCCCTCGCGCATCGCCACCACCGCGTGGGCGCGCCAGCCATCGGCCCGCGCATCGACGGCATCGGCCGGCAACGCGTCCAGGGCGTCCATGGGCACCTGCTGGAGCTCGCGCTGCGCAAGTTCGAGCAGGTTGTTCCGTTCGTACAACGCCACGCGCTGGGCGGCGATGCGCAACCGCAGCGTCCTTGCCGCCGACCCTTCCGGCACGCGCGCCCGCGCCAACACCTGCAACGCCGTTTCCAACCGCCCCAACACCGACAGTATCGAGGCCAGCACCAATGCCTGCGCTGCCGGCTGTGGCGGCCAGCCATCGGCCCCTTCCAGCATCACCCTCTCGCTCTCGATATCCCCGCAGACATGGCAGGCGTGGGCGGCCTCGAGGCGCGCTTCGACAAACTGCGGTGCAAGCTGCACGGCATCCAGCAACGTCTCGCGCGCCAACGGCCAACGCTGTTGCTGGATGTAAAGCAGGCCGAGGTTGTAATGCACCTCGGCATCGCGGGGCGCCAGCGATTTGGCTTTCAGCAGTGCCTGCTCGGATGCCGAGGCGTCCCCCGCATGGCGGTAGGCCACGCCGAGATTGTTCCACCAGGCCGGAACGTCCGGTTGCATGCGTACCAGGCGCTCGAACGTCCGTGCGGCCCGCGGGTATTCGCCCATCTGTTGTTGCGCGAAACCAAGCAACCCGAGGAATCCTTCACTGTCTGCCTCGGCGCCGGAAGCCTGCGCCGCCAACGCGAGGACGCGCCCGGCATCGCCCGCATTCCATGCGGCGGCCATGGATTTGACGATCGAGGTGGCCGGAACGGTCATGTGCAATCAGCCCTGCAGTGATGGCGCCACTCTAGCGGACGCAAAAAGGGCGCCGCTTGCGCGGCGCCCGTGTCCGGTTCGAATGACGCCTGTGCACGAAGGCCTAGAATTTCAACGTTGCCTTCGCCCAGTAGTAGCGGCCCATCATGTCGTAGGTGTTGGAATCCGTGTTGCCCTGCCCGTTCTGGTAGATCAGCGGCGGTCGCTTGTCGAACGCATTGTCCACGCCCACGTCGAAACGGGTGTGGATGGCGGGTACGGCGTAACCCAGTTGGACGTCGCTGTATACCACGGAGGCAACCGGAATGCTGACATTGGGGATGACGTAATCGACATTGAGTGCGGTGACGCTGCTGATGTATCGCGTGCGCCACTGGGCATCCCAGTTGCCGCGATTCCAGCCGAGCGAGGCCGTCGCGCGCCAACGCGAGACATTGCCGAACTGCGCGTTCCAGGTACCCGCGAGTCGGTCAACCGTGGAGCCTGGCGCTCCCGGGGTCTTGTTGTTGTTGAAGGTGGAGATGTAGCTGGTGGCCAGTCCAAGCTTGAAATCACCCGGGTTGAAACCGCCGAAGTCGAAGTGCGGAAGCTTGTAATTGGCGGTGAAGTCGATGCCGCTGGTACTCAAGGTGCCGAGGTTGAGGACCGGCGCATCGATCCAGTTGACCTGGCCGGGTTGCTTGGTGGTGGTGTCGTAACGATGGATGTACGAACAGAACGGACTGGCTTCGTTGTCGAAGCAGGCGTTGACCACGGTGATGCCATTGATCGCCACCACCGTGTCGTACAGGTAGATGTGCCAGAAATCGACGCTGGCGTTCAGGCCCGGCGCCCAGCTCGGGTTGTAGACCAGCCCGAAATCCACCGACTTGCCGTGCTCGGGCTTGAGCTTGATGCCCATCACGTTGGCGCCCGAGTAGTAATCATTGATCTGCGCCGGGTTGTTGCCTGCCCAATCCGGCGGCACGTATTGGCACGCAGAGGGGTGTTGCGCGAGGTCTGCGGCCGTAAGATGCGCGCAGGGGTCGTTCAGGGTGGGTTGGCGGATGGAACGTCCGTCGTAAAGGTCGTCGAGGCTGGGCGCACGGAACACCTGCGAGATCGTGCCGCGCACCAGCAGGTCCTGGATCGGACGCCATTCGATCGCGATCTTGCCGTTCGTCGTGGATCCCACGCTGTTGTAGTCGGAGTAGCGCACACCCACATCGAGGTTCAGCGAATACGCGCCGGGGACGTCCTTCAGCAACGGGATCAGGGTTTCGGCGAAGGCTTCCGTGACGTCGTCCTTGCCGCTGCCGGGCGAACCGCAGGCTTCCTGTGAAATCTGGCAGATCCCCGTCGCCGGGTCGAGCAAGGCCAGCGGGTTGATCGTGTAGTTCATGCTCTGCTTGCGGTACAACGCACCCACCGCCAACTGCACGTTCCCTGCAGGCAACGAGAACAGGTCGCCATTGGCGCCTGCGCTGACCTGCCGCAGGGTTTCGTTCTTCCTGTAAACGGCATCCAACGCGCCCGCGCTCAGCGCCGCACCATTCGCCTGCTGGTCGAAGATGTTGGCGCCGGCATCGATGGCCGCCTGCAGGGCCGGGATGTACAACTCGTTCTTGTCATCCTGCATGCGCGCGGTATGGCCGTAGTCGACCGCGACATTCCAGTTCCAGCTGCTTTGGCCGACCGCGCCGCGCAATCCTGCGATCAATTGCCCGGTGCTGGTGGTGTAGGGATGGATGCGCGTGCCGATGCCGGTGAGGCGACCCTGGAACACGTAGCCGCTGTTCGGATCGCCGGGGATCGGGTTCGGGCTGAAGGTGAGTCCGAATGGATTGAACGGAGCGGTCGAGGGAATCACCAGGCCATCACCGGTGCCGACGGGAATCGACGCGTCCTGGCCGGCCGACGAGGTGTGGTTGTAGAAGGCATCGACGAACGCTGTGATGTTGTCGGTCAGGTTGTAGCTGCCGAGCACGAAGCCATCGGTGCGCTTCTGCTGCACCTGGATGAAGTTGTAGGCCGCGTAGTTGAACGTGTCGCTCGAAGTGCGGCAGCGGTAATCACCGAGGGCCGTGCCGTCGCCGCTGTCCCGCGTCACCGTGATGAGGCCCGATGAATTGGGCGTACACCCGTATTGGGAGGCGAACGACCCCGGGATCGAAAGCCGCCCGTTGGGAATCGAGCTGGAACCCGCCACGCTGACCGCCCCGTCGTACAGGTACAACTGGTGCGCAGAGAACTCGCGGCGCGCGTTCGAAACGGCGTTGTATTTGTTGAAGTCGAGGCCACCGACGATGTTGTAGCGATCGCCGGTGTGGCCAAGCGTCAGGCTGAACCCGTGCCGCTGGCCATCGCCGTGGCCCGAGACGCCGCCGTTGAAACTCATCTCCGCGCCATCGAAATCATGGCGAAGCAGGATGTTGACCACGCCGCCCACGGCGTCCGAACCGTAGGTGGTCGAGGCGCCCTCGGCCAGCACGTCGATGCGCTGCACCATGTTCTGCGGGATCAGGTTCAGGTCGGCGTTGAGCATGCGCTGGCCGTCGATCAGCACCAGCGTGCGACTCACGCCCAGGCCGCGCAGCGACACGCGCGAGGCGCCGTCGCCGCCCTCGGTCAACGGCGAGGCCACGCCGCCGCCGTTGGAGTTGTTCTGCGGGTTGGTGGCAGCGCCAGCGATACTCGGCAACTGCTGCACCACGTCGCCGAGGGTCGGCTTGCCGGAACTGGTGATGTTGCTGCGATCGATGATGGTGACGGGACTGGCGGTTTCGGTATCCACGCGCCGGATCAACGATCCGGTGACCACCACCGTCTGCAGGGTCTTGGGCTGCTCCTTGGCGTTGGCCTGGTTGTCCGGTGGTTGTTGCGCTTGCGCCAAGCCCGCAGCTGCGACCAGCCCAGCCGTCAATCCGACACGCACGGCCAGCGACAAGCGTTTCAGTTTGTGGTTCATGGTCTCTCCCAGCGAATGTGGAAAAACACCAGCGCGCTCTTTGGCCGCACCGGACTCATCAATGCGGCGCATACATGGACACGTATGCATCGCGACACGCACCCCTGCCCGATTAACCGTGATTTAACGATACTCGTCACGCCAATTTCGCGCAATCGGTTCCAATCCGCAAGTGCACCGGGTTGAGGCCGGCGACGTATCCCGCCTGCGGGCACACGGTTGCCATCGGCCTCCGCCGCCCCCACCTAGGGTGGCGTCCCCGTCGCCAAGAGGCCGCCATGGAGTCCTTCCACGCCACCACCATCCTGTCCGTGCGCAAGGACGGCAAGGTCGTCCTGGGCGGCGACGGCCAGGTCACGCTGGGCAACACCGTGGTCAAGGCCAACGCGCGCAAGATCCGTCGGCTCGGGAAGAACGCCGATGTCCTGGCGGGCTTTGCGGGCGCCACGGCCGACGCCTTCACCCTGTTCGAACTGTTCGAGGACAAGCTGGCCAAGCACAACGGCCAGCTGACCCGTGCCGCGGTGGAACTGGCCAAGGAATGGCGCACCGACCGGCGCCTCGGCCGGCTCGAGGCCATGCTGGCGGTGGCCGACAAGGAGGCATCGTTGCTGATCTCCGGCAATGGCGACGTGCTGGAACCCGAGCACGGCCTGATCGCGATCGGTTCCGGCGGCCCCTACGCGCAAGCCGCGGCCAGGGCGTTGCTGGACAATTCCGACCTCGATGCGCGCCAGATCGTCGAAAAGGCACTGGGCATCGCCGGCGACATCTGCATCTACACCAACCACAACGTCACCATCGAAGAGCTGGGGACGGGGGACCAGGGACCGGGGACCGGAGCCACATGACGGCTTCGTTCTCGTTCCAGTGATTCCAACGCTGCACCCCAACGCCACCCGCAATCGTCATCACCTTTCGTCCTGACCGGTCCCCGGTCCCCTGTCCCCGGTCCCTGAAATGTCCGAATTGACCCCCCGCGAAATCGTCAACGAACTCGACCGTTTCATCATCGGACAGCACAACGCCAAGCGCGCGGTCGCGATCGCGCTGCGCGACCGCTGGCGCCGGATGCAGCTCGAGCCTTCGTTCCGCAACGAAGTGACGCCCAAGAACATCCTGATGATCGGCCCGACCGGCGTCGGCAAGACCGAGATCGCGCGCCGGCTCGCCACACTGGCCAAGGCGCCGTTCGTGAAAGTCGAAGCGACCAAGTTCACCGAAGTCGGCTACGTCGGCAAGGACGTCGACTCCATCGTGCGCGACCTGGCCGACGTCGCCTACAAACTGACCCGCGATCTCGCCAAGGAACGCGTGAAATCGCAGGCCGAGGAGCACGCCGACGAGCGCATCCTCGACGCCCTGCTGCCGCGCCGCGAAGCGAGCGGCGGCTGGGACCAGCAGGTCGACCCGCAACAGATCGAGTCCGAGTCTTCCACGCGCGGGAAACTGCGCAAGCAGTTGCACGAGGGCGCGCTGGACGAGCGCGAGATCGAACTCGAGTTTTCCATGAACGTGGGTGTCCAGATCATGGCGCCGCCCGGCATGGAAGAGATGTCGCAGCAACTGAGTTCGATGTTCCAGAGCATGGGGGGTGGCAAGACGCAAAAACGGAAATTGAAGATCAAGGCTGCGCGTCCCATGCTGATCGACGAGGAAGCCGGCAAGCTGCTCAACGACGACGAACTGCGCGCGCAGGCGGTCGAGAACTGCGAGCAGAACGGCATCGTGTTCATCGACGAGATCGACAAGGTGGCCCAGCGCAGCGACTGGGGCGGCGCCGGCGTATCGCGCGAAGGCGTGCAGCGCGACCTGCTGCCGCTGGTCGAAGGCTCGACCGTGTCGACCAAGTACGGCCCGGTCAAGACCGACCACGTGCTGTTCATCGCCTCGGGCGCGTTCTCGATGGCCAAACCGTCCGACCTGATCCCCGAGTTGCAGGGCCGCCTGCCGATCCGGGTCGAGCTGTCGGCACTGTCGGTGAAGGATTTCGAGCGCATCCTCAAGGAACCGCACAACGCGCTGACCAAGCAATACGCGGCGATGCTGAACACGGAAGGCGTGAAGCTGGAATTCACGGATGAAGGAATCGCCAAACTGGCCGAGGTCGCCTTCAAGGTGAACGAGAGCACCGAGAACATTGGCGCCCGCCGCCTGCAGACCGTGATGGAACGGCTGCTGGAGTCGATTTCGTTCGAAGCGGCGGACAAAAGCGGCGAACGTTATTCCATCGACGCCGAATATGTGGATAAAAGCCTCAAAGATCTGGCTTCTAACGAAGATCTCTCCCGCTATATCTTGTGAGACCGGGCTCCGGGCAGTCGCTGCCCGGTCCGGCTAGAATGACGCCATGGGCAAGGTTCTGAAATTCCAGTCCGCGAGCCCGCGCCCCAAGTTGCGCGAGGCCATGCAAAGCGGTGAGTTGGTGCGGGTCTGGCGCGGCGACCTCGAGGACGGCAGCTTCTGCGGCTACCTCGCCGGCATCGGCAAGGAGTGGCTGCTGATGTGGGTGGTCGGCGACCAGATCAGCTTCGATGGCCTGTACGCGATGCGGCTGGCCGACATCAGCGAAGTCGAGGCGCCGGATGGACACCACGCTTTCATCGAAAAGGCGCTGGCCGTCCGCAACGTCCATCCGCGCCTGCCGCGCAACTTTCCGCTGGACGACATCACCCAGGTCATTCGCGCCGCGGCCGAATATGCCGCGGTGATGTGCGTGCACGTGGATACCGAAGACGAGCACGAGGTCTGCTACATCGGCCGGCCGCTCGGGATCGAGGATGACGGTTTCACGCTGCAGGAAATCACCCCCGACGCCGAATGGCTGCGCGAGCCGTCGTTCTTCGGCTGGGACGAGATTTCCACCGTGAGCTTCGACGAGCCTTATGCGCAGGTATTGCTGGACGTCGCGGGGCAACCGCCGCGGATCGATTTCGTGGGGTCGGGGTTCGGCAGCGCGAATTAATGCGATCGTCCCTGATCGCTGCCCCGAATAACCTCGAGGGAATGCCGGCTTCGCGCGCCACGGGACGCCAGAACGGCCGTCCATGGCCTGACTTTTCACAACAGCTTCTTCGATCGGACACCAAAAGCATGGACACCCGACTCCCTCGATTGCTGACGAGCATCAGGCTTCCCGCGGGGGTGCGCCGGTAAAATCGGCACATGACCGCGCCCAAGCCCACCGACATCACCCTGCACAGGAAATCGCGCACGCTGGAAGTCGCATTCGACTCCGGCGAACGCTTTGTCCTGCCCGCCGAATACCTGCGGGTGTATTCACCATCCGCCGAGGTGCAGGGCCACGGGCCCGGCCAGCAGGTGCTGGTCGCGGGCAAACGTGAGGTCGGGATCATGGAACTGCAGCCGGTCGGCAACTACGCCGTGTCACTGCGCTTCACCGACGGTCACGCCACCGGCATCTACTCGTGGGAAACGCTGCGCGACCTCGGCACCCGCCACGACGAGAACTGGCAGTCCTATCTCGACGCGCTCGAAACCAGCCATCTCTCGCGCGATCCGACATCCCTGTACGGCCATCCAGTGCCGATGCGGGGACCGAAGGCAAGATGAGCACCCACGGACCGGAGCAACGCCAGTCAGGCTCCGCCCGCATTGCTCGACTACCCACGCTGCAATCGACATTTCTCTCTAGCCCATGCCGACATCGATCGAGGTTGCACAAGCTTCCAGTCCGGACCTCGTTGCCCTGGCGCGGGAGTTGTTTCGCGAATACGAACATGCCATCGGAGTGGACCTCGAGTACCAGGGCTTTGCCGCGGAACTCGCGGCCTTGCCGTTACCCTATGCGCCGCCGGACGGCGCACTGCTGGTCGCGACGGTTGGCGGCAGCACGGCTGGCTGCGTCGCCTTGCGGCGCATCGGCGCCCATGTCTGCGAAATGAAACGTTTGTACGTGCGCCCCACTTGCCGCGGCATGCGGCTGGGAGAACGGCTGGTCGGCGAAATCATCGACCACGCACGCCGCGCCGGTTACCAGGAGATCAGGCTGGACACCCTGCCAAGCATGACATCGGCGCAAGGGCTTTATCGTCGCCTGGGGTTCAGGGAAATCCCCGCGTACAACGATGCGCATCTGCCGGGCACGCTTTTCTTCGCACTCGCGCTGGAAGGCCGCGACAGCCAGCCGGATTGAACTTCGATTCGCCCGATTGAACCGATGCGGGGCATCTATCCGCGTGCAAGCACGGCTTCGCGCCTTGCAAGGCTCTCCTCCGGCCAATGCTGCTCGCGGTCGTAGTACTCGCGCATCGCGGGCACCCCTTTGGGCAGGATCACCCAGGGTTGCTTCGACATCGTGAAGATGTGGATGTCGGGTGGAAAGCGATCAGGGTCGTCCAGCGTGCCGACGCGCACGAACGCAAACAGCGGGCCGGCGCCCGGGTAATGGCTCCACAACGCAACGCGGCATTGCGGACAACGTGCGATGTCCTGGCCCCTGCCACTGTTGGACGGCGTCATCACCCCCCCGGGTTCGCCGTGCAGCAACTCGACGCATTCGGTTTCGATCATTGCGTTCAGCGCGAACGCCGATCCGGTTTCACGTTGGCACCAGCGGCAATGGCAACAGTGCACGAACAGCGGCGTGCGGACGAGCCTGTAACGAATGAAGCGGCAGTCGCAGCCGCCTTCAAAGGTTTCGGTCAATGCTTCCAAGGCAATCACCCCATCCGCCTTCGACCCCTGCCCGCACAGGCGAGGGAAGGGAATCAGTCGGTCGCAAACAACGCGTCGAGATCGGTTTCGTCGAACGCCAGCTTGTCGCGGGTGCCGCCACCTTCCAGCACGGCCTGGGCGAGTTCGGCCTTGCGTGCCTTCAGGTCCTCGATGCGCTCCTCGACGGTGTCGGCGCAGATCAGGCGGTACACGAACACCGGCTTGTCCTGTCCGATGCGATGCGCTCGGTCCGCGGCCTGGGTTTCGGCGGCGGGATTCCACCACGGGTCGTAATGGATCACCGTGTCGGCCGCAGTGAGGTTCAGGCCCACGCCGCCGGCCTTCAGCGACAACAGGAACAGCGGCACCTCGCCATCCTGGAACTTGCGCACGGGTTCGGCACGATCGCGCGTGTCGCCGGTCAGGGTGACGTATTTCAGGTGCCGGCGATTCAATTCGCGCGAGACCAGCGCCAGCATCTCGGTGAACTGCGAGAACAGCAACACGCGCCGGCCTTCGCTCAGCAAGTCCGGCAGCATGTCCATCAGCAACTCGAGCTTGGCCGATTCGCGCACGCCGCGCGCGGATTCGAGCTTCACGAGGCGTGGATCGCAGCAGGTCTGGCGCAGCTTCAGCAGCGCATCCAGCACGATGATGCCGCTGTGCTCGAGGCCGCGCTGGCGCACCACTTCGCGCACTTCCTCGCCCAGGCTGATGCGCAGCGCGTCGTAAAGCTCGCGCTGCTTTCCGGACAACACCACCCGGCGCGCGATCTCGGTCTTGGCCGGCAACTCGGCAACCACCTGCGTCTTGGTGCGACGCAGGATGAATGGTGCGATCCGATGGTTGAGCCGCGCCTGGCAATCGGCATCGGCCTGGCGTTCGATCGGAATCCGGTAATGGCGCCGGAACGAGCCCTCGTCGCCGAGCAGGCCCGGCACCGCCAGATCGACCTGCGACCACAGTTCGCCCAGGTGATTCTCCAGCGGCGTGCCGGTCATGCACATGCGCCGTTTCGCGGCAATCGACAACAACGCGCGGCGCGCCTGGGTGCGCGGATTCTTCACCTGCTGCGCCTCGTCCAGCACCACCAGCGCGAAGGGCTGTTCGCGCAGCACCGCAAGATCGCGCGGCAACAATGCGTAACTGGTCAGGATCACGTCGTGGCCGGCGAGGCGGTCGAAACTCTTGACGCGTTCCGGGCCGTGCAGGGTCAACACCTTCAAAGACGGCGCGAAACGCGCCGTTTCGGACTGCCAGTTGGGAATCAGGCTGGTGGGTGCCACGATCAACGCGGGCTGGGTCAGCGCCGAATTCTGTTTCAGCGCCAGGATGTGGGCGAGCATCTGAACG
This sequence comes from Lysobacterales bacterium 66-474, assembly GCA_001899805.1. Lineage (GTDB taxonomy): Bacteria > Pseudomonadota > Gammaproteobacteria > Xanthomonadales > Rhodanobacteraceae > 66-474. The sequence continues at coordinate 254,758 of MKWP01000004.1, forward strand.
GTCTTGCCCAGCCCCATGTCGTCGGCCAGCACGCCGCCGAGTCCCGCGTCGGCCAGTGCGTTCAACCAGCGCAGGCCTTCGCGCTGGTACGGGCGCAGTTCGCCGATCAGGCCTTCCGGCACCGCATCGGAAGCCTTGGCAGCGGCGTCACGCAGGCGCGTGGTGAACCCGGTCAAATCCCTTGGCGCATCCAGCTTGCCGTTCTTCGGCAGCGCGTCGGAAAACTCCTCCAGCCTGCCCGCCTGCACCCGGGGAAGGCGCAGCTTGTCGCGCGGATGCGCGAGGTATTCGGCCAGCGGCGCAAGCAATTTGCGCAAGGTCGCCAGCGGCACCGCGACGCGGCGGCGATCGTCGACCGGCGCGTACCACACGGCATCCTTCGTTTCGTTCTCGGGCGCAGTCAGCGACAGCGTGTGTTCGGACAGTGCGCGCGCGACGGTCGGCAGCAGGTTGACGCGCTTGCCCTCGACCTCGATGCCCATCTCGAACTCGAACGCTTCGCCGCCATCGTCGGCGCGCGCCACGCCGTACCAGCGCGGCGGCCCCTCCAGAACCTCGAACGGGAAACTCGACGCGTATTCGACGATGAACCCTTCGTGTTCGAGCTTCTCGCGCAGGCCCAGCCAGCGCGCCGGCGTGTTCACCTCGAGCGCGCCCGCATACCCCTTGCCGGGAAACACCCAGGCGTCTTCCGGCAGCGCGTCGGCCATGTCCCACGGCAAGCCTTCGCAATCGACCGCGGGCGCGAGGCCGAAGGATTCCAGGCGCTCCATCGTCGCCAGTTCCTCGGCGCGCTTGCGCATGATTTCCACCAGATTGCCGTTGCGCACCCGCCGCACGATGGCCTCGCCGCCCCGTCCCGGCAGCCGCTCGCCGCCATAGTCGAAGGCCAGCCGCGCATACGCGAGCGGCGGCGTGCCGGCGCCGATCCGGGCATGCCGGGTCAGCGCCTGGAAAATCGTCACCGGCTTGGGCGCGAGATCGGAACGCTGCACCGGCGCAAACATCTGCGGCACGGGAATGCGTGTCGCCCACGACGACACGGCCACCCGTTCCGCAAGCGCCGCGGCGTGCTCGGGCGCCAGCGGCGGCGCATCGAGCAACGCAACCTCGGCGGCGGTGCCGTCCAGCGGACCGAGTTCCGCGCGTTCCGGATCGAGGTACCAAAGCCCACCCACCCTGATCAACCGCTGGTGCGCGGGCAGTTTCGGCAACAGGCGTTGGCGGCCGTCGCGTTCGAGCTGCCAGTCCCATTCCAGCGGACGCGGTTTGCCGATACCCAGCCGCAGCCCCGCCACGCCGCCCAGCAAGGCGGGCGCGTGCTCCAGCAGGTCGCGCAGCAGGGCATCCCCGAAAACCCCCGACAAATGCGCGTAGCTGCGTCCCTTGCGCTGGGTCTGGGGCAAGCCGAGCACGCTGGCCGCGAGCCGGGTTTCCGCTTCCGGCAGCGCCGCGTGCGGCAACTGCTTCGAGTCCAGCGGCAAGGCCCGTCCCAGCCTGCCCTTGGCGACGGTTTCCAGCAACACCGGCGCGACTTCGATGCGCGCCAGCGGCAATTCGTCCTGCACCAGTTCCAGCAGGAAGCCCAGCGTTGCGGCGTGCACGCCATCCGCATCCTCGGCCGTCGCGGCGAGCAGGCGCGTCCACTCGGCCGGCAACGGCGTGGCTGCCGTCTTCGCAGTCGCGCGTGCGAGCGGCACTTCGTCTTGGGTACTGCGGTGCTGCATCCGCGGAACCTTTGAATGCTCAAAAGGCTCAAGCATAGCGTACTTTTGCGATCATCCATGATCGCTGCACCCCATGGCTGCCAAGTCCCTGCCTGGTATTCGCCCGACGGAACACCAGGACGGAGTTCCCCGTCCCGACCTTTCCCGTGCTCGTGGTTCAGGCGAACAGGTTTGCCGGGTATTCCGGCTTGCGCTCGCGCGCGAGCAGCGAATGCAGCGCATCGGTCGGAGTCATGTCACCACGCAGCACCGCTTGGACGTGTTGCGAGATCGGCAGGTCCAGATCGTGTCGGGCCGCCAGCCGCATCACCTCGTCGGCGGTCACCGCGCCTTCGACCACCTGTCCGATGTCGGCCAATGCCTGCTGCAACGGCACGCCCTGCCCCAGGGCGAAGCCGAAGCGATAGTTGCGCGACAGTTGCCCGGTGCAGGTGAGCACCAGGTCGCCGAGGCCGGCCAGGCCCATCAGGGTTTGCGGCTGGGCGCCCAGCGCGGCGCCAAGCCGCAGCATTTCATTCATGCCGCGCGTGATCAGCCCCGCGCGGGCGTTCAACCCGAGTTGCATGCCGTCGGCCACCCCGGTCGCGACCGCCAGCACGTTCTTCATCGCGCCCCCGAGTTCGGCGCCCAGCATGTCGTTGCCGGTGTAGGCGCGGAAGGTGTGGCTGTGCAGCATTTCCGCCACGCGATGCGCGAACGCATCGTCACCGGAATGCACGGTGACCGCGGTGGGCATGCCCGCCGCGACTTCGCGCGCGAACGACGGCCCCGTCACCACTGCGGCCGGCGTGCCCGGCAGGCGTTCGGCCACCAGTTCATGCAGGAAACGGCCGGTGCCGGGCTCGAAGCCCTTGGTGGCCCAGGCATACCCTGCGTGTTTCGGCAGCAGCGGTGCCGCTTCATCCAGCATCGCGTGGAAGGCGTGGCTGGGCACCGCCACCAGCGCCACATCGACGCCGTGAAGCGCTTCGGCCAGATCCGGCATGCAGGCCAGTTCCGCCGGCAGTTGCAGGTCCGGCAGGTAACGTTGGTTGCGATGCTCCGCCGCGATCCGCGCCAGTGCGCCCGCATTGCGGCCCCACAGGCGGGTCTCGATGCCATTGCCGCACAACAATGCGGCCAGCGCGGTGCCCCACGAGCCGGCGCCGAGGACGGCGACCGTCGCGCGAGGCATGTCAGGCGTTCAAGGTCGGCTTGGCGTCGCCGAGGCCGATCTGCCCCTGCTGCTGGCGTTGCTGCTCGGCGTACAGGGCATCGAAATTGATCGGCTGCAGCAGCAGCGGCGGGAAGCCGCCGTTCAGGACCAGGTCGGAGATGACCTGGCGCGCAAACGGAAACAGCACGTTCGGACAGTAGGTGGCCAGCACCACCCCGAGGTTTTCCTGATCGAACCCCACGAACGAGAACACGCCGGCCTGGTGCACCTCGGCCAGGTACGCGGTGCGCTCGTTCAGGGTGCAAGTGACCGTCAAGGTCAACACCACTTCGTAGTTGTCGCCCTCGATCGGGCTGGCCTTGTGGCTGAGGTTCAACTGGACCTGCGGCTGGCCTTCCTCCTGGAACACCTTCGGCGCATTCGGAACCTCGAACGAGACGTCGCGCGCGTAGATCTTCTGCAGCGCCATCTGCATCTGGGGGGCGGCTTGGCCGTTGCTCGGGGCCGGGGTCACTTCTGCCATGTTCGTAAAGCTCCACTCGGGGAAGGTCAAAGGTGGGAATTGTCACACACCACGGCCGTTCTTGCACGCGTCCGGATTGCCCGAAAACCCCTTGCCTGCTATATTGCGCGGCTGTCTTCCAGCCGGCCCGGGCTTTCCGGGCATCCCGCGGTGCGACGCGGGATCGATGCGGCGCTTCCGACATTCGCGCAGGCTTCAACGTCGGGCCGATCTTCCGCGGGCCACGCGGACCACCATGAGGAGAATGCCATGGCACGTGTATGCCAGGTCACCGGTAAAGCCGCGAGCACCGGCAACAACGTCTCGCACGCCAACAACAAGACCCGCCGCCGCTGGCTGCCCAACCTGCACGAACGCCGGTTCTGGGTCGCGAGCGAAAACCGCTGGGTGAAACTGCGCGTGTCCGGCAAGGCCCTGCGCACCATCGACAAGAACGGCATCGACGCCGTGCTCGCGGACCTGCGCAAGCAGGGACAGAAGGTGTAAGGAGAACTCCCATGGCAAGCAAACGCGACAAGATCCGCCTGACGTCCTCGGCCGGCACCGGCCACTTCTACACCACCGACAAGAACAAGAAGAACACCCCGGACAAGATGGAGGTCAAGAAATACGACCCCGTCGTCCGCAAGCACGTGATCTACAAGGAAGGCAAGATCAAGTGACGCATCGGCGCGCGCACGCAGTGCGCGCCTTTGCCGATGCGTCATCCCGGAATCGCGAAGCGATATCCGGGATCGGTTTGAGGAACAGCCAAACCCGCCGCAAGGCGGGTTTTGTTTTTCAGACATCAATCCCCGCACGCCTCGGCCATCGCCATTTCCAGCGATCGCCCGGGATGCGCACGCAACCCGGCAAGCGCGTTCGCATCCCACGCGTGGCGAAGGCATCCCTCCAACAGCAGCAACGCTCTCGTCGCATAACGTTCCACGACATCGAGCGAATGGGTGGCCAGCAGCACACTCATGTTTGCATCCGCGACCAATGCGGCAAGATGTTGCTTGAACGCCAACGCGCTGCGCGGGTCTAGCCCGTTGAACGGTTCGTCCAGCAACAACAACGGTGGTTCGCCCAGCAATCCCAGCAGAACCCCGAGTTTCTGGCGCATGCCAAGCGAATAGCTGACGACGCGCCGATCCAGCACGGATGTCAACGACAAGGTTTCGCCGAGCGCAAGCGTGGCGGGCGGAATGGCCGGCAAGCCACGCGCGCCGGCAAACAAGGCCAGGCATTCGCGCCCGGTGAGCAGTGCCGGCAGCGCGGCTGGATCCACAGCAAACCCGATCTTCGCCTTGGCCATTTGCGGCACAACCACAAGATCGCTGCCGCCGATGCAAACACGGCCCTTGTCCAGCGGCACCATGCCGGCGATCGCGCGCAGCAACGTCGTCTTGCCGGAACCGTTGGGACCGATCAGCGCAATGAATTCACCGTGTGCGATTTCAAGATCGACGCCCTTGAGCACGCGTTCGTCGCCATAAGCCGCGTGCAAACCTGCTGCGCTCAACAACGCGGTCATGGCGATCGTCCCGGCGGCATCGTTTTGATGATGCGCAACAGCGGCCGCAGCGACACTGCCGCAGCGCAGACAACCCAGACGACCATCGACACCAACCCGCCGCGCAACAGCAATACGCCGAACGCAGCCAGGAACGTCGCGCCAAGCAAGGCAATCAGCGGGTAACGCAACGACCCCCGGCGCATGCGTCCGGCCGGCACCGGCGTCGCTCCAAGCAACTCGCGCGCGTCGTTCGCAACCGTCATGCAAGCCTTCGTCACCACGGCCAGCCACGCCAATGCCAGCGCCAGCAGCACCAATCCGGCGACATCGAAAATGGCCGCGCCCATCGGCACGCCCGCAAGCACGACCCCGACCAGCGCGAAGCCACCTCCGCTGCGCCAGCGCACCAACGCGCTACGCCGCTGCCAATCGAGCAAGTGTGGGAGGCGCGGATCATTCAGCCATGGCAACGCGAACAACGGCTCACGGATCCCGTCCACATGCCGCGAACGCGCCACGTCGCCCTTGCGCAACGCCTGCACCACGGCCACAAGGCTGCCGACAAGCAACCCGCCATCCATGGCAAGCAACCCGAATGCCAGCGCATCTCGACGCGGTGCGGGTATCGCTGCGCCTGCCAGCAACAAGCTGCCCGACAAAACCGTTGCAATCAGCGAACCCAGGGTCAAGGCGATCAATATGCCGGACGTGATGGGGGTGCGTACCGGCAGCGCACCGCACCAGCCAAAGCGTGCGCGCACCAATGCGGCCGTCAAACGATGGCGCGTCAACGCATGGCTGCCAACCAATGCCAGCACGGCGCTAGCCAGGACGAGCCAGCCCAGATCCCAATACAAGGGAATGGCCGCGAGGACACCGCAAGCCAACACCAGCAGCACCGGGCCGATGAACGTTCGCGCAATCGCGACCCACCCGGCGCGACGCAGGGCAAGCAAATCGGCGTGAACCGATGGGGCTGATGCAAAAATCATCGCGCGGATTGTGACACCACGAAACCTGCCACAGCAAAAACCCGCCTTGCGGCGGGTTTTTGTTTCACACAAATTGGAGAAAGCGCTTTACGCCCTCGCCACCGAATAGCGTTTCAACCTCGCGGCGAACTCGGCGAGCTTGCGGTTGCCGCTGGCTTCGGCTTCGCGGCACCACTGCTGCAACGCGGCCAGCGCGGATTCGGGCTTGCGCTGTTCCATCAACGCGGCGAGACGCGCACGGTATTCGCTGATCTGCTGCAGGCGCGGACGGTTTTCGATGGCGGCGGCCAAGCGTGCCTTGCCATTCTTGTCCAGCCAGCGTCCGCCATTGGCCAACGCGCGGCGCAGGCGGTGGCGCGGCATCGCGCCGAAGCGGCGGGTGCCTTCCGTCACAGACAACTCGCGCACGGTGGGCTTGATGACGGTCTTGTAGTAGTCGGTCATGGCCTCGAAGCGGTGGGTGAGCAGCGCCTTCAGGGTTTCCATGTCGGGCAGCGACACGTTGGCGCGCTCGTCCAGCGACGGCGCCACGCGCAACACTTTCGCCAGCTTGATCTTTTCCAGTCCGCGGATCACCACCCAGCCGATGTCCACTTCGAACTTGCGCAGCGCGAACTTGGCGGAACTCGGGAAGGCATGGTGGTTGTTGTGCAGTTCCTCGCCGCCGATCCACACGCCCCACGGCGTGAGGTTGGTGGCCTTGTCGGCGGTCTCGAAGTTGCGATAACCCCACCAGTGGCCGAGGCCGTTGACGACGCCGGCCGCCCAAAACGGGATCCACACCATCTGCAGCGCCCAGATCGCGCCACCGAGCACGCCGAACAGCGCAAGGTCGATCACCGCCAGCAGCGAAACGCCAAGGATCGGGTGCGCGGTATAAACGTGGCGCTCCACCCAGTCGTCGGGCGTGCCGCGTCCGTATTTCTCGAGGTCCGCCTGATTGGCGGCAGCCACGCGGTAAAGTTCGACGCCTTCGAAGAACACCTTGCCGATGCCTTCGATCTGCGGGCTGTGGGGGTCTTGTTCGGTTTCGCAATGCGCGTGGTGCTTGCGGTGTACCGCCACCCATTCCTTGGTGACCATGCCGGTGGCGAGCCAGCTCCAGAAGCGCAGGACGTGCGATACGACGGGATGGAAATCCACGCCGCGGTGCGCCTGGCTGCGGTGCAGGTACAGGGTGACGGCGAAGATGGTGAGCTGGGTTGAAACCAGCACATACAAAACAATCGCGAGCCAGCCGGCGTTCGCCAGGCCGTGCGCGGCAAAATCAAGGACGGTATTGAGCATCACGAATCACGTGGGGACGAGGAACAGGCCAGGACAAGCCCGTGTGCCGAGTCTAGGGCAGAAACCCCATCGCCGCCACAGGCTTGCCTAAACAATGTGATGGCCACGACAATGATTTCAACCGTTTTCACACCAACATGACCCGATGGCCGCGACGCCGGCGCTGCTCGAACTCGTCTCCGTGGGGCGCCGGCTGGCCGGACGCGCGGTGCTGCACGACGTTTCGTTCAGCCTGCGCCGCAACGACGTGCTGGGACTGCTCGGGGTCAACGGCGCCGGCAAATCGACGACGTTGGCGATCATTGGAGGCGTGTTGCAACCCGACACCGGCCGCGTATGCATCGACGGGAAGAACGTTGACGACGACGGCCACACCATGCGCGACCGTATTGGCTGGGTGCCGGAGAGCGTGTCGCTGTGGCCCGAACTGACGGTCGCCGAAGCGCTGGACGCCTGCGGCCGGTTGCGCGGCCTCGCGCGCGGTGCCCGCAAGACCGCGATCGAACGCGAACTGGCGCGGCTGGATCTGACAGGTATCGCGCAGCGCCTGTGCGGCCAACTGTCGCTGGGCCAGAAGCGCCGCGTCGGATTGGCCCAGGCGTTGCTGCACGATCCCGACCTGCTGGTACTGGACGAACCCGGCAACGGACTCGATCCGGTCCAGGCCGCGCAATTGCGCGAATTGATCGGCAAGCTTTCGCCCAGGCGCGGCATCGTGCTGTCCAGCCATGATCTCGCCGAGGTGGAAGCGATGTGCCACCGCGTGGTGATCCTGCACGACGGCCGTGTGCACCACGACGGCGCGCTGGATGGGCGGCGCGGCCAGCTCGACGCGCAGTTTCGCGCGATTGCGGCGCAGCCCGCGAGCGCCGCCGCATGAGCGCACTGTCCGTTGCGCGCATCGACCTGAGACGCCTCGCGGTACGCCCGTTCGCGTGGACGCTGGCCGGCATCGCGCTGGCGATGATGGCGTGGCAATTCCTCCTCGGCGTGTCCGCCTTCATGCACGCGCAACCGACGGTACCCGGCCCCGCTGTCGGCCCGGGCTTCATCGACGCGGTGGTGGCGCCGTACCTGCTCAATTACATCCAGTTGTGCCTCGTGATCGCGCCGCTGGTCACGATGCAGGCGCTGGCGGGCGAACGTGGCGCCCAACGGCTGGCCCTGCTGACTGCATCGGGCGCGACGGCCACGCAAATCGTGCTCGGCAAATACCTCGCTTGTCTGGTATTCCTGTGGCTGCTGTTGATCGTCGTCGCGACCATGCCGCTGGTGCTCGGCGGCGCAACGCATCCCGATTGGGGCCAGTTCGGCGCGGCGTTGGTCGCGGGCGCGCTGTGCGTGGCCGCGCTCACCGCCATCGGCATCGCCTGTTCCGCGTTCACGCCGGAACCCGCACTGGCCGCAGCGGCTGCGTTGCTGATCGGCGAAGCCTTGTCGCTGATCGATGCGGGCGTACGCCTGACCGGCGGCGATACCGGCTGGCTGGGCTGGCTTGCGTTGCACACGCACCTCGCGCCCGCGATGCGGGGACTGATGCGCAGCGAGGACATCGTGTATTTCATGATCATCGTCGCACTGGCGCTGGCGCTCGCGATCCGCCGCATCGACGGTGAACGGGGGCGCGACTGATGCGGCGCGCGTGGCAATCATGGCTGTTCGCGCTGCTGGCCGTGGCGATCGCCACGTGCGTGGCGGCACTGTCGACGCACTTCTCCTTCACCGCTGACTGGAGCGCCGGCGCGCGCGCCACGATCTCGCCGGAAAGCCGGGCGTTGCTCGCGCAACTGCGGGGACCACTCGAAGTCACCAGCTACGCGCGGCCCGGCGAACTGCGCGCGAAAACCAGCTTGCTGGTCGAGCGCTACCAACGCTTCAAGCCCGATCTTTCGCTGCACTTCGTCGATCCCGATCTGGACCGGGTCGCGACCCAGGACGCCAACATTGCTGCCGACGGCGAAATCGTGTTGCACTGGCACGACCGCGCCCAGCACGTCGCGCAACCCGACGAACAGACCTTTTCCGATGCGCTGGTGCGACTCGCGCGCGGCGAAACGCGATTGGTCGCCTTCGTGACCGGCGACGGCGAACGCGATCCCGCCGGCCAGAATGCGGCCGATCTCGGCGATTTCGTCGCGAAACTCTCGGCACGCGGCGTGCGCGCCTTGCCGCTGAACCTCGCCGAAGCGGCCGAAGTGCCGCGCAACGCCCGGCTCGTGGTGCTGGCAAGTCCGCAGGCGGCGCTGCTGCCGGGGTCGGCGCAGAAACTCGCGGACTACGTCGCCAACGGCGGCAATTTGCTGTGGCTGACCGAACCCGGTGCGGACGATCTCGGCCTCGCGCCGCTCGCACAGGCGCTGGGCATCAAACGTCTTCCCGGGATGCTGTTCGACGGCGCGGGAGCGGCGAACGGCGTGCGCGATCCGCGCATCCTCGTCGCGACGCGCTATCCGGCGCAGGCGATCACGGACGGTTTTCGCATCAACACGCTGTTTGCGCGTGTCGCGGCGTTGGCGGCGCTGGACGGCGCACCATGGAACACACAACCGTTCCTGCAAACCGGCGCGCAAAGCTGGAATCAGGCCGCGCCGTTCGACCCCGCACACATCGCCTTCGATGCCAACGCCGGCGACCTGAAAGGTCCGCTCGCCTTCGGTTACGCGTTGAGCCGATTGTCGCCGAGCCCGGACAAGAACCAGCAGCGCGTGGTGGTGATCGGTGACGGTGACTTCCTCTCCAACGCCTACCTCGGCGATGCCGGCAACCTCGCGCTTGGCGAACGCGTATTCGACTGGCTGCTGGGCGACGATGCGCTGGCGAGCGTGCCGCGCGGCGCGCCGGACACCACGCTGAAGCCGACGCGCATCGATCTTGCGATACTCACCTTCGGCTATCTGGTCGCGCTGCCGATCGCGCTGATCCTGATCGGCCTCGCGATCACATGGCGTCGGCGCCGGCGGTGACCCGCGCATCGCGCCAGCTCGGCGTCCTCGCGGTCATCGCCGTGGTGCTGGTCGCAGTGGTGCTGTGGATCGGGCGACGCGACTATGTGCGGGATCCTCCGGAACTGACCGCACTCGATCCATCCGGCGTGACCCGCGTCGAACTCGACATCCCGCCGGTCGCACCGCAGGTGTTCGAAAAACGCGCGGATGGATGGTGGCGCGTGCAGCCATCGGCCGCGCGCGCCGACGACGCACGCGTGCAGCGCCTCGCCAACCTTGCCGCGACATCGGTCGCACGCTGGATTCCGTCATCGGATGTCACGCCCTCCAAGGTCGGACTGGATCATCCGTCGGCAACGCTGGTCTTGAACGGCGTACGCCTCGAGTACGGCGGGCTGACTGCCATCGACGACCTGCGCTACGTGCGCGTCGATGGCAAGCTGGCGCTGGTGCCGAGGCAGTATTCGCCGGAAGTGATCTTGACTAAGACAGATGCGAGGTAGAAGCGGGCTTTGACCCCTCTCCCGCCGGGAGAGGGGCAGGGGTGAGGGTTCGGAAGTGCGGAAGTCAAACAATATTGCCGTACCCTCACCCGCCCTTCGGGCACCCTCTCCGGAAGGGAGAGGGTTCAAAGCAAACACGCAAAATTTCAAATGCCTGAGCTCCCCGAAGTCGAAACCACCCGCCGCGGCATCGCGCCGTTCGTGACGGGTCGCGTGGTGGATCGCGTGCTGCTGCGCCGCAAGGATTTGCGCTGGCCGATTCCGCGCGCGCTCACCACGAAGTTGCCGGGCCAACGCATCGACGCCGTCGAACGCCGCGCGAAATACCTGTTGCTGCACACCGAAGCGGGCAGCGCGCTGCTGCACCTCGGGATGTCGGGTTCGCTGCGGATCGCCGATCCCGCCACCCCTCTGCGCGCGCACGATCATTACGATCTGGTGCTGGATTCCGGCAAGGCATTGCGCTTCAACGATCCGCGCCGCTTCGGCTGCCTGTTGTGGCAGAAGCCCGGAGAAACGCATCCGCTGCTGCAGAACCTCGGTCCCGAGCCGCTCGGCGATGCGTTCGATGGCGATTGGCTGTGGAACGCGTCGCGCGGGCGCAGTGCGGCGGTGAAAACCTTCCTGATGGACCAGTCCATCGTGGTCGGCGTCGGCAACATCTACGCCAGCGAAGCGCTGTTCGCGGCCGGCGTGCACCCCAGGCGCGCGGCGGGCACGGTGTCGCGGGCGCGCTACGCGCGGATCGCCGCGGAAATCCGCCGCATATTGGATTACGCGATCACCCGCGGCGGCACCACGCTGCGCGACTTCCTCGCACCCGACGGCGCCCCCGGTTATTTCGAACAGGAATTGTCCGTCTACGGACGAGCGGGCGAGCCGTGCAAGGTGTGCGGCATGCCGATCCGCGCAGAGGTGATCGGGCAACGGATGACGTATTGGTGCTCGCATTGCCAACGATGAGCGGCGCGAGCATCGATGCATGACAGGCGTCACGCGACATGCTTCATGCGATCATCCATGATCGCTGCTCGATGAAGTGCTTTCGCGGAAGAAAGTCGTCCGGATCGGGAGCATCGGAACGGACATCCCCGTCCTGACTTTCCACGAATGCCACCGTTGCGTCGGAGAGCATCATGTCGCCGAATCTCATTGCCCCCATCGTGATTGCACCGCTGATCGTGTGGCGCCTGTATGCACGCACGCGCCGAAGTTTCGGCCGCCAGCCGATCCAGCCGAAGCGCATGTGGACGCGCGTGGGCTTTCTCTCGGTGGTTACGCTGCTGGTCGCCTCGCAGGGATTTGTCGATCCACGCCTCGCGACGGGATTGGGCGCGGGACTCGTCGGAGGCGTCGTGCTCGGGATGCTGGCTTTGAAGCTGACCCGCTTCGAAATCGACGGCCGGAACGATTGTTACTTTCCGAACCCGTGGATCGGCATGACGCTGACTGCGCTGTTCATCGGGCGCCTGCTGTACCGCTTCATGGTGCTGTATCCGCAGATGACGCACGCCGCCGCCGGCGGCCATGCGGCGTATCAGCGCAGCCCGCTCACCATGGCGATCCTGGGATTGTTGCTGGGTTATTACATCGCCTATTACGCGGGACTGTTGCTGCACCACCGGCGGGTCAGCATGGACGCCCGTTCGAAGCAGCTTTCGTGAGAAGTCAGGCCAGGGAGTGGTTTGGCCATGGACGGCGGCTCTTGGCCGTGGCAGTGCTTGTGACCCGCTGCGATCCCAAGCCAACCGTCAGCTAGCCGAAGGAGCGATCACGGACGATCGCACTATAAAGCGTCGGCGTCCAATTCACCCGTCCGGATCCGTATCACCTGGTCCAGCGTCGAGATGAAGATCTTGCCGTCGCCGATCTTGCCGGTGCGCGCCGCATGGGTAATGGCTTCCACGGCGCGCTCGACCAGGTTGTCGGGCAGCGCGATCTCGAGTTTCACCTTGGGCAGGAAATCGACCACGTATTCCGCACCGCGGTACAGCTCGGTGTGACCCTTCTGGCGCCCGAAGCCCTTGACCTCGGTGACGGTGATGCCGTTGACGCCGACTTCCGAGAGCGCCTCGCGCACGTCGTCGAGCTTGAACGGCTTGATGATCGCGGTGATCAGTTTCATGGCGTCGATCTTACCCGAGAGACGAGCTGCAGAATCACCTCGCGCGAAGCGGCTGTTGTGGGAAGCCAGGGACGGGGCCTTGGGACATGGATGGCGGTTTTGAAGCCCGTTCTGGGGTGTACGGCCGACAATCGCATTCGATGACTCGCTGCCGTAACGAAGCAGCGTTCATGGACGAACGCACAGCTTTCGCGAAAAATCAGGGCATGGAAGCCCGTTCTGGTGCGTACGGCCGACAATCGCATTCGCTGACTCGCTGCCGCAGCGAAGCCGCGTTCATGGACGAACGTACAGCTTTCGTGAAAAATCAGGGCATGGAGGCCCGTTCTGGGGTGTACGGCCGACAATCGCATTCGATGACTCGCTGCCGCAACGAAGCAGCGTTCATGGACGAACGCACAGGCATGTAGGAAAATCCCTACACCACAACGCGGCGTCCGCCGATGGTCGCGCCTATCCCGGCGCCCTATCCTGAGGACGTATCGAGGCAACGGCATGATCGACGTGCACTCCATAGACCAACTCGCGCACCGGCTGGCTACCCTGGTTCCTCCGGGACTGGCGCAGGCGCGGGACGACATGGAAGCCAATTTTCGGGATGTGCTGGCGCATGGATTGCGCCGCCTCGACCTTGTCACCCGTGAGGAATTCGACGCCCAGCGCGCCGTCCTCGATCGGGCCCGCGAACAGGTCGCGCAATTGGAAAAGCGCGTGACCGAGCTGGAAACGACGCGGAAAGCGTAACCCTCCCGGGCCGGGGATTGCGACGACGCCGACCGCGAGGTCGGCGTTAGCGTGTCGCCGCCAGAAGATGGGGAGCGGATTGGAAACCGTCGCGAACGAAGACAGATGGCGTGACGCCACGCAGCCAGTGGAGCGTCGCCTCTGTGCGGGCACCACCCTCATCCGAACCGCCACGGCCAGGATGCTTCCGGGTCGCGAACCATGAGCTTGGCAGTCGCCCTCACCCGCGCCTCCGAAGGCGTCGCCGCGCCACTGGTCACGGTGGAGGTGCATCTTTCCGGCGGCCTGCCCGGCACATCGATCGTCGGCCTGCCCGAAGCCGCGGTGCGCGAAGCCCGCGATCGCGTGCGCGTCGCGATCCAGAACACCCAGTTCGAATATCCCAACCGCCGCGTCACGGTGAACCTTGCACCGGCCGAGCTCCCGAAAGACGGGGGCCGCTTCGACCTCGCGATCGCGCTGGGCATCCTGGCGGCCGGCGGGCAAGTGCCGCGCGAAGCCTTGCACGGCTGCGAGTTCCTGGGCGAACTGGCGCTGTCCGGCGAATTGCGCCCGGTGCCGGGCGTGCTGCCCGCACTGTTGCGTGCGCGCCACGGCAAGCGATGCGTGATCGTGCCGGTCGAGAATGCCGCGGAAGCCGCACTGCTCGGTGACGTCGAGGTTCGCGTGGCGCACACGTTGGCCGACGTGTGCGCGCATCTGCGCGGAGTGGAGCCTTTGCCGACGCCGGATGCCGATGCGACCTGCGGCGCCGTCGCGACGGTTCCCGACCTCGCCGACGTGCGCGGACAGTTGCAGGCGCGGCGCGCGCTGGAAATCGCCGCGGCAGGCGGCCATCACCTGCTGATGATCGGACCGCCCGGGACCGGCAAGTCCATGCTGGCGCAGCGCCTGCCCGGCATCCTGCCGCCACTCGCGGAAGCCGAAGCCATCGAAGCCTGCGCCGTGCGTTCGGTCGCGAACGAACCCTTCGACGTGCGCGACTGGCGCCAGCGTCCCTATCGCGCGCCGCACCATACCGCGTCCGGCGTCGCGCTGGTCGGCGGAGGCTCGCACCCGCGACCCGGCGAAATTTCCCTGGCCCACAATGGCGTGCTGTTCCTCGACGAGTTGCCGGAATTCGACCGCCATGTGCTGGAAGTGTTGCGCGAACCGATGGAATCCGGCCGCATCGTGATTTCACGGGCCGCGCGCTCGGCCGAATTCCCCGCGCGCTTCCAATTGGTCGCGGCGATGAATCCCTGCCCCTGCGGTTACGCCGGCGACGCCGGCGGTCGCTGCCATTGCTCGCCGGATGCGATCGCGCGCTACCGCAGCCGGATCTCCGGCCCGCTGCTGGACCGCATCGACATCATGGTCGACGTACCGCGCATTCCGTTGGCCGAGCTCGACGGCGCGCGCAACGCAGGCGACGAGGATTCCGCCACGGTACGCGCGCGCGTGATCACCGCACGCGGCGTTGCCATGCAGCGCGCCGGCAAACCCAATGCCGCGCTCGGTACCCGCGAGATCGAACGCGATTGCGCACTCGGCGATGCCGAACGCGCCTTGCTGCAACGCGCGATGGACAGGCTGGGCCTGTCCGCACGCGCCTATCATCGCGTGCTGCGCGTGGCGCGTTCGATCGCCGATCTCGCGGGCAGCGCACGCATCGCGCGCGAACACCTGGCCGAAGCCATCCAGTACCGGCGAACGGGCGAACAATCGTAGATGCTCCGGCGATGAACGGTCGCAAGCCGAACGGGCGTCGCTCGCGGCATCCATGCCGCGACATCAGCCCTGCACGGGAACGGTATCTTGGCGTCCTGGTGCCAGGGCGCGACTCGGAAAATTCGCCACGCCGGGCGAGAAAGCGCAGCGATCCCGCGATCCGCAGATCAGCCGGGGACCGAAACCCACCCTACAAGCGCCGTCGCACCGCGCTGACTTCCAGCACCTGCGCGACGTGCTCGCCATCCCAGCGGTACATCAGGTGCTTGCCCTGGACGCACGGCGAGGCGAGGTCGGGATGGAACAGTGCCGCGCACTCGCCGCCGGTACGACGCACGCTGTCGTAGGCGATGCCGTTCGAGCCTTGCTTGCGCAACCTCGCGCCCAGCTTGCGTGACGCGGCGTAGTCGTCCGGATCGTGTTCGGCCTTCCAGCCGCCGCGGATGTCGTGCAGCGTGCCGCGCACGCCCGAGACGTAGCAACGCATGGTGATGTCGATCGGCGGCTCCTTCGTCGCGGCGAGGAATTGCTCGCGGTGGTACACGGTTTCCTCGACCGCAGTCTCGAACTCGTGCGCGAGGTACAGCACGCCGTAACTGCCGTCGGAAAAGCGGCTGCCGTCGGGATTGACGTGCGTGAACGCGGCCATCAACGGCGTCGTGCCGGGACCGCTGACACGGTGTTCCTTCGGAACGTTCGCCAGCTCGCCCCATTCCTCGCGCAGGCGCGGATTGGTCAGGGCTTCGATCCGGTAGAGCGCATCGAGATCCTTCGCATCTGCAATCGCATCGAACACGCCGACGGGCGGGAAGCGGCTGGGCACGATGCGATAGGCGCGTTGCCAACGGATGCGATGGAGGGGCGGGTCGTTCGATGGCATCGCGGAAGTGTGAGTGCGCGGTTTCTCGCAGTCAGAGACTGTGCAAGGACTTCGCTGACTGCCCGGCCCTCCGTGGCCGGGCGTTCGGTGACGCAGCCGATGCCCCCAGCATCGGCTGAACGCGTCACCTCACCCCCTTTGCGCATCCAGGTACTGCCGCACCACGAACAGGTCGGCGACGTTGCCCGACAACATGCGCTCCAGCGCGGACTTGCCGCCGAAGGTTGGCGCGGAATTCGGCTTGCGCAACCAGGCGTCGGCACGCTCGGCCTGCGGGAACAGGATCGCCAACGCCTTGAAGATGCCCAGCAGGTAGCTGATGCGTTCCAGCGTGTCGCGCGACAGCGTGCCTTCGCGCTCGCGCTTCCATTTGTAGAAGGTCGATTCCGGCGGGTCACCGAGCAGCTTACGCTGTTCGGCCACGCGCAGTTTCCAGCGCTCGGCCAGATTGAAGAATGTGCGCAACGCCGGAGCGGACAGGGTGGATTCCGGTTGCGCTGCGTAGCTGCCCCGGGAATCTTCGACCCGCGCTGGGTTGGTCATGCCTGAACTCCATTCATGAAGTTTATGCGAATGTTACTCCATAAATGTAGTTGGCGCCAGTCACATGCCCGCGCCGTTCACTCGACCATTTGCCGCGGCACGCCGGCATGGGCCAGGTAGGCCTCGAGGCCGCGCTCGGAAGTCTCGACGAAGGTTTCCCCGGTGGCGATGAACTGCATGCGGTCGGGGCGGAAGTTGCGGAAACCCTGGCGCATCCGGCACCACGCACCCAACGTCCACACCCGGCCCCAGCAGGCCAGGCACAACGGCTCGATTTCGCGCGTGCTGGTCGCATCGCTGGCGTCGCGGTATTCCACTTTCAATACGCGTCGTGCGCCGATGGCCTCGTGCAGTGCGTCCACCACACCCGACCTCGCCTCGTACCAGCGTTGCGGCACGAACACCCGCGAACGCGCGGCGCGTTCACGCAGTTCCACCGGCAACACGGCATCGATCTTCAGCATCGCCGCCTGCGCACCCATCGCGAGTTTCTCGCCGGCGAAGGCGCGCACGAAACGCGTGCCGACCACCAGCGCTTCCAGCTCTTCCGCGGTGAACATCAGTGGCGGGATGTCCGAGCCCTTGCGCAACAGATACCCGACGCCGGCTTCGCCTTCGATGGCCACGCCCGAGGTCTGCAGGTCGGAAACATCGCGATACACCGTGCGCAGCGATACGCCGAGCGTGTCGGCAAGCCGCCGCGCCGGCAGAGCGGTGCGGCGGCCCTGCAAGGCATGGATGATCAGGAACAGGCGATCGGCGCGGCGCATCCATGCATGATCGCGGGATCAGGCATCGACCGCCAGCTCCTCGCGCTGTTGCGCCTGCTCCGCGGCCAGTGCTTCGTCCAGCGCGAACGCACGGCGGATCGCCGGGCGCGACTGCACGCGCTCGACATAGGCGCGGAACACGGGAAGCTCCGGCACCAGCTTGAACAACATCCCGTAATTCAACGCGCCGCCCCACAACACGTCGGCGGCGGTGAAACGCTCGCCCAGCAGCCACGGGCCCTGCTGCAACTGTTCGGCCAGCACGGCCATCACGTCGTCGTAGGTACCGTAGCCGCTTTGCACCTGCGGCGTCGGCGCACGCTTCTGGGACAGGTCCGTGATCGCCGGCTCGAAACACGAGCCGTAGAACACCATCCAGCGCAGGTACGGCCCGCGCAGCGGATCGCCGAGCGAAGGCGCGAGGTTTTTCTCCGGATACAGGTCGGCCAGGTACATCAGGATCGCGGGTTGCTCGGTGACCAGCATGCCCTCGTGGCGGATCGCCGGAACCTTGCCCATCGGATTGATGGCGAGGTACTCGTCGCTGCGCTGTTCGTTGCGTTGCAGGTCGAGCGTGACCAGGTCGAACGACGCGCCAAGTTCCTCGAACATCGCGCGGGTGATGCCGGAACGACTGTGCGGGGCGTGGAAGAAAGTAACGAGGGAAAACGCGTTCATGGGCGAACCTCCTTCGGGGAACGGAAGAACCGGGGAAACGTGATGGGGGCATGTGTGCGCCACCCGCGTGGACGTTGCGGCGAAACTGCATGAACCGGCGATGGCCAACCTTCGACCCACGCCCGGCACTGCGCAGCCGGCCGGTACGCCGCGAGCAACCTCGATAACCAGCGATGCATGACGGACTCCTTTTGCGATGCCCGCACAGTGTGCGCAGCCGCTGCTGACAACGTCGTGTCAGCAGGTGGCGCCCCGCACGCGAAGCCGTGACAATGCAGGTTCCCTTTCCGGATGCCGGCCATGAAATCCGATTTGCGAGGACATTTGCGAGGACCCGTTTCCCTGACCCAGTACCTGACCGAAGAACGCCGCGCAGGCTACGGCGACACCGACCTGATCCAGTTGCTGGAAATCGTCGCGCGGGCCTGCAAGCGCATCGCGGTGGCGACCGGCAAGGGCGCACTGGGCGGCGTGCTGGGCGAAGCGGGCACAGGCAACATCCAGGGCGAGGCGCAGAAGAAACTCGACGTGATTTCCAACGAAATCCTGCTCGACGCCAACGCCTGGGGCGGCCACCTTGCTGCCTGCGCGTCGGAAGAAATGGAACATCCGCAACAGATTCCCGACGCCTATCCGCGCGGCGGTTACCTGTTGCTGTTCGATCCGCTGGATGGATCGAGCAACATCGACGTCAACATTTCGGTCGGCACCATCTTCTCGGTGTTGAAGCGCCCCGGCGGACACCGCGGCCCGGTCGACACCTCGGAGTTCCTGCAACCCGGCACCAACCAGGTCGCGGCCGGCTACGTGGTCTACGGCTCCTGTACGCTGCTGGTGCTGACGCTCGGCCACGGTACCCACGTATTCACGCTCGATCGCGAAGCCGGCAGCTTCATCCTGACCCGCCGCGACGTGCAAATCCCCGAAGACACCTCGGAATTCGCGATCAACATGTCCAACCAGCGCTTCTGGGAAGCGCCGATGCAGCGCTACATCGCCGATCTTCTGGCCGGCAAGGAAGGGCCGCGCGGGCGCGACTTCAACATGCGCTGGGTCGCGTCGATGGTGGCCGACGTGCATCGCATCCTCACCCGCGGCGGCATCTTCAGCTACCCGCTGGACGCCAAGATCAAGGCCAAGGGCGGCAAGCTGCGGCTGATGTACGAGGCCAACCCGATGAGCTTCATCGTCGAACAGGCCGGCGGCGCGGCCAGCACCGGGCGCGGGCGCATCATGGAAGTGGTGCCGGACGGCCTGCACCAGCGCGTGCCGGTGATCCTGGGGTCGAAGCATGAAGTCGAAACCGCGGTGCAATACCACACGGACGCGTAGGTTGGGCTGACTGCGGGCCTCATCGGAAGAAGCCCAACGTTGGCGCGAGGTCGCGTTGGGCTTCGCGAGCCTGTCCTGAGCCTGTCGAAGGGCTCAGTCCAACCTGCGCGCGGGTCCGGTTACGAAACCGATTGACTCGCGCCATCCTTGGCGCTCGCGCTGCGCGCCGCCTGCGGCGTTCGCGTTTGCACTCCTGCAAACGCAGTCGAGTTGCGCGCGACGCGCGCCCCCGGAATGGCGACAGGCATGTATTCGACCTTCAGACCCTGCCCATCACCGGGATCAACGCGCCGGTGATCGCCGACGCCTGGTCGGACAGCAGGAACACGATCACGTCGGCCAACTGCGAAGGCTTCACCCATTTGGCGAAGTCCGCCTTGGGCATGTCTTTCCGATTCGGCGGGGTGTCGATGGTCGAAGGCAGCAGCGCGTTGACGGTGATGCCGCGCGCTTTCAGTTCCTCGGCCAGCGATTCGGTGAAGCGCATCACGCCGGATTTCGACGCGGCATAGGCGCCCATGCCGGCGCCGGCCTTCAGCGCGCCTGCCGCGCCGATGTTGACGATACGGCCGCCGTCCGGCAGGTGCGCCAGCGCGGCCTTGCTGGCCGCCACCGCGGTGCGCAGGTTGATGCGATACAGGAAATCCCAGGTGTCCGGACTGCCGTCGGCCAGCGTTTCAAAGCGGAAGGTGCCGGCGATGTTGACCAGCGCATCGAGTCCGCCCAGCGCCTTGGCCGCAGCGTCGATCGCGGCTTGCGCAGCCTTCGCGTCAGCCAGATCCACGCCGCCGAAAGCCTTCGCACCATGCATGTTCGCGGGGGCGTCGGCGCGGTCGATGGCAGCGACCTTGCCACCCGCGGCCAGCACGGCTTGCACCACCGCGGCGCCCAGCGAACCGAAAGCACCGGTGATGGCAATGCGTTTTCCTGCGAGAGACATGGCGGTGCTCCTGCGGCGCCCGTGCGCCGATCAACGAGTGGGTGAACAAAGAGCATATCGCCGGTCACCCGGAGGATGTAACCCCGACGGATCAGCCGGCGAATGGGATTGCAGGTAAGCTCGCCGAATCGCCGGCGGGCAGGAGGGGAAACGAGGATGGCCAGCACCCCTGAAGACGTCGTCCAGCCGCACGCGTTGCCGGCCGAGCCACCGCCTGCGGCAACGCTGCGGCGCGTGGTGTACCGGCACACCCTGCCGCTTCGGATCATGCACTGGATCAACGCGATCTGCCTGTTGATCCTGCTGGGCAGCGGCCTGCAGATCTTCAACGCACACCCGGCCCTGTACTGGGGGCAGCGCTCGAACTTCGATCACCCGTGGCTGCGGCTCGGCGCGACGCAAACCCGCGACGGCAAGCTGCAAGGCGTCGCCACGCTCGGCTCTCACCGCTTCGACACTACCGGCGTGCTGGGCGTCTCGAAAGTGGACGGCCAAGCCACGGTGCGCGGTTTTCCGGCGTGGGCCACGATTCCCGGACCCCAATGGTTGTCGATGGGGCGCGCCTGGCATTTCTTCTTTGCATGGCTGTTCGCGATCAACGGCGTGCTGTTCGTCGCGTACGCGCTGTGGACGCGTCACCTGACGCGCGACCTCGTGCCGACGCGCCGCGACTGGCGCGGCATCGGCCGCTCGATCATCGACCACGCCCTGCTCAGGCACCCCAAAGGCGAAGCCGCGCTGCGCTACAACGTGCTGCAACGCATCGCCTACTTCGTGGTGATCTTCGTGTTCGGCGGCGGCGTGGTATTGATGGGCCTCGCAATGTCGCCGCGCATGGACAGCGTGCTCGGCTGGCTGGTCGACGCGGTCGGCGGCCGGCAATCCGCGCGCAGCATCCATTTCCTGTTCGCGATGGGTTTCATCGCGTTTTTCCTGATCCACATTTTCGAGGTGATCGTGACCGGCCTTGGCAACAATTTGCGATCGATCATCACCGGCCGCTACGCCATCGAGGAAACCTCCGAACAACCTGCCATGTCTGGCGGCGGTGCTTCGGAGATTCCCGACACGGAGACGCACGATGAAACTCATCAATAAACGCCGTCGCTTCCTGCGCGACGCACTGGCGCTGACCGGCACGGTGGCGCTTGCCGGTTGCGACCAGTTGTCGCAAACCAGCTGGGCACCCAAGGTACTGGATAGCGCGACAGCCTTGAGCCACGCCGCGCAACGCACGTTGTCGCGCGACGCGATGGCACGCGAGTACAGCGAGGCCGACATTTCGCCGGTATTCCGCCCCAACGGCAGCACCGATCCGCAAGCGCCTGCCTATCGCGCGCTCGCCGTGAACGATTTTCGCGATTACAAACTCGCCGTTGGAGGTTTGGTCGCACATCCGCTGTCGCTATCGCTGGACGCGTTGCGGAAGCTGCCCAGCCGCACCCAGATCACCCGCCACGATTGCGTGGAAGGCTGGAGCGTGATCGGCAAGTGGACCGGGGTGCAGTTGTCGCACGTATTGGAGATGGCGCAACCCGCCAAGGCCGCGCGTTACGTGGTGTTTCGCTGTTTCGACGCGATGGACGACGACAGCGAATACTACGAATCGCTGGGCTTCGACGACGCGTATCACCCGCAGACCCTGCTGGCATGGGAACTCAACGGCAAGACCCTGCCCATCCCGAACGGCGCACCGCTGCGGCTGCGCGTGCCGCGCCAGCTCGGCTACAAGCAGGCCAAGTACCTGCGCCGCATCGATCTTGTCGCGTCGTTCAAGGACATCGAAGGCGGTCGCGGCGGTTATTGGGAAGACCAGGGCTATCAGTGGTATGCCGGGATTTAGGTGAAAATGTTCGAAGCGGTTGTTGTGAAAAGTCAGGCCACGGAGCTCTTGGCCATGGATGGCGGCAGTAAGGGCCGTTCTGGTCTCCACACCATCGAGTTTGTTTGTTCGCCGTACCGCCGAACGAAGCGCCGATCGGGGACGATCGCATAAATCAATGCCGCCAGCGGCGCTCATGCCGCCAATGCCTCGCGCGCTTGATCATCCAGCGTGACGCGAACGGCAGCACCGCCAGCAGCGCAAGCGACACGATCATCGGAATCGAGACAAGCTGCGCGGCCGTGCGCGCGTGGCCGATGCGGGTGCCCGCGTTCACGTACACGGCGACGCCTGCCAGCATCCCGAGCTGCGTCACCCAGTAATAGGTGCGCACGCGAATGTGGGTCAGCCCCATCAGCAGGTTGACCAGGAAAAACGGAAACACCGGGACCAGCCGGATGTTGAGCAGGTAGAACGCGCCGTCGTGCTCGATGCCGGCGTCGATCTTGTGCAGCCGATGCGCGAAACGGCGGCGTATCGCGTCCTTGAAAACGAAGCGCGAGGCGAGCATCACCAGCGTGGCGCCGATCGCCGAACCGAAAGACATCAGCACGGTGCCCTCGAACAGTCCGAAGATCGCGCCGGCTGCCAGCGTCATCACCGTCAGCAGCGGCAACGACAGCAGCACGACCGCGACCAGCACGCCGAAGAACGCGAACGCCAGCCGCCACGGATGCATCGCCTGCACGGCCGCAAGCCATTCGCGACGACGCTGCAGCGTCGCGAGGTCGAGGTGATGTTGCGCGCCCGACAGGAAGAACGCGGTCACCAGGCACAACACCACCAGCACCAGCGCGCCGCGCAACAACCACCGCCATCGTTCCCGTGCCAACATGGCTAGGGCCTGTTGACGCCATGCCAAGCGAGCCGCGTTGCTTCCGCAGCGGTCGCCAGACGAGGCGCGCGCCGCAGTGCCATGGTGGTTCCATGGTCAAGGCGCGCACCGATGGATGACGGCCGCTGCGGAGCAACCCTGCGGGCAGGGGCCCTTTGCCCACACGGCTGCGTCATCGCTCGTCTATGGATCGACATGCATCTTCCTCACTCTTCCTTGTCCTGCGGGCAAATGGCCGGCGGCGCGACCGTTTGGCATGGCGTCAACAGGCCCGGGAGCATGCGCGGGCCTGCGTGAACGACGCGTGCGGCATGCCCCTTTACCGCCGGCCGGGTGTCGATGCAGCATGTCGCGCACCGCATGGGAGCCCTGCTTGTCCGCCAACTCCATCCTGTCCCGGCTTCGACGCGACCACCTGTTGCAGGTGCTGTTGCTGCTGGCGCTGGTGCTGGCGGCCGTCGACCCGCGCCCGCCGCGCGCATACCTGCAATGGCTGGACCTGCCGACCCTGGCAGGCTTGACCGGCCTCCTGATCCTCACCGAAGGCGTGCGTGCCAGCGGCCACGTGCAGGGTTTCGCCCTGCACCTGGTCGCACGGTTGCGCGACACGCGCGCGCTGGCGTTCGTACTGGTGTCGCTGGCGGCGACGCTGGCGACGGTGCTGACCAACGACGTCGCGTTGTTCCTGGTCGTGCCATTGACGCTGGCGATCGATCGCATCGCGCGCATCCCGCGCCAGCGGCTGGTGATCTTCGAGGCGCTGGCGGTGAATGCCGGCTCGACCTTCAGCCCGATCGGCAATCCCCAGAACCTGTTGCTGTGGCAGCACTCGAGGCTGGGATTCTTCGGTTACGTCGCGGCGCTGGCGCCGGCTGGGGCGGTGCTGCTGGTCGTGTTGCTGGTCGCGTGCCGCTTCGCGTTCTCCGCGACACCGCTGCGCCTGCACGAAGGGGCCTACGCTGCGCCGCGCCTCGACACCGCGCTGCTTGCAGGTTCGCTGGCCCTGCTGGTGTCGATGGTGCTGGCGCTGCAATGGGGTTACGCAATCCCTGCGGCATCGATCGTGCTTGCAATCGGGCTGCTGTTTTTCCGGCGTGTGCTCGCCGGCGTGGATTGGCTGCTGCTGGTGACGTTCGCCGCGATGTTCACGGGCCTCGGGCACCTCGCCGCATTGCCCGTCGTGCATGCGCATGTCGGCGCCCTCGATTGGCGCGATCCGCGCGTGACCTACGCCGGCGGCATCCTGCTGTCGCAACTCATCAGCAACGTGCCCGCGGCGGTGTTGCTGCAACACTACGTGCCCAACCTCACGCTGCTGGCGGCGGCGGTAAATGTCGGCGGCTCGGGCCTGGTGATCGGTTCGCTGGCCAACCTGATCGCGCTGCGCCTCGATGGCAGCCGCGGCATCGGCTGGCGTTTCCACGCGTGGTCGATTCCGTATCTGGCGATGACCGCGGTCATCGTGGCGCTGGCATGGCGGCTTTGACTGCGCCATTCCGCGCCGGGGGGAGCAGCTTCAGCCGGACCCAACGTCCAGGGGCGAGCGGCACGGCGCGACCCTTGCCTGGCAGGGCGGCCAGCGCCGCCCTGCCGCCAGCCACCATTCGTTACTTCACGGGCACCATCAGGTGCTGGTAGGGCGTTCCCGCCCACATCACGTAGGGCGCTTTCGTGTCCGGGTCCGCGCCTTTCGGATAGAGATCGTAGAAGCTGGCATCGGCGCCCACGATCATCACGTGCGCGCCGGTCTTGACCCAGTGATTGCCCGTCGCCGGTTTCGTCGCATACGGATCGGTGTTGCTGGCGTCGGTGCCGCCTTCCAGCATGTACATGAAACCGACCTTGCCGGCCGCAGGTGGCTTGTGCCCCATCCATGCGCCCGCCCATTCGAACGCATTCTTGTCCATGCACATCGGGTCGGGGCCCGGCGTGGCCGGCGAATCGGGCATGCACGTCCAGCCGTTGTGGCCTTCGCGCAAGGTACGCATCTTGCCGTCGGCGCCCATCGCCACGACGGTGGCGCCTTTCGACACGGCCGCCGGGGCGGCGCGTTCGGCGCTGGCGATCAACTTTGCATCGCTGGGGGCGCTGGTCTTGGCTGCGGCCGCCTGCGTCGTGGCCGCCATGGCCATGGCGAGGGCAATGACACCGTACCGGCCCGTTGAACCTGTAGTGTTCATACCTGCCTCCGAGGAACGATTGGGATCGAACGCCCGGTAGCCGGCCCGCACGACGAGCGCGGCGTCGACCGGGACGATCACTCTACTCCCTTCGGGGTAGGCCCACACCTGCCGAAACAGGCGCGGGAGACACCGACCGACTGTCAGCCCGTCGCGCTCAACGCGAGGCTTCGTGCAACACGCGCCGGTCGATTTCGGCGACGGTGCGGACACCGCACAACACCATCGTCAGGTCCAGCTCGCCGCGGATCAGTTCGAGTGCCGTGGTGACGCCCGGTCCGCCCAGCGCACCCAACCCGTACACGAACGCACGCCCGATCATCACTGCGCGCGCCCCCAGCGCCAGCGCCTTGATGACGTCCTGCCCCGAGCGCACACCACCGTCCAGCCACACCTCGCAACCCCCGCCGGCCCGTGACGCGATTTCCGGCAACACGCTGATCGAGGACGGCGCGCCGTCGAGCTGGCGCCCGCCGTGGTTGGACACCACGATCGCGTCGGCGCCGCAGTCCACCGCGCGACGCGCGTCGTCGGGATCGAGCACCCCCTTCAGGATCAGCTTGCCGCCCCAGCGGTTCTTGATCCACTCGACATCGTTCCAGTTCAGGCCGCGATCGAACTGTTCGGCGGTCCACGCGGCCAGCGAGGACATGTCGCTGACGCCCTCGACATGCCCGGCGATATTGCCGAACTGGTGGCGACGCGTGCGCGCCATGCCCAGGCACCAGCGCGGGTGCAGCGCGAGGTTGGCGAGGTTTTTCAGCGTCGGCTTGGGCGGCGTCGACAGTCCGTTCTTGATGTCGCGATGGCGCTGGCCCATCACCTGCAGGTCCAGCGTCAGCACCAGCGCGGAACAGCCGGCCACCTTCGCGCGATCGATCAGGCTTTCGATGAAACGGTGATCGCGCATCACGTACAACTGGAACCAGAACGGGCGCTTCACGAACGCCGCGACATCCTCGATCGAACACACACTCATGGTCGAGAGCGTGAACGGCACGCCGAAATCCAGCGCCGCCTTGGCCGCCAGCATCTCGCCGTCGGCGTGCTGCATGCCGCACATCCCGACCGGCGCCAACGCCAGCGGCAACGCGACCTCTTCACCGAGCATTGTCGTCGTCGTGGTACCGCCTTCCACGCCGACCGCGACGCGCTGGTGCAAGGGGATGCGCGCGAAGTCTTCGAGGTTCCGGCGCAACGTCGCCTCGGTCCACGAACCCGATTCGCAGTAATCCACGAACATCCGCGGCACGCGCTTCAGGTAAAGCTGCCGCAGGTCCTCGATGCAGGTCATCGGCGCCATTCGCCAATCCTCCCGTTGCGTGCCAGCCAGTACGGATCGTGTTCGTACGGATCGGGCCGCTCGGCCCACCGCTTGTACGTCCACTGGTATTGCGTGAACGCAAGGTCCACACACTGCTCGACGCCGCGGTTGAGCGCGCTGCAGGCGGTGTGCAAATCGGCGTCGGCGGTACCCTCCGGTGCGGGCAGGATGCGGATGCGGAATCCCGCGCCGCGCGGCAGGCGTTCGGCGAACGCAAACAGCACCGTGGCGCCGGTGCGTTGCGCGATGCGTGGCAGCAGCACCATGGTGTTGGCATCGAAGCCGAAGAACGGCGCGAACTGGCCTTCACCGCGCTTGGGTTGCTGGTCCGGCAGGATGCCGACCACGCCGCCTGCGGCGAGACGTTTGTACAACGTGCGAACGCCCGCGCCTTCGGCGCGCACCTGTTCGGGACGCAAATCGCCGCGGGCGCGCACGAACAACGGTTCCCACGCGAGATTGCGCGGCGGCGCGTACAGGATCGCGATCGGTGTGTGCGCGCACAGCCAGTAATTCAGCAGCTCCCAGCAGCCGAGGTGCGGCGCGGCAATGATCAGGCCACGCCCGGACTGCAATGCCGTGTCGAACCGCTCCAGGCCTTCGACTTCACGCACCAGTTTCAGCGCGCGCCGCGCGCCGCGCCCCCACACCGCGGCCATCTCGGTGACGGCACGGCCCGTCTCGACCAGGCAATCGCGCACCAGTGCGTCGCGCCCGGCATCGTCGAGTTCCGGATGCACGATGCGCATGTTCACTTCGGTGTGCACGCGTTCGCGCGCGCGCCTGCGCCACCACAACGGCCATCCGAGCGCGGTGCCGACGGCGTACAGCACCGGCAATGGCAAGGTCCCCAGCGCGCGCAAGGCCCACCATGTCAGTCGGACGTACCCGCGCATCAGCTGCCGACTCCGCTCGCGACATAAGCGTCATCGGTCAGGCCACTCCCCGCGCGCGCCTTGAAGCGCTTGTAGTTCCACTGGTATTGCGTGAACGCATCGCGCACGCAGGCTTCGATGCCGGCATTCAACGCGGTGCAGGCGGCGAGCGGATCGTCGTCGCGGATCGCCGCGGGCGGCTCGCGGAAATGCACGCGGAACCCCCGCGCGCGTGGCAGGCGCTCGACGAACAGCATCAGCACCGTGGCGCCGGTGCGTCGCGCGAGCCGCGGCAGCAGGGTCATCGTGAGCGCCGGCACGCCGAAGAACGGCGCCACCACGGCGCCCGCACGCGGCACGTGGTCGGGCATGATCGAGACCACGCCGGCGTCGTTGAGATGCCGGAACACCCGGCGCACGCCGGAGTCGTCGATCGGAAACTGGATGCTGGCGCCGCCCTCGCGCAGTCGCCGCAACAAGGCGTCGACCTGCGATTGGCGCGGCTGCGTATAGAACGTGGCGAACGGCGTGTGCGCGCCGATCCAGTAGTTGGCGACCTCCCAACTGCCGATGTGCGGAGCGCACAGGATCAGCCCGCGGCGGGCGGCAATCGCGGCGTGGAACAAGGTCTCGCCGCGCACCTCGCGCACCAGCGCGAGCGTGCGGCGCGGGTTGGTCCAGATGCCGAACACCTCGACCAACGCGATACCGGCCTGGCGCAGGCACTCGCGTGCCAGCCCGCGGCGCGCGGCCGTGTCGAGATCGGGGCGCACGAGGTTCAGATTGGCTTCGACGATCCGCCGCTTGCGACTGCCGCTGATCCAGAACAGCCAGCCCAGCGCCGCGCCCACGACACGAAACGCGCGCGCAGGCAGGCGGGCAACCAGCCACATGAGTGCGTAGGCGAGATGGGTGTACCAATGCATCGCGGGAGTCTAACCAATTCGCTTGTCGTCATCCCGGCGAAAACCTGGATCCATGTTGCTGCTGGCGGCGTGGATCAAGATCGGAATGGATTCCGGGTTCCACCCGCAAACAGCGCGGGCGGTCCCGGAATGACGGCATTGTTGTTACGCTGCCCGAGTCCCGAGTCCCGAGTCCCCAGTCCCATGATCGCCTTGCTCCAGCGCGTCACCTCCGCCTCGGTCACGGTCGAGGGCGAAACCGTCGGCACGATCGGCGCCGGGCTCGTGGTGCTGGCGGCGGTCGAACCCGGCGACGGCGAGGCCCAGACGCGGCGGATGTGCGAACGGCTGCTCGGCTATCGGGTGTTTTCCGACGATGCCGGGCGGATGAATCTTTCGCTTGCCGACATTGTCGGCGGCCTGCTGCTGGTTCCGCAGTTCACGCTGGCCGCCGACACCAGGAAGGGCATGCGGCCCAGCTTCACCACCGCCGCGGCGCCGGAACAGGGCCGGCGCTGGTTCGACCGGTTGGTGGAACTCGCCCGCGCCGCCCACCCCGAGGTTGCAACCGGACGGTTCGGCGCCCATATGCAGGTGCGGCTGGTCAACGATGGCCCGGTGAGTTTCATCTTGCGGATATGAGTGGGGCTTTGGTCCAAGTGCGTGGCTCGCCTGGCGTCGCCTCCCGATCCCGGTTTGAAGCAGCTTTTGGCGTTGGTTCAAAGCGGCTGTTGTGGAAAGTCAGTCCAGGGAGGGACGTTCTGGAGCCACATGACCGATACGATATGGCTCCACCGCTGACTCCGGCGGGGCAGCGATCAGGGATGATCGCACTGATTGTGCACGATTCTTGCATGATCGATCCGCCCTAGTCGCTTGACCCGCCACGTATTTTTGGCCTTGATGCATGGCCTGGAAGCCTCCATTTTGCTATACTGTGCGGTCTTGTCGTCGCGGTGCCCTCCATGGAAAACCTCCCTTCGCAGCAATCCGAAATCAAGCAGCTGATCACCAAAGGCCGTGAGCAGGGCTACCTGACTTACGCCGAGGTCAACGATCACCTGCCGGACGACATCGTCGATCCGGAGCAGATCGAAGACATCATCGGGATGATCAACGGCATGGGCATCGAGGTGCACGAGATCGCACCCGATACCGACCTGATCAGCGCCGAAGGCCCGGTCGGCGGCGAAGACGACGAAACCGCGACCGAAGAGGCCGTCGCGCTGCTGTCGGCGGTCGACGCCGAAGTCGGTCGCACCACCGATCCGGTGCGCATGTACATGCGCGAGATGGGTACGGTGGAATTGCTGACCCGCGAGGGCGAAATCGCCATCGCCAAGCGCATCGAGGAAGGCCTGACCCAGGTGCAGACCGCGCTGTCCAGCTTCCCGTGGGCGATCGGTTTGCTGCTGGAAGAATACGACCTGCACCTCGACGGCAAGCGCCGCATGAGCGAGATCCTGGCCGGCTTCGCGGACCTCGAAGTGCCCGCCGAGGAATTCGGCGTGGCGCAACCCGCGGCGGATGCCTCGTCGGACAACGCTGACGAGGATTCTGACGGCGACGACGAGGACGAGGACGATTCCGCCGGCGGCGACGAGGATTCGGGTCCCAGTGGTCCCGATCCGGTCGAGGTCCAGCGCCGCATGGACGTGCTGCGCGAACTGTATGGCAAGTTCCAGAAGACCGCCGACAAGTACGGTGTCGCCGACAAGAAGTCGCAGAAGCTGCGCGAGAAGATGGGCGAGGAGTTCCTCAAGCTCAAGCTCCCGTCCGCGCTGATCGACGGTTTCGTGCGCAAGCTGCGCGACGTGGTGGCGGCGATCCGCCAGCACGAGCGGGTGATCATGGACGTCTGCACCCGCCAGTGCCACATGCCGCGCAAGGAGTTCATCGAGCTGTTCCCGTCCAACGAGACCAATCTCGACTGGACGGCCGAACTCGCGCGCAAGCGCCAGAAGTGGGTGCCCGCGATCAGGAACCACCGCGACGATATCCTGCTGGAACAGCAGAAGCTCACCGAGATCGAGCGCGCGCTGTACCTGCCGCTCACCGACATCAAGGAAATCAACCGCGCGATGTCGATCGGCGAGGCCAAGGCACGGCGCGCCAAGAAGGAAATGGTCGAGGCCAACCTGCGCCTCGTGATTTCGATCGCGAAGAAATACACCAACCGCGGCCTGCAATTCCTGGACCTGATCCAGGAAGGCAACATCGGCCTGATGAAGGCCGTGGACAAGTTCGAATACCGCCGCGGCTACAAGTTCTCGACCTACGCGACGTGGTGGATCCGCCAGGCCATCACGCGTTCGATCGCCGACCAGGCGCGCACCATCCGCATCCCGGTGCACATGATCGAGACCATCAACAAGTTGAACCGCATCAGCCGCCAGATGCTGCAGTTGTACGGCCGCGAACCGACGCCGGAAGAACTGGCCGTGGCGATGGAGATGCCCGAGGACAAGATCCGCAAGGTGTTGAAGATCGCCAAGGAACCGATCTCGATGGAAACCCCGATCGGCGACGACGAGGATTCGCACCTCGGCGATTTCATCGAGGACCAGAACGCGGGTTCCCCCGTGGAATCGGCGACCGATACCGGCCTCACCGAAACCGTGCGCGACGTGCTGGCGGGCCTGACGCCGCGCGAAGCCAAGGTGCTGCGCATGCGCTTCGGCATCGACATGAACACCGACCACACCCTGGAAGAGGTCGGCAAGCAGTTCGACGTCACCCGCGAACGCATCCGCCAGATAGAGGCCAAGGCGCTGCGCAAGCTGCGGCATCCGTCGCGCAGCGAGCAGTTGCGCTCGTTCCTCGACTTCGAGTAGCAGCGGTTCCAGAAACTACCACGCTCGGCAACTTGCGCGCCGGCGGTGCTCGGCATCCTCATGTACTGACATGTACACTCCGGTGCCTGCGCTTACTCGCCACATCCATGTGGCTCGCCCGGCGGGCCACCTGCGGCGTTCAAATCGGCAGTCCCTGCCGATTTAGTCGGCGTCACGCAATCTGCCGTCGCTCGCTACGTTTCTGAAACCGCTGTCATTGCTCGATATTTTCGATCATGAACCGCATCGCCGTTTTCGTTGACGCCGGCTACTTCTACGCTTCCGCCAGCGAATTGCTGTTCGGCACGCCGTTGCGGCGTGGCGAGTTGCGCCTCGCCAACGCCGAGTTCGTGCAATACCTCGCGCAATCGGCGGAAGCCGTCGGCGGCTGCCCGCTGCTGCGCATCTACTGGTACGACGGTACCAACTCGGGCCCGACCGCCGCGCACCTTGCGATGGCCTACCTCGACAACATCAAGCTGCGGCTCGGCTTCGTCAACCAGTCGGGCGAGCAGAAGGGCGTGGACGGACTGATCTTTTCCGACCTCACCAACCTCGCGCGCAACCACGCCATCTCCGACGCACTGCTGCTGGCCGGCGACGAGGACCTGCGCGTGGGCGTGCAGCAGGCGCAGGAACACGGCATCCGCGTGCACCTGCTGGGCGTGGAGCCGAAAGATCCTTCGGGCAACCAGTCCGCCGCGCTGCAACGCGAAGCCGACACTCGCCGCCAGCTCGACGCCGCCGCGCTTGGGCGGTTCCTGTTCCGCCGCGAATACGCGGCTGTGTCGATCGCCGAAGCGGAAGCCGGTACACAGGACGCGGACGCCGTTCACAACCTCGCACGCATGCAGGAACTCGCCAACGAATACGCGGCGACGCTCGACGCCAGCCAGCGCGAACTGATCCTGGCGTTGCCCGAACGCACCCCGCTGCCGCACGAACTCGACCGCGAGCTGCTGCTGCGCGCCAGCGAACTGCTCGGCCGCAAACTGGAAGAAACCGAAAAGCGCACCCTGCGCGGAGCCTTGCGCAGCACAGTTACCACTTCACTCTGAGCTCAACCTTGAGAGTCCCCGCCACCGGCCAGTCTCCATGCCCGCGGGCACCAAGATGTCGCGCCATGGGACGGTGGACATCGAGCCGGTTATCCTAGGCGGCCATCTGCGGGCCTGTAGCACAATCGGTTAGTGCAGGAGACTCATAATCTCTTGGTTCCAGGTTCGAGTCCTGGCGGGGTGAGGGTCCGCGCTTTCGGACTGCCGGTGGCAGTCCGAGCGGAACCGAACGCCGTGCCACGGATGGCACGGCCGGCGCCACGCACCATGGATGGGTTGGGCGCGAATAAAATGATCACTGCGGGCCTGTAGCACAATCGGTTAGTGCAGGAGACTCATAATCTCTTGGTTCCAGGTTCGAGTCCTGGCGGGCCCATCATCCCCTTCCAGTGTCAGTGCGAACTGCCCGCACTCGCAGGCATTGCCGACGAAGCGGGCGCCAACGACGATGCCGAATCCGCCACGCTCACGGGCCGGGTGAAGGCTTCCTTCGGCAGCACCTCGTGGGCGAGCCTGGGTTGCTTCTCCAGCAAGGCGACCTGGTCGGCCATGATGTGCGCGGCTTCGTCGAGCTCGATGTCCTTGGCCTGCTTGGCGGCCTTTTCGCGCGCCACCGAAGCCCTGACGTTGCGCTCGCCCGG
Source organism: Lysobacterales bacterium 66-474 (assembly GCA_001899805.1). Taxonomy (GTDB): domain Bacteria; phylum Pseudomonadota; class Gammaproteobacteria; order Xanthomonadales; family Rhodanobacteraceae; genus 66-474. The sequence continues at coordinate 287,645 of MKWP01000004.1, forward strand.
GGTCAGGCCATCGTCGGGTTCCAGGTTGACGGCGGAGACGTCGCCCAGCGCCTCGCGGCGCTTCTTGAACGTGGCATCCTGCGCGTCCTGCTGCTTGCGCTCGGTTTCGCGCACCTGGTAGTTGAGCGACACGCTCTTCTGGTCGTGCAGCTTGCGCGCGGCGGCCAACTCGTCCAGCAGCAGTTGCCATGCGGGATCGGTCCTGGCGCGCGCGTCGTGTTCCGCGGTCAGCGGCGCGATCAGCTGTTTCTGGTCGGCGACCGCGGTGTACTCGGCGGGCGGGATGTGGGTCCACTTCAACGCGTTCGGGTAGCTCGATTCGCCGTAATCCTTGTAGCCGATCGAATGCGGGAACAGGATGTCGGGCGTGACGCCGTGCAATTGCGTGGAGTCGCCGTCGACCCGGAAGAACTCGGCGACGGTCATCTTGAGTTCGCCGAAGGTCGGCGTGTTGTTCATCGCGAGCTGGTCGAGGCTGGTGAGGTTCTGCACCGTGCCCTTGCCGAAGGTCTGCTCGCCGATGATCAGGCCGCGGCCATAATCCTGGATCGCGGCGGTGAAGATTTCACTCGCCGACGCGGACCCACGGTTGATCAGCACCGCCATCGGGCCGGTCCACAGCATCTTCTCGTCCGAATCCTGTTCCTCGACCTGGCCGCGGCTGTCGCGCACCTGCACCACCGGGCCCTTGCCGGTGAACAGGCCGGACAGGTTCACCGCTTCCGACAGCGACCCGCCGCCGTTGTCGCGCAGGTCCACGACCACCGCCGACACTTTCTGCTGCTTGAGTTCGGCCAGCAGCTTGGCGACGTCGCGCGAAGCGCTCTTGTAATCGGGATCGCCGCGCCGGCGGGCGTCGAAGTCCTCGTAGAAACTCGGCAGGTCGATCACGCCGACCTTGATGGTGCGCGCGCCCTCCTTGACGTCGATGACCTTCTTCTTGGCGGCCTGCTCGGCGATGGTGACCTTCTTGCGGACCACGGTGACGATCACCGGCTTGGCGTCGGGGCCGCCCTCGGCGGGCAGGATCTCGATCCGCACCACGGTGCCCTTGTGGCCGCGGATCTTGGCGACCACGTCGTCGATGCGCCAACCGACGGTGTCGACGATGGGGCCGCACTCGCCCTGCCCCACGCCCACGATCTTGTCGCCGACCTCCAACTTGCCGGATTTCGCGGCCGGGCCGCCCGGCACGATTTCGCGGATCACGGTGTACTCGTCGTGTTCCTGCAGCACCGCGCCGATGCCCTCCAGCGAGAGCTTCATGGTGATGTCGAAGTTCTGGCTGGCGCGCGGCCCGAAATAGTTGGTGTGCGGGTCGATCGCCATCGCGTACGCGTTCATGAAGGTCTGGAACACGTCCTCGCTGTCGAGCTGGTGCACGCGGTCGAGGTAGGTTTCGTAGCGACGCGACAAGGTCTTGCGGATTTCCGCGTCGTCCTTGCCGGCCAGCTTCAGGCGAATCCAGTCGTTCTCGACGCGCTGCTTCCACAATGCGTCGAGCGCGGCGGTGTCCGTGGCCCACGCCGCCTTGTCGCGATCGAAGGTGTAGGTGCCGTCGGTATCGAGGTTGAAGCCTTGCTTGAGCAGCGCCAATGCGTACGTGGTGCGTTCACCGGCGCGCTTCTCGTACAGGTTGAAGATCGCGAACGGAATCGACATGTCGCCTTTCCAGATCGCGTCGTCGAGCTTGTCGCGATCGGGCGCGAACTGGTTGACGTCGGCCTGGGTGAAGAACAGTTTGCTGCCGTCGAGCGCCTTGAAGTAGGCGTCGAAGATCTTCGCCGACATCGCATCGTCGAGCGGCAACGCCTCGTACTGGAAGCGCGTCAGCAGGCGTGCCGCGAGGATCGCGGCCTGGCCTTGCGCCGCGGTCGGTTCGAGCACCGGCGCCGACGTCATCTTGTACTTGGCGACCGGTGCGGCCGGTGCGCTGGCGGACGAAGCCGGGCAGGCCGTGGTGGACGCGGGCGCGGCGTTTTGCGCGCGCGCGCCAAGTGAAACGAAGAGTGCAATCAGGACGACGAAGACACGCTGCAACATGGACTTTCCTCGACGATGCGGGCGGTGCCGATCGTGCGCGCCGGGGCGCGGGCATCAATGAAAAAAGACGCCAGCCTTTCGCCGGCGCATTCGGTTGCGCGGTGCGGGCGGGTGAGGCTCGTCCGGGCGCAATCCGACACTACGGTATCGGAAAATACCGGTGCGGGATACGGCCGCAAGTCATGCTGCGGCACGGGGCAGGGCGGGTTCCGCATCCTGCGGCGACAATCCGAATTGTCGGCCCAGCTCAACAATCAGTACATCCTCGACATCGCCCAGCCGTGACGGGCCGCCCAAGTCTAGCATTTGCGTGACCTGAAGCCCCGCGTAACCACAGGGATTGATGCGGTGGAAGGGTTCCAGGTCCATCGCGATGTTGAAGGCGAGGCCATGGAAGCTGCGGCCGCGGCGCACCCGCAGGCCTAGCGCCGCGATCTTGGCCTCACCCACGTACACGCCGGGCGCGCCCTCGCGGCGGGCGGCGACGATGTTCCACCCGCCCAGGGTATCGATGATGGCCTGCTCGATCCGGTGCACCAGCTCGCGCACGCCGATTTTCAACCTGCGCAGGTCCAGCAGCGGATAGGCGACGATCTGGCCGGGACCGTGGTAGGTCACCTGCCCGCCGCGGTCGACGTGGATCACCGGGATGTCGCCCGGCGCCAGCACGTGTTCGGGCCTGCCGGCCTGCCCCAGCGTGAACACCGGATCGTGTTCCACCAGCCACAATTCATCGGGCGTGTCCGCTCCGCGCGCGTCGGTGAAGGACTGCATCGCGTGCCAGACGGGTTCATACGACTGGCGGCCGAAGTGGCGGACGAGCAACGGACGATCGCTCACTGCTTCACAACGTGTAGTGGATGTCCGGGTGCGCGCGCAGCGCGGCGTGCGCCTCCTCGTACTTCTCGCGCGAGGGGCAGTTGAACACCATGCTCACCGATACGTACTTGCCCTGGCTCGAGGATCGCTCGCGCACGCTGGCGTCCAGCACCGTGAGGCCGATTTCGCGCAGGATTTCCGAAACGCGCTCGCGCAGGTTCGCATTGGCATTGCCCATCGCGGTGATCTCGAAGCTGCCGGGGAACTGGAAGCCCTGGCCTTCGTTCTTCTCGATGTCGCCGAGTTCGCGCATTCGCCTATTTTATTGGCTCGCGGCCGGCGGCGCCACGCTTGATGACGACGAGACCGTCACGGTGGGCGCCGGCGTGGTGGTGGTGCCGTTGCCGCGGTGGAACAGCAGCAGGATCGCGTCCCACAGCCGCTTGAAGAAGCCGCCCTGCGGCGCGTCCTGCAACACCACCAGCGGTTCCGAAACCAGCGGTTTGCCGTCGAACGTCACGTTCAGCGTGCCGACCCGCTGGCCCTTGGTGAACGGCGCGACCAGCCGCTGCGGGATTTCCAGCGTGGCCTGCAACTGGTCGTAGCGGCCGCGCGGGATCGTGACCGACGCGTCCTCGGCGATGCCGAGTTCAAGCGTGTTGGTCGCGCCCTTCCACAGCCGCGGCGTGGCCAGCGCCTGGCCGGCGGCATACAGCGTGTGGGTGCGGTAGAAGTTGAAGCCCCAGTTGAGCAGGGCTTCGTCGCCCGTGGCCGCGGCGTTCATGTCGGGGCCGCCCAGGGTCACCGCGATCAGGCGCATGCCGTTGCGCAACGCCGAGGCGGCCAGGCAGAAGCCGGCTTCCTTGGTCGAGCCGGTCTTGATGCCGTCCACGGAAGGATCGGTCCACAGCAAGGTGTTGCGGTTGTGCTGGGTGATGCCGTTCCACTCGAATGATTTGATCGCCGAGATCTTGTACTGCTCGGGAAAATTCCTGATCAGCGCGCGCGACAGGATCGCGATGTCATGCGCGGTGCTGTAATGGTCGGGCGCGGGATAGCCCGACGCATTCACGAAATGCGTGCCGGTCATGCCGAGGCGCTGGGCGTAGGTGTTCATCATGTCGGAAAACGCCTGCTCGGAACCGGCGACGTGCTCGGCCAGTGCGATCGCGGCGTCGTTGCCGGACTGGATGATCATGCCGTACAGCAGGTCCTTCAGCTGGACCTCCGAATTCAGTTTCAGGAAACTGGTCGAACCATCGGTGCCTGCGCCGCCCGCGCGCCAGGCGTGCTCCGAGATGTGGACCTGGTCGTTCATGTGGATCTTGCCGGCCGCGAGTTCGGCGTTGACCACGTACTCGGTCATGACCTTGGTCAGCGAAGCCGGCGCCCGGCGTGCATCCATGTCGTGTTCGGCCAGGATCTGGCCGTTGGCGTAATCCATCAGCACCCATGCGGCGGCGTTGGGTTGCGGCGCGGGTGGAATCGGCGTCTGCGGCGTGGTCGGTAGCGGCTTGGGCGGCACCGCGGGTTTCGGCGGCAGCGGCGGCGTCTGCGCGATCAGCGCGCCGGTAAATGCGACCAGACCCATCAACGACAGCGAACGCAGGATTTTTTTCATGGTGCCTCTTCGTGTATGCGATCTTCCCTGATCGCTGCATTGAAAATCCGGCTATGGTACGCGACCCATTCGCGGACATGAAGTCCGGTACGCGCATCCAAAGCTGCCATCCCTGGACAGAGCTCCGTCCCGACTTTCCACGACGGCCGCTTCGCCCAAGGCAAACAAGCCGGCCATCGGGAGCCACTCACTGTATCGCGACCGACGCGTGCGGCAAACCCAGCGCATCCAGCCGCGCCGTGGTGCGATCGACCGTATCCACGTCGGGCAGCGGACCGACCTGTACGCGCTGCAGCGTGCGTCCGTTCACGCTGGCCGCGACCACCCGCACCGTGCCCAGTCGCAGGCCGCGCAGGCGGGCTGCCAACCGCTCCGCATTCCCGGCATCCGCGAACGCGCCAACCTGCACGTAAAGCTGCGGCTGCCGACCCGTTCGGACTGTGACCGCCGCGGGCGACGCGGGTTCCGTATCGGGATGCGCGGGATCGATGCCCTGCACTTCGACGAGGCCGGTGCCGCGCGGCCAGATGCCGATGCGCACCGCCGCCGCCAGCGACAGGTCGATGATGCGGTTGGGCACGAACGGGCCGCGATCGTTGACGCGCACGATCACGCTCTTGCCGTTCTGGAGATTGGTGACCCGCGCGAAGCTCGGCAGCGGCAGCACCTTGCTGGCCGCCGAGAACTTGTACATGTCGTAGGTTTCGAAATCGGAGGTCTTGTAGCCGTGGAACTTGCTGCCGTAGTACGAGGCGATGCCGCGCTCGTCGTAGCCGGCGGCGCTGGGCAGCACGCGATAGGTCTCGCCCCTCACCGTGTAGGGCGACTTGTTGCCGTAACGCGACGGCGGTTCGGCGACGGGCACGGGCTCCGGGATCCTGCTGAAATCGACCGCCGCGATGTCGGGCGTCGAATCGTCGCGCTGGTGGTAGCGATCGAATTGCGAGAGGCCGGTGTTGTCGCGCCACGACGTGCCGCTGCCCGTGCCGCCCTCGCGCGCGGCGGGCCGTTTCGGATTCGACGAGCATCCCGTCAACGTCAGCGCCGCCAGCGCCAGCAGCGCGAGCGGCAGCGGGACGCGAAACCATCCGCCCCGCGTCATTGCGTGGCGACGCCGCGCGCGATCGCGTCGGCCAGTTGCATCACCGCCAGCGCGTACATGGGACTCCTGTTGTAACGGGTGATCACGTAGAAATTCCGGAACGTCAGCCAGTATTCGGGGCCATCGGCGCCGTCGAGGGTGAGCAGGTTGGCGGGCAGCGACGGGTCTTCGCGCGCGGTCGGCGCATAACCATCGGCGGTGAATTGCTCGAGCGGCATGGTCGGCATGACGCGCTGGTACGCGGGTGGCGGAGCCGCGCTGGCGCTGGGCGCCGCACGCACCGCCACCGGCTGGCCAGACTGCCAGCCGTGTGCGCGGAAATAATTGGCGATGCTGGCGAACGCATCGGGCAGCGAAGCCATGAGGTTGATGTGGCCGTCGCCGTCACCGTCCACCGCATAGTCGCGGATGCTGGACGGCATGAATTGCCCGAGACCTTCGGCGCCCGCGTAGGAGCCGTAGATATCGGGGATCGGTCCGGGCAATTTGTTGGCGGGAAGCTCCAGCAGGGTCTTCAACTCGCCGCGGAAATAGCTGGCGCGCGGCGGATAGTGGAAGCCCAGCGTCACCAGCGCATCCAGCACGCGGTAGCTGCCGGTGTTGGCGCCGTAGTTGGTCTCGACGCCGATGATCGCAACGATGAACTGCGGTGGCACGCCGTATTGTTCGCCGATCTGGTCCAGCAGCGCGTGATGCTGGCGGTAGAACACCACGCCCTCGGCAATCCGCTCGGCGTTCATGAAGATCGGGCGATACGCGCTCCACGGCTTGCTTTCGGCCGGGCGGCTGATCGCATCGAGGATGCCTTGCTTCACCACCGCGCCGTCCAGCAGTGCGTTCAACTCGGCGGGACTCTTGCCGGTGGCGGCCGCGACCTCGCGCACCAATTCGGCCTGGCCCGGATTCACGGGAACCGGAGTTGCGGATTGTGACGGAGTTTGCGCGGACGGGGTTTGGGCGAAGGATACGATTGGAAGGAGTCCCGACAAGACCAGGGACATCCAACCGGTACGGTGCGCTCGGGGCATGTGCTGGGGAGCTCGGGAAAATCACGGAAGGTGACGGCAGCCTAACACGCACGCAGAGCCGGACCGTCCCGTGAGATTGCCCGGTTGCCTGCGTGGGCAGGATTGCTGCTGCGCGCCTCGATCGCCGCCGCGTGCAACGAATCCGGCGACCTTGCCGGGATTTTGTTGACACCAACGGAATTGACGGCGTAGGGTTAGCCATTATTCATCTTCTCGCGGTCGAGTGCTGCGTGGCCGGAGAATGGGAGGTGGGATCGGCAATGCGGAGATCCGCCGCGTCGCCGTGTTGCAAGTCGTCGCTCGGGCTGGCGCAGGATTGGCCCGGCACAGGAAGCTTTTGCGAGACCAGGGATTTGCGCCGGCGTTGCAAGACGTCGGCGCAACTGTCCTGTGAGCGCTTGCACCGATACAGGGTGCGCGGGTTGTTCGATACATGGCGCAGACCGCCCGCGGTGCGATTTCGCCGATGCAGCGTGGTGGTTGCCAACGGACCACTCGCCCGGATTACTTGAGTCCTCGAGGAGACAGGCTATGGCCAAGCAGAGCAGTCAGAAGTTCATCGCGCGCAACCGTGCGCCACGCGTGCAGATCGAATACGACGTCGAGATTTTCGGCGCGCAGAAGAAGGTCCAGGTCCCGTTCGTGATGGGCGTGATGTCGGACCTGTCCGGCGCCAACAACGCCGAGCTGCCGGGCGTGGAAGAGCGCAAGGCGCTGGAAATCGACGTCGACAATTTCGACAACCGCCTGCAGGCGATGAAGCCGCGGGTGTCCTTCGCGGTGCCGAACACGCTTACCGGCGAAGGCAACCTCAACGTCGACATCAGTTTCGAGAGCATGGACGATTTCTCGCCCGCGGCCGTCGCCCGCAAGGTGGGCGCCGTCGCCAAGCTGCTGGAGGCACGCACCCAGCTCGCCAACCTCAACACCTACATGGACGGCAAGGCCGGCGCCGAAAAGCTGATCGCGAACGCGATCCGCGATCCGGCCCTGCTGCAATCGTTGACCTCGGCTCCCAAGCCATCCGATGCGGCTGACAAAGCCGGCAACAAGGAGTAAGCAACATGGCCGCGAAGAAAGAGACCGAAGCCGCTGTTGTTGCGGAACAGACCACCGAAGGCGGCGACTTTGCCGCACTGCTTAACAAGGAATTCAAGCCCAAGAGCGATCGCGCCCGCGAGGAAGTCGAATCGGCGGTGCGTACGCTCGCCGAACAGGTGCTCGACAAGTCGGACATCGTTTCCGAGGACCTCACCGAGACCATCCAGGCCTACATCGCCGAGCTCGATCGCAAGATCAGCGAGCAGATGAACCTCATCATGCACCACGAGGATTTCCAGAAACTGGAAAGTGCATGGCGCGGTTTGCACTATCTCGTCAACAACACCGAAACCGACCAGCAGCTCAAGATCCGGGTCTTCAACATTTCCAAGAAGGAACTCGGCAAGACCCTGAAGCGCTACAAGGGCACGGCCTGGGACCAGAGCCCCATCTTCAAGAAGATATATGAAGAGGAGTACGGACAACTGGGAGGCGAGCCGTACGGCTGCCTGGTCGGCGACTACTACTTCGACCACAGCCCGCAGGACGTCGAGATGCTGGCCGGCATCGGTCAGGTCGCAGCCGCCGCGCACGCGCCGTTCCTCGCCGCCGCCAACCACAGCCTGCTCGGGTTCGACAGCTGGAACGAACTGTCCAACCCGCGCGACCTCGCCAAGATTTTCTCCACCCCCGAATACGCCTCGTGGCGTTCGCTGCGCGAATCCGACGATTCGAAGTATCTCGGCCTGGCGATGCCGCGCACCCTGGCGCGCCTGCCGTACGGCGCCAAGACCGATCCGGTCGAGGAGTTCGATTTCGAGGAGGACACCTCCGGCGCCGATTCATCCAAATACTCGTGGCAGAACGCCGCCTACGCCATGGCGGTGAACATCAACCGCTCGTTCAAGGCCTACGGCTGGTGCTCGCGCATCCGCGGCATCGAGTCCGGCGGCGCGGTGGAAGGCCTGCCGGTGCACACCTTCCCGAGCGACGACGGCGGCGTGGACATGAAGTGCCCGACGGAAATCGCGATCACCGACCGCCGTTCGGCCGAGCTGGACAAGATGGGGCTGATGCCGCTGGTGCATCGCAAGAACTCGGACATGGCCGCGTTCATCAGCGCGCAGTCGCTGAACAAGCCCGAGGAATACGACAACCCCGACGCCACCGCCAATGCCGCGCTGGGCGCGCGCCTGCCCTACATGTTCGCGTGCTGCCGCTTTGCGCATTACCTGAAGTGCATCGTGCGCGACAAGATCGGCTCGTTCTCGAGCCGCGAGCAGATGCAGAAGTGGCTGACCAACTGGGTCACGCAGTACGTCGATGGCGACCCCGACAACTCCAGCGAGGAAACCAAGGCGCGCAAACCGTTGGCCGCGGCTGAAGTGGTGGTCGAGGAAGTGGAAGGCGCGCCGGGCTACTACTCCTCGAAATTCTTCCTGAAGCCGCACTACCAACTGGAAGGTCTGACGGTGTCGTTGCGTCTGGTGTCGCGCCTGCCGTCGGCGCAGAAAGCGTAACCGGCCGCCCATGGCGGTCGAATTACGCCTCGTGCAGTTCGTTCAAGGGGGCCGGTTGTAGACGCCCTGTTCCTTCAATCCTTGCAACTGGAGAAGCACCATGTCATTTGATATGCACCTGAAGTTCGAGGGCGGCAGCGTCAAGATCAAGGGCGCGTCCAACCACGCCAAGCACAAGGACCAGATTCCGATCCTGGCGTGGTCGTGGGGCGTCAGCAACACCGGCGACCTGCATTCCGGCGCGGGTTCGGCCAGCGGCGGCAAGGCCAACGTGCAGGACATTTCGATCACCAAGTACGTCGATGGCAGCTCCAATGCGCTGCTGGACGCCTGCTGCACCGGTTCGCGCATCGACAAGGGCTACCTGTATGTCACCAACGCCACCGGCGAGCAGACCGATTTCATCACCCTGGAACTCGACAAGGGCGTGTTGATTACCTCGGTGTCCACGGGCGGCAGTGGTGGCGAGGACCGCCTGACCGAGAACATCACCCTGCACTTCGGCAAGTTCAAGTATTCCTTCCAGGAACAGGACGACACCGGCAAGCCCAAGGGCGGCGCGAAGGAATTCGCCTACGACATGACCCAGGTGAAGAAAGCCTGATCGCCTGACCGGACGCTCCACACGCGGATGCACCGGCGGGTCGTGTGTCTCGACCTGCCGGTGCATTCGAGGCGACGGGTGTGTTGGCAATCGAACGCCTGGCGTTCGGTTGACTGGAAACAGGTTCGGCCGCTGTCGGCCCGCGATGTCGAACGGCGCAGGACCGCGCTCGCCACACGACCAGTTGGAGGGGAAACCGCATGACTCCGGAAGCCGCCCTGAAAGAAGGACGACTGGATGAAGCGCTGCAATTGCTGACCCAGGAGGTCCGCGGCAATCCGGCGGATGTGCGTCGCCGCATCTTCCTGTTCCAGTTGCTGGCGTTGCGCGGCGAATGGGATCGCGCGCAAACCCAGTTGAACGTGGTGGGCGACCTGGACCCCGGCAACACCTTGATGGTGACCACTTATACCGCGGTGCTGCGCGGCGAAGCCGCGCGCGCGGACGTGTTCGAAGGCCGCCGCACACCGGTGGTCGTCGGCGAACCCGAAGCATGGCTGGCGATGCTGTTGCAGGCGCTCAAGCTCGATGCGCAAGGCAAGCATGCCGAGGCCGTGCCGTTGCGCACGCAGGCGCTGGAACAAGCCGAAGCCAGCGCAGGCAGCATCGACGGGCAAGCCTTCGAATGGATCGCCGATGCCGATCCACGTTTCGGGCCCTGCCTCGAAATCGTGCTGGAAGGCGGTTACGCATGGGTGCCGTTTTCCCGGATCAAGCAGCTGCAGTTCGATCCGCCCACGGATTTGCGCGACAAGATCTGGCTGCCGGCGCAAGTGACCTGGCGCAACGGCGGCCAGGCCGTCGGTTTCGTGCCGGCGCGGTATCCCGGCTCGGAAAAAGCCGGGGACGACGATTTCACGCTGGCGCGCAAGACCGATTGGATCGCCGAAAGCGAGGATCTCCAGACCGGTGTCGGCCAGCGCATGTTCGCGACGGATGCCGGCGACTATCCGATGCTGGACGCGCGCACCATCGAATTCGCGGACGCGTGACGGGGCGGTGCCGTGGCCGAACTCACCACCCAGGAACGCCTGCAGCCGTCATTGCTCGACCGTCTGACCGATGACGAGCCGGGCACGGCCGTCGAAAGCCGCGACAAGCGCGTGATCTCGGCATCGCGATTGCGCGAGTGCGTCACCCGTGATATCGCCTGGTTGCTCAATTGCGTGAACCTCGGCGACGACGAAGTCCTGGCCGACTATCCCGACGCGGCCCGCTCGGTGATCAACTTCGGCATCCCGGACTTGGCCGGCGCGGCGGTTTCCGGCATCGATGGCGTGGTGCTGCAGCGGCAATTGCGCGAGGCCATCTTCACCTTCGAGCCGCGGCTCACGCAGGAAACCTTGCGGGTCACCGTGGGCACCGACGCCGATCGCATGGACCAGCGTTCCCTGAGTTTCCTGATCGAATCGGAAATGTGGGCCCAGCCGCTGCCGCTGAACCTTTACCTGAAAACCGAAGTGGATCTGGAAACCGGCCGCTTCGATGTTGCCGAGAACGCATGATGGACCCGCGCCTGCTGCGCTACTACGACCGCGAACTGCAGTTCATGCGCGGCATGGGCGCCGAGTTCGCGCGCGAGTACCCGAAGATCGCCGGCCGCCTGGGGCTGGAAGGTTTCGAGTGCGCCGATCCCTACGTCGAACGGCTGCTGGAGGGATGTGCGTTTCTCGCCTCGCGGATCCAGTTGAAACTCGACGCGCAATATCCGGTGTTCACCCAGCACCTGATGGAAATGGTGTATCCGCACTATCTCGGCCCCGTGCCGTCGATGGCCGTGGTGCAGATGCAGCCCGATGTCAAGGAAAGCGCGCTGGTCGCGGGCTACACGGTGGCGCGGCAGACGTCATTGCGCGGCAGTGCCGGGCGCGACGAGCGTACCGCCTGCGAATTTCGCACCGCCCACGATGTCACGCTGTGGCCGCTGGAACTGACGGCGGCGAAGTATTTCGACACCCCTGCCGCACTCGCCGCCGCCGACGTGCCGCTGCCGGACGGCCGCACGGTCCGCGCCGGCCTCAGCCTCAAGTTCCACGTCACCGCCGGCGCGCAAACCAACATGCTGGCGCTGGACAACTTGCCGGTGTTCCTCGCAGGCGCCGACGAACTGCCCAAGCGCCTGTATGAACAACTGCTGGGCAACGCGGTCGGCTTCGTGGTGCGTGCGACCGGCAAGGGCGGCGGCGTCACAGAATTCCTGGATGCCGGCCACATCCGGCCCAAGGGTTTCGCCGACGACGAGGCATTGCTGCCGTATGCCGATCGTTCCTTCAGCGGCTACCGCCTGCTGCAGGAATACTTCGCCTGCCCCGAGCGCTTCCTGTTCGTCGAATTCGCGGGCCTGAAACGGGTGCTGGCGCGGATGCCGGGCGCAGAATTCGAGATCATCGCGCTGTTCGACCGCAGCGTCGCGCGCCTGCACAACGCGCTGGACGCCGGCAACTTCCGCTTGTTCTGCACGCCGGCGATCAACCTGTTCCCGCGCCGCGCCGATCGCATTCATTTGAAGGTCGGCGCCACCGAATACCACATCCTCGCCGACCGCACGCGGCCGATGGATTTCGAAATCCATTCGGTCAGCCAGGTCGAGGGTTTCGGCGACCGCCAGGAACCCGAACAGCGGTTCCAGCCGTTCTACGGCTGCGACCAGCGCGTGTGGCACGCCGGCGGCAGTGCTTTCTATACCGTGCGGCGCGAACCGCGGCTGTTGTCCGGCAGCCAGAAGCGCGGCGGTGCGCGTTCCAGCTATGTCGGCAGCGAAATGTTCATTGCGCTGGTGGATGCCAACGACGCGCCATACTCGACGCGGCTGCGGCAACTGGGCATGCGCCTTGAGTGCACCAATCGCGACCTGCCTTTGCAAATGCCGGTGGGCAAATCGAACACCGATTTCACACTGGAAACCGGCGCGCCGGTGACCGCCATCCGCTGCGTGGCCGGCCCCACCAAGCCGCGCGCTTCGGTCGCCAGCGGGCAGACTGCATGGCGGCTGATCAGCCACCTGCAACTCAATTACCTTTCGTTGCTGGACGGCGATGCCAACGAAGGCGCGTCCGCGCTGCGCGAGATGCTGACGCTGTACTGCGACGAATTCGACGCCGGCGCACACCGCCAGATCGAGGGCGTGAAATCGGTCAGCTCGCGCCCGGTGGTGCGGCGCATCCCGGTGCCGGGACCGATCAGTTTCGGCCGCGGGCTGGAAATCACCTTGACCTGCGACGACGGCGCCTTCGAGGGCACCGGCGCGTTTCTGCTCGCGGCGGTCATGCAACATTTCTTCGCGCGTTATGTTTCGGTCAATTCCTTCACCGAAACCGTGCTGCGCACCCTGGAACGCAACGAGGTAGCCCGATGGCCCGCGCGGCTCGGCAAACGCCCGATCCTGTAGCGCTGCAACGCGCTTTGCAGGAGCATCCGGAGGCCTTCGAACTGTTCGAAGCGCTGCGCCGGATCGAGTGCGCGTATCCCGGACAGCCGCGCCTGGGTGAATCGACCCGGCCCGCGGAGGACCCGGTGCGCCTGGGCGAAACGCCGTCGCTGGCGTTCGCGCCACGCGACGTGGACAGCTTCGAGCCGGGTGTCGACGGCGCGCCGCCGCGCCTCAGGAACCTGGCATTCGGCCTGTTCGGGGCCAATGCACCGTTGCCGCTGCATCTCACCGAATACGCGCTGGAACGCAAGAACCACGCGAAAGACTCGACCCTGACGGCTTTCGCGGATCTGTTCCACCACCGCCTCATCAGCTTGTTCTACCGTGCCTGGGCCGATGCACAACCGACCGTGCAGCGCGATCGTCCGGAACACGACCGCTTTCGCCTGTACATGGGTGCGTTGGTGGGCCTGTCCACCACGGGCCTGGCCGATCGCGATGCGATGCCCGACCGCTACAAACGTTACTTCGCCGGAAGATTGTTGGCGCAGGCGCGCAATGCCGAAGGCCTGCAGCGCTTGCTCGAACACTTCTTCCGTATTCCGGTGCGGGTGATCGAATTCGTGGCCGACTGGATGCGCTTGCCCGCGGAAGCGCACCTGCGGCTTGGCGGTTCCGAAGAGGTCGCGTGCCTCGGCCGTACCGCGGTGCTCGGTGAATACGTGTGGGGCGCGCAGCAGCGTTTCCGCTTGCGCATCGGACCGCTGTCGCTGGAACGGTTCAACGGATTCCTGCCCGGCGGCGACACCCTGCGGCAATTGGTGGCAGCGGTGAAAACCTACGTCGGCGAGGACAAGGCCTGGGACGTGCAGCTGGTCTTGAAACGCACCGAAGTGCCTGCCACCAAACTCGGCCGCACCGGCCGCATGGGACTTTCGACCTGGTTGGGCACGCCGCGCCGTAGCGCGGACGCCGACCAGGTCGTGTTGAGGCCGGCGGGGTAGCGGTCATCGAAATTCCGTCCGCGTTCGCGCGGCCGTCAACACCAACCTGAAGGGTGGATTCATGGCAGAGATCAGTCGCAGCGCCTTGTTCGGCAAACTCAACAAATTGGCCTATCGCGGCATCGAAAGCGCCACGGTGTTCTGCAAGCTGCGCGGCAATCCGTATGTCGAGCTGGTGCACTGGATTCACCAGATCCTGCAATTGCAGGATTCCGACCTGCACCACATCGTCAAGCAGTTCAACATCAATCCGTCGAACCTCGCACGCGACGTCACCGATGCGCTGGATCGCCTGCCGCGCGGTTCCACGTCCATCACCGACCTGTCGGGTAATGTCGAAGAGGCCGTCGAGCGCGGTTGGGTCATGGCCACGCTGATGTTCGGCGAAGCGCAGGTGCGCACCGGATATCTCGTCGTCGGCATCCTGGAGACGCGCCACCTGCGCAACGCGCTGGTCGGCATCTCGTCCGAGTTCGACAAGGTCAAGCTGGAAACCCTGAAGGACAAATTCGCCGAAGTCGTCGGCGGCTCGCCCGAAGACGGCCAGAGCGCCAGCGACGGCTTCAAGCTGGGCGGCGCGGCTGCGCCGGGCGAAGCCAGCGGCGCGATGGGCCCGGCGCAGATGGGCAAGCAGGAGGCGTTGAAGCAATTCACCGTCGACCTCACCGAGCAGGCCCGCAACGGCAAGATCGATCCGATCGTCGGTCGTGACGAGGAAATCCGCCAGGTCGTCGACATCCTGATGCGCCGCCGCCAGAACAACCCGATGCTGGTCGGCGAGGCCGGCGTAGGCAAGACCGCGGTGGTCGAAGGGTTCGCGCTGCGCATCGCACAAGGCGACGTGCCGCCGCAATTGAAGGATGTTGCGCTGCGCACGCTGGACGTGGGCCTGCTGCAGGCCGGTGCCAGCATGAAGGGCGAATTCGAAAACCGCCTGCGCCAAGTGATCGAGGAAGTCCAGTCCTCGCCCAGGCCGATCATCCTGTTCATCGACGAAGCGCACACGCTGGTCGGCGCAGGCGGCGCAGCCGGCACCGGCGACGCGGCGAATCTTCTGAAGCCCGCCTTGGCGCGCGGCAACCTGCGCACCGTGGGCGCCACCACCTGGGCCGAATACAAGAAGCACATCGAGAAGGATCCTGCGCTCACCCGCCGTTTCCAGACCGTCTTGATCGAGGAACCGAGCGAGGAAAAGGGCATCCTGATGATGCGCGGCGTCGCCAGCGTGATGGAAAAACACCATCGCGTGCAGATTCTGGATGAAGCACTGGAAGCCGCGGTGAAGCTGTCGCATCGCTACATTCCCGCGCGGCAGTTGCCGGACAAGGCGGTGAGCCTGCTCGACACGGCGTGCGCGCGCGTCGCGATCAGCCAGCACGCGGTGCCGCCGGAAGTGGACGACACCCGCAAACGCATCGCCGCACTCGAGACGGAGTTGGCCATCATCGGCCGCGAGAAAACCGTGGGCGTCGATGTCGCCGAACGCGAAACACTGGCAAACGAAAAACTCGCCACGCAAAAGACCCGACTGGAAAAACTCGAAGCCGACTGGCAAGCGGAGAAGGAGTTGGTCGAACAGATCCTTGCCCTGCGCGCCAAGCTGCGCGGCGACGCCGCGCCGGTGGAAGGCACCGGCAGCAAGCTGGAGGAAGCCGCCAACGCCAAGGCCGGCGCCAAGGCCGGAATCGAAGCTGGCGATGCGAAGGCATCGGGCGAGCCCGCTCCGGTTGCGGCCAGCCTGACCGACGCCGAACGTGCCGCCGCGCTGCAGGAGCTGAAGGGCTTGCAAGCCAAGCTCAACGACCTGCAAGGCGAACATCCGCTGATCCTGCCGACGGTCGATTACGTCGCCGTCGGGTCGGTGGTATCGGACTGGACCGGCATTCCGGTCGGACGCATGGTCAAGAGCGAACTCGAAACCGTGATGAATCTCGCCGGCATCATGGCCAAACGCGTGATCGGTCAGGATCACGCGATGGAGATGATCGCCAAGCGCATCCAGACCTCGCGTGCCGGCCTCGACAATCCCAACAAGCCGATCGGCGTATTCATGCTCGCCGGCACTTCGGGCGTCGGCAAGACCGAAACTGCGCTGGCGCTGGCCGAAGCCCTGTACGGCGGCGAACAGAACCTCATCACCATCAACATGAGCGAGTTCCAGGAGGCGCACACCGTCTCCACGTTGAAGGGTGCGCCTCCGGGCTATGTCGGTTACGGCGAAGGCGGCGTGCTCACCGAAGCCGTGCGCCGCAAACCGTATTCGGTGGTGCTGCTGGACGAGGTGGAAAAAGCCCACCCCGACGTCCACGAGATTTTCTTCCAGGTCTTCGACAAGGGTGTGATGGAGGACGGCGAAGGCCGTTCCATCGACTTCAAGAACACCCTGATCCTCTTGACCACCAATGCCGGCACCGACCTCATCGCCGGGCTGTGCAAGGACCCGGAACTGATGCCCGAGCCCGACGGTATCGCCAAGGCCCTGCGCGAACCGTTGCTGAAGGTATTCCCGCCCGCCCTGCTGGGGCGGCTGGTGACGATTCCGTATTACCCCTTGAGCGAAAAGATTCTCGGCGAAATCGTCAAACTCCAGCTCGGCCGCATCAAGAAACGCATCGAGGCGCGTTACCGCATTCCGTTCGACTACGACGACGGCGTGGTCAAGCTGGTTGTATCACGCTGCACCGAAAGCGAGTCCGGTGGACGCATGATCGATGCCATCCTCACCAACACCATGCTCCCCGACGTGTCGCGCGAGTTCTTGAACCGGATGATCGACGGGAAACCGATCTCGCGAGTGGAGGTTGGAGTTCAAGGCCAGTCCTTCTCGTACGCTTTTTCGTGACATTGCTTTCGTTTCAATGCATTTCCGCCGACCCTTGCGACCAAATTGAGGAATGACGTCATGGCAAAATTCAACGGATTCAGTGCGAACCAAATGGTCGTAGTGGACTCGGCCTATCGCGAGTCGAGACGAGTGCTCGAGCGAGCCGTGGAAAGCGCAGGCACGTCTACTTGGCGCGAAGTTTTCAAGCGCGTAATGGGGGCCGCAACCGGAAGCGACCTGAAAGAGGCCGAAAGCGCCTTGGAGGAATCCATAAAGGCGATGCATCTGCGCATAGCCGGCGCAAGTTTTGATGTGACTTATGAACCTACGTTCACCAATACGAATGCGGACATGCTGGCCGGCAAGTTCTCACAGTCAGGTGGCGGCGCGCTCCATACAACCTTCATTGACGAACTGCGACAGCAAGGCTCGGCACCTGCCCGCCTGCCCATGCGCCTGGGGCCGAATTTCTTCACCATGCCCGAACGTGACATGTTCGGGCAGTCCAGGATCGAGACGTTCCTGCACGAACTCTCGCACCACGCAGCCGGCACAATTGATGACAGCAATGGTGGCGAGTGCTATGGCCTGAAGGGCGTAAATCGTCTCAAGGGGCTAGGTCCGAAGCGGGCCGTTCGCAATGCAGAAAACGTTGGTTTCTTCCTGGTCTGGGTAGCCTAGGAGTCCCGTTGGCACCGTTGTGGAAGAGAGGAGTCATCCATGCCTGTTTGCAGATCAAAAGGTTGTACCGCCTACGCTGCATCGAATGGTTTGTGCGCGGCACACAATTCCGGCAAGTCATACAAGAAAGACACCGACGCCGACAGTTCAGCGCCTGTCATCGTTGAAGTAAAAACCATCAAAGGCCCCGGCTATTTTGGTGGCGGTGCGAATGCACCGCATGTGCATGTCTACCCGGGCGGTGCACATCTCAAGCTTGGAAGCCATCGCTACAACCTTGTCCAGAATGACAAGAAATACTCAGCCGTGAAGGATGCCTACGAGGCACTGGATGGACATCCGTTGGGTTCCACGCTGCGTCCGTGGGTATCGGCTGCGCTCAAGTATTTCGGTTTTTCCGAGTAAGGCTTTTCGGCTGAATATTCGGTCAGGGAAACGCATGGGTCGGATTCGTTTTCATGGCAATTTCGAGGATCAAGCAGATGCGCAACGTACTCAAGGCAACGGGCCACGGCCTGAAACACTTTTTCGGAGCACGGGATAGCCGCGACTCGCTGAAGCAGTTGGGCGGCCAGTTTGGCCGTGCCAGCACGAAGGTGGAGAAGGCCGAAATCCTGGCGATGATGGGCATGTACACCGTGTACAAGGGTTCACCCATCGGATTCGCCAAGAACATCTACGACAGCATCAAGGTTGGCCAGTGGAAATACGGCGACCTGCGTAGCCACCAGCAGAATGTCGACGAATTCCTCGACAACATCCAGATGTCCGATGAAGGCAAGCGGACAGTGGCGAAAATCGTGTGCAGCGGCAGCTCTTCGAGCGCCGTCGCCGGCCTGTCGCCGACCGATGCGGCGGCTTTTCGCCAGTTCGAAGCCGACCTGCACATCGCGGCCGGCAACTGCGTCAACTTTTGACCCGGTTGTCGATCATGCCACCACTCGCCCGCCTCACCGACATGCACACCTGCCCGATGCAGACGCCGGGCGTCCCGCCCATTCCGCATGTGGGCGGCCCGATCGCGGGGCCGGGCTGTCCGAAGGTGTTGGTCGGCGGCATGCCGGCGGCATGCGTCGGCGATCTGGCAACCTGCGTCGGCCCGCCGGATTCGATCGTCAAGGGTTCGACCAAGATCCTGATCGGCGGCCGTCCCGCGGCGATGCTGGGCAGCAATACCGCGCATGGCGGCGTGGTGGTATTGGGCTGCCCCAAGGTGATCGGGTCGTGACGGGGTCGTGCCATGAAACGTAACACGGCCAGGATCCCGCTGCGCCGTCCGCAACGCCCGGCTGCGGAGGGCGCGTGGCGGAGCTGGTTGAACCAGGCGATCCAGGCGCACCAGCAAGGCGATCTCGATACTGCCGAGCACCTGTACCGGAAGATTTTGACCAGCGAGATCGCGCAGCCCGATGCGTTGCATTATCTCGGCGTGCTGCAACACCAGCGCGGCCGCAGCGATGAAGCGGTGGAACTGATCCGCACGGCGCTGGCCGCGATACCGAATCACGCCGACGCGCACAACAACCTCGGCAACATCCACAAGGAATGCGGCCGACTGGCCGAAGCGGAAGCGTGTTACCGGCGAGCGCTTGCGTGCGCACCTACGCACGCCGATGCGCTGGGCAATCTGGCGGTGGTACTGGAAGCGCAGGACCGCCTGTTGCCGGCGTTCGAGGCCTATGGAAAGTTTCTGCTGGCCGCGCCGCGCAGTGCGCGTGCGCATTACCTGATGGGCTTGTTCCTGCGCCACCACGCCGAAGGCATCGAACACGTCGAGCAATCGGTGGAGTGTTTCCAGCGCGCCTTCGCGCTCGACGACAAGCAGCTGTGTGCGCTGCAGGAGCAGGGCGTATCCTTGTATGCCCTCGGCCGCGACGATGAGGCGCGGCAGGTGTATCGCGACTGGCTGGCGCGTGATCCCGGCAACCCGGTCCCGCGCCACATGCTGGCGGCGTGTGGCGGGTCCGAGGCTCCCGCTCGCGCCGACGATGCCTACGTGCGCGCCGAATTCGATTCCTTCGCCGAAAATTTCGACCGGCAGTTGCTGGGGCATTTGAACTATCGTGCCCCGCAGGTGCTGGTCGACGCCATGGCAGCGTCGCTGCCGCCGGCGGCGGCGACACTGGACGTGCTGGATGCCGGTTGCGGCACCGGCCTGTGCGCACCCTTGCTGCGGCCGTATGCGCGTCGGCTGATCGGCGTGGACCTGTCCGCCGGCATGCTGGACAAGGCGCGCCAACGCGGCGGTTATGACGAACTGGCCGAAGCCGAGCTCACCGCTTACCTGCAGGCGCACGCGGCCATGCACGACGTGGTAGTGTCGGCGGACACGCTGGTGTATTTCGGCGATCTGGCGCCGGTCGTCGCTGCCGCGCACACGGCCTTGCGCCCCGGCGGCAGCTTCGTCTTCTCGCTGGAAGCGAAGGACGAAGCGAGCCTGGACAGCGGGGGTTTCGTGTTGTCATCCAGCGGCCGCTACCGGCATGGCCGCGACTACGTGGAAGAAACCCTGCGCAGGTCCGGCTTCGCCGACATCCGGATCACCCCGGACAGCCTGCGCAAGGAGGCCGGCAAACCGGTGGCAAGCTGGGTGGTGCTGGCGCGGTACGCGCCGAATGGCGCAAGCATGTCGGCGCTGGCCGGCAAGGGGACTCCGGACATATGACCGCCCAGATCACGATTGCCACGGCGAAAGTCGACGGCCTGTTGTTCACCCGCATGCAGGTGACCGAGCGGCTGGGCGAACTGTTCGCCTTCGAGCTGGAATTCGAGAGCCAGGATACGGGCATCGACCTCAACGGACTTTTGAAGTCGCCGATGGCAGTGAAGCTCGAAACCCAGGACGGCTACGAGCGTTGGTTCCACGGCATGGTGTGCGAGGCCGAGCAGACGTCGGTCGAGAAGGTGCAGGACCTGGTCTACGCGAAATACCGCGCGCGCCTGGTGCCCACCCCATGGCTGCTGAGCGGGATGGTCGATTGCCGCATCTTCAAGGACCAGAGCGTCACCGACATCGTCAAGACGGTGTTGCGTGAGGCCGGCTACACCGACGTCAGCCTGAACCTGAGTGGCAGCTACGCCAAGCGCGAGTACTGCGTGCAGTATCGCGAGGACGGGCTGAACTTCATCAACCGCCTGTTGCAGCAGGAAGGCATCTACTACTACTTCACGCACACCTCAAGCAAACACGAGATGGTGCTGGCCGATGGCGTCGGCTCGCACGAAGAGGCCAGCGGTTTCGGCAAGGTGCCCTACCAGCCCAGCGCCAGCAGCGTGCTGCGCAAGCAATCGACGATTGCCCAGTGGCACTCCCTGCGCGGCGTGGATGGCGCCAGCTACCAGCTCACCGACTACAACCCGCTGAAGCCCAAGGCCTCGCTGTCGGTCAATACCACCAGCGAGGGCCATGGCGTCGACGGCATCAGCGTGTTCGACTATCCCGGCACGCATGCCGAAGCCGATCCCGGCAAGCACTTTGCGCAGGTGCGCGCGGAAGCCTTGAGCGCGGCGCGCTCGCGCTACGTGGGCGAAACCGACGCCTGCAGCATCAGGATCGGCGGGCTGTTCACGCTCAGCGACCATCCGGGCAAACCGCTGAACCGCGAATATCTGGTGACGTCCACTGCGATGCAACTGGAAGGACCGGGCTACGCCTCCGGCGCGGATGCCGCCAATCCCACTTTCCGTTGCGATTTCGAGGCACTGGAAAGCAGCCAGCCGTGGCGCAGCGCGCAGGCCGCGCGCAAGCCAAGCGTGACGGGCCTGCAAACCGCGATCGTGACCGGCAGCAAGACCGACGAAGACATCGCGGTCGACAAGTACGGCCGGGTGCAGGTGAATTTCCACTGGAACATGCCCGGCAAGAAGAACGCCGATTGTTCGTGCCCGGTGCGGGTGGCATCGATGTGGGCCGGCAAGAGCTGGGGCGCGGTGAGTTATCCGCGCGTGGGCCAGGAAGTGGTGGTGAGCTTCATCGAGGGCGATCCGGATCGCCCCCTCATCATCGCCAGCGTCTACAACGCCGACAACATGCCGCCGTATGGCCTGCCCGACAACAAGACCCAGAGCGGCATCAAGAGCCGCAGCCTGCTCGGCGCCACGGCCGACTTCAACGAATTGCGCTTCGAGGACAAGAAGGGCGAAGAGGATTTCTTCATCCACGCGCAGAAGGACATGCACGAGGAAGTCGAGAACGACCACACGGTGACGATCGACCACGACGAGATCATCACCGTCAAGAACGACCAGACCGCCGAAATCAAGAACAACCGCACGCATACGGTGACCAAGGACGACAAGCTCACCGTCAACAACGACGGCACTACGTCGATCGCCCACAATTTCAAGCTGAGCGCCGGCGACAAGATCGAACTGGTGTGCGGCCAGGCCAGCATCACCCTGAAATCGTCGGGGGCCATCGAGATCAAGGGCACCACCATCAAGATCAACGGCAGCCAGAAGGTGGATATCACCGGCAGCATGGGCGTCAAGGTCAGCGGCATGAAGATCGACCTGAAGGCCGACATGGCCGCCAACATGAAAGGCACCATGGTCACGGTCGAGGGCAGCGGCAAGACCGACGTCAAGGGCGCCATGGTGAACGTGACCGGCTCGGGCATGGTCAAGGTCGGTGGCGGTATCCTGATGCTGGGTTGAGGGGAAACGACGCATGTCGATCGTCAAACAGGCAGCTACGCAGATGGAACTGGCCGACGAGGCCGGCGCACTGCTGCGCGACGACATGACGCCGCGCCAGGCGATCGAGGCGCTGCTGGCCGCCGACGAACCCCAGGAAGCCGTGAAGCTGCTGGCGCGGCTGCTGCCCAAGCGCTACGCCGTGGCCTGGCTGTGCCAATGCGCACGCGACCAGCAGCTGTCGGTGGAGGATCGCGCCGGCGTGTCGCTGGCGGAACATTGGGTGCGCGAACCCAATGAAGCGAACCGCCGCGCCGCCTTCGAGTTCGCCAATGCCGGCAACTACGAATCGCTGGGCGCGTGGCTCGCGGCGAGCGCCGGCTGGGCCGACGGCAGCCTCGCACCGGCCAAGCAGGAAACCCCGGTACCGCCTGCCGAACACCTCACCGCGGTGGCGGCGGTGGCGGCCGTCAACATGCTGGCGGCACTGGCTGCGGATCAGTTCGATACGCGCCGGCTCGAATTCATCAAGCGGGCAATGGATCTGCTCGGACAACCCGCAAGCGCCAGCGGACGGCCGTGAAACACGCATGAGTGAATCCGAACCGCAAATCCTCACCCTCACCGTGACCGGCAACCTGGCCGCGCAGCTCGGTGCCCGCAGCCGCAAGATGTTCGCCGGCAAGGATGGCAGCATCGGCCGCGCCGGCGAATGCGACTGGGTCCTGAGTGCGACCGGCGTATCGCGCGTGCACGCGATGGTCCGCTACGTCAACGGCATCTACTTCATCGAGGACCGCAGCACCAATGGCATGCTGTTGAACGGTTCGCCGCTGCTCAAGGGCGACCCCGCCGCGCTGAAGGACGGCGATCGCCTGCGCATCGACAACTTCGACATCACGGTGCAGTTGCAGCAGGACAGCGAAACCATCGTGCAGGTGGCGCCGCGCGCTCCCCCCGCCAGTACGGCGATCCCGGAACCTGTCGCGCCGGTTGCGTCGCCGCCAGCGGCAGCCACCGCAGCAGGCGATGACTTGCTGGATTTCGGCCTCGGCGCGCCGGCGCAGCCGCACGACCGTGGCCGCGCGGAAGGCCTGATTCCGGACGCGCCCGCGACGGGCGGCGGCAACCTCGATCCACTGAGTTTCCTGGACGCGCCATTTGCACCGACGCCCGCGCCGGCCGAACCCGCGCCGCCATCGAGCTGGAACCATACGCCCGGCGTCGAGGACCACTTTCGCCCGCCGACCACCAACGTGCAACGCGAATCCAACCTGTTGCCGGACGACTGGGATCCGCTGGCGCCGGACGAACCGGCTGCGCCGCGTACCGCGCGACCTTCGGCCCCGCCGCCGGCCGCCAAGCCGACGCCCGCCGCGCAACCGGCCGCCACGCCGGCCTCCTCGGCCACTCCCCCGCCTGAACTCGATGCGATCCTGCGCATCGTGGTCGATGGCGTGATGGACGTGCTGCGCGCGCGCGCCGAAATCAAGAACACCTTCCGGTTACCGGTAACGGTGATCCAGCGCTCGGAAAACAATCCGCTGAAATTCGCGCTGGGCGCCAACGAAGCGCTGGCCAAGATCCTGGCGCCGCCGGACCCGGCGTTTCTCACCGGCAGCGCGGCGTTCGAGGATGCCTTCGACGACATCCGCTGCCACCAGATGGCGATGCTGGCCGGCGTGCGCGCCGGCTTCGATGCGCTCATCAGGCATTTCGATCCGGAACGGTTCGAACGCGATGCCGACAGCGGCGCCCGCCACGGTTTCGGCGGCAAGGGCCGCTACTGGGAGCGCTACCGCGATCAATACCAGGCGCTGACCGGCGATCCGGACGGCAGCTTCCGGCGCCTGTTCGGCGACGAGTTTGCGCACGCCTACGAGGAGCAACTCGCGCGACTGAAGTCGGCGCGGCGCGCGCAACGCCCAAAACCGGGCTGAACTTCGCAGCGACGCGTCAAACCGCCCCGGTGCTGCAACCGGGTTCGATCTTCACCACGACACCATCACGACAACAGCGGGCGCAGGCATGTCACGAAACAACAAGACCATCTGGAGCGAGGGGCTGTTCCTGCGGCCGCAGCATTTGCAGCAGCAGGAACGCTACCTGGAGCGCTACGTCGAGCTGCGCGCGGGCAACCTCGCTCCCCATGCGTGGGGTTTCCACGAGCTGGAACTGGAAGGCGACCTGCTGGCCGTCGGCAAGCTCGGCATCAAGCATGCGCGTGGCGTGTTCCCCGACGGCACGCCGTTCGACATGCCCGGCGACGATCCGCTGCCGCCGCCGCTGGACGTGGCCGGCGACTGGCGCGACCAGACGGTGTTCCTGACCCTGCCCTTGCGTTCGCCGACCCAGCCCGACAGCGGCCGTCCCGAGGCGCCGGCCGACCAGTTGTTCCGTTTCCGGGTGCGCGAAACCGAAGCGCGCGACGCCTCCGGCAGCGTCGACGGCCTGACGCCGCTCGAAGTCGGCGGCATGACCGCGCGGCTGCTGCCCGAGTCGCAACCGATGGAAGGCTTGACGCGCATACCGTTGGCGCGGATCGTCGAATGCCGCTCCGACCGCCGGGTGCAGCTGGACGAAGCATTCATCGCCAGCGCGCAAAGTTGCCAGGGTGCGGCGCGGCTGGTCACCTTCCTCACCGAGTTGCTGGGTTTGCTGCACCAGCGCGGCGAAGCGCTGGCCAGCCGGGTGGCACTGACCGACCGCGGCGGTGCGGCGGAAATCGCCGACTTTCTTTTGTTGCAGGTGGTCAACCGCTGGCAACCGCTGATCGCACACCTGTCCGCGGCGCCGCTGATCCATCCCGAGGCGCTGTATCGCATCGCGGTGGCAATGGCCGGCGAACTCGCCACGTTCACCGCGCCGGGCAAGCGTCCGCCGCAATTCCCGCCCTACCGCCACGAAGCGCTGCGCGAGAGTTTCGAGCCGGTGATCGCGGCGCTGCGCAACAGCCTGAGCGCGGTGATGGAACAAACCGCCACGCCGATCCCGGTCCAGCAGCGCCGTTATGGCGTGTGGGTGGCGATGGTGCCGGACCTTTCCCTATTCGACACCGCGGCGTTCGTGCTGGCCGCCAAGGCCGACATGAAATCCGAGGAACTCAGGCGCCAGCTGCCGGCGCAGTCGAAGATCGGCCCGGTGGAAAAGATCCGCGATCTGGTGAATCTGCAATTGCCGGGCGTCGCGGTGACGCCGATGCCGGTGGCGCCGAGGCAGATTCCCTACCACTCCGGTTATCTGTATTTCGAATTCGACAAACACTCGGCGATGTGGCGCGAACTGAAGACCTCGGGCGGCGTCGCCTTCCATTTCGGCAACGAGTTCGCGGGACTCGATTTGCAGTTGTGGGCGATCAGGGGCTGATGCCATGAATACCCCGCGCGGCCCCTTCGACGACGACCGCGAAGATCGCACCGTGGTGCGTCCGCACGGCACGCCACCGCCGCCACCCTCCCCGGCGCGCGCCACGCCGCCATCGGTTGCCGCACCCGCCGATGTCAACGCGGTGCTGGCGGGCAGCGGCAACCCGCTGCTGCGCGCGGCCACGCCGTTGCTGCTGTTGGGCGTCGAACTGCGGCACAGCGCGACGCCGCCGGACATCACCCGCCTGCGCGAACAAAGCGTGGCGCAAATCCGCCACTTCGAAAGCCGCGCGCAAACGGCCAACGTTCCGGCGCAGACCGTCACCGCCGCACGTTACGTGTTGTGCACGATGCTGGACGAAGCCGTGCTCAACGCGCCGTGGGGCGAGGCGAGCGGCTGGTCGCAAAAAACCCTGCTGGTCACCTTCCACGGCGAATCCTACGGCGGCGCCAAGTTCTTCCAGATCCTGGATCGCCTCAACGCCGATGCCTCCCGCCACATCGACTTGATCGAATTGATGTACGTCTGTCTTGCGCTCGGATTCGCCGGACGCTACCAGATCGAAGCCGGCGGCCGCGCCAAACTGGCGGACATCCAGGAAGACCTGTACCGCCGCATCCGCAGCCAGCGTGCACCGGCCGCGGCGCAACTGTCGCCGCACTGGCGCGGCATCGAGGACCGCCGCAATCCGCTGATCCGCTACGTGCCGCTGTGGGTGATCGCGGCGGCCGCGGCGTGCATCCTGCTGGGCGTTTTCCTGTTCCTGTTCGCGCGTTTGAACACGGCGTCCTCGCCTGTCAGCGCGCAAGCCGCGCAAATCGGACTGGAAACCGTGGTGCTTCCCGATCACGCGCAACGTCCGCTGCCGGCGCGCAAGACCTTGAAGGAGTTGCTGGCGCCCGAAGCCGCGGCCGGCAAGCTCGAAATCATCGAGCAGGACAACGGCCGCGAACTGGTGCGGCTCGCCGCCACCGGCATGTTCGCTTCCGGTGGCGTGGACGTCAGCGACCAGACGCTGCCGGTCCTGAATGCCATCGCCACCGCCCTCAACCAGGTGCCCGGGCGGGCGATCGTGGTCGGCAACACCGACGACGTGCCTATTCGTTCGCTGCAGTTCAAGGACAACTTTGCCTTGTCCGCCGCGCGCGCCAAGGCCGTCGTGCAAATCCTGGACAAGACGCTCGACGATCCTGGACGACTTGAATCCAGCGGCGCCGGCGCCTCCAAACCGATCGCGTTGCCTCCCGACCTTCCGGCCAACCGCGCGCGCAATCGCCGTGTGGACCTGATCTACATCCCGGAGGCCTGAAGCCATGCAGAAAATCCTTGGCTTGTGCAAATCCGGATGGTTCATGGCCTTGATCGGCGTGCTGCTGCTGTCGATCCTGGTGTGGGTGGGCGGTCCCTGGCTCGGCATCGGCGACAGCCAGCCGCTGGCCAGTCCGGTCGTGCGGCTGGTGGTGATCGTCATCATCGTCGCGATCTGGGCCATCTGCCTGCAGGTGTCGCAACTGCGCGCGCGCAAGAAGGCCAACCAGTTGTCGGGCGACGTCGCCGTGCAACCGACGCAGGCCACCGGCGACCACGACGAGCGCAGTGAAGACGAGCGCGCGCAATTGCAAAATCGTTTCCGCGAGGCGGTCGATACCTTGCGCAAGCGCCGGCACGGCGGCGGTAACCTGTACACCCTGCCGTGGTACGTGGTGATCGGGCCGCCGGGTTCGGGCAAAAGCACGCTGGTGCAGAACTCGGGCTTGCATTTCCCGTTGTCGGAACGCTTCGGCAAGGATGCGCTGCGCGGCATCGGCGGCACCCGCAATTGCGATTGGTGGTTCACCGACGAGGCTGTGTTCCTCGATACCGCCGGTCGTTACACCACCCAGGATTCCGACCGCTCCGCCGACGCCGGCGCGTGGGCCGAATTCCTGAAGCTGTTGCGCAAGTACCGCAAGCGCCGCCCCATCAACGGCGTGATGGTGGCGATGAGCGTGTCCGACCTGCTGATGCTGGACGCGGCGGGGCTGAAGGCGCACATCGCCGCGGTGCGGCGGCGCCTCGATGAACTCGGCGAGCAATTGCGGATCGGCGTGCCGGTGTACCTGGTGCTGACCAAGTGCGATCTCGTCGCCGGGTTCGGCGAGTTCTTCGACAACCTCGATGCGGAGCAACGCAACCAGGTCTGGGGCGCGTCGTTTCCGGTCGCGCAAACCATGGATGGCAGCGCGGCGGCGGCGTTCGCCGGCGAATTCGACCTGCTGACCGACCAGCTCAACGCGCGCGTGCTCGACCGGCTGTACGAGGAGCGCGACCGCAACCGGCGTGCGGCGATCCTGTCGTTCCCGTTGCAGATGGGTTCGCTGCGCGAGATCGTGCGGCAGTTCGTGGAAGGCGTGTTCAGCGGCCACCAATACGGCACGCCGCCGTTGCTGCGCGGCGTGTACCTGACTTCCGGCACCCAGGAGGGCACGCCGATCGACCGCATGCTGGGCGCGGTGGCGCGCACCTTCGGGCTCGATCCGGCACGGGTGCAGCCGTCCAGCGCGAAGCAGCGCACCTTCTTCGTGGAGCGCCTGCTGAAAGACGTGCTGTTCCGCGAATCGGGATTCGCCGGCACCGACCCGAAACTGGAACGCCGCAAGATCCTGCTGCAGGCCGCGGCATACGGCGGCGCATTGCTGCTGACGGTGCTGCTGCTCGCGGGCCTGTTCACCAGCTACGGGCGCAACCGCGCCTATCTTGCGCAAGTGCAACAGGCGATCGCGCAATATCCGGCCAAGGCGGACATCACCGGCGCCAGCGACGACAAGACGTATTTCGCGCAGGCGCTGCAACGGCTGGACGCGATGGACTCGGTCGAGTCGGTGGCGCGGGAATACCAAGGCAACGTGCCATGGCTGATGCGCTTCGGTCTGTATCAGGGCAATGCCGTCGGTGAGGAAGTGCATGGCGCGTACTTGCGCGAACTCAATGCGCTGCTGCTGCCGGGCGTGGCGATGCGTTTCCGCAACGGCCTTGCCGCGAGCGCCAGCGATCCGCAGGCGCTGTATTACTACCTGAAGGGCTACCTGATGCTGGGCGAGCCCGCGCACCGCGATGCCGATCAACTGGTGGCATTGACCAATATCGAATGGAACCGGATCTTCCCCGCCGACACGGTCTTGCAGCAGGCGCTCGCGAAACAGTTCGCGGTGCTGATCGCCGATCCGAAAAAACTGCGGGCGATCCCCCTGGACAACGATCTGTTGGCGCAGGCGCGCAGCACGCTGCAAACCGCGGACCTCGCGACGTTGGTATACGGCAACCTCAAGTTGCAGGAAGCGGCGTCTGACGATCCCTCGTTGCACCTGGACAAGGAACTGGGCCTGCTTGGCAACGTGTTCCGCCGCAACAGCGGCGCGCCATTGTCGCAACCCTTGCCAGCGCTTTACACGCAACCGGTGTTCCTGCATGAGGTGGACAAGGGCATCGCGGAAGCCGTGCAACAGTTCGCCAAGGACGACTGGGTGTTCGGCGCCGGCAAGATGGATTCGCTGGCGCAGGCGCGCATGCAGCAGCAGGTATTGGCGCTGTACGAACAGGATTACATCAAGCAATGGGACGGCCTGCTCGACGACCTCGCGCTGCAACCCATCTCGAACATCCAGGATGCCAGTGCGATCGCGGCCAAATTGGCGGGCCCCAGTTCGCCGTTGAAGGCACTGCTCAAGCTGGTCGCCGACAACACCAGCGACATGCTGCGCGCGCCGGCCGAATCGGGCGGCGAGAAAGCCGCGGCGGGCGTGGAAAAGCTGGCCGCGCAGAAAGCGAAGCAGAAGGCCACCCAGAATGCGCTGTCCCGGGTGCTGGCCGGTGCCGCGGCCGGTGGCGAGGCTGCCGCGCCCGCGGCCAAACCCGGCGATGCGATCAGCGCGCATTTCGACGCCCTCGACAAACTGACCGCGGGCGCGCCGGGCGCAGCACCCATCGACCAGACCCTGGCCTCGATCGAGCAACTCAGCAAGACGCTGCTGACCATGACCGATTTCGGCGATTCCGCGGGCCAACCGAATCCGCAACTGCTGCTGGCGCAACAGCAGGTCTCGCAATTGCCGCCGCCCGTTTCCGGATGGCTGGCTGCACTGACCGGCAAGAGCCAGGCGCTGGTCGCCAGCGGCACCCAAAGTGCGTTGGGCGATCAGTTCAAGCAGGCGGTGGGCAAGGATTGCGCGGCGTTCACGCGTGGGCGCTTTCCATTCGATGCGTCCGGCCGCAGCGATATTCCGCTGCAGAACTTCGCCGGCCTGTTCGGCTACGGCGGCAGTTTCGACGCGTATTACAAGCAGACCCTCGCCAAGCTGGTCGATGCCAGCGGCCCGGTCTGGAAGTGGAAGACGGGGCCGGGTGCGGTCGCCGGACCGCCGGGCATGCTGGCCCAGATGCAGCTCGCCGACGAGATCAAGCAGATGTATTTCCACAACGGCGCCAACGAGCCCGAAGTGGACTTCAGCATCACCCAGCCGCAGCTCGGCGACGGCATCGACAAGCTCGAGATTGCCATCGACGGCCAGACCTTCACCTACACGCCGGGCTCCGCCGGTCGCATGGCCATGAAGTGGCCAGGGCCGAAACCGGGGCTGGTGACGGTTTCGGCGTGGGACGCCGCCGGCAACCTGCTCAGCACCTTCAGCTACCAGGGCGACTGGGCTTTCTTCCACGCGCTGGACGCGGCGCGTCTGCAGAAGCAATCGGACCTGCGTTACCTCGCCACGTTCGACTTCGGCGGGCATGTCGCGAAAGTCGTGATCCTCGCCGGCAGCCTGAAGAACCCGTTCCTCAACCAGGCGGTTCACCGTTTCCGCTGCGGAGGCTGACCGGATGTCCGGTCTCGGCGGCACGGGATTTTTCGGCAAGCTGCCGGGCGTGGGCGACTTCATGCAACGGCGCTTGCCGGCGGGTTTCGTCGCGGCCTGGGATGCCGCGTTCGAGTCGGCCGTCAACGCGGCGCGCAACGGTTTCGGCGCAGACTGGCAGGCAGCGTGGCAGGCCGCTCCCGTTTGGCGCTTCGCGTTGATGCCGGGCGTGTGCGGCGATTCGGCGTGGGTCGGCGTGATGGGACCGTCCACGGACCGCGTCGGCCGCGGATTTCCCATGGTGCTCGCGTACGCCATCGATGATGCAACGGCACTCGCCCGCGTGGTGGCCGCTGCTGGCGGCTGGTTCGCCGCGGCTGAAGACGTGTGTCGACATGCGCGTGCCGGCACGGCCACCACGGAAACGTTCGACGCGATGGTGTGCGCGCTGCCGGGTCCGCGCGCCTGGCTGGAGGAAGGCGCCACCGAAGCCGCTGCCTGGCGCGACACGCTGCAGGTTGCGTGGCGGCGGAATGCCGAAGATCGCCAGCTCGCGGCGCTGTGGGCGCGCTGCCGCGAAGCCGGCGACGGCTGCATGTGGTGGACGAGCGGCAGCGCCCGCACGACGCCGTCCGTGCGGTTGACGCATGGCCTGCCGGCAGCCCATGACTACGCGACTTTTCTCGCCGACGCCACAGCCGGCTTGCACGTGCAAACCGGCGCCGCATTCGCACCGCTTCCAGCAGGTGCGGATTCCCTTGGCGCGATGTCGGCCGCGACGTCGACCGGCGACATCGATGACGTGCTTGCCGATTTGCTCGCGCCTCCGCAGCCTGCACTGGCCGATGCACCGGTTGCGGACGGGCGTGATGGCGACCCACGTGCGGAGACGGAGCGCCCGAATGCACAGGCGCGCGCGACAGAACCGGTCGCGTCCCGGGTCCAAGGCCGGATCACCCTGATTGCGGCCGACAACGGCCCAACCGATCCGCGTCGATCCGCCGCCGCACGCGTCACGGAAGCGCTGGCCGATCCGGCGGCGCTGGCCGACATGCAGCATGTGCGGGATTGCCTGATGGCGCTGCATCCGCAACTGCACGCGCGCAGCGAGGACCTGATCGATCCCGTATCCGAGGACGCTGCGCTGGTGGTTGCGCGCATCACGGACGATTGCGTCGAGTTGCTGCGCGCAGGAGCTGCCGGCGCGTGGCATTGGCGCCGTGGGCAACTGCGTCCGCTGTTCGTGGCGGACGCCGATCCGGCGGTCGACGAGGCCGAAACCGTGCAACCGGGAGACCTCTCGGGCATCCTGTCGCAACCAGTCGCGAGGCCTGCGCCCGGCATCGGCGCGGCGGACAACTTGCGCCTGGACGAAACGCGTTGCACGGTCGTGAGCGGCGACCGGTTGCTGCTGATGGCGACTGATACACTCGTGCGGCTTCCGGAAGATGCGCTCGCAAGCGCATTGCAGGCGGCGTCCGGCGACGAAGCGTGCGCGCGGATCGCCGCGGCCGCGGGCCTGCCGATGGAACGTGCGCAGTGGCCAGTGGCAGTCATCGAGGTGGGGACATGACGATGAAGTTCCAGTCGGCGGGGCGCACCGACACCGGCAAGGTCCGGCGCCGCAACGAAGATGCAATCCTGGTACGCGAGGAGGCCGGCCTGTGGGTGGTGGCCGATGGTCTGGGCGGACATGCGGCCGGCGACTACGCCAGCGGCATGATCGTCGATCGTCTCGCGGCGTTGCCGCGCGACGGCAGCGTGTTCGATTTCATCGAATCCATCGAAGACACCTTGTCCGGGATCAACACCGACCTGCGGCGAACCGCGCAACAACGCGGCGTGGACATCATCGGTTCGACCGTGGTGGTGCTGGTGCACGACAAGGATTTCATGCTGTGCGGATGGGTCGGCGACAGCCGCGGGTACTGCCTCGAAGACGGACAACTCGCCCAGATCACGCGCGACCACGTGTACGGCGTCAAGGACGATGTCACCCAGTTCGCGGGCGGCCCGGCCCAGCAGCAACCCGGCAGCGGCGTATTGACGCGCGCGATCGGCGCCGAGGAATCGGTGTTCGTGGATTGGGTGGTGGCGGGCAATCGTCCCGGCACCCAGTTCGTGTTGTGCTCCGACGGCGTCAACAAGGAAATGAGCGATGCCGAGATCGATGCGGCGTGCCGCCGGCATGCCACGCCGACGGGCGTGCTGGACGAAGTGTTCGAGACCGCGCTGGGCCGCGCGGGGCGCGACAACGTTTCCGCGGTGATCGTGCGGCTGCAGGACTAGGCAGCGCGCGACACGCCCCAGGCAATGTTCCCGATGGCTCCCCTTCAAGAACTGATTGCCACGTTCCGTTCCGGCCAACTGAAGTTGCCGGCATTGTTCGATGCGCTCGGCGCACGTGGCGCGGTTTCCACGGAGGAACACGCGCGCGAAGTGGCGTGGCTCGAGCACTTGCGCGACGAGGAAGGCTTCGAGCCGCAGGTCGTGCGCGCGTTGCTGGCCAAGCTCGCCAGCATGCAACCCGCGCAGGAGCCGCCAGCACGCGCCGATGAGCCCCCGGACGAGGATGTCACCCAGGTACTGACGTCCG
>MKWP01000005.1 GCA_001899805.1 Lysobacterales bacterium 66-474
ATCAAAATGGTGGTGACGCTGATCCACCCGATCGCGATGCAGGACGGACTGCGGTTCGCGATCCGCGAAGGCGGGCGCACGGTGGGCGCCGGCGTGGTCACCAAGGTCATCGAGTAGCGGTTATTGCTGCGCGACTTGCGCCGGGTGTTTCCTGGAACGCACCGTAGCGCAGCAATAACTCCCGCCGATCATGCGACCAGACAGCCGGTCGCATATCGCCGGGAAGAGCAATGGCAGCAAGCGCAGGACCGCTGAACAAATATCTACGCCAGTAGCTCAATTGGCAGAGCAGCGGTCTCCAAAACCGCAGGTTGGGGGTTCGAGTCCCTCCTGGCGTGCCAATGCGTGGACTGGATGCGAAGACAGCAGTGCCGGACAACAAGAAAACCATGAATGCAAAAGCGGAAACGATCGGAACCGGCAAGGCAGCGGATGTCGGTCTGCTGACACTGGCGGTGCTGATCGTCGTCGCGGGCGTGGCGGCTTATTATTTGCTGCCCACGACCGTCGCACCGATCCTGCGCACGCTGAGCGTGGTGGGTGCGATCGTGGTCGCCTGCGGCGTGGCGTGGTTCACGACGCCCGGGCGCGGGGTGCGCAGTTACCTGCGCGAAACCCAGTTCGAAATGCGCAAGGTGGTGTGGCCGACCCGCGAGGAGACGATCCGCACGACCCTGGTGGTGATCCTGGTGGTGGTCGTGCTCAGCATCGTGCTGGGCCTGATCGACATCATCCTGAAGTCGGTGATCCTTGATTGGTTGCTGAAGCTTTAAGACATGAGCGAACAGACAGGCAAACGCTGGTACGTGGTCCACGCCTATTCGGGCTTCGAACATCAGGTGGCGCGCGCGCTGATCGAGCGGGTGGCGCGTTCGGGCATGCAGGACAAGTTCGGCGAAGTGCTGGTGCCGACCGAGGAAGTGGTCGAGATGCGCGGCGGCCAGAAGCGCAAGAGCGAGCGCAAGTTCTTCCCCGGCTACGTGCTGGTGCAGATCGAAACCACCGGCGAAGCGCGCGCACCGCGCATCGACGACGAGTGCTGGCACCTGGTCAAGGAAACGCCCAAGGTGATGGGTTTCATCGGCGGCACCGCCGACAAGCCGCTGCCGATCAAGGATTCCGAGGCCGATGCGATCCTGAATCGCGTCAAGGAAGGCATCGAGAAGCCGCGCCCGAAGGTGTTGTTCGAGCCGGGCGAGATGGTGCGCGTGATCGACGGTCCGTTCAACGACTTCAACGGCGTGGTCGAGGAAGTCAATTACGAAAAGAGCCGCCTGCGCGTGGCGGTGCTGATTTTTGGACGTTCGACTCCGGTGGAGCTGGAGTTCGGGCAGGTGGAGAAGGCTTAAGGGCCGGGGTTCGGGACCCGGGACTCGGGACTCGGAAGATCAAGAGCAACAGCTTTTGCTTTTCCCGAGTCCCGAGTCCCGGGTCCCGAGTCCCGAATTGAAGCAAACGGGGAGTCCCGCAACTCGAATGAGTATGCAGACGATCGAACCCGAGGAGAAATGAAATGGCAAAGAAAGTCGTCGGTTACATCAAGCTGCAGGTCAAGGCCGGTGAGGCCAACCCCAGCCCGCCGGTCGGTCCGGCGCTGGGTCAGCGTGGCCTCAACATCATGGAGTTCTGCAAGGCGTTCAACGCCGCCACGCAGAAGATCGAGAAGGGCCTGCCGATCCCGGTGATCATCACCGCGTATTCCGATCGCAGCTTCACCTTCGTCACCAAGACCCCGCCCGCGACCGTGCTGCTGAAGAAGGCGGTCGGCATCGAGTCGGGTTCGTCCAAGCCCAACACCGACAAGGTGGGCAAGGTGACCCGCAAGCAGCTCGAAGACATCGCCAAGCAGAAAGAGCCCGACCTGACCGCGGCGGATCTGGATGCGGCCGTGCGCACCATCGCCGGCAGCGCGCGCAGCATGGGTCTCAACGTGGAGGGCGTCTGACATGGCACTAAGCAAGCGTTTCAAGGCGATGTCCGGCCAGGTCGAGCCCGGCAAGCAATATCCGGTCGACGCAGCGCTGAAGATCCTCAAGGACAACGCCAAGACCAGGTTCGTGGAATCGGTGGACGTGGCAATCCGCCTCGGCATCGACGCCAAGAAATCGGACCAGGGCGTGCGCGGTTCCACCGTGTTGCCGCACGGCACCGGCAAGACGGTGCGCGTGGCGGTGTTCTGTCCGGCCGGCGAGAAGGCCGAGGCGGCCAAGGCCGCCGGCGCCGACGTGGTCGGCATGGATGACCTCGCCGAGAAGATGCAGGGCGGCGACATCGATTTCGGCGTCGTGATCGCAACCCCGGACGCGATGCGCGTGGTCGGCAAGCTCGGCCAGCTGCTGGGTCCGCGTGGCCTGATGCCGAACCCCAAGGTCGGCACCGTGACGCCCGACGTGGTCGGTGCGGTGAAGAACGCCAAGGCCGGCCAGGTGCGCTACCGCAACGACAAGGCCGGCATCGTGCACTGCTCGATTGGCAAGGTGAATTTCGAGATCGACGCGCTGCGCGACAACTTGAACGCGCTGATCGCCGACCTCATCAAGGGCAAGCCGTCCACCGCCAAGGGCCAGTACCTGCAGAAGGTGTCGGTCTCCAGCACGATGGGCCTCGGCGTGATCGTGGATCCGTCCACGCTGGCGGCGCTGGCGGCGAAATGACGTTTTGAACCCCTCTCCCCATGGGAGAGGGGCAGGGGTGAGGGTCCGGGTCTCGCGTGGTGTTTGTACGTGCGGACCGAACCCTCATCCGGCCCTTCGGGCCACCTTCTCCCGGAGGGAGAAGGGAAGAAGGTTTTGAGGGCGAAGTTGCGGAACACCGCAACCAGCCGTCAAAGACCGCAGGTGGCGAAGTGGATCCGGGAGATCCACCGAGCCTCAATCGGAATCTTGGTAAGGATTCCTGCCTGCGCAGATGGTGTCGCCCGCAACGAATCGACCTGAAAGGTTGATCTCCGAGCGGACACCGCAACAAGGCACCTGGTGGTGCCGGCGGATCGGCAGGATGCCGACGGTCCGTTTGGTTCGAGTGCATCGCGCAGGGAGCGCGGTGGATTCATCGGAGGTAAGCAATGCCGCTCAATCTGGCACAAAAGAAAGAGCTCGTTGCCGAACTGGCAGAGGTTGCGTCGAAGGCGCACTCGCTGGTCGCCGCGGAGTACGCGGGTCTCACGGTCGAGCAGCTCACCGAGCTGCGCAAGAAGGCACGTACCTCGGGTGTGTTCCTGAAAGTTGCAAAGAACACCCTGGTACGACGCGCGGTGGACGGAACGGAATACGCATGTGCGCAAGCACAGCTCACCGGTCCGTTGCTGTATGCCTTCTCGACCGAGGATCCGGGTGCCGCCGGGCGGCTGGTCAAGGAGTACACCAAGACCAACGACGCGCTGAAGCCGAAGC
Source organism: Lysobacterales bacterium 66-474 (assembly GCA_001899805.1). Lineage (GTDB taxonomy): Bacteria > Pseudomonadota > Gammaproteobacteria > Xanthomonadales > Rhodanobacteraceae > 66-474. Next base: position 3,393 of record MKWP01000005.1, read on the forward strand.
TGGTCGCGATCGGTGGCAAGGCGTATCCGGGCTCGCACGTCGACGTGCTGGCTTCGCTGCCGACCCGCGAACAGGCGCTGTCGATGCTGCTCAGCGTGCTGGTACAGCCCGCCACCATGCTGGTGCGCGTGCTGGCCGAGCCCGCCGCGCAGACCGCCCGCGTCATCAATGCGGTCGGCCAGCAGAAGGCTGCGTAAGGAAGTTCGGACGAACTCGATCTGTGTATTTCAGCCGTCCTCCATGACGGCAAAGAACAAGCCCGGCATCCCTGCCGGACTTTCCGCAAAGCTCAACCTTTCAAAGATTCAGGAGCAACCCCATGTCACTCAGCAATGAAGACATCATCGAAGCCATCTCGTCCAAGACCCTCGTCGAGGTGATGGAGCTGGTCAAGGCGATGGAAGAGAAGTTCGGCGTGTCCGCTGCGGCCCCGGTGGCCGTGGCTGCCGCGCCGGCCGCCGGTGGCGCCGCCGCCGCCGAAGAGAAGACCGAATTCAACGTCGTGCTGGCAGCAGTCGGCGAGAAGAAGGTCGAAGTGATCAAGGCCGTGCGTGCGATCACCGGTCTGGGCCTCAAGGAGGCCAAGGACCTGGTGGAAGGCGCACCGCAAACCGTCAAGGAAGGCGCCAGCAAGGAAGACGCCGAGAAGTTCAAGAAGGATCTCGAAGCGGCCGGTGCCAAGGTCGAACTGAAATAAGTGGCCACAGGATGTGGTCATCCCGTGCAGCACATGGATGTGCGATGACACGGGACCCATTTTTGATGACGCAAAATCAAAATGGATCCCGGCATTCGCCGGACTGCGGAGGCAGGATGCCGGAGCGAACGCCGAAAGGCGGCCCGCAGGGCGGATCGCATGGATGCGATCCGTAATGACGAAACCCGAGGCTGGGGACAACGATCCCCGGCCTCTGGTCGTTGCAAAGCAGCATCAAAATCAGTTTGAGTTGTTCACACGAAGTAGTGGCAGAAGGCGTGCTGGTGCCGGCAATACCAGCGACTTCCCATGTGACAGCTCCACCCGTTTTCCGGGCCCGCAAGCGGCCCCGTGACCTTAAGAACGAGGCGGTAGCATCCATGACGACCTATTCCTTCACCGAAAAGAAGCGCATCCGCAAGGATTTCGGCAAACGTCCACCGGTACTCGGTGTGCCCAACCTGCTGACGATCCAGACCGATTCCTACAAGGATTTCCTGCAGGCCGAGGCCGCCCCGAGCAGGCGCGAAGACAAGGGCCTGGAAGCCGCGTTGAAGTCGGTGTTCCCGATCAAGAGCCATTCGGGGAACGCGGAACTGGAATTCGTCGATTACCACTTCGGCGAGCCCGCATTCGACGAACGCGAGTGCCGCGTGCGTGGCATGAGCTACGGCGCGCCGCTGCGCGTCAAGGTGCGCCTGGTCATCTACGACAAGGACAGCCCGGCCTCCAAGAAGGTGCCGAAGCTGATGAAGGAACAGGAGGTCTACATGGGCGAAATCCCGCTCATGACCGAGACCGGCACCTTCATCGTGAACGGCACCGAGCGCGTGATCGTTTCGCAGCTGCACCGTTCGCCCGGCGTGTTCTTCGACCACGACAAGGGCAAGCAACATTCGTCGGGCAAGCTGCTGTTCAACGCGCGGGTGATCCCGTATCGCGGTTCGTGGCTCGATTTCGAATTCGATCCGAAGGAAGTGCTGTTCACCCGCATCGACCGCCGCCGCAAGCTGCCGGTGACGATCCTGCTGCGTGCGCTCGGTTATACCAACGAAGAGATGCTGGACATCTTCTTCGAGCACAACGTGTTCCACCTCGGCAAGGAAGGCCACGCGGAGCTCGCGCTGGTGCCCGAGCGCCTGCGCGGCGAAACCCTGAACTTCGACCTCGTTGCCGGCGACAAGGTGCTGGTCGAGAAGGACAAGCGCATCACCGCGCGCCACGTGCGCGAGCTGAAGAACGCCAAGATCACCACGCTGGAAGTGCCGGACGACTACATGGTCGGCCGCATCCTCGCCAACGACATCGTCGATGCGAAGACCGGCGAGCTGCTGGCCTCGGCCAACGACGAGCTGACTGCCGAGCACATCGCCAAGTTCCGCGAAGCCGGCATCGACACGATCGCGACGTTGTTCGTGAACGACCTCGACCGCGGCCCGTACATCTCCAACACCCTGCGTGCCGATCCGACCCGCACCCAACTGGAGGCGCTGGTCGAAATCTACCGGATGATGCGTCCGGGCGAGCCGCCGACGAAAGAGGCGGCGCAGAACCTGTTCCACAACCTGTTCTTCACCTTCGAGCGCTACGACTTGTCGACGGTCGGCCGCATGAAGTTCAACCGCCGCGTCGGGCGAGATTCGGTGACGGGTCCGGCGGTGCTGTACGACCATCGCTACTTCTCGACCCGCAAGGAAGAGGATGCGGTCAAGCTGGTGGAAACGCAGGGCGACACCTCCGACATCCTCGATGTGCTGCGCGTCCTCATCGAGATCAAGAACGGCCACGGCACCGTGGACGACATCGACCACCTCGGCAACCGCCGCGTGCGCAGCGTCGGCGAGATGGCCGAGAACGCGTTCCGCATCGGCCTGGTGCGCGTCGAGCGTGCGGTCAAGGAGCGCCTGTCGCTGGCCGAAGCCGACAACCTCGGCCCGCAGGACCTCATCAACGCCAAGCCGGTCGCGGCGGCGGTGAAGGAGTTCTTCGGTTCGTCGCAGTTGTCGCAGTTCATGGACCAGAACAACCCGCTGTCGGAAGTCACCCACAAGCGCCGTGTGTCGGCGCTGGGGCCCGGCGGCCTCACGCGCGAGCGCGCAGGCTTCGAGGTGCGCGACGTGCACCCGACCCACTACGGCCGCGTCTGCACCATCGAAACGCCGGAAGGCCCGAACATCGGCCTGATCAACTCGCTGGCCGTGTACGCGCGCACCAACCACTACGGCTTCCTGGAAACGCCGTACCGCAAGGTCGAGAACGGCAAGGTCACCGACAAGGTCGATTACCTGTCGGCAATCGAGGAAGGCAATTACGTGATCGCGCAGGCGAACTCGCCGCTCGACAAGCACGGCAAGTTCACCGAGGAATTCGTGTCCTGCCGTTTCCGCGGCGAGTCCGAGCTGCGCCCGGTGCCCGAGATCAACTACATGGACGTCTCGCCGATGCAGACCGTGTCGGTGGCGGCGGCGCTGGTGCCGTTCCTCGAACACGACGACGCCAACCGCGCGCTGATGGGCGCCAACATGCAGCGCCAGGCCGTGCCGACGCTGCGTTCGGAGAAACCCCTCGTCGGCACCGGCATCGAACGCGCGGTCGCGCGCGATTCCGGCGTCACCATCGCGGCCCGCCGCGGCGGCGTGATCGAGCAGGTCGACGCCGCGCGCATCGTGGTGCGCGTCAACGAGAAGGAAGTCGGCGAGAACGATCCGGGCGTGGACATCTACACGCTCACCAAGTACACCCGTTCCAACCAGAGCACCAACCTGAACCAGCGTCCGCTGGTCAACGTGGGTGACAAGCTTGCGAAGGGCGACGTGCTGGCCGACGGCTCTTCCACCGACCTCGGCGAACTGGCGCTGGGCCAGAACATGCTGGTCGCGTTCATGCCGTGGAACGGCTACAACTTCGAGGACTCGGTGCTGTTGTCCGAGCGCGTGGTGCAGGAAGACCGCTACACCTCGATCCACATCGAGGAATTGACCTGCCAGGCGCGCGACACCAAGCTCGGTCCCGAGGAAATCACCGCCGACATCCCGAACGTGGGCGAGCAGGCGCTGAACCGCCTCGACAAGTCCGGCATCGTCTACATCGGCGCGGAAGTGAAGGTTGGCGACATCCTGGTCGGCAAGGTCACGCCCAAGGGCGAGTCGCAGCTGACGCCGGAAGAAAAGCTGCTGCGCGCGATCTTCGGCGAGAAGGCATCCGACGTGAAGGACAGCTCGCTGCGCGTGCCGCCCGGCATGGACGGCACCGTGATCGACGTGCAGGTGTTTACCCGCGACGGCATCGAGAAGGACGAGCGCGCGAAGCAGATCGAGGAAATGGAAATCCAGCGCGTCCGCAAGGACCTGGACGACCAGTTCCGCATCCTCGAAGGCGCGATCTACGGCCGCCTGCGTTCGCAGCTGGTCGGCAAGCCCGCCAACAACGGTCCGCAGGGGCTGAAGAAGAACGCGGAGATCACCAACGAGTACCTCGACGGCCTGAAGAAGGACGAGTGGTTCAAGGTCAATCCGAAGGACGAGGACACCGCGGAGCTGGTTTCGCGTGCGGCCGAGCAGATCAAGCGCCACAAGGAAGCCTTCGACAAGCGTTTCCGCGAGAAGCAGGCCAAGATCACCGCGGGTGACGACCTCGCCCCGGGCGTGCTGAAGCAGGTCAAGGTGCATCTCGCGGTCCGGCGCCGCATCCAGCCGGGCGACAAGATGGCCGGCCGCCACGGCAACAAGGGCGTGGTCTCGATGATCGCGCCGGTCGAGGACATGCCCTACATGACCGACGGCACGCCGATCGACATCGTGCTGAACCCGCTGGGCGTGCCTTCGCGCATGAACATCGGCCAGATCCTGGAAACCCACCTCGGGTGGGCCGCCAAGGGCCTGGGCGAGAAAATCGGCAAGATGCTGGAAGCGAAGGAGAAGGCCAACAAGGTGCGCGAGTTCCTCAACCGCATCTACAACACCGGCAAGGCCGAGCACCACGTCGACCTGGATACGCTGAAGGATCACGAGATCCTCGATCTCGCGGAGAACCTGAAAGCCGGCGTGCCGATGGCGACGCCGGTGTTCGACGGCGCCGATGAAGCCGAGATCAAGTCCATGCTGAAGCTGGCGGAGCTGCCGGAATCGGGCCAGACCACGCTGTACGACGGCCGCACCGGCGACGCCTTCGACCGTCCGGTCACGGTGGGCTACATGCATTACCTGAAGCTCAACCACCTGGTCGACGACAAGATGCACGCGCGTTCCACCGGCCCGTACTCGCTGGTGACGCAACAACCTTTGGGCGGCCGCGCGCAGTTCGGCGGCCAGCGCTTCGGCGAAATGGAGGTGTGGGCGCTGGAAGCCTACGGCGCGGCCTACACCCTGCAGGAAATGCTGACGGTGAAGTCCGACGACGTGCAGGGCCGCAACCAGATGTACAAGTCCATCGTCGATGGCGAACACAAGATGGCAGCGGGCATGCCCGAATCGTTCAACGTGCTGGTCAAGGAGATCCGCTCGCTGGCGATCGACATGGAGCTGGAAGAGCGGTGAAGCAGGGGACCGGGCACCGGGGACCGGAGACCAGCAAGAGCAGCGTATCGCGAGCTTTTGACCGGTCCCTGGTCCCTTGTCCCCGGTCCCAGTCCCAACTTCGTCCAGCCATCCCGCAAATATTCGCTCCTTCCGGAGACAAGCAATGAAAGACCTTCTGAACCTGTTCAACCAGCAGTCGCAGCCGCTCAACTTCGATGCGATCAAGATCTCGCTGGCCTCGCCCGACCTGATCCGCTCGTGGTCGTGGGGCGAAGTGAAGAAACCCGAAACCATCAATTACCGCACCTTCAAGCCGGAACGCGATGGCCTGTTCTGCGCCGCGATCTTCGGCCCGATCAAGGACTACGAGTGCCTGTGCGGCAAGTACAAGCGCATGAAGCACCGCGGCGTGGTCTGCGAGAAGTGCGGCACCGAGGTGACGCTGGCGAAGGTGCGCCGCGAGCGCATGGGCCACATCGAGCTGGCCAGCCCGACAGCGCACATCTGGTTCCTGAAGTCGCTGCCGTCGCGCATCGGCCTGATGCTGGACATGACGCTGCGCGACATCGAGCGCATCCTGTACTTCGAAGCCTACGTCGTGATCGACCCGGGCCTGACCCCGCTCGAACGCGGCCAGATGCTGACCGAAGACCAGTACCTCACCGCGGTCGAGGAACACGGTGACGAGTTCGACGCGCGCATGGGCGCCGAGGCGGTCTACGAGTTGCTGAAGTCGCTGGACCTCAACGGCGAAATGGTGCGGCTGAAGGAAGAGATCGCCTCCACCAATTCCGAAACCAAGCTGAAGCGGCTGACCAAGCGCATCAAGCTGGTCGAGGCCTTCATCGAATCGGGCAACCGTCCGGAGTGGATGGTGATGACGGTGCTGCCGGTGCTGCCGCCGGACCTGCGTCCGCTGGTACCGCTGGAAGGCGGCCGCTTCGCGACCTCGGACTTGAACGACCTGTACCGCCGCGTGATCAACCGCAACAACCGCCTGCGCCGGCTGCTGGAACTCAACGCGCCCGACATCATCGTGCGCAACGAGAAACGCATGTTGCAGGAATCGGTCGATGCTTTGATGGACAACGGCCGTCGCGGCCGTGCCATCACCGGCACCAACAAGCGCGCGCTGAAGTCGCTGGCCGACATGATCAAGGGCAAGCAGGGCCGCTTCCGCCAGAACCTGCTCGGCAAGCGCGTCGACTACTCCGGCCGCTCGGTGATCACCGTGGGCCCGACGCTGAAGCTGCACCAGTGCGGCCTGCCCAAGAAGATGGCGCTGGAACTGTTCAAGCCCTTCATCTTCTCCAAGCTGCAGTTGCGCGGCATCGCGCCGACCATCAAGGCGGCGAAGAAATCGGTCGAGCGCGAGGAACCCGTTGTGTGGGACATCCTCGAAGAGGTGATCCGCGAACATCCGGTGTTGCTGAACCGCGCGCCGACCCTGCATCGCCTGGGCATCCAGGCGTTCGAGCCCAAGCTGATCGAAGGCAAGGCCATCCAGCTGCATCCGCTGGTCTGCACCGCGTTCAACGCCGACTTCGACGGCGACCAGATGGCCGTGCACGTGCCGCTGTCGCTGGAAGCGCAGCTGGAAGCGCGCGCGCTGATGATGTCCACCAACAACATCCTCAGCCCCGCCAACGGCGAACCCATCATCGTGCCGACCCAGGACGTGGTGCTGGGCCTGTACTACATGACCCGCGAGCTGGCCGGTGCCAGGGGCGAGGGCATGGCGTTCGCCGACGTGGCCGAAGTGCGTCGCGCCTACGAAAGCAAGTCGGTCGAATTGCACGCCAAGGTCAAGGTGCGCATCCGCGAGGTCGACATCGCGGCCGACGGTTCGCGCAAGGACAAGGTCACGCTCACCGACACCACCGTCGGTCGAGCGTTGCTGGCCGAGATCCTGCCTGAAGGCCTGGCCTTCCGGCGCATGAACACCGAGCTGACCAAGAAGGCGATCTCCAAGCTCATCAACGCCTGCTATCGCGAGCTGGGACTCAAGGACACCGTGGTGTTCGCCGACCAGCTGATGTACACCGGCTACCGCTTCGCCACGATCTCGGGCATCTCGATCGGCATCGACGACATGAAGATCCCGGACGAGAAGAAGGGCATCCTCGAAGAGGCCGAAAAGGAAGTCGTCGAAATCCAGGAACAGTTCCAGTCGGGTCTCGTGACTGCCGGTGAGCGCTACAACAAGGTGGTCGACATCTGGTCGCGCACCAACGAGCAGATCGCCGCGGCGATGATGAAGGGCATCGGTTTCGACAAGGTCAAGGGCGCCGACGGAAAGGTCCACGAACAGAAGTCGATGAACTCGATCTACATCATGGCCGATTCCGGCGCGCGCGGTTCCGCGGCGCAGATCCGCCAGCTGGCCGGGATGCGCGGCCTGATGGCCAAGCCGGACGGTTCGATCATCGAGACGCCGATCAAGGCCAACTTCCGCGAAGGCCTGGACGTGCTGCAGTACTTCATCTCCACCCACGGCGCGCGCAAGGGCCTGGCCGACACCGCGTTGAAGACCGCGAACTCGGGCTACCTGACCCGCCGCCTGGTCGACGTGGCCCAGGACGTGGTGGTGACCGAGCACGATTGCGGTACCCACGAAGGCCTGATGATGACCTCCATCGTGGAAGGCGGCGACGTGGTCGAACCGCTGCGCGAGCGCGTGCTCGGCCGCGTGGCGGTCGAGGACGTGTACGCGCCGGGCGACGACGACAAGCCGATCGTCACGCGCGACACGCTGCTCAACGAAGCCATGGTCGACAAGCTGGATGCGGCCGGCGTGCAGAGCGTCAAGGTGCGCTCGCCGATTTCCTGCGAATCCGAGTTCGGCGTGTGCGCGCTGTGCTACGGGCGCGATCTGGCGCGCGGGCATATCGTCAACATCGGCGAGGCGGTCGGCGTGATCGCGGCGCAGTCGATTGGCGAGCCCGGTACGCAGCTGACGATGCGCACGTTCCACATCGGTGGCGCGGCTTCGCGTGCGGCGGCGGTGGACAACGTGACCATCAAGACCACCGGCACCCTGAAGTTCAACAACCTCAAGACCGTGAAGCACGCGCAGGGCCATTTGGTCGCGGTGTCGCGTTCCGGCGACGTCAGCCTGATCGACGTCAACGGCCGCGAGCGCGAGCGCTACAAGGTGCCGTACGGCGCCACCATCACCGTCAAGGACGGAGCCGAGGTCAAGGCCGGCCAGACCGTTGCCACGTGGGATCCCCACACCCACCCGATCGTCACCGAGGTGGCGGGCCGCGTCAGGTACATCGACTTCGTGGACGGCGTGACAGTGCAGTCCTCGATCGACGAGCTGACAGGTCTCGAGAGCGTGGTGGTCACCGACCCGAAGCGCCGCGGCAGCAATGCCAAGGACCTGCGTCCGGCGGTGCGCCTGGAAGACAAGAAGGGCCAGGACCTCAAGCTGCCCGGCACCGACATCCCGGCGCAGTCGTATCTGCCGGCCGGCGCGATCGTGTCGATCCAGGACGGCGCCGAAGTGGGCGTCGGCGACGTCATCGCGCGCATCCCGCAGGAGTCGTCCAAGACCCGCGACATCACCGGCGGCCTGCCGCGCGTCGCGGATCTGTTCGAGGCCCGCAAGCCCAAGGAGCCGGCCATCCTCGCCGAGGTCTCGGGCGTGGTCAGCTTCGGCAAGGACACCAAGGGCAAGCAGCGCCTGATCATCAAGGACGCCGACGGCAACGAGCACGAGGACCTGATCCCGAAGTGGCGCCACATCGTGGTGTTCGAGGGCGAGCACGTCGAGAAGGGCGAAACCGTGGTGGATGGCGAGTCCGATCCGCGCGACATCCTGCGCCTGCTCGGCGTCGAGCGGCTCGCGGCTTACCTGGTCAAGGAAATCCAGGACGTGTACCGCCTGCAGGGCGTGAAGATCAACGACAAGCACATCGAGGCGATCATCCGCCAGATGTTGCGCAAGGTCGAGGTCAGCGAGCCCGGCGACACCACCTACCTGCGCGGCGAGCAGGTCGAACGCAACCAGTTCGACGAGGTCAACCGCAAGGCCGAAGCCCGCAACGAACATCCGGCGCAAGGGATCCCGGTGTTGCTGGGCATCACCAAGGCCTCGCTGGCGACCGAGTCGTTCATTTCGGCGGCGTCGTTCCAGGAGACCACGCGCGTCCTCACCGATGCCGCGGTACGCGGCAAGCGCGACGACTTGCGCGGCCTCAAGGAAAACGTTATAGTTGGCCGCTTGATTCCCGCTGGCACGGGCCTCGCCTACCACGCCCAGCGCAAGACGTCGGTGGGTTTGACCGACGCGGAAATGGAAACCCTGGCCAACGTATCCGCGGTGTTCGAAGAGGCCGGCGAGGCCCCGAGCGAAGCGCCGCAGTCGGCGACTTGATGATGACCCTGCCGCGCGCCTGACGCGCGCGGTTCCATCGAAATGAGGCGCACGGAAGCGCTTCGTATTCGAGAGCAGGATGCCACGACGGCGCGAAAGCTTGTCCGATTTCGCGATTCCGTGTTAAAATTCCGCTTCTGGGCAGACCGGGTTACCGGTCTGCCTTTGGTTTTTCGAAGGACCTCCGTTTTTTTCTGGAAACCCGGATCAATGGCAACTGTCAACCAGTTGGTGCGCCGACCGCGCAGCCCGAAAACCTACAAGAGCGCGTCGCCCGCGCTGCAGAACTGCCCGCAGCGTCGCGGCGTATGCACCCGCGTGTACACCACCACGCCGAAGAAGCCGAACTCGGCGATGCGCAAGGTGGCCAAGGTGCGCCTGACCAACGGCTACGAGGTCATCTCGTACATCGGCGGCGAAGGCCACAACCTGCAGGAGCACTCGGTGGTGCTGATCCGCGGCGGCCGTGTTAAGGACCTGCCGGGCGTGCGTTACCACACCGTGCGCGGTTCGCTGGATTGCGCCGGCATCGCCAAGCGCCGCAAATCGCGTTCCAAGTACGGCGCCAAGCGGCCGAAAGGTTGAGGGATAAGACATGTCACGCAAAGGTTCCCACCCCGCCCGCGTCACCCTGCCTGACCCCAAGCACGGCAGCGAGTTGATCGCGCGCTTCATCAACATGGTGATGAAGAGCGGCAAGAAGTCGGTCGCCGAGGGCATCGTCTACGGCGCGCTTGACCACCTGGGCCAGAAGAATCCCGAACCGGTCGCGCTGGTCGAGAAGGCGCTCAACAACGTCGCCCCCGCGGTGGAAGTGAAATCGCGGCGCGTCGGCGGCGCCACCTACCAGGTGCCGGTCGAAGTGCGCGCTTCCCGCCGCACCGCGCTGGCGATGCGCTGGACCATCGAGGCGGCGCGCAAGCGTGGCGAGAACTCGATGCCGCGCAAGCTGGCCGCCGAACTGCTGGACGCTTCCGAAAACCGTGGCGGCGCGGTGAAGAAGCGCGAGGAAACCCATCGCATGGCGGAGGCCAACAAGGCCTTCTCGCATTACAGGTGGTAACACCGCCGTCGCGGGCGGCGAAAGCTGGACCCGGCGACCGCGGCGAATTTCACGAAATCCAGTTCTTTGAATCTTGAGTTGATCATGGCACGCACCACACCCATCGAGCGCTACCGGAACTTCGGCATCATGGCCCACATCGATGCCGGCAAGACCACGACCACCGAGCGCATCCTCTTCTACACCGGCGTCAATCACAAGATTGGCGAGGTGCACAACGGTGCGGCCACGATGGACTGGATGGAGCAGGAGCAGGAGCGCGGCATCACCATCACGTCCGCGGCGACCACCTGCTTCTGGGAAGGCATGGATCACACCTTGCCGAAGCATCGCTTCAACATCATCGACACCCCCGGACACGTCGATTTCACGATCGAGGTGGAACGTTCACTGCGCGTGCTCGACGGTGCAGTGTTCGTGCTGTGCTCGGTGGGCGGCGTGCAGCCGCAGTCCGAAACCGTGTGGCGGCAGGCCAACAAGTACGGCGTGCCGCGGCTCGCGTTCGTCAACAAGATGGACCGCACCGGTGCCAACTTCGACAAGGTGGTCGGCCAGATGAAGTCGCGCCTCGGCGCGCACCCCGTCCCGATGCAGGTGCCGATCGGCGCCGAAGACAATTTCGAGGGCGTGGTCGACCTGGTCAAGATGAAGGCGATCTACTGGGACGCCGAATCGCAGGGCACCAAGTTCGAATACCGCGACATCCCCGCCGAACTCGTCGAGAAGGCGAAGGCGGCGCGCGAGCACATGGTGGAATCCGCCGCGGAAACCTCCGAAGAGTTGATGAACAAGTACCTCGAAGAGGGCAGCCTTTCCGAGGAAGACATCATCGCGGGCATCCGCGCGGGCACGCTGGCCACCCAGATCGTGCCGGTGTTCTGTGGCACCGCGTTCAAGAACAAGGGCGTGCAGGCGATGCTGGACGCGGTGATCCAGTTGTTGCCCTCCCCGGCCGACCGTCCGCCGGTCAAGGGCATCGACGAGAGCGAACACGAAGCCGTCCGCCATGCGGGCGACGACGAGCCGTTCTCGGCGCTGGCGTTCAAGATCATGACCGATCCGTTCGTCGGCTCGCTGACGTTCTTCCGCGTGTATTCCGGCACGCTCGCTTCCGGCGACCAGGTGTACAACCCGGTCAAGTCGAAGAAGGAGCGCATCGGCCGCATCCTGCAGATGCACTCCAACGACCGCAAGGAGATCAAGGAAGTCTGCGCGGGCGACATCGCCGCGGCGGTGGGCCTGAAGGACGTCACCACCGGCGACACCCTGTGCGCGGCCGACCACGTGATCACGCTCGAACGCATGACCTTCCCGGATCCGGTGATCGCGATGGCGGTCGAACCGAAGACCAAGTCGGACCAGGAAAAGATGGGCATGGCCCTGTCGCGCCTCGCGCAGGAGGATCCGTCCTTCCGCGTGCGCACCGACGAGGAGTCCGGCCAAACCATCATCGCCGGCATGGGCGAGCTGCACCTCGACATCATCGTCGACCGCATGCGCCGCGAGTTCAACGTCGAGGCCAACGTCGGCAAGCCGCAGGTCGCCTATCGCGAAACCATCCGCAAGGCGGTCAGGCAGGAAGGCAAGTTCGTGCGCCAGTCGGGCGGCAAGGGCCAGTACGGCCATGTCGTGCTGGAGATCGAGCCGCAGGAACGCGGCAAGGGCTATGCCTTCGAGAATGGCATCGTCGGTGGCGTGATTCCGAAGGAATACATCCCGGCGGTCGACAAGGGCATCCAGGAAGCGGTCGCCAACGGCGTGCTGGCAGGGTTCCCGATCGTGGACGTCAAGGTGCGCCTGATCGACGGTTCGTACCACGAGGTCGACTCGTCGGAAATGGCGTTCAAGATCGCGGGTTCGATGGGCTTCAAGGAAGGCTTCCACAAGGCCGACCCGGTGCTGCTCGAGCCGATCATGAAGGTCGAAGTCGTGACGCCCGAGGATTACATGGGCGACGTGATGGGCGACCTGTCGCGCCGGCGCGGCATCCTGCAGGGTCAGGACGACACGCCTTCGGGCAAGACCATCGACGCGATGGTGCCGCTGGGCGAGATGTTCGGTTACGCGACCACGCTGCGTTCGATGAGCCAGGGCCGCGCCACCTTCACGATGGAATTCGACCATTACGCCGAAGCGCCGGCCAACATCGCCGAAGCCATCATCAAGAAAAGCTGAAGCAAAGAGCAAGTCAGTCCGCCAAGAACGCAAAGAACAGCAAGAACGAAAAGCAAAAAATTGAGCAGCTTTTATTTTGCGTCTTTTGCGTCCTTCGCGGACAAGCAGATTTAGATGTTCAAGTTCAAGACAGACCCGAGAACCCAAAGGTAGAACGCCATGTCCAAAGAGAAATTC
>MKWP01000006.1 GCA_001899805.1 Lysobacterales bacterium 66-474
GGCGACCTCGGCGGCAGCGGGAACTCCAACAGCAGCGGCACGCTGACCTTCACCGACCTGACGGTCGGATGGACCGGGTGTTCGGAGAACTATCCGGTGGACGGCGGCTACAAGGGGTGCTTCGGCCAGAATGAAGGCGGCTACGGCGACGGCTTCTCGACGGCCAAGACGGGCGGCAACTACGTCTTCATTCGCCCGCAGATCTACAAGAACACGCAGGACGGCATCGACCTGCTGTACGCCGATGGCACCGGCAGCGTCGATGTGTATGACGGGGTCTTCGCCAAGAATGCGGGCAATGACCTCAAGATCAGTGGCAGCGGGACAATCTCCGGGAACGTGTTCTGGTCGTATTGCACGTGGTTCACGGATGCGCGTTATCCCGCTGCGGGCGACTCCTGCCGCGCCGGTGGCGGTTTGCTGGGCGCGTTCAACGGTCCGAACCAGACCGAGAAGTGGACGTTCAACACGATGCTGGGCAACCCGTCTGGCATGTTCGTGGGGGATTCGACCAACGCGCAATCGAGCGACACCTATTACATCGAGAACAACATCTTCGTCGGCATCGCCAACCAGGACGGAGCACGGCCGTTCTTCTCGTGGTTTTCCGACAGCACGTTCCCGGAGAAGGTGGTTTACGTGAACAACCTTGTGTGGGGTACGCGCAATGCGCGATGCTATTCGACGGGAATCATCTGCAAGGATCCGTTGTTGAAGAACCAGAACCTGCGTGCGTTCGACGCGACACCATCGCGGGAGAGCCCGGCGTTGGGTGCAGCCGTCGGGGCAACACGGGAGGGCGGGCAAAAGGGTGCGTTGCGTCGCAATGTGGGAGCCATCCAGCAACCCACGTGGAAGATGCCGAGTTGGTAAGTATTTGAAACTGAACGCCAGCAAAAGAATGCGCCCCGCAAGCGTCTGAAGCTATTCACAAATTGTGACATACGCGGCAGACTCGTCCCCGCTCATCTTCCACACTTTGCGCCCCGGCCGAAACGTGTGGAGAGGACAGGGGTGGGCACTGCGTGTCGCGTGTTGGACGCTTGCATGCCCAACACCGATGTCTCCCGCAACAGCGCACCCCGGCAGAAGTTCATGCACCCCAAAACCAGGTTCCTCCGATTCGTCCTCGGACTCGTTGCCCTCGTCGGCTTGTCCGGTCTGTCTTTCTCCGCCGCCGCCACGACATATTACGTTCGTACCGACGGCGGCACGGCGACGCAGTGTACGGGTACCACGAACGCGGCCTATCCCGGCAGCGGCAGCGGCAAGGCGTGTGCGTTCAATCATCCGTTCTGGGTGCTGGTGCCCGGGCAGGGCAGCTCCCTGATGAAGGCCGGCGACACGTTGTCGATCGGTGCCGGCAGCTACATGATGGGGTACGGCGCGCCCAACATGGCGGCGGGCAACTGCACGTCGGGCTATACGGCGGGGTGCTACATCCAGGACATCCCGAGCGGGATCAGCGCGTCCCAGCCGACCACGATCACCGGCGATTGCAGTGCGCCCCCGGAGTTGTGGGGCACGGGCGGCATCGACGAGATACTCGACATGGAAGGCGGTCACGACATCGCCATCAAGTGCCTGAACCTGACCGATCATTCCA
>MKWP01000007.1 GCA_001899805.1 Lysobacterales bacterium 66-474
CAAACGCTTCCAGCATCGCCTGGCCGCCCACGGCAAACCGCCAAAACTGATCATCGGCGCCATGATGCGCAAACTCGCGCAGGTCGCCTTTGGCGTCGTCAAGTCGGGCAAACCGTTCAATCCGGCGCTTCACGGAGCTTGACGCGGATAACAGTATCTACGGAGCTACCAAATGCAGCAGATTCTGCGGAGGCTCTCCTAGCGCTCCACCAACCGCGCAAACCACTGCCAACCCGGTAGCCACTCGGTGATCAGCTTCAGGCAAGTCAGCATCGGCACCGCCAGCAGCGCGCCGGGGATGCCCCACATCCAGCCCCAGATCAGCAGCCACACCAGGATCGCCAGCGGCGACAGGCGCATGCGCCGGCCCATGATCATCGGCGTGAACACGTTGCCCTCCAGCGCCGCCAGCACCGCGAAGCATGCCGCGGGGGCCAGCGCGTGCAGCGGATCGGGGAAGTTGAGGAAGCCCACCACCAGCAGCAGCAGGGTGTTGGTGACGGCGCCGACGTAGGGCATGTAATTGAGCAGCGTGACCAGCCCGCCCCACAGCAGCGGGTCGGGCATGTGCCAGGCCCACAGGATCGCCGCGGTCAGAAGCCCAAGGCAAATGTTGATCAGGGTTACCGTCAACAGGTAACGCGAGAACTCGTACTGGATGCCGCGTATCAACCGCAGCGCGATGCGGCGGTAACTGAATCCGGGCATCGCGGTGACCAGGTGCGCGGCCACGTCGCGGCCGTAGCTGAGGAAGAAGAACACCAGCAACGCCACGGTCAGCACCGCGACCACGATGCGCGGCGCCGACTTGATCATGCCGTTGAAGGAAAACCCGCCCGTCGCCTGCGGCTGCACGGCCGGCGCCTCACCGACCACGCCGAAGCCCGCCAGCGACTGGGTCGCCGCATGGCTGACGCGCGTGATCGGACGCGTCAGCTTGCGCAACTTGTAACCGACGTCGCGCATCGCGGTCGGAGCTTCGCGCAGCCACGCCGTCGCCGGCGCGCTGAGCGCGGTGACGCTGCCGGCCAGCACCGCGCCCAGCGCGATCATCACCAGCAGGCTGCCGAGCGCACGCGGCAGGTACAGGCGATTCAGTCCGACGACGATGGGGTTCAGGCCCAGCGCGATGAAAGCCGCCAGCACCAGCGGGATCAGCAGCGAGCGTGCGAACACCATGGTCGCCGCGATCGCCAGCAGCATCAGGACCAGCAGCGGCACCCGCAGCGACCGCAGCCGGCGCACGCGCTGGCGGCCCCGCGCGGTGACGCGGCGTTGCGGCTTGATGGTCTGCAGTTGGCGGGGCCGCTGCGGCGGGCCGTTTTCGGCGAGGGGCGTTCCGGAAGATTTCGACGGCGACATCGCGGCACCCACCCGGCCATTCGCGGCGACCGCCAGTGTAATCCCGATCATCAAGGCGACGAGCAGGTATGCCTGCCTTGATCTTGCCGGCGAGCCTCAAGGCACCCAGAGATATTGCCGCACCAGCGTCCACGCCGGTCCGCTGGCGATGCGCATGCCGGTGCGGACCAGGCCGCTGCCAACCCTGAGTTGCGCCAGCACGAAGCCGACGCCCGCGGCGCCGACGAGCGCCGGCAATGGATGCGCCTGGTACGCGCCGATCGCGTCGTCCACCGCGTCGCGCAATTCGCCGCGGGCCGCGCGGCACGCCGCCACGGCACGCCTGCGCTCCGCCAGCGCGTGCGAATAGTTCATGGCGCGTGCTCCGGTTCGGCGGGCGCGGCCTGCGTCGGTTGCGCATGCTGGAAGCGCGACACGTCGCGCCGAAGTTCGTGCCCCAACGCACGCAATTCCGCGCGCGCCTCGGGAAAGCCGGCGCGCCGGATCGCGCGCTTGATGCCCGTCCAGATCGCCACGACCAGCGCGAGGTGCAAGACCACGAGGACGCCGAGCGCGATGCCGAACGAGCCCGTTGCCACCGCCAGGCTCCATCCGATCAGCGCCACCACGCAGGCCCACAACGACACCGAGAACGCGACCAGCGCGACGATACCCAGGACCACCAGCGCGATGCTCGCGCGCAGCACCCGCGCCTCCGCCACCAGCAAGGCGGCGACGGCGGTGGCGATCTTGCGCAAGGCCGCGAGCATGCCCGCGCCCGCGGCGAGCGCGGCGCCGAAGCGGGCGGCGTCGGCCTGCGCGGCGTCGGCCGCGGCCTCCGCTTCGGGCCGCTCGCCGGTCCCGGCGCTCATGCGCGCTTGCGATTCACGGGCGGGCGCGCCGCATCAATGCCGGCGCGTGCCCAGCAGCCGGCCCAGCAGCCAGCCGGCCGCCAGCGCGATCGCGACCGATTGCACCGGCTTCTCGCGCACGAAATCGCGCACGCCGTCGAGCGCATCGTCGGCGCGATCGCGCGCATCGGAAGCCAGTTTGGCGCTGCGGTCGCGCCATTCGCCGGCCTTGTCGGCCGCGCGTTCGGCGCCGCGCGCGCTGGCGTCGGCGGCACGATGCAGGCCCGATTCGACGTGGTCGGCGGCGGAGCTGAATTTCTCCTTGGCCCCGCTGACCGCACTGCTGGTGCCTTCCTTGAAACGCGTGGCGGCGCGCTCGATGCGTTCGTGGTTGTTGCCGTTGCGGGATTCGTCCTGCGTGATGTCGTTGCTCATGGGAATCTCCTGCTCTCGGTGTGCCGCGCTCAGCGCACGGCGGGGTTCAAACTGTAGGTGCCGACGATTTCGGCTTCGCTCAATACATGACCACGCAGTGCATCCTGCAGTTCCGGCCAGCCGAAATCTTGAGCCAGATCAAGCCGCGCGATGTCCAGCGCGTACACCCGGAAGTGGTAGTGGTGCAGCCGCGCATCGTTCCACGGCGGGCACGGGCCGTCGTAACCGAGGTAGTCGCCGGCCATGTCGGGGTCGGCGGCGAACCAGCCGGTGTAATCGTTGCGGCCCTGGCGCGAACCGGGCGGGCCGTGCGGATCGCGCTTGCCGCGCGGTGTGATGCCGTCGCTGCAGGCGCCGGCCGCGATCCCCGTGCACGTCGGCGGGATGTCGACCATCAGCCAGTGCGCAAAATCGACCCGCGGCAGCTCGGCGGGAACCGTGCGGCCTTGCTGGTTCACGTCGTCGCCGCGGCTCGGCACGTCGACGTCGATGCACGCCAGCGCGAACGATCGGGTTCCGGCGGGCGCGCCGCTCCACGCCAGCTGCGGGTTGCGATTGGCCGAAAGCTCGACCGGATTGCCGGGCTTGCCGAACGCATATTCGGCGGGGATGCGGGCGTTGTTCGCGAAACTGTCGCTGCGGATTTGCATTTTAGGGAGTGGATTCATGCGGGGAATCGGGAGAGATTTGTCCGAAGCGGCTGTTGGTGAGAAGTCAGGCCATGGATGGCCGTTCTGATGTCATGGGTCGCGATTTCCGTGACGAGACGAGTCGCCACGCGATGCAGCGTTCATGGAGGAACGCACAAAAGTCACCCGGTAAATCACGCCATTGTCATCGTCGGACACCAGCAGGCTGCCGTCACGCAACGGCTGCACGTCGACCGGCCGGCCGAGCGTGGTCTGGCCGTCGAGGAATCCGGTGAGGAACGGCTCCGCGCCGGTGACCTTGCCGTCCGCGCCCACGTGCGCCACCACCACGCGGTAACCGGACTTGCGGGAACGGTTCCACGAGCCATGCTCGGCGATGAAGATCGCGCCGCGGTACGCCGCGGGAAACATCTGCCCCACGTAGAACCGCATGCCCAGCGCAGCCACGTGCGCGCCGAGCCGCAGCGCCGGTTGCGCGAACTCGCTGCACGCGCGGCCCTTGCCGAATTCCGGATCGGGCACGTTGCCGGCGTGGCAATACGGATAGCCGAAGTCCTCGCCCGGCTTGTCGACGCGATTCAAGGTGTCGTCGGGGATGTCGTCGCCCATCAGGTCGCGGCCGTTGTTGGTGAACCACAGCTTGTGCGTGCCGGGTTGCCAATCGAAGCCCACCGAATTGCGGATGCCGGTGGCGACGGTCTGCCAGTCGCTGCCGTCCGGGTTCATGCTGAGGATCTTCGCGTAATCCGGTCCGGCATTGCAGATGTTGCACGGCGCGCCGACCGGCACGTACAGCTTGCCGTCCGGGCCGAACGCGATGAACTTCCAGCCGTGGTGGGTCTTGGTCGGCAGCTTGTCGGTGACGACGACAGGTTCAGGTGGGTCGGCGAGGTGGGCTTCGATGTCGGGAAACTTCAATATCCGGCTGACCGCCGACACGTACAGCGCGCCGTCGTGGAAGGCGACCCCGACCGGCATTTCCAGGTCCTTCGCGATCACGTACACGTGCTCGGCACGGCCATCCTTGTCCATGCCGGTGAGCGCGTACACCTTGCCTTCGTTGAACGAACCCACGAACACGGTGTCGTGCGCACCCAAGGTAATCGCGCGCGCGTTCGGCACCTGGTCGCTGTAGATCGAAACGTGGAACCCCGCCGGCACCTGCAGGCGCTGCAGCGGCGGCGCGGCGTGGCAGGCGAAAGGCAGGCCCGCCAGCACGAAGGCGAGCAGGACGACACGACGCGGCAATCCGGACATGGCGGTCATTCCCGTTGCATGAGCGGCCAAGCCTACCCGCGAAAGTGTTACGGGAAAGCGAATGCCTGCCCGCGCGGCGGGTCAACGCGGGGCTTCGAAATCGTCCAGCGTCGCGAACGCGTCGGACAGCGCCTCGCGGTAGTGCGAGGCGTGTCCCGGCGCGAAGTTCACCGGCAACCCGCCGCTGCCCTTGCGCGCACCGCGCGTCATCGCACCCGGCTCCAGGTCGACCACGCCCAGGAACACGCCCAGCCGCATCCGCAGGCTCGCGCCGGTTTCCGCCAGCAGGGCATCCGGGTCGACGCGGAAGCCGGGCAGCAGGTCGGCCGCGAGCGACAGGTGCGAAGCGGCCAGCTTCAGCCAGCGCGCGCCGGTTTGCGGATCGGCCATCGCGAAACCTTCCGACCAGCCGAAGCCCAGCCAGTCCAGCAAGGTGTCGTGCGGCTCGCGCTGCACGATCACCAGCCGTGCGCCCGGCAGCGCGCGCTTGATCGCGGGCACCACGCGCGCATCCAGCACCGGAATCCAGTCCACCAGCCTGGTCGATTCGTCCACACCCGCGCGTTGCAACGGGCGCTGGTAGCGCCGCGCCAGCAACGCGAGGTCGGCTTGCGTCAGCGTGTGCAGCAACCGCGCATCGAACGGCGCGTTCACGAAATCCGGCGCCACGTCGAAACGCTCGCGGCGCACGAACCAGCCGGGCTGGTCGGCCAGCAGCGCCGCCACCTGGCCGACCCCGGAACCCGGCAACCCGCACAACAGGATCGGCGCCGCGCCGCGCGCTTCGGCCAGCCCGGTTTCGCCGGCGAGCCGATGCAGCGTCGCGCGCAGCGCATCGTCCAGCGCCGGCAGTTCGGGCAGGCCGTCGGCGGTCAGCCGGTGCGCCTTCGCGAACGCGTCGGCCGCGTCCTGCCACTGCTCCAGCGCGTCGTACGCCAGGCCGAGCAGGCGTTGCCGGCGGCGTTCGAGTTGCAGCGGCTTGTCTTCGAGCTGGCGCAAGTCGATCCGTTGCAACCGCTGCACCGCGGCGGCGGGGTCGCCCGCCAGCAGCGCGCCGCGCGCGCGCAGCATCGCCAGCGCGGGCCGCGGCGAAGCGGACGCGGTTTCGGCCAACGCCAGCGCTTCGTCGGCGTGCCCGGCGCGGTCGAGCGTCAACGCGTGCTGCGCCTGCAGGTCGATGTCGGCGGGCCAGCGCGCCTCGGCGTCCTGCCACGTCGCCAGCGCTTCGTCGAAGCGTCCCGCGCGGGTCAACTGGCGCGCGAGCTGCGCGTGCGCACGCGCATGCCCGGGATGGCTGGCGACGTGCCAGCGCAGGTCGTCGATGGCTTGCGCGATGCGGCCGGTGCGCGCCAGCACGTCGGCGCGCCGGATCGCCGCGGGATGCATGCCGGGCTGCGCGCGCAAGGCTTCGTCGTATTGCGCGATCGCATCGTCGAAACGTCCCTGCGCGCGCGCGATGTCGCCAAGGCCGGTGCGCGCGACGGCGACCTGTTCGCCGCGCGCGAGCAACGATTCATAGATGGCCAGCGCTTCGGGCCATTCGCGCTTGCGCACGTGCAGTTCCGCGCGCAGCGCCTGCGCCAGCGGGTAATCGGGTTTCACGGTCAGGGCGTTGTCGACCGCGCGCGCGGCGAAGTCGAGCATGCCCTGGTCCAGCATCGCCTGCGCGTAACCGGTCTGGATCAGCGGATCGTCCGGGGCGAGCTCGGCGGCCTGGGTGAGCAGTTGCAGCGCGCGCTGCGAATCGCCGCGGGCCTGCGCGATGTTGCCGAGCCCGGTCAACGCCTGCACGTCGTTCTCGTCGGCGCGCAGCGCCACCCTGAAATGGCTTTCGGCCGCGTCGGTGTCGCCACGCAACAGCGCGACCTGGCCGAGTCCGCCGTGCGCGGCGGCGAGGTTGGGGTTCAACTGGCGCGCACGTTCGTAGGCCTGTCCCGCCTCGTCGAGCCTGCCCTCGGAAAGATGCATCTCGCCCAGCGTGTGCTGGCAGGTGGCGTTGAACGGATCGAGTTCGCCCGCGCGCTGCACCAGCCGCAAGGCTTCGGCCAGGTCGCCGCGCTGGCCGCGCAGGATGCCGAGCAGGTGCAGCACTTCGGCGTCGTCGGGATTGTCGCCCAGCAGCCGACGGTAGCCGTCCTCGGCCTCGTCGAGGCGGCCGGCGCGGTGCAACTGGATCAGTTCTTCGAGCATGGGCATCCCGGAATCGAACGCGCATTATCCATGCGATCGTCCATGATCGCTGCACCACCAGATGAATCCACCGCGGAAGCCATTCAGCCCCCATGTAGACCAGGACGGCCTTCCCTGGACTGACTTTTCACGACAGCGGCTTCGACAGGAGCCGCCCGATCCAGTCTCGCCGCAATAAAATCCTCGGCCCAACTGCCCAGGTGCCAGTCGCGGATGAATCCGCAGTGGCCGCCACGCTCGGTGACGGCGAGCTCGACGCAGGCCGGAAACCGCAGGTCCGCGAAGTCCGAGGCCGGGCAGACCGGATCGTCCCGCGATGCGAGGATCGAGGTCGGCACCGCGAGGCCCGCCAGCCTGTCGCCGGCCAGCGAATAGCCATCGAGATAATTGTCGAGCGAACCGAAATCGGTGTGCCGCAGCACCAGCGCCTCGGTGAGCGTGCGCAGCGTGCCGGCGAGGTCGCGCCGGGTGAACAGTTCCGCGTCGGCGAACACGCGCTGCTTCTGCTTCAGCGAGCGACGCCACTTCCACATGAAATAATCGTGGTACATGCGCGGCGCGTGTTCGAGCTGGAACAGGCCCGAGTGCGGATTGATCACCGGGCACACCGCGATCACGCGGGCGAGTTCGACGCCGGCCCCCGGCGCAAGCAATGCCGCGCGCAGCGCGAAGTTGCCGCCCAGCGAAAACCCGGTGAGCGTGAGCGGACGCGCCGGCCAGCGCTGCCGGATCGCGCGCAACGCGCCGACCACTTCGTCGATGCGGCAGGAATGGAAGATGTCGCGGTTGAGCGCGTGCGTGCCGCCGTGATCGCGGAAGTTCAGCCGGAACACGTCCCAGCCTTCCGCCAGCAGGCGCGCGCCGGTCTGCAGCAGGTACGTGGATCGCGTGCTGCCTTCCCAGCCGTGGAACAGCACCGCGAGGCCGCGCGCCTGCGCGCGCACGTCCTGCGCCGTGCGGCAGCCGGTGAGGCGCACCCCGTCGCCGCAATCCAGCGTCACCCATTCGGCGTCGCGTTCCAACCGGCGCGCCAGGCGCCCGCGCGCGATGCGACGCAGCGAACTCGAGGCCAGCATCGACTGCAGGTGCGGGCTGCGCAACCACCATGCCGGCCGGAAGCCGGCATCGACCGTCGACCTCATGTGGCGAGCCCCAGCACCACGGCGATTTCGGCACGCGCGGTTTCCGCCATGCGGCGGCGGCCGCCCTCGGGGTCGAACACCACCGGCTTGAGGAAGTGCACCTCGGCGGTGAGCGCGCGCGTGGCCAGCACCCGGCCCACGTTGTGCAGGAAACTCTCGCCTTTCGAGAACAGCATGTCGGTCGCGGGCTGTCCGTCGCGCAGGTAACGCAACGCCACCGGCTGCACCGGCGCGGCCGCGTCCAGCGCGGCCTGCAGGATGCGCGCGTGGAAGGTCTTCAGGGTGCCGGCCGGCGCGGTGCCGCCTTCGGGAAACGCCGCGATGCTGCGGCCGTCGCGCAGGCGTTCGCTCATCACCGCCATCACCGCCGCCAACGAATCGTTGTTGCCGCGCCGGTGGAAGATCGTGCCGCCGCGGCGCGCCATCCAGCCCACCAGCGGCCAGCGGCCGATTTCGGCCTTGGCCACGAAGTCGGCGGGACGGACCGCGTGCAGCACCGTGATGTCCATCCACGATCCGTGGTTGGCCACGAACATCACCGGATCGTGCAGCGGCTCGCCCACGCGCTTGACGCGCACACCGAAGCAGCGCAGGAACAGGCGCGACCAGTTGCGGAGCAACGCGGCGCCCGCCGTGCCCGGTCGCGGCCCGCGCGGCAGCAGGGGAATGGCCGCGAGGCATCCGCCAACCACCACCAGCAACATCAGCGGAATACGCCACGCACAACGCAACACGCCCAAGGCCAGGGCCTCCGCACCGTGATCGAAGACCGCTACTTTAACGTGTGAACAACGCTTCCGGCAGCCCGCGCGCGTTCGGCATACACTTGCCGCAAGTGACCGAGGAACGCTCCATGAACCCCACTCCGCGCCGCGTCGAACACCGCCAGACCGACAAGGGCTACATCCCGGTTTACGCCACCGGCGTGGTCGAGCAGCCGTGGGACACCTACACCCGCACCGACCACGAAGTCTGGGCCACCCTGTTCCGCCGCCAGCGCGAAGTGTTGCGCGGCCGCGCCTGCAACGAATTCCTCGAAAACCAGGAGCGCTTTCGCATGTCGGCCGATGCGATCCCGAAGTTCGAGGATCTGAACCGCGTGCTCAAGGCCGGCACCGACTGGGAAATCGTCGGCGTCGAAGGGCTGCTTCCCGACGACATCTTTTTCGACCACCTCGCCAACCGCCGCTTCCCGGTGAGCTGGTGGATCCGCAAACCCGAACAGCTCGATTACCTGTCCGAGCCCGACCTGTTCCACGACCTGTTCGGCCATGTGCCGATGCTGCTGAATCCGGTGTTCGCCGACTACGTGCAGGCCTACGGCCGCGGCGGCGTCAAGGCGCACAAACTGGGCGCGGACGCACTCACCAACCTCACCCGGCTGTACTGGTACACCGTCGAGTTCGGGCTCATCGCCACGCCCGACGGCGTGCGCATCTACGGTTCCGGCATCGTCAGCTCCAAGGGCGAATCGATCTACTGCCTCGAATCGGATGCGCCCAACCGCATCGGCTTCGACCTCGAACGCATCATGCGCACGCAATACAAGATCGACACCTACCAGCGCAGCTACTTCGTGATCGACAGCTTCGAGCAGTTGATGGACGCGACCCGGCCCGACTTCACCCCGATCTACGCGCGCCTCGAGGACCAGCCCGCGATCCCCGCCTTCGAACTGCAGCCCGGCGACCGCGTGGTCCATCGCGGGACAGGCGAGGGGTGATGACAGACGCGCGGAGCCGGGACTGTTTCGGTTTATGCGTGTACATCGGCGACGCGGGTCTTCGATCTCGTCATTCCAGCGATTTGCTCGTCATTCCGGGGCCGCCACGGCTCTTTGCGGCGGAACCCGGAATCAGTATCACTACGCGCGCAACCTTCCAGACCGATTCCGGATTCGGGCCTGCGGCCCGCTCCGGAATGACAATGCAATTAGCTGAGGTTCGTCGCTAATTAGGTCGCCGGAATGACGAGCAAAACCAGAGGCGCCCTACGGCCACACCTTGTGCGCGGGGTCGAACTCGACGGTGACGCGTTGCCGCGCGCGCACGCCGAAGCCGCACACGGCCAGCGGGCCTTCGGCCATCGGTTCCAGGCCGAAGGCCTGCTCGATCCCGACTTCGTTGATCGCGGCGGTGATGAACGCGCCGAGGTTCAACTCGGTGGCGGCGAGGTACACCGCCTGCGACAGGTGCCCGGCATCCAGGATCACCGCGCGATACGCCTTGGCGTGGTTGCGGTATTTCCAGAAATTGCGCTCGAAGCGCGACACCAGCGCGATCTGCAGCGGCGCCCCGGCGTAGTACGCCTGCGCTGCGACGAAACGGCGCGCCAGCGACGCGGCGGTTTCCGCATCCAGTTCGCGCAACGGTTCCAGCGCGTGCGCGACCGGGTGGTAGTGATACAACCCCGCCGGCACGCCCTCGACCCGCTGCACCAGAAGATAGGCTTCGGTCGCGTGCAGGCCGCCCGCCGACGGCACGCCCTTCTTCAGCAGTTGCACGCCGGGCGCGTAATCGCTGACCGCACGCGCACCGAAGGCGCGATACAGCACCGCGGAAAACGCATCGAACGACAACGGCGCGGGATCGTAATTGCGGCAGGTGACGCGCCGGTCCATCAAGGCATCCAGCGGCGACGGCGAGGGTTTCTCCAACGGCAAGCGCGAGGACGCCGACGCGCGTTCGGGCACCACCGGCAACGCCGGACCCAGGCGTTCCAGCATCGTTTGCGAGCTGGCTTCGGCAAACAATTGCTCGATCGCTTCCGAGTCAACATCTCGCCAGCGGGTGTGGCGATGCGCGATGGCGGACAATCCGCGCCAATGCACCGCGCGCACGGCTTCGTCGGCTTGCTCGAACCGCCGCGACGATTCCTCCGCCGGTTCCTGCGCGATCAACAAACCCTTCGCCAGCAATGCTTCGAGCACCGCGCGCGGATGCCGCTGCGACAGTTCATCCAGCGATTGCCAATGGCTCGGCGACAACGCGCCAAGCGCGGCAATTTCGGCCGCATCCACTGGAATCTCTTCATCGCAATGCGCGGCCAGTGCCAGCCAGCCGAGCCGTTCGCGCACGCCGGTTTCGCCCAGCGCGAGTTCGGCAAGATCGAAGTCGATGGATTCGCGTGGCTCGATGAATACCGCCGCGCAGCGGCGCACTTGCATGAAACCTCATTTCCTACTCTACTTGCGCCGCCATAGATGGCGCGATTCCTGCATTGTGCCATCCATCGCCAGTATTTCGGGGGGAATCATCATGGCCGATTCGAAGTTGTCGCGCGAACACTCGCTGGCGCTGTTGCACAAACTTGCCACCGACGACGGCTTCCGCAGCCGCTACGAGCAGAAGCCCGCCGCCGCCCTGGCCGAACTGGGCGTACCGCACGAAACCATTGTGAACCTCAAGGCATCGTGCTTGGCGGCTCAGACCTTGGCCAACAAGGAACACTTCCGGGCTTCACATGCGCAATTGACGACCGCAGCAGCCGATGAATGCCTAGCAATGAACTGGCCATCTCTAAAGATGGATCTCGGCTCCGGCAATTAGTGCAGTTCCTTGAGCGATTCCAGTCCGCGCAAGCGGGGCGCCACCCAAGTCAACTTGTCCGCTTGAGGCCACGCACTTAAAAACGCAGCGAGCGAGTTTTGGGTGTTCGACTTGTTTCCCAGAGCATTCGACAATTCCGCCGCGCGCAACAGCGCCAAATCCGACTCCGCAACATTGAAGGGTTCCAGCATGAACTGCATGTTGATCTCGCCATAAGCACGCCCACGATGGGTCGACAGCCAGCGGGCTTCGGTCAGCGCGGCAGTCTGATCGTGGGCGTCCGCATAGGCGCCCATCAGGGCGACGTGGGTGATGTACAACTCGCTGCCATTCACCAGTGGCTTCAAGGTTGCCAGCGCATCTTCCGGCTTGCCGGATGCGCGGTCGATTTCTGCCTGAGCTACCGCAAGCAAGTTATCCAGGATCGGCATGTCGGCATCAGACGCGGGGCCGGCGATGGCAAGTGCATGCTTGGCGACGGCGACATCACCCGCGTGCGCGGCGAGATAGGCTGCCAGCGCGACGTGAAATCTCAATTCATGCCGATCGACAGGATTGGCCTTCGCAAGCATTCTTTCTGCACTAGCCAGATAGTCCTTGAGCGCTGCCACCTGAGCCACAGCAGCCGTTCCGTCCAGCGCATTCAAGCTCAGCGCCATGCCTGCGTAACGACTCGCGATGTGCGGTCCCAGCGAGTCGGCTTTCGTGCGTGTTGCCGAAAGTAATTTTCCCGCGCGCAGCCAATCGCCTTGGTCGACTGCCATCGCGATCGGGAAAGCACTATTGATGATGTCGTAGCTGCCATAGCCGGACGCTCTGCCCTTGGCCAATAAAGCTAACGCTTCCTTGAATTTGCGCTGGGCAGCGTAGACGCTTGCGTAAAAAGTATTCTGAAAGTGCGATCCCTCATGTATTGACGTAGAGAAAGCCTGCTCTGCATCCTTGTACTTGCCTGCCTCAAGATGAACCACGCCAAGCAGGTAGCTGCTCATTACACGATGAGGATTCTTGTTTGATAACGATTGCTTGAGGTAAGAAATCGCTTCTTCGTAGCGGTTGGCATAATTATCCAGTGCATAGGCATAATCACTCGGGCCCGAGAAATAATCAGGGTACACGGTGGCCAGCAGCTTCCACTTGTCCAGCGATTTGCCCGGTTCGACGAAACTTGCCGCAAATGCATCCGCGTACAGAGCATCGCGGGGAGACAAGCGCGAACGGTCAGCCTGCGCTGCATGAATTTGCTCGAGAGCCTTCGCGGGTTGATCGTTCCCGCTGAGGATTTTTGCGAGTTCGATACGCGCCAGCGCAAAATGCGGATCGATTCGCAATGCCTCGTTGAAATATGCCTCGGCACTTTTCAGATCGGCATGGTTGTAGGCGCCTTCACCCAACGAATACGCCTTCAACGCGTTCAAATCCGGCGTCGCCACCTGCGCCAACGGCATCGACTGTTTGCTGACCATCGCCAGCGCCTCGCCCAGCTTGCCGCGCAACTGCTTGCTGACGCTGTCCAGCGAGGGCAGCACGGATTGTGCGCCGAGGCCGTCGGCGGTCACCGAATACACCGTGGCCTGGGTGTTGGGGTCGATCACTTCCGCGGTGACGCGCACGCGGCCGCCGACGTCGGCGACGGTGGGCAGGATCAGGGCGCGCGCGCCTTCGCGCAGCGCGACCTGTGAGCCGATGACGCGGGTGACGTCGGTCTTGTCGGGGTTCAACTCCATGCGTTGCAGGGTCTGCTGCACCGACAGTTGCGGCAGCACGTTGACGTACTGCGACTGTTCCAGGCTGATGCGCAGGGCGGAATCGACCGACTGGTCGTACAGCTTGTCGCCGGTGAGGTTGTGCAGGTTGCCCACCACCACCCAGTCGCGCGCGCCGAACGCCAGCGTGGGCGGGCTTTGCACCAGGAACCACGTGGTGACGCCGACGGCGATCAGCAGCATCGCGGCTTCGGCGGCAAGGGTGAGCGGGCGCCGCCACCACGGCAGGATGCGCCGGGCGGTGCGCATCGATTTCGGCGCGTGCAGCGGCGCCACGTCGTCCTCGCCCGCCTCGACCACTTCGATGGGATCGGGCAGGCCCTTGAAGCGATACTTGCCGTGGGTCTTCCAGTGCACGTGCTCGGTGGCCTGCGCACCCAGCTCGCCCTCGGCGCGATGCGCGATGTAGGCGGCGGCGGACGACATCAATATCTGTTGCGGCTTGGC
Organism: Lysobacterales bacterium 66-474; assembly: GCA_001899805.1. GTDB lineage: Bacteria > Pseudomonadota > Gammaproteobacteria > Xanthomonadales > Rhodanobacteraceae > 66-474. Next base: position 13,628 of record MKWP01000007.1, read on the forward strand.
CAGTTGCGCGAGGCGGGCGGCCACGGGTTTCACCAGGCCTTCCACCTCGATGGGCTTGGCGCCGCGCGCGACGTCCTCGGGCGCGTTTTCCCAGACCACCACGTCGCCCATGTGGATGCCGACCCGCGCGCGCACCACCACGCCTTCGGCGGCGGACATGTGCTTGAGGCCACGCTGGTAATCCAGCGCGAACGCGGCGGCCTGGATGGGCCGTTCGAACATCAAGAGAAACCCGTCGGTCTTGTCGATCTCGCGGCCGCGGTGCCGTTCCACCAGCGCGCGCGCGAGGCGGTCGTGCTTGCGGATGATGTTGGCGGCGTTCTGGTCGCCCATGCGCTCGACCAGCGCGGTGGAATCGGCAATGTCGCACACCACCAGCGTGCGCAGTTGCGGGGTGGCCATGCGGCCGGGGCCGGGATGGGTCTCGAGCTGGTGGATTTCGGCGGTCATGGTTACAACTCCGTTCGCGCTGAGCGTAGTGAGCGCAGCGAACGGAGTCGAAGCGTCCTTCGACTTCGGCCCTGCGGGCCTACGCTCAGGATGAACGGTTTCCACCGTTCGTCCCAAGGAAAATCAACTCATCACGTGCGCGCCGTCGCCGCCGGAGCCTTTCACGTGGTACAGCGCACAATCGGCCTCGCTGTACCACACCGACCATTCGCCGTCGTCGCGGCACAGGCCGCCGCCGATGCTGACCGACACCACGAGCTGCGCCGCGGTCTGCGGGAAACGCAACTGGCGCACGCCCTCGGTGATGCGCAGCGCGCGCTCGGTCAGCTCCTGCTGGTCCTGGACCTGGGTCAGCAACGCGAATTCGTCGCCGCCCAGCCGGCACGGCAGGTCGGTGACGCCCGCGGCATCCTGGATTTCCGCGCCGATCGCATGCAGCACCTCGTCGCCCACCAGGTGCCCGTACTGGTCGTTGATCTGCTTGAAGTGATCGATGTCGATCAGCAGCAGGCCGATGTGGCGGCGGCGGTCGCGGATCTCGGCGGCGCCCTCGAGGTACTGGTACAGCCCGCGCCGGTTGCACAGGCCGGTCAAGTCGTCGGTGCAGACCTGGCGGCGCGCCAGCTGCAGCTGGTCGCGGGTCTGGCGCAGCGAATCCAGCGTCTGCATCAGGTCTTCGTTGCGGCGCTTGTAGTTGGCGATCAACTGCTGTTCGCTGGCCACGAGGTAGGTGAAGGAGCGCAACATGAACTGCGCGATGGCCAGCGGATCGCGCCGCATCAGGCCTTCGAAGGCCTCGGGGTCGATCAGATACACCACGCTGGGCTCGGCTGCCAGCGCGCTGCCGGAACGCGCGTGCTGGCCCACGAACAGGGCCAGCTCGCCGAAGTATTCGCCGGGGCCGACCAGCTTGTCGGGCAGGTCGCCCGCGAATTCCAGCAGGATGCGGCCGGATTCGATCACGAACAGGCTGCGGCCGAATTCGCCGCGGCGGAACACGGCCCGCCCGGCGTCGAGTTCGATGCGTTGGCCCACCCCGGCGAACAGTTCCATCTCGCGCGCCGACAACTGGCGCGGCAAGCGGCCCATGGCCGGCACGTTTTCCGATGAATCGGCGGAACCTTCCGCGACCCGCTGCGACTGAACGCTTGACACGACCGCCCCCCTTCCATGCCAGAGGTCGATCATACTGCAGCCCCGCCCGGCCCGCAGGGCGGCGCGGCGCCCGGCATCGGCCCACCCCGGCCGGCTACGCTGGTACGCATCTTGCTTCGGGTTTGTCCGGGCCAATCCGAAGGGGAAACAAGAACATGAAGTTCCGTTTGCTGCTGCCCGCTGCACTGGCGTTGCTGTGCTGCGCGTGTGTCACCCATATCCGGCCGAACGTCGCCGCCAATCCGCCACCCGCGGAACCTTTCTCGCACTTCCAGCATTTCATGCTGGAGCCCATCCAGGTATCGGATGAAGCCGCGCACGAGAAATCGGCCATAGGCAAGATTTCCATCTACATGCGTCAACGCGTCGGCACGACGCTCTCGGGGTGGGAAAACCGCAACCAGGATGGTCGCGTCCTGGACATCGAGCCGTACATCGTCCAGTTGAAGTACGTGAGCACCGGCGCACGCATCTTCGCCGGCGATTTCGCAGGCAGTTCCGCGGTACTGATGCGGGTGAAGTTCACCGATGCCCAAACCGGCCGCGTGATCGCCGACCCGGAGTTCTACCAGCGCGCTGCCGCGGAGGGCGGCACCTGGAGTTTCGGCGGCACCGACAAGGGCATGCTGGCGCGCATCGCCACGGTCGCGCAGCAATATCTCGACCGCAATTATGCCCAGGCCGTTGGCGGACCGACCGGGCTGGACGGGACCGAGCAAGACTGAAACGGGGTTGCCACGGATGCGCACCGCGCCTCACACGCCGCGGTGCTTTCCCTTGTAGGGGGCGTAGAAAGCGCGCAGCGCGGCGAGGTCGGCGTCCTTGTCGTCGGTGGGATGAAACAGCGGGCCGAGTCCGATCACCTTGCGCGGGTAATCGAAATAACCCGGCAGGATCGGCACGCCGGCCTGGCGCGCGATGTGCCAGAAACCCGATTTCCATTTGACGACGGCCTTGCGGGTGCCCTCGGGCTCGATGCCCAGCCACAGCCGTTCGCGCGCGCGGAAGCGTTCGACCATCTGGCCGACCACGTCGGCCGCCTCGCCGCGCGCGATCGGCACGCCGCCGAGTTTGCGCAGCAATCCGCCCAGCGGCCATCGGAACAGTTCGCGCTTGGCCATGAACGCGATGTCGGTGCCCAGCGCAATCTTGAACAGCAGGCCCCAGATGCCGTCCCACCACGACGAATGCGGCGCAACGATCAGCACCAGTTTCGGCACGTCGGGCAATTCGCCCTCGAGACGCCAGCCACCCGCACGCACCACGGCGCGGAACGCATGACGCCACGCGCGATCCGGGAACTGCGGCATCGACGGCGGCAGGCGCGCGGGCAGACCGCCCCCTCCCACTCGCGCTGCGCGCTCGTCCCCCTCCCCCGCGTGCGGGGTCACGTCATTGCCTCCTCCCACTCGCGCTGCGCGCTCGTCTCCCTCCCCCGCGTGCGGGGTCACGTCATTGCCTCCTCCCACTCGCGCTGCGCGCTCGTCTCCCTCCCCCGCATGCGGGGTCACGTCATTGCCTCCTCCCACTCGCGCTGCGCGCTCGTCTCCCTCCCCCGCATGCGGGGGAGGGTTGGGGTGGGGGCCGTCGGAATGGTTGCCGCTCAATCCTCGCTCCAGCCACGGCCGCGGTTGCGCTTGGTCGCGCCGCGCTGCTTCTTGCCGGCGAGGCGGCGTTCCTTCGATGCACGCGTGGGTTTGGTCGCCACGCGTTTTTTTGGTGGTGTCAACGAGGCGCGGAGGATGTCGATGAGACGCGCGCGCGCGTCGTCGCGATTGCGCGCCTGGTCGCGGAAGCGGCGCGCCTGGATCACCAGCACCCCGTCGTCGGTGAGGCGACGGTCGCGCCGCGCCAGCACCCGCGCGCGCACGTCGTCCGGCAGCGAGGGCGAGCGCGCGACGTCGAAGCGCAATTCCACCGCGCTCTCGGTGCGGTTGACGTGCTGCCCGCCGGGGCCGTCCGCGCGCAGGAAGCGCTCGGTCAATTCCGATTCGGGGATATCGATGGAAGCAGAGATGCGCATGCGGCAAAGATTACGCGATTCAACCCATAACGCGAGCTCCTCAGCCCCCTTGAGTCAAGGGGGCGCCCGCTCCAGCGCAGCTGGAGCGGGCGGGGGCTGTGGGGGCATGGCTGGCATTCACGCGAAGCAAAGCATCCGATTCAGGAGTGAGGCCACTCAAGTTCAAGCTTCGTGTTGTTGAACTCCGGATCGTCCAGCGAACCGCCGCGCGTGATCTTCAAGCCACCGGGCGTGCCTTCGACATCCAGCGTCGAACCGTCGCCGAAGCGCATCCCGCGCGCCTGCAGCTCGACCAGTCGCGCCGCGATCGCGCCGGCGCGTTGCACTTCGGATTGCGGCACGCGGCGGAGACTGACGTCGGGGCGCGCGAACTTGCGCATGCCGCGGGTCTTGACCCACGCGCTGCCGCCCGCGTCGTCGTGGCACAGCACCAGCACGTGGTTGCGCGGCGCCGCACGCTCGCCGGCGGCGTAGCGCGCACGCCAGTCGGCGGCGGAAAACATTTCCAGGATCTGCGGATCGACCACCGCGACGCCACCCACGTCCAGCAGCGCCGCGACCACGCCCAGCGTGTCGCGCAAATAATCGAGTGAATCCGGGTCCGGCAGCTCGCCGCGCAGGATCAGGCATTCCGGCGCCCGGCGCGCGGTCTCGAACGCATCCGGATTGCCCTCGCGCAGGATGTCGCCCAGCGCGCCGCGCAGGGGATGGCCTTCCCAGTGCGCGAGCATGGCCTTGGGAATGCGTCCCATCTGGACGCCCGCCGGCAAGCCCGCGCTGCCGTGCGCGGACAGGTCGAGCCGCAGCTCCGCACCGAATTCGCCGAACACGAAGTACACCAGCATGGCCTTGGCTTCGTCGCGCGTCCAGTGCGGGCGCGACCATTCGGGTGCCGTCATGGGATTTTTCCTTGCAGGAACGCGAGAGGCTGGCCAATCCTGCGCAGCTCGCCGACAATCGGCATTCTTGCACGATCTTCCTCGTTCGCACCCGCCCTGCATTCGCTCCCCCGATGCTGAATCCGCAACAACGCGCCGCCGTCGAACACGTCGACGGTCCCCTGCTGGTGCTGGCCGGCGCCGGTTCCGGCAAGACCCGCGTGATCGTCGAGAAGATCGCGCACCTGGTCGCGCGCGGCATCGCGCCGCCGGCGAAGATCGCCGCGATCACCTTCACCAACAAGGCTGCGCGCGAGATGCGCGAGCGCGTGGCGAAGCGGGTGAAGCGCGAGGATGCCGAGGCCCTGAACGTGTGCACCTTCCACGCGCTCGGCCTGAAGTTCCTGCAGATCGAACATGCGCACGCGGGCTTGCGCCGCGGCTTCTCGGTGCTGGATGCCGACGACAGCGCGGGCATCGTCAAGGAACTCGCGGGCGCGTCGGTGAAATCCGATCAACTGTTCGCCATGCGCAACTTACTGTCGCGGCTGAAAAGCGACGGGCTGACGCCGGATGCGGCACTGGACGCCGCGCGCGCGCCGCGTGAACTGGAAGCCGCGAAAATTTATTCGGCGTACCAGAAGCGCCTGGCCGCGTTCAACGCGGTCGATTTCGACGACCTGATCCGGCTGCCGGTGGATATCCTGCAACGCGACGAGGACCTGCGGTTGGCGTGGCGCGAACGCATCCGCTACCTGCTGGTGGACGAGTGCCAGGACACCAACGCCGCGCAGTACGCGTTCCTGAAATTGCTGGCCGGCGAGCGCGGCGCGTTCACCTGCGTGGGCGACGACGACCAGTCGATCTATGCATGGCGCGGCGCGGACCCCGGCAACCTCGACCAGTTGGCGCGCGACTATCCGAAACTGCGCGTGGTCAAGCTGGAACAGAATTACCGTTGCGCGCAGCGCATCCTGCGCGCCGCCAACGCGCTGATCGCCCACAACCCGCACGCGCATCCCAAGAAACTGTGGAGCGCGCACGGCGAAGGCGTGCCGATCCGCGTGCTGGAATGCCGCGACCACGAGCACGAGGCCGAACGGGTGGCGTCGCAGCTCCTGCACCTGCGCGACAAGCACCAACTGTCGTGGTCGGATTGCGCGCTGCTGTACCGCGGCAACCACCAGGCGCGGGCGCTTGAAAAAGCGCTGCAGCTGGCACGCATTCCGTATCACCTGAGCGGCGCCTTGAGTTTCCTCGACCGCGGCGAGGTCAAGGACGTGCTGGCCTACCTGCGCCTGATCGCCAATCCCGACGACGACGCGGCGTTCCTGCGCATCGTCAATGTGCCGCGCCGCGAGATCGGCGCGACCACCCTGGAGAAACTGGGCGAACTCGCGCAATCGAAACACCTGTCCCTGCTCGCGGCCGCGCGCAGCCACAGTGTGCTGCAGCAACTGGCCGCGCGGCCGGCCGCGGCACTGGCGGGTTTCGTCGAACTGATCGACGGGTTGCGTGTTCACTCGCAACGAACGAACGCCGTGGAACTGACCGAAGATCTGTTGCGGCGCACGCACTATGCCGAACACCTTGCGCACGGCGTGCGCGATGAAGCGCTGCGCGAGCGGCGGCTCGGCAACGTGCGCGAACTGATCGGCTGGTTCCGCGCGATGGACGACGGCCGTGCGCGCGCCAACGATCTCGCCGCGCAGCTGGCGCTGCTGTCGCGCGCCGACAAGGACGACGGTGGCGATGCGGTGCGGCTGATGACGCTGCATTCGGCCAAGGGGCTGGAGTTCCGCTGCGTGCACATCGTCGGCTGCGAGGATGGCACGCTGCCGCACGAGGGCGCGATCGACGAGGGCCGACTCGACGAGGAACGCCGGTTGTTCTACGTCGGGCTCACCCGCGCGAAGGAGTTGTTGCACCTTTCCTACAGCGTGCAGGGCCGGCGCTACGGACAGGTGTTCAGGCAGAAACCCAGCCGCTTTCTCGACGAACTGCCGGCAGCGGACTTGCACCGCGATGGCGCCGATCCCGAGGCCGACGCCGCAGCACGGCACGAGGCCGCAGCGACGCATTTGGCGAAGATTGCCGCGATGCTGGGGTGAATCGCTCACCGCAGGGCGGGTGGCAACCCGCCTTCGGCCTTCCCTGTCCACCGAGCAACGGCGGGATGCGCCGCTGCGCGGCTGCTCCCGCCCTACGTCACTTGTCTCCCTCTCCGCCGACGGCTTTTGGTTGGGGGAGAGGGTTTCAAAACGGCCCGCGGGAAGTTGGGGAGCCACCTCGCGTGATTGCTATCATCGCCGGCCATGTCTGCACTGCCGCCCTTCCCGCGCAAACTGCTCGCGCCGCGCCATTGGCCGGCGTGGCTCGGCATCGGCTTCGTCCGCGCGATCGTGTGGCTGCCGGCGCGCTGGACGCTGGCGCTGGGCGCGGCCTTCAGCGCCGCGATCTCTCCATTGCTGCGCGCACGACGTCACGTGATCGCGCGCAACCTGGAACTGTGCTTTCCTGAAATGGATGCGACGCGACGCGAATCCCTGCGCCGCGAAGCGACCCGCGAGATGGGCCGGATGCTGGGCGAATTCGCGCTGGGCTGGTTCGCCTCCGACCGCAAGCTCGCGCGGCTGCATGTCGAAATCGACGGCCTGGAACACCTCGAAGCCGCGCGCATCGAGGGACGTGGCGTGTTGCTGGTGGGCGGACACTTCTCGCACCTCGAACTGTGCGCGCGCCTGATCTCGCGGCGGATCAGGATCGCCGGGATGTACCGGCGCATGGATTCGGAGGTGTTCGAATACGAGGTGCTGCGCGCGCGCCTGGCTTACGCCGACGCAATGTTCGACAAGGACCAATTGCGCGCGACGGTGAAGTACCTGAAGCACGGCGGCACGATCTGGTATGCGCCCGACCAGGACATGCGCGGCAAGGATTCGGTGTTCGCGCCGTTCTTCGGGATTCCCGCCTCGACCATCACCGCGACGCACCACCTCGCGCGCCTGTCCGGCGCCGCGGTGATGCCGTTCTTCCATCGCCGTACGCCGCAAGGCGGTTACGCGCTGCGGCTGGAAGCCCCGCTGGAAAACTTCCCCAGCGACGACGTGGTGGTCGACACCACGCGGGTGAACGCCGCGATCGAACGCATGGTGCGCGAAGCGCCCGCGCAATACCTGTGGGCGCACAAGCGGTTCAAGACCAGGCCGGAAGGCTCACCACCCGTTTATTGAACGGGCGTAACCCGGATTGATTCGCGACATCCATGTCGCTCACCCTGCGGGCCGGCTTCGCCGTTCGCGTTTGCCATCCTGCAAACGCAGTCGGCACTACGCGCCTGCATCCAGGCTACGCGATTTCGCGCGTCGTTTTGTTTCATGCAACTTCGCGTACTTCAGGAACACGTAATGCGCGCCCAGCACGCTGGCGATGAAGCCGGCCCAGCCGGATAAAAAATAGCGCTTGAAGACGTACTGGCGCACGAAGAAGATCGGCGGGTACAGCAGCATCATCGGACCGCTGAAGCGCTGCTTGCGCGCCAGCTTGTCGGCAACCATCCCCGACGAATAGCGGTTGATCTTGTCGACGCGCGCGGCGATGTCGTCGTCGCCCATGTTGACGAAATCCGCACGCGTGAGTGTTTCGACCGGGCCGTCCACTTCCACCGCCGCGTGCACCGGCACCGCGTTCATGCGGCCACGCCTGCGATCGAACAGGCGCAGATGCCCATTGCGGTGGCTCCACCGATGCTGCACGCTCCAGAACATCCGCTCACGGCGCGGCAGGCGATAGCCTGCGACACGCGGATTCTCCAGCGCATGTTCGATCACCGTGCGGGTGCCGGGCGACAGGATCTCGTCGGCATCGAGGTTCAATATCCAGTCGTGGCTCGCGATGTCGATCGCACGCTGCTTCTGCGGGCCATAGTCGTCGAACGGATGCGACGCGACGCGTGCGCCGTGGCGGCGCGCGATCTCGACCGTGGCATCGGTCGAACCCGAATCCAGCACCACGATCTCGTCGGCGAAGTCGGCCGCGGCAAGGCAGCGCTCCAGCGTGTCGGCGTTGTTGAAGGTGATGACGACGAGGGAAAATTTTTCACGCGCCATGCGCGAGATCCTTCATCCTCAGGTGCGCGCGCTGCACCGGCGCATCATCCGGCACGTCCGCGTACAGCGCCGCGCACCACAGCGCCAGCAGCCACCAGAACAGCAGGCCCCACCACGCGGAGTAGAACGCGAGGTGGGTGTTCAGCGGAAACACCGTCACGGCCAGCGCGACCGTCACCGGAAACGCGCGTGCCCGCGCCGCCGCGCCGACGCGCCGCCATGCGCGCAGGGCCAGCGCCAGTCCGGCCAGCCACAGGATCAATCCGACCGCGCCGGTGTCGCCGAGGATTTCCAGCACGATCTGGTGCGGATGGCAGGCGCCCTCGCCCGGCCCGCAGGCTTCCTCGGTGACGAAGTGGTCGTTGGGCGGCGCGAAGCGCGGATAGGCCTCGCGGAAATCGCGCACGCCCACGCCGACGACCGGATGCGCCGTGATCATCTTCGCCGTCACGCGCCAGATGTCGATGCGGCCGCTGCTGGCATAGTTGATCGCGCGGCGGCTGTCGTGCAGCGCGGCCAGCGTGCGGTCCATGCGCGCATCGAAATGCGAGGACGTTTTCCACGCCACGCCCATCGCCGCCGCGACCACCACGCAGGCCGCGAGGACCCACGCCACGAAGCGCAAGGGCGAGCGCGCCTCCACCCAGAAGAACGCCAGCAGCGCCACGCCGTAGGTGATCCACGCCGCGCGCGAACCGGCCAGCAGGATCGGCACCAGCAGGAACAACATCGCGGCGATCAACCCGGCGCGCCCGAACCGCCGCTTCGCGGCCCACAACACGAACGGCGACAGCGAGGCAAGCACCGGGCCCAGTTTCAGATTGCCCGCGCCGAAGATGCCGGAAATCCGCTGCGCGTCGGCGCGGCCGCCCAGGCTGTAGCCGGTCAGCGCCTGCACCCACGCATCCAGCGCCCACAAGGCCACCACGATGGCGGTGGCGAGGCACAGTGCGTTCAAGCGCGATTCGCGCCGCACCGCGAAGCACACGTAAACCGCGAACGGCGCGAAACGGATATACGCCGCAACGCTGCTCCAGCTGCGTGCGGGATCGACCGCGGCCGGCGCCGAGATCAACGCGGCCATGAAATACGCGGCCCACAGCCACAGCACCAGGCGCGCGCCGGGGTGCCCGGTCAAGGCGCGCCGATCGCGCGCGAACAGGATGATCGCGCCGAGCATGCAGATCAGCGTGCCGAGTTCGCTGGATCGCCCGAACGGCAGCAGGAACACCACCAGCCAGATCGGCGTCAGCGGCGACAGCAATGCCGCGCGGATGCGTTGGCCTGGTAAATCGCTCATTGGGGACTGGCAATCCTTTGAGACACGCGCACGGGAGCCGTTGAATAACCGTCGCGAGCGAGGGCAGATTGCGTGACGCCGGAGCGCAGGAAGCGGAGTGTACACGCGAGTACATGAGCATTCCGAGCACCGCCGGCGCGCAAGCTGCCAAGCGCAGCAGGTTATTCAGCGGCTCACGCGGGGCGACGCTGCGAGATCCTGATACACCGCGAGCACGGCCTCCTGCATGTCGGCGAGGCGGTAGCGCTGCAGGGGCGGGATCGGCGGTGCGCGACCGATCAATTCGGCGGCGCGGTCGGTCAGCTTCACCGCGTCGCCGACCGGCACGCGCCCGGCCGGATACAGCTCGGCCAGCAATTCGCCGGCGCCGCCATGCGCGTAGCCGAGCACCGGGCGGCACAGCGACAGCGCTTCGATCACGGTGCGGCCGAAACTTTCGGGTTTGTTGGAAAGCTGCAGCACCAGGTCGGACACCGCGAACACGTCGCGCACGTCGCTGCGCGGCGGCGAGAACGCCACGATGTCGGCGACGCCGAGGGTCTGCGCCAGCGCCTGCATTTCACGCAGATAGGCTTCGCGCCCCGCTTCGACCACGCCCAGCAGCAGCAGGCGTGCGTCCACGCCGCGTTCGCGCAGGCTGGCGATCAGCCGGATCGCGTCGGCATGGCCCTTGAGGCGCGTGCCGCGTCCCGGCAGGGTCAGCAGCGGTGCACCGGCGAGCTGCGGGAACTCGCCGAAGAAACGCTCGCGCCACGCGTCGTCGGGACGGTAGCCGTAGGGAAAAGCCTCCGGGTCGATGCCGCGCGGGATCACGGTAAGCTTGGCGGCATCCACGCGCGGGTAGTGGCCCAGCACGAAATCGTGCACGGTCTGCGACACCACGATCACCCGCTCGCCGCGGGTCATGATGCCGCTCCACCGACCGGGGGAGTTCAGCCCGTGCACGGTGGTGATGAAATGCGGTCGCGGACGCATTCCGCGCAGCGCGAACCAGCCCAGCCAGGCCGGCACCCGCGAACGGACGTGCACGATGTCGGGGTCGATCGCTGTCAAGGCGCGTCGCAAGCTGCCGATTTTGGTCAGGCTGCGCAGCGACTTGGCACCGACGTCCAGCGCGACGTGCTCGCCGCCCTCGCGCTCCAGCCGCTCGACCAGCCGCCCGCCCGCCGAAATCACCACCGAGCGGTGCCCCGCGGCCACCAGCGCGCGCGAGACTTCCAGCGTCGAACGCTCGGCGCCGCCGTTTTCCAGCGCCGGCAGCAGCTGGACGACGGTCAGGCGGCGTGGCGCGGCGGCGGACTCGGGCACGGGTGCCAGCGATACGGCGGCAGTGGGCATGGGGGAAGGCATGCAAGAAATGCGCCGCGCAATGCTGCAGGCGGCAGCCCGACTACCGGGTGAACGGGTTCATTCAGCCCGGTGTTTGAGGACGTACTCGGCGCCGCAATACGGACACACGCTGGCGCCGCCGTCATCCACGATGGGCAGGTAGATGCGCGGGTGCGAATTCCACAGCGTCATTTCCGGCAGCGGGCAGGCCAGCGGCAGGTCCGCCTCGGTCACTTCGTAGCGCCGCTTGGCGTTGGCGGGTTCGCCCACGGGAAAACTGGAGGCCGGCTGGGGAGGCATGCTGACGACGATCTGCTGGACTGAACGCGGGCATTCTAACCCAGCCTGCCGCGCGCGGGCTTCAACTCCCCCGCGAGGTCACGTCCAGCGATACCGACTGCACGCCCGGCAAGCTGCGCAGGGCATCGGCCAATTCGCCCAGCCGGTTGCGCTCGAAGCCGCGCGCGAACTCCAGCGACACCTCATCGCCATCGTCGGGAATGTGGCGGGTGACGATGGTGCTGGCCGGGAGTTCGCGGGCCGCCAGCACCTGCTCGATCGCCGCCAGCGAGGCGCGACTGGCGAACCCGATCCGTACCTGCGGCAGGGTCTTGCGCACCGCGAAACGGCGCTCCAACGGCTTCAGCGCCGCCAGGATCACCCACGCCACCGCGGTCGCGATCACCGCGGCCACGTACATGCCGCCGCCCACCGCGAGGCCGATCGCCGCCACCGTCCACAACCCCGCGGCGGTGGTCAGTCCGCGCACCACGTTTTCGCGCTGCATGAACATGATGGTGCCGGCACCGAGGAACCCGATGCCGCTGACCACCTGCGCGGCGATCCGCGACGGATCCAGCACCACGCGCGGGTACTGCCCGAGGATGTCCGAAAACGCATACGCCGAAACGACCATCACCAGCGCCGAGCCGAGACACACCAGCATGTGGGTGCGCAGTCCGGCGGCCCAGGTGTGGCGCTCGCGGTCGTAGCCGATCACCGCGCCGAGCGCGGCGGCCAGCAACAAGCGGATGGCGATTTCGGGGACGGGCAACATCGGGGAACGGATCCGGACGATGCGGCGAAGTCTATCCGCGTGCGACGACTCCCGCATAATCGCGCATCGGTTTTCAACCCGGACCCGCGATGTCCAATCCGCCCCATGCCGCCTGGGTCATCAGCGACGGCGCCGCCGGCAACGAACGCCAGGCGCTGGCGCTGGCGTCCGCGCTGGACGTCTCCGCGCGGGTGCTGGCGTTGCCGCTGCGCGCGCCGTGGGCGTGGTTCGCGCCGCGCCGCATCCCGGGCGGACGGCTGGCGCTGGCGCCGCGCGACCGCGCCGGCTTCGAAGCGCCGTGGCCGGATGTCGCGATCGGCTGCGGACGCAGTGCCGCGCTGCTGACGCGCATGCTGCGCGACCTGTCCGGCGGCACCTGCTACAGCGTGCAGATCCTCGATCCGCGCATCGATCCTCGCCACTGGGACGCGGTGGTCGCGCCGCGCCACGACCGGCTGGAAGGCGCGAACGTGCTGCACACGTTGGGCTCACTGAATCCGGTCGACGACACCTGGCTCGCATCGGGCCGCGAAGCGTTCCTGGATTTCGGCGCGTTGCCGCAGCCGCGCGTGGCGCTGCTGATAGGCGGCCCGCGCCGCGGCATCGAATTCGACGCCGGGTTGTCGCAACGATTGCTCGATGGCGTGCGCGCGACGACGCCAGGCGGCAGCGTGCTCGCCACCGTGTCGCGGCGCACGCCGCCCGGGTTCGCCGCGACGCTGCGCGACGCGCTGGCGGAATTCCCCGGCGTGTTCTGGAACGGCGATGGCACCAATCCCTACCCGGGCTTGCTCGGTTGGGCGGATCGCATCATCGTGACACCCGATTCGGTGAACATGCTGTCCGAGGCGTGCGCGACCGGCGTGCCGGTGCACAGCGTCGCCAGCGCGCCGCTGCCCGACAAGATCGCGCGCTTCCACGCGGCGCTGCGCGAACGCGGATTGCTGACCGGGGTCGGCGAAACACGTGCCGCGGTGGCACCGCTGCGCGAAACGCAGACGCTCGCCGCCGAGCTGCGCAAGCGCATCGCGGCGCGTACGATGTAACGATTGGCGTCCACACGAAACCGGCGTCGCAGTTTTTCGTCGCAAGCACTAACGCTTCCGCCCACCGCGCCTGCGGAGCCCCATTGGCGCGCATATGCGCGCGTGGTGGGGCGAAGCAAGACGTTGGTACTGGCTTCCGACGAGGCCATGGATGGCCGACAACGAAGCAACCAACGCGCCGTTGCATGACGCCGAGTAGCACAGTCGAGCGCGCGAGCAAGGCGCGCATGTTCGAGGGCATGGATGTCCGAGTTCGCGCCGGCGCGCGCTCGACGAGCAACGCAGGGAAGTTTCAGCGACACGACGTCGCTGAAACCGGCATGCCCGGCGCAATGGTCTTTGGTGACTTTCTGCCAAAACAGAAAGTCACCCGCTCGCCGCCGAGGCGAGCGGAACCAAGACCGACGCGCTTGGCGCTTGCGGATGCATCAGGAAGGATAGACTCGCCGCATCCTGCGGCTCGCCCTTCGGGACATCGGCTACGCCAATGTTCGCTTCGGCATCGTGCCTCCGTGGTCGGGTTCGACCCTTCGGGTCGCCCCGGAATGACAACAAAAGCCGGATCCCGGCCCGCGCCGGGATGACGACAAGAAATTGGCAACAGCGCGGGCAGTCACGCAGCGCCGAAATCGAACCCGGCGCGACGCGCGATGTCGAGCACGCCCTTGCAGCGTGCATCCAGCACCAGGTCGCGCGGCACCACGCGATGCTCGCCCGCCAGCGTCGCCGACAGCGCCCGCGCCAGCAATTCCGCGTGCGCGGTGCCGAGCGCCTCGGCATCTTGCGCGGACAGGATGCCGGTTTGCGCACAGGCCGCGAGCAGTCGTGGCGTATCGCCGTGCTCCGCCAGCGCCGGATGCGCATTCGCGTACGCCAGCACCAAGCCCTGCAGCAGGAACTGGATGTCCAGCAGCGCACCCGCGCCCTGCTTCAGGTCCAGTGCGCCGGCACCGGAACGATCGCGCTGCCTGCGCCACTCGGCGCGCATCCGGCATACGTCCGCAATCAACTGCGCCCGCTCGCGCTTCCGGCACAACACCTCGTCGCGGGCGCGCGCGAAGGCGTCGCCCAATGCCGCATCGCCGGCCACCACGCGGGCGCGCACCAGTGCCTGTTGCTCCCAGGTCCACGCGCGTTCGCGCTGGTAGGCGACGAACGCGGGCAGGCTCGCGACCAGCAGCGACTTGCCGCCGTCCGGACGCAGGCGGGTGTCGACCTCGTACAACCGCCCGCCGCGGGTCGGTGCGGACAGCCAATGCACCACCCGTTGCGCGAGGCGCGCGTACCAGCGTGCGCCATCCAGCGGGCGCACGCCGTCGCTCATCGCTTCGCCGCGCGCGGCGTCGTACACGAACACCAGGTCGAGGTCGGAATTGAACCCGAGCTCCGAACCGCCGAGGCTGCCGTAACCCAACACGGCGATGCCGCTGCCCGCGCCGGGCAGGCGGCCGTGCTGCGCGACGAGTTCCGACTGCGCGAGATCCAGCACGGCGCCGACTACCGCGTCGGCGAGTTCGGCCAACGCCCGTGCGGTCGCCACCGCACCCGAGGCGCCGTCGCGGAACGCGAGTCCACAACGCATCCGGTAACTGCCGTGCCATTCCGCGATCGCGGTGAGCATCGCCTCGGGATCGCCGCCCGCCTGCGCCGCCGCGAGTTGCTGCGCGAGTTCGGCGCGCAGGTCGGCGACGCCATGCGCGAGGTGTTCGATGCGCGGCGCCAGCACGTCGTCCAGCAGCAGCGGCTGCGCGATCACGCGTTCGGCGAGGAACGCGCTGTCGGCGCACAGCGCCGCCACCCGCGCGCGCGCCGCGGGTTGTTCCTGCAGCAGCGCGAGGTAAGCCGAGCGCCGCGCCACCGCCTGCACCAGGCTGCACAGGCGGACCAGTGCAGCGGTCGGCGCCGAGGTTACCGCCGCGGCGTCGATCAGGTCGGGCATCAGGTGTTCGATGCGGCGCGCGCCGCGCGCGCTGAGCCCGTGCAGGTTCGCGACCTGGCGCAGCGCATCGAGGCACGGTTCGGGCGGCTCGAACCCGGCGCCGCGCAGCAGCGCATGGTCGAGGTTGCCTTCGACGGCACGCCGCCACAAGCGCGCACCGTTTCCGGCCCCGTCGCCGGGCCTGGCTGCGCGATCCGCGCCTTCGCGTGGCCGCAACACCTCCGCGAAAATCGCGGAAACCCGTTCGCGCTGTCGATTCAAATCCGCGGCGAGCGCCGCCCAATCGCGCCGATCCAATGCACGCGCAATGCGTGCCCGAGCCGCGGCATCGGACGGCACGGCGTGGGTCTGTCGATCGGCGAACATCTGCACGCGGTTCTCCAGTTGCCGCAGGAACAGGTAGGCCTCGCGCAATTCGCGCGACTGCCGCTGCGACAGGTAACCGCGCGCCGCGCACGCGTCGAGCGCGGGCAGCAGGCCGTGCACGCGCAGGGACGGGTCGCGGCCGCCGCGGATCATCTGCTGCAACTGCACCACGAATTCGATTTCGCGGATGCCGCCTGCGCCCAGTTTCAGGTCGTCGGCGAGATCGCGGCGCGCGACTTCGGCGTCGATCAGCGCCTTCATGTCGCGCAGGCCGGCCAGCGCGGTGTAGTCGAAATAGCGCCGGTAGATGAACGGACGCAGGGTTTCCAGCATGTGCTTGCCGGCGGCGAGATCGCCCGCGACCGGGCGCGCCTTGATCCACGCGTAACGCTCCCAGTCGCGACCCTCGCGCTGGAAATACTGTTCCATCGCGGCGAACGAGGCGACCACCGGGCCCGAATCCCCGAACGGACGCAGCCGCAGGTCCACCCGCGCGGCGATGCCGTCGGCGGTGGCCTCGGTCATCAGGCGCACGAACTCGCGCGCGACACGGGTGAAGAACTCGGCGTTGTCCAGCGGGCGCGCGCCGTCGGTCGCGCCGCCTTCGGGGTAGGCCAGCACCAGGTCGACGTCGGAGGAAAAATTGAGCTCGCCGCCGCCCAGTTTGCCGAGCGCGAACACCACCAGCGACTGCGCCGCCCCATCGGGATTGCGTGGCGTGCCGTGGCGCGTGCGCGCGGCGCGCGTGGCGACGCGCAGCGCTTCCTCGATCAGCGCCTCGTACAGCGCGGTGGTTCCCGCCAGGGTGTCGGCGACTTCGTCGAGTCCGTTGACGTCGCGGAACACCAGGCGCACCGCTTCCGCACGCCGGAACCGCCGCAACGCCGCGAGCGTATCGCCGGCCGGGTGTCGCAGCGCGGCGACACGCGCGTCGGCGGGCGCGGGATCGCGCAGGCGCTCGAGTCCCGACGCGGTCAGCAGGCCCGGATCGGCACGCAGGGCTTCGAACGCGAAGTCGCTGGCCAGCAGCAGGCGACGCACGCGTTCGCCCACGCCCGCGTCGTCGTGCATCACCACGCCGGCACCGCGGCAGTGCGTGGCGAGCTCGGCATAGCGTTCGGAGACGAGGTGTTCGAACATCGACGACGGCGACGGCATCCGCGCATTATGCAGACGCGGGCGCGACGTCAACGCGGCGTCGCCCTGCAACGTTCATCCGTGCTCGGTTAGGCTTTCCGGCCCGGCAGCACGGCGACCCCATGAACCAGGCTCCCCCACCCGGCACCACGCGCATCGCCCCGGCCACCCGCGCCGCGGCGATCGTCGTGCTCGCGATTGCATTCGTGCTGTGCACGGCGTGGCTGGACGGCGGCGCGGACATGCTGCCGGCGACCTTGTGGAACCATCCGGACTGGATTCCCTGGTGGAATCCGCCGCTGCGCATGCTGTGCAACGCCCTGCCGGGGTTGCTGTTGGCGTTCGCGCTGTTCGCCTGGTCGCGCCGCGCGGGTTGGTCGTTCGCGCTGGCATTCGGCCTGCAGGCGCTGGTCTACGGAGTGAATGCACTCAAGGTCCAGAACCTCGCGATCCCGCTGATGCCGGCGGATTTCCGCATGCTCGGCCAGCTTCGCCACGGCGGCGGCGAACTGCTGGCCGGTTACGTGCCGCACCTCGCGTTGTCGATCCTGATCCTGCTGGCGTGCATCGCGGCAGTGGTGGCATGGCTGGTTTTCGAGCCGCCGCTGCTGCCGCGTCGGCCACGGCGCTGGCGCGCGCTCGCGTCCGCCGCGTTGTTCGCGGCGCTGATCACGCTGCTCGCGGGAGTACCGTCCTGGCGCGGCGTGTACAACCAGAAACTGCTGGGGATGCAACCGTGGTCGCCGATCGCCACCCGCCAGCACAACGGCCTGGTCGGCTCGCTGCTGCTGTTCCACCTGCAATACGGCTCGCGGCACCGCAAGGCCGACGTGCCCGCGGCGCTGGCGTTGATGGCGCGCTACGAGCCCCAGATCGCCGCTCAGACGCAGACGCCCGCGAACGATGCCGAGGCGCAGAAACCCGACATCGTGGTGATCCTGTCGGAGTCGTTCTTCGACCCGACGATCATGAACGGTTATCCGCCCGGCACCGACCTCACCCCCAACCTGCACCGGCTGGAACAACACGGCGTTTCGGGCCAGCTGCACGTCCCGACCTTCGGCGGCGGCACCATCCGCACCGAATTCGAGGTGCTGACGGGGTTGTCGTTGCGCTACTTCCCGGAAGTGCAGTTCCCCTACCTGCAGATCCACCAGAAACGGATCCCCGGCATCGTGCGGCTGCTCTCCGCCGACGGCTACGACACGCTGGCCGTGCACGGCAACAATCCAGGTTTCTGGAACCGCACCGCGGCGTTCAAGGAACTCGGCTTCGACAAGTTCATCTCGATCGCCGACTTCCCGCCGGACGACGTCGTCAACGACGGCAAGTACATGTCGGACAAATCCTTCACCGACGAATTGCTGCGCCAACTGCCGGATGCCGGCCCGCCGCGCTTCGTGCTCGGCATCAGCATCGAGGCGCACGGCCCCTACGATCAGGACCACGGCATCGACACCAAGGCGCGCGACGCGATTCCCGTGCCGGCGGGCGTCACCGACCCCTACGCCAAACACGAGTTGCAGAATTACCTCTACCACATGCAGCACGCCGACCAGCAGCTCGGACGACTGGTGGACACCCTCGCGCAACGCAAGCGCCGCACATTGATCCTGTTCTTCGGCGACCATCTGCCGGCGCTGGTGCCGGCGTTCCAGCAGGCCGGTTTCGAGAACGGCGAGGGTTTCCTCGAACAGACGGTTCCCTATGTGCTGATCGACACCGCGCGCATGGACCGCGCCGCGAAGCAGGACGCCGTGGCGTGGGAACTGCCGGGCATGCTGTTGCGCGAAGCCGGCATCGGAAACGACAACTATTTTGCGCTGACCCGACTGGTCGCGCCGGGGCTCGCCGCACTCACGCGCGCGCCGGACGCGCCGCTCGCACCGGAAACGCCGCAGCAAAAGCAGCTCGACGACGGCATGCGCAACATCGCCGACCTGCGCCTCAGGAACAAGCTGGACAAGCTGTGGCCGCAGGCGGCTGCGATGGCGGCGAAAGCCTCCTCCGCGCCGGCCACCACGGCCACGAAGCAGGCCGCGGCCATGCAATGAACCCCTGTCGGGAAATCGCGGGCGGCACGCGGGATTGGCCGATGAAGAGGGGCAATCAATCGGCGCCGAAGGCACGCGCAAGTACCTTCTGGCAGCGTTGCTCGCAGAGGTACTCGCGCCGGGCCCCGCCGGCACGATACAGATAGCCCGCGCCGCCGGCATTGATGCTGAAGCGCCACGCTTCGCCTTCCATTGTCAACCTGCCTTCGTATCGGCAGGGAAGGACGATCGCCCGATCATGGAATTCCGGCCCGCTGACCTCGTTGGCAGCGTGGAAGAACGTGGAAACGTCGTCGCGGGTCAGGGCAAACGATTGGCACATCGCGTGTGCAGGGTCGTTTGCGTCCACGCTCGATGACAGCGACGTCACGCTGATTCGATCGGGAACTCGCGTCGGCTGGCAAGCCGCAAGCCAAAACGACGCAAAGCCAACAGCAAGAACAACAAGACCGTGTTTCACTGCGCGCGCTTGCTGAGTCATGCGGGAACCCTATAGCCCGAATGATCAAGGTCGTGTCGCGAAATGATGGCATGAAAAAGCCCCGCGGTCGCTCGCGGGGCTTTTCGTTTTGCTTTGGATTTCCGGCGAGTTGAGCGTCCGGCTTCTGGACGCTCGAACGAGCCGAGTTGATCCGTCGCCGCGCAGCGGCGTCGGATAACTCAGAAGTCCATGCCGCCCATGCCACCCATGCCGCCGCCCATGCCGCCGGCGCCGCCGTGGTTGTGCTCTTCCTTTTTGGGCGCTTCGCCGATCATCGCTTCGGTGGTGATCATGAGACCGGCGATCGAGGCCGCGTTCTGCAGTGCGCTACGGGTGACCTTGGTCGGATCGAGGATGCCCATCTCGACCATGTCGCCGTACTGACCGGTCGCGGCGTTGTAACCGTAGTTGCCCTTGCCTTCGGCAACCTTGTTCAGCACCACCGACGGCTCTTCGCCGGCGTTGGCGACGATTTCGCGCAGCGGGGCTTCCATCGCGCGGCGGGCGATCACGATGCCGTGTTCCTGGTCCTCGTTGTCGCTCTTGAGCTTGCCGATCGCGTGCACCGCACGCACCAGCGCCACGCCGCCGCCCGGCACCACGCCTTCTTCCACCGCCGCACGCGTGGCGTGCAAGGCGTCTTCGACGCGCGCCTTCTTTTCCTTCATTTCGACTTCGGTCGCGGCACCGACCTTGACCACCGCCACGCCGCCGGACAGCTTGGCGACGCGTTCCTGCAGCTTCTCGCGGTCGTAGTCGGAGGAGGTTTCCTCGATCTGCGCCTTGATCTGCTTGATGCGGCCTTCGATGCCCTTGCTGTCGCCGGCGCCGTCGATGAGGGTGGTGTTTTCCTTGGTGACCACGACCTTCTTGGCGCGGCCCAGATCCTTGACGGTGGCCTTTTCCAACTGCAGGCCGACCTCTTCGGAGATCACGGTGCCGGCGGTCAGGATCGCCATGTCTTCCAGCATCGCCTTGCGGCGGTCACCGAAGCCCGGCGCCTTCACCGCGCAGACCTTGACGATACCGCGGATGGTGTTGACCACCAGCGTCGCCAGCGCTTCGCCTTCGACTTCCTCGGCCACGATCAGCAGCGGCTTGCCCGACTTGGCCACGCCTTCCAGCACCGGCAACAGGTCGCGCACGTTGGAGATCTTCTTGTCGTGCAGCAGGATGTACGGGTCTTCCAGCTCGCACTGCATCGACTGCTGGTTGTTGATGAAGTACGGCGACAGGTAACCGCGGTCGAACTGCATGCCTTCGACGACGTCGAGCTCGTTCTCGAGGCCCGAACCGTCCTCGACCGTGATCACGCCTTCCTTGCCGACCTTGTCCATCGCTTCCGAGATCAGCTTGCCGATGTTCTCGTCGCCGTTGGCGGAGATGGTGCCGACCTGCGCGATCGACTTGGAATCGGACGACGGCTTGGAGAGCTTCTTCAGCTCATCGACCGCGGCGGTGACCGCCTTGTCGATGCCGCGCTTCAGGTCCATCGGGTTCATGCCGGCGGCGACCGCCTTCATGCCCTCGCGGATCATCGCCTGCGCCAGCACGGTCGCGGTGGTGGTGCCGTCACCGGCGGCGTCGGAAGTCTTGGAGGCGACTTCCTTCACCATCTGCGCGCCCATGTTCTCGAACTTGTCGGCCAGCTCCACTTCCTTCGCCACGGACACGCCGTCCTTGGTGATGGTGGGGGCGCCGAAGCTCTTCTCGAGCACGACGTTGCGGCCTTTCGGACCGAGGGTGGCCTTGACCGCGTTGGCCAGGGCGTTGACGCCACGCACCATGCGGCTGCGCGCGTCTTCGGAGAAACGGATTTCTTTGGCTGCCATGGTTGTATTCCTAAAGATGTCTTTTTGCTTTCGTCATGCCGGCGAAGGCCGGCATCCAGAGGGGTTGCGAAGAAGCTGGATTCCGGCCTGCGCCGGAATGACGGCTGGGAGTGACGGCTTCGATCAGCCTTCGATGATCGCCATCAAGTCTTCTTCGCGCATGACGAGCAGTTCCTCGCCATCGATCTTGACCTCGGTGCCGGAATACTTGCCGAACAGCACCTTGTCGCCGGCCTTGACCGCCAGCGGACGGACCTTGCCGTCTTCGAGGATCTTGCCGGTGCCCACGGCGACCACCTGGCCCTTGATCGGCTTTTCGGTCGCGGTGTCGGGGATGACGATGCCGCCGGCGGATTTGGTTTCCGCCTCGAGGCGCTTGATGATGACGCGGTCGTGCAACGGACGAAGCTTCATGATGACTCCAGCTGCGTTGGGGGATGAAAAGGGGTCGCGTTGTTAGCACTCAACAACGCCGAGTGCCAATTGTAGGGCCGGAAAGTGGTCTTTCAAGCCCTCGAGCCGGCAGTTTTCGGGCTGGCTGCGCGGACTGCTACCCTGCCGGGATGTCGACACCCCTGCTTTGCCTGTCAACCTGCCCCGACGCCGACACCGCCGCGCGGATCGCGCGGACGCTGGTCGAGGAGCGGCTGGCCGCGTGCGTGAACCGCCTTCCCGGCGTCGTTTCGACCTACCGATGGCAAGGCGGAATCCACGAGGACGCCGAAGTGCTGTTGGTGATCAAGACCACCCGCGGGTGCTTCGCCACCTTGCGCGACCGGTTGGTGGCACTGCACCCGTATGAGGTACCGGAACTCGTGGCGCTGGAAATTGCCGAAGGGCTGCCGGCCTATCTCGACTGGCTGGCACGGGAAACCGAAGCCGTGGGTGGCGGCACCAATGAGGGCCTGCGAAAATGATCTTCGGGTTTCGACGGCTCGTTCGAGCTGTCGCGGCTGCGAGGTGCAGCCCAACCCGCGGATCGGGTTCATCGCTGCGCCGCCAGCCTCGACCCTGCAAGGCAGAGAACACTGGTCCGGTTTTTCCGTGGTCACGATCATGAAGATGACAACTGCCTGCAAACTCCGCTCGCGCTTGATCCTGCTGGCGACGCTGCTGCTCGCTGCCGCGGGTGCCTTCGCGCAAAACAGCAGTCCCGGCGAAGGCCTGTTGCCGGTGACGCAGGCGTTCGCGCTGAAAGCGAGCATCGCGAAACCCGGCACGGTCGAGCTGCACTTCGCCATCGCGCCGCATTACTACCTCTACCGCGGCCGCATCCACGCCAAAATCGTGACGTCCGGCGTGACGACCGGTGCGCTGCAGACACCCGCAGGCATCAAGGAACACGATCCCTACCTCGGCGACGTCGAGATTTACCACGACGCGGTGGACGCGTCGCTGCCCTACACCGCGACGGGTGCCATACCCGCGACGCTGAAGGTGGAAGTCAGCTACCAGGGCTGCCACGAGGTCGAGCCCAAGATCTGTTATCCGCCCAATACCGAAACCTTCACCCTGCCGACATCCGGTGGCGGTCCGGTTACCGCGGCAGGCGGTGGCAATGCGATCAACGGCGGCGCGCCACGCAACCCGATCACGGCTTCGCTGGCGACGGCTGCCGGGCCGGCCGCGTCGGCACTGCCTGAATCCGCTGCACAAACCGCGAGTCCGATCGGCACGGGCCTCGCGTTCGCGCTGCTGCTGGCGTTCACGGGCGGCCTGATCCTGAACCTGATGCCCTGCGTGTTGCCGGTGCTGGCGATCAAGGCGGTCGGCGTGCTGGAAAGCGGCGAATCGCGCCAGCGCGCACGCGTGCACGCGCTGGCGTATGCGGCTGGCGTGATCGCAAGCTTCCTCGCCATCGGATTGGCCATCCTCGGCCTGCGCGGCGCGGGCCACGCGGTCGGCTGGGGCACGCAACTGCAGCAACCGCTCATCGTCGCGCTGCTGGCGTGCGTGTTGTTCGCGGTCGGATTGTCGATGTCCGGCGTGGTGCAATTCGGAAACCGGCTCGGCAACGTCGGTGCCGGATTGACGCGACGCGGCGGCGCAGCGGGACATTTCTTCACCGGCGTGCTGGCGGTGGTCGTCGCCAGCCCCTGCACCGCGCCGTTCATGGGCGTGGCGCTGGCCTATGCGTTCGTCGCGCCGGCCTCGCACGAATTGCTGGTGATGCTGGCGCTGGGCGTGGGGCTGGCCTTGCCGCTGACCTTGATCGGGTTGGTGCCGGCGTTCGCACGGCTGCTGCCGAAACCCGGCCGCTGGATGGAAACCCTGAAGCAAGTCCTGGCGTTTCCGATGTACCTCTCGGCGGTGTGGCTGGTGTGGGTGCTCGCGCACCAGCGCGGCGCGGACGCGGTGGCGCTGGTGCTGATCGCGATGGTGCTGCTGGCGGCGGCGTTCTGGTGGCACGGACGTGGACGGCCAGGGCGCCGATTCGGGCACGCGTTCACCGTCGTCCTCGCGTCGGCTGCCGTGGTTTCGCTGTACGGCGTCGCCCACGTCGCGCCGCCCGCGCACGGCGCGGTGACGGACGGCAACAACATGACTTTCAACCCCGCGAAACTGCAATCCCTGCGCGAGGCGGGCACGCCGGTGTTCGTGGACATCGGCGCCGACTGGTGCGTCACCTGCAAGGCCAACGAATACGCGGTGCTGAACACGCGCAAGTTCCGGAAACTGTTGCAGGAAACCGGCGCCGTGTACATGAAGGGCGACTGGACCGATGTCGACCCGGAGATCGGCGCGTACCTGAAATCCTTCCATTCGCCGGGCGTGCCGCTGTACGTGGTGTATCCACGCGGCGGCGGGGCGGGCCACGCGCTGCCGACCGTGCTGACCGGGTCGCTGGTCCGCAACGCGCTCGTCCATGCAGATATGCAGCCGGCCGACGTGGAGCCGGCGACGCGATGATGGATCGCCGCACGGTCCTGATCCTGGCGCTCGCCTGCCTTGCCGCCTTCGGCGGCTGGTGGCTGCAATATCGTTGGACCGATAAAATGCCCGCGCAACCGCCTGCGCCCGCGGGTGTCCACGTCCTCGCGACCGGCGATTCGGCCAGCGACTACACGCTGCCCGACCTGGATGGCAACCCCACGACGTTGGCGAAGTGGCATGGCCGGGTGGTGTTGCTGAATTTCTGGGCGACCTGGTGTGCGCCGTGCCGCGAGGAAATGCCGATGCTGGCCCGGATGCAGCGTGAGCACGCCAGGGACGGGCTGCAAGTGGTCGGCATCGCGATGGAACAACCACGCTCGGCCGCCTTGTTCCTGAAACAGCTCCCGGTGGATTACCCGATCCTGATCGGCATCGACGCCGATCCGGTACCCACCACGGTGTTCGGAGACACCGCCGGCCTGCTGCCCTACAGCGTGCTGATCGGCCGCGATGGACGCATCCTGGAAGCCAAGCTGGGCGCCCTCGATCCCGCCACGATCAAGGATTGGTTGGCCGAAGCCAACGCGTCCAAGTCATAGAACACGCTTTTAACTTCGCCCATCTCCAGCGATCCTTCACGGATTGCTGGACAAAGCGTGAATGACAGTTCAGACTTCGCGGCTTCCGTCGCCCGGCCCCAGCCTCTGTCAACGCGTGGCACAGATCCTCGTCCTCCACGGCCCCAACCTCAACCTGCTCGGCGAACGCGAGCCGGAGGTCTACGGGCGCACCACCCTGGCCGACATCGAGGCTGGGCTGGAAGCCCAGGCCATGGCCGCGGGACATGCGCTGGCCAGCTTCCAGTCCAATGCCGAACATGAGCTGGTCGACCGTGTGCAGGCCGCCAGGCGTGACGGCACCGCCTTCATCCTGATCAACCCTGCCGCCTTTACCCACACCTCGGTGGCGCTGCGCGACGCGCTGGCCGCGGTGGCGATTCCGTTCATCGAAGTGCACTTGTCGAACCCGCACGCGCGCGAGGCGTTTCGACGCCAGTCGTATTTCTCCGACCTCGCGGCCGGCATCGTCGCCGGCTTCGGCGCCGACGGTTATCGCTATGCGCTGGATGCCGCGATCAAGCGGCTGGCAACCTCGTCGCACACCTCCCCCCATCCCGACCTTCCCCCGCAAGCGGGGGAAGGAGCCTGAAAGAGGCCGCCATGGATCTCAGAAAAGTCAAGAAACTGATCGAACTGCTGGAAGAATCCAACCTCTCCGAGCTCGAGATCAAGGAAGGCGAGGAGGTGGTCCGCCTGTCGCGCTTCCCCGCGACCAGTGCCAGCGCACCGCAGGTGATCGCCGCGCCGGCCCCGGTTGTCGCTGCGCCCGCCGCCACCGCAACGCCCGTGGCGCCGGCCGCGCCTTCGCCCGCGGAACCCGGCCTGCCGCCCGGATCCGTGGTGCGTGCGCCCATGGTCGGCACCTTCTATGCCGCGGCCTCGCCGGGCGCCGAGCCGTTCGTGAAGGTCGGCCAGCAGGTCAGGATCGGCGATCCGCTGGGCGTGATCGAGGCCATGAAGATGTTCAACCAGATCGAAGCCGAGGTCGCCGGCACCGTGGTCGCCATCGTGGCCGAGAACGGCCAGGCGGTGGAGTTCGATGAACCGCTGTTCGTGATCGGTTGATGCCCATGTTGGACAAAGTCCTGATCGCCAACCGCGGCGAAATCGCGCTGCGCGTGCTGCGCGCCTGCCAGACCATGGGCATCAAGACGGTCGCGGTGCACTCGACCGCCGACCGGAATCTGAAACACGTCGGCATGGCCGACGAAGCCATCTGCATCGGCCCGGCGCCGTCCGCGCAGAGCTACCTCAACATCCCGGCCATCATCGCCGCGGCGGAAGTCACCGACGCCTCGGCGATCCACCCGGGCTACGGCTTCCTGTCCGAGAACGCCGATTTCGCCGAACAGGTCGAGCAATCCGGCTTCGTGTTCGTGGGTCCGCCCGCCGATGTGATCCGCATGATGGGCGACAAGGTCGAAGCCATCAAGGCGATGAAAGCCGCGGGCGTGCCATGCGTGCCGGGTTCGGATGGGCCGCTCGACGATGACGTCGAGCGCAGCATGCGGATCGCGCGCGAGATCGGCTACCCGGTGCTGATCAAGGCCGCCGGTGGCGGCGGCGGGCGCGGCATGCGCGACGTGCACACCGAAGCGCATCTCGGCAACGCGATCGCCACGACCCGTGCCGAAGCGCGCGCGGCGTTCGGCAACGACACGGTGTACATGGAGAAATTCCTCGAGAACCCGCGGCATGTGGAAATCCAGGTGCTGGCCGACGGCCAGGGCCACGCGATCCACCTGTGCGAGCGCGACTGCTCGATGCAGCGCCGCCACCAGAAGGTCGTCGAGGAAGCACCCGCCCCCGGCATCACGCCGGAAATGCGCGCCGGGATCGGCAAGATCTGCACCGATGCCTGCCTGCGCATCGGTTACCGCGGCGCCGGCACCTTCGAGTTCCTGTTCCAGGACGGCCGCTTCTACTTCATCGAGATGAACACCCGCATCCAGGTCGAGCACCCGGTCACCGAGATGATTACCGGCGTCGACCTGGTGCGCGAGCAGTTGCTGATCGCGGGCGGCCAGCCGCTGTCGATCCGGCAGGAAGACATCATCCCGCGCGGCCACGCGATCGAGTGCCGCATCAACGCCGAAGACCCGGACACCTTCATGCCTTCGCCAGGTACCGTGAAACGCTTCGAGGCTCCCGGCGGCCCCGGCGTGCGCATCGATACGCACCTGTACGACGGCTACCGGATCCCGCCCAACTACGACTCGATGATCGGCAAGCTGATCGTGCACGGGGTCGACCGCAAGACCGCGATCGCACGCATGCGCACCGCGCTCAGCGAAACCGTGATCGAGGGCGTCAAGACCAACCTGCCGCTGCAGCAGCGCATCATGGGTGACAGCGGTTTCAAGCACGGCGGCCGCAACATCCATTACCTCGAGAAGCGCATCCGCGAGCAGAAGGAAAAGGCGATCGGGTTGGGCAACCCCTGAAGCATTCCCGCGTCTTACAGCCGCGCGCTGCGATCGACCGCGATCAGCGGCGCGAACAATGCATCGGCATCGAGGCCGCGCGCGAACAGCATCGCCTGGAAGCGCTCACCCATCTCACCGGGCAGCGTCAGTCGCTTGACCTGTTGCGCCAGCGCATACCGCGCGGCTTCGCCGGACGCGGCGGCGCGCGCGGCCGTGAATACTTCGTCCAGGCCCGACGCGATCAGGAATTCCGACTGGGAGGCGTAACCCACCAGTTCGAATCCCGCACCGACGCCGGCCTCGGCCAGCGCGGTGAAATCGACCGACGCGGTGATGTCCTGCAGGCCGGGCAGGATCAGCGGATCGGCGTGCGCGCGATGCCGGTAGTGGCACAACAGGGTGCCGTCGCGGCGCTCGGGCAGGTAGAACTCGCGACGCACGTAACCGTAATCGACGAACAACGCGGCGCCGCGTTGCTGCTCGCCCGCGATCGCTTCCAGCCACCACGGCAATTGCGGCAACGCTTCCGAACGATAGCCGTCGTCGAATTCGCGGTGCAGATGCCGTTGCAGGTGGCGAACGGCACCTGCAACCAGCGGATCGGTAGGGCGGTCGACGCGCACGAACGCGCCGTTGCCGTTGGCATCCACGTGTTCCTCGAACACTTCGCCATCGCGCAGCGTGAAGCGCGTCACCGGCAACGCGTCCAGCACCTCGTTGGCGAACAACACGCCCGACCACGCATGCTGCGGCGGTCGATCCAGCCAGGCGCAGCGCGCGAACAGTTCCCCCGGCAGTTCGGCGCGCAGCCTTTCGCGCTGGCGCTCGCGCAGGTCGGCGGAGGGTTCCAGCAGCCAGTAATGCTTCGGCAGTGCGTCGAGCGCCTGCAGCTCCAGCAGGCAGTCGCGCGCGAACGCGCCGCTGCCGCCGCCCAGCTCGAACCAGGCGGTCCCCTCGCCACACGCCATCAAGGCCGGCACCAGGGCGCGCGCCACGCAACGTGCGTACACCGGGCCGAGTTCCGGCGCGGTCACGAAATCGCCATCCTTGCCGAATTTCAAGCGGCCCGCGCTGTAGTAACCCAGCCCCGGCGCATACAGGCAACGCTCCATGAAACGCGCGAACGGAATGGGGCCATGCGCCGCCATTTCCTGGCGGATCGCGTCCGCCAGCCGTGCGGAATGCGTGGCCTCGTCGGCGGAGGGTTCGGGCAGGGGGGTATCCAAGCTGGAGATTTTCGTCCGGTTGCGGCAGGCTGCGAATCGCGCAGCATAACGCGGAGTCGCGAAGATGGCCGAAGACACCCGCCCCGTCGCCCTGATCACCGGCGCCGCCCGGCGTGTCGGCGCCGTGATCGCACGCACCTTGCACGCGGCCGGCTACGACCTGGCCCTGCACTATCGCCAATCGCGCCTGGAGCTGGATGCGCTGGTCGCGGATCTTGAATCCGCGCGCGCAAACTCGACACTGGCGCTGCAAGCCGACCTCGCCGAGGTCGCGCGCCTGCCCGGATTGATCGACGCCACCGAGGCGCGCTTCGGTCGGCTGGATGCGCTGGTGAACAACGCCTCGACCTATTACGCCACGCCGTTCGGTGCGATCACGCCGCAACAGTGGGAAGAGTTGTTCGCCGCCAACGCACGCGCGCCCTTGTTCCTCGCGCAGGCCGCGGCTCCGCACCTCAAGGCCACGCGCGGCAGCATCGTCAACATCACCGACATCTACGCCGAACGCCCGCTGGCGCAACACGCCGTCTACGGCATGAGCAAGGCGGCGCTGCGGATGGCGACATTTGCGCTGGCACAGGCGCTCGGCCCCGAAGTGCGCGTGAACGCGGTGGCGCCTGGCAACGTGCTGGCATCCGAGCACCCGGTCAAGGCCGAGACACTCGAAGACGTCATCGATGGCACCGCGCTGCGCCGCCGCGGCACGCCGGACGACATCGCGGGCGCGGTGCTGTGGCTGCTGCGCGACGCAACCTACGTCACCGGCCAGACGATCCGCGTCGATGGGGGACGCATCCTCGGCGCATGATCAGCGGCTGAAGGGCCGCGAGGGTAAAACTTGAATCGCGGCGCCGATGTCGGCATGTTGGAATCGTCGCCGTGCGCTTCGAGGCTCCGATGACCGCTTCCGTCCCCGCCCACCGCGAGCAACCCTCGCAGCGCATCGCGCAGCAGATCCTCGATTTTCTTTCCGACATTCCCGCCAGCCGCGAGCGGCCCAGCGAGCATCCACGCGCACGTTGCGACGCGATCGCGCTGGCCGCGCGGCGCAAGGCGTTCCTGGCCTCGTCGTCGCTGGCGTTGCCGCCCGGCCCGCTGGGCTGGCTGACCGTGCTGCCCGAACTGGTCGCGATCTGGAAGATCCAGGCACAGATGGTGGCCGACATCGCCGCGGCCTGTGGCCGACACGCCACGCTCACCCGCGAGCAGATGATGTACTGCCTGTTCCGGCATGCCGCCGCGCAAGCCGTGCGCGACCTCGCGGTGCGCGCCGGACAGCGTTGGATCGTGCACGCCGCCACCACGCACGCTATCCGCGGCATCGCCGAACGCATCGGCGTCAGGCTCTCGCAACGCACGCTGGGCAGCTCGCTGGCGCGGATGTTGCCGGTCGCGGGTGCGCTCGGCGTGGGCGCCTATGCGTGGTACGACACGCGCCAGGTCGCGGGCACCGCGATCGCGATGTTCACCCATGACGTCGAGTTCATCCCGGGCGACCGCAGCATCGAAGTCCCGGCGCAGCGCGTGCAGCGCGACCGCGCACAGGACGCGCGCGAGGCCGGGTTGTAGTCGTCAGGCTTCGACGGCGATGCCGGCTTCGCGCAGCAAGACCCTCGCGGGCGGCTGGTCGAGATCACCCTTCTCGGTGGCATGCGGATCGGCCAGCCAGCGTACGCCGTCGCGGCGTGCCAACAGATCGATGTCGATCGCCACGCGCCCGCTGCCGTGCACGCGGCCGAGTTCGTGCTCGATGCGCTTGAGGTCGGCGACCAGCGCCGCCCGATCCCGACCGGACTCCAGCGTGACCAGTACGTTGTGGAAATCCGGCGCGGACGCATCGCCGTGCGCGGGCAATCGCCGGATCGTGGTCACGAACTTCGCAGGCCCGAGCATGCGCAACGCTGCCAGTGCGGCGTGCACGCGCTCGTCGCCGTCGAGATTCGAGCCGAGCATGAGCAGCCACGAACTCGTCATGTCACGCAAACCGCCGCCGGATGCGCACGCCGACGTGCCGGCAGCCGAGCGCCTGCGCGGCGGCGGGCTTGTCGAGGCGCAGGTCGATGCTGCGAAGGCCGTCGAACTTTTGCCGCAGCATCGCGCAGCAGCCCTCGGCAAGTTCCTCCAGCAGACCGCAATCGGATTCCGCAACGAAGGTTTCGAGCGCGTCGACCACCGCGGCATAATCGATGGTGTCTTCGATGCGCCCGCTCGCGGCGGGCCGGGTATTGTCGAAACCGAGTTCCAGGTCGACCACCAGCGGTTGTCGCGCGTCGCGCTCGCCGTCGTGGATGCCGATCAGGGTTTCGACGGCAAGGCCTTCGATGAAAATGCTGTCCACGCCTACGCGACCTCGGGCAGGGTTTGCAAATCCCAGCGCGGCTGCACGCGAATCTCGGGGCCCGTGGTTTGTCCCGCCGCCAGCCGGATCGAACCGGCGAGTGCGATCATCGCGCCGTTGTCGGTGCAGAACGCGAGCCGCGGGAAATACGTCCGGAAGCCTTCGCGCTGTCCCGCCTCGACCAGTTGCGCACGCAGGCGCTTGTTGGCACCGACGCCGCCGGACACCACCAGCCGCTTGTAGCCGGTTTGCGCGAGCGCGCGCCGGCACTTGATCGCCAGCGTTTCCACGATGGCTTCCTCGAAGCCGCGTGCGATGTTGGCCCTGGTGAAATCGTTGCGGTTGCTGTCGCGCCACGCCATCAGCACCTGGGTCTTCAGGCCCGAGAAACTGAAGTCGAGGCCCGGCCGGTCGGTCATCGGCCGGGAGAACCGATAAGCTTTCGGATCGCCGGTCTCGGCCAGTTTGGCCAACGCCGGGCCGCCGGGATAGGGCAGGCCCATCAGCTTGGCGGTCTTGTCGAAGGCTTCGCCCGCGGCGTCATCCAGCGTGTCGCCGAGGATCGTGTAGCTGCCGATCCTGTCCACGCCCACCAGCAGCGAATGCCCGCCCGACACCAGCAGCGCCACGAACGGCGGCGCCAGCGGCTCGATGCCGGGCGCGGGTTCTTCGAGAAGAGGTGCCAGCAGGTGCCCTTCCATGTGGTGGACGCCGATCGCCGGCACCTCCAGCGCCCACGCCAGCGAGCGCGCCACCGAGGCGCCGACCAGCAGCGCACCGATCAGGCCGGGACCGGCGGTATAGGCCACCGCCGAGAGATCCGGAACCGCAAGGCCCGCGTCCGCAAGTGTCTGGCGCAAAAGGGGAAGCAGCTTGCGGACATGGTCGCGGCTGGCCAGTTCCGGCACCACGCCGCCGTACTCGGCGTGCAGGGCGATCTGCGAATACAGCGCATGCGCCAGCAGCCCGCGGCCGGGCTGGTACACCGCCACCCCGGTTTCGTCGCAGGAACTCTCGATACCCAGTACCGGCCCGATCACCGGGCCCTTTGAATCGGCCATGAAAGTCACGCTATAATTCGTAGCTCACCCGCGCTGAAGCGGGTCATTTTAGCAAGTGGAGCCTCCATGCCCAGCGTCAAAGTCCGCGAGAACGAGCCCTTCGAAATCGCCCTGCGCCGCTTCAAGCGCACCTGCGAGAAGGCCGGCGTGCTCGCCGAAACGCGCAAGCGCGAGTTTTACGAGAAGCCGACCCAGGAACGCAAGCGCAAGCGCGCCGCGGCGGTGAAGCGCCACCTGCGCCGGGTTTCGCGCGAAGTCACGCGCCGCAAACGCCTGTACTGATCGACGCGTTGTTCGTATTCCGACGGCCGGCCCCGCCCCGCGGCGCCGGCCGTTTCGCGTTTGGAACACACCACCACCGAAAATATCACCAAGGATTTCTGCCCCCTTGAGTCAAGGGGGCGGGCACGCGCTCGTGAAACGAGTGCGTGACAGGGGTTGTGGGAGAATCGACGCTGCATGAGTTGCCAGCGTCGCCAAGAGCGCATTCATCAGGAATCGATCGGAGTTTTCAATGAGCGACCTCAAGGCCCGCATCACCGAAGACATGAAAGCCGCGATGAAGGGCGGCGACAAGCCGCGCCTCGGCGTGATCCGCTTGATCCTGGCCGCGCTGAAGCAACGCGAGGTGGATGAGCGCATCGTGCTCGACGACACCCAGGTGCTGCACACGCTGGAAAAGATGCTGAAGCAGCGCCGCGATTCGATCACGCAATACGAGGCCGCGCGGCGTGAGGACCTGGCGGCGCAGGAACGCTTCGAGATCGGCGTGATCGAAGCCTACCTGCCGAAGCAGTTGAGCGACTCCGAGCTCGACGCGCTGGTCGCACAATGCATCGCCGATGCCGGCGCCACCTCGCCGCGCGACATGGGCAAGGTGATGGCGCTGCTGAAGGAACGCGCGGCCGGACGCGCCGACATGGGCGCGCTGTCGCAACGCGTGAAGGCAAGACTCGCGGGCTGACATCGCGGTACCACGCCGCACGCGGGCCTGAAACCCGACCAGCGTATGCGCCGGCGGCTGCCGGTCCATGCAGCGGAGCGCGTGGCGCCACTTCATCGCGTGCACGTCCTTGACGCACCGCGCGTCGCGGATCGAATCGCGCAACGCCACCACATGCTGCGCGCAAAGCATCCGGAAAGGTGACGGGGCTACCCTGCCGGCGCCGGCTTTCCAGCGGCTTTCGCCCTCGCAAGCCGTTCCGGATTGTGTTCAGCCGTTACACTGCCCGAGCTCATGCCCGCATCCCCGTGCCTTTTCCAGCGACCGCTTCTGCGCGCACTGACCGTGGCCGTGCTGGGCGCCGCGTTGGGTGCCTGCGTCAGTGTCGAAGTGCCGAAACTGCCGGCCGGCGACTTGCCCGCGCATTGGCGCAACGCATCGCCCGAACTCGGCGCGAAACCGGATCTCACCGGCTGGTGGAAGCACTTCGACGACCCCGAACTGGACGCGCTGGTCGAGCGGGCCTTGCACGACAACCTCGACGTGCAGCAGGCGGCCTGGAAACTGCGCGCGGCGCGCGCGCTGGAGGACGCATCCACCGCGACCTTCCGGCCCCATCTCGGCTTCAATACCATCGAACAACCCAACCCCGAGAACACCGCCAGCTACTTCCAGGCGGGGTTCGACGCGACCTGGGAGCTCGGGCTGTTCGGCCGCGGTGACGCCAACGCGCACCTCGCCGCAGCCAACAGCGGCGCGGCCGAGGCGGAACTGCAATCCGCGCGGGTGTCGCTGGTGGCCGAGGTGGTGCGCGAATACCTGCAATTGCGCGCGGCGCAGCGCGGCGCAGCGCTGCTCGGCGCAGCCGCCGAGGCAACACACGAGAAGTTGGAGCTGCTGCGCGTGCAGGAACGCCTGCAGCTGGCATCCAGGCTGGAAGTCGAACAGGCGGCAGTGACGGCGGCCAAGGCCGCGGCGCAACTTGCCGACCCGCAAGCCGCGATCGCACAGCACGCGCAAGCGTTGGCGCTGTTGCTCGGGAAAAGCGAACCCGATCCGGCGTGGCTGGCCGCGAAACCATTGCCGCGGCTCGTCGCGGGCAATGTCGATTCGCTGCCGGCCGACCTCCTGCGCACGCGCCCCGAAATCCGTTACGCCGAAACCGAGGTATTGAAGGCCGCGGGCGAACTGGGCATCGCCAGGGCCGACATGTATCCGCACTTCGCATTGGGCAGTTCGCTGACCTTCGCGGCGCTGGTCAAGGGCCGTACCCGGTTGGGTGACGTCAACAACACTTTTTCGATAGGGCCGATCATCAACATTCCATTGTTCGACTGGGGCCAGCGCCGCGCGGTCCGCGATGCACGCGAGGACCAGCTGCAGGCCGCGCTGCTGGCATACCGGCAGGCCGTGCTGCAGGGTGCGGCGGAAGTCGAGGGCGACCTCGCCTCGCTGCATGCGTCCGCGCAAAAGGTGCGGCACGCGGACGCCGCGTCCACGGCCTCGCAAGGCAGCATGGAACTGAGCGAGAAGCTGCGGAGCCTGGGCCAGGCCGATGGCCTGCAACTGGCCGACGCGCAACTCGCACTCACCGAATCCGAACTCGACCGCGAACAGGCGCGACTCGCGCACGGGCTTGCGTTCGTCGCCTTGTACAAGGCGCTGGGCGGCGCGCCATTGCCGAAACCGAATGCGGATTGTCCATCCCCCTTGAGTCAAGGGGGTGGTTCGACGCGGAACGCGGAGAACGGGGGTTGTGGAGAGTGATCCCGCTCGCGCGCAAAACCCTGCTGCACGAATGGCGACGTTTCCTGCCCGCGATGGTGGCGGTGGCGTTCTCGGGGGTGCTGTTGCTGATGCAGGCGGCACTGGTGTTCGGCATCTTCGGTTCCACGGCCGTGTACATCACCGCCTCCAATGCCGACCTGTGGGTCGGCTTTCCCGGCACGCAGAGCATCGAACTCGGGCGTCCGATCACGCCCGCCGCACGCACCGCGCTGTTGATGGATCACGGCGTCGCGCGCGTGGAACCGTTCGCGTGGGTGGATGGCGACTGGCGCGGACCGGCCGGCACCGGCGGCGTGTCGGTGTTCGTGTCGGGCATCAGCACCGGGCCCGACGGCATGATTTTTTCCGACGTGCTCGGCGCCGCCCAGCGCGCGTCGTTGAAGGAGCCGTTCGCGGTGATCGTCGATCGCAGCGACCTGCCCAAGCTCGGCGTGCCGATCGGCGGGCAGGCGCTGATCAACGGCAAGCTGGTGCGCATCGTCGGCACCGCGCGCGGGATCCGCGCGCTGGGTGGGGTGAACGTGGTGGCGTCGCTGGATACCGCGCGCGCGCTCGACAGCGACACCGGCGGCAGCGAAGTCGCGTACTACGTCGCGAAGCTGAAGCCGGGCGCAGACGCCGATGCGGTGGCCGCACGCGTCGATGCCTCGGCACACGGGTACGCGGCGTGGACCGCTTCGAGTTTCGCGCGCCGCGCGGTGTTCTACTGGATGTTCCAGACCGGTGCGGGGCTCGGCGTGATCTTCCTCGCGATAGTGGTGTTCATCGTCGGCGCGATCATCACCAGCCAGACCCTGATGGGCGCGATCGCGGGTTCGGTGCGCGAATACGCGACCCTGCACGCGCTGGGCGTGGGCCTGGGTTCGCTGCGTCGGGTAGTGCTGGAACAGGCGACATGGATCGGCGTATGCGGCCTGGTCGCGGGCGTGTTGTTGAGCCTCGGCCTGATTGGCCTCGCCAGGTTGCAGGACGTGCCGGTGGCATTGAACCTGCCGGCGTGGATCGCCTGCGCGGCGCTGGTGATGTGCATCGCGCTGGTGTCCGGCGTGGCCGCGGTGCGCGCCTTGCGGAGCGCCGACCCGGCGTTGCTGCTGCGATGAGCGCATTGGTCGCCAGCGACCTTTACATGGGTTACACCAGCGGCAAGCTGCGCACGGAAATCCTGCGCGGGCTGTCGCTCTCCGTCGATGCCGGACAGTTGACCTTGATCGCCGGACCGTCGGGCTGCGGCAAGAGCACGCTGCTTTCGATCCTTTCGGGCCTGCAACGCCCGGATGCCGGCAGCGTGATCGCGCTGGGCGAAGACCTGTGGCGCGGC
This sequence comes from Lysobacterales bacterium 66-474, assembly GCA_001899805.1. Taxonomy (GTDB): domain Bacteria; phylum Pseudomonadota; class Gammaproteobacteria; order Xanthomonadales; family Rhodanobacteraceae; genus 66-474. The sequence goes on from MKWP01000007.1 coordinate 49,378, forward strand.
GACCGCCGTGCCCTCGACGCTTTCCGGTTGCAACACACCGGCTTCGTGTTCCAGGGTTTCAACCTGTTTCCCGCACTCACCGCGCTGGAACAGGTGATGTTGCCGCTGGGCTACATGGGCGTGGATGATCGGGCCGCGGAAACGCGCGGTCGCGCCACGCTGGATGAGGTCGGACTGTCCGACCGCATGCACCTGCTGCCGGCGGAACTTTCCGGCGGCGAAAAGCAACGCGTCGCGATCGCACGCGCATTGGTCAAGCAACCCGAACTTTTTTTCGCCGACGAGCCCACCAGCGCGTTGGACGCCGCCAACGGCCAGGTCGTGATCGACACCCTGCGCCGCATCGCGCACGAGCACGCCACCACCGTGCTGTGCGTCAGCCACGACCCGCGCCTGGTCACCCACGCCGACCGCGTGCTGGAAATGGAAGATGGCAGGATACTGAATGACCGGCGCGTGCCGCACGACGAGCCCGCGCCCGAACCGGAGAAGGCATCGTGAAATCGCATCGCTGCATCGGCGCCGCGCTCGCCGCGTTGGCATTGGCCCTGGGCGGGTGTTCGGACGGTTCGCACACCGCGGCGGACAGTGCGCGATCGTCGCCATGGCTGGCCATGGCGCGCGGCAAGGTTGCCGTCGAGGGCGGCATGGTGTTGGTGGCGGCACGCAGCGACGGCGTGGTCGAGTCGGTGGCGGCGAAGCAGGGCGACAGCGTGAAGCAGGGCGCGGTGTTGGCCGCGCTCGATCCGCGCGCGGCCAGGATCGCGGTGGCGGCGGCGCAGGCCGGCGTCGCACAGGCCAAGGCGCAACTTTCCGAATTGCAGGTGTCCCTGAAGCAAGCCGGGCAACGCGCACCGCGCATCGCCGCCGCCGCCAAGGCCGGCGCAGCCAGCGGCGATGCCGCTGCACAGGCGCGCGACGCGCTGGCGTCGCTGCAGGCGAAACACGCCGCCGCGCAGGCCGAACTGGACGCCGCACAACAGAAGCTCGCCGCGGCGAGGCTCGAGCTCGATTCCACCACCCTGCGCGCGCCGGTCGCGGGCACCATCGTGACCCGGCACATCGCGGTCGGGCAATCCGTGTCGGCGGCATCGGGCCAGCCGCTGTTCGAACTGCTGCCCGAGCGTCCGCGCATCGTGCAGGCCCAGATCGACGTGGACGCGGTCGGCACGATCCATGCCGGCATGCACGCCGAGGTGGTCCGCGATTCGGGAGCGGGGCCGGTGTACCAGGCCACCGTGACGTGGGTGGGACAGGTGCTGCAACCGGCCAGCCTGACCCAGGACCCGCTGGAACGCGCGCTCGCGAACGACGTCGATTGCACGCTGGAATTGGCGCCGGCGCAGCCCGGGGTCGAACCGCTCAGGATTGGACAGCGGGTGCTGGTCAGGTTCCCCCGGCGTTGACCCGGCCTCGCCCGGCCGCCGGGATTTCCATTCAGGGTCCGGCCAGCCGGGGAAAGCGTTCGGAAAGCCTGCGGCGCTAGAATCGACGCCACTTCGCGCCCCCCGCACCTTTTCCGAAGGATTTCCCGTGACCCAATGGAACATCCTGTGCGACTTCGACGGCACCATCTCCGTCGAGGACGTCACGGACTCCCTGCTCGATCGTTTCGCGCCGCCCGAATGGCAGGTGCTGGAACGCGATTGGCGCGCCGGCAAGATCGGTTCGGCCGAGTGCATGGCCGGACAGGTCGCGTTGCTGGACGCCTCGCGCGAGGAAATCGACGACCATCTCGCGGGCCTGCGCATCGATCCCGCGTTTCCGCAATTCGTGGAAGCGGTGTTCGCCGCAGGCTCCACGCTGCGGGTGGTCAGCGATGGCCTCGATTATGCGATCCGCGCGATCCTGCGCCGTTACCGCCTCGATCACCTGCCGGTGCTCGCCAATCGCCTGGTGCCCTCCGCGCCGCGCCGCTGGCAACTGGAGACGCCGTTCTCCGACCCGCATTGCCGGATCGGCAGCGGCCATTGCAAATGCGCCAGCGCGGTGCGTGAACACAACCGCCACCACCGCGTGCTGCTGGTGGGCGACGGCGCTTCCGATTACTGCGCCGCCGGCGAAGCCGACTACGTGTTCGCCAAGCATCGCCTGATCGAGCACTGCCGCCACGCGGCCATCCCGCATACCTCGATCGTCGGTTTCGCCGACGCGATCGGCCTGCTTCCCGCATTGCTGGCCGGCAAGCTGCACACGCCGCGGCGCGTGTTGATGCCGGAAGCCGCCACCCGCTGATACCCGAAGGGTTTGTCCATGAACACCGTGAAAGCCGAGGCCGCCGAGGCTTCTTCCGCCAACGCGCAACTGGTCGCCGGGCTCGACACCGCCACCAGCGGGGAACTGTTCGAGGCTGCGTGCCGGCTGATCCCGGGCGGCGTCAACAGCACCGCGCGCGCGACCTGGTCGGGCTGGACGCCGTACCCGCTGTTCGTCAAGGACGGCAAGGGTTCGCACCTGACCGACGTGGACGGCAACCAGTACATCGACTACCTGCTCGGGCTGGGCCCGATGTTGCTCGGCCATCGTCCGCCGCGCGTGACGCAGGCGGTGGTCGATTTCATCCAGAACCGCGGCACCATCTTCGCGCTGCCGACCGCCGACGAGGCGCGCCTCGCGCAAAAGATCGTCGACGCGATCCCGGGGGTGGATCAGGTGCGCCTGTGCAACACCGGCACCGAGGCGGTGATGTACGCGACGCGACTGGCGCGCGCGTTCACCGGCCGCAACAGGATCATCCGCTTCGAAGGCATGTACCACGGTTTTTCAGACGCCATCTACTGGAGCAAGCACCCGGCGCTCGACAAGGCCGGCCCCGACGCGCACCCGGTACCGGTGCCGCAGGGCCCCGGCTTGCCCAAGGGTGTCGAGGAAAACCTCATCATCCTGCCGTGGAACGACGCGGACCTGCTGGCCGAGACGCTCGAACGCGAAGGCAACGATATCGCCGCGGTGCTCACCGAACCCGTGATGTGCAACACCGGCTGCATCCTGCCGCGGCCGGGTTACCTCGAAGCGATGCGCGAGCTGACCGCGCGTCACGGCGTCGTGCTGATCTTCGACGAGGTCATCACCGGTTTCCGCCTCGGCCTCGCCGGCGCGCAAGGGCGACTCGGCATCAAGCCCGACCTGTCGGTATTCGCGAAAGGCATCGGTGGCGGCTTCCCGGTCGCGGCGCTGGGCGGGCGCGCCGACATCATGGCGCTGGTCGCCCGCGGCAAGGTTTCGATGGCCGGAACCTACAGCGCCAACGGCATCGCCATCGCGGCCGCCAACGCGGCGCTGGACGAACTGGCGGCACCGGGCGTGTTCGAAAGGCTCGACGCGGTCTCCGATGCGTTGCGGCTCGGACTGGACAAGATCCTGAAAGACGCCGGCCTGCCCGCGTACGTCGTGGGCCTGGGCCCGCTGATGCAGGTGTGGTTCGCGAAGGGGCCGATCCACAACTACCGCGACGCCGAACGCCACGCCGACCAGGACACCTTCCGGCGCTGGTGGGAAGGCATGCTCGGCGAGGGCGTGCTGTTCCATCCCGGTGCCTACGAGAACCTGTTCGTGTCGACCGCGCACACGCATGCCGACGTGACCGCGACGCTCGATGCGGCGAAACGGGTCGCCGCGGAGCTCGCGCGCACCGCCTGACTGGTCGTGTCCGCAATGCGGCGTCCCCGTGCAGGGCATCGGGGGCGGCGTCATGCGCGCCGAAGCATAAGCGCATAGCAGTCCATCCTTTCCGCGGAACGACATGCGCGGCGTACCTTGCAGCCTCCGCCGCCGCACGCCGTTCCCGTCATGCCTGCCAGCGCAACCCTGCCGCGCCTGCCGTTGCCGAAAGATCGGGCACAACACCTGTCGTCGCTGGTCGAAGGGCTGGATGAGATCAGCCTGTGGTGGCTGTCCGGCTACGCCGCGGGGCTGGCCGGCAAGCTTGCCCCGCCGGCCGAGGCGCAACCGGAACCGCGCTCGGAACCGGAAGCGGGCACGCGTCTGACGATCGTGTATGGCAGCCAGACCGGCAACGCGAAGCGAGTCGCCGAGCAGCTTTCGCGACAGCTCGAGGCCGCGGGGTTGCACGTGCGGGTGCTGCGCGCCGACGCCTATCCGCTGCGCGAGCTGGCGAAGGAACGCTGGCTGTACGTCGTGATCAGCACGCAGGGCGATGGCGATCCGCCCGACGATGCGCGCGGCTTCGTGGATTTCCTGTCCGGACGCCGCGCACCCAAGCTCGAATCGCTGTCGTACGCGGTACTGGGCCTCGGCGATTCCGGTTATCCGCAGTTCTGCGTGACCGGGCAAAAGCTCGACGCGCGCTTCGCCGAGCTGGGTGCAAACCGCCTGCTCGACTTCGCTGCCGCCGACCTCGACATCGAAACGATTGCCGAACCGTGGACGCGGCGGGCCCTGGATTCGGCGCGCGATGCGCTGCGGGTGCCGGCCATTCCAACCAACGTCACGCCATTGCGCCCGCACGCCGAGCCCGCGGAATCGACCTGGTCGCCGACGCGTCCATTTGCCGCGGAGGTGCTCGCCAACCAGCGCATCACTGCGACAGACAGCAGCAAGGATGTACGTCACATCGAACTCGACCTGCGCGGGGCGGGGTTCGACTACGAGCCCGGCGACGCACTGGGCGTGCTTCCACGCAATCCGCCGGAGCTGGTGGAAGCCGTGTTGGAGTCGTTGCACCTCGATGGCGGCGCCGAGATCGCGCATGCGGGCGACACGCACCCATTGCGCGAATGGCTGCTCACGAAACGCGAGCTCACCCGTCTTGCCCGCCCGTTCGTCGACGCGCTGGCGGCGCGCAACGGCGACACGGCGTTGCGGTCACTGCTGCAGCCCGGGCAGGGCGAAGCCCTGCGCGCCTTGCTGTCGACGCAGCAGCCCATCGACCTGCTGCGGCGGTATCCAGTCGAGTGGTCGGGCGAGCAACTGGTCGCTGCGCTGCGCCCGCTCGCGCCGCGGCTGTATTCGATCGCGTCCAGCCGTGCGGTGGTCGGCGATGAGGTGCACCTCACCGTCGCCCACGTCGAATGCACGAGCGGCCCCGACACGCGCTGGGGCGCAGCCTCGCATTGGCTGGCCACGCGTGTCGAAGGCGGGTCGATCGAGGTGTACCTGGAACGCAACGAACGCTTCCGGCTGCCGACCGACCCGGATCGCGACATCATCATGATCGGCCCCGGCACCGGCGTCGCGCCATTTCGCGCGTTCCTGCAACAACGTTCCGGATCCGGCGCACGCGGACGCCACTGGCTGTTCTTCGGCAACCCGCATTTCCGCAGCGATTTCCTGTACCAGACCGAATGGCAGGCGGCGTTGAACGACGGTTCGCTGCAACGACTCGACCTGGCGTTCTCGCGCGATCAGGAGCAAAAAATCCATGTGCAGCAACGTCTGCGCGAGAACGGCCGTGAACTGTTCGATTGGCTGGAAAACGGCGCCCACCTGTACGTGTGCGGCGCGACCGCCATGGCGCGCGACGTGGAAGCGGCCTTGCGCGCCGTGATCGCCGAGCACGGCGCGCGCACACCGGAAGCGGCCGACGAGTACCTCGCGGCCCTGCGCGATTCGCACCGCCATGCGCGGGACATCTACTGATGAACGAGCCCTCCGACCTCGAACGCATCAAGCGCGACAGCCGCCATCTGCGCGGCACGCTGCGCGAAAGCCTCGCCGATCCCGTCACCGGCGCGCTGCGCGCGGACGACGTGCAACTGCTGAAGTTCCACGGCGGCTACCAGCAGGACGACCGCGACGTGCGCGAGGCGCGCAGGCTGGCGAAACTCGAACCCGACTATTCGTTCTTCCTGCGCCTGCGCCTGCCCGGCGGCGTGCTGACGCCCGCGCAGTGGCTGGCGATGGATGCCGCCGCGTCGCGTTACGGCACGCGCGGGTTGCGTCTGACCACCCGCCAGACGATCCAGGTGCACGGCATCGAAAAACGCAACCTGCGCGCAGCCGCGCAAGCGATCCACGCTTCGGGGCTCGACACCATCGCCGCCTGTGGCGACGACAACCGCAACGTGGCCGCGGCGGTCAACCCGCTGCTGTCGCGCCTGCATGCGCAAGTGTTCGCGCAGGCATCAGCCTTGTCGTCGCACCTGCGGCCGAAGTCGCGCGCGTGGTTCGAAACCTGGCTGGACGAACCGGCGACCGACGGCAACGAAGCCGAGCCCCTGCTCGGCGACACCTATCTCCCGCGCAAATTCAAGATCGGCTTCGCGGTGCCGCCCGAGAACGACATCGACGTGTACTCGCAGGACGTGGGTCTCGTCGCCATCGTCGAGGACGGCAAACTCGCCGGCTACGACGTGCTGGTCGGCGGCGGCATGGGCGCCAGCCACGGCGACGCCAGAACCTATCCGCGACTCGCAAGCCCGATCGGCTTCATCACACCCGACCAGGCGACCCCGCTCGCGGAAGCCGCGCTCACCACCCAACGCGACCACGGCGATCGCGGCGAGCGCAAGCACGCGCGCTTCAAGTACACCGTCGACGACAAGGGACTCGACTGGATCAAGGCCGAGATCGAACGGCGCGCCGGATTCGTGCTGCAGCCCGCGCGCGGCTTCGTATTCACGCAGCGCGGCGATCGTTTTGGTTGGCGCGAGGGCGAAGACGGCCGCTGGCACCTCGGCCTGCGCATTCCGTTCGGGCGCGTGCACGACAAGGATGGCGTCGCGCGCCAGACCGGCATGCGCGCCATTGCGTCACTGCTGGCTGAACAGGCGCCGGCGGCGCAAATCCGCCTGACGCCGAACCAGAACGCCTTCATCGCGGGAGTCGCCGCGAACCTGCGCGAACGCATCGACGCGGTCGCCTGCGAACACGACCTGGCGTTGCACCGCACCGAAACGCGCCTGGGGCTCGACGCGGTCGCCTGTGTCGCCTTGCCGACCTGTGGCCTCGCGATGGCCGAAGCCGAGCGCTGGATGCCGGATTTCCTGCCGAAGGTGCAGGGATTGCTCGACGCGCACGGCTTGCACGACGAACCGATCGACCTGCGCGTCAGCGGCTGCCCGAATGGCTGCTCGCGGCCGTATCTTGCCGAGATCGCCCTGATCGGCAAGGCGCCTGGCCGCTACAACCTGATGCTCGGCGGCGACCACCGTGGCCAGCGCCTGAATGCGTTGCATCGCGGGAACATCGTCGAATCCGAAATCCTCGCCGAACTGGACACGCTGTTCACGCGCTTCGCGGCCGGGCGCGAAACCGGCGAACGCTTCGGCGATTTCCTGGCGCGCGCGGGCGTCGCGACGCCACCCTTGCCACACGAGGCCACCGCATGACCCCGAAGGATGCCGTGACCGAAGGTCACACCGATTCCCCCTCGCCCGCGAGCGGGAGAGGGTGGCCCGAAGGGCCGGGTGAGGGAGCACGTGCCGCCGATCCCGCGCCACCGTTTTCTCGTCGAGGAATCGGCGGCTCAGTGCCCGATCCGATCACCGCCGCGCAATCGCCCGAGGCGCTGGCCGAACTCAACCGCTGGCTGGGCTCGCTGGATGCGGAACGACGCATCGAATGGGGCCTGCGCACGCTGTCCGGCGAACACGCGCTATCGTCCAGCTTCGGCGCGCAAGCCGCGGCATCGCTGCACCTCGTCACGCGGCTCAGGCCCGACATCCCGGTGGTCCTGATCGACACCGGCTACCTGTTCCCGCAAACCTACCGGTTCATCGACGAATTGCGCAATCGCCTCGCCCTCAACCTCAAGGTGTACCGGCCGGAAATCGGCACCGCGTGGATGGAGGCGCGCTTCGGGCGCCTGTGGGAACAGGGTCGCGAGGGCATCGAGCGCTACAACCGGCTGCGCAAGCTCGAGCCGATGCAACGCGCGCTCGCGGAACTCGGCGTGCGGACCTGGATCGCGGGCATCCGCCGCAGCCAGTCCGCCAGCCGTGCGCACGCGGATTTCCTGGAACTGCGCGACGGTCGCTGGAAACTGCACCCGATCGCCGACTGGCGCGACCACGACGTGTGGCGTTACCTGCACCGCCACGACCTGCCCTACCACCCGCTGTGGCACGAAGGCTACGTGTCGATCGGCGACACCCACACCACGCGCCGCTGGGAACCCGGCATGCGCGACGAGGACACCCGCTTCTTTGGGTTGCAGCGCGAATGCGGCCTGCACGATCCGCGGCAAATGGACGTCCAAACGCTTGCGCGATGACAGCGACGCAGGCAAGCTGGCCGTTTCCGCGCGGAGAACCAGCATGGCCGGCAAATCCAGGCGGACGCCACCCAGGGCAAAATCGAAGCGGCGCGACGGGGAAAAGCCGTCCGCCCCGAAACCGGACCTGTCCGCGGTGCGCGCCGAGATCGACGGCATCGACCGCCAGATCCAGGCCCTGATCGCCGAGCGCGCCGGCTGGGCCCAGCAAGTCGGCCGCGCCAAGGGCAAGCTCGCCGCCGCCGTCGATTACTACCGGCCCGAGCGCGAGGCGCAGGTGTTGCGCCGGGTGGTCGACCGCAACGCCGGGCCGCTCGCCGACGAAGTGCTGGTGCGGCTGTTCCGCGAAATCATGTCGGCCTGCCTGGCCCAGCAGGAACCGCTCAAGGTCGGCTACCTGGGTCCCGAGGGCACGTTCTCGCAGCAAGCCGTGTTCAAGCACTTCGGCCATTCGGCGAAAGGTTTTCCGCTGGCCAGCATCGCCGAGGTGTTCGACGAGGTCGCCGACGGCCGCGCCGATTTCGGGGTGGTGCCGGTCGAGAACTCCGGACAGGGCACCATCCAGTCCACGCTCGACCTGTTCCTCGGTTCGCCGCTGAAGATCTGCGGCGAAATCGAACTGCACGTGCACCAGTACCTGCTGTCGCGCGGCGGCCACGTCGAAGACATCGAACGCGTGATGTCGCATCCGCAATCGCTGGCGCAGTGCCGCGGCTGGTTGCGCCAGAACCTGCCCAGGGCCGAACTGCAGGCGGTGTCGAGCAACGCCGAAGCGGCGCGACGCGCACGCAAGTCGGACGATGCCGCCGCGATCGCGGGCGAGAGCGCGGCGCACGTGTACGGCCTGCAGATCGTCGCGGGACCGATCGAGGATCGCACCGACAACACCACGCGTTTCCTGGTGATCGGGCGCGCGCTGTTCCCGCCGTCCGGCAACGACCGCACCTCGCTGCTGGTGTTCGTGCGCGACCAGCCCGGCGCGTTGTACCGCGTGCTGGAGCCGCTGGCGCGGCACGGCATCAGCATGAACCGGATCGAATCGCGGCCCTCGCACACCGGCAAGTGGCAGTACGCGTTCTTCATCGACGTCAGCGGCCACGTCCAGGAATCGCCGCTCGCCGACGCACTGGCGGAACTGGGCGATTTCGCGGCGCAGGTGACGATCCTCGGTTCATATCCGCTGGCGGTGGCCTGAACCCCGCGCGGCCCGGGTGGTCCCACGTTCATCGCCATCCACGGGACAAGTCATGCGTCGCACACTGTTGCTGCTCGCCGCGCTGGGATCGGCGCCGCTCTGGTCCGTGCCGGCGCACGCGGGCGCCTACGCGGACACGCTGTCGCAATGCCTGATCCGCTCGACCACGCCCGCCGACCGCGGGGTCGCGCTGCGCTGGGTATTCGCGACGATGGCGCTCGACCCGGACGTCGCGTCGATGGCCGCGATCACGCCCGCGCAGCGCGACGCGATCAACCGCAAAACCGGTACGCTGGTCACCGACCTGCTGGTGCAGTCCTGCAGCCAGCCGGTGCAGCAGGCCTTGATGTTCGAAGGCCCGGCGGCGGTCGAATCGGCGTTCGAGGCATGGGGCCGCTGGGCCGTCACCGGCCTCGTGACCGAACCGCATGTCGCACAAGGCATGGGCGCGCTGCTGCAATACCTCGACATGGGCAAGCTGATGTCGCTGGTGCCGCTGCAGGGGTTCCCGCCCGCAAGCAGGGGAACCACTGAATAATCTGCTGCGCTACTCGCCACATCCATGTGGCTCGCCCTTCGGGCCGCCTGCGGCGTTCAAACCGGCAATCCTGCCGGTTTAGTCGGCAGCTTGCGCGCCGGCGGTGCTCGCAATGCTCACGTACTGACGAGTACGTTCCGCTTGCTGCGCTCCGGCGACTCACAATCTGCCTTCGCTCGCGACGATTCTTCAGTGGTTCCTTACGCGGGCACGCGGTGCAACTCGCGCCAGGTCGGCGGTTCGGGCCATGCGGGTTCGGCGTTGCCGGCGACCACGCGACGCAGGTCGATCGCGTCGATCTGCGGCGCCAATTCGCGCAACAGGCGCAACGCGTAGTCGCGCAGCACCCGGCCGCGCGGCAGCACCGCCCAGGTGATGCACTCGGGCAATTCGGGCGGCGCATCCAGCACGCGCAGGTCGGTTTCGTCCTCGGCAACCGCCATCTCGGCAAGGATGCCGACGCCGACACCGGCCCGCACGTAGGTCTTGATGAGGTCCGCGTCGTGCGCGGTCATCGCCAGCTGCAGCGGCAGTTCCGCCGCGTCGAAGGCGCGCCGCAGCGACGATTCCGGCTTGCGCGAGGATTCGTAGCTGACCAGTTGCAGCGCCGAGAGATCGCGCAAGCCCGGCGGTTTCGTGCGCCTCGCAAGCGCGTGCCCCGACGGCACCAGCACCACGCGCCGCCAGCGGTACAGCGGCACCGCGACGCCCGCGCCGGGCACCGCGCCGCTGGTGCTGATCACCGCGAGATCATCGCCGCCATGCGCAAGTTGCGCGAGGATTTCGCCTTCGTCGGAAGGATGCAGGCGGATGCTCACCGCCGGAAACTCGCGTCGCGTGGCGGCAATGGCTTCCGGCAGCACGTGGCGCGCCTGGGTATGCGTGGTGACCAGCGTCAGCCTGCCCTTGCGCTCGCCACGCTGGTTGGCGGCCAGCGCGCGGATGTTGGCGGCTTCGTCGAGCAGGCGGCGCGCGTGCACCAGCACGTGTTCGCCGGCCTGCGTCAGCGTGGTCAGGCTGCGGCCCTTGCGGGTGAACAGCAGGAAGCCGAGTTCGTCCTCGAGCTGCTTGATCTGCCGCGACAGTCCCGGCTGGGTGGCATGCACGCGCTCGGCGGCAAGGGTGATGTTGAGGCCGGAGTCGGCGATCGCGACGAGATAGCGGAGTTGGTTGAGGGTCATCCAAGGTTCCCTGAAGCGCCCACAGTTTGACACGGCGCGCGCGCGGTGCAGCGCACCTCGGGCCGACGACAACCCATCGCGGCACGTTTCGGATTCATCGGGAGGCTTCCTCGGCAACCGGCCGGTTGCCCGGCAAACAATGCAGCGAGGCTAGCATATGGACGTCCAGACGTCCATATCGACTTATAACGCAAGCGCATGACGGCGGTCCCGATGCGCATTTCCGCCCGCATGGAGCCGCGCGCAGACTGTCGGCATGTCTTCGCGCCCGTCACCCGAATCCACGCCGCCGTTGCTGCCGCTGTTCGCGGATCTGCGCGGTCGCGGCGTGCTGGTGGTCGGCAGCGGCGCGGTGGCGCGGCGCAAGGGCGCCATGCTGCTGGAAGCCGGCGCCGCGGTAACCGTTGTCGCCGACGCGCCGGAACCCGTGCTGCGTGCATGGATCGACTCGGGTCGCGTGCGCTGGCTGCAAGGCGCGTTCGACCCTGCATGGCTCGACGACGTCTGGCTGGTGGTTGCCGCCAGCCGTGATCCGACGCTCAATCGCAACGTGGCCGAGGCCGCGCACGCACGCCGCATCTTCGTGAACGCCGTCGATGATGCCACGGCTTCCAGCGTCCATGTGCCGGCGCGGGTCCGGCGCGGGCATTTGCAGGTCGCGATTTCCACGGGCGGCGCCGCGCCGGTGCTGGCGCGACGCGTGCGCGAGCGCCTCGAAGCGGAACTGGATGAGTCGCTGGATGCGTTGACCCGTCTGCTCGCCCGCGAACGCGCGCGCATTCGCTGGCGCCATCCGCAGCCGGGCAGGCGCCGGCGTTTTTTCCAGGGTCTGCTGGACGGCGACGTTCCGCACCTGCTGCGCGCACGCGACCACGCCGGCGCGCAGGCGGCTTTCGAAGCCGCGCTCGCCAATGACGCCGACGCACCGCGGCATGGCAGCGTCGCGTTGGTCGGCGCGGGTCCGGGCGACCCGGGCCTGCTGACGCTGAAAGCGCTGCGCGCCCTGCAGGATGCCGACCTGATCCTGCACGACCGCCTGGTCGGTGCCGGCATCCTCGAACTCGCGCGTCGCGATGCCGAACGCGTCGATGTCGGCAAGCATGTGGGCGAGGACCACGACGCTACCCAGGCGCGCATCCACGCACTCTTCCTGAAGCACGCGCACGCCGGCCAACGGGTGGTGCGCCTGCAGGGAGGCGATCCGCTGGTGTTCGGACGCGGCGGTGAGGAACTGGATTTCCTGCGCTCACACGCGATTCCGCACGAAGTGATCCCGGGCATCACCGCCGCGCTCGGCTGCGCCGCGGCGGCGGGCGTTGCGCTCACCGATCGGCGCCATGCACACGGCGTCACCTTGCTGGCCGCACGCGGCAACCGCCCCATCGATCACCGCGGGTACGCCGTCGGCGAACACACGCTCGCCGTGTACATGGGTGCCGGCGAGTTGCCGTCGCTGTCGCAGACACTGATCCGGCACGGGCGCCCACCGGACACAGCGTGCGTCGTGATCGAAAACGGCACGCTGCCGAACCAGCGCGTGCTGGCCACGACGCTCGCCGGATTGGCCGCGCTCGCACGCGAACACGCCATCCACGCCCCCGCGATCGCGATCATCGGCGAAGTCGCGGCGCACGCCGCGCTCGCCGAACGATGTCGCCGCGACGCGACCGAAACTGGCGCCATCACCCGCGCCGCTTGAAGCATTGTTTTCCATCCAGCTCCATCATCGCAACGAGGAAACCACCATGAGCCTGCAACTCGGCGAAACCGCCCCCGACTTCACCCTCGATTCCACCCAGGGATCGCTGCACTTCAACGCCTACGCACGCGACCATTGGGTCGTGCTGTTCTCGCACCCCAAGGATTTCACACCGATCTGCACCACCGAACTCGGCGCGTTCGCGCGCCGCAAGGTCGAGTTCGACCGGCGCGGCACCAAGCTGCTGGGCCTCGCGGTCGATCCGGTCGATGACCACAAGCGCTGGGCGCGGGACGTGGCCGAGGTCGGCGGGGCCGAAGTGACTTATCCGATCCTCGCGGACCCCGACCTCGAAGTCGCCAAGCTGTACGGGATGTTCCACCCCAAGGCCGATCCCAAGGTGACGGTGCGGTCGGTGTTCTTCATCGACCCGCAACGCAAGGTGCGCACCACCCTGACCTATCCGCCGAGCGTCGGCCGCAGCGTCGACGAAATCCTGCGCACGCTCGACGCGTTGCAGCTCACCGATCGCCTGCCGGTCGCGACGCCGGTGGAATGGCAGCCGGGCGACGACGTCGTGGTGTCACCGAAACTTGCCGACGCCGACGCCGAAAAACAGTTCGGCAAGCTGCGCAAGGTCAAACCGTACCTGCGTTACACCGAGGTGCCGGCGGCATGATCCACGCACGCGCCGATTTCGCCGCCACCGTCGGACGCACGCCGCTGGTTCGCCTGCGGCGCGCGTCCGAGACGACCGGCTGCGAGATCCTCGGCAAGGCGGAATGGCTGAACCCGGGCGGTTCGATCAAGGATCGCACCGCGCTGGGCCTGCTCGCCGATGCCGAACGGCGCGGCCTGCTGCGTCCCGGCGGCACCATCGTCGAAGGCACCGCCGGCAACACCGGCATCGGCCTCGCGCTGCTCGGCGCCAGCCGCGGTTATCGCAGCGTGATCGTGATGCCGGAAACCCAGAGCGCGGAAAAGATCGACGCGCTGCGCCTGACCGGCGCCGAGGTGAGGCTGGTGCCTGCCGCGAAGTTCAGCGATCCGAAGCATTACGTGCATACCGCACGCGCGCTGGCCGACACCTGGAACGCACACGAACCCGGCAGTGCGTGGTTCGCCAACCAGTTCGACAACACCGCCAACCGCGACTTCCATGCCGCCACCACCGCGATCGAAATCTGGAACGAGACGGACGGCGCGGTGGACGGTTTCACATGCGCGGCCGGCACCGGCGGCACGCTGGCCGGCGTCGCGGCCGGACTGAAGGCGCGCAGGAAGAACGTGCGCATCGCACTGTCCGACCCGGCGGGTTCCGCACTGGCGAATTTCATCAACCGCGGCGAACTCGTGGCGGAGGGCAATTCGATCAGCGAAGGCATCGGCTCCAGCCGCATCACCGCCAATTTCGAAGGCGCGCAAGTCGACACCGCGTACAGCATCCCCGATTGCGAATCGGTACCGCTGTTGCACGCGCTGCTGATCGAGGAAGGCTTGTGCCTGGGCGGATCATCCGGCGTCAACATCGCCGGCGCGATCCGGCTCGCGCGCGAACTCGGCCCCGGCCATGTCATCGTCACCGTGCTGGCCGACGCCGGTACGCGCTATGCGAAGAAACTGTTCAACCCGGCGTTCCTGCGCTCGAAGGGCATCCCGGTGCCGGACTGGCTCGATCGCTCCTTCCCGACGGAGTCGGTGCGGCAGGTCGCCTGACGCCCCGGCCCCGCCGATAACGGATTTCCAACCACGCGCGCCGAAGCGGGGATTACGCTTGGCACCCGTTCCGCGACAGCCGAGGCCAGGCCGCCATGTCCCTGCACGAAAGCATCGTCGACACCATCGGCGGCACGCCGATCGTCAAGTTGCACCGCATCGCACCTGCGCACGTCAGCCTGTACGCCAAGGTCGAATCGTTCAATCCCGGCGGCTCGGTCAAGGATCGCCTCGCGATCGCGGTGATCCTGGATGCCGAACAACGCGGTGCGCTGAAACCGGGACAAACCGTGGTCGAGGCGACCTCCGGCAACACCGGCGTGGCGCTGGCGATGGTGTGCGCCGCGCGTGGTTATCCGTTCGTCGCGGTGATGTCGGATTCGTTCTCGATCGAACGTCGCAAACTGATGCGCGCCTATGGCGCGAAACTGATCCTGACGCCCGCGGCCGATCGCAGCGGCGGCATGGTGCGCAGGGCCGAGGAGCTGGCGAAGAAGCACGGCTGGTTCCTGACCCGCCAGTTCGAGAACGAAGCCAACCCGGCCTGGCACCGCAATACCACCGGACCGGAAATCCTGCGCGACTTCGCAGGCTCGCGGCTGGATTATTTCGTCAGCGGCTGGGGCACCGGCGGCACCATCACCGGCGCCGGCGAAATGCTGAAACTCGCGCGGCCGGACATCAAGGTAATCGCGACCGAACCCGCCAACGCATCGCTGCTCGCCGGCGGAGAATGGCACCCGCACAAGATCCAGGGCTGGACGCCGGATTTCCTGCCGAAAGTCCTGAGCCGCACCATCGCCGACCAGATCATTCCGATCGACGAAGTGTTGGCGCGCGACACCGCACGACGCCTTGCGCAGCAGGAAGGCATCTTCTGCGGCATCTCCTCTGGCGCCACCGTCGCCGCCGCGCTGGAAGTCGCGAAAGGGGCACCGCAAGGCTCCGTACTGCTCGCGATGCTGCCCGACACCGGCGAACGCTACCTCTCGACCTTCCTGTTCGAGGGCGTCAACGAAGGTTCGGATGACGAGTGGCTGGCGCAGCAGTAGCGCTCGGCGAGCCCTATCTTAAGTTCCTTCTCCCGCCTGCGGGAGAAGGTGCCCGCAGGGCGGATGAGGGTGTCGCGCGCGCAGTGCGCTGTTTCTGCAAGAGCGCGACATCCATGTCTTGATTCCGCTCGCCTCCAAGGCGCGCGGGCTACTTTCGTTACGGCGAAAGTAGCCAAAGCCATTGCGCCGGGCATGACGGCTTAACAACATCCTGTTGTTTCGACTTCCCTGCGCTTCTCGCGCCAAGCGGGCCGGCGCGAACTCGCGCATCCCTGCGCTCGAACATGCGCGCCTTGCTCCCGCTTGGCGCTGCGATGCTCGGCGTCATGCAACGGCGCGAGCCTCACTTCGACACGGCCATCCATGGCCTGCACTTGAAGCAGGGAGGGTGGCAACCCGCCTTCGGGTTCAACCGGCGGGATTCACTGCGTTCATCGCGCCCTACGCGCTAGCAGTAGTTCACGGTTCAATGTTCGCGCTTTCGAGCCACGAGTTCTCTTCGCTTGAGTTGCGTGAATAAAGAGGAATTCACCACGGCGGCGAGGTGGCTCACTGCAGCGTCAAGCACTTCGAGCGAGAATTCGGCGTGCTTGCGGGTGATGCGTGAAGGTGATTGATCTTGCAGATATCGGGCCGGGTGGGCCAGGTTCCGAATCTGTCGCAGCACATCTGCGTAGTCGCCGACCTTCGCCCTGCGGTCAGACCAGTCAGCGCCTTTTTCCAGAGCTCGAGGCAACCATCCCATTCCGCTTGAGGCGTTAAGCAAGTCGGACAAGTTCCAGTCGAGCAGGCGTTTGGCAGAGCCATTACGCTGAGCCGCAAAGCCGGCGTGTTCAACCTTGTTCGCATACAGGTGAACAATGGCGGTGAGAGCAGTTTCAAGAGCGGAACCAGCGACTACACAGCCTGCCAAGTATGCCTGCGCCTCGATACAACGGTGAGCTTCTCGGCGATACATGCGTGACAGGCGAAGAAGTTCGTTGAACTGCTTCTCGGTGATCGAATGCCAAGCTCGTGCCATGTAGATCTCCGAAAGTGTGTTGGTCTGGTGGGGTGGGCATTCCTGCCGGCGACTGACCATTGAAGTAGTTTCGCCCACTCGGTTAACCGTTGCACGGGTATCGCCTGTCTGATGGCCAGAGATAGGCCATGGATGGCCGTAGTCTGAGCGGAGCTTTTCCGCGCCGTTGCATGACGCCGAGCATTGCAGCCGATCGCGCGAGCAAGGCGCGCGTGTTCGATGCCATGGATGGCCGAGTTCGCGCCGGCGCGCGATCGGCGAGAAGCGCAGGGGAATCGAGCCGACACGACGTCGGCGAGATCGTCATGCTCGGCGCAGTGGTTTTGGTGACTTTTGCCGAAACAAAAGTCACCCGCGTGCCTTGGAGGCGCGCGGAATCAAGACAGGGATGTCGAAAGGATCTCGCAAGAGCGAACCCTCACCCGGCGCTGCGGACCACCCTCTCCCGAAGGGAGAGGGGATAAAGCCGGGTGCGGGCCGGCGATGGCATGACGAGTTACTGCGCGCGCTTGAGCGCCACCACGGCATTCAATCCGCCGAACGCGAACGCGTTGGACAGCACCGCGCGCACTTCGCGCTCGCGCGCGGTGTTCGGCACGTAGTCCAAATCGCACTCCGGATCGGGGTCGAGGAAGTTCGCGGTGGGCGGCAGCACGTTCTCGCGCAGCGCACCCAGCGCGGCGACGATTTCCAGCGCGCCGGCGGCGCCGAGCGCGTGGCCGTGCACGGATTTGGTCGACGACACCGCGACACTTTTCGCATGCCCGCCCAACGCCGCGTGGATCGCGCGGGTTTCGGTGGGATCGTTGGCGGGCGTCGCGGTGCCGTGGGCATTGATGTAGTCGATGTCTTCCGGTGCGAGTTGCGCGTCGCGCAGTGCCGCCGTCATCGCGCGCGCCGCGCCGACGTCGGACGGCATCACGATGTCGCCGGCATCCGCGCTCATGCCGGCGCCCGCGAATTCGGCGAGGATCACCGCCCCGCGCGCACGCGCGTGGTCGAAGTCTTCCAGCACGAGCATGCCCGCGCCTTCGCCCAGCACCAGCCCGCGACGCTGCCTGCAGAACGGCCGGCAGGTGTCGTCGGCCAGCACGCGCATGGCTTCCCACGCGCGCAGCACGCCGAGCACGATGCAGGCTTCGGTGCCGCCCGCCAGCGCCACGTCGGCGACGCCCGAGCGCACCAGCGCGAAGGCTTGCGCAAAGGCGTGGTTGGCGGACGCGCAGGCGCTCGAAACGGCGAAGCTCGGCCCGGTGATGCCGAACTCGATCGACACCTGCGAGGCCGGCGCGCTCATCATCCGGCGCACGATCGACAGCGGATGCAGGCGCGGGTTGCCTTCCGCGTACAGGCGTTTCGAGCATTCGTCGTTGGTGACCTCGCCGCCGGTGCCGGTGCCGATCACGCAGGCGCTGCGCTGGCGAAGCTCGCCTTGCGAAAAATCGATGCCGGACTGTGCGACCGCTTCACGCGCGGCGACCAGGGCGAATTGCGAAACGCGATCCAGCAGGATGAGTTTCTTGGAATCGAAATGGCTTGCGGGGTCGAAGTCGCGCACCTGCGCGGCCACTTTCACCCGCATGTCCTGGCCGTCGAATCCCGTGAGCGGCGCGATCGCGCTGCGACCCTCGCGCATGCCCCGCCAGATCGTGTCCGCGTCGTGGCCTAGCGCGCAGATCGCACCGACCCCGGTGATGGCGACGCGACGGCTCATGGCGGAACGCTTACGCGGAGGGCGGTGCCGGAGGCGAGGAATCGCCGGGTGCAGGCGGCTTTGCCGCCTTGTCGGCCAACAGTTTTTCCACCGTTTCGACCAGGCCCTTCACCGATTCGGTGTCGAAGTTCGGATCGCGATCCGGCATCTGGATCTTGAAGTGGTCCTCGATCTCGAAAATGATCTGGATCGCATCGAGCGACGGGATCTCGAGATCCTTCAAGGTCGAATCCAGCGTGACCTTGCCCTCGTCGATGCCGGCTTCCTTGGCGATGATCGAAAACACGGTTTGTTGAACATCGTCGCTCATGGCGGGTTCCCTTCGGCGTCGTGGCGCACTGGCGCGGGCGGGGCGGAATGCGCATCGCCGCCCGGCAACAGGATACCAGCGACGATGCCGGCCGATCCCGGGGCTTTTCCGCGACCCGCCGGATCGCCGGACACCCCGACCCTGGCGCCGGCCATTGTCATCGCAACCTGCTGCAGCGTCTCGATCGTGGCCAGGACCGCCCACGCGACGATCGATGGCATCGACCATTGCCGGCGCGCCGGAGTGTGCGTGTGCATGCTTTGCCTTTCCTTAGGACCCGTTCCAATACGGCGACCGGCGTCCCGTCGACGCGATCAGGACGCGCCAATCCGTCGCAGCGCGCGAACAGGCCGTCGGCGCAGCGGTTGCGGCGGCGAGGCCACGCCTTCGTCGGCCGCGAAGGCGCCGAGGGAAGGCAGCGCCGTGGTTGCGATCACGCCGCCGTAACGGATGCGGAAATGCGCGGACGGGAAACGCGCAGCGGGCTGTTGGCCAGGATGCGGGTGAAGAAATCCGCCGAGCGCCCGATCACCTTGTCGCGTTCGCCATCGACGGTGATCATGTGGTAGCTGTCGTTGAGCAGCACGGTTTCGGTGGCGCCGGTGACACGGCGTTCGATCAGGCGCGCGTTGCGCACGCTGGCGATGTCGTCGTCGGCCGCGTGCATGATCAGGGCCGGCGCGCGCACGTCCTGCAGGCGCGGGCGCACGTGCCAGACCAGCTTGTGGAACTCCGCCAGCGACGGCCACGGATTGCCGGGCAGGCCGGCGGCTTCGCTCTGGCCATCGAACATCGCGCCGGCGATGCGCATCCGCACGCGTTCGTCCTTGATGCCGTACGGGAAACTTTCCATGAAGCGGCGTTGCTTGAAAAAACCCATGCCGCACACCAGCGGCAGCATGAACGACAAGCGCGCCATGCGCGGGATGGTCCAGCCGTCGTAGAAGAAGGTGCTGCCGTACAGGCCGAGGCCATCCACCCACTGAGGCTTTTCGATCGCGAGGTTCAGCGCCAGCACCGAGCCCATCGACAGGCCGGCGACGAACAGGTGGTCGACTTCGCGGCGCAACTTGTCGGCGCCCGCGACGACGCTGCGCGCCCAGTCGCGCCAGCCGGTTTTCAAGAGGTCGGCTTCGCTGCCGCAATGGCCGGCAAGCTGCATGCCGTACACGGTGAACCCTGCGCGATTGAGTCCCTTCCCGACGAAACGCATTTCCGCGGGCGTGCCGGTGAGGCCGTGGATCAGCAGCACCCCGGCGCGTCCGCCGCGCAGCAGGAAGTCCGCCTGTTTGATCATCGATTGGGTCATTGCCGTTCCACGCGGGCGAAGCCCTGTCCGGTTACCAATACGACACCCGCGACGATGGTCCGCGCCAGTTCGCAGTCGCGACGCATATTGTCGTCGATTCCTGGTCGATCCGTCATGGTCCGCGCCGGTTGGCCCGGCCCACGTCGGCCGGGACCGCCTCCAGCACCAACCCCACAGCATCCTCCAGTTGCCTTTCACCGAGGTTTCATGAGTGGACGTAGCCGTCGCGGCGTTCACGCCCCGGCCGTCGGCGATCCTCCGGCGCAGCCGCGAGGGTTCGTGCTGCCATCGAAACAGCGCGGACGACCCGAATCCGGCGCCGAGGTTGCCGCGGTGCGGACCGGATCGACCAGGTCGTCGCTGCACGGCCCCACGGTCACCACCCGTTGCACGTTGGGAAGCAGCGCAGGCCTGACGCCGGTCACGCGCTCGCAGGCGGTCCGAACCAGTGCGTGAGCGCGTCGGCGAGTCCGACATCGGTGCCGTCGCCGACCCAGGCGGCGTGTCCGTCGGGGCGCACCAGCACCGCGGCCGGTGCTTCGGCCTTGCCGAGCACGGGAAGTTCCCACGCGCCGGTGTATTTCGCGTCGACGCGTTGAACGCGATCCGACCATGGCGCGACATGCAGGGCATCCCGCGAGGCGAGGTTCAACAGCAGCGGCCGCGCGTCGTGCATCAGCTCGAACACGCGCGTGGCACGGTTCGCGACAACGATGTCCAGATCGGGCATGCGCCGCCCCAGCAACGGATGGCCCTCGCCGAAGTCGTAGCGGATGTCCAACCCGCTCGTCATGGCCGCAAAGCGTGCACGCGGCTCGTCCATGCCGAGCAGTTCGGCCACCACCGCGCGCACGGCCGCGGCATGATCGTCGCTGCGTTGCAAGGCAACCTGCGCCAGCGTGTTGCGCAGCACCCGCGCGCCGACCGGGTGACGTTCGGCGTGGTAGCTGTCGAGCAGGCTGTCGGGTGAAGCGCCTTTCACCACCTGCGCAAGTTTCCAGCCGAGGTTCACCGCGTCCTGCACGCCGGTGTTGAGGCCCTGCCCGCCGATCGGCGAATGCACGTGCGCGGCGTCGCCGGCCAGCAGCACGCGGCGGTCACGGTAGTGCGCGGCCTGCCGCGCCATGTCGGTGAAGCGCGAAATCCAGGTCGGGCTGTGCACGCCATGGTCGGTGCCGCACGCCGCCACCAGCGCTTCGCGGAGCTCGTGCAGCGTCGGCTCGCGGGTTGCGTCCGGCTGCCGTTCCGGCACCATCACCCGGACCGGACCGCCGTCCTTCCAGATGATCCGGCCATCGCGGATTTCGTAGTCGCGCTTGCCGAAAGAGTACGTGCCGAGCGCGCCATGATGGATGCCGAGTTCCGGCGCATCGGTCATCTCGACTTCGGCAATCAGGTTGCTGGTGGTGGCATCGGTGCCGGGAAACGCGATGCCGGCCGCCTTGCGCACCGTGCTGCGCCCGCCGTCGCAACCGACCAGGAATTGCGCGCTCAGCGATCCGCCACCGGACAGATCGACACGCACGCCGCGTTCGTCCTGCGCGAAACCCGTCACGTCGCGGCCGCGAAGGTACGTCACGCCAAGCCCGCCGACCCAACCGGCCAGGATGCGCTCGATGTGGTTTTGCCACAACCCGAGTCCGTACGGATGGCGCGTCGGGAAACCGCCGAGGTCGAACTTGACCCCGGCGAACCCGTTCACCTGCGCGACCTGTCCCTCCGCGAGGAAACGATCGACGATGCCGCGCTGGTCCAGTACCTCCAGCGTGCGCGCTTGCAAGCCGCCCGCGCGTGAGCCGGCGAGCCCCTGGTTCCCGCGCCGCTCGACGATGGCAACGTCCACCCCCGCCAACTTCAACTCGCCCGCCAGCATCAATCCGGTGGGGCCGCCGCCGGCGATGACCACGTCATGCTCGCGGGTTACGGAAGCATCATTTTTCGATGAGGACAAACCCATTCGCACCTCCCGATCGCCTGATGGCGAGGTCTGAGCGGGCGATTGGACAGCACGACCGGGGGCTTGCCGCAAGCCCCGTCCCTGCTAGGATATTGATGGTGGCGAGGAGAACATTTCTCCTCGCCAATTTTTTGGCCGACCCGAAACCGGTGCGCGGTCAGCCGCAAGCGGACTCGTGGACCTGCGGGCAGAATCCCCCGTCGAACATCGCGACGATCGACTTCGGGGTCAGTACGTCGACTCGGACGTCCATGCCGGGGGCCGGCCGGGACGGACCGTAGCCGTGGTGCGACCACGGGAACAACCGGCCTCGCCAGATCAACCATGCGGCGCCGTCCAGCGCGATGAAGACGCCTGGCGGCAAATCGCCAAATCGCGCGATGTAGGTCACCTTGCGTCCTCGTCGGGTCACCCGCTCGGCGTGCAAGCGTGTGTCGATCACGCTCACGCGCGGGTCCGGCTCGTCGAGCAGCCCGGCGTTCGCGGCACACCACGCGCGCTTGAATTCCTTGTAGCGCTGCCGACGACAGTACGCGCACGGCCGGTGTCCCGCCGCGAAGGCCGTCGCTTCGTCGAGGAAAAACAGTTCGGACCAGGTGTGCGGACTGAACACGCTGCGACGGACGCCACGGAAATGCAGCTCGCACGTGATCCACGCCTGCGTGCGCCACTGCGCGACAATTTGTTTGCGATCGTCATGAATGATGCCGCGATTGCCGAGCCACGCGCCGCGCGCGGAGACGGCGTCCAAACCACCGAACGGATTGACACGATTCTGCAGCGGCATGGTGGTCAGCATGCCAGCAATGCCGGCCTGGCGCCCACCATGGGCGCGCAGGCATGCCGAGCAAACCCCCAGTTGTGCAGCATCGCAACGCGGCGCCGTCGCCGATCTACATGCTGGTCCGAATCAACCGTCGGCTTTGCATCAACGCCGCAACGTGCAGCATCAGGAACAGCGGCACGAGGAATGCCGGGACGATCAGCAGCGGCAACGTGGCCATGGGCGCGGTGCCGATCGTCCCCGGGGCCGCCACGGCCATCGAGGCGCCGAGGCCGAGGGCGACCACGAGATCGAGGATGCCGAGCCGGTTCCAGCGGATGAACGCCGCGCTCGCTGCAAAGTCCGGGTCATGCGCAAGGCCAAGGATCATCCACGGCGCGGCGAGGCCGACCGCCATGTCGCCGAGGCCGGCGGGCAGGGCAAACAAACCCGGCAGCACCTTGTACGCATACAGGAACAGAAAGCCCAGGCCCGCGAACCGCCACGCCTGCATGCCCGCGATCAGGCGCAGGTCGAGCGTGAGGATGAAGTCGCGAAAGGCGGGCGACAGCCGCAACCACGCGAAGAAAACCAGTATCGGTGCGGTGAAGCCAATCGCCATGCCGATGGGTGGTACGCCCGGCTTGCCGAGGAAGGCGCCCTGGGCGCCGAGCCCCACGACCAGCACGAACCAGATGGCGAGGACGAGGAAGACGCCGAGACGGATGCCGTTGAACCCGGCGGAATCGGTCGACGGCGGAAGAACGGTCGTTGACATCGCAATGCTCCAGTGACTTGCATTTTGCAAGTGATTAGTGACGGTAGCATACTGACTTGCAACTCGCAAGTTACTCGGATCCGGCATGGCTGCCACCAAGTCCTTCACGCGTTCGCCCTGCGCGGTCGCCAATTCGCTCGACATCGTGGGCGACAAGTGGTCGCTGCTGGTGGTGCGCGACCTGCTGCACGGCAAGCGCACCTACGGGGAGCTCGCGGATTCGCCGGAACGCATTCCCACCAACATCCTCGCGGATCGCCTCAAGCGCCTCGAAGACGCCGGCATCGTCACCAGCACGCCGTACCAGCAGCGCCCGGTGCGGTATGCCTACACATTGACATCCAAGGGCAAGGACCTGGGCGACGTGCTGCTGGCGTTCGTGCGCTGGGGCAAGCGCCACATCCCGGGTACGGTGGTGTTGGGCGAAGCCAAGGCGGAGGGCAAGCGAACCACACGCAAACCGGCGACGCGCCGCGCGCGGCGGAAACGCGGGAGTTAGCGCAATTTCGGTTTTGATGGTTACGAAAAGCGCCCCCATCCGCCTTCGGCACCTTCCCCCGCGCTACGCGCAGGGGAAGGAAATGCTTCGCTTCTCCCGCATGCGGGGGAAGCTGCCCGAAGGGCTGAAGGGGGGCTTCTCGTCAGCACTTGAGTCGAAAGTGCTCTAGGCGGTCCACCCTCCCCTGCAAACCACGATCGCTAGAATGATGGACTCGGCAGATCGGCCGGACCGGCGGCTTCCCGCATGCACCTCGCCCGCAACCTCATCCTCAACACCGACAGCTACAAGGCCAGCCACTGGCTGCAATATCCGCCGGGCGTCGATGCCACGTTCTTCTACCTCGAAAGCCGTGGCGGCGAATACGAGCGCACGCTGTTCTTCGGCTTGCAGTCGATCCTGAAGGAATATCTTTCCAGACCGGTGACGGCAGCGATGGTCGACGAGGCGCGGGATTTCTTCGGCGCCCACGGCGAACCGTTCAACGAAGCCGGCTGGCGGCATGTCGTGGATGCGCATGGCGGAAAACTCCAGCTGCGCATCCGCGCCGTCGCCGAAGGGACGGTGGTGCCGACACACCAGGCGTTGATGACGATCGAGAGCACCTGCCCTGATTGTTTCTGGGTGCCGTCGTACGTCGAGACGCTGCTGATGCGGGTGTGGTATCCGGTCACCGTCGCGACCATCAGCTGGCACGTCAAGCAGACGATCCGCACGTTCCTCGACACAACCAGCGACGACGCAGCCGCACAGATTCCGTTCAAGCTGCACGATTTCGGTTCGCGCGGTGTATCCAGCGCGGAATCGGCGGCGCTGGGCGGGATGGCGCACCTCGTCAACTTCCAGGGCACCGACACGGTGCTGGGGGTGCTGGCGGCGCGCGAATACTACGGCGAGGCCATGGCGGGTTTTTCGATTCCCGCGGCCGAGCACAGCACCATCACCGCGTGGGGCAAGGAACATGAACTCGACGCTTACCGCAACATGCTGCGCCAGTTCGCGAAACCCGGCGCGGTGGTGGCGTGCGTGTCGGACAGCTATGACTTGTTCCACGCGATCGAGGCGATGTGGGGCGGCGCGTTGCGCGAGGAAGTGATCGCGAGCGGCGCGACGCTGGTGGTGCGTCCCGATTCCGGCGACCCCGCCGAAGTCGTGCACCGCACGCTCAGCATGTTGAACGCCGCGTTCGGCAGCACGATGAACTCGAAGGGCTACCGCGTGCTGAACCACGTGCGCGTGATCCAGGGCGACGGTGTGAATCCCGATTCGATCCGTCTGATCCTGGAACGCATCACCCACGCGCGTTATTCGGCCGACAACATCGCCTTCGGGATGGGCGGCGCGCTGCTGCAGAAGCTGGACCGCGATACCCAGAAGTTCGCGTTGAAATGTTCCGCCGCGCGCATCGACGGCCAATGGAGGGACGTGTTCAAGGACCCGGTGACCGACCACGCCAAGGCTTCCAAGCGTGGCCGGTTGACGCTGGCGCGACATCGCGAACACGGCACCTTCAAGACCGTTGCGCTGCCGGACGGCGCCATTGAGGGCAACGCTTCGATGCTTGGCCCGGGATGGCACGATGCACTGGAAACGGTGTGGGAGGATGGAACGCTGCTGCGCGACTGGACCTTCGCGGAAGTGCGCGCGCGCAGCGCAAACTAGCTTCGCAACACGACGTTGTTCCGGAACGCGGACCTCTGTGATCCTGCGTGAGCGCGATCGCACCGATGCAACGTATCGGCAACGGGTCGCGGACCCGCACTCGATCAAGAGGCGCAGTTGAGGGAATGCGTTGAAAGCGTAACGAGCGAAGGCAGATTGCGCGACGCCGGAGCGCAGCAAGCGGAGCGTACACGTCAGTACGTGAGCATTGCGAGCACCGCCGGCGCGCAAGCTGTCGAGCGCAGTAGCTTTCAGCGCATTCTCAATGGAAGTCGCGCGATCGCGTATCCAGTTCTCCCAACAGCGCCGTCCAGTCCTGCAGCCGTTCCGCGATCAGGTGCTGCACGCCGTGGCGGCTTTCGAGCTTGCCTTCCACCGCGAGCAGGCGTGATTCCAGCAGCTCGCGGCGCTGGCGTTGCGCGAGGTCGTTCCAGACCACCACGTTGGTCATGCCGTCCTCGTCTTCCAGCGTCATGAAGATCACGCCGCTGGCAGTTTGCGGACGCTGGCGCAAGGTCACGAGTCCCGCGGTGCGCACCTGCGCGCCGTTGCCGCAGCGCTTCAGTTCCGCCGAGCGCCTGCAGCGCCTGCGCACAAGCAACGTGCGCAGGAACGACAACGGGTGCGGGCCGAGCGTGGTGCCGGTCAACGCGTAGTCGGCACGCACGTCTTCCGCACGCGTCGGCAACGGCAACGCGACGTCGACTTCGGCGACGGCTGGAGCGTCCGCAAACAAAGGCGTCGGCGATTCAACGCCGGCGATGCGCCAGCGTGCGCGGTGCCGGTGTCCGGCCAGCCCCCGCAACGCACCGGCGTCGGCCAGCAACGCGCGTTGCCGTGCATCCAGGTCCGCGCGCACACACAGATCGGTCACATCGTGGAACGGCTGGCGTGCGCGTTGCGATGCAATATCGTTCGCGGCACCTTCCGGAAAGCCACGGATCATGCGCAAGCCCAGGCGGATCGCGGGTTGCGGCGCGCCACGCGGCATTTCCGGCACGCAATCCCACACGCTGTGGCGCACGTCCACCGGCAACACGCGGATGCCGTGCCGACGCGCGTCCTGCAGCAACTGGTCCGGCGAATAGAATCCCATCGGCGCGGAATTGATCAGCCCGCACGTGAACGCCGCCGGCTCGTGGCGCTTCAGCCAGCAACTGGTGTACGTGACCAGCGCGAAACTCGCGGCGTGCGATTCCGGAAAGCCATAGCTGCCGAAGCCCTTGATCTGCTCGAACAGGTGATCGGCGAAAGCTTGCGAATAACCGTTGGCGAGCATCCCGCGCGCGAGTCGTTCTCGATGCGGTTCGAGTCCGCCGTGGCGCTTCCATGCCGCCATCGAACGGCGCAACTGGTCGGCTTCGCCGGGCGTATAGCCGGCCGCGACGATCGCGATCTGCATCACCTGTTCCTGGAACAGCGGCACGCCCAGCGTGCGCTCCAACACGGCCTGCAACTGCGGCGATGGGTAATCGACCGGTTCCTCGCCACGCCGGCGCCTGAGGTATGGATGCACCATGTCGCCCTGGATCGGGCCGGGCCGCACGATCGCCACCTCGATCACGAGGTCGTAGAAACATTTCGGCCGCAGGCGCGGCAGCATCGCCATCTGCGCGCGCGATTCGATCTGGAACACGCCGATGGTGTCGGCGCGGCCGACCATGTCGTACACCGCCGGATCCTCGGCCGGAATGTCGGCCAGCGCCATGTCGCGCCGGCCGGATGCGCGCAGCAGGTCGAAGGTCTTGCGGATCGCGGTCAACATGCCGAGCGCGAGGCAATCGACCTTCAACAGGCCCAGCACGTCGAGGTCGTCCTTGTCCCACTGGATCACGGTGCGGCCCTCCATCGCCGCGTTCTCCACCGGCACCAGCGTGCTGAGCGGATGTTCGGACATCACGAAACCGCCGGGGTGCTGCGACAGGTGCCGCGGCATGCCGATCAGCTGCGTGGTCAGCGCGATCACGCGGCGCAGCAGTGGCGCATCCGGATCGAAACCGCGTTCGCGCAACACTTCATCCAATCCTTGCGTGCCGCCCCAGTGGTCCATGCAGCGCGCCAGCCGGTCGACCATGTCGGGCGGCAGCCCCAGCGCCTTGGCCACGTCGCGCATCGCGCCGCGTCCGCGATAGGTACTGGCCACCGCGGTGAGCGCCGCGCGCTCGCGCCCGTAGCGGCGGAACACGTACTGGATCACTTCCTCGCGGCGCTCGTGCTCGAAGTCGATGTCGATGTCGGGCGGTTCGTTGCGCTCGCGCGACACGAAGCGTTCGAACAGCATGTGCATGCGCGCAGGATCGATCTCGGTGACGCCCAGTGCGTAACACACCGCCGAGTTGGCGGCGGAACCGCGTCCCTGGCACAGGATTTTCTTTTCGCGCGCGAAACGCACCAGGTCGTGCACGGTCAGGAAATAGGATTCGTAATGCAGCTCGGAAATCAGTGCGAGTTCGTGTTCGATCAGCGTGCGCGCCTTGGCCGGCACGCCGCCCGGCCAGCGCTTGCGCGCGCCGGCCTCGGTGAGTTCGCGCAGCCAGCTTGCCGCGGTGCGGCCCCGCGGCACCAGTTCGTGCGGGTATTCGTAGCGCAGTTCTTCCAGCGAGAACGTGCAGCGCGCCGCGATGCGAAGGGTTTCCTGCAGAAGGTCGGCGGGATAAATCGCGGCCAACGCGCGGCGCGTGCGCAGATGGCGCTCGCCATTGGGAAACAATTTGAACCCGGCTTCGTCCACCGTGGTCCCGTGGCGGATCGCGGTCAGCGTGTCCTGCAGCGCGCGCCGTCCGCGCACGTGCATGTGCACGTCGCCGGAGGCGACCAGCGGCATGCCGAGTTCCGCGCCGATCGCGCGGAGCCGTGCAAGCCGCGCGGCATCGTCGGGCCCGCGATGCAACTCCACCGCGAGCCACGCGCGTTCCGGAAACATGCGCCTGACCCACGCGCCTTCCGTCGTGTCCGGGGATGCGTTCGGAATCCACAGCGCCAGCAATCCATCGTTCGCGGCGCCCGCGAAATCATCGCGCAGAAGTCGATACGCGCCCTTGCCTGCACGCCGCCGCGCCAGCGTCAGCAACTGGCAAAGCCGCGTGTAGCCGCTGGCGGTCTCGGCGAGAAGCACCAGCTTGGGGCCATCGTCGAGCTGCACTTCGCTGCCGACGATCAGGCGCAGGTTGGTTTTCCGCGATGCCTCCAGCGCACGCACGATGCCGGCCAGCGAGGCTTCGTCGGTGATCGCGAGCGCAGCGTATTTCAATTTCGCCGCGCGCTCGAACAACTCCTGCGCGACCGACGCGCCGCGCTGGAAGCTGAAGGCCGAGAGACAGTGAAGCTCGGCGTAACCCGGCAACCCGTCATCCCGGCCAGGGATTGGCCGGGATCCAGCCACAGGGATGTGAAAAACGTTCACGCAAACCACCCCTGCAACATGAAGGGCCCGCCTTCGCCCGCGGGCCGGAAGGCCCACGCGCGCTGGTGCGAGGCGGTCTCGACGACGTAGTAGTCGCGACGCATGTCGGCACCGTCCCACCAGCCGCTTTCGATGCGTTCCGGCCCGGCAAGGACGCGTGCGACACGTTCGCGCAGCGGAATGGGCCGCGCGAGCAACCAGGTGGGACGCGGTGGCAACGATTCATCCACGCCGCGGAAGTGACGAGTACCGCGCGATGGGTTTTCGACCCGCCACGCGCGCTCGGGTCGATGCTCGGGATGCAACGCCAAGCCATGCACTGCGTGTTCGCCCAGCCGTGCGCGCAGGCGCTCGCGCAAGGCGTCCCAGGTGACGGCCCGCTGCGGGCGCGTGTCGAACAGATCACGGCGCGCCGGCGTGAACGGCGGCAGCTCATCGGAAACCAGGCGCAAGCCGCATACCGGTTCGCGCAGGCGCGTGCGATCCAGCCGCGCGCGCGCGATCGCGAACAGCAGTTCCGGATCGCGCTCCGGCGCCAGCAAGCCGACGGAGATTTCGGTGGGCACGCCGCGTTCGTGTTCGAAGGCCAGCGTGAAACGCTGCGCACCGCTGTCGCGGCCGGCGAGGAAGGCCGAGAAATCGCCCAGCAAGCGGCGCAGCGGAAACAGCAGCGATTCGTGCGACACGGTGTTGAATGGCAGCTCGATGCGCTGGTCGAACACGTCCGGAGGCTGGTAGCAATCGAGCGCGGTGCTGGCCGCGCCGCGCAGGTGATCGAGGTGCAGCAAGGCCTGCGCACCGATGCGCTTGCCCAGCTCGGCACGCGGCAACACGAACAACTGGTGCAGCCGCCGCAAGCCCATTCGTTGCAGGCTTTCCGCGCACACCGCGCCGAGTCCACTGCGTTGCACCGGCAACATGCCCAGCGCATCCAGCAGGTGCGCTTCATCCTCGATCGCGCAGCCGTCGCGTGCGCGCGCCAGCACGAGCGCTGCGTGCGGATTGGGCGCCGCGGCGATACGGTGTTCGAAACCCAACGCGACGAGATCGCGACGCAATTCCGCGTGCAGCGCCGCCCAACCACCGAACAGGCGGAAACTCGCGCGCACTTCCAGCAACAAGGCCTGTGGAAAGGTGCGGCACACCTGCGAGCTGTAGCGGTACGCCCACGCGGCCAGGAAATCGTGGCAACGCTCGACCGCTGCCGCGTCGTATTCGACCGCGTTCACGCGCGGATACAACGCGCGCGCGGCGGTCAGCGATTGGCCAGCGGACAGGCCGTGATGCCGCGCCGCGGTGTTGGCGGCGTATACGCGTGCTCGCGATCCCGCGCCTTCGAACAACACCAGCGGCGCCGGGGCATCGCTGCGTCGTCGCAGCACATCATCCAGTGCGAGTTGGGGAAAGGAAATGCACGCCCACTGCATGACAGCGTCCCATCAGGCGGCAATTGCCGTAAAAGGTACCGTCTGCACCGGCGGATTGCCGCCGCGGCATTTCAGGACCCGCAGCCGCGATGGACCAGTTTCGATGCCGATGCGCACCGCCGCCATCGACGCCTGGGTTGCGGCTTGCGAGGGACGCAACATGAAACCGGTCGTTTGTCCGGTTTCCGCCGCGAGCTGCAGGCGCCGCAACGTCGCGGTATCCGCCTGCCGCGGCCAGCACAGCACCGCCGCGCACGCGGCCGAGCGCAGGCATTGTTCGACGGCCCACAGCGCATCGGCCTCGCTGGCCTGCACGATTTGCAGGCACCGCAAATCCACGCTGGCCGCGATCCACGCGGCGGGAAACGGCAGGTAGGGCGGCGCGATCAACACGACTGGACGGCCTTCGCGGCCCAGCATCGCCAACACCGGCAACAGCAATCGCAATTCACCCACGCCGTCGGCGGGAAACAGGATTTCGCTCAAGGCCGCGCGCGGCCAGCCGCCACCGGGCAGCACGCGATCCAGCGCGTCGAATCCCGTCGGCAAGGCATCGCGTCGCGGCACGGTGCCCTGGCCGCGCCACAGGCGGCCGGTCTCGATCAGCGGTTGCAGGATCGCGCTCATGTCAGCCCGCGCGGATCACGCCGACGTACAGGCCTTCGATCGCGAACGACGCGCGGCGCGGATCGACCTCGATCGGCGCGTAATCGGGATTCGCGGGCTCCAGCCGCAGCTTCGAGGCCAGCACGCGCAAGCGCTTGACGGTGACGTCGTCCTCGATGCGCGCGACCACGATCTGGCCGTTGCGCGCCTCGCGCGTGCGGTGCACCGCGGCGAGGTCGCCATCGAGGATGCCGGCATCGCGCATCGAATCGCCCTTGACGCGCAGCAGGTAATCCGCGCGCGGATTGAACAGCGCCGGGTCGATCGTGACGTGGCGCTCGACGTGTTCGACGGCCAGGATCGGCGCGCCCGCGGCCACGCGTCCGACCAGCGGCAGGCCGGCATTGCGCGCACGCGCGGAAGGATTCAGCAGCCGGATGCCGCGGTTGCGGCCCGGCAACAGTTCGATGCAGCCCTTCGCCTGCAGCGCCTGCAAATGCTTGTACGCCGCGCGCGGCTGGTTGAAGCCGAACGCCGCCGCGATTTCGGCCAATGTCGGCGGCAGGCCCTCGCCGATCGCCGAGGCGATGAACTCCAGGATTGCGCGCTGGCGGTCGGTGAGTGGGGTCATGGAGGTACAAGTATATGTACCTACCACGCGATGCGCCAGTACCGCCTCACCCAGCGTTCCGGCCGACCGTCTCCGGATGCGGGCGGTTTGGTTACACTCGCCGTTCCGCCACGTCACGGGGAAGACACGCGCATGCCCGCCAAGCCGCAGACGGCGAAGCCGCCCGAAAAGCTGCATTTCATTTCCGGCCTGCCGCGCTCGGGCAGCACGCTGCTGTCGGCGATCCTGAAACAGAACCCGCGCTTCCACGCCGGCATGACCAGCCCGGTCGGCGACATGATCAGCGTGCTGGTCGCCGAGATGAGCGGCAAGAACGATTTCTCGGTGGCGATTTCCGACCAGCAGCGCCAGGCGGTGCTGCGCGGCGTGTTCCAGAACTACTACGGCGGCTTCACCGGCACCGACGTGGTGTTCGACACCGGCCGGGTGTGGTGCAGCAAGCTGCCGCTGCTGGCGCAACTGTTCCCGAATTCGAAGGTGATCGCCTGCGTGCGCGAGATGCCGTGGGTGCTGGACAGCGTCGAGCGGCTGGTGCGCAAGCAGCCGCTGACCGTCAACAAGATCTTCCACTTCAATCCGAACGGCACGGTGTATTCGCGCACCGAAGCGTTGATCGATGTGAACGGGATGGTCGGATTTTCGTTCCAGGCCACCAAGGACGCGTGGTACGGACAATATTCGCCGGGCCGCATGCTGCTGCTGACCTACGAAGGTCTGACCCGCGATCCCAAGACCGCAATGCAGGCGTTGTACCAGTTCATCGGCGAGCCGTGGTTCGAGCACGACTTCGACCACATCGAGTACAACGCCGACGAGTTCGACGCGCGGCTCGGCCTGCCCGGGCTGCATACCGTGAAATCGAAGGTGTCCGCGCCCAAGCGCGAATCGGTGTTGCCACCGGACCTGTTCAACCGGTTCGTCAAGGATTCGTTCTGGCTGGACCCGAAGAACAACATCCGCAAGGTGCCGGTTGTTTAACGGAGCGGTCGACAAGCGGAACGCCACAGCGACACCGCCGCCACCAGCAACACCAGCGCGGCGGCCATCAAGGCGCCCGCAAATCCGCCGCGTAGGTGTGCGACCGCGCTGACTACCAGCGGCCCGGCAATCTGCGTCACCGCGAATGCGGCGGTGATCGCGGCGATGAAGCCGGTCGCCTCGTCGCCCGCGACCGCGCGCGCTTCTCGCAAGCCCAGCATGGTCACCACCATGAAGGTGCCGCCGACCAGCAAAGCCGCGATCAGGATCGGGGCCAATCCCGTCCACAGCGCCGGCAGCGCAACGCCGACCGCCATCAACACGTAGCTGATCGCCCATAGTTTCCGATTGTCCATCGCGTGCAGCCAGCGCGATGCGGCCCAGGTGGACAACGCCGCCGCCGCGCCGAACACCGGCCATGCCCAGCCGAACACGGCGGGATCGGTGATGTAGCGATGCGCCATCGCGGGCAGGAACGTCGCGGGGATGATGTAGCCGAAACCGAGCGCGGCATAGCACAACGCAAGCCGCACGCGATCGGCGTTCCAGTGCACGCGTTTTGAACCCGCGCGCACCGGTGCGGACGCATCGTCGTCCCGGAATGCCGTCCAGATCACCACGGCCAACAAGGCCGACACCACGCCGAATATTTCCCACGTGCGTTGCGAGTCGACGCGCGCACCCATCAACGCCATGCACAACAATCCTGCGCCCGCGATGCCGACGCCGACGCCCGCGAACACCACGCCGTTCACCTGCGGTCGTTGCAACACCAGCAAGCGTTCCAGCGCCCACGACGATACGTGCACCAGCACCCACGCGCTGGCGACACCGGCAAGCAGCCGCAACAGCAACTGCAAGGCGAAGACATGCGCGACGCCCATCGCGAACGTCACCGCCGCGATCAGCAGCAAACCGCCGCGGATCGCCCATGCGCGCGGCAACCGCGCTGCGCAGAGTGCGCCGAGGAGATAGCCGAGATAGTTGGCGGCCGCCAGCCAACCCGCCGCGCGCAGCGTCAGGCCCGCGTCGGCCTCCATCATCGGCAGGATCGGCGTGAACGCGAAACGGCCGATGCCCATCGCCACCGCCAGTGCGATCAGGCCCGCGACGGCGATCGTCGCGGCGCCGGCCTTGGCTTCGGGAACTGTGGATTCACTCATCACGGCATTTTATTGGCGCATCCGCGTGCGCCGCCGGACGATCACCCGCGCCCGTCTCACGCCGTGAGCAAGCGGCAGGCATACTGGCGCGATCACGCCCGCAGGCCGCGCATGTTTCGACTGCACACCTCCAACGATGCCGCCAGGCTGGCTGATGCGCTGGGCAGGCAACTGCACGCGGCGCGCGGCAACCCGCTGGCGCCCACGCGTGTGCTGGTGCCGCACGCGGGACTGAAGCGTTGGCTGCAGGTGCACCTGGCCGAACAGCTCGGCGTGATCGCGAACGTCGAGTTCACGCCGCCCGCGCAGTTCACGTGGGAACTGTTGCGCGCGGCCCGCCCCGATCTGCCTCAATGCTCGCCGTTCGACGTCGAGGTGCTGCGCTGGCATATCTATGCCTTGCTGGACGAACGGTTGGACGGCCCGGCGCTGGCGCCGCTGCGCGAATACCTGAAGTCCGGTGGCGATCCGCTGCGTCGTTTTGCATTGAGCTTCGAACTGGCACGCGCATACGAACGCATGCAGGGCTACCGGCGCGACAAACTCCTCGCGTGGGAACGTGGTGGCGACAGGGGCGACTGGCAAGCCGAATTGTGGCGCCGGTTGTTGCCGCGCGTCGGCGGCGCATCGCGTGCGGCGCGGGTGGACCAATGGCTGCGCGCGTTCGATCCGGAATATTCGCGCGACGGATTCCACGAAAAACCCGCGCCTCCCGGCCTGCCCGCGGTATTCACCTGCTTCGCCTGCGCCAACGTCTCGCCCGACGTGCTGCGGATGCTGGCGGTCGCGGGCCGCCATTGCGAGGTGGATTTTTATCTTCCGCTGCCATCGATGGAGTATCTCGGCGACCTGCCGCGCACGCGTGCGGCGGTGCGCGCGCGTCTGGGCGA
This sequence comes from Lysobacterales bacterium 66-474, assembly GCA_001899805.1. GTDB lineage: Bacteria > Pseudomonadota > Gammaproteobacteria > Xanthomonadales > Rhodanobacteraceae > 66-474. Next base: position 84,043 of record MKWP01000007.1, read on the forward strand.
GCGCAACGGCGAAAATCCGCTGCTGCTGTCGCTGGGTGGCGCACTGTCGGAGTTCGTCGGCTTGCTGTTCGGCTACGAACACGTGCAACCCGACGTCGAGCACGACGATTACGACGCGTCGATCCCGCGCACGACCCTGCTCGGGCGGGTGCGCGACGACATCCTTCGACACACGGTGGCGGGCGACGAGCCGCGCGAGGCACTGCCCGATGCCACGCTGCAGATCCATGCTTGCCATACCCCGTTGCGCGAGGTGCAAACCCTGCACGACGCGCTGCTGGCAATGCTCGATGACGGGCGTTTCGATCCGCCGCTGCAACCCCGCGATATCGCGGTGATGATGCCTGACGTTGCCGCGTACGCGCCGATGATCGAGGCGGTATTCGGCGGCATCGACCGCCATGACCCGCGCTGGCTGCCGTTCAACCTTGGCGACGCCGGCGCCGCTGCATTGCACCCCGTGGCGCAACTGTTCCTCGACCTGCTGGACGCGCCCACCTCGCGCTGGGAAGTCGATGCAATCCTGGACGTGCTGGCGGTGCCAGGCGTGATGCGCCGCTTCGACCTCGACGCCGATGCCGTGGAACGCCTGTCGCGCCGCCTGCGCGACGCCGGCGTGCGCTGGGGCGAGGACGAGCGAGCGCGCGTCGATTGCGGCGGCTACCGCGAATTCAGCTGGGCCTTCGGCATCGATCGCGTCCTCGCCGGCTTTGCCTGCGGCGACCTCGACGACGCGCTGATCGGCGGCACCGCACCGCTGGCGGGCATCGAGGGCACGGCGTTCGCGCACCTCGATGCCGTGCTCGCGGTCACCGAAACCTGGCGACGCCTGCACGGGCGCTCGCGACACGCGCAGTCCGCGCCACGCTGGCAGGCATTCCTCAACGAAACCCTGGACGGCCTGTACCAGCCCGATCCTCACGACCTCGCGGAAACCCGTGCACTGGAGCGCGTCCGCAACGCGCTGGCCGGACTCGCGCGCGCCTGCGACGAAGCCGACGCCGGCCTCGAGTTGCCATGGGCGGACGTGCGCGCCTTCCTGCGCGACGCGCTGGCCGACCCCGACCCGCAGCAGTACCTGTTCACCGGCGGCATCACCTTCTGCGGGATGGTGCCGCTGCGCGTGGTGCCGTTCCGGGTGATCTGCCTGCTCGGCATGGACGAGGCCGCGTTCCCGCGGCGCGAGTCGAACGGCCTCGACCCGCTGCTGCGCGATCGCCGTGCCGGCATCGCCGAGCCCGGCGACCGCGACGTGCGCGCCGACGACCGCCTGCTGTTCCTGCAGTTGCTGGCGGCCGCGCGCGACGCGTTCTACGTCAGCTGGATCGGCCGCGATGCGCACACCAACGAGGATCGTCCGCCCTCGGTGGTGGTGTCGGAACTGATCGACGTGGTGCGCAAGCACTATCTCGCGCCGCCCGTGGATGAAGCTGCGAAGAAGCAGCGCGACGACCTGTTGCCGCAGGTCGACCCGCTGCACCCGTTCGACGCATCGCTGTTCGGCGCAAGGGACGCGCCCCCGTGTTCGTTCCACAAGGAATGGCTGCCCGCGGCACGCGCACCCGGACGTTCGAGCGCCGGCATCGAATCGTTTGCGGCGCAGCCACTGCCGGCGCGCGTGACCGATCCCTCGACACTCGATCTTGCGGAGCTCAAGCGGTTCTTCGACGACCCCGCGCGCGGCTTCCTCGAAGGCGCATTGCAATTGCGCCTCCCGCGCGACGCCGAGGAGGATGCCGACCTCGAACCGTTGCAACCCGACCACCCGTTGCTGCGCCACGACCTCGCCAGCGCCTTGCTCGAACTCGACGGCGCGGACCTCGCCGCGCATGCCGAGCTGCTGCGTGCGCAGGGCCGGTTGCCACCGGGTGAACTCGCCGATGCGGCGCTGGCGATCGCGGGCCAACGCGCATTCATGCTGCGCGAGGCGATCGCATCGTTCACCCGCGGCGAACCGCCCGGCGCGGATGTCGCCGGTACGCTGCAACTCGCCGATGGCACGCGCTTGACCGGAACGGTGACGGACATCTACCCGGCGGGTCTGGTGCGTTGGTCGCCCGGCGGCCTGCGCGGCAGGCGCGTGCTGCGCGCGTGGCTCGATACCCTGTTCGTCGCCATCGCGAACGGGACGGCGCAAACATGCCGGTTCCTGTGGATCAAGGATCGCGGTCTCCAGCGGCGCGACATCGTCATCGCGAACGCCGACGAAGCCCGTGCGAAAATGGCGCTGGCGATTGCAGCCTGGCGCGATGGCCTGCGCCGGCCGCTGCCGCTGTTTCCCGACGCCTCGGCGATCGCCTTCAAGCTTGAGCGGCAAAAGGGACCCGCCGAGGGTGCAAACGAACACGCCGATTTCATCGACAAACTCGCCGGGATCGCCGCCAAGGCCGACGACGATGGCGATTTTTCCAACGCATCGGACTTCGACAAGCCCTCGGTGCGGCTCGCCTGGCGCGGCATCGCGATCGCCGATGCGGATGCCTCGCTGGCGACGCGTTTGCATGACGCCGCGCGCACCCTGTTTCCGCGCCTGCACCCCGTGCCGAAAGGCCAGCCATGAGCGCGCCGCGCGACGCGATGGAGCTTTCGCTCGACGGCATCCGTGCGGTCGAAGCCAGCGCCGGCACCGGCAAGACCTTCACCATCGCGACGCTCTACCTGCGCCTGATCCTGGAGCGCGGCCTCAAGATCGATGAAATCGTGGTGGCCACCTTCACCCGCGCCGCCGCCGCGGAGTTGTCCGGGCGCTTGCGCCAGCGACTGGTGATCGCCGACGCGCTGCTTCCGGAAGCCGAGCCGGCCGTCGCGCGCACGGACGATGACGGCGAACACCGCGAAACCCGCAAGATCGTCACGCGTGCGCTGGAATCCGGAATCGCCCTGGACGAGTTGCAACGCCGCGCCCGCGAAGCATGCCTCGCGATCGACACGGCGTTCATCGGCACCCTGCACGGTTTCTGCCATCGCGTACTGGCCGAGTTCGGGTTCGAGACCGGGCAAGCCCTCGTGCAACCGGAGTTGATCGACGACATCCATGCGCTCGAAGGCGAAATCCTGCGCGATTTCTGGCGGCGCGGCAGCGCCGATGCCGCCACCGCAGGATTGCTGGCCGACACCTGGAAGTCGCCCGAAAAACTGGCGGAGCAGGCGTGTGATCCGCGCTGGCGCGGGCGCGTGGTCGACCCGCCCCCCGCTGCACGCGACGTCGAAGCAACCCGGCTTGCGCTCGCGGCGCTGCGCGGTGAAATCGCCGCGTGGGACGCGGCAGCGATCGCGCGTGCCGAACAGGAACTGCATCGCGCCATCGGCAACGGCAATGCACGCAACGGCCGCACCCGCAAACTCGCGGCCATCCACGCGGCCGCGTGCGCAGCCACGCCGGACGCCATCTTCGTTCAATCCGCGCGCGACGACTGCGCCGATTTTGCCGAAGCGGAGCTGGCCGTGAAAGCCTGGTTCAACGGGCCGTTCGCGGGCGCCGAGCTTGACGCCGTGACGCGCCTCGGCGCAGCGATCGCGGCCATCGACGCCGCCGAGGGATCGCGTCGCGACGCCCTGCTGCACGACGCGCGCGCGTATCTCGAAACCGAACTGCCAAGGCGCCTCGCGGAGCGCAACCTGATGGGCCACGACCAGGCGGTCGACCGGCTGGCCGGTGCGCTTGATGATGGCGAACGCGGCCGGCACGCCGCCGCGCGCATCCGCACGCGCTGGAAGGCGGCGCTGGTCGACGAGTTCCAGGATACCGACCCGCGCCAATGGCGCGTCGTCGCAACGCTGTTCGGCGCGGACACGCTGGTGCTGGTCGGCGATCCCAAACAGGCGATCTACGGGTTTCGCGGCGGCGACGTGTTCGCGTGGCTGCAGGCGCGCGCACACGCCGAGGGCGAACCGCTGCGGCTGGCGGAAAGCTGGCGTGCGGGCAACGGCCTGTGCAAGGCGATCAATGCCCTGTTCTCGACACCGGGCGCCTTCATAGAGTCCGGCATCGAACATCCGGATGTCCATCCGGCGCAAGCGGTGCAACAGCGCGCGCTGTTGCGCGACGGCCAGCCGCTGCCGGCGCTGGAGCTGTGGTGGCTGGACCCGGACAAGCTCGGGCGCTCGACCCGCGTCGACGCACCCTCCAAGGCCCGGGCGCACCCGGCCATCCAGAAGGCCTGCGTGGCATGGATCGCCGGCATGTTGCGCGATGACGCCATCCGCCTGCGCGACAAGCATGGCGAGCCGCGCAAACTGCGGCCCAGACACATCGCGGTGCTGGTGAATTCCAACCGCGAGGCGCAGGCCATGCAGGCGGCGCTGGGCCGCGCCGGCGTGCCGGCTTCGTGCAACCTGCGCGCCAGCGTGTACGCCAGCGATGAAGCCGCCGACCTCGCACTGTTGCTGGATGCATTGGCCACGCCCGACGATCCGCGCCGCGCGCGCGCCGCGCAGGCCAGCCTGCTGACGGGCGGCGACGCCGCGACCCTCGCCGAAAGTATCCGCGATGAGGCGCAACAGGCGGCATTGCTGCAAACCATCGCGACATGGGCCACCGAGCTGCAGCGCCACGGGCCGCTGCCGTGGTTGCACCGGCTGCTGGCACAGGCATCGCCGCACCTGCTCGCGGCGCCCGATGGCGAACGGCGCGTGGCCAATTACCTGCAGCTGGCCGAATTGCTGCAGGGCCTGCACGCCACCGGCTTCGGCATCGGCGATCTCGCCACCCGCTTCGCGCGCGCGCGCGTCGAAGCGGTGGACGACGCCGACGCCGCACGCCTGCGGCTCGACACCGACGCCGACGCGGTGACGATTTCCACCGTGCACGCGGCCAAGGGCCTGGAGTACGACGTGGTGCTGGTGCCCTACGCGGTGATGGGGCGCGACCCGAATGGCAAACGCGACGACCGGCCGCCGCTGTACTGGTACCACGATGACGAAAACGCCGCGCGCGTCGCGATCGGCGACGGTACCGGCATCGAGGTGGAATTGCGCGCCGGGGCCGAAATCCGCGCCGAGGACGTGCGCAAGTTCTACGTCGCGGTGACCCGCGCCAGCGCGCTGTGCGTGTTGCCGTGGGGGCCGGTCAACCTGATGGAATACAGCGCCGCGTACCAACTCCTGCACGTAGCCGGACGCGCGCAACCGCTGGCTGCGGACAATGCCGGCTGCGATGCGGCATTGCGCGAACTCTGCGAACGCGCGGACGGGCAGGCCCGGATCGTCCGCGAGCTTCCGACCATGGCGGACGCGCTGCGTTCACCGGACGGGACCGGTCCCACCCTGCGCGCGCGCGACTTCACCCGCACGGGACTGCAGCGCGACTGGCAGGTGTGGTCGTTCTCGCGGCTGGTGCGCGGCAGCCCGAACCAGGCTGTTGCCGACCCGCACCCCGGCGCCGGTGATGGCGATGCGTCACGGGAATCCGGTCCCGCGGGTGCGGCCTTCGGTACCGCGGTGCACGCGGTGTTCGAACAAACCGATTTCGCCGTGTGGCGGGGTGCATCCGGTCTTCCCGACTCCGAACGCACCCTGATCGAAAGCAGCCTGCGCGACCAGGGCGTTGCCGGTGGCGACCACGCATGGAAGCACGCGGTCGAGTTGACCGGCGCCTGCGTGCGCGACGCGCTGAACGCAGCGCTGCCTTGCGGTGCACGGTTGTGCGACGTCGCGGCCGGACAACGCAAGGCCGAGATCGAATTCCATCTCTCGCTGCATCCGGCACGCGGCAACGAACTGTACGCGCTGCTGCACGCGCACGGCTACCAGCGGCAGCGCAGCGGCGTCGCGCCGGAACGGCTGCACGGCCTGCTCACCGGCAAGATCGACCTCACCTTCGCGCACGCCGGCCGCTTCCACATCGTGGACTGGAAAACCAACCGTTGTGCGCCGTACGACGGGGACGCCGTGCGCGCGGAGATCGCGGCGCACGACTACGACCTGCAATGGCTGGTCTACACGCTGGCGCTGCACCGCTGGCTGAAACAGCGCATGGCCGATTACGACTACGACCGCCATGTCGGCGAGGTGTATTACCTGTTCGTGCGCGGCATGGCCGAAGGCCGCGGCATCCACGTCGATCGCCCGCCACGCGCGCTGGTCGAGGCGATGGATGCGCTGTTCGGTGCGAATGCGCGGGAGGGTGCATGAGCGCGCACCTCGCGGCGTTGCAAAAATCCGGACGCCTGCGCCGCGTCGATGCGCGGCTCGGGGAGTGGCTGGCACGCGCGTTTCCCGGCACCTCCGAAGATTCCCTCCTGGCCGCGGCGCTGGCCGCACGCGCGATCTCGGACGGCCACAGCGCGCTGACGCTGGATCGGGCGCAGGCGTGGCTGGACGGGCTGGCCGAAGGCGCGGCGCCCGCGTTGCCGGAGGTCGCGGATTGGCGCGCTGCGTTGCAGGCCGCGCCGGCCGTGCATGTGCACGCAGCCGGCGCGGCGACGCCGAACCTGCCGCTGGTGCTGGACGCGCAGGACCGCGTGTACCTGCGGCGCTATTTCGAATACGAGCGCCAACTCGCGCGCATGTTGGTTACACGTGCAGCACGCAAAGACACGACAACTCCCTCCCCCCGTTCACGGGGGCAGTTGTCCGAAGAGCCTGCCCCGGACTTGATCCGGGGACGGAGGGGGGACATACCAGCAAGCAATCCCGCCGGCCCGCCGCTCGATCCCGAACAGCAGCGCGCCATCGACGTCGCCCTGTCACGCCGCTTCACGCTGGTCACCGGCGGACCCGGCACCGGCAAAACCCATGTCGTGCTGCGCATGCTCGCGGCGCTCGCACAACGCGCGCAAACTGGATCGCTGCGGATCGCGCTGGCCGCGCCCACCGGCAAGGCCGCGGCACGTCTCGGCGAATCGCTGCGCGCGCAACTCGACAAGCTCGACCTTCCCGAAACCATCACGGCACCGATCCCGCACGACGCGCAAACCGTGCACAGCCTGCTCGGCGTGTCGCCGTGGCGCACGCGGCCGCGCTTTGACCGTACGTCACCGCTGCCGTTTGACGTGGTGGTGGTGGATGAAGTGTCGATGGTCGACCTGCCGCTGATGGCCAAACTGGTGCAGGCGGTTCCGGACGATGCCAAGCTGATCCTGCTCGGCGATCCCGACCAATTGTCCGCGGTCGAGGCCGGCAACGTGCTGGGCGCGCTGGTCGAAGCGGCCGGCGACGGGCCTTTGCGCGATTGCCATGTCGCGCTGACGCGCAGCCATCGTTTCGGCGCCGACTCGGCGCTGGGCGCGCTGGCCGCGGCGATCACCCTCGGTGACGCCACAGCCGTCGCGCGGGCACTCGACGACAACGCTGCGGTGACGCTGGTCGACGACCCGCGCGCCGCGCAGCTCGTCGACATCGCCGCCGACGCGTATCGGCCAATCCTGTCCGCGGACGGCCCCGCCGCAGCCTTGCACGCGGCGCGTGGATTCCGCATGCTGACCGCGCTGCGGCATGGTCCTTCCGGGTGCCTCGCATTCGATCGTGCGATCGCGCAACGCCTGCAGCGCAACGCGGGCGCGCGCGGCGACGAACACGGGTGGCCGGGGCGGTTGATCCTCGTCACCGCCAATCGCCCGGAACTGGGTTTGTTCAACGGCGACACCGGCGTCATCTGGCCGGACGCCGACGGTTCGCCGAGGGCATGGTTCGAAGCCGGCGGCGGTACCCCGCGCGCGCTGCCCGTCGCCGCGTTGCCGCCGCACGAAGGCGCGTTCGCGTTGACGGTGCACAAGGCGCAAGGGTCCGAATTCGAACGCGTCGCGCTGGTGACAGGCCCGGATTCCGCAGTGTTGACGCGCGAACTGCTGTACACCGGCGTGACCCGTGCGCGCACCGCCGTCACGCTTTATTCCAGTCTCGACACGTTGCGCGCCGGCATCGAACGGCGCACCCTGCGCATGACCGGCCTCGCCGATCGCCTGCGCGAAGCCGCGGGCACTTGAGCGGCGCGCCGCGGTCCCAATCCCATGCCCATGCAGACCTTCCATCCCGCCGTTGCCGCCTGGTTCGGGTCGGCGTTTGCCGCGCCGACGCCCGCGCAGCGCGAAGCGTGGCCGGCGATCCGGCGCGGCGAGAACGTGTTGATCGCGGCGCCGACCGGCTCGGGCAAGACGCTGGCGGCCTTCCTCGCCGCGATCGACGAACTGGTGCAGCAAGGCGTGGCGGGAACGCTCGCCGATGAAACCTCCGTCGTCTATGTGTCGCCGCTGAAGGCTCTGTCCAACGACGTGCGCATCAATCTCGAGGTGCCGTTGGAAGGCATCCGCGCGCAGCTCGAGCGCATGGGGTTGCCGGAATGCGAAATCCGCACCGCAGTACGCACCGGCGACACCCCGCAGGCCGAACGCAATGCGATGCGCAAGCGGCCGCCGCACATCGTGGTGACCACGCCCGAATCACTGTACATCCTGCTGGGTTCGGAATCCGGCCGGCGCACGCTGCAGACCACGCGCACGGTGATCGTCGATGAAATCCACGCGCTGGTATCGAGCAAGCGCGGCAGTCATTTGGCGCTGACGCTGGAACGGCTGGACGCGTTGTGCGGGCGCCGCTGCACGCGCATCGGATTGTCGGCGACGCAGAAACCCATCGAAGAAGTCGCGCGGTTTCTTGTGGGAGCGCATTCGCAATCCGGCCCCCATCCCAACCTTCCCCCGCAAGCGGGGGAAGGAGCGACATCGCGCGAGATTTCCCTTCCCCCGTTTACGGGGGAAGGTGCCCGAAGGGCGGAAGGGGGTACTTGCACCATCATCGACGCTGGCCACCAGCGCGCGCGCGACCTCGGCATCGAATTGACCAACGTCCCACTGCAACCGGTGATGAGCAATGATGCATGGGGTTTGGTGTACAACCGTCTGGCCGAGTTGATCGAACAACACCGCACCACCCTGATCTTCGCCAACACCCGCCGCACGGTCGAACGTGCGACGCGGCATCTCGCCGAACGGCTGGGCAAGGACGCGGTGGCCGCGCACCACGGCAGTCTGTCGAAGGAAAAGCGTCTCGACGCCGAGCAACGCCTGAAAGCCGGCACCCTGCGTGCGCTGGTCGCCACGGCCTCGCTGGAGCTCGGCATCGATATCGGGGAAGTCGAGCTGGTCTGCCAGCTTGCGTCGCCGCGTTCCATCGCAGCCTTCCTCCAGCGCGCCGGTCGAGCGGGCCATGCGGTGGACGGCATCTCCAAGGCGCGGCTGTTTCCGACTTCGCGCGACGACCTGGTCGAATGCGCGGCGTTGCTGGATGCGGTGCGCCGCGGCGAACTCGACACGCTGCGCATGCCGCCCGCACCGCTGGACGTGCTGGCGCAACAGATCGTGGCGGAAGTCGCCTGCGGCGAACGCGGCGAGGCGGAACTGTTCGGGATGTTCCAACGCGCGTATCCGTATCGCAGGCTCACGCGCGAGACGTTCATCGAGGTACTGCGGATGCTGGCCGAAGGCTACAGCACCAGGCGCGGCACCCGCGCTGCGTACCTGCACCGCGATGCGGTCAACGGCAAGCTGCGCGCACGGCGCGGCGCGCGCCTGACCGCAATCACTTCAGGCGGCGCGATCCCCGATACCGCCGATTACGACGTGGTGCTGGAACCGCAATCGTTGCGCATCGGTAGCGTGCACGAGGATTTTGCGGTCGAGTCGATCGCAGGCGACATTTTCCAGCTCGGCAACCAGTCGTACCGCATCCTTCGCGTGGAACGCGGCCGCGTGCGCGTGGAAGACGCGCAGGGCGCGCCGCCATCGATTCCATTCTGGCTGGGCGAGGCGCCGGGGCGCAGCGACGAGCTTTCGGTTGCGGTGGCAAGGTTGCGCGAGGAAATTGCAGCGCGCCTCGATTTCCCCTCTCCCTCCGGGAGAGGGTGCCCTGAAAGGGCGGGTGAGGGTTCGGCCCAGGGCGAAAGAGCGATTCCTCTCGAACCCTCACCCCCAACCCCTCTCCCGGAGGGAGAGGGGAGTAGAGCAGCACTTGCCTGGCTTCACGACGAAGTCGGCCTCGACGATGCCGCCGCACGACAACTGGTCGATTACCTGGCCGCCGCGAAAACCGAACTCGGCCTGCTGCCGACGCAAGCGACGCTGGCGATGGAACGTTTCTTCGACGAATCCGGCGGCATGCAGTTGATCATCCACTCGCCGTTCGGCAGCCGACTGAATCGGGCGTGGGGCTTGGCATTGCGCAAGCGTTTCTGCCGCAGCTTCAATTTCGAATTGCAGGCGGCGGCGACGGAAGACGCGATCGTGTTGTCGCTTTCGACCAGCCACAGTTTTCCGCTGGACGAAGTCGCGCGCTACCTGCACTCCAATTCCGTGCACGACGTGCTGACCCAGGCGCTGCTGGACGCGCCGATGTTCGCGCTGCGCTTCCGCTGGAACGCCGGCGCCGCACTGGCGTTGCCGCGCTTCGCGGGCGGCGCCAAGGTGCCGCCGCAGATCCAGCGCATGAAGTCGGAAGACCTGCTGGCCACGGTGTTTCCCGACCAGGTCGCCTGCCTCGAAAACATCGTGGGCGAACGCAAGATTCCCGATCATCCGCTGGTCGCGCAGACGCTGCAGGACTGCCTGTTCGATGCGATGGACCTGGAAGGTTTGATCGCGTTGCTGAAGAAACTCGAAAACGGTGAAGCAAGCATCGTGGCGCGCGACCTGACCGCGCCATCGCAACTCGCGGCCGAAATCCTGGGCGCGCGGCCGTATGCGTTCCTCGACGGCGCGCCGCTGGAAGAGCGCCGCACCCAGGCCGTGTCGTCGCGTGGTTTCGTCGATGCGCAAAGCGCGGAAGACCTGGGCAAGCTCGACGCCGACGCGATTGCCGCCGTGCGCGAGGAAGCCTGGCCCGCGCCGCGCGACGCCGACGAGATGCACGAGGCGTTGCTGGCGTTGGGGGCGGTCAACGATTGGGAGCTTGCGCATGATGAAGCGTGGCAACTTTGGCTCGGTGAGCTTTCGACCACAAAGCGCGCAACCCAAGCGATTCTCCCCTCTCCCTCCGGGAGAGGGGCAGGGGTGAGGGTTCGGGTCCATGACGAATCTCTATGCAAACCCGGACCCTCACCCGCCGCTTCGCGGCACCCTCTCCCGGAGGGAGAGGGATTCAAGCTGTGGGTCGCTGCCGAATCGCTGCCGATGTGGCAGGCGGTCCATCCGGATGCCACTTTGCAGCCTGCGATCGAAGCGCCCGCCGAATTCGCTGCGAAGGCATGGACGCGCGAAGACGCGCTGGTGGAACTGTTGCGTGCGCGGCTGGCTTGCGTTGGCCCGATCCGCGCGACCGAATTGGCGCGCACGTTCGGCGTTCCGGACAGCGACACCGCGATCGCGCTGGCCGCGCTGGAACGCGAAGGCACCGCGATGCGCGGCCGTTTCACGCCGGGTGCGAACGAAGAGGAATGGTGCGACCGCCATTTGCTGGCGCGGATCCATCGCCGCACGCTGCAGCGCCTGCGCCGCGAAATCGAGCCGGTGGCGCCGCGCGATTTCCTGCGCTTCCTCCTCGACTGGCAGCATGTGTCGCCGGAAGCGCGCTTGCGCGGCCCCGATGCATTGGCCGCGGTGCTGGTGCAACTGGAAGGCTTCGAGGCACCGGCCGGCGCGTGGGAATCGCAACTGTTGCCCGCGCGCGTCGCGGGTTACGACATCGCCTGGTTGGACGCCTTGTGCGGCGCGGGCCGGATCGCGTGGACACGTTTGCGTGCCTCCACGGGCGGTGCCCACGCCTCGCCGGTGCGCGCATCGCCGATCGTGTTGTTGCCGCGCAAGCAGTTGTCGGCGTGGAACACGGTCGGCGCGCAAGCGGGCACCGAATCACCGGCGCTGTCATCGCGCGCGCAGGCTGTCGTGGAATTCCTCGCGCAACACGGCGCGTCGTTCTTCGGCGAAATCGCCGACGGCACACGCTTGCTGAAAGTGGAACTCGAGGACGCGCTGGGCGAACTGGTCGGCGCCGGCATGATCGGCGCGGACAGCTTCGCCGGGCTGCGGGCGTTGTTGCAACCGGCTTCGAAACGCAAACATCCGCGCCAGCGACGCCTCGCGCGGCACCTGTTGAACGGCATCGAGGATGCGGGGCGGTGGAGTTTGATCCGGCGCTCGACGCAGGGTTTCCCCCACCCAGCGCTACGCGCTCGGCGCTTCGCGCCGCCTCCCCCGCATGCGGGGGAGGGAGACGAGCGCACAGCGCGAGTGGGAGGGGGCAACCATGTCCCCCCGCATGCGGGGGAGGGAGACGAGCGCACAGCGCGAGTGGGAGGGGGTAGTCATGCCCCCCCGCATGCGGAGGAGGGAGAAAATCTCGAACTCATCGCGCGCGTGCTGCTGCGCCGCTGGGGCGTGGTGTTCTGGAAGCTGCTGCAGCGCGAAGCGGCGTGGCTGCCGCCTTGGCGTGAACTGCGCCGCGTGTACCAGCGCCTGGAAGCGCGCGGCGAAATCCGCGGCGGTCGATTCGTCGAAGGCATGGTGGGCGAACAGTTCGCACTGCCCGAAGCCGTCGAGGCGCTGCGCCGCGTGCGCAAGCGCGCACACGATGGCGCGCTCATCGCAATCAGCGGTGCCGACCCCTTGAACCTTGTCGGCGGCGTGTTGCCGGGCGCGAGAGTGCCGGCGTTGGCGACCTCGCGCATCGTGTACCGCGATGGCTTGCCTGTCGCCGTGCAGGTCGCGGGCGAAGTATCGCTGCTGGAAGATTTGCCGCCCGCCGACGAACATGCCGCGCGGGCGTGTCTTCGCGCCACCGCATCTTCCCCACCGCGCGCGACCGCGTAGCCCGATATTTGTTTCCGAAGCTGCCAATACACTCGTCATTCCGGGGCCGGCTGTGGCTCCACCACAGACGGAATCCGGAATCGGTTTCGGGACCAGCGGCGATCCGACCGATTCCGGGTTCGACCCTGCGGGCCGCCCCGGAATGACGATCATTTGTGGAGCCAAGCCACATCGAACCGGGAATGGAATTACTTCGCCTTGATGATCTGCGAAAGGCAATCCGGCGTGCCCTTGATCCGTTCCAGGTGCGGGTATTGCAGGCCGCCGTGGTAATCCACCGGCACCGTCCGATATTTGTCCTGGTACTTCAGCAGCAACTCGATCGGCGCCTTGCCGTCCTTGGCGGCTTTCACCGCATCCTTCAACACGTCGGAACTGTAAGCCTGCCCGTCCACCGCCACCAGCGTTTCGCCGGAACCGATGCCGGCCTTGAAGGCCGGTCCGTTCCAGCGCACGTCGCCGATCTTGCCTTCCTTGCCGATCGACAGGCCGATCCCGAACGCCGCACCGACGTCGCCGTGGTAACGTTTGGAGCGCAGCTTCTCGAAGTCGTTGGGCTGGTCGGTGTAGACCAGTTTCCAGCCGGTGTCCTCGATGCCGCTGGCCAGCGGTGGATTGGGCTCGTCGAGGTAGCGGTGCAGGAATCCCGCCCAGTCGTATTTCGTGACCGCATTGAGCGCATTCACGACGTCGTCGTACGTGTAGGTTTTGGTGACGAAGCTGCCGTCGTCCACGCCGAAGAAGTTTTCCGCGAAGGTATCCAGCGATTGTCTGCCATGGGTGAGCGCGCGGATTTTCGCATCCGCCGCCAGCCACATCATCTGGCCGGCGCTGTAGTACTCCTCGCTCATCTGCCAGCTGCTGTACGGCAGCGGCGCGCGCTGTGCGATGGTGGGATCGTTGGTGGTGTCCTCCAGCGTGCGCCACTCGAAACCGGGTCGGTTGCGGTCGTAGTCGGCGGCGACGAACGCGATCGCCTGGCGGAACTGGTCCGGGGTCCACAACCCGGAGCGCGCGGCCAGCACGTAGCCCCAGTACTGGGTGCCGCCTTCGTACACCCACAACAGCGAATCGCCCATCGGCACGTTGAAGTTCGGCGTCCAGAGATCCGCCGGCCGCCGGAACTTGCCGTTCCACGAGTGCGTGTACTCGTGCGCCAGCAGGCCGCCGATGGTCGGCCAGTTGTCCTCCCACTTGGTGAAGAAATCGGCGCGCGTACCGTCCTCGCTGGACTGGTGGTGCTCCAGCCCCTTGCCGCTCAACCGGTCCGACACGGAGAACAGGAAATCGTAGTGGTCGTAGTGGTGCGACTCGAACAGCTTGTGCGCCTGAGCGACGACGTTGCGCAGGCCCTGCAACTGTCGTGGCGTGATTTCGAGATCACCGGGTGCGTCGGCGAAGATGTCCATGTGCACCGGCGCCTTGGCACCGGGCGCAAGATCGAGACGCTTGAAATGGCGCCCGGCATACATCGGCGAATCAACCAGCGTGTTGTAGGTCGTCGGCTTGAACGTGGTGGTGTCGCCCGACTGCGAGGCCTTCTCCAAGGCAGTACCGGATTGCCAGCCCGCGGGCAGCGTCACGCTGGGCTGGTAAGTGATGTCGCGGGAGTAGTGGCCAGCCGGATACAGCGAGACCTTGCTCCACACCAGGTCCAGCATGTCGCCGGTCATTTCGACCGGACCTTCGTCGCGATCGCGCGCCGACAGGTACTGGAACTTCACGTCGATGCTGGCCACGCCTTGCGGCACGTCGACCTTGAACGCATACACGTCGTACTTGTCGCGCGTCCAGGTCAGCGGCTTGCCGTTCGCCGTGACCACGAGGCCAGCCAGCTTGTCGATCGGGCCGGTCGGCGAATGGTTGCCCGGAATCCATTTCGGATACAGCAGGGTCAGCTCGCCCGCTTGAACCGGAACGGTTTCGTGCACGCGGAAGATGCCTTGCTGCGTATCGCTGGCGTCGACGTGGATCTTGATGGTGCCAACGTAAGGCGTGTCCTGCGGCGGCGGCACGTGCGCATCGGCGGCATCGGCGAGGGCCGTGCCGGCAACCGATGCAGCCAGCAATGCAACACCCGTCACCGCGGCGATGCGCAGGAAACGTGGGCGGAATGCGCGTGATTTTGACATTCGAGTGCTCCTGCAGGAACCAGAGATCGTCCACGTTCCAAACACCGTTCGCCCTGAGGTATCGAAGGGTGAACGGTCGTCAGCGTGCAACCGCTCATGGTTCGATACCTCACCACGAACGGCTGATTTCAAACCCGGGCATGACCGTGAACGCACACGGCTGTCGCTCGCTCACTTTTTCGCGGCAATGATCTGCGACAGGTAATCCGGCGTGCCCTTGATCCGTTCCAGGTGCGGATACTGCAAGCCGCCGTGGTAGTCCACCGGCACGGTCGTGTAGTCGCCCTGGTACTTGATCAACAACTCGATCGGCTGCTTCGAATCCCTGGCCGCGGTGATCGCCTGTTTCAACACGCCGGCCTTGAACGCCTGCCCGTTCACGGCCACCACCTCGCCACCGGAACCGATGCCTGCCTTGAACGCCGGGCCATTCCAACGCACGTCGTTGATGCCGCCGTCCTTCGTCAGCGTCAGGCCGATCGAATAGGTGAAGTTGAAGATGTGGCGCGGCGATTCGTCCTGGCTGTCGTACTGTTTCTCGTAAGGGCTTTCCTGGTCGGTGTAAACGAGCTTCCAGCCGGTCGCTTCCAGGCCCCTGGTGAACGGCGGTTCCAGTTCATCGACGTAGCGGTCGAGGAACGCCGCCCAGTCGTACTTCACCACGCCGTTCAGCGCGTTCACCACATCGTCGAAGGTGTAGGTTTTGGTGACGAAGCTGCCATTGTCGATGCCGAAGAAGGCCTTGGCGAAGGTATCGAGCGACTCCTTGTCATGGGTGAGCGCGCGGATCTTCGCATCCACCGCCAGCCACATCATCTGGCCGCCGGAGTAGTACTCCTCGCTCATCTGCCAGCTGCGGTACGGCAGCGCCCCGCGCTCGGCGGCGGTCGGATCGTTGGTGGTGTCCTCCAGCGTGCGCCACTGGAAACCGGGACGGTTGCGGTCGTAGTTGGCCGCGACCATCGCCAGCGCGTCGCGGAATTGTTCCGGCGTCCACATGCCGGAACGCGCGGTCAGCACGAAGCCCCAGTACTGGGTCTGGCCTTCGTACACCCACAGCAGCGAATCACCCATCGGCACGTTGAAGTTGGGGGTCCACAAATCCGCGGGACGGCGGAACTTGCCGTTCCACGAGTGCGTGAATTCATGCGCCAGCAGGTCGCGGTTCGGCGCACCGTCATCCCAGTGGGTGAAATAGTCCGGCCCCATGCCGTTCTCGCTGGACTGGTGGTGTTCCAACCCGTTGCCGCTCAACTGGTCGGACAGCGAGAACAGGAAATCGTAGTGGTCGTAGTGGTGCGAGTCGAACAGCTTGTACGCCTGGGTGACGAGGTTGCGGTGCACCTGCACCTGCTGCGGCGTCATCACGAGATCCTTCGGTGCATCCGCGAACACATCGAGGTGCACCGGCACCTTGGCGCCCGGGTCGAGATCCACCCGCTTGAAATACTTGCCCGCGTAGATCGGCGAATCGACCAGCGTGTTGAACGTGGTCGGCTTGAATGTGACGGTATCGCCCGATTGCGATGGCCCGCCCTGATCAACACGTTCGAGCGCGGTGCCGAACTGCCAGCCGGACGGGAACGTGACGCTGGGCTCGACCCTGATCTGGCGCGAGTAGTGCCCGGCCGGATACAGCGACACCGTGTTCCATTCCAGCGACAACATCTTGTCGGTCATCTGGATGAAGGAGGACTTGCCGCGCCCCGACAGGAACTGGAAATCCACGGTGATTTCCGGCACACCCTGCGGCACGTCCACGCGGAACGCGTACACGTCGTACTTGTCGCGCTTCCACTTCAGCGGCTTGCCGCTGGCGGTGATCTTCAAACCCGCGAGCATGTCGATCGGGCCGTCGGGCGAGTGATCGCCCGGGATCCATTTCGGATACAGCAGCGTCAGTTCGCCCGCCTGCACCGGAATCGTTTCGTGCACCCGGAAGATGCCCTGGCGCGTGTCGCTGGCGTCGACGTGGATCCGGATGGTGCCCGGATACGGCGTGTCCTGCGCCGGCGGGATGTGCGCGTCGGCGGCATCGGCGAGGGCCGCGCCTGCGAAGGCAAGTCCAGCCACGGCAAGAACAAGCGGCGCGACAAAACGAACGGACAGCTGCGAACGACGACGCAGGAAGGGCATGCGAGGGCTCCGCGAGGATGGCAACGTTCTCGAACGTAGCACCGCACGCATTGCCGCGCATAGGCCGGATGGCACGGTCGGTGCGGATCAGCCCCTGCGAGCACCCTGCCCGAACAAAATCTTCTTTTCCTCGTCGCCCATCGGCTGGCCGGATTCGGGATTCACTTGCGGTCCGCGTGCCATGGCGCGGATCGTGGCCGGGCGCGCGGCGATCGCGGCGTGCCAGCGCCGCACTTCGGCGAACGGTTGCAGATCCAGCGGCGCCTTGTCGTACGGGTTGATCCATGGCCAGCAGGCCATGTCGGCAATGCTGTAATCGCCGGCAATGAACTCGCGGCCCGCGAGGCGGCGATCCAGCACGTCGAGCAGGCGTTCCGATTCCTTCACGTAGCGCTCGATCGCGTAGGGGATTTTTTCCGGCGCGTACACGCTGAAATGCCCGTGTTGCCCGGTCATGGGACCCAGACCGCCCATCTGCCAGAACAGCCAGTTGTTCACCTCGACGCGCCCGCGCAGATCCTGCGGGATGAAGCGTCGGGTCTTGTCGGCGAGATACAGCAGGATCGAACCGGACTCGAACACGCTGATGGCCTCGCCGCCATCGGCGGGATCGCGGTCGACGATCGCCGGCATCTTGCCGTTGGGCGAAATGGCGAGATAGTCCGGCTTGAACTGGTCGCCGCGGCCGATGTCGACCGGCTTGATGGTGTAGGGAAGTCCGGCTTCTTCCAGGAACAGGGTGATCTTGTGGCCGTTGGGCGTCGGCCAGTAATGCAGGTCAATCATTTTGCGCGCCTCTTGGAATGATGAACACGCGACGCTGCAATCGCGGCACAGCGCCGTACTCACTCCAAGTGGTGTTCCTTCATCGCCAACACAAGCACCGACCTGATTAGCGACGAACCTCAGCAAATTGCATTGTCATTCCGGAGCGGGCCGCAGAGACTGCCCCGGACTTGTTCCGGGGCCCGAATCCGACTGTGAAGGCAGGATGCCGGAGCGAACATCGGCGCAGCCGATGGCCCGCAGGACGCGTGCCAGGGATGGCACGAGTCAATCGGTTTGGAAGGTTGGCGCACGTAGAGACACCGATTCCGGGTTCTGCCCGCGACCAGCGCGGGCAGCCCCGGAATGACAAGGTTTCGCTCGACATGACGCGCCCAGTACAACTGAGGATCAGTGCCAATCGGGAGCGTCGATGGAACCGCGCCGCACCTGCAATGTTCAGTCGCGCCGCGCCAACAGGCTGTGGCGAATGCCGTAGGCGAAATACACGACAAGCCCGATCGCCATCCAGACGACGAAGCGCTCGATGGTGATCCGTGCCAACCCGCCGATCATGTGGAACTGGCCATCGGTCAGCCACGGCCAGCCGATGATCAGGAACAGCGAGAACAGCATTCCGACCGGCGCCACCAGCCACAGCATGGGCGAGCGGAAGCTGCGTCGCACATCCGGCCGGCGCACGCGCAGGATCAATACCGACAGGCAGATCACGATGAATGCGGACAACGTGCCGATGTTCACCAGTTCCGCGACTTCGCCGATCGGCAGGAAGCCCGCGACCAGCGCCGAAAAGATGCCGAGGATCGCGGTCGGCCGGTGCGGCGTGCCGTGGCGCGGATGCACGCGCGCGAACCAGCCGGGCAACAGCCCGTCGCGCGACAGCGCGAACCAGATGCGCGCCGCGCCCAGCATGAACGCGAACAGCACGCTGGTCAGCCCCGCCACCGCGGCGACGTTGATGATGCCGCGCACCCAGTCGAGGCCCAGCGCCTTGAATGCGGCGTCCACCGGCGCCGCCGAATTCAGTTGCGGGTACGGCACCATGCCGGTCAGCACCAGCGACACGGCGATGTACAACGTCATCGAAATCGCCAGCGACAACAGCACCGCGCGCGGCAGGTCACGCTGCGGATTCCTGGCTTCCTCGGCCGCGGTGGTGAGCGTGTCGTAACCGAAACAGGCGAAGAACACGATGCTGGACGCAGCCAACACCCCGGCCCAGCCGAAGCGGGAGACGCCATCCACTTCGATCGCCGCCGGCACGAATGGGTGCCAGTTGGCGGGGTTCACGTAGAACGCGCCGACCACGATCACCAGCAACACGCCGATCACCTTGATCACCACGATCACGGTATTGACGCGCGCGCCCCACTCGGTCTTGATGATCAGCATCCACGCGATCACCAGCGAAATCGCCGCGGCAACCACGTCGAACACCTTGCCCGAATCCGGGTTGGCCGGATCGTAGGCGCCCTGCAGCCACACCGGAAGGTGCACGCCGAACAGCTGCAGCAACAAGGCTTGCACGTAACCCGACCAGCCGATTGCCACCACCGCGACGATCAAGGCGTACTCCAGGATCAGGTCCCAGCCGATCACCCACGCAAAGAATTCGCCCAGCACCGCGTAGCCGTAGGTGTAGGCGCTGCCGGTGACCGGGATCATCCCCGAGAACTCGGCATAGGCCAGCGCCGCGCAGGCACTGCCGATGCCGGCCACGATGAAGCTGACGATCACCGCGGGGCCGGCGTTCACCGCGGCCTGTTGCCCCGCGAGCACGAAGATGCCGACGCCGATGATCGCGCCGATGCCGATCGCGGTGAGCTGCCACACGCCGAGCACGCGGCGGAACTCGCCACGCGAACCGGCTTCGGCCTGCAACTGTTCGACCGTCTTGTGGCGCGTGAGTTGCTGGATCATGTTCATAGGATCAGGCTCATCGTGTTTGCCCCATGGCCCCGGAATCGGGCGAGCATAACCGCGCCGGCGATTCCACGGCTGTGCCGATCGTCCCGGTAGACCGGGCCTGTCCACGCCCCAGGTTGGAGCCGGCCACGGGCTGCGCGACAATCGGCCTCGCCGGACGTGCGCTGGGCCATGCAGCCGTCGGCGACGAACGCCGGTATCTTCGTCACGCACGTCCTGCGCACCGCCACGCCACGCATTACTCGCGATCGAGCATGCCCCGCAAGAAAAAACCCAGCGGCAAACAAGGTCCCGCGCCCCGGCCGATCGAACAGCCGGAGTTGCCGCTGTTCGACGCGCGCGGCGTGGACGTGCAGGCACCGCCCACGCCCGACACCTCGCGCCCGGCCGACGCTTCGCCGCGTTCGACCCGCACCATCGAGTTCCTGCTGCGCGCGCTGCCGGCCGGATGGCGCGACAAGACGCGCGACTTGCTGGTGCTGGTGCGGATGGATCGCCCGATCGGCGCGCTGTTGTTGCTGTGGCCGACCTGGTGGGCGCTGTGGCTGGCGGCCGACGGTTTCCCGCCATGGAAATACCTGGTCGTGTTCACCGTGGGCGTGTTCGTGATGCGCGCGGCAGGCTGCGCGATGAACGATTTCGCCGACCGCAAGCTCGACCCGCAGGTTGCGCGCACGGCCGGACGTCCGCTCGCGGCGGGGCGCGTGAAGCCGCACGAAGCCGTGCTGACTTTCGTGGTGCTGGCGCTGATCGGGTTCGGACTGGTGCTCGCGTTCACCAACCGGTTGACGATCTACCTGTCGTTCGCCGGCGCCGCGCTGGCCGCACTGTATCCGTTCTCCAAGCGCTACACGCAACTTCCGCAAGTCGTACTGGGTGCCGCGTTCGGTTGGGGCATCCCGATGGCGTTCGCGGCGATCACCAACGGCCTGCCGCCAGTGTGCTGGCTGCTGTTCCTCGCCAACGTGCTGTTCTCGACGATCTACGACACCGAGTACGCGATGGTCGACCGCGACGACGATCTCCGCGCCGGCGCCAAGTCGACCGCGATCCTGTTCGGCGATGCCGACCTGCCGATCCTCGGGATATTGATGGCGACGATGCTGTTCACGCTGCTGCTGGTCGGGCAACGCGCGCAACTCGAATGGCCGTTCCTCGCCGGACTCGGCGTGGCGCTGCTGCTGTTCGCGTGGCAACTGTGGAACATGCGCTGGCGCCAGCGCGACGCCTGCTTCGCGGCGTTCCGCAACAACAACTGGGTGGGCGGGGTGATCTGGCTGGGAATGGTCATCGCGCTGGCGATGCGGTGAGACGCTGGATGCGGCCCGTGGGATGATGGCCGTTGCAACCGGGAGGGGACACCATGAAGAAGCTGCTGATTGTGGTGGTCGGCGTGTGCGTGGTGTTCATCGCGTGGAAGACTTTCTCGACACTGCCCGCGCAGGGTTTCTGGCATGCCTCGCTGGAAGCGCCGGCGGGCAAGGTCGCGTTCGACTACCACATCCTGCCGATGCGCAGCGGCATGGACGCCTGGGTCAGCGTCAACGGCGCGCCGGAACGCGCGATGGACAAACTGGACATGCAACGTGAGCGCATCCGTTTCGATCTGCCGATCGACGGTGAGGTCTACCACCTCGACGGCACGGTGGCAAAACGCGCGATCGATGGGACCTGGTCACGCGATGACGGCGCTACGGGGAGCTGGCACGCGCGGCGCTACAGCGTCAAAAAGGGTTGAAACACACATCGTTGCACACGAACGCTCAGTTGCGAGCTGGCGCACGCGCCAGCGCCCAGACGTCCACGCGCGGGATGCCGGCACGTTTCAACACGCGCACGCATTCGGCCAGGGTGGCGCCGGTGGTGAACACGTCGTCCAGCACCGAGACGTGTTCCGGAACCGCTCCGTCGAAATTCGCCGCGAACGCCCCGCGCACGTTGCGGCGGCGCTGGGTGGCCGTCAACTCGGTCTGCGCGTGGGTGGCGCGGGTGCGCCACAAGGCCTCGCGCAACAACGGAATGCCGAGCGCCTTCGCCAACGGTTTCGCCAATTCCAGCGCCTGGTTGTAACCGCGTCGGCGCAGGCGCGAACGATGCAGCGGCACCGGCACGATCGCCTGCGGCAAGTCGGCCGGCTTCACCTCAGCAATCCACAACTGCGACAACGTGTGCCCCGCAGCGAGATCACCCCCGAACTTGAAGCGCGCTTCCAGTTGCGCCAGCGGCCATTCGTAGCGGAACGGCACCCAGGCCGCAGCCCATGGCGGTTCACGCCCCAGACATCGTCCGCACCGCGGCGCCGGCGATTCCATTGGCAAGGCGCAGCGCGCGCAGCAGGTCATGTTGCGCGGCATATCGGATGCACAGTCGGCGCAAAGACCCAGCGCGCCCTGCCCGCGCGCGCCGCACAGCAGGCAATGCGAAGGCAGCAGCGCATCGAAAACGCCGTCAACCAACTGCATTGAATTTTGGTTGACAGGCATCTCCCCGCCCTTCGACACTTGCCGACCACTATATAGAGGCGGAGTCGCCGCGATGGACGGAATACACGTGGACATGCCGGTGCGCCACGACTGGGCATTGGACGAGATCGAAGCCCTGTTCGATCGTCCGTTCATGGACCTGCTGGCGCGTGCGCACGCGGTGCACGCGAGCAACCACGACCCGAACGCGGTGCAGGTTTCCACGCTGCTGTCGATCAAGACCGGCGGCTGTCCGGAAGACTGCGCGTACTGTCCGCAGGCGCAGCGCTACCACACCGGCGTCGAGGCGCAGAAATTGATGGGCGTCGACGACGTGCTGGAACGCGCACGTGCCGCCAAGGCGGCGGGTGCCACGCGCTTCTGCATGGGCGCGGCATGGCGCGGACCCAGGGATCGCGACATCCCGAAGGTCGCCGCGATGGTCCGCGAGGTGAAGGCGCTCGGCATGGAAACCTGCGCCACGCTGGGCCTGCTCGGCGAAGGCCACGCGCAACAACTCAAGGACGCCGGACTCGACTACTACAACCACAACCTCGACACCTCGCCCGACTACTACGGCGAGATCATCCACACCCGCGAGTTCGGGGATCGACTCGACACGCTGCGGGACATCCGCGCGGCGGGCCTGAAGACCTGTTGCGGCGGCATCGTCGGCATGGGCGAGACGCGTGCGCAGCGCGCGGGCCTGTTGCAGGCGCTGGCAAACCTGCCCGAACATCCGCAATCGGTGCCGATCAACCAGTTGGTGCGCGTGCCCGGCACCCCGCTGGAACACACGAAGGAGCTCGATCCGTTTGAATTCGTGCGCACCATCGCAGTGGCGCGGATCGTGATGCCGAAATCCATCGTACGTCTATCCGCCGGCCGCCAGCAGATGAGCGACGAGCTGCAGGCGCTGTGCTTCTTCGCCGGCGCCGGCTCGATCTTCATGGGCGAGAAGCTGCTGACCACCGGCAACCCCGATGTCGAGCACGACCACGCGTTGTTCCGGCGGCTCGACTTGCATCCAATGCAAATCGAGGCAGACGCGCACGAGGCTGGCACCGTGCACGCAAACGTCCCGAAAACCGCCAATGCCGATGTCGACGCTTGATGCAATATCCCTTCTCCGTCCGGAAGAAGGGGCGTGAAACGCCGCCCTTTCTTTTGCGCGCAGCGCCGGATGAGGGTTCGGGCACGCGCGCAATCGACCATGCCGCAAGCCCCGTACCCTCACCCCTGCCCCTCTCCCGAGGGGAGAGGGGTTCCAAGCTGATGCGCCCGAATCTGCTGCAATCGCTGGCCGCACGCGTGGCCGAACGTGAACGTGCCGGCCTGATGCGGCGTGCACGGACCGTTGATGCCACGCGTGGCGTGCGCGTCACGATCGGCGGCCACGAACTGCTGAACTTCTGCAGCAACGATTACCTGGGGCTGGCGCAGGACGCGCGCATCGTCAAGGCGCTGCAGCACGCCGCGGATAAGTGCGGCGTCGGCAGCAGCGCGGCACACCTGGTGTGCGGCCACCGTCGCGAACACACCCGTCTCGAGGAAGCGCTGTGCGAATGGACCGGGCGCGATGCCGCATTGTTGTTCTCGTCCGGCTGGCTGGCCAATCTCGGCGTGATGCAGGCGTTGCTGGATCGCGATGGCGCGTGCGTGCAGGACAAATGGAATCACGCCAGCCTGCTGGATGCCGCGCAACTCGCTGGCGCCATGTTGAAGCGTTATCCGCACAACGATGTCGATGGCGCGGCGCGGCAACTGGAAGGCACCGAAGGAAAACCCGCCCTGCTCGCCACCGATGGCGTGTTCAGCATGGATGGCGACGTCGCGCCGTTGCGCGAACTCGCAAACGTGTGCAGGCGCGAAGGCGCCACGCTGATGGTGGACGATGCACACGGTCTTGGTGTGCTGGGCACGCATGGCGCCGGCAGCATCAACGATGCAGGTTTGTCGGAAACCGATACGCCGGTATTGACGGCGACGCTGGGGAAGGCGTTGGGTTGCTCGGGCGCGTTCGTTGCCGGCAGCCACGCATTGATCGAAGGCCTCACCCAATTCGCGCGCACGTTCGTCTACACCACGGCCATGCCGCCCGCGCTGGCCGCGGCGGCGCACGAGGCGGTGCGTATCGCGCGCGCGGAAGACTGGCGGCGCGGGAAATTGCTCGCGCTGATCACGCGCTTCCGCAACGGCGCCGCGCAACTCGGCCTCCCGCTTGCCGATTCGCGCACCGCGATCCAACCCATCGTGCTGGGTGGCGCGGGTCCTGCCGTCGCGGCATCGCGCACCCTTGAAGCCGAAGGCGTGCTCGTTACCGCGATCCGTCCGCCCACGGTGCCGCATGGCAAGGCGCGCCTGCGGGTGGCGCTTTCCGCCGCCCACGAAGAAGCGGACGTGGATCGCCTGCTGGACGCGCTGGCGCGCCTGCCACGCTGAGCGGCAATTATCATCATCGGTTTCAAGATCGACCTTCATGTCCGACCTTTTCATCCACAGCGAAGGCCAGGGCGGCCCCCACCTCGTGTTGCTGCACGGCTGGGCCATGCACGGCGGCGTGTTCGCGCCGCTGGTCGAGGCCTTGCGCGACCGCTGCACCCTGCACGTGGTCGACCTCCCGGGCCACGGCCGCTCGCGTGACTGCAATGTTTCATTGCAACCCGCCGAGTGCGCGAAAGCCATCGCCGAACGCGTGCCGCCGGCGATCTGGCTCGGCTGGTCGCTGGGCGGTTTGCATGCGCTGCAGGCCGCGCTGGATTTTCCGGAACAGGTGCACGGGCTCGCGATGTTGTGCGCCTCGCCGCGTTTTGTGCGCGCTGCCGACTGGCCGCACGCGGTGTCGCCGGAGATCCTGCAGGACTTCGGGCGCGATCTCGAAACCGATTACGAAGGCACGCTGGACCGTTTCCTCGCGCTGGAAGCGCTGGGCAGCGATTGCGCGCAGGCCGATCTCCGCACATTGCGCGCCGACACCTTCAACGAATTCCGCCCGCAGGTGCGCGCACTCACGGAAGGGTTGGACGTGCTGGAACACACGGACCTGCGCGCGCGCTTGCGCGAACTCGAGATGCCGAGCGCCTGGATTGCGGGGCGCCGTGACCGCCTGGTCCCCTGGCAGGCCATGCAGTGGAGCGCGGACCAGTGCCATGGTGCGTTCGCGCGGATCGAAGGCGGCGGCCACGCCCCCTTCATCGGTCATGTGCGCGATGTGATCGCGGCCTTGGCGCCCCTGCTTGCGGCGGTGCCGGCATGAACGACGCACGGCTCGACTTGCGCCAAGTCCGCCATGCCTTCGCGCGCGCGGCCGCGACCTACGAACAACACGACGCCTTGCAACGCGAAGTCGAGGCGCGCCTGTTCGACAGCCTCGATTACTTCGAAGGCAAGCCCGCGCGCGTGCTCGATGTCGGCTGCGGCACCGGCCGCGGCAGTGCGCGTTTGAAAAAGCGCTGGCGCGACGCCGAGGTCATCGCGCTGGATCTGTCGCCGCCGATGCTGCGCCAGGCGCGCCGGCACGCGGGCTGGTGGAAGCCGTTCGCGCGGGTGTGCGCGGACGGCCTGGCGTTGCCGTTCCCGGATCGCAGCATGGACGTGGTGTATTCCAACCTGTGCCTGCAATGGTGCGACACCCCACGCGCGTTGTTCGCGGAATTCGCGCGCGTGTTGAAGCCCGGCGGATTCCTGGCTGCGTCCAGCTTCGGCCCCGATACCCTGTCCGAGTTGCGCGCCGCCTGGGCCACGGCCGACGACGCGCGCGCGCACGTCGGCCGGTTCCTGGACTTGCACGATCTCGGCGACGCGGCGCTGGCGGCGGGACTGAAAGATCCGGTGCTGGATTCCGACCGCATCACCAAGCATTACCCCGAAGTGCGCACATTGCTGGTCGACCTGAAGGGACTCGGCGCCACCAATGCCGATCTCGACCGCGCGCGCGGACTCACCGGCAAGACACGCTTCAAGGCGATGCTCGATGCCTACGAAACACGCCGCCGGGACGGCCGCATCCCGGCGACCTGGGAAGTCGTCACCTTGCACGCATGGGGATTTCCGGCCGACGCGATGCCGCTCTACGGCGGCCGCGACACCCGTTTCGAAGTGATCAGCCGGCGCGAACCCCGGCCGCGCAGCGAATGACCTGCGCCGGCGTGCGACTCAGTGCGCGGCGGTATCCGCCACTTCGAGGATCGTGAAGCTGCCCGGCTTCACGGACGGTCGCGGATGCGGATGCGCCGCAGTCGGCTCGGGGCGCACACCGAATTCAGCCGCGGACAGGAAGATACGACCGCTGGCATCGTCCAGCGCCATCGTGCGTGCGCTCTTCTGCGTCGATACGTTTTGCAGCACGGTGTAGTGGTCCGGCGACGCTTCGCGCACCACGGTCAACGTGCCGCTGCGGCCGTTGGAGCTGAAGACCAGTTGGCGTTGCGGATCGAAGCGCGCGGCATCCGGACCCTCGCCGATCGGTACGCTGGCAACTGCTTTGCCGTTGCCGGCATCGGTCACCGCCATGACCTTGTTCTGGCAAACCGAGAACAGGCGATGGTGCGCGACATCGATCGCTAGGCCGGACGGGGAATCGCAATCCTTGAGCGGCCACGTTGCCGCGACCCTCATCGCCACGGGATCGATTTCGACCAGTTCGTTCCTGCTCTCGATGTTGTCGAACACATGCCCGTGCCCGTCGCTGACCGCAAATTCAGGTCGCCCCGGCAGCGCCACGTGGCCGAGCAGCTTGCCGGTCTTTGCGTCGAGCACGCTGGCGTCGTTGCTGTCGCCGTTGAACGTGAAAACCCGGCGCGAGAAAGGGTCATACAGGATCGCGTCGGGATCCTTCGCGCCGACGCCGATGGTCTGCACGACTTTCAACGTGGCCGGGTCGAACACCGTCACGGTGTTCGCATGCCCGTTGCTGACGAAGCCGCGATGCAGGTCGCCCGCGAGCGCGATGCCGTGCACGCCCGAAAGGCCATCGATCACCCCGACCACGGAGCTCTTGGCCATGGATGGCATTCTCGCTACATCCAGCACGAGCACGCGATCCGAACGACTGACGTACAGGCGCTGCGCGGGTTGATCGATCGCGAGGTAATCCCAACCGCCCTCGCCGCCGAGCGCATGACGATCCACGACCCGCCATCCGGAATCCGCCGGGCCAGCCGATGCGACGGTCGCCACACCCGCCAATGCCAACGCCGTGACCCGTGCCGCCAGTGATTTGTGCATGCAGGTGTCTCGCAGGTAATCGCGGCGCACTATCCTACGCGTTTCTTTGCGAACGCTTATCCGGATGACGGACACTCGCGACTCCACCCGTGCGGCATGGATCGGCCTGCTGGTCCTGACCGTCGTCTGGAGCCTCAACTGGTCGGTGATGAAGGTGGCGACGTGCTACAGCGGCCCTTTCACGTTCAGCGCGCAGCGCTACGTGATCGGCACCGCGGTGCTGTTCGCGCTGCTGGCGTTGCAACGACGCAACCTCAAACCGACGCCGTGGCTGCCGACGATCGCGATCGGGCTTTGCCAGACCTGCGCGTTCCAGGCGCTGGCGCAATGGGCGCTGGTGTCGGGCGGCGCGGGCAAGACCGCGCTGCTGGCCTACAGCATGCCGTTCTGGGTGGTGCCGCTGGCGTGGTGGTGGTTGCACGAAAAACCGGGGCTCACGCGCTGGATCTGCATCGCGCTGGCGGCGGCGGGTTTCGTGTGCGTGGTGGAACCGTGGCGCCCGATCGGCGCGCCGCACAGCATCGTGCTGGCGCTGCTCGCCGGGCTCGCGTGGGCGATCGCGACCGTGCTGTCCAAGTGGGTGTTCCAGAAATACCCCGAGGTGACGCCACTCAGGTTGACCGCGTGGCAAATGTTGATCGGCACCCTGGGCCTCGTGGTCCTCGCACTCGCCGCCCGCGAGCGCGCGACAGCGTGGACCGGCGAATACATCGCCGCGCTGCTCTACAACGGCTTGTTGTCGTCCGGCGTGTGCTGGGTGCTGTGGGCGCTGATCGTGCAGCGTCTGTCGGCAAACGTGGCCGGACTCACCAGCCTCGCGGTGCCGGTCGCCGGCGTGTTGTTTGCCTGGGGGCTTCTGGCTGAACGTCCGACCCCGGCTGAATGGCTGGGCATCGTGCTGATCGGGATTGCCCTCGCTGCTTTGCAATTCAGGCGCCGCGTGCCAGCATAACGCGCTGCAAAACACTCCCGAATTGCTTCGCCCAAGGATCTCGCATGGCCACAGCCCAGTTGCCCCGTCCCGAAGCCATCCGTCTGGCCGTGATAGGCCTCGGCTACGTCGGTCTGCCGCTGGCGGTCGGTTTTGGACGGAAATTGCCCACCCTGGGCTTCGACGTCAACGCTGCGCGCATCGAGGAACTGAAACAGCACCGCGACCATACCCTGGAAGTGTCGCCCGACGAATTGCGTACGACCACCCAACTCGGCTTCAGCCACGATGCGAAGGACCTCAAGGGCTGCAACGTCTTCATCGTTACCGTGCCGACGCCGATCGACCGCGCCAAACGCCCCGACCTGCGTCCGCTGGAAGCCGCCAGCCGTACCGTCGGCGGCGCCATCGACCGCGGCGGCGTGGTGGTTTTCGAATCGACCGTCTATCCCGGTGCGACCGAGGAAGTGTGCGTGCCGATCATCGAGCGCGAGTCGGGCCTGAAGTTCAACGTCGATTTCTTCGCCGGCTACAGCCCGGAACGGATCAACCCCGGCGATAAGCAGCACCGGCTCGACACCATCAAGAAGGTCACCTCGGGTTCGACGCCGGAAGTCGCGGATTTCGTCGATGCGCTGTACCAGCGCGTGGTCAGCGCCGGTACCCACAAGGCCGCGAGCATCAAGGTGGCCGAGGCCGCCAAGGTGATCGAGAACACCCAGCGCGATTTGAACATCGCACTGATCAACGAACTGGCGCTGATCTTCCACCGCATGGGCATCGACACCCTGGACGTGCTGGAAGCGGCCGGCACCAAATGGAATTTCCTGCCGTTCCGGCCGGGGCTGGTGGGCGGCCACTGCATCGGCGTCGACCCGTATTACCTCACCCACAAGGCGCAGGAAATCGGCTACCACCCCGAGGTGATCCTGTCCGGCCGCCGCATC
Organism: Lysobacterales bacterium 66-474; assembly: GCA_001899805.1. Lineage (GTDB taxonomy): Bacteria > Pseudomonadota > Gammaproteobacteria > Xanthomonadales > Rhodanobacteraceae > 66-474. The sequence continues at coordinate 113,326 of MKWP01000007.1, forward strand.
AATGACGGCATGGGCCAGCACGTGGCCGAACGGGTGATCCGGCTGATGCTGGAAAAGCGCATCCACGTCGCCGGCGCCAAGGTGCTGGTGCTGGGCCTGACGTTCAAGGAAAACTGCCCGGACCTGCGCAACACCCGCGTCACGGACATCATCGACGAATTCCGCGCCTGCCACGCCGACATCGACGTCTACGATCCATGGGTCGACCCTTCCGAAGCGCGGCACGAATACGGGATCGACCTCAACCCCGACCTGCGCCCCGGCACCTACGACGCGATCGTGCTGGCCGTGGCGCACCACCAGTTCACCGACATGGGCGCGGCGGCCCTGCGCGGTTTGGGCAAACCCGATTGCGTGCTGTTCGATGTGAAGAACGTGCTGCCGAGGGACAGCGTCGACGATCGGCTGTAGCCAGCCTTTCGCCGTTTCCTTCTCCCTGCGGGAGAAGGTGGCGCGCAGCGCCGGATGAGGGTCCGGCATCGCGCGTCAAACCGATGCCCGGGACGGGTTTTCGCGGGCCCGTACCCTCACCCGCCCCTGACGGGGCACCCTCTCCCGAAGGGAGAGGGCATTCCACAAGGAGGATTTCGTGCGAATTCTCGTCACCGGCGCCGCCGGCTTCATCGGATCCACCTTGAGCCTGCGCCTGCTTGCGCGCGGCGACGAGGTGCTCGGCGTCGACAATCTCAACGATTACTACGACGTCACCCTGAAGCAGGCGCGACTGGACCGCCTGACCCCGCATCCCGGTTTCACGTTCGCCAAGGTCAGTATCGAGGACCGCCCGGCGCTGGAAAAGGCGTTCCACGGTTTCCGGCCGCAACGCGTGGTGAACCTCGCCGCCCAGGCCGGGGTGCGCTACTCCATCGAAAACCCCTACGCCTACGTCGAATCCAACCTGGTCGGTTTCATCAACATCCTCGAAGCCTGCCGGCGCGGCAAGGTCGAGCACCTTGTATATGCCTCATCCAGCTCGGTCTACGGCGCCAATCGCAAGCTGCCGTTCTCGGTCCAGGATCCCGTCGATCATCCGGTGAGCCTGTACGCCGCCACCAAGAAGGCCAACGAGTTGATGGCACACACCTACAGCCATCTGTACAACCTGCCGACCACCGGCCTGCGGTTCTTCACCGTGTATGGCCCTTGGGGCCGGCCGGACATGGCCTTGTTCCTGTTCACCCGCAAGATCCTCGCGGGCGAGCCGATCGACGTGTTCAACCACGGCCACCACACCCGCGATTTCACCTACATCGACGACATCGTGGAAGGCGTGATCCGCGCCCTCGACCACGTGCCCGGCCCCGATCCGGCCTACGACCCGCTGCACCCGAACTCCGCCACCTCGTCGGCGCCGTACCGCGTGTACAACATCGGCAACAGCCACCCGGTCCAGCTTTCGCACTACATCGAGGTGCTGGAGGACTGCCTCGGCCGCAAGGCCGAGAAGAACCTGCTGCCGCTGCAGCCCGGCGACGTGCCCGATACGAGTGCGGAGGTCACCGAATTGATGGAAGATACCGGCTACCGACCGGACACGCGCGTGGAAGAAGGCGTGCGGCGATTCGTCGAGTGGTACCGGCGCTATTACGGCGTCTGAGAAGCACGACTGGCACACAAATTGCTTGAAGTTTCTCAATATTGGAGTGTGATACGTTTCACACTTTCGTAACGCATCTCCTCCCGCAAAAGGGCCAAGCGATGAATATCCTGATTCGTCTCGGCGGTCTGGCGTGCCTGTTGTTGCTCGCCGCCTGCACCACCATGCCGGCGTCCAACGAAGCCCCGCCGGTCACGGCCCACCCCGAGGCGGTGGCCAACTATCACATCGGCGTCGACGACCAGCTGCAGGTCACGGTCTGGCAGAACCCCGAGCTCAGCGTCAGCGTGCCGGTCCGTCCCGACGGCAAGATCACCGTGCCGCTGATCGGCGACGTGCAGGCTGGTGGCCAGACACCCACCGAAGTGTCCACGGAAATCCAGGACAAGCTGAAGGCGTTCGTGCGCGACCCGCAGGTCGCGGTGATCGTCACCCAGTTGCGCAGCCACGAATACCTGACCCGCGTCAGCGTGACCGGCGCCGTGCAGCACCCGTTATCCGCCCCTTACCACCAGGGCATGACCGTACTCGATGCGATCCTTGCCGCGGGTGGCGTGAACGTGTACGCCGCGGCCGATGACACGGTGCTGTACCGCAAGGTCGACGGTACCACCAAGGCGTATCGCGTGCGGCTGGACAAGATCCTGCAGTCGGGCGATCTCGCGACCAACTATCCCCTGCAACCCGGCGACGTCATCACGGTACCGACGCGCAGCTTCTGATCCCGCGTGCGAGTCAAGAGCGATGAGCAACGAACTGACCACAGTCCAGGCTACCCCGCCTCCGCCCGCCAGCGTCCCGTTCAACGTCGCGACCCTGGCCGAGACGATGCTGAAGGAAGCCCGCCGGCGCCGCGTGGTGCTGGCCGCCCTGTTCGCGGCGATCGCGTTGCTGGCACTGGTGTTCGGCGTGTTCTGGCCCAAGAAGTTCGTCGCCGAGACCACGATCCTGGTCCAGGAAAACAACATCATCAAGCCGCTGACCGAAGGCATCGCGGCGACTACCCAGGTGTCCGACCGCGCCGACATCGCGCGCGAGGTGATCTTCAGCCAGGATTCGCTGGACCAGCTGCTTGCGGACGGCGGCTGGGACGTGTCCAAGTTGTCCCCGATCAAACGTGACGAACTGATCGACCGGCTCAAGGGCCATACCAACATCGAGACATCGAAGAACGGACTGCTGTTGCGCATCAGCTACAACGATTCCGACCCCAAGCGCGTTTACGACCTCACCCGCGACATGGCACGCTTGTTCATCGCCAAGAGCCTCGCTTCCAAGGAGGCCGAAAGCACCAGCGCCTACGATTTCATGAACAGCCAGGTCGAGGAGTACCACAAGAAATTGGTCGCGGCCTCCGACGCGCTGCAGAGCTACATCGCCAGCCACCCGGACGCATCGCCCGGCGCCATCGCCGATACCAGCGCGCGCATTTCGGTCCTGCGCAGCCAGATCGAAAACTCGAAAGTGCAGGCGGCGCAATTCAGCTCGCAGGCCGCCGCGATGGGCGGCTCGCTGAGCGGCCAGTCGCAGATCTCGACCGTGCAGACGCGCGAGGACGTGTACCGCGCCCAGATCGCGCAGTTGCAGTCGCACCTGAGCCAGTTGCTGCTGACCTACACCGACAACTACCCGGACGTGGTGCGTACCCGCCACCAGATCGACGACCTGAAACAGCAGCTTGCAACCGCGCAGACCCAGAAGCAGGCTGCGGCTGCGGTCGGCACCGCGATCGACAACCCGGTCACCTTCAACCCGGTCTATTCGAACCTGCAAACCCAGCTCGCACAGATTCGCGGCAACCTGGCCGCTGCGCACGCAACCGAGGCCACCAGTCAACAACAACTCGCCGTCGAGCTCGCGCGCAGCCAGAAGATCGCACAGTCATCGAACGAGGTGGCCAAACTCACCAACAACTTCAATACGGTGAACACGACCTACCAGGATCTGTTGAGACGACGCGAGCAGGCGCGCATCTCCATGGACCTCGACAGGGACAAGCAGGGCCTGACCTTCAAGATCCAGGACCCGGCGCGCATGCCACTCATGCCCGTGGGCTTGCGCCTGATGCACTTCGCGGCCGCGGGTATGCTGATGGGCGTGTGCGTGCCGCTGGGGTTGTTGTTCCTGATCGCGCGCTTCGACCCGCGCACGCGGTCGGCGGACACCCTGGCGCGCGCGACCGGATTGCCGGTATTCGCCAGCGTACCGTACTACCGCGACACGCACGATGACGTGCTGGACCGCAAACGCAACCTGCAGTGGATCAGCATCGTGATCGTCGTGATGATCGCCTACTTCGGCCTGTACCTGATCCGGGTCTTGAATCACATATGAGCACCGTCGAGCCAGAATCCACGTCGCGCAACGATTCCGCACCGACGCCGATCGATCCCATGCAACGCCGGGTCAACAGCGCCCGGTCGATCGCGCTGATGAGCGACACGCAATCGCTTGCGCCGGCGCAACTGGAAGCCAGGCGGCTGATCCATCGCGAATACGCCGAATCGGGCATGACCGACGCGTTCCGCGAAATCCGCACGCGCCTGCTGGAACTCAGTGACGGCCAGAATTTCACCACGCTGGTGGTCCCCATGAGCGCAGGCTCGGGGGGCAGCTTCGTCGCGCGCAACCTTGCGTTGTCGTTCGCGTTTGATCCGGCCAAGACCTCGCTGCTGGTCGACTGCGACCTGCGGCACCCGTGCCAGGACAAGGCCTTCGGCATCGACACAGGCCATCACGGCCTGATCGATTACCTCGAGGATCCCTCCCTCGGCATCGAGCCGATCCTGCACCACACCGGCGTGCCGCGCCTGCGGGTGATCCCGGCCGGCAAACCCGCCGAGGTCCAGGAGGAATACCTGTCGTCATTCCGGATGCGCGCCGTGATCGACTCGTTGCGCTGCCGCTACCCCGACCGCTACCTGTTCCTCGATGGTCCGCCCATCAAGGGCGCCCCGGATGCCCGCATCCTGTCGGACCTCGCCGATTTCGTGGTGGTGGTGGTGGGGTATGGACGCGACAGCGCCGCCGCGGTGAATCAGGCCGTTGCGGGTTTCGACCCGGCCAAGCTGGCGGGACTCGTTTTCAACGAACTGCCTTGAACTCGACGGGGGAGGGGGATCATGCGCGGAGCCAACAAACTCGCCATGGCGGTCGTCCTGACCATGGCCGGATCGGCAAGCGCGGCGCTGGCGCAGTCGGCGGCATCCGAAGACAACGGATACCCCGCAGGTCAGGAGACCTATCCGCCGCAGACCAACACGGTGTTCGGTCAGCCGGAAACCCCGTTCGAGCCGGCCACCCTGCCCGTCCTGGACTGGGCCGTCGGCCTGGGCTACGAGCACACCGACAACGTCAACCGCGTGGCCTCTGACCCGGTCAACCAGGACATCCTGCAGCCCACCCTCAATTTCACCTATCGGCAGCAGGGTTCGGCAGTCCAGGCCCAGGTGACCGGCATCATCCAGTACACGGATTATCTGCAAGGCTTCTACGACAACGACATTTTCGGCCAGTTGTCGGGCCAACTGAACTGGGTCATTTCCCCGAAGCGTCTCAACTTCGATATCGAGGATTACGCCAGCGTGCAGCCGGTCAACACCCGGGTGAGCAACGCGCCTTCCAACCTCCAGCAGGTCAACGTCTTCGTGGCAGGCCCGACGCTGACCTTCCTCATGGGTGACGCGCTGGCAGGCGAAGCCGACCTGCGCTACATCAACTCGACGGCCTCCAAATCCAAGAGTTACGATTCACAGCGCGGCATGGGCGCCTTCCGGGTCATCCGCAACCTGACGCCGACCGACACGTTGTCCGGCAACGTCCAGGCAACGCACGTCGATTTCAACAATGTCGATCCGCTGGTGGGAACCAGCAACTACAACAAGTACGACGTCTATCTCCAGTATCAGCGGATCTTGACGCACCTCAATCTCAACCTGGCATTGGGCGCAAGCCGCATCGATTTCAGCCAGGGCACGAGCAGCCGGTCCGGCGGATACGTGCAGGCATCCGCGACCTGGCAGGCGTCTGCGCGTACTTCGTTGGCTCTGGGCGCGACCAGCCAGATCACGGATTCAACCGCCAACCTCGCCCAGTCGCCCAACCTGGCCACGATCACGTTGACGAACCCGAACCTGCAAATCGGGAGTTCCGTGATCACGCCATCGGTCTATCGCGAGAACAGCCTCAACCTTGGCTATGCATACCTTGGCCCCCGTTTTACCTTCAACCTGTCGTCCTATTACACGCGCTTGCGGCCGTTGAACACTACCGGTGACGTGGCGCGCAACGGCTACGTCGTGTCGGCGGGCGCCACCTACCTGATCCAGCCGTTGCTCACGCTCGGCGCCACGGCCAGCTACCAGGTCACGGAATACATTTCCGACCACAGCCGCGACCGCGACCCGGCGTTCAGCGTCTACCTGTCGCGCGAGATGACGCCGCACTGGAGCTGGAGCGTCACATTGGCCCACAACGGCCGCCTGACGACGATGCCTGGCCTCGGCTACCAGGAGAACCAATTGTTCGCCATCCTGTATTACCGCCGATAATGCCATCGTGGATACCCGCGTTTCAGCAACCCAGGGGCCCTTGAGGGTCCTCTTTCTCACCGACAGTCCAATCTCCGTTTCGGGTGGGAGCGAACGCTTCCTGCGCAACCTCGTCAATGGTTTGCCACGCGAGCAGTTCTCGATCAACGTGGTACAGCTTTGTGACGAGCCCCGGCAGGCGGCGCGGTTGCACGAAGCGGCCATCTCGGCGTGGGTCGAGGTGCGCCACTTGCCATGCGGTGCCGTGTACGACAGGTCCGGGCTGCGCGCGTATCGCATCCTGCGGCACCGCGTCCTGCATGAAGGATTCCACATCATCCAGTCGCAACACGAAAACGCCGATGTCCTCAACGCGTTGCTGCCACGCGGACCGCTCGGCGCCATCCGGATTTCCAACCGCCGCGATACCGGCTTCCTGAAAAGCCCGCGGCTGCGACTGGCGTCGCGCTTCCTGAATCATCGCTACGATCGCATCGTTGCGCCCACTCCCGCGGTGCTGGATGCGGTGGCCAGCTCCGAAGGTGCCCGGCGTACCCGCATGCAGTGCATCCCGAACGGGGTCGATGCCGCGCGCTTCCGGCCGGGCGATGCGTCCTCGGGGCAGCGCGTGCGCAGCAGCCTCGGTCTGCCCTCCGATGCCTTGCTGGTCGTGTGCGTCGCGGATCTGTTTGCGGTCAAGCGGCACGTCGATCTCATCGACGCCTTTGCACGCGTGCATGGAGAGTTCCCCCAAGCGCACGTATTGCTGATCGGCGATGGACCGTTGCGCGGTGCCATCGAGGCGCGGGCACGTGAATGTCACGTGGCCGATGCCGTGCATTTGCTGGGTTCGCGCAGGGATGTCGACGCCCTGTTGCCGGCCATGGATCTTTTCGTGCTTGCGTCGGAGACCGAGGGACTCTCCAATGCAATCCTCGAAGCACAAGCCTGCGGGCTGCCGGTGGTCGCCACGAAGACTGGCGGCAACCCGGATATCGTCGACGCCGAACGCGGACTGCTGGTCGAGCCACACCATCCCGTTGCGCTGGCCGGGGCCATCGGCTCGCTGCTCCGTGATCCCGCGCTGCGCGCGCGGATGGGGGCGGCGGCACGGACGCGCGTCGTGCGCGACCATTCGCTGGAAGCCATGACGCAAGCGTATGCTGCCCTGTATCGGGAACACGCCCATGTCCGGTGAGCCGCACATCGTCCACGTATTTTCCAGCGCCGGGCTGTATGGCGCCGAGCATGCGGTGCTCGCCCTGATCCCGGCACTCGCGGAATTGGGTGTGCGAAGCACATTGGCTTGCATCGACAATCCCCATCTCGATGGGCAGCCGCTTTACGAGCAGGCCTGTGCGATGGGTATCCCGGCGCGACGAGTCCCCTGCAAGGGGCGTCTCGATGGCGCCACCACGCAAGCACTGCGGGCAATGCTCGATCAGCAACCCGGCGTGATCATGCATGTGCACGGCTACAAGGGCGCGTTCTACGCGCTGCGCGCCCGTCGAATGCCAAGCGTCGTCCCGATCGTCGCGACCTTGCACGGATGGGTCACCAACACGCGAACCCTGTGGCTGTACCGGATGCTGGAGCTGTGGATGCTGCGTCGCGTCCAGCGCGTCTGCATCGTCGCCGAAACCATGCAGTCACCCTTGCGCGACGCGGGCATCCCGGCGGCACGGATCCGGCTGGTTGAAAACGGCATCGACACGTCGCGCTTCCGCAGCAATGCGCCCGCGCTGGAACGCGCGGAGTTCGGCATACCCGGTGAAGCATTCGTATTCGGGGCAGTGATGCGGCTGAGCGTCGAGAAGAATCCGCTCGGTTTGCTCGAAGCCTTCATGCGCGTGGCCACCGATACCCCGCATGCGTGGCTGCTGCTGGTGGGCGACGGCCCGCAGCGCGCCGACATCGAACAACGCCTGCGGGGATCGCCCTTCGCCAACCGGATACGCCTGCTCGGCGCGCGCACCGATCCGGAACGGCTGTACCCGCTGTTCGACTGCTTCGTGCTTCCGTCGCTGACCGAAGGGCTGCCACTGGCGCTGCTGGAAGCCATGGCGTGTGAACGTCCAGTGATCGCAAGCCGTGTGGGCCAGGTTCCCACCGTGCTCGACGACCTGCCGGCACTCCTGGTGCCGCCGGGCGACACGGTCGCCTTGGCCGATGCCATGCGTCACGGGTTGCAACGCCGTCCTCCCCTGCCGAACATGCGGCAACGGGTCCTGTCCCGTTACTCCGTGGGCCGCATGGCACGCGATTACGCGGAAATCTACCGCGAACTGGAGGGCCTCCGTGTCGATCAAGCCGCCTGATGCCGCGGGACGCAGAACAACAGCCGCAAGCGGCGCCGGCGCGGCCCAGCCCGACGCGCCGTCCGTTGCCAGGCACCACAACTGGCCGTTGTACCTGTTCCTGTTCCTGCTGCCCCTGCAAAACCTGCAAGTCGGATACATGCCGAAACTGCCGGGCGGCCTCAACTTCCTGAATGTCGGTTTCCTGCTGGCCTTGATCGTCGCCTGGCGAATACACGGAGGCATCGCCAAATGGACCAGGCTGGATCGTTGGGTGTGGGCGTATCTGGCCTATTGTTGCTTTGCCTTGCTGGTGGGTTTTTCACTGGTCCCGGCACCCGATGACGGGCAGCGCTTCAATGCGATGAAGGACTCGGCGATCGGCGTGCTGCTGTTTTTCGTGGTCCAGATGAGCGTCACCGACTGGGGTGCCCTCAAGCGCGTGCTGTTGGCGATGATCCTGCCGATGCCCTACATATTGCGGGTGACCTGGACCCAGCATGCGTCGGTGGCCACCACCGACTACAAGGACCAGTTGCGCATCCACGGCACGTTCGCGCTGCTGGGGGCCAACGAGTTCGCCGCGTTCTGCGTCACCATGGCCTTGGTCATGTTCGCCCTGCTCATCGCCACAAAATGGTCGAAAGTCTGGCGGACGCTGCTCATCGTGGGCATCGTCATCATGGTGCTGTGTGTCCTGTGGTCGTATTCACGCACCAGCTACGTGACGATCCTGCTCGGCGCGGCGATTGTCGTGTTGTTGTGGCGCGGACGCTTCAAGCTCGCGATTCCGATACTGGTCGCATTGGTCGTGGTGCCGCCACTGCTGCCCAATTCCGTGACCCAGCGCTGGGACTCCACCCACGTGGACGGCGCCGACGTGGATACCAGCACGGAAGAGCGCTATTCATATTGGGCCGTGGCGTTGGAGGATTTCACGAGGCATCCCCTGACAGGCATTGGTCTAGGAACTTTCGCCGATGCCAGCCCGTACAACATGGATGCGCACAACTTCTTCATCCGCGAGTTGGCGGAAAAGGGTCTGCCTGGTTTCCTGATCACCGTGGGTTTGTTCTTCGCCATGGCGCGCGTTGCGTGGCGAACCTTCCGGGATTCCCCGCCGGGGAGCCTTGCCTATGCCCTGGGATTGGGCATGTGCGGGGCCTGGCCTGCGCTGGTGGTCACCAATGTCTGGGGCGACCGTTTCACCTACGCACAGATGATCGGCTATTACTGGGTGCTGCTGGCACTGTGCATGAAAGCGCGCGAATTCGCGCTTGCCGAACGCGTCGCGGCAGCAGCGCCCGTGGCCGCTACCCCCACGATGAGGGCGGCGCCAACGCCACCACGCCATGCGCTTCCCGCGCGGTTGCGCAAGGCGTTGCCACGCCCGGATGAGGCATCGCGCCATGGCTGAGTCCGTCCTCCCGGTATTGATGTACCACGGCCTGCACGCCGGCGAATCCGGCTCCGGATGCTTCGATTCGATCTACAGCGTCACCCCGGAAAGCTTCGCAGCCCAGCTCGACTGGCTGCGCGCCAACGGTTATCGCAGCGTGCGACTTGACGACATGGGTGCAGGCGAGGGAAAGCGCGTCGTCATCAGTTTCGACGACGGTGATGTTTCCAACGCGACCGTGGCCCTTCCGGCGCTGCGCGAACGCGGGATGGTCGCCGAGTTTTTCGTCACCAGCGATTTCATCGGGCAACGCGGCATGCTGACCGCACACGATGTCCGTGCCCTCGCCGATGCCGGCATGGGCATTCAATCGCACGGGCGCAGCCACCGCCTTTTGGAAGATCTCGATGACGAGGCGCTCTATGCGGAGCTGCGCGACAGCAAGGCCCGGTTGGAAAGCGCCAGTGGCATGCCGGTCGTGGCCGTTGCTTTCCCGGGTGGGTGCGGCGGGGGCCGCGAACGCGACGTGGCATTGGGTCTCGGCTATCGGCACGTATTGGGTTCGGTGCCCGGCTGCAACCGTGGCCGTCGCCCGCACGAGTGCTACCAGCGCATCGCGATCACGCGCGCGATGGCGTTACCGGAATTTTCCGGGCTGGTCGCGTGGCGGGGGTGGCGACCGCGCCTCGCGAGCCTGCGCTTTCGCGCCCTGCGTGTCCCCAAACAGTTGCTGGGCAACGATCGCTACCAGCGGCTCCGCGCGAGACTGCTTGCGCGATGAGCGCGGGACTCTTCTGGGCTGCGATCGCCATCGTCGCTTACACGTATGCGTTGTACCCCGTGCTGGTGACGATGCTCTCGCGCTGGGCTGGCCATGCGCCTGGCACGGCGCCGATCACGCCGCCGCTCACGGTGGTCGTCGCCGCCCACAACGAGCGATCCCGCATCGGGGCACGCGTGCGCGATCTTCTCGAGCAGGACTATCCGCGCGACCAGTTGCACGTGGTCGTGGTGGACGATGGCAGCACCGATGGCACGGCCGCAGCCGCGGATATTGGAGACCCGCGCGTCCAGGTCATCCGGCTTCCCGAAAACGCAGGCAAGGCCGCGGCATTGAACGCCGGCGTCGCCGCGGTGGACACCGACATCGTGGTCTTCACCGACGCCCGGCAACGGTTCGCTCCCGGCGCGCTGCGGATGCTGGTCGAGCCTTTCGCGGATCCCGGGGTGGGCGCGGTCAGCGGTGAACTCATGATCGAACCCGGCGCCACGGAGCGCGCCGCGGATATCGGCCTGTACTGGCGAATCGAAACCGCATTGCGTGAAGGCGAAGCGCGACTCGGCTGGCTGCACGGCGTCAGCGGCGCGATCCACGCGATGCGCCGCGAGCTGGTCCCGGTGCTGCCGCCCGGGTTGATCCTCGATGACATGTATCTACCGGCGACGGTGATGTTCGCCGGCAAATGGGTCTGGATGGCGCGCGACGCCCTGGCGCTCGACAGCGCCAGCCAGAACGAGGCGGAAGAATTCCAGCGCAAGCTGCGGACGTTGGCCGGCAACTGGCAACTGATGGCGAAACTGCCGCGCCTGCTCGACCCGTTCGCCAACCCCGCATGGTTCGCCTTCGTGTCGCACAAGCTGCTGCGTCTTGTCGCGCCGTGGGCACTGATCGCCGCGTTGATCGCGTCCGCCAGCGCCGGGCGCCCGTTCTACACGGTCCTGTTCGTGCTGCAACTCCTGGCTTACGCCGTGGCGGCACTGGCGATCTTCCATCCACGCGCCGCGCGTCGCATCCCGTTGGCGGCGACCGCGGGCACCTTCGTGATGTTGAATGCAGCGGCGCTGTGGTCACTGCCGATGAGTCTGAGGCTCGACCCGCGCGGCCTGTGGAAAAAACACTGACGGTACGCACGCACGATTGCGATACGATCCAGGTGCGGGCACGATGAAATCATTCGCGGATTCACGTTGCGCGGCGCAGGAACTTCCGGACCGCGCGCTTCAGTCCCATGCGTTCGAGCAACGCCCCGGTCCACGTCGAGAATCGCTTCAGCAGCATGTGCGGAACGACCAGGAGCTTGTTTCGCAGCGTGTTGCGGAAGAGGAACATGTCCACGCAGTGCTGTTGTGCCGTCGAAAACAGCAATTTGTGCTCGGACTCCCCCTCGCCGAAATCCAGGTAGCGGAAACGCCCGGTGCCGAACAACTGCTCGATGGCCAACCAGTGCAGCACGGCTCCCACCGACAGCTTCGCGTAGTCGGGGTCGTAACCGAGATAGGCGTACCCCACGATGCCGTCCTTGACCGGGCAATACAGGTAGGAAACGGGGCGTTCACCGTCGAACAGCACGTACGCCATGAGGTTTCCCCCATCGGCCAATGCTCCGGCTTGCCCGATGAAGGCTTCGGTCGCCGGTATGCCCATGTGCAGCAACCGTTCCTGGTACGACAGTTTCGACACCGCGTGCGCATGCGCCAGGAAAGTCCGCACTTCCGCACGGGTCTGGTACACCTCGAAGCGGATCCGGCCACCGCAGTGCTCCGCGTACTTCTTGACCTTGCGCCGCAGCGTCGACCGCGTCTTCGCGGAAAACTTCGCCACGTAGTCGTCGAACGTTTGTCCGAGGTCGACGTAACAGCGGCGATATTGCATGAAGCAGTAGCGAAGCCACGGCCCGAAATGTTCGATGATCGGCAACTCGCCATCGACGGGCAGCATGCGGATCAGGTACCCGCGGGTGCTTTTGTCGAGATCCGCGGGATCGAGCCGTTCCACGTCACCGGGACCGGCATCGTCTCCAAGCGCAATGGATGCCGCCTGCATCGGGATGGTCCGATGCAGCAATTGCCATTCGCCCAACGTGTACACGAACGGCACCTGCTTGGCTTGCCAGCGGATCATGCGAGCGGCCCCCGGCACGCCCGACTGGCACGATGTCCCGCAGTCACCGCGAACTTCCTGCGGGTCGCACGGCATGCGTCACCTCGCATCTCGACATCGACCGTGAAAATCGCACCCGGCATTGCCAGCCCCTTCATGTCGATTGCCGTTCGTCGAAACGAACGGCTTGAATGCCACCATCCACGCGAGCTAAGCCGGCGGATGGCCGCGGCCCGCATCCGCAATCCGGTCGAGAAACGCCAGCATCCGGTCCGTATCGCGCGTCCAGTTGAATTCATCCCGCACCGCATCGAGGCCGTTGCGCGCCATCGCATCGTAATCGGCCTCGACGATCCGTGCGATCGCGGCGGCTACCGCCTCGGGATCACCCCCCGCGTACGAAATGCCGCAGCGCATCGTCTTCATCAGACGCTCGGTGGGTCTGGTCGCGGTAAAGACGAACGGCCTGCCACACGCAGCGTAATCGAAAAACTTGTTGGCCACCGTGCACTGCGTGAATGGGTTGACCTGGCAGGGCACGATGCCGAAATCCACGCCCGAATACAGCCGCCTGAGATCGCCAGGTGCGAACGCACCGTGGAATGTGATGCAGCTTCCGTTGGCAAGCCCTGCAGCCAGCGCGCGCAACTCGCCGAGTGCCTCACCGCCACCCGCGATCTCGAGTGTGACCGGCAGGCCGCGCGAGATCGCCAGGTCGAAGCCGCGAAGCAGCGTGGCGAGATCGCGGTCGCGATCGACGAATCCGTGGTAGCCGAAACGCCATGTCGACCCATTGCGCGTGGCCGGCGCAACGTCGGCAAACGCTCCCCACTCGGGTGTATTCATCACGGTGACGATCCGATCGGGCGCCACGCCGTAATCGTCCACGAGCCTGGACTTCTGCTCCTCGCAAACCGGCATGATGCCGTCGGCTGCGAGGACGGCCCGGCGCTCGATGCGATCGGGGAGCCGAAGGATTCCGACCGCGGCCCGCAGCAACCAGTTGTCGCTGTATTTCTTCCAGCTGCGCATGGCCGCCGGGTAATGCTCGGCCATGTCGATCACCCACGGGATACCGAAGCGGCGCGCGGCAGTACGCGCGAATGGCGCCACCGGAATGTCGCGTGCGATCAGGATGTCCGGACGAAACGCGCGAATCCGCCGTGCCAGCGCACGCTGCCACACGGGATTCGCGGGAACGGGCAGGGAGACGGCGCGCGGCTTGCCGGGACCGACCCGATGAACCCGGATGCCGTTGGCGTCGCCTTCGCGTGGTTGATTCGGACCACGCCGCGCGAGGATCTCGACCTCCCAGCCGTGCGCCTGCAGCGCCTTGCAGATTTTCTCGGCGCGGACGTCCCACGGATAGGGCGCCTGCCGGAGGTAGATCGCACGCCGCGGAGCTTTCATTGCTGGAGCTTCACGGGTTCCCGATTCCCGAGCACGGAATCTGCAGATCCGCTGTCGGCCTGGGCCGGCACCGTGTCCGGTACCAGGCTTCGCCGCAAAATCTCCGCGATCCGCTGCGCCGCCAACCCGTCGCCGTATGGCGAAACGCCGCGCGCCATGGCCCGGTAGGCTCCCGCATCGTCCAGCAAACGCGATGCCTCGGACACGATCAGCGCGGGGTCGGTACCGACCACCTTCACGACGCCTTCCTCGACCGCTTCCGGGCGCTCGGTTTCAAGACGCAACACCAGCACCGGTTTGCCGAGCGCCGGAGCTTCCTCCTGCACGCCTCCCGAATCGGTCAGGATCAGGTACGCGCGTTTCTGTGCCTCGACGAAGGGCGCGTAGTCGAGCGGTTCGCACAAATGGATTCGCGGATTCCCGCCGAGCAGCTCGTGCACGACCGGGCGCACGTTCGGATTCGGATGCACGGGATACAGGACTTCGACATCCGCGTGGCGCTCGACCAGGGTGCGAATCGCCGCGCAGATGTCGCGCAACGGTTGCCCGAAGTTTTCCCGACGATGCGCGGTCACCAGGATCAGCCGCTTGCCGGGTTCGGGTTTCGTCATGTGCGGCCGACCTTTGTCAGCCGCCACCTGCAGCAAGGCATCGATCACCGTGTTGCCGGTCACGTGGATCGACGCATCGGGAATGCCTTCGCGCAACAGGTTTTCGCGCGCGCGTCCGGTCGGCGCGAAGTGCCAATGCGACAGGTGCCCCGCCACGACCCGGTTCATTTCCTCCGGAAATGGGTTGTCGAAATCGTGGGTGCGCAAGCCGGCCTCGACGTGGCCGAACGGAATGCGCTGGTAAAACGCCACCAACGAGGCTGCCATCACCGTCGTCGTATCGCCCTGCGCCAGCACGGCATCCGGTGCGAGCGCACGGAATTTCTCGTCCAGCGCCACGATCAACCGGGCAGTGAGGTCCGCCAGCGCCTGATTGGCACGCATGATGTCGAGATCGACATCGGGCGTGATGTCGAACAGCTCGAGCACCTGATCCAGCAGGTCGCGATGCTGCGCCGTCGCCAGCACGGTGACGCGCGCCCACGGCTCGCGACGGAGCGCCTGGATCACGGGCGCCATCTTGATGCCCTCGGGGCGGGTGCCGACGATGCAGAGTATGTGTTTCAAGGTCGTCATGGCCTGCTCCACATCAGGGCGGCAATCGAAGGATCGCTCGCCGTGCACGGCGTTCCCGGGCGCAGGCGGATTCTAGCGTGAACCCACGTTTTCCCCGGATCCTTGCCGCTCCTTTTTCCACTCCAGGCCCCGGTATGCCAGCGCGCCGACCAGTTCATGCATCGCCGAATCCGCCTTGGCCAGGGAGGAACTCTGCGGCATGAAATAGCCGGGGCCAAGGGAGAAGGGCATGTACTGCGAATCGGTCGGCCACGCGCAGGGCTCGAATCCCCATGCACGGAATGCGCCAAGCGCGCGCGGCAGGTGCAGCGCGGAACTGGCCAGCCAGATCCGCTTCGGCACCGGTGGCGATAGTCGGGAGGTATAGAGGGCGTTTTCCCAGGTCGTGTTCGAGCTTTCCTCGATCTCGATCGCGTCGGCCGGAACACCCATGCGTTCAGCCAGGCCGCGCAACAAGACGGAGTGCGGCGTGCCCCAGCCGCCGCCGGAAATCACCAGCCGGGCGTGCGGGATGCGTTGCCACAGGGCAACCGCCGCAAATAATCGGCGCAGACTGTTGATGTCCAACGCGGCGTAATCATCGGCGGATCGCGGCCTGCGGTCGGTACCACCGTCCAGCAGCACGATCGTGGTGGGGGTCGGCGCAGGGCAGGTTTGTGGCAGGGGAACGCGCGACTCGATCAGCCGGACCAGCACATTGGCGCCGACGGGTGCGATCAGCAACAGCAGCACGACTTCCAGGGCCACGCCCGCATACCGTGCTGCGCGCGGCAGCCTGCGCCACGTCAACAGCAGCAACAGCGCCAACAGCAGGATCCACGTCAGCGGCGAAAACAGGTAGTCAGGAAGTCGCATGTCCACGCTCCGGCCATCCGGACATCAAAGTTGGCCCGCCCGCCGCTTCTTCCAGTAACCGTAAAGGATTTCGCGCAGTGGCCGATCCAGCGCGAGTGCCGGCAACACGAAACCGAACAGCGTCAGGAATCCCATCGCGATCAGCCGGAACAGATGGCCGGTCAGCCCGAACAGGCCGGTGAAATGGGCGATCGCCCAGACCAATGCAGCCAACGCACACGCCAACAACGTCGACCGCATCGATGGCAGTGCACGCAGCTCGCGAGGGCAGAACAGGAACTGGGCACAGTTGAGGCCAATCAGGCAACCTGCGGTCGCGTACACCGCGCCCATGTAACCGTAGATCGGGATCCAGAAAAAGTTGAGCACGATGTTGAGGGCGGCGGCCACCGCGGTAATCATGAAAATGGTGCCGGAGCGTTTGTGCAGCACCAGCCCGGACGCGCACATCCCGATCAAGCCGCTGGAAAGATAGATCACCGTCACCCAGACGAACACCGGCGCCGACCGGTACTTGTCGTGGCCCGAAAGCAGCAAAAGCAGGTCCGGCCCGACCACGAGCGTTCCCACGATCAGCACCGCCACGACGTAGATCAATACGTCCAGCACCTTGCGCTTGGTCACGACCACCGCCTTCGGTCCCTCGGTCTCGTAGACGCGGATGCTGACCTGGTTGTAGGCCGTCCAAAGCCCCGCGTGCAGCAAGCCGTTCACCGTCAGCGCCAAGCCGTACCCGATGCTGTAGATGCCGACCGGCACGAAATCGTTCAATTGCTGCTTGAGCATCACCCGGTCGACGAAACCCAGCACGATATAGGCCAATTCGTTGGCGCCCATCGGCACGCCGTAACGTACGCCTTCGACCCAACGCCTCACATCGCGCTCTTGCCAGCGCATCGGCACATGCCGCAGCAGCCAGATCGCGCCGACGATCGCGACCAGGATCGCGGAGATGAGGCGCGCCGCATACACGCCGGCCGCCGTCCGCGAAATGAAATACACCACGCCGAGGATGATGACCACATCCCCCCACCGCTGCGCCACGTTGAGGCGCACGCTGAGGTCGGAATGTTCCTGCGCGGTCAGGAACGATGTGACGTAGCTGATGCATACGGTCGGCAGCAACAGCACCAGCATGATCCAGGCCTCGATCGGCTCGGGGACGATGCCGAGCGCGGTCGCGATTGCGAGCACCAGGGCCACCACCACCCAGACGCCGCAACTGACCACGAATGAATACAGCACGAAGGTGCTGCCAAAACGCAACATCGCGTCCTGGTCGCCGTTGTGCGGGTAGAAACGCACCACGGAATGCTGCGATCCCAGTTTGATCAGCACCGCCAGGATCAGCATCCAGGCATCGAAATAGCCGAGTACGCCATACTGGGCGTTGCTCAGCAACCGCGTCATGATCGGGTAGGAAATGAATCCCGCGAGCAGGATCAACACATTGCCGATCGTGTAACGCAGATAGTGCGTGGCAATGCTGGGGCGTGCGGTCTCCGACATTTCCGAGCGGCATTCCCGAGTCGATGGATACGACCGGAATCTGGCGCGTCCGGCGTGTGATTGTAATTTCCCCTTCCAGGGCGTGTGAAGCGCGCATCAGGCCGGGGGCATCATCCCCCGGGATGTCGCTGCGCCCTGGATGACCCCCAAACAGGAACTAGGACGATCGAACCGGAACGGACTGACCCGCCGTGGCGAAGGGCAATGGGTCCGATGTCATGAATCCCGGCTTCTGCAAATTCAGCAATGAAAGGATGGTGGGCGCGACCTGCCTCAAGGAGACTTTCCCCTGCGCGACCTCGTGCGACCTGTCGGGCGTGCGCACCCAGAAGATTCCATCCGGATGATGGGCCCCGGATTTCGTCCCATCCACAAGATAAAACAAGTCGTAGAAACCGAACTCCTTGCCGTCGCTGGCGCTCACCAACCTGGCGTCGCGCGGCAATTCCGCAAAGACGCAACAACCGGCAAACAATTCGGTGCCGTTCCGCCGGACCATCATTGCTTCGCGATCGCCGACTCGCCAACCCTTCAGGCAAGACTCGGCTCGGACAGCATCATCCTCGTTGTCGAAATAGACATGGAATTGCTCGGACATCACCGGCGCATGGCGGGCGTCACCCGGTACGCCTGCAAGCTCCATCAGGCGGCGGAAATCCCTGGGTCGATAGAACCGCTTGCCCTGGGTACTTTCGTAGGTGAGGAATGGCTGTTGTGAAAGCGCTGTTGCGAGGACGATCGTGGCGTCCCGCCCCGCGAGCTTGATGCATTCCCCCACTATTTCATCCATCTGTCTGTAACCGAAGAGGATTGCGTCTGCGTAGCGCTGCTGGTCCTGCTCTGTCGGTTTGACCGTAAACCGCGCGGGATCCATGTTCCGCCAGTAGAAGTGCTGGAAATGCGCCGTACTGTTCACGAAGAACGTCGCGAAATCCACGTCGTGCTTCTTGTAGTACCGGCAGAAAACATCCCATTGCAGACGGTCGAGGATGGTCGCCCTTTTCCATTTGCTCCGCCCGCGCAACTCGCCCAGCAGTTGGGCAACGGTATGCGCCACGGTGCGCGGCGACAGCCCATGTCGCAACATGAACCCGATGAAGCCAAGGTATTCGCGCCGGCTCAGCGGCACACGGTCACGCGTATATTCCTGGACATAGCGGCGTACGAGTTTCATGTACGCGTCGAACTCGTGGCTCGGATGCGCCTCGATCCCCGTCGACCAGGGATCCGGCAACACGAACCCATTGACGGGGGGTTGCGCGCCGGCATTCATGCTGCCGCAAATCCAGACCTTCTTGCCGGCAGCGCATGCCACATCCCAGAGCGATGGAAAACCGAGCTTGTGCCCGTCGCCGAGGTCGAAGATCCCGTGTTGCTTGAATGACAATCCGGTGTGCACCGTCACCCACTGGATCCAGGGTTCCAGATTGGGGGGCTGCTCCTCGGCGTCCGTCACGTATGCATGGGACTCCTCACGGAGCCTCGCAAAGTTCGGCAACCGCCCTTCGCCGATGAATCGATCCATCAGTGAAGGCGTCAGCTCATTGAATTCCAGGACTATGACGCGGTTACGCATTGTGCCCCCCGACGACGCCCCTGCCGCACGCCTTGGGCGCATGGCCTGGAAAACGCGCAATGACACGGCCCGAACGCGGATCCGTCACGGCGTCGCACCCCGACACCATCCGGCGCATCAGCCGTTTGCGCAAACGGACTCGCGCCCGTGGCGCGAACCTAGCAGGGAACCCGGGAATGGGTCAAGGTTCGATGTACCGGCCGGGGACGGGTCCCGCGAAGACAAGAATGGCCCCGCCAGGGGGCCATCAAGGAGGCCAGTCTGTCTTGCCGGCAGAACCGCGCGGCCGTGCGTCTCAGGGCTGCATCAAGCTTCGATAGGCATCCCGGAACCAATCCAGCACAACGATCAGATAGGAACGCGTGCCCGGTGTCGCAGCGGCTGCAGGCTTGGCGGTGGGGGGCGTCGTCGCCACGGCCACCACGGCATTTACCGGGGCGGTCGGCGCATCCGAACGCGGCGGTGCAATCTGCGCAACACCGGTGGCAGCAACGGCTGCAGGCACCGGCCGTGGGATGCGGTTCGCGGCATCCACGAATCGAGTCGATGCACCGGTACGACGATAGTAAATATCTTCGGTAGTGAGACGACTGCCGGCGCGCGTGAATCCGGATGACGGCTGCGCGATCGGATTGGTCGTGGCTGCAGGCAGCCCGGTGCCACCGCCCGCATTGCCGGAAGCAGGTACTCCCGGATCGGGCTGCACGGGTACGGCGGGGGCAGGCGCGGACTGGCCACTTCCACCCTTGGGTGGAGGCGGAACCGGCGGGCTGTCCGGGCTGAGCCATGGCTGACCACCCACGTATTCGATCGCACCGATGTCATAGCCGCCGCCCACGGGTCGGGGATTCCCCAATTCATCGTGCGTCACCGTGTAGACGGTGTTCGCATTGTTGATCGCGGGGCTGCTCGGCAATGGCGTGGGATTGAAGGCGGTCAATGATTCATTGGTCAGCTGCGGGTCCTTGCAGATGATCCTGGTGGTGTCGCAGGACGTGCTGCGGGTGTTCCACACCAGATTGCCGGCATACACCACTTTTTCCGGGTAGGACCCATCCGCGAACCACGTGAAAAACGGTTGCTGGCCGTTCTTGTTCACGGCGATGAAGATGTTGTTGTAGAGGTAGTAGGTGTCGCTCGATTGCGCGTTGGTCGAATCGCCCACGAACATCCCGCTCGGGTTGCCGACCATGGTGTTGTAGGCCCAGGTCTGGACCTGGTTGGGGCCATTGAAGGCTCCCAACAGGCCCCCGCCGGCGCGGCAATTGTCGCCCTTGGCGGGATAGCCGTTGTCTCCGAACCACGTGCAATTCGCGACGAATACGCTGTTGGTGACCGTGCCGCTGCCGCTGATCTTGAGGTCATTGCCCGCGTCATCGGCGAAATTGCCGCTGTCCACCGTCACGCTGCCGGTGCCATCGGCATACAGCAGGTCGATGCCGTCCTGCGTGTTCTTGTAGATCTGCGGGCGAATGAAGATGTAGTTGCCGCCCGTCTTGGCCGTCGAGAAGCCGTC
>MKWP01000008.1:0-78440 GCA_001899805.1 Lysobacterales bacterium 66-474
CAACATCAAAATGGTGGTGACGCTGATCCACCCGATCGCGATGCAGGACGGACTGCGGTTCGCGATCCGCGAAGGCGGGCGCACGGTGGGCGCGGGCGTGGTGACGAAGGTCATTGAATAAGTGGTGTTATCCCGGACGCCACTGCGTGGCGCCGTGATAACTCCCGCCGATCATGCGACCAGACAGCCGGTCGCATATCGCCGGGGAAGCGGAAAAGCGAAAAGCTGAAAGCAAAACGTTCTTTAGCGAGTAAACAGACATGGCAACCCAGAACATCCGCATCCGGCTGAAGGCCTACGACCATCGCCTGATCGACAAGTCGGCCAGCGAGATCGTGGAGACGGCCAAGCGCACGGGCGCGCAGGTGCGCGGTCCGATTCCGCTGCCGACCAAGATCGAGCGCTACACGATCCTGGTGTCGCCGCACGTCGACAAGGACGCACGCGACCAGTACGAAACGCGCACCCACAAGCGCGTGCTGGATATCGTCGATCCCAACGACAAGACCGTGGATGCCCTGATGAAGCTCGACCTCGCCGCCGGCGTGGACGTGCAGATCAAGCTGGGTTGAGGAACGGAACATGAGCATCGGACTGGTTGGAAAGAAATGCGGCATGAGCCGGGTCTTCACCGAAGACGGCCGCTCGGTGCCGGTCACGCTGATCGAGGCGACGCCGAATCGCGTTACCCAGGTCAAGACCGCCGACAACGACGGCTACGCCGCGGTGCAGGTCACGGTGGGTGCCAAACGCGCTTCGCTGCTGGCCAAGCCGGCCAAGGGCCACTTCGCCAAGGCGAAAGTGGAGCCGGGTCGCGGCCTGTGGGAGTTCCGCCTCGACGGCAAGGACGTCGACAAATACGCGGTCGGTGCCGAGATCAAGCTGGACGACGTGTTCAAGGTCGGCCAGATCGTCGACGTTGCCGGGGTGTCCAAGGGCAAGGGTTTCCAGGGCACGATCAAGCGCCACCACTTCACGATGGGTGATGCCACCCACGGCAACTCGTTGTCGCATCGTGCGCCGGGTTCGATCGGCCAGCGCCAGACCCCGGGCCGTGTGTTCCCGGGCAAGAAGATGGCCGGCCAGATGGGCAACGTGAACCGTTCGGCGATGAATCTGGAAGTGGTCAGCATCGACGCCGAGCGTCACCTGATCGCGGTCAAGGGCGCGGTGCCCGGCGCCACCGGCGGCGACGTGGTCGTGCGTCCGGCGGCGAAGGCGTGAGGAGCGAAGTCATGGAACTCAATGTGATCGGCGCCAAGCCCGTGCAGGTATCCGAAGCGATCTTCGGTGCCGCGTTCCGCCAGGATCTGGTGCACCAGGTGGTGGTGGCGTACCGCAATGCGGGTCGCGCCGGTACCAAGGCGCAGTTGAACCACACGCGCATGTCGGGCACCACCAAGAAATTCAAGAAGCAGAAGGGCGGCGGCGCCCGCCACGGCGATTACCGTGCGCCGATCTTCGTGGGTGGCGCGCGCGCGTTCGCGGCGCAGCCGCGTGATTTCGCGCAGAAGGTCAACCGCAAGATGTACCGCGGCGCGCTGTGTTCGATGCTGGCCGAGCTGAATCGCCAGGGTCGCCTGAAGGTGGTGCCGGAATTCGCGGTGGACGCGGCCAAGACCAAGTCGCTGATCGGCAAGCTCGGCGAAATCGAAGCAGTCGGCCGCACCCTGATCGTGACCCCTGCGGTGGACGAGAAGCTGTACCTCGCCGCGCGCAACAACCCCAACATCATCGACGTCATCGATGTCGACGGCATCAACCCGGTCGCGTTGGCCGCGGCCGACCATGTCGTCATCACGGTGGACGCGGTGAAGAAGGTCGAGGAGTGGCTGGCATGAGCGGCGATAGGATCCTGTCGGTGCTGCACGCGCCGCACGTTTCGGAAAAGAGCACCCGCCTTTCCGAGCACAACCAGTACGTATTCGCGGTGGCGTCCGACGCCACCAAGGCCGACGTCAAGTCCGCGGTCGAAAAGCTGTTCGACGTGAGCGTGGTGTCGGTGAACATGGCCAATATCAAGGGCAAGCTGAAGATGTTCCGCTTCCGCCCGGGTCGCAAGGCCAGTGTCCGCAAGGCGTATGTGCGTCTGGCCGAAGGCCAGAGCATCGACGTCGCCGCGGGCAAGGCCTGAACCAACGAGGTGCAATCGAGATGGCACTGATCACACCCAAGCCGACTTCGCCGGGACGCCGCGGGATGGTGCGCGTGGCGCCACCGGCCGGCCTGCACAAGGGCGAGCCGTACGACGCGCTGACCGAAGCCCAGACCAAGACCGGTGGCCGCAACCACTTCGGGCGCATCACCGTGCGTCATCGCGGCGGCGGCCACAAGCAGCACTACCGCATCATCGACTTCAAGCGCGACAAGGAAGGCATCGCCTGCCGGGTCGAGCGCGTGGAGTACGATCCCAACCGCACCGCGCACATTGCGTTGCTGTGCTACGTGGACGGCGAGCGCCGCTACATCATCGCGCCCAAGGGCATCCAGGTCGGTACGCAGTTGATGACCGGCACCGATGCGCCGATCAAGGACGGCAATACGCTGCCGTTGCGCAACATGCCGATCGGCACCACCGTGCACTGCGTCGAGATGAAGCCCGGCAAGGGCGCGCAACTCGCGCGCAGCGCCGGTGCCTCGGCCCAGCTGGTCGCGCGCGAGTCCGGCTATGCCACCTTGCGCCTGCGCTCCGGCGAAATGCGCAAGGTGCCGGTCGAATGCCGCGCCACCGTGGGCGAGGTCAGCAATTCGGAACACAACCTGCGCAAGCTCGGCAAGGCCGGCGCCAAGCGCTGGCTGGGCATCCGTCCGACCGTGCGCGGCGTGGTGATGAATCCGGTCGACCATCCGCACGGCGGCGGCGAAGGCCGCACCTCCGGTGGCCGCCATCCGGTGAGCCCGTGGGGCACGCCGACCAAGGGTTACAAGACCCGCAACAACAAGCGCACGCAGAACATGATCGTGCGTCGCCGCAAGTAAGGGCTCATCGACATGCCACGTTCACTCAAGAAAGGCCCGTTCATCGACCTGCACCTTCTGAAGAAGGTCGAGGTCGCGAACCAGAGCAACAGCAAGCGCCCGATCAAGACCTGGTCGCGCCGTTCGATGATCCTGCCCGAGATGGTGGGCCTCACGATCGCCGTCCACAACGGCCGCCTGCACGTGCCGGTGCTGGTCAACGAGAACATGGTCGGGCACAAGCTCGGCGAGTTCGCGGTGACCCGTACCTTCAAGGGCCATGGCGGCAGCGACAAGAAGGCCGCCGCCCCGGCAGCCCCCGGCGCCAAGTAATGGATAACGTCATGACTACGACACAAGCCAAGGCTGTCCTGCGCGGTGCGCGCATCTCGGCGCAGAAGGCGCGGCTGGTGGCCGACATGGTGCGCGGCATGCCCGTGGGCACCGCCAGCGCGGTGCTGGAACACACCAACAAGAAGGCTGCGCACCTGGTCCGCAAGGTGCTGCTGTCGGCCGTCGCCAACGCCGAGAACAACGTCGGCGCCGATGTCGACGACCTCAAGGTGTCGCGCATCTACGTGGACGAGGGCGCGGTCATGAAGCGCATGCATGCACGCGCCAAGGGCCGTGGTGCCCGCATCCTGAAGCGCACGTCGCATATCACGGTCGAGGTAGGTTGATCATGGGTCACAAAGTCAATCCAATCGGAATCCGCCTCGGCATTTCCAAGGACTGGAACTCGAAGTGGTTCGCGGGCAAGCGGCAGTATGCCGAACACCTGGTCTCCGACCTCAAGGTGCGCGCGCTGCTGAAGGACAAGCTGTCGCAGGCCGGCGTGTCGAAGATCCTGATCAGCCGCCCGCAGAAGAACGCCGACATCACCATCTTCACCGCGCGTCCCGGCGTCGTGATCGGCAAGAAGGGCGAAGACATCGAGAAGCTGCGCAAGCAGGTCTCGGCGATCATGGGCGTGGACGCCCACATCAACGTCTCCGAGGTGCGCAAGCCGGAACTCGACGCGCAACTGGTGGCGGAATCGATCGCGCAGCAGCTGGAGCGCCGCATCATGTTCCGCCGCGCGATGAAGCGCAGCGTGCAGAACGCGATGCGCCTCGGCGCGCTCGGCATCAAGGTCAACGTCGCCGGCCGCCTGAATGGCGCCGAGATCGCGCGTTCGGAGTGGTATCGCGAAGGCCGGGTGCCGTTGCACACGCTGCGCGCCGACATCGACTACGGCCTGGCCGAAGCGCGCACCACCTACGGCGTCATCGGCGTCAAGGTGTGGATCTACAAGGGCGAGATTTTCGACTTTGCCGCCGTCGGTCAGGCTGCCAAGGAAGAAGAGCGCAACGAGAACACGCAGCCGACGCGCCGCCCGCGCGCCGACCGCGATGACGAACCGCGCCGCGAGCGCGCCCCGCGTGGGCGCCGCGAGCGCACCGACCGCGAGGCCTGATTTATGTTGCAGCCAAAACGCACCAAGTTTCGCAAGCAGTTCAAGGGCCGCAACCGGGGCTTGAGCCTCAACGGCAACCTCGTGAGCTTCGGCGAATACGGCCTGAAGGCGACCACCCGCGGCGCGATCACCGCGCGCGAGATCGAAGCCGCGCGCCGCTGCATCACGCGTTACGTGAAACGCGGCGGCAAGTTGTGGATCCGCGTGTTCCCGGACAAGCCGATCACCAAGAAGCCGATCGAAGTCCGCATGGGCGCCGGCAAGGGCAACGTCGAGTACTGGGTCGCGCCGATCCAGCCCGGCCGGATGCTGTACGAAATCGAAGGCGTCAGCGAGGCGGAGGCGCGCGAAGCGTTCCGCCTGGCCGCGGCCAAGCTGTCGGTGCAAACCCAATTCACGTCCAGGGCGCTGCTGTGATGGATACCAACGAGATGCGCGCGAAGTCCGCGCAGGAATTGCAGGACCACATTTCCGAGCTGCGCCGCGAGCAATTCAGCCTGCGCATGCAGAAGGCCCAGGGTCAGGCCACCCAGACCCACCAGTTCGCCAGGGTGCGCCGCGAGATCGCGCGCGCCGCGACGATCCTGGTCGAGAAACAGAACGGCGGAGCTGTGTGATGAACGATACCCGGAAACAAGCCGACAACGGCAGTGCGCGCACCCTCGAGGGCCGCGTCACCAGCAACAAGGCCTCCAAGACCGTGACCGTGCTGGTCGCCCGCCAGGAGCAGCATGGCCTGTACGGCAAGCTGCTGCGTCGTTCGACCAAGCTGCACGCGCACGACGAGAACGGCGAGTGCCACGAGGGCGACCTGGTGCGCATCGCCGAGTGCCGGCCGCTGTCCAAGACCAAGCATTTCCGCGTCGTGGAAGTGCTGGCGCGCGCGGCCGAGTGAGGAGATCGCAGCCATGATCCAGATGCAAACCAAGCTGGCCGCGGCGGACAACAGCGGCGCGCGTGAACTGATGTGCATCAAGGTGCTGGGCGGCTCCAAGCGCCGCTATGCCAGCGTCGGCGATGTCATCAAGGTTTCGATCCGCGACGCGATCCCGCGCAGCAAGGTCAAGAAGGGCGAGGTCTACAACGCCGTCGTGGTGCGCACCGCCAAGGGCGTGCGCCGTCCGGACGGTTCGCTGATCCGTTTCGACGACAACGCCGCCGTGTTGCTCAACAACAAGCTGGAACCGATCGGCACCCGCATTTTCGGGCCGGTCACCCGTGAACTGCGCAGCGAACGCTTCATGAAGATCGTGTCGCTGGCACCGGAAGTGCTTTGAAGGGATTCAAGCAAAGATCGAGCGCACATCGACAGCAGCTTTTGGCCCCCTTGAGTCAAGGGGGCGGATCGAATCGAAGATTCGATCGGGGGTTGTGGAAGTGCGACACCGTTGGAAATGACTGAATGCACGCGTTGTACCGGAACAGGTGAGCTACATATGAATCGCATCCGCAAAGGCGACACGGTGCTCGTGATCGCAGGCAAGAACAAGGGCCAGCACGGCGAGGTCACCCGCATCGACGGCGAGCGCGTGTTCGTGCAGAACGTCAACCTGGTCAAGCGCCACACCAAGCCGAACCCGCAGTTGCAGCAGGCGGGCGGCATCGTCGAGCGCGAGGCCCCGATCCACATTTCCAACGTCATGCTGTACGACCTCGCCACCGGCAAGGGCGAACGCGTGGGCCGCAAGACGCTCGGCGACGGGCGCAAGGTGCGCGTATACCGCTCGACCGGCGAAGTCGTGGACGCTTGAGGAACAAGTCATGACCCGCCTCGAAAAGATCTACAAAGAAGAAGTGGCGCCGGCGCTGATGAAGCGTTTCGGCTACAAGAACCCGATGCAGGTGCCCCGCATCAGCAAGATCACGCTCAACATGGGCGTGGGCGAGGCTGCCGCGAACAAGAAGGTGCTAGAGAACGCGACCGCGGACATGGCGAAGATCGCCGGCCAGAAGCCGGTGGTGACCAAGGCGCGCGTGTCGGTGGCGTCGTTCAAGATCCGCGACGGCTGGCCGATCGGCTGCAAGGTCACGCTGCGCCGCGCGCACATGTACGAGTTCCTCGACCGCCTGATCAACATCTCGCTGCCGCGCGTGCGCGACTTCCGCGGGGTGTCGGGTCGCGCCTTCGACGGCCGCGGCAACTACAACATGGGCGTGAAGGAACAGATCATCTTCCCGGAAATCGACTTCGACCAGGTCGACGCGATGCGCGGCATGGATATCTGCATCACCACCACCGCGCAGACCGACGCGGAAGCCAAGGCGTTGCTGGAAGCCTTCCACTTCCCGTTCCGCAACTGACGAGAGACGCAAACCGATGGCCAAGAAATCCATGGTGAACCGCGACCTGAAGCGCGCCAAGTTGATCAAGCGGCACGCCGGCAAGCGCGCGGATCTCAAGAAAATCATCGCCAGCACCGACGCGAGCTACGAGGACAAGCTGGCCGCGGCCGCGAAGCTGCAGAAGCTGCCGCGCGATTCCAGCGCGTCGCGCCTGCGCACCCGCTGTGCGCTGACCGGCCGTCCGCGCGCGGTGTACGTGAAGTTCGGCCTGTCCCGCAGCAAGTTGCGCGAAGCAACCATGCGCGGCGACGTGCCGGGCCTGCGCAAGGCTTCCTGGTAAGAACGGAGGGACCAGGGACTGGGGACCAGTAGAAGCAAACGCTCGCAGGCTGCTGCTTTTGCCGGTCCCCGGTCCCCGGTCCCGAAACCAACAAGATCGATTTACAAAAACCGGATATCGATGCAGTTTCAAGGAAACGACCCATGAGCATGACTGATCCCATCGCCGACATGTTTACCCGCATCCGCAATGCCCAGGCCATGGGCAAGCCGACGGTGAGCATGCCGGCATCCAAGCTGCGCCAGGCGCTGGCCAACCTGTTGAAATCGGAAGGCTACGTGCTGGATTCGCGTCGCTCCGAAAATGACGGCAAGGCGCAACTGGAAATCAAGTTGAAGTATTTCGAGGGCCGGCCCGCGATCGAGCGCATCGAGCGTGTCAGCCGCCCGGGTCTGCGCGTGTACCGCGGCAAGGACGCGCTGCCGAAGGTGCTGGGCGGCCTCGGCATTTCCATCGTGTCGACTTCGGCCGGCCTGATGACCGACGCGCAGGCGCGCGCCAAGGGTCTCGGCGGCGAAGTGGTCGGCCGCGTCGCGTAAGCAGGACGGAGCACTGACATGTCACGAGTTGCCAAGAAACCGATCCCGTTGCCGAAGGGCGTCGAGTGCCAGATCGCTGCCGACGGGATTACCGTCAAGGGCCCCAAGGGCACCTTGAAGATGCGCGCGATTCCGGGCGTCGAAATCAAGAGTGCCGACGGCCATCTCACCTGTGCCGACGGCAGCACCGAAACCAAGTTCGCGGGCACCACCCGCGCACTGCTGGCCAACATGGTCCATGGCGTGAGCCAGGGTTACGAGCGCAAGCTCGAATTGGTCGGCGTCGGTTTCCGCGCCGCGTTGCAGGGCAAGAGCCTGAACCTGTCGCTCGGGTTCTCGCATCCGGTGGTGTTCCCGGCGCCGGAAGGCATCATCCTGGAAACCCCGTCGGCCACGGAAATCCTGGTCAAGGGTGCCGACAAGCAGCGGGTCGGCGAAGTCGCCGCGAAGATCCGCGCGGTGCGCCCGCCCGAGCCCTACAAGGGCAAGGGCGTGCGTTACGCCGGCGAGCGCATCACGCTGAAAGAAGCGAAGAAGGCCTGATCATGATCGACAAGAAATCCACGCGTCTGCGCCGCGCCAAGTCCGCGCGCGCACGCATCCGCAAGCTGGCGGTACCGCGCCTGTCCGTGCATCGCAGCGGCCAGCATCTCTACGCGCAAGTCATCGCCGCCGACGGCGAGACCGTGCTCGCGGCGGCCTCGACCGTCCAGAAGGCGGTCAACGGTGGTTTGAAGGGCACCAAGAACAAGTCCGCCGCCGCGGCGGTGGGCAAGGCCATCGCCGAGAAGGCGCGCGCCGCCGGCGTCGAGTCGGTCGCGTTCGACCGCTCGGGTTTCCGCTACCACGGTCGCGTGGCCGCGTTGGCCGATGCCGCGCGCGAAGCGGGTCTCAAGTTTTGATGTGGTGAATGTGTTGCATGTGAGGCCCGAATGTTTATTTGTGCGATCGTCCATGATCGCTGCATCTCGGAATGCCCCGCTAGTGAGCAGTACCAGGCAGTCGGATACACCAGAACGGCCATAAGAGCCGCCATCCATGGCAGAGAGCTCCGTGGCCTGACTTTCCACGAAAACTTACAACTCCAAGCGGCTTGATGCCGCAAGCAAATGCCCGCATCTCGCGGGCGCAAGGTGAAAAACATGGCGAACAACGATCGCAACGATCGCGAAAATTCGGACGGGATGCTGGAAAAGCTCATCGCCGTCAACCGCGTGGCCAAGACGGTCAAGGGCGGTCGGCAGATGAGCTTCACGGCCTTGACCGTGGTGGGTGACGGCGCCGGCAAGGTCGGCTTCGGATACGGCAAGGCGCGCGAAGTGCCGGTCGCGATCTCGAAGGCGATGGAGCGTGCGCGCCGCAACATGGTCAGTGTCGGTCTCAACAACGGCACCATCTGGTACGCGGTCAAGGCCAACCACGGCGCGGCGCGGGTGTTCATGCAGCCGGCTTCCGAAGGTACCGGCGTGATCGCCGGCGGCGCGATGCGCGCGGTGCTGGAAGTGGTCGGCGTCAAGAACGTGCTGGCCAAGGCGGTCGGTTCGCGCAATCCGATCAACCTGGTGCGCGCCACCATCAAGGGCCTGCAGTCGGTCGCGAGCCCGGACTACATCGCGGCCAAGCGCGGCAAGAAGGTCGAGGAGCTGGGTCATGGCGGCTAAGAAATCCACCAGCGGCGGCGTCGTGAAGGTGCGCCTCGTGGGCGGCCTGCGCGGCGTGCAGTCGCGGCACCGCCTGAGCGTCAAGGCGCTCGGCCTGAACCGCACCGGCGACGTGCGCGAGTTGAAGGACAGCCCGCAGGTGCGCGGCCTGATCAACACGGTCAACTACCTGGTCCGGGTCGAGGACTGATTTGATGTCCGATCACAAGCCATCCGTGGATTGGATCGGACGCGCCGAGTCCGGCACATGTCCGGACTCGGCTTCGACGAATCAAGCAGAAGCGCTTGATTCGCGTGCGGCGCATCCCTGCGCCGCGAATGTGACTTTGAGGATTTGACGATGCGTCTCAATACACTCAAACCCGGAAAAGGCGCGCGCAAGGAACGCCGCCGCGTCGCGCGCGGCATCGGTTCCGGCCTCGGCAAGACCGCGGGCCGCGGCCACAAGGGCCAGCACGCACGCGCCGGCAACACCCACACGATCGGCTTCGAAGGCGGCCAGATGCCGCTGCAGCGCCGCCTGCCCAAGGTCGGTTTCCGCTCCAGGAAGCAGGCCGAATCGCAGCAGGTGTTCCTGTACCAGATCGCCGGCCTGAAAAAGGACGCGATCGACCTGACCGTGCTGCGCGAGGCCAAGCTGGTCGACGGCCGTGCCAAGCGCGTCAAGATCGTCAAGAAGGGCGAGATCGGACGCGCGGTGAAGGTGTCGGGGATCCTGGCAACCGCAGGCGCCAAGGCCGCTATCGAAGCGGCCGGCGGCTCGGTGGAGTAGGGCGCCTTGGCGGCTTCGAAGTCAACCGGCGCACTGGCCCAGTTCGGCAAGTTGACCGAACTGCGCCAGCGCCTGCTGTTCCTGGTCGGCGCGCTGGTGGTGTTCCGGCTGGGTTCGTTCATCCCCGTCCCGGGCGTCAATCCGGAAGCCATGACGCGGATGATCGAGCAGGGCGGCGGCCTGTTGAACATGTTCAACATGTTCTCGGGCGGCGCGCTGGCGCGCTTCTCGCTGTTCGCGCTGGGCGTGATCCCGTACATCTCCGCATCCATCGTGGTGCAGATGATGGGTTCGGTGTTGCCGGCTTGGCAGGCGCTCAAGAAGGAAGGACAGGCCGGTCAGCGGGTCCTGACCAAATACACACGCTGGGGCACGGTGGGATTGTCGGCGTTCCAGGCTTTCGGTATCGCCATCGCCTTGCAGAAGGAAGGCCTCGGCGGCGGCATGCCGATCGTCTATGACCCCGGCTTCGGCTTCGTGTTTGCGTCGGTGATCGGGCTGACCGCCGGCAGCATGTTCCTGATGTGGCTCGGCGAGCAGATGACCGAGCGCGGCATCGGCAACGGCATTTCATTGATCATCTTCGCGGGCATCGTCGCGGGCCTGCCGCAGGCATTGACCCAGACCTTCACGATGGCCAGCACCGGCCAGCTGACCATGATCAAGGTGTTGATCGTGGTGGTGATCGTGCTGGTGGTGACCGCGTTCTGCGTGTTCATGGAAAGCGCGCAGCGCAGGATCACCGTGAATTACGCGCGTCGCCAGGGCGGAGCGCGGGCTTACCAGAACCAGAGCTCGCACCTGCCGCTGAAGATCAACATGTCGGGCGTGATCCCGCCGATCTTCGCGTCCTCGCTGATCCTGTTCCCGGCCACCGCGTCCACCTGGTTCTCGAATGCCAGCCAGATGCATTGGCTGCAGAACCTGACCACCGCGCTGTCGCCGGGCGAGCCGCTGTACATGATCCTGTACGCGGCGATGATCATCGTCTTCGCGTTCTTCTACACCGCGATCGTGTTCAATTCGCAGGAAACCGCCGACAACCTGAAGCGTTCGGGCGCGCTGATCCCGGGCCTGCGTCCGGGCAAGGCCACCGCCGACTACATCGACGCCGTGCTGACCCGCCTGACCGGCGCCGGCGCGGTGTACCTGGCCGCGGTGTGCCTGATCCCCACGTTCATGCAGACCGAGTGGCATGTGCCGTTCTACTTCGGGGGGACCTCGCTCCTGATCGTGGTGGTGGTGGCAATGGATTTCCGTGCGCAGGTCTCCGCGCACCTGGTTTCGCATCAGTACGAAAGCCTGCTCAAGAAGGCCAACCTCAAGCGGAGTTGACCGGAAGGGGCAGGAAGATCGAACCGCTGCACCAGCCGCCCGCAGGGGCGACGGGGTGGTTTTCGGTCTGCGGGGTCTGGCTTCCCGCGCAACGCAATTTCAGGCTATAATTAGCAGTTTGCCGAATCGGCAACGCATTCAAGGTGGAGCAACCACAACATGGCACGTATCGCGGGCGTCAACCTGCCGGTCAACAAGCACGTCTGGGTCGGTCTGCAGAGCATCTTCGGCATCGGCCGCACCCGTTCGCGCAAGATCTGCGAAGCGGCGGGCGTCGATCCGGCGACCCAGATCAAGTCGCTGTCGGAAGGCGAGGTCGAGAACCTGCGCCGCGAGGTGGCGAAGTTCAGCGTGGAAGGCGACCTGCGCCGCGAAGTCGGTATCAGCATCAAGCGCCTGATGGACCTCGGCACCTATCGCGGCCTGCGTCATCGCCGCGGCCTGCCCGCGCGCGGCCAGCGCACCCGCACCAATGCGCGTACCCGCAAGGGCCCGCGCCGCGCGATCAAGAAGTAGTTGTAGCGCTGGACGAGTCTATCCATGACTCGCCAGCGTACGCCGAGTCAGGCACATGTCCTGACTCGGCTTCGCAAATCAAACACGAGTTGCAGAAGCGTGTTTGATTTGCGGGCAGGCCATCCGTGGCCTGCGGGAACAAACCTCGGGCGCCATTGCGGCGCTGTTGCACCGAAACATCTTCAACCGGATAACCCATGGACAAACCAGCTGCCAAGTCGAAGAAGAAGACCAAGCGCGTCGTCACCGACGGCGTCGTCCACGTCCAGGCTTCTTTCAACAACACCATCGTCACCATCACCGATCGCCAGGGCAACGCGTTGTCGTGGGCGACCGCGGGCGGCGCGGGTTTCCGCGGCTCGCGCAAGTCGACCCCGTTCGCCGCGCAGGTCGCGGCGGAGAAGGCCGGCCGCGTGGCGCTGGACTACGGCGTCAAGTCGCTGGAAGTGCGCATCAAGGGCCCGGGTCCGGGCCGCGAGTCGGCGGTGCGTTCGTTGAACGCGCTCGGCTACAAGGTCACCAACATCATCGACGTCACGCCGATTCCGCACAACGGCTGCCGTCCTCCGAAGAAGCGGAGGGTTTGACATGGCCCGTTATCGTGGTCCCACCTGCAAGCTGGCCCGCCGCGAAGGCGCCGACCTGTCGCTGAAGAGTCCCGCGCGCGCGATCGACTCCAAGTGCAAGTTCGACAACAAACCCGGCCAGCACGGCGTCGCCGCCAAGCGTTCGCGTCCATCCGACTACGCCGTGCAGTTGCGCGAGAAGCAGAAGGTCAAGCGCATCTACGGCGTGCTCGAGCGCCAGTTCAGCAATTACTACAAGAAGGCCACCCAGTTGAAGGGCAACACGGGCGAGAACCTGTTGCGCATCCTGGAAGCGCGCCTCGACAACGTGGTATACCGCATGGGTTTCGCGGTCACCCGCGCGCAGGCACGCCAGCTGGTCGCACACAAGGCGATCCTGGTCAACGGCAAGAAGGCCAACGTGCCGTCGCTGTCGGTCCGGCCCGGCGACGAGATCAAGCTCACCGAACGCGCACAGAAGCAGTTGCGCGTGCAGGAAGCCCTGAAGGTTTCCGAGAGCATGGACCTGCGCCCCGGCTGGATCGAGGTCGACGCCAGGAATGCGGCCGGCGTGTTCAAGGCCATGCCGGATCGAGGCGAACTGCCCAGCGACATCAACGAAGCGTTGATTGTCGAGTTGTATTCAAAGTAACGCGTTGCTGCACGCGCGGCGTGGCCATCGGCCGCGCCTGCGCCACCGACGCAAACCGGGCGGCCTGGCCGTTCCGGCGTTGAACCCTCGGAGCCCGAATCCTGCGGGCTCCACCAGTGATCTTCCGGAGTAGCCCATGGCAGTCTCTTCCACCCAGGTCTTGCGTCCGCGCGGTCTCAAAGTCGAGCCGGTCGGACCCAATCATGCGCGCGTCGTGGTCGAACCGCTGGAGCGCGGTTACGGCCACACCCTCGGCAACGCGCTGCGGCGCGTGCTGTTGTCCTCGATCGCCGGCGCGGCGATCGTCGAGGCCGAGATCGACGGCGTCCTGCACGAGTACACCACGCTCGAAGGCCTGCAGGAAGACGTCATCGAGGTGTTGTTGAACCTGAAGGGCGTCGCGATCCGCTTGAACGGCGCCGACGAGGCCACCCTGACCCTGTCCAAGAAGGGCAAGAGCGTGGTGACCGCGGGCGACATCACCACCGACCACACGGTGGAAATCGTCAATCCCGAGCACGTGATCTGCCATTTGACCAAGGACGTCACGCTCAACATGCGTCTCAGGGCGCGCCGCGGCATCGGCTACCAGCCGGCGGTCAGCCGCGTGAATCCCGACGAGGAAGCCCGCCCGATCGGCCGCCTGCAGATCGACGCCTCGTTCTGCCCGGTGCGCCGCGTCGCCTACTCGGTGGATGCCGCGCGCGTCGAACAGCGCACCAACCTCGACAAGCTGGTGCTCGACATCGAGACCAACGGCACCGTGGCGGTCGACGAGGCCGTGCGCCAGGCCGCGCAGACGCTGCACGAGCAGCTGTCGGTGTTCGGCGATTTCAAGAGCCGCGACCTCGCCGAGTCCGAGAAGGACAAGGGTGGCGTGTCGCCGCTGCTGATGCGCCCGATCGACGACCTGGAACTCACGGTGCGTTCGGCCAATTGCCTCAAGGCCGAGAGCATCTACTACATTGGCGACCTGGTGCAGAAGACCGAGGTCGAACTGTTGAAGACGCCGAACCTCGGCAAGAAGTCGCTCACCGAAATCAAGGACGTGCTCGGCGCCAAGGGCCTCGCCCTCGGCACCAAGCTGGAAAACTGGCCGCCGGCGGGGATCGTCAGCGGCATGCAGTTGGGTTGATTTGAAACGCAACACGGTATTCAAGAGCGGTTATCCGCAGGGTGCCCGGGCTTGACCCGGGATTCCCATAACAACTGACAAGAGACTTTTCCCATGCGCCACATGAAATCCGGACGCAAACTCAACCGGACCAGTTCCCACCGCGAAGCCATGTACAAGAACATGGCGGCGTCGCTGATCAAGCACGAGCTGATCCGCACCACCCTGCCCAAGGCCAAGGATCTGCGCCGTGTCGCCGAGCCGCTGATCACGCTGGCCAAGGTCGACGGCGTCGCCAACCGCCGCCTCGCGTTCGCACGCCTGCGCGACAAGCAGGCGGTCGGCAAGCTGTTCGTCGAACTCGGCCCGCGCTATCGCGAACGCAAGGGCGGTTACCTGCGCATCATCAAGTGCGGTTTCCGCGACGGCGACAACGCGCCGATGGCCTATGTCGAACTGGTCGATCGTCCGCAGGCGCAGGCCGGCGCCGGGGATTGAGCCCGCCGGTTTTGACACGAACATCGAAACCCCGGCACGTCCGGGGTTTTTTGTGCCCGCGCATGACACGTCTTTGCGAAAACGCTACTGTTGCACGTCCGTCCGTGCCTTTGCCGCCATGAATCCATTCCGCTGGTCCTTTCGCGCCGCGTACCTGATTGGTTTCCTGATCTGCGCCGCCCTGCTTGGCTATGCGCTGTACGCCGAGCAGCAGCTGCACCTGACACCGTGCAACCTGTGCGTGCTGCAACGGGTCGCGTTTGTCTGGATGGGGTTGTGGTTCCTCGTCGGTGGCCTGCACGCGCCGCGCGGTGGTGGGCGCCGGGCTTATGCGGTGCTGGTGTTGATCGGTGCCGTGTTCGGGATCGTGACGGCAGCCCGGCAATTGTGGTTGCAATCGTTGCCGGCCGACCAGGTGCCGGCGTGCGGCGCCGGGGTCGACATGTTGTTGACGATGGTCAAGGCCGGATCGTTGCCGTTCGGCAAGTTCGTGATGCTGATGTTCAGCGGCTCCGGCGATTGCGCCCAGGTGACGTGGAGGTTCCTCGGGCTTTCGATGGCCGGCTGGACACTCATCTGGTACGTCTTGCTGGGCGCCTGGGCGTTGCTGCCGCGGCCCCGGCGCAATAGATTGGTTGACACGCGTCCACCCGGCGCGAAGAGGATTTGACCATGGCTGCTTCCGAAATGCCCACGCGCGCGCCATTGCGTCCGGTGCGCGAAGCCCAGCCGTGGAGAGCCGGGAGCTGGCAAGCATTCCCTGCCGCGCAGATGCCGCATTACGAAGATCCCGCCGAGTTGCGCGCGGCGCTGGACCAACTCGAACGCCTGCCGCCGCTGGTCACCTCATGGGAAGTGCTGGCGCTCAAGGAATTGCTTGCGGATGCGCAGCAGGGCAAGCGTTTCCTGTTGCAGGGCGGCGATTGCGCGGAAACCTTTGCCGATTGCACCAACGAAGTGATCGCCAATCGCCTGAAGGTCTTGCTGCAGATGAGCCTGGTGCTGGTGCACGGGCTCCGCAAGCCGGTATTGCGCGTCGGCCGTTTCGCGGGCCAGTACGCCAAGCCGCGCTCGGCGGATACCGAGACGATCGACGGCGTGACGTTGCCGGTCTATCGCGGCGACCTGGTCAACGGACCCGAGTTCACGCCCGCGGCACGTCGCCCCGATCCGAAGCGGATGCTGGAAGGCCATGCGCGTTCCGGCATGACCATGAATTTCGTGCGCGCCTTGATCGACGGCGGGTTCGCCGACCTGCACCACCCGGAATACTGGAACCTCGCCTGGGTCGAGCGTTCGCCGCTCGCTGCCGAATACCGGCACATGGTCGCCGGCATTTCCAGCGCCATGCACTTCATGGAAACCCTGGCGGGCCCGATCGGCGGGTTCCAGCGCGCGGATTTCTACACCTCGCACGAAGCCTTGCTGTTGCCCTACGAACAATCCATGACGCGGCAGGTGCCGCGCCAGTGGGGCTGGTTCGACCTCTCCACGCATTTCCCGTGGATCGGCATGCGCACCGCGGCGCTGGACGGCGCGCACGTCGAGTTCTGCCGCGGCATCCGCAATCCGGTCGCCATCAAGGTCGGCCCCGCGATGCACGACGACCAGTTGCAGCGATTGATCGACATCCTGAGCCCCGACGATGAACCGGGACGGCTCACGCTGGTCCATCGCATGGGCGCGGGCGGCATCGCCCAGCACCTGCCGCGTCTGATCGACGCGGTGAAGGCAACCGGCCGGCGCGTGTTGTGGGTCTGCGACCCGATGCACGGCAACACCGAGAAGCTCGGCAACGGCGTCAAGACGCGACGCTTCGCCAACATCCGCAGCGAACTGGAACAGGCTTTCGACATCCATGCCGCGGCGGGTTCGCGGCTGGGCGGCGTGCACCTGGAGTTGACCGGCGAGGACGTCACCGAGTGCATGGGCGGCGCACGCAACCTCTCCGAAGCCGATCTCGGGCGCGCGTACAAGTCCAGCGTGGATCCGCGGCTCAATTACGAGCAGTCGCTGGAACTGGCCATGTTGATCGTGCGCAAGTCCGGCGGGGGCGCGGACTGAAGATTGCCGCGAACCACGACGTCAAGACGCCTCCGCCAGCGCCTGCCACGGCGCGATGTCCCAGGACCCGCGCGCCAGCCCTGAAGGCGAGGGCAGCACGAACACGCGACTGTGCGCGATGCGCAGCGGCTGCTCGCCATACGCGAGCTGGCGGGCCGTGACGCCCAGCCCCGCGTGCGCGGCATTCTTGCTGGTGAACGCGACGATGCGTGGCCGGTAACGCGCGAGTTTGCGCTGCAGCGCCTCGGCATCGAACGCGTCGCGTGGCAGCTCCGCATCGGGGCCGAAGTGGTGCTTGGCAACATCGGTCAGGCCGATTCCGAAATCCAGTGCCCGCCGGAACTCGGATGGTGCCAGCAGTCGTGGCGTCAACCCGGTTTCGAACAGGGTGCGCCAGAAATAATTGCCGGGGTGCGCGTAATAAGCGCCTTCGTGCGCGGAACGCGTGCCCGGCGCGGTGCCGCAGAACACCACGCGCAAATCCCCCTTCAGGACGTCGGGCAGGATCGGGCGCGTGGGTGTCGTCATCGGCGCGATTGTGGCACGCACATGCGTGGTTCATGACGCGATGCCGCGGCTGTGCCACCATCGCGGCCTGGTTTCCCGAAGCAGGCGTCCATGGAACCCGCAGGCGTCGAAAACTTGCAAGCAATGCCGTCGCGCCGCGCCGTGCCCGGACTGTACGCCGGATTCTGGCGGCGCGTCGCGGCGTGGCTCGTCGATGCGCTGCTCGTCGCCGCGCTCGATGCCGCCTTTACCCTGTCCTTCGGAACCGCGCTGCTGGTGGCGTGGGCGATGCTGGGCGGCATCGACGATGCCGCGATGACGAGGCTGGTCGATATCGCCCTGCAGCCGTTCGGCGCGGTGCTGGCATGGCTTTATTTCGCGGTGTGCGAAACCTCGCGCTGGCAGGCGACGCCAGGAAAGCGCGTGCTGGGGCTGCGGGTCGTCGACGAACGCGGGCGGCGCATCGGCTTCGCCCGGGCCAGCGCACGCTGCTTCGGGAAAATCCTGTCCGTGCTGCTTCTGGGCATAGGCTTCCTGTTGGCTGGCTGGACGGCGCGCAAACAGGCCTTGCACGACTTGGTGGCCGGCTGTTGCGTGGTCCGCAAAAACGGATTCGCGGCCTGGCAACGCGGACAGGGGGCGCAGGTTGAGGCAATCCTTGCGCAAGCGGCGCCCGCGCATGCCGGCATGCCGGGCTGGGCGGTCGCGTTGGTCGTGATCGTCGGCTGCGTCCTCGTGGTTCCGGTGCTGGCGATCCTCGCCATGGTCGCGATACCCGTCTACGAGGGCCACGCGGTGCGCGAGGAAATAGCGCAAGGCGTCGCATCGACCGAACGCCCGCGTGCGTTGATCGCGCAGTACATCGGCGAGCGTGGCGCGCTGCCCCGCAGCAATGCCGACCTCGGGTTGCCGCGGCCGGAGACCATCCAGGCCCGTTACGTCAGCAGCATCCGGGTCGCCGACGGCAAGGTGGTGGTGACCTACGGCAACGAGGCCGCGCGGGCGATCCACGGCGGCCACGTGGTGATTTCGCCGGTGGGCAATGCCGCGATGCTGCGTTGGCTGTGCAGCAGCCCCGACATCCGCGAGACCTTGCTGCCTTCGAATTGCCGCGACTGACTTCAATATTCGATGTGCGCGCGGATGCCGATGAAGCGCGCCGGCCCGCGGTCGCGGTTGTAACCGGGGTTACGAATGAACTGGAAATCCGGGCTCAGCGTGACGTGAGGCAGCGGCTGGAGCGCGTAGTACAACTCGGCAATTTCCTCGTGGCCATAGTCGAGCCGGCCGTCGCACAGCAGGAACCCGCAGCCGCCCGCCGCGAGGTAATCGCGATGAACGCGCGACAACGCGTTCATGCCGACGGCGATGCCGAGCCGGTCCTGCGCGCGATGCCAATGCAGGCCGGAAACCTGCGCGCCGAGGCTGGTGTCGCGATCGACTTCGGTGAACACGAACGATTCGGTGTGGCCGTCGTTCCAGCCGTAACGTGCGAACAGGCCCGTGTCGCCACCGTCCGCAATCGGCAGTTCCGCGTTGACCGCGTAACCGTATTTGTGGCGGCTGTCGTGGTCGCCGGATTGGATGTTCGGTATCGCACCGGTTACTTCCGCAATCGCCAGGGCGTCGCGATACACGCCCATCCGCGCGATGTTGCGATAAACCAGCAACCGCAGCGCCCAGCTGTCCGGCGATTCGCGCAGGGTGAGTTGCATCTGTTCGCCGCGCGCGCGTGCGAGGGACGCTTCCAGCGTCTGGCCGTTCGCGTGCGTGGGCATCTGGTACATGCCGTAACGCAATGTCCAGTGAGGCGACATGTAGGCCAGCAGCAGGCCATTGGTGTAGCCGCGCGTATCGGCGGCGTAGTCCCAGGCCAGCGCGTTGAAGAACGTGCCGTTCATGAATTGCGTGCGCGCGCTGTTGGCGTAGCGGCTCCTGTCGAAGTCGTCGACGGGCGTCATGCGGCCGAGCTTGGCTTCGATGTGGCGATCGGATTCGGTACCCGGCAACTGGTCCTGGCCGCGGTCGGTGGCGTGCGTCGCGCCGCCCAGAGGCCAGGACCAGCGCAGGTATCGGCGCGCGACGTAGGCACGTTTGCCGAGCCCGGCGTTGCCCGAATGCACCACGTCGCCGTTGACGATCGCGCCGACGCCCGTGGCCCCGCTGACGCCTTCGCCCTTGAACATCTCGACGTCGAAGTAGTATTGGAAGTGCGCGGGCAGTTGCACGCCGAAATACACACCGAAGGTGTGCGACTGTTCGGTGTCGCCGCCGGCCTTCAGGCTGAAGGACCCGGCATAGGGCGAGCGCAGCGCGTCCTGGTGCTGGTCGATGAAGGTGTATTGCGCACCCAGCAGTTCCGGCACGAACAGGCGCGGCGTGGCATCGCCGGCTCGCGCGATGCCGGGCAATGCCGCGACCAGTGCGGCAATGGTGATGCAACGAAGATGCACGGCTCACCTCCGATCCATGGACGGAGGCGAGCGGGACCGGCTACAACGGGTGTCCCGCCCGCGCACAGTCGCGGGTCGTGTTCGGGTTTTCAATGGCCAAGGCAGACGCGCACCAACAGGGGCGAACGGCTGCGCTGGTACTCGGGTAGCCGTCCATTGATTGCCTGCAAATGGAATGGAAGCCTTCGGCGGGCCGAAGGCGCACGCAAGGTACGCGCGCAATTTGGACGTGTCAACGAAAATCTTGCGGCGGAAATGAAAGACGGCACCGCAAGGTGCCGTCTTGTTCAGCCGTGACTCAAGCCGCCTGGCGCGATGCGCGCTTGCGGTCGTTCTCGGTGAGGTGCTTCTTGCGCAGGCGGATTTGCCTGGGGGTGACTTCGACCAGTTCGTCGTCGTCGATGAACTCCAGCGCCTGTTCCAGCGACAGCTTCACCGGCGGAGTCAGGGTCAGCGCATCGTCCTTGCCCGCGGCGCGGATATTGGTGAGCTGCTTGGCGCGCAGCGCGTTGACGGTGAGATCGTTGTCCTTGGCGTGGATCCCGACCAGCTGGCCTTCGTAGATCTGCACGCCGGCGTCGATCAGCATGCGGCCGCGATCCTGCAGGCCGTACAGCGCATAAGCCGGTGCGGGGCCGGTGCCGTTGGAGATCATCACGCCGTTGGCGCGCTTGCCGATGAGGCCTTCGGATTTCGGGCCGTAGTGGTCGAACACGTGGAACATCAGCCCGGTGCCCGCGGTAAGGGTGCGGAATTCGGTCTGGAAGCCGATCAGTCCGCGCGCGGGGATCATGTATTCGAGGCGCACGCGGCCCTTGCCGTCGGGCTCCATGTTCTTGAGTTGCCCGCGGCGGGTGCCGAGCTTTTCCATCACGCCGCCCTGGTAGGGTTCTTCCAGGTCGACGACCAGCTGCTCCCATGGTTCCTGCAGCACGCCGTCGATCTCGCGCACGATCACTTCCGGCCGCGACACCGCGAGTTCGTAGCCTTCGCGGCGCATGGTCTCGATCAGGATCGACAGGTGCAGCTCGCCGCGCCCCGACACCTTGAACTTGTCCGGGTCGGCCGTGTCCTCGACCTTGAGCGCGACGTTGTGCAGGGTCTCGCGCGTCAGGCGTTCGCGGATCTGGCGACTGGTGAGGAACTTGCCGCCCGACAAATCCTTGTTGCCGGCGAACGGCGAATTGTTGACCTGGAAGGTCATGCTGATGGTGGGCTCGTCCACCGTCAGCGCTGGCAGTGCCTCGACCGCAGCCGGGTCGCAGATGGTGTCGGAGATGCTGAGGTCCTCGATGCCCGACAACGCGATGATGTCGCCGGCTTGTGCTTCCGGTACCTCGCGACGCTCCAGGCCCATGAAGCCCAGCACCTGCAGCACCTTGCCGTTGCGGCGCCTGCCTTCGTGGTCGACGATCGCGACCGGCATGTTGGTGCGAATCACGCCGCGCTGCACGCGGCCGACGCCGATCACGCCGACGTAGCTCGAGTAATCGAGCGACGACACGCGCATCTGGAACGGCCCTTCGGGATCGACCTCGGGCGCCTTCACGTGCTTGACGATGGCTTCGAACAGCGGCGTCATGTCGCCCGAGCGCACGTCGGGTTCCAGCCCAGCGTAGCCGTGCAGCGCCGAGGCGTACACCACCGTGAAATCGAGTTGTTCCTCGCTGGCGCCGAGCCGGTCGAACAGGTCG
The DNA here is from genome assembly GCA_001899805.1 of Lysobacterales bacterium 66-474. GTDB lineage: Bacteria > Pseudomonadota > Gammaproteobacteria > Xanthomonadales > Rhodanobacteraceae > 66-474. The sequence goes on from MKWP01000008.1 coordinate 21,409, forward strand.
AAGGTCTGGTTCACGACCCAGTCCGGGCGCGCGCCGGGACGGTCGACCTTGTTGACCACCACGATCGGCTTGAAGCCCATCTGGAAGGCTTTCTGGGTGACGAAGCGCGTCTGCGGCATCGGGCCGTCCATCGCGTCGACCAGGATCAGCACCGAATCGACCATCGACAGCACGCGCTCGACCTCGCCGCCGAAGTCGGCGTGCCCGGGCGTGTCGACGATGTTGATGCGCCACGGTTCGCCGCGCGGATCGGTCCAGCGGATCGCGGTGTTCTTGGAAAGAATCGTGATGCCGCGTTCGCGCTCGAGATCGTTCGAATCCATCACGCGATCGGGCACCACCGCACGTTCCGAAAGCGTGCCGGATTGCTTCAAGAGTTGATCGACCAGGGTGGTCTTGCCGTGGTCGACGTGGGCGACGATCGCGATGTTGCGCAGGTTCTGGATGGACATCAGGGTCTATTCACGGTTGGCGAAATGAGCCGCGTTGCTTCCGCAGCGGCTGTCAGACAAGGTGCGCGCCGCCGCGCCATAGCCACTCTATGGCCAAGGCGCGCAACGCCGTATGGCGGCCGCTGCGGAGCAACCTTTCGGGCCGGGGCCCTTTGCCCGCATGGCTGCGTTATTGCTCGTCCATGTATCGACATACATCTTCCTCGCAATGCCTTGCCCTGCGGGCAAAGGGCCGACGGCGCGGCCATTTGGCCAACCGTGAACAGACCCTAGGCACGCGAAACGGCCGCAGCTGCGGCCGATTGAAGGGAAGAAAGGGCGGCATCAGCGACGCCGCATCCGTTCATTATACCTGTTGTCAGGACAGGACGCTGGATTGGCCGAAACGGCATTCACCTTCCGGCACGGGTCTGGCTGGCCCGGCTACTCGCGCCGCCTTGCCGGCGGACTGAACAGGCTCACGATTCCGGCGGGACGAAACAGGATCACGAGGATGAAGATCACGCCAAGGATGAACAGGGGTTGCGACAATGGCACCCGCAACGGCGCCGGCAGCGACGCGAACGCCTGCGAGCCCGCCATCGCGACCAGCCGCTGGTCGAGGAACGTATAGACGATGCCGCCCACCAGCGCGCCCCATCGCGTGCCTGCGCCACCCAGGACCACCATCACCAGCAGCGTTAGCGTGAACTCGGCGGAGACGATTGACGGGTTGACACCGCCGACGAGCAACACGAACGCGACACCGCACATCGCCGCCAGAAACGATGCGCTGACGAACGCCAGCAATTTGAATGTGTAGGGGCGCAGGCCGAGGATCTGGACCCGGCGTTCGTTTTCGCGGATCGCCTGCCACACCCGTCCGGTGACCGAGCCGCTGATCCACCAGATGATGCCGGCCACCATGATGAGCAAGGCAAGGCTGATCCAGTACAGGTAGCGGGTGTTCACCACGCCGACCAGGAATTGGGGCAGTTTTTCGTAGGACATGCCGAGGCCGAGTTCGCCGCCGGTCGCGTGCCACGGATCCTGGCCCACGATCACGGCACCGGCCTGGGCAAACGCGAGTGTCACCATCGCGAACGCGATGCCGCTCGTGCGCAGGCTCACGGCACCGATCGCGAGGGGCAACAGCAACGCCACCGCGACGGTGATGCCGAGCGCCGCCGGTCCCGACAGGCGCAGGACGGTTACGGCGATCACGAAGGTGTAGGCGCCCGCGGCGAAGAACAGCGCGTGGCCAAACGAGAGCAACCCGGTGAAACCGAATAGCAGGTCGTAGGTCATCGCCAGTGCACCGAAGACCAGGCACAGGCCGAGCAACTGCAGGCTGCCCGGCGCGTTCAGGCGGTCCGGCAAGATGCCGGCGGTGGGCAAGTCAATGAAGGGCACGACCACCAGCGCGATGGCGACGATCAGCACGACGATCCCTCCGGCTTTCCGCCGCGCCGGTCTGGGCTGCGGCGCTTCCGGCGAGTCTGCCGTGGCGGGCAATCGCCGCATCATGTGGCCGACCCCAACACGCCGCGCGGCCGCACCAGCAGCACGAGGACGAGCAACAACACGATCGACAAGTCACCGACACCAACGATGTAGTAGTTGGCGAATTGCTGCAGCAAGCCCACGGCGAGCGCCGCCAGCGCCGCCCCGGTGATCGAACCGAGCCCGCCGATCACCACCACGATGAACGCGTCGATCAGCAGCGCGGTGCCGAGCCCGGGACTGACGGCACCGAAATTCACGCCCGCGAGTGCGCCGCCGAGCCCGGCCACCGCGCCGCCGAGCGCGAACACCAGCGTGAACGCGCGGCGCACGTCGATGCCCATCGCGGTGACCATCGTGCGGTTTTCCACCCCGGCGCGCACGATCAGGCCGTAGCGGGTGCGGCGCAGGAACAGTTGCAGCGCGCCGAGTACCGCGAGCGCCGCGCCGATCAGCAGGAAGCGGCTGTTCGGTACGTTGGCGCCAAGTACGTGCGTGGTGCGATGAACCCATGCTGGCACCGGAAACGTCTTCGGGTCGGCGCCCCAGACGCCGATGACCAGTGCGCCGATAACCAGCGTCAGGCCGACGGTCACCAGCACCTGTGCAATTTCGCGCCGGTACAACGGCCGGATCAACACCAGTTCGGTGAGCGTGCCGATCACCGCGCCAGTCAGCGTCGCGACGAACAGCATCGCGAGGAACTGAAGGTTCGAAACCGTGGCTGCACCGCCAGCCAGATACGCGCCCACCAGCCATGCGAAGTATCCGCCCAGCAGCAGGAATGCCCCGTGCGCGAAATTCAGCACGCGCATCAGGCCGAAGATCAGCGCGAGACCCGCGGCCACCAGGAAATACAATCCTCCGAGTCCGATGCCCGTGATCGCCAGCAGCACGATGGTGCTCATGCCGACACGCCCAGCAGGCGGCGGGTCAGCACCGCGTCGCCCAACAAGTCCGCAGCCGGTCCGGCGTGCACGACGCGGCCTCCGGTCATGACCACCGCGTGGTCGGCGAGCCTGTGCACCGCGGCCAGGTTCTGTTCGACCAGCAATACGGGAACGTCCGCGGCGGCGCGCGCGAGTGCCTCGACCGTTTCGGTGACCAGCCGCGGCGACAGGCCCTTGGTCGGCTCGTCGATGAGCAGCAGGCGGGCCGGATTGAGCAACGCCCGCGCGATCGAAAGCATCTGCTGCTGGCCCCCGGACAGCGTGCCGGCGAGTTGCCGACGACGGGTTCGAAGGTCCGGGAACAGGTCGAACACGAGGTCGTAGCGCGGCGGCACGCCGTGCCGCTCGGCCAGCGCCAGGTTCTCGGCCACCGTCAGCCCCGCGAACACGTCGCGGTCTTCGGGCACGTAGCCGATACCACGCAGGATGATGCGGAACGTCGGCACGCTTTCCAGTGGCTGGGCGTCGAACGAAACGGTTCCGGTGCGCGGGACGATGCCGAGGATCGCGCGCAGCGTCGTGGTCTTGCCGACGCCGTTGCGGCCGAGTAGTGCGGTCACGCCGCGCGCCGGTACGTCGAAGCTGGCGCCTTGCAGGATGTGCGATCCACCCAGCCGCACGTGGAGGTCACGAACTTCGAGGAGTGGCGCCGGGTGCGCTGATGCGCCGCCGGTATTGCGCTCGGACACTGCCGCGTTCGCCGTATCGCTGGTCACAACGCTTCTCCGACATAAGCCGATTGCACGGTCGCGTTTGCCATCACCGCGTCGGGCGTGTCGCACGCCAGCAGCGCGCCGTGGTGCATCACCGCCAGCCGGTCGGCCAAGGCCAGCACCACATCCATGTGGTGTTCCACCATCACCACGGTGGCGCCGTGCCCGGCGCAAAGTTCGCCGATCAGCTGGGTGAGGGCGGGCACGTCCTCGGCGCTGACGCCGGCCATCGGTTCGTCGAGCAGGAACACCGTCGGCCCGGTCGCCAACAGGATCGCCAATTCGAGTTTGCGCTTGTCGCCGTGCGAGAGCGCACCAGCCAAAAGGTTTGCACGCGCGGAAAGCCCAACTCGTTCGAGGCAGGCGCGCGCGGCGTCCAGCGATTCGGTCGCGCGATCAGCGCGGCGCCACAGTCGCATGCTGCCGCCCAGCTTCGCTTGCGCCGCGAGGCGCACGTTTTCGAGCGCAGTCAACGCGGGGAACAGGTCCGATGACTGGAAGGTGCGGCCGAGTCCGGCGCGCACGCGTTGGTGCGGCGCCAGCCGATCGATGGGTTTGCCGTGCAACCTGATCGTCCCGGATGTGGGTGTCCGCAAGCCGGACAACAGGTTCAACAGGCTGGTCTTGCCGGCGCCGTTCGGGCCGATCAGGCCCAGGAACTCGCCCTTCGCAACCGTGAGGCTGACCCCCGACACGATCGGGGCGCCGCCGATGGCCAGACTCAATCCCGTGGTCTCGAGGACAGGTGCGGGGGCATCGGGCGTCGTCATGGGCGTCCGCGCGTGGGTCACTTCCCGGCGACGGGCGGCGCAATCGCTTCGGCGGAAACCGTCTTTACCAATTCCGGCGTGTAGCCGTTGCCTTGCCGGACCAGCTTGGCGACGTACTCCGGTTGCAGCATCGCATGGTCGGAGGCGCGGATCGTCTGTCGGCCCTTGGGTGCATCGAACGACCAGCCTTCGAGTGCCTTGATCATCCCATCCACGTCGCCGCTGCCCTGCGTCGCCTCGACCGCGTGCGCGATCATTTGCGCCGCGACGAAACCGTCCGGGCTGAAAAGATCGGGCGTGCCGCCGGCCTTGGTGATCAGGTCCTTCATCGCGGCGTTCACCGCATTGTCGGGCGCGTCCGGGAAGTAGTACGACAGGAATCTCAACTTGGTCGTGGCGGGCCCGTAGGCGCCGTAGGTCGCGACATTGCCGAGACCGGTGACCACCGTCGTGTGGTCGAAAATGCCCTGCTGGTCGAGCGTGTTCCACATCGGGTAGGCCGAGGTGCCAGCCCACGCCACGAACAACAGGTCGGGTTTCGCGTTGGTGATCTTCTGCGCGAACGGCGTGAAGTCGGTGGTGGTCAGCGGCACCAGCAGGTTGGTGACGTGCGCGCCTTCGGCACCCAGCACGGCCTTCACCGCGGCGGCGTTGGCCTGGCCGAAGGCGTAGTCCTGGGCAAACACGAGCACGTGTTTGCCAGCCGGCGCATCCATGATGGCGGCGGCGGTCTTGACGTCCTGCCAGGTCTGCCGGCCGGAACGAAACGTGTAGCGGTTGATGCCGGTGATCTGGTCCACCGCCGCAGGCCCCGAGATGAACAGCACCTTGTTCTGCGCCGCCACGGCCGCGACTTGCAGTGCGACGGCCGAGTCCGCGGGCCCCGCGAGGATCTTGTAGCCCTGGCCGATCAGCGTTTTGGCTTGGGAAACGGCCTGGCTCGGATTGCCGGCGCCGTCCTTCCAGTCGACCTCGATCTGCTTTCCGTCCACCTTGCCGGTGCCATGCGTGACGAACGCGAGGCCCGCCTCCAGCCCCTGGCGGTATTCCTCGCCGTAGGCGGACAACGGGCCGGTGCGCGGGTAGATCATTCCGATCTTCACCGTTGCGCTGGCGGCCGGCACCGCGGAAGAACCGGATGACGGATTGGTGGAGGTGCTGCACGCCGCGATGCCGAGGCCGACGAGCGCGACACCAGCCAACGCAAGCTGGCGGATGCGACGCAATGGCGCGTAGCGGGCGGGTGGGATCAAAGCGTCAGGGGTGGGCATCGTGTCACCTTGAGGACTCGGCATCGAAGCTGCTGTTGTGGAAAGTCGGGACGGGGATGTCCGTTCTGGTGTTGGATGGAAAAACGGGGGAGGAAGCAGCACAAACGCTTGTTGCGCTGCGATCACGGACGATCGCACTCACGATGCCGTCCAGCCGCCGTCCACCACGATGGTCTGGCCGGTGATGTTGCGCGCCGCCGGGGAGATCAGGAACGCCACGATGCCGGCGATCTCGTCGATGCCGATGAAGGCCTTCTTCGGCATCGGCTTCAGCATGATCTCGTTGACGACCTGGTCTTCGCTGATGCCATGGGTGCGCGCCTGCGCCGCGATCTGCTTTTCCACCAGCGGGGTTTTCACGTACGCCGGGCAGATCGTGTTGATGGTGATGTCGGTGTCGGCGGTTTCCAGTGCCATCACCTTGGAGAATCCGAGCAGGCCATGCTTGGCGGCCACGTAGGCGCTCTTGAACGGCGACGCGACCAGCGAATGCACCGAGCCGGTGTTGACGACGCGGCCGAATCCGCGCGTGCGCATCCCCGGCAGCAACGCACGCGTCAGGCGCGCCACGCCGGTCAGCATCACGTCCACCAGCAATGCCCATTTCTCGATCGGAAATTCTTCCAGTCGCGAAACGAACTGCAGGCCGGCGTTGTTGACCAGCACGTCGATGTCGCAGGGCAGGGCTTTCAGCAAGGCCGCGACGCTGGCGTCGGACGTAACGTCCAGCGTCAGCGCATCCGCCTTGCCGCCGTGGTCGATGATGTCCTTCGCGACTGCGCCCGCTGCCGTGGCATCGAGGTCGGTCACGACGATGCGGTGTCCGGCCTTCCCGAGTTCGTGCGCGATGCCGGCGCCGATGCCACTGCCCGCGCCGGTGATCAGGATGTTCGCCATGCCCCGCCTCCCGTGATTACGCTGCGCCTCGGTCAGAAGAAGTTGTAGCGCGCAGTGACATAGTAGTTACGCGGCCAACCGTAGTACGCGGTCTGGATGTTGCCGACGCTGGAAAATTCCTGGGCGTCCGTCTTGTAGGTCTTGTCGGTGAGGTTGCGCACGCCGGCCCGGATCTGCCAATGGCCGTTGGCCGAATCGAACACGCCGAACAACCCCGCCAGCGTGTACGCCGGCTGCATCAGGCCGGGTCGGTTGTCCACGCTCAACCACATCGTGCCGCGGTACGAAACGTCGCCACCCACCGTGATCGCGGAACCGTCGTGCAGGTTGAAGGTGTGCGTCGCCGCGACGCGCGCCGTCCAGTTTGGCGTGAACGCGACGTGTGCGTGCAGGCTGGCCAGCGACGGATCGATCTGGACGCGTGGATCGTTGAACGTGTCGTACTTGGCGTTGAGGTAACCGACCTGCGCCTGCAGCGAACTGCTTTCGCCGACCAGCATCGAGCCCTGGAATTCGGCGCCGTACATGGTCAGCTTTGCGGCGTTGAGCACAGGGAAGCCGAAATTGGGGATCGGGTCGTTCGGGTTGGTGACGTCCGACACGCGCGCCTGGAAATCCTTGTAGTCGCTGTAGAACACGTCGCCGTTGGCCTGCAGGCGGCTGTCGGCGCTGCGGAATTTCAGGCCCGACTCGTAGGTCCACACGAATTCCGGGTTGAACGAGCTGACATCCGACGGGGCATTGGCGCGGCCATTGAAACCGCCGGACTTGAAGCCGCGGTTGGCCGACGCGTACCACATCAGCTGCGGATTGATCTGCTTCTGCAGGGCGACCGAAGGCGTCACCGCCGACCAGGATTTGCTCGCATTGAAGGCAAAGGTGCTGTTGAACGCCGTCAGCGGCGGGCCGTAGAACGCGGTGGTGGTGCGGAAGTAATCCTTCTTCTCGTCGGTGTAGCGCACGCCGGCCGAGAGGCTCCAGCCGTCGCCGAAGCTCCAGGTGGCGTTGCCAAACGCGGCGTAGCTCTTGTTGACGAGGTTGTCGTCGATGGTGCGCAGGAAGTCGATCGGCAGGCCGAAGAGAGTCAGGAAGTCGTCGGCGTAGGCTTCCTGGTGCGTGGGCACGTGCTCATTGAGATAAAACAGGCCCATCACGGCTTGCAGGTTGTCGTGGTTGTTGTACTGCAGCTGGAATTCCTGGCTGAGCTGGTGCTGGCGCAGTTCCACCAGCACGTCGCCAAGCTGTTCCTGCGAGGCGTCGATGTCGATGTACGCCGCGGTGTCGAGCTTGCGGTAGGCGGTGATGCTCTTGAAGTCCCAGTTGTCGCCGAGACGCCAGTCCATGTGCAGGGCCACGCCCTTCTGGATCAGTTTCTGGCCCTTGTCCGGTCCGAAGGAAGTCTGCGCATGGAAATCCCATGGCGAGGGCATCAGCAGCACATTGGTCGCTCCCGTCCCGAGGTCCACGCTCGTCAACGGCGCGGTCGGTTGGCCCATGGTCAGGTCTGTGTTCTGGTGGCTGTAATCGACGGCGAGGATGGCGTTGAAGTTTTCCGAGGGGTGGAAATCCAGTTTGCCGCGGATGGCTTGCGTGTCATCGTCGTTGAAATGCCGGCCGGTGACGGGGTCGGTGACGTAGCCGTCGTTCTTGAAGGTACCGGCGGCGATGGAGCCGGAAAGTACCTTGTTGAGTGGGCCGCTCAGGTAGGCCTGGGTGTCGATGCGCCCGTAGTCGCCCGCGGTCACGGCCACCGAACCTTCCGGTGTGTCGGTTGGCGTCTTCGTGACGACCTTGACCGCGCCGCCGGTGGAGTTCATGCCGTACAGCGTGCCCTGCGGCCCGCGCAGCACTTCGACGTGGTCGATGTCGAACAGGTCCATCAGCGCACCGTTGATGCGTGAGTAATACACGTCATCGACATAGAAGCCGACGCCGGGGTCGAACGTCTGCAACGCGTCGGGCTGGCCGATGCCACGGATGAAGATGTTGACGTTGCTGGACGAGCCGCGGCCCTGGACGATGTTCATGTTCGGCACCGAGCCTTGCAGGCCCGTGATGTCGACGACCTGCATGTCCTTCAAGTCCTCCGAGCTGAAGGCGCTGATCGCGACCGGTACCTTCTCGGGATTCTCGCTGCGCCGGCGGGCGGTCACGACGATGGTTTCCAGTTTCTGGGACTTTTGCGTGGTCGCGTGCGTGGCCTGCGCCGGCAGGTCGGTGCTTGTCTGGTTCGATTGATTGACGGTGCTGTCCTGGGGTGCGGCCTGGACGTTGGTAGCAAGGCCGAGCGCGATCGAGGCCGACAGCAGCCCGAGCGCGAAGGAAGTGTGCTGATGGCGCATGGAATTCCCCTCTGGGTACAGCGGTCGTGGTGGTGGCGATGCGGTTGGATGGCGGGTTGGCGTTGCGCCCTGAAACCCGGCAGTCAAAAGACTTGCCTAACTAACGTTCGTTCGGTTAGCTTTGTACTGCACGCTTGGTTGGCTGTCAATCCGATGGCAGCCGACCGATCGATCGTTCATACTTGGATCGCAATGAGCATCAACCGCCGCCTCGCCGCCACCACCGCGCGCCTGCTGCCCGGGCAGAAGCAGTCGGGCGGGTCCGGGCGCGTGCTGGAAGCGGCGCTGAAGCTGTTCGCCGAGCGCGGCTATGCGGCCACGTCGGTGCGCGACGTCGCCGCGGCGGCGGGCGTGAAACCGGCCACGATCTACGCGCACTACCCGTCCAAGGAGCACATCCTCGCCGAGCTGTGCCGGGTCGGGCACGAAGAGCAGTACCGCAGCGTGCGCACGGCCGTGCTCGCGAGCGGCGGCGCGCCACGCGACCAGATCGTCGCCTACGTGCGCGCGCATGTGGGCTTCCACACCACCTATCCGATGCTCGCGGTGGTGTCGAATTCGGAGTTGCACGTGCTGGGGGACGAACTCGGCGCGGCGACCTTCGTGCTGCGGCGCCAGTCCGAGGAGCTGATGCAGGACATCGTCAAGCGCGGCATCGACGGTGGCGCGTTCCAGGTCGCCGATCCGTGGCTCGCGGTTGCGGCGATCGGCGGCATGGGCTTGCGCGTCGCTTACTGGTTTTCGCCCGCCTACAAGCTGAGCGCGAAACAGGTGGCCGACGGTTACGCGGAATTCGCGTTGCGCCTGCTGGCTGCGGGGAGCGACGGTAAAGCCGGCAAGGGTGGGTCGCGGTGAGCATCGCGCAGACGATCGCAGCGGTGCACGGATGCCTGGCCGGCTTTGCATACCGGTTGATGCGGAGGGAGACGTGAAAGACACCTATGCCGATGTCGCGTTCCCGAGCGCGGACGGACGACTGAAGCTTTACGCGCGCGATTACGCCGGCGCCGGACCATGCCTGTTGATGATGCATGGCCTCACCCGCAACAGCGCCGATTTCGCTGGGCTCGCCAACCATTTCGCGGGCAGGTTCCGCGTGGTGGTGCCGGATCAGCGAGGGCGTGGGCGTTCGCAATACGATCCCGAACCCGCCAATTACACTCCCGCGGTCTATTGTGCCGACATGCTGGGAATGATCGTTCGCCTGGGGCTTCGGCGGCCGGTGCTGATCGGCACCTCGATGGGTGGCCTGATGGCGATGGCGATGGGCTCGATGGCGCCGGCAGGCTATCGCGGCATCGTGCTCAACGATGTCGGTCCGGTGGTCGATTCCGCCGGTCTGGCGCGCATCGCGGACTACGTTGGCAACGCACCCGAGGTCCGGGATTGGACGGGTGCGGCGGAATACTGCCGACTCACCAACGGCTCCGCGTTTCCCCACTACGGAGATGCGGATTGGCAGCGGTTCGCGCGTCGCTTGTTCGTCGAGGATGCCGACGGCGTGCCGCGCCTTGCCTACGATCCGGCCATCGCGGCCGGGCTGGCGGGCAGCGATCCCGGCGCGGTGCCCGTCGATCTGTGGCCGATGTGGGATGCCCTTGCGCCCCTGCCGATCCTGGCGATCCGTGGCGAGAACTCCGACATCCTCGGCGCCGCCACGCTCGCGGAAATGGGTCGGCGCCATCCCGGCATGCACAGCGCCAGCGTGGCCGGCGTCGGCCACGCGCCCATGCTCGACGAACCGGAAGCCGTCGCGGCCATCGAGCGCTTCCTCGACGAAACCTGCGCTCCCGGCATGGCGTGAACCCCCTGCCTGTCGGCATCGTTCCGGTCGCGCGCCGTGGACACGTTATCCTTGGCGGTCCGGCGCCGCGTGGCGTTGAGCAACAGGAATCGACATGAGCCTCACCGCAACCTTCCAGACTTCCAAGGGCCCGATCCATGTGCGCCTGTTCGACGACAAGGCGCCGGTGACGGTCGCCAATTTCGTGAACCTCGCCCAGCGCGGCTACTACGATGGCCTGAACTTCCACCGCGTGATCGCCGATTTCATGATCCAGGGTGGCTGCCCGAATGGCACCGGCACCGGCGGCCCGGGCTACAAATTCGAGGACGAGTGCCGCGCGGACCTGAAGCACGATGCGCCCGGCAAGTTGTCGATGGCCAACGCCGGCCCCGGCACCAATGGCAGCCAGTTTTTCATCACCCACATCCCGACGCCGTGGCTGGACGGCCGGCATACCGTGTTCGGCGAAGTGGTCGCCGCGGACGACCAGAAGGTCGTGGATGCGATCGCGCAGGGCGACAAGATCGAGAAGGTGGCCATCGAGGGCGATGCGGCCGCGTTGCTGGCGGCGCAGGGCGAGCGCGTCAAGCAGTGGAACGCGGCGCTCGACGCGCGTTGATTCGAATTCGCGCCGCAAAAAAGAGGGCGGCCGTGGCCGCCCTCCGCGCATGCAATCAGGCGCCCTGTTTTCGGCCCCTGATCAAGTGGTAGATGAACAGCAGGACGATCGCGCCGATCACGGCCCAGATGAAGCCCCAGAATCCGCCCATCCCCGCGCCGGATGCGGTGGCGCCCACGCCGAAGCCGAGCAGGCTCGCGAGCCAGCCACCGATGAACGAGCCGACGATGCCGATGATCGCGGTGATGATGAATCCGCCGGGACCCTTGCCGGGCATGATCCACTTGGCGATGAGGCCGACGATCAGACCGATGATGAATACCCAGAGCCAATGCAGCATGTGGTTTCTCCTTTGCAGTGAGGGAAGACACAAGCGCCATCATTCGTCCATGGCGTCGGCATTGTGCATCCTCGTGGCTTGTTTGTGTCAACGCGGGCGGCATCCGTCGTGATGCGTCGCAGCATCGCTGTGGTAAAATGAACTGTTGAATTTTCGAGGAACGCCCATGCCCAGACTCGCCACGCGCACCGGCCGCGCCAAGCCCAGCGCGATCATGGTCATCGCCGACAAGGCCAGGCAGCTCAAGGCCGAGGGCAAGGACGTCGTCAACTTCTCGATCGGCGTGCCGAACTTCCTGCCGGGCGAGCACGTGTACGCCGCGGTACGCGACTGGACGCAGCACGACAGCGGCGCCTACGGCAGCAATCGCGGCAGCCCGGAGTTGCTTGACGCGATCGTCGCGCACTTGCAGCAAAGTGGTCTCGACGGTTACACGCGCAACCACATCACCGTCGGCATCGGCGCCAAGCAGGTGCTGTACAACCTGTGCGAGGCGCTGCTCGACGAGGGCGACGAGATCGTGTTCCCGGCGCCGTACTGGACCAGCTACGTCGACATCGCCGAGATCCTCGGAGCCCGCGCCACGATCCTGCCTTGCCCGCCGGAGCAGCATTACAAGCTGACGCCCGCGCAACTCGACAAGGCGCTGGCCTCGAACCCCAAGGTGTTCCTGTTCAACAATCCGTCCAACCCGACCGGGATGGTCTACACCAGGGACGAGATTGCCGCGCTGGCGGACGTGCTGGCGAAGCACCCGAACACCTGGATCATCGCCGACGACATCTACAACCGCCTGGTGTTCGACGGCATCGGCTACCACAACGTGGTGCAGTTCCGTCCCGAATTGCGCGAGCGCACCTTCATCATGGATTCGCTCTCGAAGACCTACGGCATGCCCGGCTGGCGCGTCGGTTTCGTGGCGGGCCCCGAGGCGGGCGTCAAGGCGCTGGTGACGCTGAACTCCAACCACATCACCTGCCTGCCGGAAATCATCACCGCCGCGGCGGTTGCCGCCTTGAACGGTCCGCAGGACATCCCGGCCGCCAAGCGCGAGGAATTCGCCAAGCGCCGTGATGATGTGCTGCAAGCTTTGCGTGCCATTCCCGGCGTGAAGTGCCCGCGTCCGCAGGGCGCGTTCTACGCGTTCCCGGATATCTCGGTCGCGTTCGGCAAGTCGCACAACGGCAAGCCGATCGAAAACGACGTCGATTTCTGCAAGACGTTGCTGGAAGAAAAATTCGTCGCCACGGTGCCGGGCTCTGCATTCGGCGAACCGCGTTCCCTGCGCATTTCCTACACCTGCGCGCCCGCGCAGTTGCAGAAGGGCCTTGCCCGCATCCAGGAATTCTTCGCCGAATTGAGCGACGCACGCGCGGAGCGTGCCCGCGCGGCGAACGCTTGATCCGCTGTCATCGAACCGGTCGCGCCAAGTCGCGGCCGGTTCGTCTTGCCACAAGCAGGGTGGTGAGAGACGCCCTGCTTGTGCGGGCCAAGGATGGCCCGCCGCAAATCAAGCACAGAGGTGCTTGATTTGACGAAGCCGAGTACGGACATGCGCCGGACTCGGCGCGTTGAAAAAGTGCAGGATCGCACTTTTTCAACAACCTGCCAGTTATTGATGGAGTGATTGGAATGAAAGCACCCGTCCGCGTTGCGGTGACCGGCGCTGCCGGCCAGATCGGCTACGCCCTGCTGTTCCGCATCGCCGCCGGCGACATGCTCGGCCCCGACCAGCCGGTGATCCTGCACCTGCTGGAGATCACGCCCGCGCTGCCCGCGTTGAATGGCGTGGTGATGGAGCTTGACGACTGCGCATTCCCGCTGCTGGCCGGCGTGGTCGCGACCGACGACGCCAACGTCGCCTTCAAGGATGTCGATTACGCGCTGCTGGTCGGTGCGCGCCCGCGCGGCCCCGGCATGGAGCGCAAGGACCTGCTGTCTGCCAACGGCGCGATCTTCGGCCCGCAGGGCAAGGCGCTGAACGCCCACGCGAAGCGCGACGTGAAGGTGCTCGTGGTCGGCAATCCGGCCAACACCAACGCGCTGATCGCGCAGGCCAACGCGCCGGACCTCGATCCGAAGTGCTTCACCGCGATGGTGCGGCTCGACCACAACCGCGCCAAGGGTCAGCTTGCCGCGAAGGTTGGCGCGCACAACACCGACGTCGCGAAGATGATCATCTGGGGCAATCATTCGTCGACGCAGTATCCCGACATCCATCACGCGACCGTCAAGGGCAAGCCCGCGCTGTCACTGGTCGACCAGACGTGGTACGAGAAGGAATTCATCCCGACCGTGCAGCAGCGCGGTGCGGCGGTGATCAAGGCGCGTGGCTCATCGTCTGCGGCATCGGCCGCGAACGCCGCGATCGACCACATGCGTTCGTGGGCGCTCGGCACCGCCGACGGCGATTGGGTGTCGATGGGCATTCCCTCCGATGGTTCCTACGGCATCGCGCCCGGGGTGATCTACGGCTATCCCGTCACCTGCAAGAACGGCAAGTACGAAATCGTGCAGGGTCTGGAAATCGGTGGGTTCTCGCGTGCGCGCATGGACGCCACCGAAAAGGAACTGCGCGAGGAAGCCGGTAGCGTCAAGGATCTGCTCGGCTGATCTTGCGGCCAGGGATTGAACCAAAAGGGCGGCCTCGTGCCGCCCTTTTGCATTCTGGAGGTTGGTCAGCCCTGGCCCGAAGCCCGCGTTTCCGCGCGCCCGATCTGGTCGTCCACCAGCGCCGCGACCACCATGTCGCTGCCGACGTTCACGGTGGTGCGCGCCATGTCGAGGATGCGATCGACGCCGATGATGATGCCGATGCCTTCCGGCGGCACCGAGAAACTCGCCAGCAGCCCTGCGATCAACGGCAACGATCCACCGGGGATGCCGGCAACGGCTACCGCGCTCAGCACCGCCAGCAGCATCAGTACGGCCTGCTGCGCGAAGCCGAGATCCACGCCGAAGATTTGTGCGATGAACAGCACCGTGCAGCCTTCGAACAACGCCGTGCCGCTCATGTTCATGGTGGCGCCGAGCGGCAGCACGAATCCGGCCGTGCTGGGCCGCAACTTCAGCTCCTCGCCGGCGACGGCCAGTGCGGTGGGCAGCGTGGCGTTGCTGGAACTGGTCGAGAATCCGGTCACCAGCACCGGCCGGATCTGCCGGAAGAAGGTGCGTGGCGAGCGCCTTCCGATTGCCCACAGCCATATCGACATCGTGCCGAACAGGTGCAGCGCCAGCGCCACGATGCAGACCACGACGAAGATCGACAGCGACAGCAGCACGTCGAGTCCGACCTTGACGATCACGCTGTAGATCATCGCGGGCACCGCGTACGGCGCGAGCTGCAGGGCCATGTCGACGATGCGCGTCATCAACGCTGCGATGTCGTCGAGGTTGTCGCGGATGCGCGTTCGACGTTCCTCGTTGAGTTGCATCGCCGCCACGCCGACCAGGATCGCGAACAGGATCAGCGGCAGCACGTCGCCGAGTGTCGCGCGGCTGAACCCCGCCACCGCGCCGACCAGGTTGCGCGGCATGAACATTTCCACCAGCGTCGCCAGCGTGATCGCCGGTTGCCCGGTGTGCGTTTCGATGGCCTTTTCGGCGCTGCCGCCGTACTCGGCCAGGAGTTGCGAGGTGGCGGTCTCGCTCATGTGCCCGCCCGGGTTCGCCACGTTCATCATCGTAAGACCGATGACGACGGCGATCAGCATGTTGGCGAAGAACAACGCGAAGGTGCGGCCGGCCAGTGGGCCGAGCTTGCCGGGGCGGCCGAGCTGGCACACGCCGGACGCCAGCGAAGCAAACACCAGCGGGATCACCACGAAGAACAGCATCCGCAGGAACACCTGCCCGAATGGGTCGAACAGCGCGCTCGAGACGCGTCGCATGAAAGCGAGGAAGGGCGGGTACAGGTACCCGATGCCGAGCGTGACCAGCGCCGCGACCACGCCGATCACCAGTCCCCAAAGGATGCGGGTCGCCAACGGCATCGCAGATGCTTTTTTCGTCATGCGCGGGACTGTACGTGGTGGCGGCGCCCCTGTCATCCCGCAGTCCGGGACTCGGTCGTCGTTGGGCTAGAATGGGCGTTTTGATGGAGGCCGCATGAGCCAATCCACCTCCATGGGCGTGCGCTTCCGCACCGCGCTTGCCGCCGAATCGCCGTTGCAGGTGGTGGGCGCGATCACCGCCTACGCCGGCCTGATGGCCAGGCGCGTCGGTTACAAGGCGCTGTATCTTTCCGGCGGCGGCGTCGCGGCCAATTCGCTCGGGATGCCGGACCTCGGCATTTCGACGATGGAAGACGTGCTCACCGACGCGCGCCGCATCGTCGAAGCGACGCAATTGCCGCTGCTGGTCGACATCGACACCGGTTGGGGCGGCGCCTTCAACATCGCGCGCACCATCCGTTCGTTCGAACGCGTCGGCGTCGCCGCGGTGCACATGGAGGATCAGGTCGGCCAGAAGCGTTGCGGTCATCGGCCCGGCAAGGAAGTGGTGCCGAAAGAGGAAATGGTCGATCGCGTGAAGGCCGCCGTGGACGCGAAGACCGATCCCGACTTCGTGCTGATGGCGCGCACCGATGCGGCGGCCGTCGAGGGCATCGACAGCGCGATCGAGCGCGCGGTGGCCTACGTCGAAGCCGGCGCCGACATGGTCTTTCCGGAAGCGATGAAGACGCTGGACGATTACCGCAAATTCAAGCAAGCCGTGAAGGTGCCGATCCTCGCCAACCTCACCGAATTCGGTTCGACGCCGTTCTTCACCGTCGATGAACTGCGTTCCGCCAACGTCGACATCGCGTTGTACTGCTGCGGCGCCTATCGCGCCATGAACAAGGCCGCGCTGGGCTTCTACGAAACCGTGCGCCGCGAGGGCACCCAGAAGTCCGTGGTGCCGGCGATGCAGACGCGTGAAGAACTTTACGACTTCCTCGGCTACCACGCCTACGAAGACAAGCTCGACGCATTGTTCGCGGCGGACAACCAGGCCTCGTGATGAGCGCCCCGCAGCACGACGAAGGTGTTTCGTCCCCGGCCGTGAAAAAGCTTGGGCGCGAAATCCGCTACGACGCCGTCGCCGCGGTGATCGCCGCGCTGGTCGGCATGCTCGCCCTGCTGGTCGCGGGCTACACCGCCTACATCCAGCGCCAGCAGGTCAGCGCGCAGGTGTGGCCGTACCTGATGTGGGCGAACAGCGACAACGGCATGGATTACCTGTGGATCAACAAGGGCGTTGGACCGGCCATCATCAGGAATGCGGTGGTGCTGGTCGATGGCAAGCCGCAACGCGACTGGAATGCGGTGATGCATTCCTTGCAGGTTGATCCGCAGGGCTATGCGCAAAGCACGTTCAACCACAACGTGATTTCGGCGGGCGAGACGCTGGAATGGCTCAAGTTCAAGGACCATGACCAGTTCCTCGCTTTCCGCACCGCGGCCAGAAAACACCTGGGTTTCAAGGTGTGCTATTGCTCGACGCTGGGTGATTGCTGGGTCAACGACAGCACGCGCGGCGATGGCAACACGCGGTTTGAGGTCGGGAAATGCCCGGCCGTGCCCGAGTCGCGGCAGTTCCAGGATTGACGCACCATGGCGGAAACCGATCACGACGAGAACGCATCCAACCCGGCGAAGCCCGAACGCCGTCCGGTCAAATGGGATGCCGTGGCCGCGGTCATCGCGTCGTTCGTCGGGTTGCTGGCGCTGGTGATTGCGGGCTACACCGCTTACGTCGAGCGTTATACCGCGCAGATCCAGATGACACAGGTGCAGGCGCAGGTTTGGCCGTGGCTGGTGGCCGGCAACAATGACAACGAGAATTCCATCGAGGTCATGAACAAGGGCGTCGGTCCGGCGATCGTGCGCAGCGCGCAGGTCTTCGTGGACGGCAAGCCACAACCGGACTGGCAGCATGTGTTGAAGGCGCTTGGCGCGGTGCCGCACCAGTTCTCGCAATCGACACTCAATCCCAACGTGCTGACGCCCGGCGAGAAAGTCCCGGTGATCCAGTTCGCGGACAAGGACGACTACAAACAGTTCAGGGTTGCCGCGGTCAAGCACCTGACCTTGATCAACATCTGTTACTGCTCGACCCTTGGCGAATGCTGGATGTACAGCGATCGGCACCTGGTCGGTTACAAGTCCCTGGCCCAGCTGGTGACGCCGGTTGCCCAGTGTCCGAAGTTGGCCGACGACACGATTTTCGTCAATTGAGCGCCGCCTTGCGGCTCTGCCTCAGATTGCACTGAAACGGAGAAAACGATGAGTGACAACGCACAAGTTCTGCCCAAAGCCAAGAAGTCGGTGGCGCTGTCCGGCGTGGCCGCCGGCAACACCGCGCTGTGCACGGTGGGCCGCAGCGGCAACGACCTGCACTACCGCGGTTACGACATCAAGGATTTGGCGACGAAAGCCACGTTCGAGGAAGTCGCGCACCTGTTGGTGTACGAGCACCTGCCGACCTGGGCGGAACTGAATGTGTACCGCACGAAGTTGCAGCGCCTGCGCGGCTTGCCCCAACCGGTGAAGGCCGCGCTGGAGTTGCTGCCGGCGTCCACGCACCCGATGGACGTGATGCGCACGGGTTGCTCGGTACTCGGCACGGTGCTGCCGGAAGCGCACGACCACAACGTCACCGGTGCGCGCGACATCGCCGATCGGCTGATGGCGAGCTTCGGTTCGATGCTTCTGTACTGGTACCACTTCAGCCACAACGGCCGTCGCATCGAGGTCGAGACCGACGATGCGACCATCGCCGCGCACTTCCTGCACCTGCTGCACGGCAAGGCGCCGAGCGACGCACACGCGAATGCGCTGGACAAGTCGCTGATCCTGTACGCCGAGCACGAATTCAATGCGTCCACGTTCGCCGCGCGCGTGATCGCCGGCACCGGCAGCGATTTCTATTCCGCGATCACCGGCGCGATCGGCGCGCTGCGCGGGCCCAAGCACGGCGGCGCGAATGAAGTCGCGATGGAAATCATTTCCCGCTATCGCACGGCCGATGACGCGGAGGCCGACATCCGCCAGCGCGTCGCCAACAAGGAAATCGTGATCGGTTTTGGCCATCCGGTTTACACCATCGGCGATCCGCGCAATCCGATCATCAAGGAAATCTCGCGCAAGCTGTGCAGCGACGGCGGCAACCCGCGCCTGTTCGAAGTCTCGGAGCGCATCGAGAACGTGATGATGGATCTGAAGAAGATGTTCCCGAACCTCGACTGGTACTCCGCCAGCGCCTATCGCATGCTGGGCGTGCCGACCGCGATGTTCACGCCGCTGTTCGTGGTCGCGCGCACCAGCGGTTGGTCCGCACACGTGATCGAGCAACGCCAGGACGGCAAGATCATCCGCCCGAGCGCGAACTACACGGGGCCCGAGGATCGGGGTTACGTGCCGATCGAAAAGCGCTGAGGCCTTGCGCATGATGGACCGCACGAAGCGATTGTTTTCAATGCGTCGTTTCTGCGCGCGCGCCACCTTGATGTTGTGTGCCATTTTGTTGTCGATGCCAGCTTCGGCCGCGGACCAGATCGGCACGCTGGCGGCGCAGATCAATGCGGCGCACAAGGCCAGGCAGTACAAGGCCATGCAAGCCGATCTCGAACGATTCCTTGCGTTGCGGCCGGGCAGTCCGCAAGGCATCTACCTGATGGCGATCGCTCGTGCGGACCGTGGTGATCAAAAGGGCGCTTTCGCGGCCCTGGGGCAACTTGCGGACATGGGCCTGCATTTCGATATCCGCAAGCAGGCGGATTTTGCGCCAATGCGGGATGCACCCGAGTTCGCGTCGCTGGAAAAACGTTTTGCCGCGAATCTCGCACCAGTGGGTCGCATCCAGCCCGCCTTCCAACTCAAGGAGAAAGGTTTCCTTCCGGAAGGCATTGCCCACGACCCCGCGAGCGGGGATTTCTTCGTCTCGAGCGTGCACCTGCGCAAGATCGTACGCGTCCATGACGGGCAGGCCAGCACCTTCGCGGATCGCGATGACGGTTTGTGGGGCGTGTTCGGCATGCAGGTGGATGCCAGGCGTGGTGTGCTGTGGGCCACCAGCGCCGCCCTGCCGCAGGCACAGGGGTTCGATCCAGCGCAGGATGGCCGCACGGCGTTGTTCCGCTTCGATTTGCGCGACGGCACGTTGCTGGGGAAGTACGCCGCGCCACGGGACAAAGCCAGGCATCAGTTCAATGACCTGACTGTAGCGGCAGACGGCAGCGTGTACGTTGCCGACGGCGATGGCGGCGTGTACGTGCTGAAACCGGAGGCAAAATCACTCAAGCTTTTGACGCCGGCCGGTGAACTGCATTCCGCCCAGGGACTGGCCTTGTCGGCTGAAGGCCGCTACCTGTATGTCGCCGATTACGGCGGCGGGTTGTACGCCTATGACCTGCAGGCGCAGCAGTTGCTGCGCGTGCACGCGCCTGTCGATGTCTGCGTGTACGGCATCGACGGGTTGGTACGGCACGGCCGCGACCTCGTCGCAACGCAAAATGCCGTGCAACCGCAACGTGTCGTGCGCTACAAGCTGGACGACAGCGGCCTTGCCATCGCGTCCGCCGAGGTACTGGCAGCCAACAACGAACGCCTGCCCGAGCCCACGCTCCTGACCACGGCGGGCGGGGCGCTGTACCTGGTCGCCAACAGCCAGTGGAGCCGTTTCGACGACCAGGGGCGCCCGTTGGCCGGCGCTGTCCTGCACGCGCCGCGGATCGTGAAGCTGGCCTTGCATTGAAGGCCGGCGAGGCGGCAACGGTTCACGCCGCCTGATCGAGATCCTCGGCCTTCAGTACGCGCTGC
This sequence comes from Lysobacterales bacterium 66-474, assembly GCA_001899805.1. Classification (GTDB taxonomy): domain Bacteria; phylum Pseudomonadota; class Gammaproteobacteria; order Xanthomonadales; family Rhodanobacteraceae; genus 66-474. Next base: position 41,832 of record MKWP01000008.1, read on the forward strand.
ACGCCCGCATCGGCGCGCATGCGCTGCTCGAATTTCTTCAGGTGTTCAAGGCCGGACAGGTCGACCTGGTTGCCCTTGGCCCAGCGCAGCATCACGAACAGATAAGGATCGGCGATGGACTTGTGGTCGCCCGCGATCCAGTCGTGCTTGCCGAGTTGCGCGTCGACGCGCTCGAACAACCCCCGCAATTGCCTGCGCGCGTTGTCGTGGGTCTTTTCGATCGTTGCCTTGTCTTCGAGGTAATTGGTGGTGCCGAACATCGGCTTGAATGCCGGGTGCATGTCGGAGTTGAGGAACCCGAGCCAGCGGTTGATCTCGGCGCGGCTTTTCGGCGTGCCGTCGCCGCCGAGTTTGGCCTTGGGAAACTTGTCGGCGATGTAATTCAGGATGGCCGCGTTCTGGGTGAGCGACCAGTCGCCGTCCACCAGCACGGGCACCGCGCCGGCGGGATTGAGTTTCCTGAATTCGGGCGTGGCGCGCTCTTCACGGCTCACGATCTGAGCGACGTAGGGTTCGCCCGTCCATTCCAGCACGATGTGGTCGGCCATCGAACATGCGCCGGGTGATGTGTAGAGTTTCATGCGCAACTCCCTGATGGTGAACCCCATCGATATGCGTCCAGCACATGCGCGAATCAAGGCAACGGCGTGGTGTTTGCACAGTGTTTTTGCAGGAAGTGCAACTCGTTTGAAATAAATGCCAAGGGCGAGACACGCATCCGGGGCGAACATCCGCGAATAACCCATTGACTGCGATCATTTTGCCTACGCAGTACCAAACGCGGTCGTGGTGGCACGCTCGATGCTCTCCGCTGTCTGCCAAACCGGCAAATCAACGGAGAAACGCACATGCGCAAAACACAAATGGTCTCGGCGGTTTGCCTGGGGCTGGGACTGTCGATGGCATTTTCCATGTCCGCGCAGGCACAAGACGCCTACGCCAACGGCGAAGGTAGTGCGGCCGCCAACAACGGCGGCACCGCGAACTCTTCGGTAACCTCATCGTTCAACACCACCGACGTCGTCGCGACCAGCGTGCTGAATGGGTCGGTGTCCGACGTAAGCGTTTATGGCATCGGCAACGTCGCCACCAACAATGGCAACGCCAACGGTGGCCGTGGCGGCAACGGTGCGGAGGGCTACGGCGGCAACGGCTACGGCGGGAACGGTGGCGATGGCGGCCACGGCGGCAGCGCGCACGCGCGCACCGGACGCGGCGGTGATTCCAACAGCAGCGCCGGTTCCAGTTATTCCATCGGCGGGTTCGCCGCCGGCGGAAGCAGTGGGTCCGGCGGCAATGGCGGCAGCGCGTCGGCCCATGCCAGAGGTGGTGACGCCAGCGGCAGCTACTACAGCATCGGTGGTGACGGCGGCACCGCGAGCGGTGGCACCGGCGGCGCGGGCGGCAGCAGTGGCGCGGCCGGCAGCGGCACGGGCGGCAGCTCGATGGCGAGTTCGTCCAGCGGGTCCGGATCGGGGGGTGCGGGCGGAAGCTCCTCCGCGATGGGCGGGGCCGGCGGTGCGGCTGGTGCCGGTGGAGCCGGCATGGGCGGCGCCGGTTACGGCGGCTCGGGCGGTGCCGGTGGTGCCGGCGGTTCGAACAGCGTCGACGCCGGCTCGTTCGACATGTCCAACGCCATGAATGGCACGGCAGTGTCGGCGGCGGGCATCACGACGATGGCACAGAACAGCGGTGCCGCGTCACTGATCCAGCAGGGTGTCACGGTGCAGGCCAACCTCACGGTCAGTCACTGAGTCAGGGCGAGGGATCCGCGCCGTGGAGCGCAAGCTCCGCGGCGCGGAATGGTCGTCGCAACGGGTCGCGCGCAATGCGCGCGGAGGATGCTGGAGATGCGATCGTTCGGAAAATGCAGCAGGTCGGCGTCCATGATGCTCGGGATTGCGTTCGCGCTGGGCGCACATGCGGCCGGACCCGCGTCGTCGCCGCCGCGAACGACAGCGGTACCCGCCGCGAAAACGGCACCCGTCGCCGCGGGACTGGGTGCCAGCGTGGACAGCTCGATCCTTGCCAAACTCAGCGGCGGAAGCGACGTCAGCGAGCGCATCACCATCACCGGAAATGTCTCCAATACCTCCACCGAGAACGTCAGCACCGGGATGAACTGGATCGGCGGCGGATCGTTCGGCAATGCGGCCGGCCTGCCGATCGTGATCCAGAACACGGGCAACAGCGTCCTGATCCAGAACGCGACCATCGTGAACGTGCAGATGCAGCCATGAGACGCCGTGTTCCATGGTTCGCGTGGCTGCTCGCGTTCGCGTCGATGCATGCGTGGGCGGGCAACGCGCAACTCACCGGGATCGCGGGCGGCAACTACCGCTTGCACGTCACCACGCTCAAGGAAGCACGTTTCCGCAACACGATCCACCAGCAATACGATTTCAGTTGCGGCTCGGCGGCGGTGGCCACCCTGCTCACCTACCAGTACGGTTTTCCGATCAGCGAGCAGACCGCATTCGCGGCGATGTTCGCGCACGGCAACCGCGCCAAGATCAGCAGGGAAGGTTTTTCGCTGCTGGACATCAAGCGGTTCCTGGCGGCGCTGGGATTCGAAGCCGACGGCTTCATCGTGCCATTGCAAAAACTGCAACAGGCCCGGCTGCCGGCCATCGTGCTGATCGGCGAGCACGGCTACCACCACTTCGTGGTGATCAAGGGCGTGCTTGCCGGACGCGTGCTGGTCGGCGATCCGGCCAAGGGCACGCGCTCGATTCCGGAAACGGAGTTCGAAAAGGTGTGGGCCAACCACCTGCTATTCGTGATCCACAACCGTCGCGGCCTCGCGGTATTCAACAGCCGCGACGACTGGCATGCGGCGCCGATGGCGATGCTTGCCGCCGGCGTCGATCGCCGCGGGTTGTACGACACCGTGATGCCGAAAAGCGGCACGGACGGCCTCTGAGGGAGAACATGACATGAGAACCGGCCGATCGTGGTTTTTCGCATTGGGCGTCACGGTCCTGTCCACGACGGTCGCGCAGGCGGCGCAACCCACCACGGTGAATGGCGCACCGGCGACATCAGGTCTGCCGTTCGCGTCGACCCCGGTGAGCGACGGGCGCCTCGCCGAGTGCCGCGGCGGGTTCGACCTCGGCGGCGGCCTCGTCGCATCGTTCGGGATCAATCGCGCGATCTACATCAACGGCAACCTGGTCGCCAATGTCAGCGTCAACATTCCCGATCTCGCACGGATCGACGGCGCCCAGGCCAGCGCACTGGCAGCGCTCGCCAACGGCGTCACCCTGATCCACAACGGCCCCGGCAATTTTGCCGACCCGGCTTCGTTCAACCGGGCGACGGGTGCAATCGTGATCCAGAACACCCTGGACAACCAGCAGATACAGGCCTTGACCACGCTCAACACGACGGTCAGGAACCTCAATCAGTTCAGCTCCTTGAACATCGCCAATTCCCTGCAGCAGGCCCTGATCAATTCCCGCGGTCAGTGAGCGCCACAACCAGCGCGTTTGGAGGCAGCGATGCGAACACGAACGGGCGAACCCAAATGGCGCAGGCCCTGCATCGCGGGCCTGGCGGGATTGGTGTTGGTCGCCGGAGCCACCACGGCTTGGGCCGCGCAGTCCGACGAGCCTTCCGGGGGCGAAGTTCGTCCATTGCCGGCGGCGATCCGCAAACAGCTTGCCGAGCAGGCTGCGGAACTGCGCGTGGTGCGCCGCGAAATCGCAAAACAGGAGCATTTGATCGAACTGCAGGAACAGCGCATCGAAAGGCTGCAGCAGATGCTGGCGGCCCAGCAAGGGCAATACCTGGCACTGCGCAAATCGATGGAAGAAGGCGGCTTGGCGCGCCAACGCGCCGGGGCCGAGACGGCGGGCGAAGGACCGGCGACGCAGCCGATGCCGAATCCCGATGGAACGGTTCCCTATACCGCCGCCGATGTCGCGCACGAAACGGTCGGGACCGCGCCGCCCAGTGACAGCCATCCTCCGGCGGTTGCGCCGATCTTCGAACAACCCGGCGTGCTCACGCCGCGCGGCAAGTTCGTGCTGGAGCCGTCGTATCAGTTCGGCTATTCCTCGACCGACCGGGTGGCGTTGATCGGCTACACCATCATCCCGGCGCTGGTGGTCGGCCTGATCGACGTGCGCCAGGTCAGGACCACGACCCAGACCGCGCAGATGACGGTGCGCTACGGCATCACCAACCGGATGGAGGCCGAGGTGCGGGTACCGTACGTGGACAGCCACACCGATACCACCAGCCGCGAGATTTTCACCGGCAGCGCCACCGATCGGGTCTTCACTACCAGCGGCAAGGGCATCGGAGACGTGGAGGCGACGCTGCGCTACCAGATCAACAACGGCGGCGCGGATCGGGCCTATTACGTCGGCTGGCTGCGCTTCAAGTCTCGCACCGGAACCGACCCCTTCGAAGTCACCACCGATTGCGTCCAACGCTGTATCCAGAACACCACCGGCACCGGCCTGCCCCTGGAGATGCCGACCGGGTCGGGCTTCTATTCATTGCAGCCGGGCGTGACCTGGTTGTATCCATCGGATCCCGTGGTGTTCTTCGGCAACCTGAGTTACCTGCACAATTTCCCGCGCGACAACGTGAGCCTTACCCTGGTGGGCGGCGCCAAGCAGCCGCTCGGCAAGGTCCAGGTGGGCGACGTTTACGACGCGAGCATCGGCATGGGCCTGGCGCTGAACGACAGGGCGCTGATCAGTTTCGGCTATGACCAGAGCTTCGTCGGTGCGACCAAGGCGAACGGGCGCACGCTGCCCGGCTCGACGCGCACCGTCCTGGGCAGCCTGTTGGTGGGCGGTTCGTACAAGATCAACGACCACCGCACCCTCAACGTGGCGTTGAGCCTAGGCGTGACCCGCGACACGCCCGACGTTGCCGTGGTCGTGCGGTTGCCGATGACGTTCTGACCAATTCGAATGCAGCCATCAACCTGGGCTTGGGGACTACGCCGCGCGTCCGTTGTTTTCCGACTCACCCACCACGTCCTCGTCGATCAGTCCCTGCGATCGATAACGCAGCAGCTTGTTGTAGACGGTCTTGAGTGAAATCCCGAGGACCCGCGCTGCTTCCCGCTTGTTGTTGTGGAAATGGACCAGCGTTTTCAGCAGGACTTCGCGTTCTATCTCCTCGAACGTCATGCCCACGCTGAAATGGATCGCGCCGTCGAGCGCAGAGGGTGCGGGCAGCGAAACGGGCGCGATTCCGCCAAGGTGGGGCGTGGGTTTCGGCGCGTCCGAGGAGCGCCGGCGTGGCGGCTGGTCGGTTGCCTGCCGTATCTCGACTTCGCTCGCTTCGCCCGCGGTGATGTAGTGGCGCCGGATCGTGTGCAGCAATTCGCGCACGTTGCCCGGCCAGTGGTAATTGAACAGCACGCTCATCGCGTGCGGAGTCAGCCGCTTGCCCGTGCCGTGTTTTGCATTCAATTCGTCGAGGAAGTGTTGGGCGAGCAACGGTATGTCTTCGCGGCGTTCGCGCAAGGGTGGGATCGCCAGCGGGAACTCCAGCAGGCGAAAATACAGGTCCTGGCGCAGAACCCCGGTTGCCGCGGCATGTTGCAGGTCGCGGTTGGAAGCGGCGATCACGCGCACGTCGATCGGAATCTCCCGCGTGCCGCCTACGCGCGTCACGCTGTGGGTTTCGATCACCCGCAGCAGGTACACCTGCAGCGGCAGCGGCATCTCGGTGATTTCGTCGAGGAACAGGGTCCCGCCGCGGGCCTGTTCGAAACAGCCGGCGTGCAATTGCGTGGCGCCGGTGAAGGAACCGCGTTCGTGCCCGAACAACTGGCTGCTCAGCAGGTCGGGCGAAAGCGCCCCGCAGTTCACGGCGACGAAATCGCCCGTGCGTCCGCTGAGCCGGTGCAGCGCCCGCGCGATCATTTCCTTGCCGGTTCCGCTTTCGCCCTGCACCAGCACGCCGACTTCGAGCGGTGCGACGCGGCGGATGTTTTCGAACAGTGCCTGCATCCGCAGCGTCCGGCCGAGCATGCCGCCGAGCTGGCCGCCGAGCTCGATTTCATGCGATGGCGTACGCAGCAGGGCCTGGTTCATCAGGCCCAGCAATCCGTCCAGCGACAGGGGTGCGGCCAGGTATTCGACTCTTCCGCCCTTGCCGCGGTTGCCGCGTTGTTCGCCGGTGTTCCCCGTAACGATGACATGCCCTTGTCGCGAGAGATCAAGGGCCAGGAAACGACCGAGCTCGTCGTCGGCAAGCGACGATGCATCCGTCAGGATCAGGTCGAACTGTCTTTTTGCGATCAATGAAAGGGCGGGATCGAGTCCCTGCACGGCGGTGAGTTGGCAGTGCGTTGCCGCGGCGGCCGAGGTGGCCAAGCTCACCAAGCCGACGCCGCCGTTGACCAGCAAGACGTGACCCATGCGGGAAGCCATGACCCCACTCCTGTAGTGGTCTGGAAGGGCCCACGAGAGATTTTAAGTATCGCGCCAAAAAGTGAACGAGTGTTACAACGCTGATTTATCGTCCATTCACGATCATTAATGGTGTTTCCGCAAGACGGGCGGTTTGCACGGGAATCATAGGTTCGCCGCCAATCGAGTCGCCTGCGCGATCGCGCGCTTGGCGTCGAGTTCCGCGGCCACGTCGGCGCCGCCGATCACGTGGACCGCGACGCCGGGTGCCTGCAGTTCGTCGGCCAGCGCTCGGTTCGATTCCTGCCCGGCGCAGATGACCACGTTGTCGACGGAAAGTGTCTGCGGACTGCCGTCGATGCTGACGTGCAGGCCGGCGTCGTCGATTTTTTCGTATCTGACGCCTCCAAGCATCTTCACGCCCTTGGCTTTCAATGCCGCGCGATGCACCCAGCCGGTGGTCTTGTTGAGACGCTTGCCCGGCCGGCCCGGTGTCCGTTGCAGCAACCAGACCTCGCGTGGCGAGGCTTCGGCTTCGGGTTTGTCCAATCCACCGCGGTGTTCGAGCGCGGTATCGACCCCCCATTCGCGCGTCCAGCGCGCAATGTCGGTGGTAGGCGAGGGGGCGTCCTGCGTCAGGAATTCCGCGACATCGAAACCGATGCCGCCGGCGCCGATGATCGCGACGCGTTTGCCGATCGTGCGGGTTCCCAGCACGGCGGCGTGATAACCCATCACCATCGGATGATCCTGCCCCGGGATGCGCGGATCACGCGGCGTGACGCCGGTGGCGATGACCACCGCATCGAAGCTGCCGGCTTGCAGCGTTGCCGCGTCGGCGCGCACGCCGAGACGCACTTCGACGCCGAGTTCATCGAGCAGGTTGCCCCAGTAGCGCATCGGTTCGGAGAACTCCTCCTTGCCTGGAATGCGTTTGGCCAGGTTGAACTGCCCACCGATTTCGTCGGATTGTTCGTACAGCGTCACCACATGGCCGCGCTGCGCCAGCGTGGTGGCGGCGGCGAGTCCCGCGGGGCCCGCGCCGACCACCGCGAAACGTTTCTTCCTCACGACCGGCGCATCCACCAATTCCGTCTCGTAACAGGCACGCGGGTTCATCAGGCAGGACGCGCGCTTGTTCTCGAATACGTGGTCGAGGCAGGCCTGGTTGCAGGCGATGCACGGGTTGATCAGGGCGCCGCGTCCGCTGCGTGCCTTCGCCACCCATTCCGGGTCGGCCAACAGGGGGCGAGCCATCGACACCATGTCGGCGTCGCCGCGCGCCAGCACGTCTTCCGCCACCTCGGGCAGGTTGATGCGATTGGTGGTGATGAGCGGGATGCGCACCTGTTCCTTCATGCGCCGCGTGACCCACGTGAACGCCGCGCGCGGCACGCTGGTGACGATGGTCGGGATGCGCGCTTCGTGCCAGCCGATGCCGGAATTGATCAGGGTGGCGCCGGCGGCTTCGACCTGCTTCGCCAGCGCGACGATCTCGTCCCACGCCTGCGCGCGATCCACCAGGTCCAGCATCGACAATCTGTAGATGATGATGAAGTTGCGCCCCACCATTTCGCGCGTGCGGCGCACGATCTCGACCGGGAAGCACATGCGGTTTTCCGCCGAACCACCCCAGCGATCGCTGCGTTGGTTGCTGCGTTCGGCGAGGAACTGGTTGATCAAATAGCCCTCGCTGCCCATGATCTCGACGCCGTCGTAGCCGGCATCCCGGGCGAGTTTCGCGCAGCGCGCGAATGCGTGGATGGTGCGTTCGACGCCGCGGCCGGACAGTGCCCGCGGCGTGAAGGGCGTGATCGGCGATTTGATCGCGGACGGCGCCACCGACAACGGATGGAATCCGTAGCGTCCCGCGTGCAGGATCTGCAGGCAGATGCGTCCACCCGCTGCGTGCACGGCGCCGGTGATGCGCCGGTGGGCGCGGATTTGCCAGCGTGACGAGAGTCGGCTGGAAAAGGGTTTCAGCCACCCCGCGATGTTGGGCGAGAAGCCGCCCGTCACCATCAAGCCGATGCCGCCGCGCGCGCGTGCCGCGAAGTATTCCGCGAGCTTGCCGAAATCCCGCGCGTGGTCTTCGAGCCCCGTGTGCATCGAGCCCATCAACACGCGATTGGGCAGCGTGCAGAAGCCGAGATCGAGCGGTGCGAACAGATGCGGAAAGGACGTGATGTCGATGGCCGTCATTCCGGCGAGCATGCCGCCGTTGCCGCGTGCCGGCAAGTGCGCGGCACGGTATGCTGCAAGGGTCGCGTCGGCGTGACGCGGGGGTCGAGAGGGGCAGCGTCATGAATCGTTTGCGTGCGTGGTGGGTGGTTGCGCTGGTGGCGTTGTCCGCGGGCTTGCCGCTGGCGTCGACGGCGGCCACGCCTTTCCAGCTGGACGACCTGCAAAAGCTGGTGAAGCTTTCCGATCCGCAGATTTCGCCGGACGGCAAGTCCGTTGCGATCGTCACGAGCACGCCGGTGTGGAAGACCGACAAGCACGACACCGAAATCGACGTGGTCGATGTTGCGAGTGGCGCAACGCGTGCGCTGACCCACGACCGCGAGGACGTGTCTTCGCCGCGCTGGTCGCCGGACGGCACGCAGCTCGCGTTTCTCGCGAAGGACGCCAAGACCAAACAGCCGCAGATCCACGTGATGCCGCTGGCCGGCGGTGATGCCCAGCGCATCACCGACACCAAGGAGGGCGTCGTCGAGTTCACCTGGAGCCCGGACGGGAGCCGTATCGCCTACGTCACCCAGGACCCGCCGGTCAACGAGCAGGCGATCAAGGCGCACAACAAGGTGTTCCAGGTCACCGATGGCAACTTCCTGTTGCGCAAGGCGGTTGCGCCCTGGCACTTGTGGGTGGTGGCGGCGACGGGCGGCACGCCGACACGGCTGACCGAAGGTGACTGGTCGCTGCAGACCGACCAGGAAGGCGCGACGCCGTTGGTGTGGAGCCGCGACGGCAAGTCCATCGTCTTCACGAAGTTTCCGAGCCCGTACTGGGGTCCGTCGTTCCGCTCGGTGATTGCCGAAGTGGCCGCCGATGGCAAGGGCAAACCCGAGACGCTGGTGGGCGACCAGGGCGCCAACGATTTCGCCCATGCGGCCGACGGCAAGGCATTCGCGTTCCTGCGCGTGCGCAACGGCGACCAGAACAACGGCAACGCGGTGTACGTGGGCGGGGCGAGTGCGACGCACGATGCGACTGCGGCACTGGCGCGCAATTTCAATGCGTATGCGTGGCTGCCGGGCGGCAAGGCGTTGCTACTGCAGGGCGATCTCGGCACGCGTTCGGTGCTGTGGGAGCAGCCGCTGCACGCCGCGGCACGCGTGCTGGATCTCGGTGACGTCGAAGCGGGCAGCGAACTCGGCGTCGCGAAAACCGGCGAGGTCGCCTTCATCGGCAGCACCATGACCCATCCCGGCGAGCTGTACGTGATGGCGTCGGCGAACGCCAGGCCGCGGCAGCTGACCCATTTCAACGCGTTCGTGGACAAGCTCGACCTGGGCAGGACCACGTCCGTGCAATGGAAAAGCGGCGACGGCCTCGATGCGGATGGCGTGCTGACCTACCCGGTCGATTACCGCAAGGGCAAGACATACCCGCTGGTGCTGGTGATCCATGGCGGGCCGGAAGCAGCGTCCACGGTGCGTTTCTCGCCGCTGCCGCAGTTGCTGGCGGCGCAGGGCTTCCTGGTGTTCCAGCCGAATTACCGCGGCAGCACCAACCTCGGTGATGCGTATCAGCACGCGATCTTCCGCGATACCGGCGAGGGTCCGGGCAAGGACGTGATGGCCGGCCTTGCGGCGGTCGAGAAGCTCGGCATCGTGGATCCCGACAAGGTCGCCGTGTCGGGCTGGTCGTACGGCGGCTACATGACGACCTGGCTGACCGGCCATTACGACACGTGGAAGGCCGCGGTGTCCGGCGCGGCGCTCACCGACTGGGTGATGGATTACACGATCGCCTATTACCAGATGGGTGACCTGTATTTCTTCGGCGGGTCACCGTGGACCGCGGAATACTGGGACATCTGGCGCCAGCAGTCGCCGATCACGCATGCACGCAACGTCAAGGCACCGACCTTGATCATGGGCGACGTGGGCGATTCCAACGTGCCGCTGGTCAACAGCTACGAGTGGTACCACGCGCTGCGCGACAACGGCGTCACGGTGGAGTTCTGGGCGTACCCTGCCGACACGCATTTCCCGGGCGACATCGTCCAGCAGACCGACGTGTACCGGCGCTGGGTGGGATGGATGACGAAATACTTGAAGTAGCGGCCTGTTTCGCGGCGCCGTTTCGTGCATCATCCGGTCCGGACGACACGATCCGGGCAACGAACGCGGGGGAATCGACGACATGGGCAAGTTCGCGCGAACCTGGCAGTTGATGGGCGCCGCATGGCAGTTGCTGAAGCAGGACAAGCGCCTGATCGTGTTTCCGTTGATCGCCGGTGCGGGGCTGGCGGTGGTGATCGCCTTGTTCGCGGTGCCGATGTTCGTCGCGGTCGGGGCGCATCCGCATGCGGGCGAGCAGGTGCATCCGTCGCCGCAGATGTACCTTGCGATGTTCGTGTTCTACTTCCTTGCCTATTCGGTGATCATCTTCTTCAACGCGGCCCTGATCGCCTGCGTGCTGAAGCAGATCGATGGCGAGCGGCCGACGCTCGGCTACGGGTTGGCCAGCGCGTGGCAACGGCTGCCGCAAATCGTGGGTTGGGCGCTCCTGACCAGCAGTGTCGGCATCCTGCTGCGGATGCTGGAAGACAAGGTCGGCTTCATCGGCCGCATCGTGGTCGGCATGCTGGGGATGGCCTGGTCGGTGACCTCGTTCCTGGTGGTGCCGGTGCTGGTGGCCGAAGGCAGCGGCCCGATCGAGTCGTACAAGCGATCGGTGGAGATGCTGAAGCAGACCTGGGGCGAGCAGATCATCGGCAACGTCAGCTTCGGGTTGATTTTCGGGTTGTTCGGAGCCGTGCCGGCGCTGGTGGTGTTCATGCTGGTTCTGAAATCGAATCCGCTGGTGTGGCTGCCGGTCGGTGCGGTCCTGGTGCTGTATCTCGTGATGCTGGGGTTGGTGCAGTCCACCCTGCAGACGATTTATCAGGCCGCGATTTATCGCTACGCTGCCAGTGGCGAAGCGCCTCCGGGTTTCGACAACCAGCTGGTCGCGGACGCGTTTCGCGAGAAGCAGCCCGGGAGCTGGTCGTGAGGGTTGCCGGGTCGATACCGCGGGAGCCGCTTTCGTGAATCCGCAGGAAGTCCTGCATTTCTGGTTCGGAGAAGCGACGCCCGAACAGCATTTCAGCAAGGACGCCGCGTTCGACGCGGCGATTCGCGGGCGTTTTGGCGAGACGTACCGGGCCGCGGCGCATGGCGAACTCGCGGCCTGGCGCGACACCCACGACGGCCGGTTGGCCGAGATCATCGTGCTGGACCAGTTCTCCCGGAACCTGTTCCGCGACGATGCGCAAGCGTTCGCCTGCGACGGCATGGCACTGGTGTTGGCGCAGGAAGCCATCCGTGCGGGCGCCGATCGCGGCATGCCTGTCGCGCAACGTGCGTTCCTGTACATGCCTTTCATGCATTCGGAGTCGCGCGCGATCCATGTCGACGCCGAAAGGTTGTTCCGCCAACCCGGTCTCGAGAACAATTACGCGTTCGAGCTGAAGCACAAGGCGATCATCGATCGCTTCGGCCGCTATCCGCACCGCAACAAGGTGCTGGGGCGCGCGTCGACGGCCGAGGAACGGGCGTTTCTGGAACAGCCTGACTCGTCGTTCTGACGCTGCGGTTGCGCGGAATCAAGCCTGTGTTGCAGGCTGCCGGTGCCGCAGCCACCAGCCGGCGCCCACCACGCCGATGACCAGCGCTGCGTCCACCGCGTAGCGCAACGTATCGTGCGCATCGAACCACCCTTGGACCAGGTCGTCGCGGGTGATCATGCGCGCGGCGGTCCAGGCGATCGCCGCAGCCCCGAGATAAACGATGATCGGGTAGCGCTCGATCAGCCTCAGCAGCAGGGTCGAGCCCCACACCACCAGCGGCACGCTGACCAGCAGGCCGAGTACCACGAGACCCAGGTGCCCGCCGGACGCGCCCGCGATGCCGAGCACGTTGTCGAGACCCATCAGTGCGTCCGCCACCACGATCGTGCCCATCGCGCTCCAGAAATCGGTCACCCTGCGCCTGAGTTTCGGCTCTTGTTGTTCGTCCTGCTTCAGGAGGCGCCACGCGATCGGAATCAGGATGAGCCCGCCGGCCAGCATCAGCCCGGGAATCCGCAGCAGCCAGATCACTCCGGCGGTCATCACGATGCGCACCGCTATCGCGCCGACGACACCCCAGAAGATCACGCGGAAGCGGTGGTGTTCGGGAAGGTTGCGCGCGGCCAGTGCGATCACGATCGCGTTGTCGCCGGCGAGTACCAGGTCGATCAGGATGATCGAGCCGAGGCCGCTCCAGAAGGCCGGATCGAGGGGGTGGTGGAGCAGCTCGTTGATCACGTACATGCGGTTCTCCGGTGCGATGGACGATCGAACCCCCGCGACCGCGATGCGGCACGGGATGTCGAAAGTCTCGCGCGCGGCGGTGAACCGCCGTGACAACCGGAACCATGAGGGTTCGTGCTGACGATTGCCACGCGGGCTCGATGCTGGCCTTGCCCGGTGCTACTCCCCTTCGTGGCGGAGATTGTCCGCGCGCAGCGGGATGGCCGTCAAGAAGTGTCGTCGTCTGGCAAAATAACGGGCTGCCTCAGCAACCAGGAACCGCCGTGAGCCACGCAGACATCCGTTCCGCCAGCCGTCCCGCACCCGACCAGCCGCTGGTCGACGTGGCCGACTACGTGCTCGATTACCGGATCGAATCGCAGGAAGCCTGGGACACGGCGCGCTACATGCTGATGGACGCGCTGGGTTGCGCGATGCTGGCGATGAAATTCCCGCAATGCGTGAAGCATCTGGCGCCGATCGTGCCGGGTGCGACGCTCGCCGGTGGCGCGCGCGTGCCGGGCACGGCGCTGGAACTCGATCCGGCACAGGCCGCGTTCTGCATCGGTACCCAGATCCGCTGGCTGGATTTCAACGACACCTGGCTTGCTGCCGAGTGGGGCCACCCGTCCGACAATCTCGGCACCGTGCTGGCGGTGGCCGATTGGCTTTCGCGCTCGAACCTGCGCAACGGCGGCAAGCCGCTCACCGTGCGCGACGTGCTGCATTGGGCGATCAAGGCACACGAGATCCAGGGCTGTTACGCGTTGAAGAATTCCTTCAATCGCGCCGGCATGGACCATGTGATCCTGGTGCGGCTGGCTTCGACCGCGGTGGCGACCGCGATGCTGGCTGGCAACCGCGAGCAAGTGATCACGGCGGTGTCCAACAGTTGGATCGACAACGGCGCGCTGCGCACGTATCGCCATGCGCCCAACACCGGACCGCGCAAGAGCTGGGCCGCGGGCGATGCCTGCCGGCGCGCCGTGATCCATGCCTTGAATGCCGTCACCACCGACGAACCGGGTTATCCGTCGGCGCTCTCCGCCAAGACCTGGGGTTTCTACGACGTCGCCTTCGGCGGCAAGGCCTTCGAGTCCGAGCGGCCGTTCGGTTCCTACGTGATGGAAAATATCCTCTTCAAGATCAGTTTTCCGGCCGAGTTCCATGCCCAGACCGCGGTCGAGTGCGCGATGCAACTGCACCCCGAAGTGAAGGATCGCCTCGATGCCATCGAACGCATCGAGATCGAAACCCAGGAGGCCGGCGCACGCATCATCGACAAGACCGGCCCGCTCGCCAACTATGCCGACCGCGACCACTGCATCCAGTACATGGTGGCGGTGCCGCTGATCTTCGGACGCCTGGTCGCCGACGACTATGGTGACGCCGTCGCGGCCGATCCGCGCATCGATGCGTTGCGCGCAAAAATGGTCGTCACGGAAAATCCACGCTTCACCCGCGATTATTTCGACCCCGACAAGCGCTACATCGGCAATTCGGTGCAGGTGTTTTTCAGGGATGGCACGCAAACACGGAAGGTATCCATTGATTTTCCCATCGGCCATCGCAAGCGGCGCTCGGAAGGCATTCCTGTCCTGCTGGATAAATTCCGCAAGGCCTTGGCAGGCCACCTTCCGCAGGCGCAGGCGCAACAGATTGTCAAGATTTGTGAACAGGTGGATGCCTTGCAGGCCATGACAGTCCCGGAATTCATGGGTTTGTTCGCGTCGACGGGGGTGTCCTGAGTTCTGGATGAATGGGCGGGGAGGAAAGCAGCGAAATTGTTTGTTTTTTGCTAAACTGACGCAGCAGCAGCGGAACGGGCCTGCGCTGATCAGGCTGCAATCCGCACAGTGGTTTTGCAGTTATGAGAAGGAACGACGCCGTGCCGGAGTGGCCGGAGTCGAAGAATCAACAACGAGGAGACTCTCCGATGAAACGTAACGGCTTGTTCGCGGTCATCGCGCTGGCCTTGGGCACTGTCGGCGTGATGTCAGTCGCGCACGCACAGGACACGAGCCCCGCGGCAGAAACGACGGGTAGCTTTGCGAACCCCAACTACAGCAACTGGTACATCGTGCCGCGTATCGGCGTGGTGGTCGGCGACAGCAGCCGCAAGGTGCAGGCCGATCCCATCGGCGGACTCGGCGTGGGTTTCTGGGTGAACCCGCATTTCACCCTGGACGTTGAAGCCACGGGCGACAATGCGGATTTCAAGGATTCCTCCACCCGCGCAGGCAAGCAGTGGGAGACCCTCGGACTCGACGTCGCGGGCCGCTACTACTTCATGGATCCTGCCAGCCAGTGGCGTCCGTACATCATGGCCGGCGCCGGCATGTGGCGTCACGCTGCGGTAGCGGGCAGCAATGGTTGGGGTCCGGGCGCGACCGTCGGCGTGGGCGTGTTGTACAACGTCAGCGACCGCGTCGCCCTGCGTGGCGAGATCGCGGCACGTTATTACCGCGACACCACGTCGGCGATGGCGACCGGTTTCGCCGGCCCCGGCCTGCCGCACACCTATGGTCCGAAGCAGTGGCTGGATTCGATGGCCACGATCGGCCTCGTGTTCAACATGGGCCACCCGGCGCCGCCGCCGCCTCCGGCTGCACCGCCGCCGCCCCCGCCGCCGGCTGCTCCTCCGCCGCCGCCGCCGCAGAACGTGGTCATCGACCTGCGTGGCGTGAACTTCAAGTTCGATCGTCCCAAGAAGACCGAACACGACATTGGCCCGACGCTGAAGCCGCCGGCAGCCGATTCGCTGGCGATCCTGAACCAGGCGGTCGATACCTTGAACCGCTATCCGCAGGTCAAGATCGAGATCGACGGCTACACCGATTCGGTCGGTACCGATCAGTACAACCAGGGCCTGTCCGAGCGTCGCGCCAACATCGTGGCCGACTTCCTGAAGTCGCACGGCATCGATGCGAGCCGCATCACCGACGTCAAGGGTTTCGGCGAGTCCAACCCGATCGACACCAACAAGACCGCGGCTGGCCGTGAGCGCAACCGTCGCGTCGAGTTCAAGGTCGAGCAGCCCCAGAACGGCAGCATGTAAGCCGTTCGTGGAAGAATCGGCATCGAACCGCCGATGATTCCAATGTGATACGAAAAAGCCCGGCTTGCGCCGGGCTTTTTCTTTTCGAGTCCCGCCATGCGGATTCGATGACGCGAATGCGGAGAGCCATATGCGCGGAAGTGACATTCGTCTTCCGAGGCCCGCGAACGGCCTCACCGCACGACATGGCCTCGCGCGCGTGCTGTCGCGCATGGGCATGTGTTCGCGCAGCGAAGCGGTGCGTCGCATCATGGCGGGGCGCGTGCGCTTGAACGGCGTTGTGGTGGGCGATCCCGAAGCGCCTGTCGACCCTGGGGTCGATCGCATCGAAGTCGACGGGATGGCCGCGCACGCAAGCGAACGCGTCTGCATCGCCCTCAACAAGCCGCGCGGATTGGTGGTGACCGCCTCCGATGAGCGTGGTCGCGAGACCGTCTATGCCTTGCTCGCGGATGCGGACCTGCCTTGGCTGGCGCCGGTGGGGCGGCTGGACAAGGCCAGCGAGGGCCTGCTGCTGCTCGGCAACGATCCGGCGTGGGCGGCGCGCATCACCGACCCGGCGTCGCATGTTGCGAAGACTTATCGGGTGCAGGTGCGCGGCGTGCCGGAGCCGGCAACGTTGCGGCGCTTGCTCGCGGGCGTGATCGATCGCGGGGAACGGCTGTCGGCCGAGTCGGTGCGCGTGACGGGCGGCGGCGAGACAAACAGCTGGCTGGAAATCGTGCTGCGCGAAGGGCGGAACCGGCAGATACGACGCATGCTTGCGGCGTGCGGCCATGACGTGCTGCGACTCATGCGGGTGGCGATCGGCGCGGTCGAACTCGGCGACCTGCCCAAGGGGGCATGGCGCAGGCTGACCGAAGCGGAGATCGACGGTCTCGGCGGCGTGGGCCCGGACTCGGGCGGCGGCGAACGCCGGGTCAAGCGTTCGACGGCAGGCCGTCGATCCAGGTCTCCGTTACCCGCAAATCCGCATCGAGTACCGTGAAGTCGGCGCGATAGCCCGTTTCGATGCGTCCGCGGCTGGCGCCCAATCCCAGGAAATCCGCGGGATAAGTCGAGGCCATGCGTGCGGCTTCGTCGATCGGCAGGCCGAGCATTTCCACGGTGTTGCGCACGGCATCGATCATGCTGAGCGCGGAGCCGGCGAGGGTGCCGTTCGCGGTCTGGCAGATCCCGTCGCGCGCGACGATCGTTTCCCCGTTCAGCACGTAGGACGGATCGGCTGCGCCCACGGGCGGCATCGCGTCGGTGACCAGGAATACCTTGCCCCGCGGCTTGGCCTTCAACGCGACGCGCAGACTGGCGGGGTCGACATGGTGGCCGTCGACGATCACGCCGCACCAGCTGTCGGCATCGTCCAGCGCGGCGCCGATCATGCCCGGCGCGCGGCTGGTCAATGGTGACATCGCGTTGTAGAGGTGGGTGAAACCACGCACGCCGGCGTCCAGCGCGGCGCGCACCGTTGCGTAATCCGTATTGGAGTGGCCCGCGGCGACGATCACGCCGTGCCCGGTGAGTTCGCGGATCGCATCGGGGGCAACGCATTCCGGCGCCAGCGTCAGCAGTGTTTTCCCCTGCTGCAGGGATTCGGTCACCCGCAATTCGCCTGCATCCGGCACGTGCAGATATTTTTCAGCGTGCACGCCCTTGCGTTGGCGACTGATGAACGGCCCTTCGAGGTGGATGCCCAGCACTCCGGGCACGCCTTCCGCGATGGCCGTATCGACCGCCGCGATCGCGGTGCGCATCTTGTCGACGGTGTCGCTGATGAGGGTGGGCAGGAAACCCGTGGTGCCGAATCGGCGATGCGCCGCGCCGATCGCGCGGATGCCGTCCACACTCGGCTGGTCGTTGAACAACACGCCGCCGCCGCCGTTGACCTGGCAATCGATGAAACCCGGCAACAGCATGCGGCCGGACAAGTCGCGTGCCTTCGCACCGGAAGGAACATTTCCGGGCGACGCCAGTCCGCGGATCAGGCCGTCCGCGACCACCACCGCGAGATCATCGCGCCATCCCTGCGGGGTGAGCACGCGCGCATTGAGCAGTGCCGTTTCCATCATACGGTCTCGGTGACCTTGGCGAGGTGCGGCGGACGATCAGGATCGCGTCCGCGCCGGATCGCCAGCGCATTGACCGCGCGGTAGAAACTCTGGACCGCGAGGATCGGCGCGCACATCGGCTGGCCGGTCGGCACGATCGGCAAGGCCTGCCGGCCCGTCGCGCCCGGTGCGGCGACCAGCACGCAGGCACCGCGTTTGCGGAAATCGGCCGCGGTTTGCAGCATGCCGGCCAGCGTGCCGTCGTCCTGCGCGAACATCAGCACGGGATGGTCCGGCCCGACCAGCTCCATCGGACCGTGGCGGACCTCGGCGCCGCTGAAAGCTTCGGCATGCAGCGCGCAGGTTTCCTTCAGCTTCAGCGCGGCCTCCTGGGCGGCCGCGAGGCCATAGCCGCGACCCAGCACGAACAGGCCCCGCTTGTCCGCCAGCGTCTCGACCAACGGCGACCAGTCCATCGCGAACGCCTGGTGCAAGCGCTCCGGCAGACCACGCAGGGCTTCGAGCAGGCCCGCATCTTGCCGCCAGTGCGCGACCAGGTGCAGGATCGCGCTCAGCGAGCCGATGTAACTCTTGGTGGCCGCCACGCTGTGTTCCGGACCCGCGTGCAGCGGGATCACGGTGTCGGCGAGGTCCGCCAGCGGCGAGCCTTCGGCATTGACCATCGCGACCACCCGCGCGCCGGCCAGGCGCGCGGCTCCGGCACTGCGCAACAGGTCGGGGCTTGCGCCGGATTGCGAGATGACGAGGTACAGCGCACCGCGCAGGCGCAACGGAACCGCGTAGATGGATTCGACCGAAGGCGATGCCGAGGCAGTCACGCAACCGGTCTGTGTTTCGATCACGTACTTGGCGTAAGTGGCCGCGTGATCGGAACTGCCGCGCGCGCAGGTCGCGGCGAAAGGCGGCGTGTCGTCGCGCAAGGTGCGCGCGAGTTCCCGCACCGTCGCGTCGTTGCGCTCGAGCTGGCGCGACACCGTGTCGGCCGCCGCCGCGGCTTCCCGGTACAGCGATGTGGATTCTGGTTGGATGTTGCCGGCGGGGTCGGTCACGGGTGTCGTTGGTTGAGGTGTCATGGCTCGGGAATCATTCATTCGCGTGGGCGTGGCGGCGCGGTCGAGGCGCGCACCACCAGTTCCGGGCTGAAGCCCTCGTTCTCGACGTCGCCGCCGTGGATCTGCGCGATCAGCAGCCGGGTGGCGTGTTCGGCGATCAGCTCGGTACGTTGCCGCGAGGTGGTGAGCGAGGGCCAGGAGTGCCGCGAGAACGGGCTGTCCTCGAAACCGGCCACGGACAAGTCGTAGGGCACGTGCAGGCCGGCCGCACGCGCGGCCGCCAGTACGCCGGCGGCGATCTCGTCGTTGGAACCGAAGATCGCGGTGGGCGGCTCGGCGAGGCTCAGCAATTTGCGCGCGCCACGGAAACCGTCGTCGAACGAATAGTCGCCTTCGAGGATCAATTCGTCGTCCCGCGGCACGCCGTAATCCTGCAGCGCTTTCTCGTAGCCCTTGTAGCGCTCGGGGCTGGAACGATGCTGCTTGCCGCCCCACAGGAAACCGATCCTGACGTGGCCAAGCTGGATCAGGTACGCCGTGATGGCATAGGCGGCATCGCGGTCGTCCACGAACACGCAGGGAAATCCGTCGCGCGGATCCTCGGCCGCCGAAATCACGCGCACCAGCGGTACGCCATAGGCCGTCAATTCGCGCAACAACGCCATGCGCTCGGACATCGGCGGAGCCAGCACCAGTCCGGCCAGGCGCGAGCGGCGCGTGAGGTCGCGCAGTTCCTCGGCCAGCCTGGGCGCGCGCGAATTGCAGGGATGGATCTGCAATCCGTAACCCATCTCGCGGCACGCCGCGAGCGCACCCTGCTGCACGGCGATGATGTAGTACGGATTGGGATTGTCGTAGACCAGTCCGATCGCGTAGGCCTTGGCGCTGCGCAGGCTGCGCGCGGATAGGTCGGGGCGATAGTCGAGTTGCTCGATCGCGCGCAACACGCGTTCGCGCGTTTCTTCGCGCACCGAATCTTCGCGATTGATCACGCGCGAAACGGTTTTCAGCGAAACCCGGGCCTGTTTGGCGACATCCCGGATGGTGGTGGTTCCCAAGCTGCGCTCCTTCGATGGGTGGGTGTAGTCAGGATTCCGCGACGGCAGGGCCTGCCGTGCCTGCCTCGCGCGGCTGGCCGACGCGATGACCGATCAATCCGTAGAACAGAATGTAGAGGTATCCCGGCACCATCACCAGCAGGAATGCCAGCTGCATGGGGATGGTGCGGGTGAGGTGCGCGAACAACTGCGGGATCACCCCGCCGCCCGCAATGCCCATGATAAGCAGCGCCGATCCGAACTCGGTGTGCTTGCCCAGGCCCTTGATGCCCAGCGGGAAGATCGCCGGCCACATCATCGCGTTGGCAAAACCGAGCGCCGCGACGAAACCCACCGACGCATAGCCGTGCGTGGCCCAGGCCGCCACGGTCAGCAGCACGCCCAGCACCGCGGAGAGCGCAAGGTAGGCTTGCTGCGAAATGAAACGCGGGATCAGCAGGAAGCCGAGCACGTAGCCGACCAGCATCGCCGCCATGGTGTATGCCGTGAAATGCTTGACCGCATCCAGCGGCAGGCCCAACGCCTGGCCGTAGGGCACGATGGTGTCGCCCGCCATCACTTCCATGCCCACGTAGACGAACAGGCACACCGCGCCCAGCCACAGGTGCGGGAAGCTGAAGATGCTGCGTTGCGACGCCTTGCCCGCTTCGGCGTGCGCGTCGTTCGCCGGCCTGATTTCCGGCAGCGGCGAAAACATGACCCACACCGCCAGGATCGCCAGCACCGCCGCCATGACCAGATAGGGCAGGTAGGCGCGGGCCACGAACGCGTGCTGCAACGCCTCCCTTGCCTCGATCGAAGTCGTGGCCTCGATCCTCGCGGCGTACGCGGTGATGCCGCTCAGCAACAGCGCGCCGATCACGTAGGGCGCCAGCGCGCCGGCAGCCTTGTTGCAGATGCCCATGATCGCGACGCGTTTGGCGCCGCTTTCGATGGGACCGAGGATGCTGACGTAGGGATTCGCGGCGGTCTGCAGGATCGCCAGGCCGGCTCCGATCACGAACAGGCCCGCCAAGACGCCGGGGTAGCTGTACAGGCCCATGCACTGCGCGAATACCACCGAGCCGATGGCCATCACCAACAACCCGAGGGCCATGCCTTTCTTCATGCCGGTGCGCTTGAGGATCAGCGCCGAGGGCAACGCCAGTACGAAATACGACACGTAAAACGCGAACGGGATGAAGAAGGCGGTGACGTTGTCTAGGTTGAAGCCGACCTTGACAAACAGGATCAGCGAACCGTTGAGCCAGGTGACGAACCCGAAGATGGAGAACAGGATGCCGATGATCACCATCGACATGACGTAGTGCGATGCGTTCGACTGGCTTGCCGGAGAAGTCATGGGAGATCGCCTGTGGTGCCGATGGGACGGCGGATTATGGATTGACCAACGTTGTCAGAAACATGTCTCGTGCCGAGTATCGCACGTCCTGGCCAGCAAGAAACAGTCAAGCAGGATCGACTCTGTTGTTGCTGCGTTGCAGCACGAACATTCTCGTGGCAGGTGCGATACTGTGCGGAAAAGCCCAAGAATCCGCAATCCTGCAACCCGCTCGCACTGGGTGGTGATTTGTTGCATCGCAAATTGACAACGTTGTCATAATTGTCCAAACTGCCCACCATCCGAATACGCCGAGAGCAGGATAAGCGTGCCCGCCAGTCATGTGAGCCAGCATGCGAGCCTCCACACGCAGCCGTTCCTGGCGGCGGACGTGGGTGGAACCCACGCGCGGGTGGCGCTGCTGCGCGCGTCGGCGGCGGGCAAGCGCGAGATCGAAATCCTGGCGTATCGCAAGTTCGCCTGCGCCGATTTCACGGGCCTGCCGGAACTGCTGGCCGCGTTTATCCAGCGCGACGCCGCGTTGCAGGTGCGGCGCTGCGTGATCGCCTGCGCCGGACAGGCGGTCGGCGACACCATCATCAATGACAACCTGGCCTGGCGGGTCAGCCTTCCGCAACTGCGCGAGGCATTGGCCTTCGATGACGTGGCCTTGCTCAACGACTTCGAAGCGCTTGCCTACGCCCTCGACGACGTCGAGCACACCGACTGCCTGTTGTTGTGCGGCCCTGCCACGCATACCGAAGGCCCGGCGCTGGTGGTCGGACCGGGTACGGGACTGGGCGCGGCGGTGCGCTTGTCCACGTCGGGTGGCGTGCACGTGCTCGCCAGCGAGGCGGGCCAGATGAACCTCGCGCCGGGCACGGCGCGTGAACGCGCGGTGTTGGCCAAATTGGCGCCCGACGATGCCTATGTGCCCTACGAACGCATCCTGTCCGGCCCCGGATTGTTGACGTTGTATTCGAGCTTGTGCGAATTGCGCGGTGCGTCGCCGCGTTTCGCGACCCCCGAAGCGGTCACGGCCGCGGCCTGCGCCGGCAGCGACGCCGATGCCGTGGAAACGGTGGAGATGTTCTGCGCCGTGCTGGGCGGGTTCGCCGGCAACGTCGCGATGGCGTTCGCGGCGGACGGCGGCGTGTACCTGGCGGGGGGCGTGCTGCCGGAGATCCGGCAGATGTTGCAACGCAGCCGTTTCGTGGATCGCTTCCTCGACAAGGGCAGCATGCGGGAATTCCTGTTGCACGTACCGGTGCGCCTGATCGAACACGGCCGGCACGGGGTGCTGGGCGCAGCGCATTGGTACATCGACAGGCAGTTGCACGGCGTCGCGCGCCGTCGGGCTTCCAGCGACGGGGCGGCGGCGTAGCGGAACAACGACAACAACAATCCATCGGGTGCCGCGGCACCCGTCACTTCGTGAGCGAGAGAGGGTAAGTCATGAAACTTCGCAAGAGTATGCTTTCGGCGAGCATCGCCACGGCGCTGATGTTCGCGGCCGGTGCGCACGCACAGGGCGCCGCACCGCAAAACCAGACCACGTCCGGCGACCAGCAGCAGGCCCAGGCGCCATCGGACCAGAACAAACCGGGGACCAAGGAAACACCACAGCAACTTTCGACCATCCAGGTGGTCGGCGTGCGTGCGGCGCAGGCGCTGTCGATCGAAACCAAGAAGGCGGCCAATTCGCAGGTGGAAGTGGTGTCCGCCATCGACATCGGCAAGCTGCCGGCCAAGAACGTCGCCGACACCATCGCCCAGTTGCCCGGCGTGAACATCGCCGACGCGGCCGGCGCCGAAGGTGGCTTCGACGAATCCGACCGCGCCAGTATCCGCGGCAGCGCGCCGTCGCTGACCCTGACCACCGTCAACGGCCACTCCATCGGATCCGGTGACTGGTTCGTCCTCGGCGGCGGCGGTACCCGCAGCGTCAGCTACGCGATGTTGCCTTCGGAAATCGTCAACCAGGTGGTCGTGCACATGACCCCGGAAGCCAAGCTGCTGGAAGGCGGCGCGGCCGGCACCATCGACATCATCACCCGCAAGCCGCTGGATTTCAGCAAGCCGTTCTCGCTGGAAGCCAGCGTTGGTGGCGTGTACGCGGACCTTCCCGGCAAGACCGAGCCGCAGTTCAGCGGCCTGATCAACTGGAAGAACGATTCCAACACCTTCGGCGTGATGGTGCAGGCGT
The DNA here is from genome assembly GCA_001899805.1 of Lysobacterales bacterium 66-474. Taxonomy (GTDB): domain Bacteria; phylum Pseudomonadota; class Gammaproteobacteria; order Xanthomonadales; family Rhodanobacteraceae; genus 66-474. The sequence goes on from MKWP01000008.1 coordinate 65,475, forward strand.
TCTACGAGAAACGCGCGCTGCAGCGCAACGGGCAGGAGCTGCTCGGCTACTCCTACATTCCGACCGGTTCGGCAGCCGCCACATCGCTCGGTTTGTCCGCCGCGACGCCGGGCAGCGCCAGCACCGGCGTGTTCTATCCGAACCTGCCGGGCGCGGCCCTGTTCACCCAGACCCGCAAACGCAAGGGCGGGTCGATCGACCTGCAGTGGCGCGCGGCCGACAACCTGACCTTCAACCTCGACGCGTTTTACTCGCACCTCGACGCCACCGACTACAACCGCAACTACATGCTGCGCACGCGCGACCAGCTCAAGCTGCAGGCCGTGACCGGCACCATCGTGGACAACATCCTCACCAGCGCCAACCTGCCGGGAGCCCCGAACATCTCGCAGGGCATCTACGACATGATCTCGCGCCCCGGCGAGAGCGAGTCCAGCCAGTTCCTCACGCTGGACGCCGACTGGCAGGCCACCAACAACCTCGGCTTCAGGTTCCAGCTCGGCACCACCAAGGGCAAGGGCAGCACCCCGACCCAGGACGTGATGGAGATGGACACCGGCTTCGGTTCGACCGCCAGCTATTCGATGAACGGGCTGGGCACGCCGCTCAACTGGAACATGAGCGGCGACAACACCCGCTTCGACCCCGCGACCGCCGGGCTGGACTGGATCTTCGGCGAACAGAACATCCACGTGGTGGACAAGGAACGCTGGTTCCAGGCCGACGGCACTTACGACTTCGACAATGCGGGCGCGTTGTCCTCGCTCGAATTCGGCGTGCGTTACGCCAAGCACGACCACAACAGCCCGACCGATATCGCGCAGGGCCCGAACTTCGGATCGGCCGTGCAGTTCGGCCAGGGCTCCACCATCTATCCGCCGGCCGGCGGCAACTATCCCGGTAGCTTCGGCAGCGATCTCGGCGTGGGCCAGATGCCCGCCAACATCTGGTTCTGGACGGCGGCCCAGCTCGCGCAACTGAATGCCTTGTATTCAAACCGCAAGGTGACGAACGATCCCGGCACTTCACGGTTCTATCCGAACGGCATCTACAGCATGACGGAGAAGAACGGCGCGGCCTACATCCAGGCCAACTTCACCGGGGAACACTGGACCGCCAACGCGGGCCTGCGTTATGTCTCGACCGACGAAAAAATCGGTTACACCAGCCCCGGCATCCAGGAAGCGAGTTATGCGCTCGGCTCGCCGCCGTCCGCGTTCTACCCGGCCGGCTGGTACTGGAACTACTACAAGCACAACTACAACAAGGTGCTGCCGAGTTTCAACGTGAAGTTCGACCTGAACTCCGACGGCAGCCTGCTGACCCGGTTCTCCGCGTCGCAGACCCTGACCCGCCAGGACTACACCCAGTTGGCGGGCTTCCTGACCCTCAATGATCCCCAGGTCGCCGGTGACATCGGCGGCGGCAGCGGATCCAACCCGCGCCTGAAGCCGATCCTGTCCACCAATTTCAGCGCGTCGCTGGAATGGTATTTCGCCGAGCGCGGCCTGCTGTCGGGCAGCGTGTACCAGATGGATCTCAACAACTACTACGACTACGGAACGGTCACCCGCACCTACCTCAACAACTACCTGACCAACAACGGCGCCGGCAACAATCCATCGCACGCGCAGGTGTACAGCCAGTACCTGGTCAGCATCCCGGTCAACGTCAACGGCAGCCTCAAGGGGGTCACGCTGAACTACATCCAGCCGATCGGCAACAACTTCGGCGTGTCGTTCAACTACACCTACGCCACGGGCCATTCGTCGGGCGGTACCTTCATGTACAACCCGGACGGCACGCTGGGCAACAACATCGCCGCCGGCAACCGCCCGCTGTTCGGAACCTCGAAGAACACCGCCAACGCCTCGGTGTTCTACGAAGACGCGCACTGGAATGCCCGCATCAATTACACCTACCGTTCCAAGTTCTACGACGGCGTGATGTCCAGTTCGGGACAGATGGCGCTGTTGCCGTACTGGCAGTCCGGCCAGGGCTACCTGTCGTTGTCCGCGGGCTACAAGCTCAACGAACACCTGAGCTTCACGTTCGACGCGATGAACCTCAACGACCCGAAACTGCGTTACTTCATCAAGGGCTCGCAGGCCGGCCTGGGCTTTGATACGGCGCCGGAAGCGTTCTACGTGAACGGCCGCCAGTACTACTTCAACGTGAACTACAAGCTCTGATCCAGCCCGAACGACGTTGCAGGGAACAGGAGAGTCGAGTCTCCAGCGTTGCGGGCCGGTTGGCATCCCGGCCCGCATTTTTTTTGACATTGCATCGGCCGTCCCCGGCGCGGATGCGCGTCACGGCGCCGGGGATGGACGTCGTACCGATTGGGCTTGTCGCGCGATGACGGCGGCTGCCGGTGCGGGCAGCGCTTGCCCCGCGCCGTGTGGTACATGTATGCCATCCGCCTGCCGTGCCATCGGCAGGTTCGCCCGTGAATCCAGGAGAACCTTCATGCGCACGAGCAGTCTGCTGGTTTTCGCCGTTGTCGCATGGAGCGTCGCGGGTATCGCCGCAGCGGTGCCGCCTGAGCCGGTGCTCCCGTGGTCGCTGCTGCCGCAACCCGCCGAAATGCATCCGGCGGCAGGGGGGGCGGTCAGCGTGTCCGACGGCGACCGCGTGCGGGTGCAAGCCGGAGGTGATGCGCAGGCGCTCGCCATCGTGCGAGGTTTTGCGGCGCTGGTGGCCGACACGCGTGGCCTGGACCTGCGCGTGGAAACCGGGGCGGACGAATCATCGCCGGCCGCGATCGTGTTCCACCTCGACCCGCAAGCGCAGGTGGTGGGCGATGCCGGGTATCGCATCGCGATCGGCGACGGCCGCATCGAAGTGACCGCGCGTGACCCGCGCGGGTTGTTCTATGGCAGCGTCACGGCGTGGCAGTTGCTGACGCCCGGTGCGGCGCACGGCAAACCGGCGCGCGTTGCCGATGGCACGATCACCGACCATCCGCGCTACGCATGGCGCGGCCTGATGCTGGATTCGGCGCGGCATTTCCAGAGCGTCGCCGACATCAAGCAGCTGATCGACTGGATGGCGTTGCACAAGTTGAACGTGCTGCATTGGCACCTCACCGACGACCAGGGTTGGCGCCTCGAGATTCCGAAGTATCCGGAATTGACGAAGATCGGCGCCTGCCGCAAGGCGGTCGGGCCCGATGCCGCGCTGACCGGCGGTCCCGACAAGCCGTATTGCGGCTTCTACACCGAGGCCGAGGTGCGCGACATCGTGCATTACGCGGCGGAGCGTTTCATCACCGTGGTACCGGAAATCGACGTGCCGGGCCATTCGCAGGCCGCAATCGCGGCGTATCCGTGGCTGGGCGCCACCGGCCGGCGACCGCCGGTTTCGTCCGAATCCGGCATCACCACCTGGTTGCTGAAGCCCGATGCGCGCACGTTGAAGTTCCTCGACGACGTCTTCGGCGACGTGATGAAGCTGTTCCCGTCGAAGTACATCCACATCGGTGGCGACGAGGCCGCCAAGGACCAGTGGAATGCATCGCCCGAGGTGCGTGCGCACATGCGGAAACTCGGCTTCAAGGACATGGACCAGTTGCAGGGCTGGTTCACCACGCAGGTGGCCAATTACCTGTCGAAGCACGGACGCACCGCGATCGGCTGGGATGAAATCCTGGGCGGCGGGATTCCGGATTCCGCAGTGGTGATGTCGTGGCACGAGCCGGCCGGTGCGTTGCTGGCCATCGAACAAGGCCACGACGTGGTGATGTCGTCCTCGCCCACGCTGTATCTCGACCACTATCAATCCGACTTGCACGACGAACCGCCGGGGCGGCCCGGTGTGGAATCGCTCCAGGACGTGTACGACTACAACCCGGTGCCGAAGAGCGCGACCGCGGAGCAGGCGCGACGCATCCTCGGCCTGCAGGCCAACCTGTGGGCGGAATACATGCCGACCTTCGCGCGCGTCCAGCACGCGGTGTTCCCTCGCATCGCCGCGCTGTCGGAGGTTGCATGGTCGCCGGCCGCTTCGCATGACTGGCATGGATTCCTTGGGCGCATGCCCGCGGAACTCGCCCGTTATCGCGCACTCGGCATCGAGTACGCCGACAGCGCGTTCGCGCCTGCATTTGCCTTGAAGCCGGGAGCAAACGGCAGCCTCGACGTCACACTATCGAACCAGACGGATTTCGGCACGATCCGCTACACCACCGATGGCACGGCGCCTGGCACGGGATCGACTGCCTACGGCGAGCCGCTGAAGTTCCCGGCGGACAGATCCATCACGCTGCGCGCGGCGACGTTCACGGCCGACGGCTTCGAGCTGGCCGCGCCGCGCAAACAGGTCGTGGATGCGGCAGCGTTGCTGACCCGCAACAGCGACCAGTTGGATGCCTGCGGCAAGCCGTTGATCGTGCTGCGGCTGGAAGACGATCGCCCGCTCGACGGCCCGCGGCCGGTCTATCGCCTCGACATCGCCAACATGTGCTGGCAATGGAAGGATGCGCCGCTCGATGGCGCCAGGCGCATTGCGCTGACGGTCGGCAACTTGCCTTGGCGCTTCCAGTTGTGGACCGACGATTCAAGCGTGGTGATCCGGCCGAAGCAAACGCCGGCCGGTGAGTTCCAGGTCCACCTGGATTCCTGCGACGGTCCGCTGCTGGCCACGCTTCCGTTGGCCAAGGCAGCACAAACGAAATTGCAAACCGCCTTGACCGCCGACATTCCGGCGACCAGCGGTCATCACACGCTATGCCTGTTCGCCACTGGCGATCCGCATCAGGGATTGTGGGCGATCGACAAGATCGAACTGCAAAAAACCAGGTAGTAGGTTGGGCTGAGCATCGCGAAGCCCAACGACTTGTTGGGCTTCACTTCATTCAGCCCAACCTACGGTTTCAAGCCTTCAGCAACCCGACCTTGCGACCCACCTTGGTGAACGCCGCGATCGCGCGGTCGAGGTGTTCGCGCGTATGCGCGGCGCACATCTGGGTACGGATGCGCGCCTTGCCTTCGGCCACGACGGGGTAGAAGAAACCGATCGCGTAGATGCCTTCGTCCAGCAGGCCGGCCGCCATCGCCTGCGCGAGCTTGGCATCGTGCGTCATCACCGGCACGATCGGATGGTTGCCGGGCTTGATTTCGAAGCCGGCCTTGGTTATCGCGTCGCGGAAATACCTGGTGTTCTCGGCCAGCGTTTCGCGCAGGCTGCCGGCCTCGTCCAGCATCTTCAGCACTTCGATGGACGCCGCGACCAGCGCCGGCGGCAGAGAATTGGAGAACAGGTACGGCCGCGAACGCTGGCGCAGCATGTCGATGATTTCCTTGCGTCCGGTGGTGAAGCCACCGACCGCACCGCCCAGCGCCTTGCCCAGCGTGCCGGTGAAGATGTCGATCTTGTCCATCACGCCGTGCACTTCGGCCGAACCGCGCCCGGTCTTGCCGAGGAAGCCGGTGGCGTGGCATTCGTCGATGTGCACCAGCGCGTTGTACTTTTTCGCCAGTGCGGTGATCTTGTCCAGCGGCGCGACCACGCCGTCCATCGAGAACACGCCATCCGATGAAATCAGCTTGGTGCGCGCGCCCACCGCATCGGCGGCCTGCAATTGCTTCTCCAGGTCCGCGACGTCGCCATTGGCGTAGCGATAACGCCTGGCCTTGCACAGGCGGATGCCGTCGATGATCGAAGCGTGGTTCAGCGCGTCGGAAATGATCGCGTCCCGTTCGCCCAGCAGCGGTTCGAACAAGCCGCCGTTGGCGTCGAAGCACGCGGCGTACAGGATCGCGTCGTCGGTGTCGAAGAACCGCGCGATGTCGTGTTCCAGTTGCTTGTGCAGGTCCTGGGTGCCGCAGATGAAACGCACCGAGGCCATGCCGAAGCCGTGCGTGTCCAGCGCTTTCTTCGCAGCCTCGATCAGGCGCGGATGGTCGGCGAGGCCGAGGTAATTGTTGGCGCAGAAGTTCAGCACGCGGCGACCATCGGCCAGCGTGATCTCGGCCGACTGCGGCGAGGTAATGATGCGCTCGTCCTTGTACAGGCCCGAATCGCGGATGCTGGCGAGTTCTTCGGCGTAGCGTGCTTGCGCGGCGTAGGTCATGGCGGGTTCCGAGTGACAAACATTTGTTTTCGTCATCCCGGCGCAAGCCGGGATCCATCTTGATCTGCCTTCTTTTCAGCAAAGTCAAAATGGATTCCGGGCTCCATCGCCGGTAAAGCTGGCGATGGCCCCGGAATGACGACGGGTTTTATGTGAGTTCCGAGTCCCGGCTAATTCCAACTGCACACCACCTTGCCGCATTCGCCCGACGCCATCAGGTCGAAGCCCTGCTGGAAGTCGTCGATCGCGAGCTGGTGGGTCAGCGCCTTCTGCAGCGGGAAACCGGTCAGCAGCATCTGGGTCATCTTGTACCAGGTCTCGTACATGCGTCGGCCGTAGATGCCGTGCAGGGTGAGGCCCTTGAAGATCACCTTGTCCCAGTCGATGCCGGAGCCGTTCGGCAGCAGGCCGAGCAGCGCGATCTTGCCGCCGTGGTACATCACGTCGAGCATGTCGTTGAAGGCGTGTGCATTGCCGCTCATTTCCAGGCCGACGTCGAAGCCTTCCATCTGCAGGTCCGACAACACCTCGCGCAACGATTGCTTCGATACGTTCACGACGCGCGTCGCACCCATGTCGGCGGCCAGTTTCAGGCGATAGTCGTTGACGTCGGTGACCACCACGTTGCGCGCACCGACGTGGCGCGCGATGCCCGCGGCGATGATGCCGATCGGACCGGCGCCGGTGATCAACACGTCCTCGCCGATCAGGTCGTATTCCAGTGCGCAATGCGCGGCGTTGCCGTAGGGATCGAAGAACGCGGCCAGCGACGAGGGAATCTGGTCCGGTACCGGCCACAGGTTCGATTGCGGCATCGCGATGTACTGCGCGAACGCGCCGTTGCGATTCACGCCGATGCCGACCGTGTTCGGGCACAGGTGCGGTCGCCCGGCGCGGCAGTTGCGGCACATGCCGCAGGTGATGTGGCCTTCGGCTGACACGCGCTGGCCGACCCGGTAACCGCGCACCTCGCTGCCCAGCGCGACGATCTTGCCCACGAACTCGTGGCCGATCACGAGGCCAGGCTTGATCACCCGCTGCGCCCACTGGTCCCAGTTGTAGATGTGCAGGTCGGTGCCGCAGATCGCGGTTTTCTCGACCTCGATCAGCACGTCGTTGTGGCCGTATTCCGGCACCGGCACCTCGTCCATCCAGATGCCTTTGGCGGCATCGCGCTTGACCAGCGCCCTCATCATGTTCGGCATGGTGGTGCCCTGTCCTGTTGGAATACCGGCCATTATAAGGCGGCGGCATAAGCCGGTGTCCGGCGCGCAACCCCTACAATCCGGGCATGTCGGATCACCCCAACGCCATCGACCGGCGCCCGTCCGCGATCTTCCTGATGGGGCCGACCGCCACGGGCAAGACCGCGTTGGCCTGCACGCTGGCCGACCGTTTCCCGGTCGAACTCGTCAGTGTCGATTCGGCCTTGGTCTATCGCGGCCTCGACATCGGCGCGGCCAAGCCGGATGCGGAAACCTTGCGGCGTTATCCGCACGCGTTGATCGATATCCGCGACCCCGCGCAGCCCTATTCGGCGGCGCTGTTTCGCGAAGATGCATTGATCGCGATGCACGCCATCACCGCGCGCGGGCACGTGCCGCTGCTGGTCGGAGGAACGGGCTTGTATTTCCACGCGCTGGAACGCGGATTGTCGGACATGCCGGCCGCCGATCCGGCCGTGCGCGCGCGCCTGCGTCGCGACGCCGACGAGTCCGGCTGGCCGGCCTTGCACGCGAAGCTTGCCGTGCGCGATCCCGATGCTGCGCGTCGCATCCGCCCCAACGATGCGCAGCGCATCCAGCGTGCGCTGGAAGCGATCGAGTTGTCGGGCAGTACGCTCACCGCATTGCACGCCAGTACACGGAACACGACGCGCCTGCCGTACCGGGTGTTGAAGATCGCGCTGGTGCCCGCCGATCGCGGGGACCTGCGCGAGCGCATCGCCGCGCGTTTCGATTCGATGCTGGCCGCGGGGTTCCTGGATGAACTGAAACGCCTGCGTGCGCGCGGCGATTTGTCGGCCGATTTGCCGGCGCTGCGTGCGGTCGGTTATCGGCAGGCCTGGGAATACCTCGATGGAGGGTGTTCCGAAGACGCATTCCGCCAGCGCGCCATCCACGCGACGCGGCAACTCGCCAAGCGCCAGACGACCTGGTTGCGCGGCGAACTGGATGCCCGGGCTTTCGATCCGGGGCGTGCCGATTGCGCGGATTCGGCAGTCGCCGCGATCTCGTTGTTCCTGGGCGCAAATCCGGCCTGAAACGGGCAAAACGTCCGCATTCTGCGTTACCATTCGAACGACCGGGGAGATATCGCGTTCGATCGGATCGAAAGGCCACAACAATGTCCAAAAGCCAATCGTTGCAAGACCCGTTTTTGAATGCCCTGCGCCGCGAACGCATCCCGGTTGCGATCTATCTCGTCAACGGCATCAAGCTGCAGGGCGTGATCGAATCGTTCGACCAGTTCGTGGTGCTGCTGCGCAACCAGGTCAGCCAAATGGTTTACAAGCACGCGATTTCGACCGTGGTGCCGAGCCGTGCGGTCAAGGTCGGTGGGGACGATGCCAAGCCGGAAGACGCCGAGACCCCCGCGCAGGACTGATGGCCCTTTTCGAACGAGAAAAGCGAGGCGAACGCGCGCTGCTGGTGTTGCCCTACACCGGCAAGGCCGCTGCCGCGCGACGCGCGCAGGAATTCGCGGAGCTCGCCCAATCCGCAGGTGCGGAAATCCTAGGCAGCGTGCACGCGCGGGTGGATGCGCCCAACCCGAAGTTCTACATCGGCACCGGCAAGGCCGACGAGGTGCAGGCGAAGGTACGTGAGCTCGGCGCCGACCTGGTGCTGGTCGACCACGCGTTGACGCCGGTGCAGGAACGCAACCTGGAAAAGCACTTTTCCGCACGCGTGATCGATCGCGCCGCGCTGATCCTGGACATTTTCGCGCAGCGCGCGCAGTCGCACGAAGGCAAGCTTGAAGTCGAATTGGCGCAGTTGAAACACATGGCGACGCGGCTGGTGCGCGGCTGGACCCACCTCGAGCGCCAGCGCGGTGGTTCGATCGGCTTGCGCGGTCCCGGCGAAACCCAGCTCGAAACCGACCGCCGCCTGTTGCAGAAGCGCGTCGAACAATTGCAGAAACGCATCGAGAAGGTCGGCGTGCAGCGCGACCAGCAACGCCGCGCACGCCTGCGCAACACGCTGCCGCGCGTCGCGCTGGTCGGCTACACCAACGCCGGCAAGTCCACCCTGTTCAATGCCGTCACGCGCGGCGCGGTGTACGCCGCCGACCAGTTGTTCGCGACGCTCGATCCCACCGTGCGGCGGCTGGAAGGGCTTGGAGTCGGTCCGGCGGTGCTGGCCGACACGGTCGGGTTCATCCGCGAATTGCCGCACGACCTGGTCGCGGCCTTCCGTGCGACCCTGTCCGAGGCGCGCGATGCGGATCTGCTGCTGCACGTCGTCGACGCCGCCGATCCGGAGCGCGACTTGCTGATCGAAGTGGTGAACGGCGTACTCGATGAAATCGGCGCGGGCGGCGTGCCGCAGCTGAGGGTGTTCAACAAGGTCGATTTGTTGGACACGCCTGCACGCATCGACCGCGATGCGGACGGCTTCCCGACCGCGGTGTGGCTGTCGGCCGCGAGCGGCACTGGCCTCGATCTCTTGCGGCAGGCGATCGGCGAACGCCTCGCCGGCACGCGCGTGCACGCGGAACTGCGGCTGCCGCCGCGCGCGGGCCGCCTGCGCGCGCGCCTGATCGAACTCGGCGCGGTCAGGGCCGAACGCTACGATGAAGACGGCTGGCGCCTCGACATCGATGCGCCGCGCGAATTGCTGTTGCCGCTCGCGGGCGATGTTCGCGGCGACGAGGGCAAGCTCTTGCGGGCCTGGCTCGACGCGGCGTAGGGGAAAGGCGCGACCGCGCAGGTGTCGAACTGTCCCGTGAAGTCAGCCCTCGCCCGCAGGCGCTGCGCGCGTGTCGCCCTCTCCGGAAGGGAGAGGATTGGGCTCACGGCGATGTTCATGGATCGGTTCGAGTTGATCGATTCAGGCCGGGTGCGATCGAGGCGCGGATGGCCCAAGCGGTCGGAACCGCTCTGGTAGAATCCTGCGTTTGCCCGCAACCCGAGGCTGTCCCGAGATGCCCTGGAAGGAACCCGGCGAAAAACCGCGTGAACCCAAGGGCCAGGAACCCCGGGGCCAGGAACCTCGGGGGCGTGAACCGTGGGGCCAGGGCGGCCATGGCAGCGGCCCCGACCTCGAAGCGTGGTTCAGGAAGATGCGACGCGGGCTCGGCCCGTTCGGGCGCGGCCCGCTGGGCGTGCTCGCGTTGATCGCGGTGCTGGTCGTGCTTTGGCTCGTGGCCAGCGGCTGGACCCTGGTCGGCGACCAGCAGGCCGGCGTGCTGCTGCGCTTCGGCAAGCTGGAAAGCGTGCTGCAACCCGGCCTGCACCTGCATTTCCCCGTGCCCATCGACCGCGTGCAGATCGTCGATCTGGGACGCACGCGCACGCTCAACGACGAGGCGCGACTGTTGACCAGCGATGGCCAATTGGCGATGGTCGATTACTACGTCCAGTACAAGGTATCGGACGCGCGGAAATTCCTGTTCGCGACGCGCGACGCCGAGGAATCCGTGCGCAACGCGGCGACCGTGGCGATGCGTGCGGTGGTGGGCACGCACCCGCTGCATGAACTCATGGAACGCAGCGACGATGCATTCGGCAAGGACGCGCATGCGCGTCTCGCCCGTGCGCTCGCGAATGTGGACCTCGGCGTGACCGTCACCGGCATGGGCATCCAGAATGTCGGCGTGCCTTCCGAAGTGAAGCCGGCCTTCGACGGCATCGCCAAGGCCCGCGAGGACGCCAAGGCCGCGCAGGCCACCGCGCATGCCGACGTGGCGCGCGGGAAGGTGGAAGCCGCGGCACAGGCCGCGGCGATGAAGGCGGGCGCGGACAGTTATCGCGCCAAGGCGGTGGCCGAGGCACAGGCCGAGGTCGCGCGCTTCGACCAGATCCTCGCGCAATACCAGGCCTCGCCGCAGGTGACGCGGCACCGGTTGTGGCTGGACGCGATGCGCGACGTGCTGAGCAGGAACCGCGCGGTCGTCAACACCGGCTCGGGCAGCGTGATCGTGCAGTTCCCGGTGCGCCGCCCGGAAACGCCGTCCGAAGCCTCGCCGGAGTCGTCCGGCAGTGCGCCCGCTTCGGCGGCCAGCGTGCCGGCGCCCGCTGCATCGAGCCCGGTCCCGGTGACTTCGGGGCCGGCCCTGCAAGGAATCGGCACATGAAATACGCCATTCCCGTCGTGATCATCCTGCTCGCGTTGCTGGGCGCCAACGGCATCTATGCCGTGGGCCAGGGCCATGCCGCGGTGTTGACGCGCTTCGGGCACGTCGAGGCCACCGACATCGGGCCGGGCCTGCATTTCATGTTGCCCTTCGTGCAGCAGGTACAGGTGTACGACACGCGCGCGATCCTGCAGCAATCCGAGCCCGAGGATTACAAGACCGCCGACGGCGATCCGGTGCGGGTCGGCTATTTCGTGCGCTGGCGGATCGTCGCGCCGGACGCCTGGTTCGCGGCAACCGCCGGCGACGACATGCAGGTCAACCAGCAGATGACGCCGCTGATCCACGACGCCTTGCGCGCGCAGATCGGCAAGCACGGGCTGGCCGAGCTGCTGGGTTCGGATGGCGGCGCGATCGACGAAGGCTTGCGCAACGCCGTGAGCGGCGACGTGCGTCGCAAGCTCGGCGTGGAGGTTCTCGGCATCGGCGTCGAGCGCGTGCTGCCGCCCGACGAAACGCTCGCGTCGGTGTACAAGCGCATGAGCGCGGAAGCCGCGACGCAGGCCGGCAGCGTGCGCGACGAAGGCGAAGCCGCGGCGGCGGCCATCCGTGCCAAGGGCGAAGCCGCCGACGGCGAGGTGCTCGCGGCCGCCGCTAAACAGGCTGCCGCGGTGCGCGGCGCGGGCGACGCGGACGCGGCCAGGATCTACGCGACCGCGTCTGCGCAGGACCCGCAGTTCTTCCGCTACTGGAGCAGCCTCGAAACCTGGCGCAAGACCTTTAGTGCCGGCGGCGCGGTGGTGGTGCTCGACAAGGATTCGCCGTTCATGCGCGCGATCGACGAAGGTGCTGCAACCGGAGTCGTGGGGCCAAAGAGTCATTGATGCGACACGACGCCTGAACCCTTGCCGTCGTCCCGGCGCAGGCCGGGACCCAGTTCGGAAACCATCATGAGGGAACGGAAGCCTTGTGTTTACATTCTGGCAAGCAAACGAAACGGGACCTTGTATGTCGGCGTGACGTCGGATTTGGTCAAGCGGGCTTGGGAGCACAGAAACAATGTTGTCGAAGGCTTCACGAAAAAGTACCGCGTGCACATGTTGGTCTGGTATGAAATGCACGAGACCATGGAATCGGCGATTGCACGCGAGAAGGCCGTGAAGGAATGGAAGCGGGCGTGGAAGGTCCGCGGGATCGAGGAGATCAATCCAGGATGGAAGGATTTGTACGAGTCGATCTGTTGACTGGATTACAAAGTCCATCCATGGGTTTTGCCATTCGGGTCGACCCTCGGTCGTTCAAATTCGTTCCAGACGAATTTGCCCGGCCTTTGCTGGAATGACGACATGATCTGGTCGCGCGAGCATTTGCGGTTGCTCGTCGTCCCGGCGCAGGCCGGGACCCAGTGGAAATTGCAGGCAATGGTTGGAGTGGAACGATGGATTCCGGCCTGCGCCGGAATGACAGGCAAAAAAGCCAAGCACGACATCAAAGCGAGAGAATCATGGGACAGTCAGTAGTCATCTTGGGCGCGCAGTGGGGGCGAACGAATGCGCTTGCGGACTGCCGGTGGCAGTCCGCGCAGGCGTGAGCGC
>MKWP01000008.1:78540-152703 GCA_001899805.1 Lysobacterales bacterium 66-474
CGCTTGCGGACTGCCGGTGGCAGTCCGCGCAGGCGTGAGCGCCCGAGGCAGGAGCCGAGGGCAGGGTGACTTGGCGAGATCAGGATGATCGAGCCTGGTCACCGATCGTCGCCCCACAACAAAACCGAACATCGAAGTGAGAACGTCATGGGACAGTCAGTAGTCATTCTTGGAGCCCAGTGGGGCGACGAAGGCAAGGGCAAGATCGTCGACCTGCTGACGCAGGACATCGGCGCGGTGGTGCGTTTCCAGGGCGGCCACAACGCCGGCCACACGCTGGTGATCAAGGGCAAGAAGACCGTCCTGCACCTGATCCCGTCGGGCATCCTGCGCGAAGGCGCGCTGTGCCTGATCGGCAACGGCGTGGTGCTGTCGCCCGCGGCGTTGCAAAAGGAAATCGCCGAACTCGAGGCCAACGGCGTCGAGGTGCGTTCGCGCGTCAAGATTTCCCCGGCGACGCCGTTGATCATGCCGTACCACATAGCGCTGGACCAGGCGCGCGAGAAGGCCGCGGGCGCTGGCGCCATCGGCACCACCGGCCGCGGCATCGGTCCTGCGTATGAAGACAAGGTCGCACGCCGCGGCGTGCGCGTCGCCGACCTGAGTTATCCGAAGGAACTCGCGGACAAACTGCGCGAGGTGATGGATTACCACAACTTCGTGCTCGCCAAATTCCTCAACGCCGAAGCCGTCGATTTCCAGCAGACACTCGATGAAGCCCTCGCATTCGGTGAATACGTTGAGCCGATGAAGTCCGACGTCGCCGGCATCCTGCACGACCTGCGCCGCAACGGCGAACGCGTGCTGTTCGAAGGCGCACAGGGTGCGCTGCTCGATATCGACCACGGCACCTATCCGTACGTCACCTCGTCCAACACCACCACCGGCGGCGCGCTCGCGGGCGCGGGCGTCGGCGCCGACTACATCGACTACGTGCTTGGCATTGCGAAAGCGTACGCCACGCGCGTCGGCGGCGGACCGTTCCCGACCGAGCTGGACGACGCGATCGGCGAAGGCATCCGCAAGCGCGGCGACGAATTTGGCGCCTCCACCGGCCGTCCACGCCGCTGCGGCTGGATGGACATCGTCGCGTTGAAACGCGCGGTGTTGATCAACGGCATCAGCGGGCTTTGCATCACCAAGCTTGACGTGCTCGACGGCATGGAGAAATTGAAGGTGTGCATCGCCTACGAATACCGCGGCAAGCGCACCGAATACGCGCCGCTCGACGCCGAAGGCTGGAAAGAATGCACGCCGGTGTACCTGGAATTCCCGGGCTGGAGCGAATCCACCCACGGCGTCACCGAATGGGAACAACTGCCGCCCGCCGCGCGCGCCTACCTGCGTGCGCTGGAAGAACTCGCCGGCTGCCCGCTCGCGATCGTCTCCACGGGCCCCGACCGCGACGCCAACATCGTGCTGCGCGATCCGTTTGCGTGAGGCTGTCATCCGGCGCGCAGCGCCGTCTTGTCTTTTGCGCAGGCCGGGATCCAGCGGTTTTCATCTAGGACGGGAGTAGCCGCGCAGTGGCGCATCCCGCCGCACCCAATCCGCGGTGCTTCGTTCCCACCTGTCATCCCGGCGCAGAATCAGGATCCGACAATTTCGCGATCGCCGCGCGGCGTTGACCGCGCTGGCTGGCCCTGCTAATGTTTTACTCGAGTAAAACATTTTCCGAGGTATCGCCATGAGCGCCACCGCGACGCTGCGCCAGTCGGGCGGGTCCATCATCCTTTCGATTCCCAAGGCCATCGCCAGGACCATGGCCGTGGAAGCAGGTTCGGTCGTGGAATTGACGGTGAAGGACCGCAAGCTTTCGGTGACTCCCGCGCGCCGGTCGCTGGCCGATCGTCTCGCACAAAGTCCCAAATCCCCGGCCAAATGGCAGCGTGACGATGCGTCGCTGCGCGATCGTCCGGCTGGGCGCGAACTGCTGTGAGCCGCGGCATCCCGGCGCGTGGCGACATCCTCGAGCTCAGCCTCGATCCGACCCAAGGCCATGAAATCCGCGGCACCCGCCCGGTGCTGGTGCTGTCCGCCGATGCCTTCAACCGGGCGTCGGGCCTGCTGCTGGTCGCGCCGATCACGCAAGGCGGCACGGCATCGCGCGAAACCGGTTTCAGCGTCACGCTGATGGGCAGCGGCACGCGCACCCAGGGCGTGGTGCTGTGCGACCAGACCCGCACCATCGATGCCCGTGCGCGTACGTTCAAGCGAATCGAAAAAGTACCGCTATCACTGGTCGAAGAGGCGCTGGACGCGGTGCGTTCGATTCTGGAGTGATGCCACACCATTTGGGCGATCCCGCTTCCTTGCGCTAACCTTGCCGACACACGCAAGGGGGGCGTCGTGCCGCTGACTCCAGGACAACTCGCCCACGAGAGGATTGACGCATCGCTCGTCATGGCCGGTGCGCGTTGCCACTGAGGGGGTGAGGTGAAAGAAGCGACCGCCCGAATCAAGATCAACCGTCTGCTCGACGCGGCGGGTTGGCGCTTCTTCGACGATGGCAGTGGTGCGGCCAACATCCGCCTTGAGTCCAACGCCAGCATCAAGCAGGCCGACCTCGACGCGCTCGGCAACGATTTCGAGCGGACCGGCAAGGGCTTCATCGACTTCCTGTTGCTGGACGAGCGCGGGTTTCCGCTGCTCGTGCTGGAAGCCAAGGCCGAGGACAAGAATCCTCTGGTCGGCAAGGAACAGGCGCGCCGCTACGCGCGTTCCCAGAATTGCCGCTTCGTGATCCTGTCGAATGGCAACCTGCACTATTTCTGGGACCTGGAACGCGGCAACCCTTACGTCATCACGACGTTTCCCACGCCCGATTCCGTCACCGGCTACAGGAAGGTCGAACCGAACCCGAAGCAATTGATCGATGCTGATGTCGAACCGGATTACATCGTCCTCACCCAGCGTCCGAACTACCGATCCGAAGCCGGATGGAAGAACGAAGCCGAACGCGCGGCGTACATCCAGGCCAACAAGCTGCGTTTCCTGCGCCCCTATCAGTTGCAGGCCATCCATCAATTGCAGCGCGCAGTGCGCGAAGGCAAGGACCGCTTCCTGTTCGAAATGGCCACCGGCACCGGCAAGACCCTCACCGCGGCAGCCGTGGTGAAACTGTTCCTGCGCTCCGGCAATGCGCGACGCGTGCTGTTTCTTGTGGATCGCCTCGAATTGGAGGACCAGGCAAAAAAGCAGTTCAAGGCGCTGCTCGCGGCCGACTTCCAGACGGTCATCTACAAGGAAAACCGAGACGACTGGCGGCGGGCCGAAATCGTGGTCACCACCGTGCAGTCGCTGCAATTCAACAACAAGTACCAGCGCGCGTTTTCGCCGACCGACTTCGACCTGGTGATTTCCGACGAGGCGCATCGTTCGATCGGCGGCAACGCCCGCGCCGTGTTCGATTATTTCGTCGGGTACAAACTGGGCCTCACGGCGACGCCCCGCGATTACCTGAAGCGTTTTGACAAGGCCAGGTCATCCAGCCGAGATCCGCGCGAAGCCGAACGCCGCCTGTTGCTGGATACCTACCGCACCTTCGGTTGCGGAAGCGGCGAGCCGACCTTCCGCTATTCGTTGCTCGATGGCGTGAAGGACGGGTATCTGGTCAACCCGACCGTGGTCGATGCGCGCAGCGATGTCACCACGCAACTGCTGTCCGATTCCGGGTTCATCGTCACGGTCACCGACGACACCGGCGAGGAACAGGAAGAAGCCTACAAACAGCGCGAGTTCGAGAAGCGTTTTTTCTCGGAAGCCACCAACCAGATCCTGTGCAAGGCCTTCCTGGAAAACGCGTTGCGCGATCCGGTCAGCGGCGAGATCGGCAAGTCCATCGTGTTCGCGGTCAGCCAGAATCACGCGGCCAAACTCGCGCAGATCCTGAACGAAATGGCCGACCGCATGTTTCCCGGCAAGTACCAGTCCGACTTCGCGGTGCAGGTCACCAGCTCCGTCCCAAACGCCCAGCAAGCCACGATCAACTTCTCCAACAACAACCTGCTCGGCTCCGGGAACTTCATCCCCGGCTACAAGACCAGCAAGGCGCGCGTGTGCGTCACGGTCGGCATGATGACCACCGGCTACGACTGCACAGACCTTTTGAACATCGGCCTGTTCAGGCCGATCTTCTCGCCCACCGATTTCATCCAGATCAAGGGCCGCGGCACGCGCCGGCACAACTTCCTCGAAGAGCTTTTCGACGAGGCCGTCAAGGCCGGCGTCCGGCACCCGGAAAAGACCACCTTCAAGCTGTTCGATTTCTTCGCCAACTGCGAATACTTCGAGGAAAAGTTCAACTACGACCAGGTGCTGAAGCTGCCCAAACCCGTGCACAAAGGCGAAGGCGGCGAACCCCCGCCGCCACCGGGCGGCGACGAATACCGGCACCTCGGCAGCGACATCATCGCCTCGATGCGCGAAGAGGTGATTGCCGAAGACGGCATGAAGGTCGATCGCATGTTCTTCGACCGTTTCGGCGACGCCGTGCGCGCGGACGGCAACATCGCCGCGGCGGTCGAAGCGGGGCAGTGGGACAGGGTGATCGACTACGTCAATCGCGAGGTCTTCGACAAACCCGAGGACTACTACACGCTCGACAAGTTGCGCCGCGCGGCGGCGGTCGATCGCCGCGTGTCCCTGCGCGAGATCCTCGAAAAGGTGTTCGGCCTGATCCCGCGCTTCAAATCGAAGGACGAATTGCTGGAGGACGAGTTCGCCAAGTTCGTGGCCGACTGCAAGCCCGACGACGCGGCGACCATTCCCGCCATCAAGACCTTCTTCAAGGCCTACGTCGGCAGCAACCAGGTGCGCGGCAGCATCGACAGCCTCCAATTCACCGACCTTGCCACCAACCCGTTCTTCTCGTCCCGCGACTACAAGGCCGTGCCGCCGCGTTACCGCACCTTGATCCCCGACTACGTGAAGGATTACGTCAGTCTCAACCAATTCATGTGAGGCGAATGATGATCGATCAGTAATCCGTTCGCCCTGAGCGTAGGCGCGAAGCGCCGAAGTCGAAGGGTATTCCATCTTGTGCTTCGACTCCGCTTGCTTCGCAAGCTACGCTCAGCACGAACGCGTAAACACAACGACCGTATTGAACCATGCTGGACACCGACACCAAACGCCGCATCGACACCGCCCGCGACATCCTGGTCGGCAAGGTGCCCGACCCCAAGAGCCAGGTCGAGCAGATCACCATCGCGCTGATCTACAAGTTCATGGACGACATGGACGCCGACGCCGAGGAGATGGGCGGCCAGCGCAAGTTCTTCGCGGGCGACTACGCGCGTTACGGTTGGTCGAAGCTGATGCAGCCCGGCCTCGGCGGCCACGAAATGTTGAATCTGTATGCCGAAGGCATCCAGAAGATGCCGGAGAACCCTGGCATCCCGCCGCTGTTCCGCGAAATCTTCAAGAACGCCTTCCTGCCGTATCGCGATCCGGAAACGCTGAAGGCGTTCCTGAAGATCATCGACGAATTCAGCTACGACCATTCCGAACGCCTCGGCGACGCCTTCGAATACCTGCTCTCGGTGTTGGGCTCGCAGGGCGACGCCGGTCAGTTCCGCACCCCGCGCCACATCATCGACTTCATCGTCGAAATCGTGGACCCGAAGAAGCACGAAACCGTGCTGGACCCGGCCTGCGGCACCGCCGGCTTCCTGATTTCAAGCTACAAGCACATCCTCAAGGCCAACACCGACGCCAAGGGTCACAGCATCCTGACGCCCGACGAACGCGCGCGCCTCGCCGCCAACTTCACCGGCTACGACATTTCACCCGACATGGTGCGGCTCTCCCTGGTGAACCTGTACCTGCACGGCTTCCCCGATCCGCACATCGCCGAGTACGACACCCTCACCAGCCTCGACCGCTGGAATGAACACGCGGACGTGATCCTTGCCAATCCGCCGTTCATGTCGCCGAAGGGCGGCATCCGCCCGCACAACCGTTTCGGCGTGCAGAGCAAACGCAGCGAAGTGCTGTTCGTCGACTACATGGCCGAGCACCTGACCCCCAACGGCCGCGCCGGCATCATCGTGCCCGAAGGCATCATCTTCCAGAGCCAGACAGCGTACAAGCAACTGCGCAAGCTGCTGGTGGAGGATTATCTCGTCGCCGTGGTTTCGCTACCGGCCGGCGTGTTCAATCCGTATTCCGGCGTCAAGACGTCGATCCTGGTCCTCGACAAGTCGCTGGCCAAGCGCGCGCAGACCATTGGGTTCTTCAAGGTCGAAAACGATGGCTACAGCCTTGGCGCGCAGCGGCGTCCGATCGACAAGGACGACCTGCCGCAAGTGCTGACGGAGATTGACGAGTATCTGCAAAAGCTGCGCGCTGGCGATTCGATCGCGGACTACTCGCCGTCGCTCGGGCTGATCGTGCCGAAGGAAAAGATCGCCGCGAATGGCGACTACAACTTGAGCGGGGAGCGGTATCGGGATACTGCGATCGCCAACCATGCGTTTCAAAAAGTTGCTCTTGGTGAGGTGTGCACGAAGATTACCGACGGTTCGCACAACCCGCCCGCTCGGGTTGATGCGGGCGAACTCCTGCTCAGCTCACAAAACGTGTTCAACAATCGCCTCGAACTGGCAAATGTGCGATACGTCACTCCTCAGGCTTTTCGCGAAGAGGATAAGCGGACTCGAATCGCAGTCGGAGACCTCTTGCTCACGATTGTTGGAACGATCGGCAGATGCTTGGTGGTGACACCAGAAATGCCGCGTTTCGCTTTGCAACGCAGCGTAGCTGTGTTCGGCTGCGATCAGGCGCGGCTCTTGCCAGCGTTCCTGGCGCGTCTTCTGCAGTCGTCTGCAATGCAGCTAACGCTACAGAGGCTTGCGAAAGGAGTCGCACAATCTGGCGTCTACCTCCGTGATCTGCGTGGTCTTGAAATCCCGCTGCCACCGCTGGACGTTCAGAAGGAAATCGTGGCGGAGATCGAGGGCTACCAGAAAGTCATCGACGGCGCCCGCGCCGTCCTCGACAACTACCGCCCGCACATTGCCATTGATCCCGACTGGCCGAGGGTGCCGATTGGTGAGGTGTGCACGCTTTTCAACGGACGAGCATTCAAACCATCAGATTGGAAAAAAGCCGATAGCGGTGGACTACCGATTGTTCGAATTCAAAATCTCAACGATGCTACCGCGGAATTTAACTACTTCACGGGCGAAGTATCTACGAAGAACACCATCGAGAGCGGTGAATTACTGTTTTCGTGGTCGGGTTCGCGAGGTACATCATTCGGCGCTCACATATGGTTTGGACCAAGAGCGGTTCTCAATCAGCACATCTTCAAGGTTGAGTTTTCATCCAAGCGCGCAAACAAAGTTTTCTTACTTCATGGATTGAACGATGCAGTTGCCGAGGTCGAAGACAATCTTCACGGTGGGGTTGGCCTTGTGCATATCACCAAGGGCGATCTTGAGCGCATCAAGATCCCGCTTCCATCCATTGTCGAACAAAATGCAGTGGTGAAGGAAATTGAGAGCGAGCAGGCGCTGGTCAACGCCAGCCGCGAACTGATCGCGCGCATGGAAAAGAAAATCCAGGCCACGCTCGCCCGCGTCTGGGGTGAGGAATCCACGCCGCGCGGCAAGGAAGACCAGCAAGCCGCGTAGTCCGCGGTTTCCGTTGACCTGATTAGCCCCGCATCTCAGCCGGATCAACCCCTCTCCCTCCGGGAGAGGCGCGCGCAGCGCGAGCGCGTAGCGCTCCCCGCAGGGGCGGGTGAGGGTACGCTCTTGCGAAGTAACGCCGATTCGCGCTTGAACTCGCCATTGGCGTGCCCGAACCCTCATCCGGCGCTTCGCGCCACCTTCTCCCGGAGGGAGAAGGGAAAAGCCGGTTGAGGGATAGGGCTAATCAGGTCCGTTGAAGCCAACGTGTCTCGGCGTTTGAGACGGCGCCATGGCAGGTTCGTGCCGACCCGGCCGGTTGTCGGCTCGGGCACTCAGGAACAGGGCCATGACAGACAGTATCGAGATCAAGTGCATCAACAAGGGTGATCGTCCCAATCCGCACGAACGCATCACTTACGTTGGTGGCGTCAACCCGAACGGTTCGCGCTGGAAGCTCAGCCAGTCCGAAGCCATCGCAGGTATCGAAAGCGGGAAGTGGTCGTTCTACGTGACGCGAGGCTTGCGAACCGTATGGGTGGTCGTGGCGACCAGCCGCTACGGCAACAAGTACCTCAAGACCGAAGCGGACGGCGAGCAGCCGGACAATCTGCTCAGCTTGCCGGAATGTCCCTGATCGTTGGTGTTGCGCCCGATCCAGGCGTGTGCCGGGATCGTGGCAAAGCGATGGGATTGATCCTGGTCGCGCTCTGTCCCAAACATTCGGTAGTTGTGTACAATTACCGAAAGTATGGGACGTTACGACATGCCCTCGATCGACCGCAAAATCACGCAACTGCTGCACCGGAGCGGCACCGTTCGTGCGCGGGAGCTGGAGGCGCTGGGGGTGGCGCGCAGGCAGCTTTCGCGGATGGTGGCCGCGGGCCAGCTTACCCGTGTCGGACGCGGGCTTTACGCACTGCCGGGTTATCGCGGGGGAGAACACGAGGCGCTGCTGGCGGTGGCCCGGCGCGCGCCCGGCATCCTGTTTTGCCTGCTCACGGCGCTGCGACTGCACGAGCTGACCACGCAGGCGCCGTTCGAAGTGTGGATCGCGATCGGCAACAGGGATCATCCGCCGCGCCTCGATTACCCGCCGCTGCGCACGGTGCGCCTGTCGGCTCCGTCGCTGGCCGCGGGGGTGGAGACGCGTCGGATCGACGGCGTGGCGGTGCGCGTCACCAGCGCGGCCAAGACGGTGGCCGATTGCTTCAAGTTCCGCAACAAGATCGGACTGGACGTGGCGCTGGAGGCCCTGCGTGAAGCGCGGCGCTCACGCAAGGCCGGCGCCGATGATCTGTGGCGCTATGCGCAGATCAATCGCGTGGCCAACGTGATGCGGCCCTACCTGGAAGCGATCGCGTGAGCGCTGCGTCGCCGGCGTCCATCCATGCGCGCTTGTTGAACCTGGCCAAAGCACGCGGTGAAGATTTCAACCTGGTGCTGGTGCGTTACGCGACCGAGCGGTTCCTGTACCGGCTGTCGCGGTTGCCGGCGCGCGAGTCGTACTGGTTGAAGGGCGCCATGTTGTTTGACCTGTGGTTCGATGTGGCGCACCGGCCCACCCGCGATGCCGATTTCCTCGGTTTCGGTCCGATGGAGTCCGGTGTGTTGGCGAACACCGTGCGCGAAGTCTGTGCCGTGGCCGCAGAAGATGGCATGAGTTTCGACGCGGACTCGATCGTGATCGACGAGATTCGGGAGGATGCGCGCTACGGCGGCCTGCGCGTGCGGCTGGTGGGGCGACTCGGCAATGCGCGGGCGACGGTGCAACTGGATGTGGGCTACGGTGATGCAGTGACGCCGGGACCGGAGGACGCCGTGTACCCCACGCTGCTGGACGGCCAGCCGGCGCCGCGCCTGCGCGTCTATCCGCGCGCTTCGGTGGTCGCGGAGAAGCTGGAGGCCATCGTGAGCCTCGGCATGGCCAACAGTCGCTTGAAGGATTATTTCGATCTGCGCGCCTTGGCACGCGAAGGTCTGCTGGACGCACGGCAACTGGGCGAGGCCATTGCCGCGACATTTGCGCGTCGCGGCACCGGCGTGCCGATGGAGATGCCGCTTGGACTGACGGAGGAATTCGCGCGCGACCCGACCAAGCAAAGGCAGTGGCAAGCATTTCTCGGCAGGAATCGCCTGCAAGCGCCGTCACTGGAGCAGGTGGTAAGAGACGTCCGGGATCTCGTTGCGGTACCGTTGGCTTTGGCACGAAAAGGGGGAAGCAAGTGAGCGACGTCCAGTTGTTTCGTCTCGCGGGCGCGAGCGCGGTGGAACTTCCCGGTCGTGCCGCGACGGTCGAAAAGCACCTGCAGACCCTGATCGAATCGCAGATGCAGGCGTTTCTTGGCGTGCGCTTCCTCGCCAGCGAGTACGCCACTGGCAAGACCCATCGCGGGCGCATCGATTCGCTGGGTCTCGATGAAAACGCATGCCCGGTCATCATCGAATACAAGCGCCACAGCAACGAAAACGTGATCAACCAGGGCCTGTTCTATCTGGACTGGCTGCTGGATCATCGCGCGGAGTTCCAGTTGCTGGTGATGCAAAAGTTCGGCAACGAGACCGCCAATGCGATCGACTGGGCCGGGACGCGCCTGTTGTGCATCGCCGCCGATTTCACCCGTTACGACGAACACGCCGTGCAGCAGATTCCGCGCAACGTGGAACTGATCCGCTACAAATTGTTCGGCGACGACTTGCTGTTGCTCGACCTCGTGAACGCAGTAAGCGTTGGCGATGCTGCCGCGGCCAAGGCCGGTGAGGTTAACGTCGCGGCGCCCGCGAAGCCCAAGGCGCTCGGGAAGGACAAGACCGCCGAGGAACAGTTGGCACAGGCGCACCCGGAAACCCGCAAATTGTATGAAGCCACGGCAAGTTACCTGCTGGCTTTGGGCGACGATGTGCAGGAAAAGCAGCTGAAGCAATACATGGCATTTCGGCGCTTGAAGAATTTCGCCTGCATCGTGCCGTACAAGGACAAGCTGCTGGTCATGTTGAAGCTCGACCCGGATACTGTGGCGATCGAAGCCGGGTTCAGCCGCGACGTTCGCAACATCGGTTCCTGGGGTACAGGTGACCTTGAGCTGACCTTGCGCAACCAGAACGACCTCGCACGCGCCTTGCCGTTGCTGGAACGCAGTTACAACGAAAACTAATGGTGTTGCGCAAGATTGATCCGACCGGGGAGCCAGGTCATGCCACTATCCAGAACTGATACCGATCCCGCCATCGGTGATACCACCGACCTCGATGGCGGCCTCGACGCGATCGCACGCAACGCCGGCTACGCCGATGGCCTGGAATACGCGGGCTTCTGGGTTCGCCTCGGTGCGGTGCTGATCGACACGATCCTGCTGCTGTTCGTCACGATGCCGCTGTTGATCTGGGTTTACGGCTGGAGCTACGTGAGCGACGACCGCCTGATCCATGGTCCCGCCGAGATCTGGATTTCCTGGGTGGCGCCCGCGGTCGCGACGGTGTTGTTCTGGAGGTTCTGGCAGGCGACGCCCGGCAAGGCGATGTTGTCGCTGCGCGTGGTCGATGCCGACACCGGCAAGACGCTTTCGGTCGGGCAGGCCGCGGCGCGTTATCTCTGCTACATCCTTTCCATGTTGCCGCTGGGCCTCGGGTTCATCTGGGTGGCGTTCGACCGCAGGAAACAGGGCTGGCACGACAAGATCGCGCAAACCGTGGTGGTGCGTGCCAGGGATCGCGGGCCGGAGCGCGTGCGCTTTGGCGAGCGTTCCAGTCCTGACGCGGGCTACGCCGCGGGACGCGCGCGTTTGCGAGGATCGCATATGGGCTGGATTGTCGCTGCTGCGGTGCTCGTTGTCGGCTTGTTGCTCGTCGCGGCTTGGGCCATCGCATTGCCCGAGGTGAGGATGGTCCCATGGCGCACCGTGGGCTTGCTCACGGAGTACCGTTCGATGCAGATTCCGGTACACCAGCCGTATCCTCCGGGCACTGTGTGTTACGGCGGCTATCTTGAACACGTCGACGTTCGCGCGCGCACCAGTTATCAAGTCGCGGACGATCACGGCAGGCGCGTTCCCTGTTTGCCGTAGTGCCTGCGTGATCGCAGGGCGTTCTTGCTTGCGCAGGGACGACGGCAACAAGCCGGATTCCGGCCTGCGCCGGAATGACGAGCCCCGAATTTCGCGTGCAAGGTTCCGGGTGTTCCCCATCGCGCTACGATGATCGACCTCCACCAGAGGAGGACGGCAATCATGCGACCCGACGACGACGCCTGCTGGCCCGCGCTGCCCTACGACGCGTGGAAGGACACCTACGCCACGCTGCACCTGTGGTCGCAGGTGGTCGGCAAGATTGCGCTGGCGCTGGCCGCACCGCTCAACCACTGCTGGGCCGTGGCGCTGCGGGTCACGCCGCGCGGGCTGACCACGCGGCCGCTGCCGCACGGCACGCGCACCTTCACCATCCAGTTC
Organism: Lysobacterales bacterium 66-474; assembly: GCA_001899805.1. Lineage (GTDB taxonomy): Bacteria > Pseudomonadota > Gammaproteobacteria > Xanthomonadales > Rhodanobacteraceae > 66-474. The sequence continues at coordinate 90,620 of MKWP01000008.1, forward strand.
GACTTCATCGATCACCAGTTGCTGATTCGCGCATCGGATGGCATGACGCGCACGCTGGAACTGAAGCCACGCAGCGTCGCCGATTTCTATCGCGCATTGCTGGGCACGCTGGACGACATGGGCTTGCCGGTGAAAATCCATCCGACGTCGACGGAATTGCCCGAACCCATCCGGCTGGATCGCGATACGCAGCACCACAGTTACGACCGCGAATACGTCGAGCGCCTGCGCCGCATCCTCGTACAGATTGACCGCGTGTTCACCGATTCGCAGTGCGCGTTCGTCGGCAAGTGCAGCCCGGTGAATTTCTTCTGGGGCAGTTTCGACCTGGCGGTGACGCGGTTTTCCGGGCGGCGCGCGCCGCCGCGCGACGGGCCGGCGTTCCAGCGCGACGCGTATTCGCACGAGGTGATCAGCCATGGTTTCTGGCCGGGCAGCGGGCCGGTGCTGGAACCGGCCTTCTATGCCTACGCTGTGCCGCAGCCGGACGGATTGAAGGACGCGCACGTGCTGCCCGACGCGGCCTATTACCACCAGCAACTCGGCGAATTCATCCTGCCGTACGAGGCGGTGAGGCAGGCCGAGATGCCGGACGACGTGATCCACGCCTTCATCGACAGCACCTACGACCGTGCTTCCGATCTCGCGCACTGGGATCGCCAAGCACTCGATCGCGTTGCCGTGGAGTGAGGCAGGTCTTCGGATTGGACCCTGGCCTTCGGGGGGGTGACGATTCCCGGATCCCGCACGGACACGCGCCGGGGCAGTCCGCATCCATGGCCGGGATCGAAGGCTGGGCCGGGATGCAGTTTTTCCCCGTGGAGAAGGCGCATAATCGGCGCGAACGACACCTGATCGTGTCGTCGTCATCACCGCAGGTTGACAGGCCCTAGACGAGGGTGTGATGCCGGCTCGCATCAAAGTCCCCGGTGCCTACGTCGAGGAAGTAGCGACCGGCGTGCGTCCGATCGCGGGTGTCGCCACATCCATCGCGGCCTTCATCGGGCGTACCGCGCGCGGTCCCGTCGATGCGGAGGGCCCGGTTTCCGTCGACAGTCAGGCAGACTTCGAGCATCGCTTCGGGATGCTCGATCCCGTGAATCCCATGGATCGAGCGGTTCGCGACTTCTTCGCGAATGGCGGCCGCCAGGCGGTCATCGTGCGGCTGTACAAGGCGGTGGACGGCAAGCCTGCGAAGGCGCGGATAAATATCCCCGGCCTGCCGCTCGAAGCCGCGTCGCCGGGAAGCTGGGGCAATGCACTGCGTGCCCGCATCGACAGCCATGTGTCGGCCGATGCCGCGAATGGCCCTGGACTCGACGCGGCGGGCTTGTTCAACCTGACCCTGCACGACGCCGGCAGCGGCGCAACCGAAATCTTCCGGGATGTCACCGTCAGGGATGGTCCGCAGCGCGTCGATCGCGTGCTCGCTGCCGACTCCCTGATGGCAAGGGTCGTTGCGGCGCCCGCGTTTCCGGGTGCCACCGTGCCACCGGCTCACCAGGACCCGCCCGCAGGAGGCACGCCATGGAATGACGATGCGTTCTCGACGGGGGTGTCCGCGGCCGATCAGGCCGCCGACAGCGGCATGCTCGACGATGCGACGTACCTCGGCGACCCCGATGCGGGCACGGGTCTGCACGCGCTGGCCCGGGCCGATCTGTTCAATCTGCTCTGCGTCCCGCCCGACACGCGGGATGGCGATACTTCGGCCGCGGTGTACCACGCGGCTGCGGAGCTTTGCGTGGCGCGCCGCGCGTTGTTGATCGTGGATGCGCCCGCCGCATGGACGAATGTTTCCGATATCCGCGTGAACGCGCATGCATTTTTTGCAGCGTTGAACCTCGATGATTCGAGCGCAAGCCATGCGGCGCTGTATTTCCCGCGGATCGTGCAGCCCGATCCCGCGCGCCAAGGCGGATCCGGCATCTTCGTGGCGTGCGGAGCCATCGCCGGGATCATGGCGCGCATGGATTCCCAACGCGGCGTGTGGAAAGCACCCGCAGGCACCGAGGCCACGCTGGTGGGCGTGCAGGGGCTGGCGATGAACCCCACCAGTGCGGAGGGCGGAGACCTCAATCAGCTCGGCATCAATTGCCTGCGCAACTTCCCGGCGATGGGTTTCGTGGTATGGGGCGCGCGCACCCTGCAAGGGGCGAGCGGCCAGGGCGGCGACTACAGATACGTCCCCGTCAGGCGACTTGCGATGTTCATCGAGGAAAGCCTTGCCCGCGGGTTGCAGTGGGCGGTTTTCGAGGTCAACGACAGCCGGCTTTGGGCGCAGGTTCGCACGAGTGTCGGGATGTTCCTGCATGGCCTGTTCATGCAGGGCGCATTCCAGGGAAGCTCACCGCGGGATGCGTACTTCGCCAGGTGCGACGCGGCAACCACCACGCAGGACGACATCGACAACGGCGTCGCGAACATCGAGATCGGGTTTGCGCCAGTGAGGCCCGCCGAATTCGTCATCCTGCGGTTGCAACAGCGTGCCGGGTGCGCACCGTCTTGAGGCGTGTGCACGACGTGGTTCGGATCGGGATATGGCAATTCGATCCCAGTGACGGGATCCGGAATTCAGGCGAGAAGTTCATTCGGCGAGTCATCGGTTCCGGTGAATCCGGAAGGATTCTGAAAATGGCGTTTGTCGACGGTGGAGGTAGGCTCATGTTTCCGTCCACGGGTTGCAAATCCTGCTTGTTGCGCTGGGGACCGCCGCGGTTGGCGTTACTGATGGCCGCGGCCGCACTGTCGGTTGCGGTCTCGACCCACGCCCAGACGATTCCATCCTCTGCCCGCGTCACCTACGCGCAAGGGGAAGGCGTCGCGCAGCAAATTCGAATCGAGACCCTTCTGGAGCGGGCAAGAGCCGCCAGAAAGGCCGGTCGTCTCGTGCAGCCGCCCGGAGACAATGCCGCCGAGTATTACGCCGAAGTGCTCAAGTTGGATCCGGGCAACGTGGAGGCGAGGGACGCGATCATCGGTCTCCACAGTGCCATCCGCACTTCGCTTGCAAAGAGCCACGGACAGTCCGTCGAACTGCAGCGGCTGGATACGTTGGCCAGCAAGCTCACGATGCAGCCGCCCGGGAACCTGGTGGGGGCGTCGCCGGTCGAGCACTACGCGTCACATCCACAGCACGCCGCGCCGCCGCCCGTCAGTCCGCCGCCGCCACCACCACCGCCACCGACTGTCGAGCAGGCGCCACCACCGCCTGCCCAGCACGCCGCGCCGCCGCCTGTCGAGCAGGTACCCCCGCCACCTGCTCCACAAACCGGGACGCCTGCGCCTGGCGCCACCCCACCGGCAGCCTCCAACGGCGCTTCCGCACCGTTGGCGCCCAGGGAGATCGACCGGATTCTCGCGAACCTGCCGTACGGGAACATCGTGTTCAATACACCCGACAGGATGAGCGTGAACCGGCCGCAGACGATACAGGTTGAGCTGTCGGCCAGCGCGACGGTGGAGGCGTTGCAAAAAAAGATCACGGCCGCCGGTCCACTCAGCTCGGACCGGATACAGATCTCGGACCAGCTGGACGTCCATCTGACCGGCGCGAACTTCCTGATCCAGGCCATGACGCCGGAGTCGCAGCCCGTCGGCACGCTCACCACTTCACATTGGGAATGGCGGGTCACGCCAACCCAGAGCGGCGCGCAGCAGCTCGAGCTGACCGTCAACGCGGTTCTCCGGATCGACGGCGTGGAACGGGAGTTCTCGATCCAGACCTACAACAAGGCGATCGACGTGAATGTCGATTGGCCGGACTTGCTATCCTCATTCGTCGCCGCGAACTGGCAGTGGCTCTGGACCACCCTGTTCGTGCCGGTCGTCGTGGTGGCGTGGCGACGGTTCCGCGCGAAAAAACCGGACAAGGCTGCCTGACGGGCCAAGCCCGGGATCCGCTTCGCACCTTGAGGCGATCAAGCGCGCCATGCGCATGTGAATCATGGACCTGATGGCGGGACACGAGTTCGACAATCCACGCGCGTTACCCTGACGCCTGGATTCGGGATCATCGAGGTGGCCGACATGCGAAGGCGCTGGCCCGCCGGATTCGCAGGGGGCAGAATGCGGGCTCGGCCGCAGCACGACCGATGGTTGCCGAATGCGCAGGTATCCGCATCGCGGCGGATGCGCTGCGATGCCGCAATGTGGCGGAGGCAGGTCCTGCGCGATGGCGCACCGGGTTGACGAGGAATTTGCATGAGCGGTGATTTCGATTTGCTGGTGATCGGTGGTGGTTCGGGCGGGTTGGCGACCGCGATTCGTGCGGCAAGGCATGGCGCGAGCGTGGCGCTGTTCGAGCCGCACGAATTGGGGGGCACCTGCGTCAACCGGGGTTGCGTGCCCAAGAAGGCGATGTGGTGGGCGGCGGAACTGGCCGAAGCGCAACAGATGGCGCGGGCAGTCGGGTTCGACGTGCAGCCCGGCGCGCTCGATTGGGCCGCGTTCGTCGGGCATCGCGAAGCGTACGTGGCGCGGGCGCGACAGGCGTACGCGAACCGCTTGCGCGAACTCGGCGTGCGGCATGTCGCCGAATACGCCCACTTCGTCGATGCGCATACGTTGCGCGCGGGCAATACGAAATACCGCGCACCGCATGTCGTGATCGCGACCGGTTCGCGCGTGCGGCCTTCGACCTTGCCCGGCGCGGAACTGGCGATCGATTCGGATGGTTTCTTCAAACTGGATGCGATGCCGAAGCGGGTCGGGATCATCGGCGGCGGCTACATCGGCGTGGAACTGGCGGGCGTGCTGCGCGCGCTGGGCGCCCGGGTGGAACTGATCACGCGCCACGGGTTGCTGACGCATTTCGATGCCGACCTCGGCCACGAACTGGGTACGCTGATGCGGGCCGAAGGCATCGCGCATCACGAGGGCTGCGCGGTGCGCGGCGTGCGCCGCGACGGCGATGCGTTGTGGCTGGATTGCACGGACCATGCACCGCACGGTCCCTACGATTGCGTGGTTTCGGCGATCGGCCGCGTGCCGAACGTCGAATCGCTGCGGCTGGACGCCGCGGGCGTTGCGGTGAACCACGCCGACGAGGTCGTCACCGACGAGTTCGAGAACACGTCGGCCGAAGGCGTGTATGCCATCGGTGACGTCAACGGCAAGCGCGCGTTGACGCCGGTTGCGATCGCGGCGGGGCGGCAGCTTGCCGACAGGCTGTTCAACGACAAACCCGGCGCGCATCTCGATTACGCCAACATCCCGAGCGTGGTGTTTTCGCATCCGCCGGTCGGCAGCGTGGGTCGATCGGAAGCCGAGGCGCGCAATCGGTACGGCGGCGCGGTGAAGATTCGCAAGACGCGCTTCACGCCGATGCTGTGGTCGCTGGCCGGGCGCGAAGGCAAGACCACGATGAAGCTGGTGTGCGTGGGCGACGACGAACGCATCGTCGGCTTGCACGGCATCGGTCCGGGCATGGATGAAATATTGCAGGGCTTCGCGGTGGCGGTGCGGATGGGTGCGACCTACGCGGATTTCCTGAAGACCGTGGCGATCCACCCGACCTCGGCGGAAGAGTTTGTGACGATGGTTTGATGAGTTGAGCTTGTTTCGACCCCTCTCCCCTCGGGAGAGGGGCAGGGGTGAGGGTACGATTGCGTGTGCTGCTACGGGCCGGCGCCAACCCGAACCCTCACCCGGCGCTGCGCGCCACCCTCTCCCGAAGGGAGAGGGAAACCGCAGGCCATGGTTGCGCCCCGTCAGGAGCGCTCGGGTCCGTGTTGATCAATTCCACATCATATGCCCGTATTTGCCATCCTTGCGCTGCACCTCGCGATCATCGCGTTCAACGTCGCGGGTTGCGTGCTGATTCCGATCGGTGCATGGCGCCGCTGGGCCTGGGTGCGCGGATTCTGGTTTCGCCTGGCGCATCTGCTGAGCCTTGCGGTCGTCGCGTTGCAGGCGCTGCTGGGCCGCGCGTGTTTCCTGACGATCTGGCAGGCGGACGTGTCCGGTGCGGCGCACGTGCAACCGCTGGTCGCGGGCTGGATCAATCGGCTGATCTACTGGCCGCTGCCGCTGTGGGTGTTCGCGGTCGCGTATGTCGTGGTGTTCGCGTACGTGATCGTGCTGTGGATTTGCGTGCGGCCACGGGTACCGTGGCGTCGGGATGCGAATCAGCGCCGTGCGTAACGTGCGCGCCTTTCATGCACGCGCGGCCGGCGGATCAACTTGAGGCGCGGGCGTAGCCAGGTCGCGAAGTCGGCTTCTGCAATGCTGCCCGCAGCGAGGCCCATCATCGCCGCGTATTTTTCCTCGGCGCTCGCTTCGAGTTCTGCATCGTTCAGCGCGAGGAAGACGCGATAGCAGACATGCGCAGTTCGCTTGTTGCCGTCCACGAACGGGTGATTGCGTGCGAGCCCGAAGGCGAGGCTGGCGGCGAGATCGGCGAGATCCGCGGGGGGGGCGCGGTAAGCGTGCAGTTGTTGCGGACGCGCAAGCGCGGATTCCAGCAATTTCTCGTCGCGGACGCCGCTGCTGCCGCCATGTTCGGCAAGCTGGCGTTCGTGGATCGCCAGTGCGAGCCGCTTGTCCACCCAGACGATGAACGTATCCATCGCTTATTGCGCCAGTTTGCGCAGGACTTGTTTGTCCTCGCGCATGATTTTTTCCGCGACTTCCATCTGTGTCGCCAGTGCGGGATCGTAGGTGGTCAGACGGACGCCGTCCGGCGTTTCCAGCGCATACAGTTCGTCGCCCTTCTCGACGCGCAGGCGCGCGAGCAATTCCTTGGGCAGGATGACGCCGGAGGAATTACCGATGGCGGTGATTTTCAGCTTCATGGCGGCCTCGCAAGCAATGTTATAACGCATGTTATACTACGGCGCTCGGCCGAGCTCTGCAAGCCGATGGTGGATGATGCGGCATCGCTGCGCCAATCCTCGTGGGACGCCGCTGCCGCGGTAGAGTGTGCGGGATCGGTGTTGGAGGAATGCGCTTCATGGATGCAATGTCGGCCGGTGACCTCGAATCCGCTGCTGACATCGAACGGCTTGTCGCGTGGCTGGCGGCGCGCTCCAGCGTGACCGCGCTCACCGGCGCGGGCGTCAGCACGGAATCCGGCATTCCGGATTACCGCGACGGCGACGGCAACTGGAAACGTTCGCAGCCGGTGCAGTATCGCGATTTCGTCGAGAGTAAAGCGGTACGCAAGCGCTATTGGGCGCGCAGTTTCGCGGGCTGGCCGATGTTCACGGCGGCGCGGCCGAGCGCGGCGCACGTTGCACTGGCACGTCTGGAAGCGAAGGGGCACATTGCACGGATCGTCACCCAGAACGTCGATCGCCTGCACCAGCGCGCGGGCAGCCGCAACGTGATCGACCTGCACGGACGGCTCGACGTGGTGCGCTGTCTTGCCAACGGTCATCGCTTCGATCGGGATGCTTTCCAGGCACGCCTGCGCGACGCCAACCCCGATTGGGAGGTGTCATCCGCGCGCATCGCGCCCGACGGCGACGCCGATCTGGAAGGTATCGACTTCAACACGTTCAACGTGCCCGCGTGCGAAACCTGCGGCGGCATGCTGAAACCAGACGTGGTGTTCTACGGAGAATCGGTGCCGCGTGAAACCACCGCGGCGGCATTGGCCGCGGTGGAATCCGCCGACGGTGTGCTGGTAGCCGGCTCGTCGCTGATGGTGTGGTCGAGCTTCCGGCTGGTGCGCGCGGCGGCTGCGCGCGGCGTCGAAATCGTCGCGGTCAATCGCGGACACACGCGCGGCGACGATTTGTTCGCGTTCAAGATCGACGCCGAGTGCGGGGCGGTGTTGACCGCGATCGCGTAAGGCGGGAGTAGCCGCGTAGCGGCGTATCCCGCCCAGGATGTATCGCGATGGCGGGATCCGCTTCGCTTCTCCCGCCCTACATTTTCAGGATCAGGATGCGGTTGTCGCCTCGTCATCCTTGAACGCCTCCACCGGCACGCACGAACAGAACACGTGCTTGTCGCCGTACACGTTGTCCACGCGCGCGACCGGCGGCCAGTATTTGACCTGCTTCAACGAAGCCAGCGGATACGCGGCGAGTTCACGCGGGTAGGCGTGGGTCCATTCGCTGGCGGACACCACCGCCGCGGTGTGCGGCGCGTGTTTCAGCGGATTGTCCTCGCGGTCGAGGCGGCCGTCCTCGATCGCGCGGATCTCGTCGCGGATCTGGATCATCGCGTCGATGAAGCGGTCGAGTTCGAACAATGACTCGGATTCGGTCGGCTCGACCATCAACGTGCCGGCCACGGGGAATGACAAGGTCGGTGCGTGGAAGCCGAAGTCGATCAGGCGTTTGGCGACGTCCTCCGCGCTGATGCCGCTGGTTTTTTCCAGCGGACGCAAGTCGAGGATGCACTCGTGCGCGACCAGCCCGTTGCGGCCGGTGTACAGGGTCGGGTAGTAGTCCGCCAATCGCTTCGACAGATAGTTCGCGTTGAGCAGCGCAGCCTGCGTGGCCTTGAGGATGCCCTCGCGGCCCATCATCGTGATGTACATCCACGAGATCGGCAGGATCGAGGCGCTGCCGAACGTCGCGGCCGAGACCATGCCGCCGATGCGCTGGCTGGTTTCGGCGCCGAATGCCTTGGGCAGGTACGGCGCCAGGTGCGCTTTCGTTGCGCACGGGCCGACGCCGGGGCCGCCGCCGCCGTGCGGGATGCAGAAGGTCTTGTGCAGGTTGAGGTGCGACACATCCGAGCCCCAGCGGCCGGGCCGTGCGACGCCGCACAGCGCATTCAGGTTGGCGCCGTCGGTGTACACCTGTCCACCGTGCCGGTGCACGATGTCGCAGATGGTGACGATCTCTTCCTCGAACACGCCGTGCGTGGACGGGTAGGTCAGCATGATCGCGGCGAGGCGGTCGGAATATTTCTCGGCCTTGGCGCGGATGTCGTCGACATCGACGTTGCCGTGGGCGTCGCACTTGGTCACGACCACGGTCATGCCGCACATCTGCGCGGACGCGGGATTGGTGCCGTGTGCGGATTCGGGGATCAGGCACACGTCGCGTTGCGCCTGACCGTTGGCGCGGTGGTAGGCGCGGATCGCGAGCAGCCCTGCGTATTCGCCCTGCGCGCCGGCATTGGGTTGCAGGCTGACTGCGTCGTAGCCGGTGATCGCGACCAGCATGGCTTCGAGGCCGTCGATCAATTCCTTGTAGCCGCGCCACTGCTCGACCGGCGCCAGCGGGTGGATGTTGGCGAACCCGGGCCAGGTGATCGGCACCATCTCGGCAGTCGCGTTCAACTTCATCGTGCAGGAACCCAGCGGAATCATGCTGCGGTCCAGCGCGAGGTCCTTGTCGGCGAGCTGGCGCAGGTAGCGCAGCATCTCGTGCTCGCTGTGATGCGAGTTGAACACGGGGTGGGTGAGGAACGCCGAATGGCGCACCAGCGCAGCAGGCAACGCGTCGGGCGTTTCGCGATCCAGCGCATCGATGTCATCGATGCGCGCGCCGAACAGCGACGCAAGCTGCGCCACATCGTCGCGGGTGGTGGTTTCATCGAGGCTGATCGCGAGCGAGGCCGCGTCGATGGGACGCAGGTTGACGTGCGCGGCCCTGGCCATCGCATGGATGGTGTGCGCGTCGATGCCGGTGACGTGCAGGGTATCGAAGAAATCGTTGCCGACCTTGATGCCGGCCTTGCGCAGTGCCGCGGCAAGGATCGCTGCAAGCCGGTGCGTGCGGCGCGCGATGCGCACCAGCCCGTCCGGACCGTGGTACACCGCGTACATCGCCGCCATCACCGCCAGCAACACCTGCGCGGTGCAGATGTTGGACGTGGCCTTCTCGCGGCGGATGTGTTGCTCGCGCGTCTGCAGCGTCAAGCGGTAGGCGTTGTTGCCTTGGGCGTCTTTCGACACGCCGATCAGGCGGCCCGGCAGCGAGCGCTTGTAGGCGTCGCGGCAGGCCATGAACGCGGCGTGCGGGCCGCCGAAACCGAACGGCACGCCGAACCGCTGCGAGTTGCCGACCACGATGTCGGCGCCCCATTCGCCGGGCGGCGTGACCAGCGTGAGCGCCAGCAGGTCGGTCGCGACCGCGACCAGCGCGCCCTTCGCGTGCAGCGCCTCGCACAGCGCCTTGTAATCGCGGATGCTGCCGAAGGTATCGGGGTATTGCAGCAGCGCGCCGTAGCAGTCGACGCTGGCGGCGTTGGCTTCATCGTCGATGTGCAGCGTGATGCCCAGCGGTTCGGCGCGGGTGCGCAGCACTTCGATCGTCTGCGGGTGCACGTTCTTCGACACGAAGAACACATCGGATTTCGATTTCGACGAACGCCTGGCCAGCGTCATCGCCTCGGCCGCCGCGGTGGCTTCATCCAGCAGCGAGGCGTTGGCGATTTCCATGCCGGTCAAATCGGCGCACATGGTCTGGAAGTTGATCAACGCTTCCATGCGGCCTTGCGAAATCTCGGCCTGGTACGGCGTGTACGCGGTGTACCACGCGGGGTTCTCGAGGACGTTGCGCAGGATCACCAGCGGCACGTGGGTGCCGGAATAGCCTTGGCCGATGAACGATTTGAACACTTCGTTCTTGTCGGCGATCGCGCGGATCTTCGCCAGTGCTTCGGTCTCGGTCACGGCCGGCGGCAGCGCCAGTGGATTTTTCTGGCGGATCGTCGCGGGCACGATCGCGTCGACCAATGCATCGAGCGAGTCGTAACCGACCGCCTTCAGCATGTGCGCGATTTCGTGGTCGTCGGGGCCGATGTGGCGGTCGATGAAGGCGTCGTGCTGCTCGAGGTCGTGCAGGGAGGGGGTGTGCTGGGTCATGGCGGAGGCTTCCGGGGGCGGTGATGTCGGCATTACCGATTTGCCGTCATCCCGGCCATGGATTGGCCGGGATCCAGTGCCATGGATGGAGGGCACTGGATTCCGGCCTTCGCCGGAATGACGAACAAAAACATCGAGTGTTTTCGTTGCGCCCCTCTGTCCTTCTGCCTGAGAGTTTGGGAGGCCTTGCGCCTCTTGCCCCTTCGGCGCCGGTCGCCGTCGTGTGCAACGGTCCGGTCTCTCCAGAGTTTTGAATGTGGTGGTATCGGGCCTGAGCGATTACGGGCGTTGCGCCTTCGGCAGCACCGGAAACGTGCTTCTTCCACCGGTTCGGGATTATACAGGTGGCGGTGCGGTGGATGCTTTACCATCGAAATGCCGAGCATCGAGGAAAACAGGCATGACCGCCCCCTTCCGCCTGCGCCAACTCGACCATGTGGTGCTGCGCGTGCGCGATGTCGCGGCGATGCGGCGTTTCTATTGCGACGTGCTCGGCTGCACGCCGGAACTGGACCAGGCGGGCATCGGCCTGTTCCAGTTGCGCGCCGGCGCATCGTTGATCGACCTGGTGGACGTGAACGGCAAGCTGGGTAGCCAGGGCGGTGCGGCGCCGGGTGTCGAAGCCCGCAACATGGATCATTTCTGCCTGGCCGTCGACGATTACGACGAGGCCGCGATCGTCGCCCACCTGAAGGCGCACGATGCGCGCGTCGGCGACGTGGGCATGCGCTATGGCGCGGAAGGCGAAGGGCCGTCGATTTACGTACTGGATCCCGAAGGCAACGTGGTCGAATTGAAGGGACCGCCGATTCCGGGATCGCTGGCCGCCGCGAAAACCCGATCACGACAAGCGTAGGAGGCCTGCATGCCCTGCCTGATGGTGTTGTTCGCGCTGTTCGTGCCGCGCGTGGTGATCGTGCTGTTGTGGCTGTTCTCGCACTGGTTCAGCGGCATCTTCAACATCGCGTTGTGGCCGGTGCTGGGCTTCATTTTCCTGCCGACCACGCTGCTGTGGTACACCGCGGTGCAGCACTGGTTCGGCGGCCAATGGACGCTGTGGCCGGTCGTCGGCATCGTGGTCGCGCTGCTGATCGACTTGTCGCCGGCATCGGGGAGGCGACGCGCGTACGGGCGCTGACTTCTGGCAGGGGGCGGGCGACTCGCGTCGCACTAGGATCGGCGATTACTGTTGCCGTCGAGGTCTGCCGCGCATGAGATCGTTCCGGCTTGTGGTGCTGATCGCGTTCATCGGCACGTTGCCGCCGGTTGCGCAGGCGCGGCAACTCACCGACGCCGATTACGCGCACGCCGTGAAGTTCCTCGCGCAGAACACCGATCCGCTGGTCGATCACGACGTGCAGCGCGTGAAGTGGCTGGATGCCACGCATTTCTGGTACATCGACCACGATGCCTCGGGCGACCACATCCTCGAGATGGATGCCGCGACCGGCAAGGCCGGGCCGGCGTTCGACCAGCAAAAACTCGCGGCGGCGCTGGGCAAGGCACGCGACAAGACGGTCGACGCAAGAAAATGGCCGCGCTCCGGATTCGATTTCCACGTCCTGCCGGATGGCAGCCTGGATGTGCAGCTGGGCAACGACTGGTACCGCTGCGACCTGTCCGGCGTGGGTGTGTGCACCGCGCGCGACAAATTGCTGAAGACCGGCAGCGAACCCGGCGCCCTGTCGCCGAATGGCAAGCTGCTGGCGTTTGTCCGCGACTGGAACCTGTGGGTGCGCGACCTCGCGACCGGCAAGGAAACGCAATTGACGCGCAATGGCGCGAAGGATTACGGCTACGCGACGCAGAACGCGGGCTGGATCCATGGCGACGGTGCGATCGTGCGCTGGTCGCCGGATTCGACGAAGATCGCGACCTACCGGCAGGACCAGCGTGGTGTCGGCGAGATGGTCACGGTCGATACGCGGGTCGGGCATCCGAAGCTGGACGCGTGGAAGTATCCGCTGCCCGGCGACGAAAAGGTGTTCATGATCGAGCCGGTGGTGGTCGACGTCACCAGCAAAAAAATGTTGCGCCTGAAGATGGCGCCGGAGCAGCGCCTGTCCACGTTGTGCGACACGCTGGCCTGCGACGAAGGCGAGCCCTACACGTGGAGCGACGTGAAGTGGGCGCCGGACGGCAGGACGCTGGCGCTGGTTTCCACTTCACGCGATCGCCAGCACGAAACCTTCCGCATCGCCGATGCCGCGACCGGCGCGGTGCACACGGCATTCGAGTTCGCGTACAAGCCGTATTACGAGAGCGGACACGGTCGGGTGAACTGGCAATACCTCCCGAAGACCAACGAGGCGATCTGGCCGTCCGAACAGAACGATTGGAGCAATTTATATCTGTATGACCTCAAGACCGGCAGGCAACTGCGGCCAGTGACTTCGGGCGCAGGCAACGTCGCCCAAGTACTGCACCTCGACCGCGACAAGCGCACGCTGTGGTTCGTGGGCGTGGGCCGCACACCGGGCGTCAATCCGTATTACCGGCAATTCTTCAAGGTTGATGTCGATACCGGCAAGACCACGTTGCTGACGCCGGAGGACGCCGACCACACCATCACGATGTCGCCGGACGGCAAGTATTTCGTGGACTCGTATTCCACGCCGACCACGCCCCCGGTGACGGTGCTGCGCGATGCGGACGACGGCCGCGTCGTCGCGACGGTCGCACGTGCCGACATTGCACGATTGAAAGCCGCGGGATGGGTGCCGCCGACGCCGATCACGGTGAAGGCGCGCGACGGCAAGACCACGCTGTACGGGATGCTGTTCAAGCCGACGAATTTCGATCCGCGCAAGAAATATCCGGTCGTCGATTACATCTATCCCGGCCCGCAGACCGGCTCGGTGCGCGGACGCAGCTTCAGCGCCGCGCGCCTTGACCACCAAGCCATGGCAGAGCTCGGTTTCATCGTGATCGCGATCGACGGCATGGGCACGCCCTGGCGTTCGGCGAGCTTCCATCACTACTGGTATGGCGACATGGGCGACAACACGCTGCCCGACCAGGTCGCCGGCATCGAGGAGCTGGCGCAGCGTTACCGATGGATCGACGCCATGCGCGTCGGCATCTGGGGCCATTCCGGAGGCGGCAATGCGACCGCGGGCGCGATGTTCCGCTATCCCGACTTCTTCAAGGTCGGCTGGGCCGAGAGCGGCAACCACGACAACCGCAATTACGAAAACGACTGGGGCGAGAAATACCAGGGCTTGCTGGTCACGAACAAGGACGGCAGCACCAATTACGACAACCAGGCCAACCCGTTGCTCGCGAAGAACCTGAAAGGGCACCTGATGCTGGTGCACGGCGAGATCGACGACAACGTGCCGGTCGGCAACACGTATCTGGTGGTCGACGCGCTGATCAAGGCCAACCGCGATTTCGATCTTCTGGTCCTGCCGCACGCGCACCACGGCTACGCCGAGGACGCGCCGTACGTGATGCGGCGGCGCTGGGATTACTTCGTGCAATACCTCGCGGGCAACACGCCGCCTCGCGAGTTCAGGATGCCGAGCCCGGATTCCGGGCCCTGACGGCTCCCCCGCGCCGTTGGCGTCCGTTGCGCGGAAACCGGTTCCGGATAGCGCTGCGCGCGTCCGGAATGACGAGCAAAACGTCAAGTCCCTTGTCATTGCCGGTGTCAGTTGCGCGGAAACCGGTTCCGGATCGCGCTGCGCGCGTCCGGAATGACGAGCAAATCCCGAGCTCTTGTCATTCCGGGGCGACCCGGAGGGGCGAACCCGATCGCATTTGCAGGATTGCAAATGCAAACGCCGAAGGCGGCCCGCAGGGCGAGCGCCAGGGATGGCGCGAGTCAATCGGTCTCGGCGTGGCGTCGTGCGTTCCGTGGCGCCCCGTTGGCCGGTATTCATGGATTTTCGTAGTGTAACGATATAACATTGCGCGCCTGTCGCCGCCCAACCCTGCGGTTCTCCGGCGACAGGCGTTATCCGACACGTTGGCCGGATCGGCGCGGCGCCGATCCATGCAAAGAGAACCGCCCGGGATGATTCGTTTCTTTTCGTCGCCTGCGCCATCGCGTGCATTGCTGCCCGCATTGGTCACGGCATCGCTGGCGCTGGCCGGCTGCGCGGCCGGTCCGGATTTCAAGCCACCGGCGCCGCCAACGGTCCCGGGCTACACCGCGCAGCCATTGGCGGCGACCGCCGCGACGCCGGACGTGGCAGGCGGCGGCGCCCAACGTTTCGCACAGGGCGCGGACATCCCCGGCGATTGGTGGACGTTGTTCCATTCGCAGTCGCTGGACGCGTTGATTGGGCAGGCGCTCAGGAACAACCATGACCTGAAAGCGGCGCAGGCCGCGTTGCAGGTCGCGCACGAGGACGTGCTGGCGCAACGCGGATCGTTCCTTCCCGCGGTGTCGGCCGGATTCGATGCGAGTCGCCAGAGCGCCTCGAACATCCTCGCTCCGGTCCCGAACTTTCCCGCGGTGCCGCAGGAGTTCCGATACAACCTGTTCACACCGCAGCTCTCGATCAGTTACGCGCCCGACCTGTTCGGGTTGAACCGGCGCACGCGCGAATCGCTCAAGGCGCAGGAACAGGCCGCGCGTTTCCAGATGATCGCGGCGTGGACCACGCTGACTTCCAACGTCGTGGTCACCGCGGTCGAGGAAGCCGCGCTGCGCGAACAGGTCGACGCCACCCGCGAGTCCGTCGACATCGCGAAGAAGAGCCTCGCGATCCTGCAGCTCAGGTTCGAGAAGGGCGATGCCAGCAAGCTGGACGTGGCCGCGCAGCAGACGCAGCTTGCGCAGGCCGAAGCCGGCCTGCCCGCGCTGGTGAAGCAACTGGCCGCGACGCGGCACGCGCTGGCGGTGCTGGTTGGCGAATTTCCCGATCAGGCACAGGTGGAATCGTTCACGCTCGCCGATCTGCGCCTTCCCGAAACCCTGCCCGTCAGCCTGCCGTCGACCTTGGTCGCCCAGCGTCCGGACGTGCGCCAGGCGCGCGCCAACCTGCACGCGGCCAGCGCCGCGATCGGCATTGCCGCCGCCGAGCGACTGCCGCAGATCGAGCTGACCGCGAATGCCGGCAGCACCGCGCTCGAGATATCCAGGGTGTTCACTTCGGGCACCGGCTTCTGGGGCATTGCAGCGTCGCTGACCGCGCCGATCTTCGAAGGCGGGCAGCTCATGCATCAGGAACGCGCCGCCAAGGCAGCGTACGTCGAGGCCGCCGAGCAATACCGCGGCACGGTGTTGATGGCGTTCCAGAACGTCGCCGACACGCTGGTCGCGCTCGACCAGGATGCCCGCAGTCTGCAGGCCGCCGCGAAAGCCGAGCAGGCCGCGAAGACCACGCTGGACCTGTCGCACCTGCAACTCGGGCACGGCTACATCGGCACCTTCGAATTGCTGGCCGCGCAACAGGCGTACCAGCAGGCGCGGATCGCGCTGGTCACGGCCGAGGCCAATCGTTTCGCCGACACCGCTGCGCTGTACCAGGCGCTGGGCGGCGGCTGGTGGCACCACCCTGAAATGGGCACAAGATGAACTCGAATAATCATGTGATGGACGAAATTGAACCCCTCTCCCTCCGGGAGAGGGGCAGGGGTGAGGGTTCGGATCAGCCCGGTGCTGCAACCCTGCGCGAGCGTCTCATCCTTTCGGGTATTTCGAACCCTCACCCGGCGCTGCGCGCCACCCTCTCCCGGAGGGAGAGGGGAAAAAGCGGTACGCCGCCGTTGCGCGCGATGGGCACCATGCTCGCGGTTGTTTTTGCGGCGTGTCTCGCCGGGTGCTCGGGTCACCCGCAGTCCGTGGAGTCATCCACCACGCCGCACAACGTCACCCTGACGAAGGAACAGCAAGCCAGCATCCACGTCGTCACGGTCGCGGTGACGCAGTACCACGCCACCATCACCACGACCGGCGTGGTGGATTTCGATCGCAACCGCGCGACCGACATCCTGGCGCCGTTCTCCGGCGCGGTGACGAAGGTGCTGGTGACACAAGGCCAGCACGTCGCGAAAGGGCAGGCCCTCGCGGAAGTGGCCTCGCCCGATTTCGCCACGGCCGCAGGCGCCTATCGGCAGACGGTGCTGGCCGCGAAGGCGGCCGACGCGGTGGCGTCGAATGATCGCGACCTGTTCGCGCACCAGGCGATTTCCGAGCGCGAGAACGCGCAGGCGCAGGCCGATGCCGCGACCGCCGACGCCAATCGCGCCGCCGCGCTGCAAACGCTGGTGGCGTTGCACATGGACCCGCAAGCCATCGCGGCCATCCGCGACGGGAAAACCGTGGCGGGCGGGCAGGGCGTGATCCGCGCGCCGATCGCAGGCACGCTGGTCGCGAAATCCATTGCGCCGGGACAAACGTTGGCCGCCGGCACCACGCCGTGCTTCACCATCGCCGACACCGCGACGATGTGGGTGATGGCGAATGTCTTCGGTGGCGACGCCGCAGGCGTGCGGGTGGGTGATCCGGCTGCCGTGGTGACGGGCGATGGCGACAAGCCGATCGACGGCACCGTCACCAATGTCGGCGCGGTGATCGATCCGGACACGCGCGCGGTCGCGGCACGCGTGCACGTGGACAACGCCAACGACGTGCTGAAGAAACAGATGTACGTGACGGTGCGCATCCAGTCGCACGCGCCGCACCACGGACTGCTGGTCCCCGTGACCGCGGTGCTGCGCGACGACGAAAACCTGCCGTTCGTGTACGTGGTCGAATCCGACGGCAGTTACGCGCGCCGCCCGGTCACGCTGGGCGCGCGCGTGGACGACCGCTACGTGATTCCGGAAGGACTCCACCACGGCGACAAGGTGGTGGTGGACGGCAGCATCTTCCTGCAATTCATCCAGTCGCAATGAGCGCGCAACCGCCGGGAAACGAAGCGTCGCGCAACGCTTCGATGATCAACCGCATCGTCGCGTTCGCCTTGCAGCAGCGCTTGTTGATCGTGCTGTTGTCGCTGGGCATGGCGGCGGCCGGCGTGTGGGCCTACAAGGTCCTGCCGATGGACGCCTACCCCAACCTGTCGCCGCCGATGGTGGAAATCATCACCCAGTGGCCGGGGCATTCGGCGGAAGAAGTCGAGCAGCAGATCACGGTGCCGATGGAACTCGGCATGAATGCGATCCCGGGCCTCGTCACCAAGCGTTCGATTTCGCTGTACGGCCTGTCAGACGTCACGTTGACGTTTTCGGACGACACGGACCACTACTTCGCGCGCCAGCGCGTGTACAACCGCTTGCCGCAAGTCACCTTGCCGAGCGGCGTGTCGCCGTCGATCTCGCCGATGTCGCCGCCGTCGGGGCTGGTCTACCGCTACGTGCTGCAGAGCACCGACCGCTCGCCGATGGAGTTGAAAACGCTCGAGGACTGGGTGGTCGCGCCGCAGTACCGTTCGGTGCCGGGCGTGGCCGACGATTCGGGGTTCGGCGGCGGCACCATGCAATACCAGGTGCTGCTGGATCCGGTGAAGATCGCCGGGCTCGGCTTGAGCGTGTCGCAGGTCGAGGCCTCGCTCGCCGCCAACAACAGCAACGCCGGCGGCGGCTTCTACCAGCAGGGCGGGCAGTTCTTCTACGTGCGCGGGCTCGGCCGCATCAGGACGCCCGAGGACATCGACAACATCGTGCTGGCGATGCACGACGGCACGCCGGTGCTGGTGAAGGACGTCGCGAAGGTGAAGATCGGCATCGCGCCGCGCCTCGGCGAGTTCGGCTACATGAACCAGGACGACGCCGTGGAAGGCGTGATCCTGGCGCTGACCGGATCCAAGACCGAAGACGTGCTGAAGGCGGTCGAGGCCAAGACGAAGGAATTGAATGAAACGATCCTGCCGAAGGACGTGAAGGTCCACCCGTTCTACGACCTCACCACGCTGATCGACCAGACCAAGGGCGTGGTGATGCACAACCTCACGGTCGGCCTGGTGCTGGTGATCGCGGTGCTGGTGTTCTTCCTGTACGACCTGCGCGCGGGGTTGATCGTGGCGGTGACGGTGCCGCTGGCCTTGCTGTTCGCGTTCCTGTGCCTTGACTTGAAGAACGCCTCGGCCAACCTGCTGTCGATCGGCGCGGTGGATTTCGGCATCCTCGTGGATGGCGCGATCTTCATGGTCGAGAACATCTTCCGCGAACTCGCGGCGCGACGTGGCACCGAGTACGAGATCAAGGAAGTGATCCTCGGCGCCGCCGCCGAGATCGACCGTCCGCTGGTGTACGCGGTCGCGGTGATCGTCGCGAGTTTCCTTCCGATCTATTTCCTCACCGGGCCGTCCGGCACGCTGTTCAAGCCGATGGCCGACACCATGATCTTCGCGCTGGTCGGCTCGCTCATCGTCACGCTGACGCTGCTGCCAGTGCTGTGCGGCATCTTCATGCGCAAGGGCGTGCGCGAACGCCGCAACGCGATCTACGAGAAATTCAAGGCGTGGTACGTGCGCTGGCTGGAACGCGCGCAACGCGTGCCGTGGCGGGTCACCGCAGGTTCGGCGGTGCTGCTGGCGCTGGCGTTCCTGATGATGCAGGGCATCGGCGCCGAGTTCATGCCGAATCTCGACGAAGGCGCGTTGTGGGTGCGCGCGACCATGCCGTACTCCATCTCGTTCGAGAAGGCCTCGGAAATCTCGCCCGAGATCCGGCACGTGCTGATGTCGTTCCCGGTCGTCACCACGGTGACGTCGGAATTGGGTCGTCCCGACGACGGCACCGATTCGACCGGATTCTTCAACGACGAGTTCTTCGTCGGCCTGAAACCGTATTCGGAATGGAAAGGCCAATACCGCGACAAGCAGGCCTTGATCGCCGCGATCGACAGGAAGCTCGAAAGATTCCCGGGCATCCAGTTCAACTACACCCAACCGGCCGAGGACGCAGTGGATGAGGCCGAGACGGGCCTGAAGAGCGCGCTGGCGGTGAAGATCTACGGGCCGAGCCTGCAGGTGCTGCAGAAGGAAGGCAAGGCCATCAAGGCGGTGATGGAGAAGGTGCGCGGCATCACCGACATCACGCTGGTGCACGAACTCGGCCAGCCCAACCTCGCGATCGACATCGACCGCGCGAAGATCGCGCGCTATGGCTTGAATGTCGACGACATCAACAACCTCATCAACGCCGCGATCGGCGGCGATGTCGCCAGCGAAGTGGTGCAGGGCGACAAGCAGTTCGACCTCGTCGTGCGCCTGCAGCAGCGCTTCCGCGACAATCCGGAGGAAATCGGCGATATCCCGGTGGCGACGCCGGGCGGGCAGCAGATTCCGTTGAAGGAACTGGCCAGCATCAAGGTCGCGAACGGCGCGTCCTTCATCTATCGCGAAAACAACTCGCGCTACATCGGCGTGCAGTTCTCGGTGTCGGGACGCGACCTCGCCGGCGCCGTGGACGACGCGATCACGCGGGTCGCGAAGGACGTGAAACTGCCGCAGGGTTACCGGATGGAATGGGGCGGCGAATACAAGGAATACACGGCGTCGCGCGCGCAGATGCGGGTGATCCTGCCGCTCACGGTGATCGTGATCTTCGGCCTGCTGTTCGTGCTGTACGGCAACTTCAAGTTCCCGCTGATCACGGTGGTCGGCGTGCTGCTGTCGGCGCCGGTCGGCGCGGTGTTCGCGATGTGGGTCACCGGCACGCCGTTCTCGGTATCGTCGGGGATCGGTTTCATCGTGCTGTTCGGCGTATCGGTGCTGACCGGCGTGGTCTACATCTCCTGCGCGAACGAATTGCGCCTGGGCGGCATGGACAAGCTGCTCGCCGCGCACGAAGCCGCAGTGTTGCGCCTGCGGCCGATCCTGATGACCGCGCTGGTGGCGGCGCTGGGCTTGCTGCCCGCCGCGGTTGCGCACGGCGTCGGCACCGATTCGCAGCGCCCCTTCGCGCTGGTGATCGTGGCGGGGATGATCTCGCGACTCGCGATCGGCATCTTCCTGATGCCGGCCTTGTACAAGCTGGTCGCGCGCGAAGGCGATCGCCTGCAGGTGTGATCAGTGCAACAGCGCCGCGCGCTGGCCGACCCAGCCAAAACCGGCCTTGCGTGCGTCGGTGTTCAGCGCGTCGCGCGTCGTTTTCGCGATGACGTCATGACCGCCGCGCTCCAGTAAGCGCACCTGCGCGAGCCGTGCCTCGAACGCGTAGCCGATCCAGTGGCGTCTGTCCGCTTCGTCCGTGAGCGAACGCAGCGATGCCAGGGCTTGATCCGGGCTGTCGTCCGTCCCGGCAAGTTCCGCCAACGCGACGTCGAGCGTGAATGCCTCCTGCCGCTGGTTGATGCCGGCGCGCAACTCGCGTGCGCGCGCATGCGCCGTGCCGCGCGCGGCCGTGTCGCCGAGTTCCGCATCGCACAGCGCAAGCAGTCCCTGCGCCGTGGCCTCGCCGGTTTTTTCCTGTTGCGCGATCCAGCCCGACAGCGATTTCTGCAACACGCCGCGCGCGTCGCGCCATTGCCTGCGCCCCATCGCGATCTGCCCCAGCACCAGTTGCGCGTTGGCGGCGGTGAAGTCGTCCCTGGCCGCGGCGGCCAGGCTCTCGATTTTCATGAACGATGAAGCCGCTGCATCCACGTCGCCGCGGTCGAGCGCGACCTCGGCGCATTCGAATGCCACCGCCTGCGTGCGCGACGAGGCGTCCAGCGCCTGTTCCGTTTCCTGAGCCTGTGCGCACGCAGCGCGCGCGGCCTGCAGATCGCCGCGCACGCGCAGCAAATCCGCATACGTCGAGAGTGCGAAGGCCAGGTGTCCGCGCGCGCCGGCTTGCCGGTCCAGCGCGATCGCCGCGCGATACATGCCGGCCACTTCGTCACTTGCGGATTCGTCCGCGAGCACCGTCGCGAGTCCGGTCAGCGTCCACGCCTCGCGGACCGGGTCACCGGTTTCGCGCGCGATGACCAGCGCCTGCCGCAACGCGGTCTCGGTGCCGTCGCGGTCGCCCGACTGCCACAGCATGTTGGAAAGATTGTCGTAGATCGCCGCTTCTCCGCCCAAGTCGCCCACGCCCTGGTAGATCGTCATCGCGCGCTGGTAGGTTTCGCGCGCGGCGGCGACCTGGTTGCGCGTGGCCTGCAGGTTGCCGAGGTTCTGCCACGCGTGCGCTTCGCCGTGGGGGTTGCCGATGCGATGGTAATCCGCGGCCGCGGCGCGCAACGCGGGTTCCGCCCGATTGCCCTGGTCGAGCGCGCTGCCGAGGCGCAATTCCGCTTCGGCGACCAGGCCCGTTTCGCCGCGCCGTTGCGCCTGGTGCAGTGCCTGCCGTGCATGCGGAATCGCGGCGGCGCGTCGGTCGCGCGCGAATTCGATGTCCGCGGCGGCAAGCTCGATGCGCGGATCCTCGCTGGCGGCCGACAGCTTGCGCGTCGCGGCCAACGCGGCGATCGCGTCGTCGTATTTCGCATCAGCGATCAATGTTCCGATCAATTGCAACCGGTAATCGGGATTCAGGGGACGCAACGTGACAAGCTCGCGCAACGTGCCGGCGGCTTTCGCGTGGGCGTCCTGGATCGTGAACTGCTGTGCCTCGATCTGCAATCGTACTTCGTCCGGCAAATCCTCCGCGTACCGCACGGCCTGCTGCGAGGCAGCGACCGCCCTGGCGCGATAGCCAAGCATCGCCCACGCGCGCCCCAGCTGCATGTAGGCTGGTGCGTAGCCGGGCGCCTGCGCGATCGCCTGCAGCAGCTCGTCGCGCGCGCGCGCGGCATCGAACTGGTCCAGCGCCTGCAGGGCGAAACCGAGGTGCCTCGCCACTTCCGCGCTGGCAGGTTGCGCAAGGGCGATCCGCTTGAGTATCGCGGGATCGACGCGCTCGCCGAAGCGCACGCGCAGGTCGCTGCCCATCCGCGCGACCAGGCCGGGCAGGTCGTTGACCGGGCCTTCCCGCGACAGCGTGGCAAACGCCGCGCCCGATTGTGCGTCCTGCACCGTCAGGTCGACCCGTAAGCGCGGCGTATCGGATTCGCCCGTCACGAGGTACGCGCCGCTCAGCACGTAGCGTGCGCCGAGGCGGCGCTGCAGGGTTTGCAGGCTCGCCGGCGCATAGCCACCCGCTTCGGGATTCGGCAGGTCGGCACGCGCGGGGCGCACCAGTTCTTCCGATACCGCATGCAGCCTGCCGCTGGCCGCGACTTCCGTCGCCAGCATCCGCTCCAGCGCAGGCCCCAGCCACGTGTCCTTGGCATTGCCCGAGAGGTTGCTGAAATCCACGATCGCCATCGCCCCTGGATCCGAAACCCGAAGGCTGCGCGCGGGTGCGACGCGTGGGTTGCGCCACCAGAGCACGCCGGCCAGCAGTGCGACAAGGGCCACGCCGGTTGCGCTCAGCCACAAGTTATCGCTGCGGCGGATCGTGGGTACGGCACCCGACGCAGCCGCAACCCATGCGGGGTCGGTCGACGTGGATTTCCTGCCGTCCAGCTCGTGGGTCGTCCCGGTGGCCGCTCCGGTACATGCGATTTTTTGTACCGGCGCCACGAAGCGGTAACCCAGCTTCGGCACGGTTTCGATGCAGCGCCCTTCGTCCTCGCCGTCGCCCAATGCGTGGCGGATCAGCCAGATGTGCTTGGTGAGGTTGGATTCGTGCACGAAACCGCGCGGCCACAGCGCGGACATCAGTTCGTCCTTGCTGACCAAGTGCCCGGCGCGTTCGACCAACAAGACCAGCGTGTCGAAAACCTTGGGCGTCAGCGTGACCGGCTGGCCGCGCACCGTCAGTCGGCGCTCGCGCGGATCGAGTTCGCAATCGGCGAAGCGGTAGACCGGATTTTCCTGCGCTGACACGGCCTTGGCCCGTGGCAGGAAGGGGGCAGGAATTTTGCCAGAAATCTGCCAGCGCGGCGGCAATGACAGAACCTGTCGGATGGCGCAGGTTGCAGCACGGGGAACGAACCGGATCGACCGGCCTGGTTCAAGCGGTCCGGGTTCCTCTTCGGTTTTCGTGAAACGGCGATTGCTCGCCTTGCTGCAACGGGATCCCTTCAACCGGAGGACATGCAATGAAACGTACAAGTCTCGCGATTTTCACGGCCCTGGTTTGCGCGTCCGCGCCGTTCGTCGGCCAGGCTTTGGCACAACCCGCGGAAGCGTCGCCGCCGTCCGGCCAGCTCGATCGTTTCGTCGGCGACGGCACCTGCACCGGCAACGTGATGGCGATGGACAAACATCCCGGGCACGCCACGACCGGCAAATTCCACGGCGAAAAGACGCTGGATGGCCACTGGGTCGTGATCCGTTACGACGAAGACACGACCACGGCCAACCCGAAGCCTTTCAGCGTCGTGCAATACATCGGCTACGACAAGGCGAAGAAGCGATTCATCGCAGTAACTTTCGACAACTCCGGGGCTCCCTACAGCATGGGCACGAGCCAGGGCTGGCAGGGCAACGCCATCACCTTCGACGAAAGGGCCGAGGGCGTCGAGGGGCTTGTCTTCCGCGACACCTTCACCAACGGTGACTCGGGCATGTCGAGCCATACCGGGACGATGAAGGACAAGCACGGCAAGTGGGTCAAGACCGACGAGGAAACTTGCCGCAAGGCGTGACGACGGCCGCGCCGCGATCCGCAGGCACCCGGGTTGCGGCGCGATCCGAAGTACGACGACACGAATACGCGCGTATTGCCATGAATGCGCTCCGGTCCCTCGCGGTGTTCGCACTTGCGGGCATGCTGGCGAGTTGCCAGCGGGCACACACGGCGCAACCTCCAATGATCGACTGGCGCACCAGCCCGCTGGATCTGAACCTGCGCGGGATGAACGGCAAGAGTTATCTGTTCCGCTGCCCCGCCGGCAAACCGGTGCCGGATTCGGTGGCGGGCAGCGGCGTGTACACGGATGCCTCGTCGATCTGTGCCGCGGCGGCGCACGCGGGCGCAATCGATGCCCAGCAGGGTGGTCCGGTGATGATCCAGATCCTTCCGGGCCAGGGCGATTACCGCGGCAGCACCCGGAACTTCATCCGCAGCACCACCTATCCGCGCGCCTGGGGCGGCAGCTTTGCGGTACTGTCGGCCACGGATTCGGGTGGCGGGAAAAAACCGTGACGCGTTTCGTCACGCAGTCGGACGCATGGATGAAAATCACGCGGTCCGGGCATCCCGCGGCGCCGTGCTCACTCGGTTTGTACCGACCAGCAGTGCGTGCGCGGAACGTGCGATCCGGTCGGTTGGGTCCATGCGCAGCGGGTGGTGCCCGCACGGCCGCGCGTCAGGATCATGTTGGCCGATTCCTGCGCGTTGTAAAGATCGACCCGTTGTGCGCCGGTCATGGCCTCGATGCTGCCGTGAAGCTGGAGCAAGGTGTCCATCGCGGCGATCTCGCGCTCGACCCGTGTGCGATCCGGTGCGGAAAGAAACGCGTACTCGCCGCCGACGCCCAGGCCCGCGCGCACTTGTGCGGCCTGCTCCTGGAAGCTCTGCGGCGTGCTGATGTCGAAGGGTTTGCCGCCGTCGAACCCGCCCGCCATCGCGGCGCCGGCCGCCAGCAACAAACCCGCCAAAACACCCATGGAACGATGCGAACGCATGCTGCACCTGCTGCGTCATGGACGCTGTGTCTGGGGTGTGGAAAGTTTCGTCCCGGGCGTGTTACGGCACCGTCAAGACAGCGGCGGCAGCGGGGCCACCGTGGTGCCTCCATGAAAGAAGCTCATTTGGGCTGTGTCCCTGCCTGTCTCCCTGCGAGGTGCACGCTTGGATGAAAACGCCTTGGGTAGGCAAGAAACGAGAAACCCGCGACGGGCGCGGGTTTCAAGGCAATTCTTGGAATGGATGGGAATTGCTGGAATGGTGCAGTGGTGCCCGGGAGAGGACTCGAACCTCCACGGTTTTACCCGCTAGTACCTGAAACTAGTGCGTCTACCAATTCCGCCACCCGGGCAGGGTTTTGGCCGCGGCGCAGGGCGCCAGCGAGCCGCGTACGATAGCGGTCGGGCGGCCCGGATGTCAATGCAACCGTGGCGGGTCGGCAGTGCACTAACCCGGAACGGTCGGCCGTGCTACCGTGAAACGTATCTCTGGAGGGTTTGGCGATGAACAGGCAATTCGTGGGTGTGGTGGTCGCGGGTGCGTTGGCTTTGCTGCTTGCTGTTCCCGTCCTGGCGGCCAGTGAATCGAAGGCATTGGATCCCGGCGCGATGGCGCCCGATTTCACCGCGACGGCCAGCCTCGCGGGCAAGGATTTCAACTTCTCGTTGAAGCAGGCGCTCGCCAAGGGTCCGGTGGTGGTCTATTTCTACCCGGCGGCCTATACCGGTGGTTGCGACCTCGAAGCGCACACCTTCGCGACCGAGGCGGATGCATTCGCCAAGGCCGGCGCCACCATCATCGGCGTGTCGGCGGATTCGGTGGCGCGGCTCAACCAGTTTTCGGCCGACCCGAAATACTGCGCCGGCAAGTTTGCGGTCGCGTCCGATCCCGCGGGCAAGATCGCGGCCACGTATGGACTGGCGATGATGCCGCCGCAGCAGGGCGTGACCGACGTGCACGGGAAGCCGGTGACCCATGGTTTCCTGCCACGCACCACGTTCGTGCTCGACCACGCGGGCAAGGTGGTGGCGCGGCTGTCGTCCAAGGACGACCACCTGAGCCCCGACCAGCACGTGCACCGCTCGCTCGAGA
Organism: Lysobacterales bacterium 66-474; assembly: GCA_001899805.1. Classification (GTDB taxonomy): domain Bacteria; phylum Pseudomonadota; class Gammaproteobacteria; order Xanthomonadales; family Rhodanobacteraceae; genus 66-474. Next base: position 116,982 of record MKWP01000008.1, read on the forward strand.
TCGTGGAGAAACTGCAGGCCGGCAAGGCGCCGTAAAACCCCTGAATAACCTGCTGCGCTCGGCAGCTTGCGTGTCGGCGGTGCTCGCAATGCTCACGTACTGGTGTGTACGCTCCGCTTGCTGCGCTCCGGCGACCATGGAATGTTTGTGGCCATGGATGGCACTGCCTTCGCTCGCGACGGTTCTTCAGGGGTTTCAAAGTCGTCGCGCGCAGGACGGCGCTTGATTTCCGCGAGCCGCTCCGCGACGCTGGCGGCATGCCAAGACGCCAGCGTCCGCCTTCCCGCCCGACGCGCAAGCGCGCGGACAAGCCCACCCGCAAGCCAGCCGCCGCATCGCCGCCAACCCGGCCGATGCGTTCGCGCACGCCGGCCGCGAAGAATCCGCATGCGCGTGAGCACGGCAAGCCGCATGGCGGCTTCGTCGATCCGCACGCCGAGCGCGAGGCGCGGCGCTACGAACATCCCATACCGAGTCGCGAGGCGATCCTCGCATTGCTGGCCGAACGCGGCAGCCTGTTGCGTGCGGATGCCATCGCCGAAGCACTGGGCATCCGTGACGATGTGCGCCGCGAGGCGCTCGACAAGCGCCTGCGCGCGATGCTGCGCGATGGCCAGTTGCTGGAAAGCCGTCGCGGCGGCGTCGCGCCCGCCGAGAAAATCGGCCTGATCACCGGCACGGTGCTGGCCAACGCGGAAGGCTACGGGTTCCTGCGCCCCGACGAGGGCGGCGACGATCTGTATCTCTCGCCGGCGCAGATGCGCCAGGTGCTGCACGGCGATCGGGTGCTGGCGTCGGTGGTCGGCGTCGATCGGCGCGGACGCCGCCAGGGCGCGATCCGCGAAGTGCTGGAACGGCGCGCGCCGCGGCTGGTCGGGCGCGTGGTCGAGGAGCACGGCGTGGTGGTGGTCGATCCCGACGATCGCCGTCTGCACCAGGACGTGCTGATCCCGCACGATGCGCGCAACGGCGCGCGCGCGGGCCAGATCGTGATCGCCGAAATCACCGAACCGCCGACGTCGCAACGTGGACCGATCGGCCGCATCGTGTCGGTGCTGGGCGAGCGGCTGGCGCCTTCGCTGATCGTCGAGATGGCGATCGAGAGCCATGGCCTGCCGCACGAATGGCCAGTCGAGGTGACGCGCGCCGCCGAAGCCGTCGAGCCGCGCGTCACGTCGGCCGAACACGCGGGACGCGTGGACTTGCGCGGCGTTCCGCTGGTGACCATCGACGGCGCCGACGCGCGCGATTTCGACGATGCGGTGTACGCCGAACCGGTGCGTGGCGGCGGCTTCAAGCTGTTGGTCGCGATCGCCGACGTGTCGCACTACGTGCAACCGGAGACCCCGCTGGACGACGAGGCGTACCAGCGCGGGACGTCGGTGTATTTCCCCGGGTTCGTGGTGCCGATGCTGCCGGAGACGCTTTCCAACGGGATCTGCTCGCTGAACCCGGACGTCGAGCGCCTGTGCATGGTCTGCGAGATGCGTGTCGGGGCGACCGGCGAGGTGACCCGATCGAAGTTCTATCCGGGCCTGATGCGTTCGCACGCGCGCCTGACCTATGACGGGGTGTGGCGCGCCATCGGTGAACGCGATGCCGAAGCGCGGCGCGGCCTCGGCAAGCTGCTGCCGCACATCGACCACCTGCACGCGCTATACAAGGCATTCGATGCCGCGCGCAAACGTCGCGGCACCATCGAGTTCGAGACCAGCGAGGTCGACTACCGGCTGGATGACAAGGGCGAGGTGGTTTCGCTGGGTTCCCACGAACGCAACGACGCGCACAAGTTGATCGAGGAATGCATGATCGCCGCCAACGTCGAGGCGGCGAAGTTCCTCGCGAAGAAGAAAATCCCCGCGCCGTTCCGGGTGCACGCGCCGCCGCCCGCCGACAAGTACGAAGACCTGCTGGCTTTCCTGCGCGAATACAAGTTGAAGCTGCCGCCGGTCAGCGAAGTGCGGCCGCGCGATTTCGCTGCGCTGCTGAAGCGTGTGGCGGACCGCCCCGACGCCGAGTTGTTCCGCAGCGTACTGCTGCGCGCGCAAAGCCTCGCCAGCTACCAGCCGGCCAACCACGGGCACTTCGGCCTGGCGCTGGACGCCTACGCGCATTTCACCTCGCCGATCCGGCGTTATCCCGATTTGCTGGTGCACCGCGCGATCCGCTACGCGCTGGCGGGCGGCAAGCCGGCCGCGTACCTGTACACCGAGAGCAAGATGGCGACCATGGCCGCGCACTGCTCGCGCACCGAGCGGCGCGCCGAGGAAGCCGAGCGCGACGTCGACGAGCGCTACAAGTGCGCGTGGATGGAGCAGCACGTCGGCGCCGAGTTCGACGGCATCATCACCGGCGTCACTTCGTTCGGACTGTTCGTGGAATTGACCGAATCGAAAGTGTCGGGGTTGGTGCACATTACCCAGTTGCGCAACGACTACTACCATTTCGACGCACGCCGGCACGAATTGCGCGGGGAGCGTACCGGCACGGTGTTCCGGCTCGGCGACGCGGTGCGCGTGCAGGTGCTGCGCGCCAGCATGGAGGATCGCCGGATCGATTTCCGGTTGGTGAGCAATGATTCCTTCCCCCGCTTGCGGGGGAAGCCGCCATCCATGGCCAAAAACTCCGTGGTGCCGAAGGCGGATGGGGGCAGTTATCGCGTGCAAACGAGCAAGGAATGAATATGCGGGATTTTCGCTTCGGTTGCCCCCCACCCCAACCCTCCCCCGCAAGCGGGGGAGGGAGAAGGTCATGAGCGAATCCTGGATCGTCGGCATCCATCCGGTCGAAGGCGCGCTCGCCAACGATCCGTCGCGTGTGCGCGAGGTTCTGGTCGAGCAGGGCACGCACAACCCGCGTGTTACCGAACTCGTGAACGAAGCCAAACGCCTGGGCGTGCGCGTGCACGCGCGCCCGCGCGCGATGCTGGACAAGGTTTCCGGTCATGCGCGGCACCAGGGCGTGGCCGCCAACTACGAGGTGCCCGCGGCGAAATCCGAACACGATCTCGCGGATTTGCTGGATTCCGACGACGCGCTCTTCCTCGTGCTGGACGGCGTCACCGACCCGCACAACCTCGGGGCGTGCCTGCGCAGCGCGGCGGCAGCGGGTGCGACGGCGGTGATCGTTCCGAAGGACCGTGCGGTCGGCATCACGCCGGTGGTGCGGCGCGCGTCGGCGGGCGCGGTGGATCGCGTGCCGTTGATCGAAGTGACCAACCTCGCGCGTGCGTTGCGCGACATGAAGGACGCGGGCGTGTGGCTGACGGGGCTTGCCGGCGAAGCGCAGGCATCGCTGTACGACGTGGACCTCAAGGGCAAGGTCGCGCTGGTGATGGGCGGCGAGGGCGAGGGGATGCGGCGTCTCACGCGCGAAGCGTGCGACCGCCTGGCGCGCATCCCGATGCCGGGCGCCATGGAAAGCCTCAACGTTTCAGTGGCGACGGGCGTCGCGCTGTTCGAGGCGGTACGTCAACGGAGGGGCGAACAATGAGTGTGACCTTCACTTGGCCGACCATCGTCGGCCTGATCGGTACCCTGCTGGTGCTGCTCGCGTTTTTCCTGCTGCAGGTGGACAAGCTGCGAGGCAACGGGCCGATCTACCAGTTGATGAATGCGATCGGCGCTGCGGCGATCATCGTGTCGCTGTTTTACGAGTTCAACCTTGCCGCGATGCTGTTGGAAATCGCCTGGCTGGCCATCAGCGTCTACGGCATCGTGCGCGGACTCCGGGGCGGGCGCGCCAGGCATTGAAGTGCGTCAGCGGCGTTTGCCCGCCTTCCTGATTGCCGTGACACGCTTCGTCGTGCGCGCATCGTCGCGGCGCCGCTCGCGGAAGGCCGAGTTGTAGGCCTTGATTTCATTGCGCAGCGTTTGCGAAGCCTTCGGCAGTTTGCCGGCATCAACGGCTTGCTCCATCCGCCGCATCAGGTCCCAATCGTGGTAATCGCGATAGGGCTTCAGGTCCAGGTCCTTCGGCACTTTCTTCAGGCGTTCGTCGCCGATGCTTTTCACGTACTTCTGCATGAAGCGGTCGTAGGCGTGCCATGAAACGCGTTCGGCGCGCACCGCGGCTTCTTCGGCGCGGGTCGCGATCTGGTGCGCGTGCAGGTAGTGCAGGTCGAGCTGGTCGATCAGGGTCTTCTCGACTTCCTCGTGCATGATCAGGAAGCGGTCCACGTCGATGGTGCGTCCGCGGTACTTGAAGCTGAAGGGCAGGTGGCGGTCGATGTAGATGGTCTTGCCGTCCATGCTGTAGCCGGCGAGATAGGGGATGTCGTGGCTGCGGTCGAGTTTCTTCACCCGGCGCAGGATCGCGTCCAGCGCGCGGTCCAGCATCAGGCTGGAAACGAACCAGTTCGGCGTGTGCAATTTTTCATGCGGTGCATCGGGATGGCAGGCGCGGTCGAAATGCATGGACTTGCTCCGTGGGTAACCGCGCGCAGCATACGCCGCTTGCCGCGCGCCGGCGGATGGTCCGGGCGGTTATGCTTTCGTCTTCCCGCGGGCGAGCAGCGATGGACGAACGCTACCGACGCATCTACGCCGCGATCGCGGCGATCCCGGCCGGACGGGTCGCCGGCTACGGCCAGATCGCCGCGCGCGCCGGGCTGCCGGGCCGCGCGCGGTTGGTAGGTGCGGCGTTGCGCGACTCACCGGACGGCATGCAATTGCCGTGGTACCGGGTGCTGCATTCGAATGGCACCATCGCGCTGCCGCGCGGCAGTCGCGGATTCCGCGAACAGACGAAGCGTCTGCGCGCCGAAGGCGTGGACGTGCGCAATGGCCGCGTGCCGATGCAGGCGTTCGGGCTCGATGCCGACCTGGATCGCGCCCTGTGGGGCATCGGTTGAAAAGGGAAGTGGTGGCCAAGGGCGGAATCGAACCACCGACACGGGGATTTTCAGTCCCCTGCTCTACCAACTGAGCTACTTGGCCAGACCGGCCGCGACCGCTTTGTTGCCCGCCTTGCGCGAGCGGCAATCACGAACCGGCTATTACAGCGGCCACGGCTGCGAGCGTCAAGCGGTTTTCCTGCGGCCGGCACTGGTGTCCGGGCGGCATCACACGAACCGGATCGCGTGCCCTTCGCGGTCGAACGCCGCGAATTCGCCCACCCGGCCGTCGTGGATGGCGTTGACCATGAAGCGCAGCGGCTGGTCGGCCTCGTCGCTGTTGGGCGCGATGCCGCCGCGGCCTTCGAGGCCGCCGACGAACACGATGTCCCAGTGTTGGCCGGTTTGTTCGGACTCGGCAGCGAGCCTGGCGAAACTGGCGATCTCGTCGGGCATCTTGTCCACGCACAGGCAAGGTTGCAGATGTCCGCCGACGCCGCGTTCGAAGCTTTCCTTTTGTGCGTTGGTGGCGTGCTGGCCAAGCTCGCGGCGCGCGAACACGAACAGCAAGCGTTGCGGTTCTTGCTGCTGCCGTGATGCCGCGAGCAGCGCGTTGAAATCGTCCAGCGATGCGGCGGTGGCCATGGTGGTTACTTGCGTTGGGCGTGGTCGCCCGGTTGGTAATGGCCGGGTTCCGATCGAAACGGAATCGCGAGGCGGTTCCAGCCGTTGATGGCGATGATCGCGAGCGAGAGGTCCACCAGTTCCTTGTCGTCGAACTGCTTGCGGACTTCCTCGTACAGTTCGTCCGGCACGTCGTTTTGCGAAATGTGGGTCAGCGCTTCGGTCCATGCCAGTGCCGCGCGTTCGCGTTCGCTGTAGAACGGCGATTCGCGCCATGCATCCAGCAGGTACAGGCGTTGTTCGGTTTCCCCGGCGGCGCGGGCATCCTTGGAGTGCATGTCGAGGCAATAGGCGCAGCCGTTGATCTGCGAGGCGCGCATCTTCACCAGCTCCATCAGTTTGTGTTCGAGGCCGCATTGATCGACGTGCGCTTGCAGCGTGCGCATGGCCTTGAAGCCATCGGGTGAAGCCTTGACGTAGTTGAGGCGTTGCGACATGTACGTAATCTCCAGAGTTGTCGGCTGTTGTGGAAAGTCAGGCCAGGGAAGGCCGTTCTGGTGTCATTTGGTTTCTGACCGTGCCGGAGATTCTGAACTCCGGGTGGGCAGCGATCAGGGACGATCGCACGACTAGTGGAACGGAACCGGCGCGTGGTCGGTCGGCGCAGGGTGCATGAAGAAATCATGCAGGTATTTTTCGCCTTCGTCGTCGAGCACGGTGACGATGGTCTCGAGCTCGGGATGCTGTTCGCGGATTCGCCGCGCCGCGATCATGTGCGCGCCCGAACTCGGGCCGCAGAACAGGCCGCGCGTGCGTGCGAGCTTGCGCATTTCCGCGACCGCTTCGGCGCTCGCAACCGCGGTGGTGTCGCGGACGAGGTCGCGATGGTGCGCGAAGATGCCGGGGACGAAACCATCCGAGATGCCTTCGATCTGGTGCAGCGCGACCTCGCCGCACAGGATGGTGCGCGATTCGGAAGGTTCCATCGCGAACAGCCGCACGTTCGGGTTTACCTTGCGGAATGCCTGGCCGACGCCGATCAGCGTGCCGCCGGTGCCGACGCCGTGCACGAAGGCGTCGGGGACGCGGCCGTCCGGGAGTTGCGCGAGGATTTCGGGGCCCAACCACTCGCGGTTTTCCTCGACGTTCCATTCCGACTCGAACTGGCCGGGGAAGAAGAAACCCGGCTGGTTGCCGAGTTCGCGCGCGCGCTCCAGTGCATCGTTGACGTGGAAGGTGCCGCAGAACAGCACCTCGGCGCCGTAGGCGCGCGAGATCGCGACGCGTTCGCTGGACAGGCCTTCCGGCATCACCACGAGCATGCGGTAGCCCTTGACCGCGGCCACCATCGCGAATGCGTTGCCGGTGTTGCCGCTGGTGGCTTCGACGATGGTGTCGCCGGGCTTCAGGCGGCCGCTGGCTTCGGCGCGCTCGACGATGTGTTTGGCGATGCGTGCCTTGATCGAGCCGGACGGGTTGAGGAACTCGCACTTCGCGAAAATGCCGTCGATGTCCAGCAACGGCGTGTCGCCGATGGCATCGAGGATATTGGCCGAAAGCCCTGTGTAGCGCGTCGCCATGGCGTGGGTTCCGATGCGGACTTCGCAGTGTGCGTGCGCGGCGCGTCGGTTTGAATGATCCACGTCAGCCGGCTTGCGCGGCCGCGACGCAGGCCGCGGCCGCGTGGCGCCAAGGAGGGATCACCAGGATGCGCTGGAGGATGCCGGCGCGCTGCCGGCCTTGAGCGCGTCGGCTGCCTTGTTGCCGTCGCTGTGGATCGTGTCCAGGTCGGTGGCCTGCAAACCCGCCTCGGCCGCAGCGAGGGCGCTTTCCAGCTTGCCCTTGAGTGCTGCGTTGCCTTTCGAGTCCGGGATCGCGCCATTGCCCTGGCCCTTGCAGGGTTCGCCCGCGGCGGCGTCGAAGCCGCTGCCCTTGGGTCCCACCAGGCAATTGATGACGTGGTGCAGGTGCGCGTGTCCGATTTCGACCGTGTCGGCGCTGGCCGCCATCAGCGCATGCGCGTGCGCGGTGGCGACTTCGTTCGACGCGGAAGGGGTCTGGGCAACTGCGCCGAAGGCGAGTCCGCTCGCCAGTGCTGTGGCGACGCCGGCAGCCAGCAACTTGTTCATTGCAACCTCCAGTCGATGTTGGGCGGGATCAGGATATTGCAGCGTACGCGCGGCAATGTAATCGGAACGTGTAGCGGCAACGTGGCCTGCGGATCACACGGTTTCGAACAGCGCCATGAACCCGAAATCCATGTGCTGCTGCATGTGGCAATGGAACAGGGTCAGGCCGGGCTGGTCGGCGGTGAAATCGACTTCGGTGGTCTGGAACGGCGGCACCAGCACCACGTCCTTCATCACGCCCGCGGTCGATTGGCCGTGGATGCGGGTGAGCTCGAAGCTGTGGCGATGCAGGTGCAGCGGATGGATGTCGCCGCTGGCGTTGCGGAACCGCAGGCGGTAGCGCTTGCCGAGGCGCAGCTTGCGCGTGACGGGCATCGTCTTCCAGTCGTAGGGCACGCCGTTGATCGCATACTGGTCGAAGCCTTCCGCCGCGCTCTGGCGCGCGGTGATCAGCATGTCGATGGTTTCGTCGGGACGCGCGGGTTTGCGTGCGGGATCGGCGAACAGGCGATAGTCCCACTTGAACGTGGGTGGCGCGTGCCATTGCGGATCGCCGCCGGCACCGGCGTATTCCACGACGATGCCCATGCCACCCTCGCGGTCGGCATCGATGGTTTCGCCGAGTACCCAGATGCCGGGATGGTTCATCTCGACGATCGCGGAAATGCGCTCAGCGGCGCCCATCCACAACACCGGAACCTCGACCGGATGTGGCACCGGGCAGCCGTCCAGCGCGATGACCTTGAAGGCATGGCCGGGCAGCGCGAGGCTGCGGTTGTCGGTGGCGCTGGCGTTGACGACGTGCAGCAAGACGCGCTCGCCGCGCTTGACGCGGATCGGTTCGCCGTGTCCCAGCGACTTGCCGTTGATCGCGAACGCACCGTAGGCCAGTTCGTAACCCGGCGGCAGTTTGCCGGCGCCGGGGTCGGCGTTGGCGGCGATCGTCACCAACGGCAGCTCCATGCCCTCCGGCGCCATGAACGGGATGTCGTTGTCCATGCGCGTGAGGTAGGGCAGGAACTCCTTCAATGTCAGGAACACTTCGCGGTCGTAGGCGCCGGGTTCGTGCTTCGGTTCGATGAAGACGGGGCCGGCCAGGCCGGTGTAGAGCCCGCGCGCAAGGTTGGCGCCGGCGCGCACGTGCGTGTGGTAGAAGCGCAGTCCCGCCGGCGTCGGCGTGAAGACCTCGCGGCGATGGCCGTGTGCGGGGACCGGCGGCGTGCGTTCCTCGTCGGCCCCGTCCACGTCGTCGGGCAGGTACTGGCCGTGCCAGTGCACCTGTTCGTCGTGGTCGGTGTCGTTGTAAATGTCGACGACGGTGCGCCGGCCCTGCCTGAAGCGCAGCAGCGGGCCGGGGAAATCGCCGTTGTACAGGGTGGTCGAGACGAGTTTTTCGGGGCCGAGTTCCAGCACCCCGGTGGCGATGCGCAAGCTGTAGTCGGCCTTGCCGACGATGCCCGCCGTCGGCGCGGTGCCCGGCTGGTGCATGGATTGGGTGCGTGCCAGGGCATCCGAGGCAGGCGCGAGCCCCGCGGCCAGGGCCGAGAGGCCGGCACTCTTCAGGAAATCGCGGCGATCCACGTTCGGTTCCTTCGGCAACGCGAAGGGGCATGATAGAAGATCGCCGCGGCATTCGACGCGTAGTCGCGCGCGGTTTCGCGCGGTGCGCCGGCGGACGCGATCGTCCGCCGCGATGGGCGGGTGGTCGACGCCGACACCGGCAAGACCTTGGCGTATCGGGTGCCGGCGCTGCTTGCCGGCAAGCGGGTGATGGTTTCGGGCAGCCGGAGGGTCAGCTCGATTTGCGCCAGTTCAGCTTGACGACGTGGTCGTTCTCTTGTGTCGGTTCCGACAGTGTCGCACCGCCGTTGCCGGTCATCGTGATCAGCGAGGCGCCGCTGAGGTTGTCGATGCGCCCCGAGCCGCCGGCGATGCATTCGTCGAAGTAGCACGCGGCATAGTCGGTGAGGTTGGCGACCGATCCTCCGACCGTGGGACGCTCGACGATCCACTCGGCCACGTTGCCGGTCAGCGTCGTGCCGCGCGGTGGGGTGATCTCGAAACGCGTGCCGACGCCTTCCGACTGGTTGCTGAAGTAGACCGTGGCGTGGCTGGTGGTGTCGGCGCAGATCAGGCAATACATCACGTCGCCCGCCGAGACGGGCAGGTTGCCGATCTTCACCTCGCCCGCGGGAAACCACTCCCACCACGTGTAGACCTGCGCGGCGGTGATGAACCAGATCTTCGTGATCTGGGTTTCAGTTCCCGCCTGCAGCACGTCGTTGGAATTCCAGCCGTCGATGCCGACCCACTCCGACGCGTAATAGGCGCCGTCAGTCCGGGTGTTCGGACTCGGCACGGTCCACTGGCCGCCGACGAAGCCGTACGGCTTGCCGGCCGGCGAGAAGTCCGCCGCACCGGACCAGTTGTTGGACGTGGCGTTGGAAATGCCCGCCGTACCCAGACGCGCGCTGACGGCGCGACGGCCGGAGCCACGCGCCGGGCCGTGCTTGATGTGCTCGCGATGCTCGAACTCGGGGGCAATCCACAGCCGGGTGCGTGACATCACCCCGTCCCAGAGCCTGCGCAACTGCGGCTCGGTTTTGGCGTCGGGGCGGCGTGGCAACCGGTAGGCCGCAAGCTGCCGGGCCGTTGCCTTCATCGGGTCGAACCTCTCCGGCAGCGGACCCAGGGCTCGTATCCGGAAACCCTTGCGGGTCAGCGTTTCCGGGACGAATCCCGCCGGTTCCCGCGTCTTTCTGCCGCTCCTGCTTCCACGCGCGCCTGAGGTTGCCATGACGGTTCTCCATTTTGTGGTTGATCGGTGTCGGCGGCCCGGGAGTGCGGTTCAACAGGCGCCGGCGTCCGGGTTCGGTTCGCCTGCTCACTCCGCATCGGGGGCCGGTGGGCAGCAGCGGTACTCCTGCGATTTATCGAGCAGCGCGATCTGCTTCTGCAGCAGATCGTTCTCCAGCTTCTTGCGCTCGACGTCGAGTTGGATGGATTTCAGGCGCGTGTCCTCGCACACATTGCAATCATCGAGGCAGCCCTTGACCAGGATGCCGGGTGTCGGCAGCGACGACTGCCGCACGAATGAGTATCGCTTCTGCGCGTCGGTGGACACCTTGCCGTTCTTGTCCAGCAGCCCTTCCTTCACCAGCTCGTCCTGCACCTGCTTGAGCGCTTGCGCGCGCAACGCGGCGGCCAGAACGGGGATCTGCAATCGGAACGCCGTCGCGACGCCGATCCGGTCGCTGTTGGAGGGGCTGGTCGCGGCCTGCAGATAAGTTGCGCTGCGCTTGGCGTCGGTGGACAGCACGCCGTTGGAAAGCACGCCGACGCCGGTGCTGGGCGCGAGCGGGTTGGCCGCGACCCGGGTGAAGTCGTTGGCGGGGTCGGTGTCCATCATCGCCCGCAGATCGACGGACTCCAGCGTGTAGCTGATCGTCTGGGTCTTGTTGATCTGGTAGAAGAAGAACGTCACCGCGTGGCAGTCGTTGCCGTTCTGGAACTCGCGCGAGGCGGATTCGTAGTGGTCCTGCGACTCGCTCTCGGTATGCGTGCGGCTTTCGGATTCGCCGATCGACACGCTGGAGGCCTTGCGTACGCCCATCTCTGCCGCGCGTGACGAGGATTGCGCGTGCTGGCTGTGTTCACCAAGGAAATCCGAAACGGAATTCGAATCGAAATTGCCGCTCATGCTGGCCGAGCCGCCCAGGCCGAAGATGTTCACGCCGGCGTCGGCCTTGCCGTCCACGTGCGAATGCGACTGGTTGCTGGAGTGGGCCTCGTCGCGCGAATTCACGTCGAACAGCGAGTCGCTCATCTGCTGCATGAAGAACGATTCTTCCGACGACTGCGAATTGCGATAGCCGAACTTGCTCTCACTGTCGAAGGTGAACTTGGAGCGGCGGTCGGACGTGAACAGCCGCACCTTCTCGCCCGGCAGCAAGGTCGTGGTGTAGAGCAGATCGCCCAGCGCGAGCGGTCCGCGACAGCGCTTCAGGTGGAAATGCAGCTTGACTTCGACCGGGATGGTCGGCAGCGCGACCGTGCCGGGCTGGGAGCCGGCCGTGGCCGGGTAGGTCAGGCGGTAGAAGAAATCCAGTTCATCGCACACCTTGTCCGGTTCGAGGACCGGGCAGCAGGGCATGGTTTGTTGTTTGGTGTCGGTCTGGGCGGCCATCGCGAATCTCCTGTCGGCTTTGCAATCGATTTGCACGTGCATTACGTGCATCGTCGAAAAATGCCTTTCTTGAGCAACCCGGCGACATCGCGGGCGTCCACGGACTGCACGGCGCGGCCGACGGCGAATGGATAGGCATGTCCGCTGACGGCGCCACGCACCACGATCGGAGCCGCGCCGAGGTAGCGGATCGGCGCCTTGGCGCGCAGCGCGGCATCACCGACCACGTGCGCGATCCCGCCCACCGCAACGCGCGGCGCCCTCGGCGATTGAATCGCCTGACTAGCTCTCAGTGCCATCCGGCCTTGACCGCAACACGACATGTTCGTTGTTCTCCGGAAAATGGGACGGCTCCACCTGCAGTGCGGTGCGTTCCGGGCCCAGACGCTCCAGCAGGCACGCCGCGCCGGAAACGGCCAGCCAGGCCGGTACCCAAGCCAGCGCCGGGCCGGTGACGATGAAAGTGAAGGGGATGGCGATCCATAGCGAAAGGCATTGAAAACAGTCCATCAGGGTTCCCAACACGCTGGTCCCGAATTTCGATCGCAGCTTCAGGATCAAATCCGCCGGCCCGTCTTCCTCCGCGAGCAGGTGCGTGACCCGCCAGGTTCCCAGCGCGGCCAGCGCAAGCGCGAACCATGGGTCGATGGCGTTCACGATCCTTTGGATTCGCGTTCCGCTGCCCGCGCAGTCACCGTGGGCCGTCTCCGTCCGCCCCGCCTGCGCGCGGCGGCGGGCATACTCCCGGACACAGGTCCGGGCGCAGCACGGTGAACGAAAGCTCGAACTGGTTGAAATGCGTCACGCTCGGGTCCGAACAACCGTTGGTGGTGCGCTTCCATGCCCACAGCCGGAACAGGTAGGCGCAGCACTCCGGGAAATCGGAGCCGTGCAGCACGACCTTGAAATCTCCGCCGTACCAATGCGCACGCGGCGCGCCCTGGCCCAGCGCCTGGCTGTAGCTCGGTCCGAACTCCGCGGTCGGATCGGCGGCCAATGCGCCGACGCCGCCGGTTGCGTCCACGTACGACGGCGCCGTGATGTAGAAGGCCTGGTTGGCGCCGTACTCCGCCCGCAACCAGTACCCGCCGAGATGGCCGTCCTGCACCGTCGCCGGACACGTGACGCTGAAATGGATCGTCAGGGTGTCGGTGGGCTCCAGTCGCGCGATGTCGCAGGCCGAAACGCATTCCTGTCCCGGCAATCCCTCGTTCTTCCAGATCTCGCGGATCCAGCAATCCGGCTCCACCGTGCACATGTGGATGATGCCGCCGCAGGCATGCGGAATCTTGCACGGCGCAGGCAGCGACGGGCCGGGGTGCAGCATCGCCTGGTTGTCGATGCGCAAGTACACCTGTTCCGCAGTGTCTTCGCCGCAGGTCGGCAGGATGCGCTCGCTCGTCGCGATCAGGTTGTCGGAGGCGTCCGCCGCGAAACCGTCGAACTGCAACTGGTACAGCGCATCGGGGGTGAGTCCCGGTTGCGTCGTGTCGAAATAGAACAATGTGGCGTAATCGTTCCAGATCACCTGTCCGCCGAAGCGCGGAATGCCCGGATTGAGCTCCTCGTAGTGATGACGGCTGACGATCACCAACTGTCCGTTCTTGAGGATGGGCGTGAAGGCCACCGCCACGAACGAGGTGCCATCCCAGTAGCTGCGCGTGAATCCTCCGAACGCCGGACTCGGCAGGTCGGCCCACGGTGCGCCGTCCTTCGAGTACCGCACCTTGAAGTAGTCCACGTCCCAGCCGACGCCACCTTGTATCTGCAGCGATCCGTAGAACGGATTGTCCTTCCATGGATCGGCGTCCACCGCGCGGGTGCGCGCGTAGCCGCGCAGGTCCGGAGGCCCCGCGTCGGCGCCGATCAAATCCACCGGCGTGCAGCCGACCCAGGTCAGCTTCAGGCATTCCGGGCACTCCGGATCGCGGCAGGTCGGGATGCAGCACGCGAGATCGTTGGCGATCAAGGTCACGTTCAACGTGGTCGGAATGTCCCAGCGCGTCTGCGCGTTGGTTTCCGTGTAGATCACGTTGATGCGGTCGCCGCAGCGCTGGGTGGCGCGGAACACCACGTCCGGCGCGCAATCGCTCCAGTTCCACCACGGCCAGACGTGCAGTGCCGCCAGTTCGGGCGAAGCCGGCAGCGTGGCGCGCAAGGCCTCCGCCGAAATCGCGCCGGCCGGCTGCTGCACCGCGGGCAGCGACAACGCGCCTTGCGTTGCGGCGGCCAGCACCGGTCCCGGCAGGCCCGCGGCGCCGCCCAGCAATTGCTGGAACACCGTCGGGTCCGGATCGGGGCCGGGCGGGATTGGCGGCAGCGGAGGTTGCGCGGTCGCGAGCAGTTGCTGGATGCGCGTCAGGATGTCGGGGTCGATCGCGGGGTTGGGACGCAGCCACGGCAGCCAGCGCAGGCAGCACCAGCGGAAACTGATGTGGAAGTTGCCGTTGATGTCGGTGACGGCGCTGGTGATCAGGTCGCGCCAGTACCACCACCAGAAACGATCCACGTCCCAGGCTTCGACCACCGCGCCGGGAACCGGCTCGTCGCAGAACCGCCAGCGGTGCAGCTTCGGATCGTAGTACCAGTGCCGGCAGACGATGCGGCCATTGATCGTGTAGGTCCGGCAGCAGATCAGCCAGCACCAGTAGATCGCCGGTTCGACCGCGATGCGGCCGATTTTCAGTTCCGCGCTCCTGACGGCGGCCGTCTTCGCGGTGCCGCGTTCCTTGAGGTGGGCCAGTTCGACCACCTGCTTGACGGTGTCGATGGACAGGAACTCGCGGTCCGCCAGGTTGGGCCCGGCGACCAGGACGACCGGGCAGGGCAGGCGCGCCCCCGGGAGGACCGGCGGCTCGAACTCCACCTCGAATGGCAGGCGCCGTTGCTTCGCGCTTCCCGCCTTGAGGACGGCCGAGCCGAGCACGCTTCCCTCGCGCACCACGGCCACGCGCAAATCCAGGTCCGACTTGTATTGCTCGTCCGGAATCTGGCTCAGATCGAGTTCGCCGGTGATCCTGGCCATGGTCGCCTCCCTTGGCGCGCACCACTCGGCGCGCAGTGACGGGGATGGCGAGCATGCGGCGCGGCAAGGCCGCGTGGTTAGAACCAAGCTGCGCTCGAATGGGACGATTCTGCGCCGTGTGCAGCAGGTGGTATCGGCTACGAAGCTTGCGTGCGTGGCTGGAAGTGACGCTGGTACTGGGTCGCGGGCACGCCGACGAAGCGCCGGAACATGCGTCCGAAATGCGACAGGTCGTTGAAGCCGACCGCGTACGCGACCTGCGAGACCGAAGCGTCGGGTTCGGCCAGGAAGTCGCGCGCCTTGGCGATGCGGTACTGCAGCA
Source organism: Lysobacterales bacterium 66-474 (assembly GCA_001899805.1). Classification (GTDB taxonomy): domain Bacteria; phylum Pseudomonadota; class Gammaproteobacteria; order Xanthomonadales; family Rhodanobacteraceae; genus 66-474. Next base: position 132,102 of record MKWP01000008.1, read on the forward strand.
GGAAGCGCCGGAACGACAACCCGTGCTCACGATGGAAGTCGCGGCTGAACTCCGACTCGGACAGATGGCAGAGCCCGGCCACCATTTCGATGCGGACCGGCTCTCCGTAGTGCTCGCTGATCCACGCGATGGCTGCCGCGGTATGGCGCGCCGCGATCAACGGCTTGCGCAAATGCCCGGCAGGTGCGAGCAGGTCAGGTGGAAACGGGTCGATCTGCCATCCGTTCGACGACGCGGATTCGGCCGCATGTGTCAGGGCTTCGATCAGGCGAGCGAGGGTCACGGCGGTGACCGGCTTCACCCTGTAATCCCAGACCCGTGAGCGGAACGCCCAGATCGCGAGCGCCTCGGAGTGATACTCGGTGAACATCAACACAGGCAGCTCGGGAAATCCGTGCCGCACCAGCGGCACCGCCCGCAAACGTCCCTGGTCGGGGTAGTCGTATTCGATGCAGAAGAATTGCGGCCGGTGTTCTGCAACGGTGCCGTGGATGTCCTCGATCCGTGAGATACGCAGCGCGTCGCAATAGGGCTCGGCATCCGGACAGAGGCCACATTGCTGCGGGATGCACCGCAAATCCAGCCAGACGGCTCGCGGAGTCACCATGCCTGCACCATGCACGCATTCGGCCCCTGATGTCCATTTCGCAGTCGGGCTTGCGAACCGGCTGCGCGATCGAACCGCTACGCTACCGCCGATGCCGGCGGCTGGAGTGAGGCCGCCGTCACACCTGCGAGTGGATGGCATCCGTTGCGGCGTCGAAGCGGGCAGGCTGGAGCCATTCCCCAACGCGCAAACAAGATTTCCGGTTTCGCGCGGGGCGACGCTCCGCGATACTTGCCGGGTGACCAAGGTAGTCGACGATCCTGCCGCTTCTGCACTGCTCGGCGCCGAGGGCCCGTTTGCGTGCGAGGTGCCGAACTTCGCGCCTCGCGAAACGCAGCAGCGGATGGCCGATGCGGTGGCGGACGCGATCGACAGCCGCGACGCGCTGGTGGTCGAAGCCGGCACCGGCACCGGCAAGACCTTCGCGTATCTGGTGCCGGCGTTGCTCTCCAGCAAGCGGGTGATCGTCTCGACCGGCACGCGCAACCTGCAGGACCAGTTGTTCCACCGCGACCTGCCCCGCGTGCTGTCGATCCTGGGCGCGAAAGCCGACGTCGCGTTGCTGAAGGGCCGCGCCAATTACCTGTGCCGCTATCGCCTGCAGCAGACGATCGAATCGGGCCAGTTCAGGTCGCGCACGCAGGTGGACGATTTGCAGAAGGTGCGCGCGTGGGGCGCGCGCACGCGTACCGGCGATCGCGCGGAATTGATCGAAGTGCCGGAAGGCTCGCCGCTGTGGCCGCGCGTCACGTCCACCGCCGAGAATTGCCTCGGCACGGAATGCCCGCTGTACGACGACTGCTTCGTGTTCAAGGCGCGCCGTCGCGCGCAGGATGCCGACATGGTGGTGGTGAACCATCACCTGTTGCTGTCCGACCTCGCACTGAAACGCGAAGGTTTCGGGGCGATCCTGCCGGAGGCCGAGGCCTACATCCTCGACGAGGCGCACCAGTTGCCGGAGCTCGCGGGGCAGTATTTTTCGGTCGGCGTCAGCGCGCGCCAGGTGAAGGAACTCACCGCCGACGCGTTGGCCGAATGCGCGGGCCAGCCGGGCGCGTTGGCGTTGCTGCAGCCGGCGCTGGACTCGGTGAATGAAGCACTGCGCAAGGCGCGGCTTGCCTTCGACACCTTGCCGAAGCGCGGCGCGTTCGCGCAACTGGAGGCCGACGCGGGAGCGGCCGAGGCACTGGAAAACCTGGGTGATGCGCTGGCCGACCTGGCCGGCGCGCTGATGGGGCAGGCCGAGCGTTCCAAGGGCCTCGCCAGCGTGCACGCGCGTTGCGTGGTGCTGGACCAGCGCCTGCAGCGGATCGCCGGTCGCGACGGCGAGGACGAGGTGCGCTGGTACGAGTTGTCCGACCACGGGTTCGAACTGAGCGCGACGCCGCTGGATCTCGCGCCGCAATTGCGGACGTTGCGCAACGCCACCGAGGCGGCGTGGATCCACACCTCGGCCACGCTTGCGGTCGCCGGACACTTCGATCACTTCACGCGCCAGATGGGCCTGGTCGATCCAGTGACGCTGGACCTCGGCAGCCCCTTCGATTACGCGCGCCAGGCGTTGTGCTGGCTGCCGCCGGGGTTGCCGGAACCGGCAGCACGCGACTACACGCAGCGTGTGATCGAAACCGTGCGGCCGGTGCTGGAAGCGTCGAAGGGTCGCGCGTTCCTGCTGTTCACTTCGCATCGCGCGTTGCGACTGGCGGCCGAGCTGTTGGCCGACGCGCCGTGGCCGCTGTTCGTGCAGGGCACGGCGCCGCGTCATCAACTGCTTTCCGACTTCCGCGATTCCGGCAACGGGGTGCTGCTGGGCGCCGCGAGTTTCTGGGAAGGCGTGGATGTGGCCGGCGAAGCCCTGAGCGTGGTGGTGATCGACAAGCTGCCGTTCGCCTCGCCCGACGATCCGGTGCTGCAGGCGCGGCTCGACGCGGTGCGTCGCGCGGGCGGCAATCCGTTCCGCGACTGGCAGATTCCGGCCGCGGCGATCGCGCTGAAGCAGGGCGCGGGACGCCTGATCCGCGACGTGCACGATCGCGGCGTGCTGGTGTTGTGCGATCCGCGCATCGCCAGCAAGTCGTACGGAAAATTGTTCCTCGCCAGCCTGCCACCGATGCCGCGCACGCGCGAACTCGCCGACGTGCAGCGGTTTTTCGGTGACATGACCGCTTGAGGAGCGTCCGTTGCCTGGAAAGCGGCGCGCCGCAACGTTGGGTCTCTGTGCTTCGCGTGGCCGCCCCGCGATGCCTGCGGCAGGACCTCTCCCTGCGGCGATCCGGGTCGTCCGAGCTTGAAAACGAGCGATCGAGACAAGATGTCATGGAGTGGATCCGAGAAGAGAGACCCGCCCACATGGACCAGCTGGCCAACGACTATCCGGATGCGATCCTGGCCCCGCGCGAGCCGCCCTGCCTCTCGCTTTACCAGCCCACCCACCGCAGCCACCCGGACAAGGCGCAGGATCCCATCCGCTATCGCAACCTGCTGAAGACCCTGGCCGGCTCGCTTCGCGAGAAATACGCCAAACGCGAAGTCGGCGAGCTGCTGGACCCGCTGCACGCGCTGGCCGACGACGTCCAGTTCTGGAACCATGCGCGTGACGGGCTGGCGGTGCTGGCTGCACCAGGTTTTTTCCGTGCCTACAAACTGCAGCGCCCGGTGCCGGAGCTGGCGGTAGTCGCGGACAGTTTCCACACCAAGCCGCTGGTGCGGATCATGCAATCGGCGGAGCGTTTCCACGTGCTGGGCCTGGACCGGCATCGCGCCCGTCTGTTCGAAGGCAATCGCGACCACCTCGACGAAATCCCGTTGGCCCCGGAAGTGCCCGATTCGCTGGAGGCCGCACTGGAGCGCGACTACAGCCGCGATCGCGACATCCGCACCCATGGTCCGATCCGCGATGCGGGCAAGATGGGCCGCCACGGCAAGAGCAACGTCAAGCAGGACGCGATCCGCGCCGATACCGAGCAGTTTTTCCGGATCGTCGACCGCGGGATCCTCGAGCACCATTCCCGGCCCGCCGGATTGCCGCTGCTGCTGGCCGCGCTTCCGGAACACCACCATCTGTTCCGCGAAGTCAGTCAGAACCCGCACCTGCTCGATGCCGCGATCGACGTGAATCCCGACGATTTGTCGCTGGACGAACTGCGTGCGCGTGCGTGGGAAATCATGCTGCCGCATTACCTCGCGCGGCTGGACGGGTTCATCGAGCGCTTCAATGCCGCGCGTTCCCGTGGCCAGGCCACGGCCGATCTTGCCGATGCCGCGCGCGCCGCGGCGGCGGGGCGCATCGACGTGCTGCTGCTGGATGCGAGCCTGCAGGTGCCCGGCCGGATGGCATCCGACGGCGCCATCACGCTCGGCAAACTGGATGCCCCCGATACCGACGACCTGCTCGATGACCTTGGCGAACGCGTGCTCAAGGCCGGGGGCGAGGTCGTGGTGGTGCCGCCAGAGCGCATGCCGGCCGACCACGGACTGGCCGCAATCTACCGGTTCTGATGGCACGGCCCGCGGCCGTCGTCGCCAGCCACATCGGCGACCCGCAACATGTCGCGGTTGCCGGGAATGACGGCGCATGTGGCGGTTCTGCGACAATGCGCCGATGAACCTGTTGGCCATCGAAACCGCCACGGAAGCCTGCTCGGTCGCATTGCTGCACGGCGATGCGTTGATCGACCGCAGCGAATTGGCGCCGCGCCGCCATGCCGAACTGGCATTGCCGATGGCCGAGGAGTTGTTGGCCGAGGCGGGCATCGCGCGCAGGCAGCTCGACGCGATCGCGGTCGGCCAGGGGCCGGGCGCCTTTACCGGCGTGCGACTCGCCATCTCGGTGGCGCAGGGCCTGGCATTGGCGCTGGACATTCCGGTGGTGCCGGTATCGTCGCTGGCGGCACTTGCGATGCAGGCGCCCGGGAATGGCGCGGCGATCCTTGCCGCGATCGACGCCCGCCGCGGGGAAATCTACGCGGGTGTGTTTCGTTTCAACGCGGACGATCTGATCGAACCACTCGACGCCGAGCGCGTGCTGGCTGCATCCGCGCTGGAGTTGCCCGGGACCGAAGCATGGAACGTGCTTGGCACCGGCTGGAGCGCGTACAGCGACGCGATCCGCGAACGCCTGCCGTCACCGCCGCGCTGGGCCGACGGCGACCGTTACCCGCAGGCACGGGATGTCGCGCGCCTGGCCGCGCCATTGTTTGCGGCCGGCAAGGGCGTGCCGCCGGAACAGGCATTGCCCGTTTACTTGCGCGACAAGGTGGCGTTGACGCTGGAAGAGCAGCAACAACAAGCAACATGAAGTCGTCGTCCCGGCGTCGGCCGGGCCCCATGTTTCCGTTGAATTTGGATGCCGGCCTTCGCCGGCATTGCGAGATTCAGACACAGGCCGCTCGGATCGCTTCCGGCAGCGGCACCGACGCGCCGCTCGCCGGATCGACCCACACCATCACCACGTTGCCGTCGGCGTACACGCACGCGTGGTCGTTGCGATCGACGATGCGGTTGCCGAGGGTCATCGAGGAATTGCCCAGACGTTCACAGCTCAGCAGCACGTCGATTTCGGCGGGCCATTCGATTGGCCTGCGGTAGTGCAGGTCCACCGCCGCCATCACCGGCATCGCGTGCGCGTGGAACCATTCACCCGGAACCTGACGCAGCCATTGCAGGCGCGCTTCCTCGAGGTAGGTCAGGTAGGACGAATTGTTGACGTGGTTGAAGGCGTCGAGATCGCGCCAGCGGACGTGCAACGGGATGGTGGCCAGCACGCGCGAGGGCGAAGGTTGTTCTGCCGGCTTCACGGGCATTGCAGGCGACGACGCGGCTTCCGCCACGACCTTGGCTTTTGCGCGTTTACGCGGCGCGCGTTGTCTGGATGATTTCTTGTTGTCGGTCATGGGTGCCTTGATATGGCAAGAGCATCTGTGCGCGAAGGACGCGAAATACGCAAAGAAGGCAAAAATAACATGCTCGTTTTCGCGCCCTTTGCGTTCTTTGCGGACAAAAGTCCTTTTCGTTACGCGCGTTTCTTCTTGCGTGACGGTTTCGATGTCGCAGCCAGCACCGGCGCAAGGAACTGCCCGGTGTAGGAACCCTTCGCTGCAGCGATATCCTCAGGCGTGCCGGTGGCGATGATGCGCCCGCCACCTGCGCCGCCTTCGGGGCCGAGGTCGATCACCCAGTCGGCGGTCTTGATCACGTCGAGGTTGTGTTCGATCACCACCACCGTGCTGCCGCCATCGACGAGGCGATGCAGCACGCGCAGCAGTTGTTCGATGTCGTGGAAGTGCAGGCCGGTGGTGGGTTCGTCGAGGATGTACAGCGTGTTGCCGGTGTCGCGGCGCGACAGTTCCTTGGACAACTTCACGCGTTGCGCCTCGCCGCCGGACAGCGTGGTCGCGCTCTGGCCCAGCTTGATGTAGCCGAGGCCGACGTCCATCAGGGTTTCCAGCTTGCGCGCGATCTGCGGCACCGGTTGGAACACTTCCAGCGCCTGCTCGACGGTCATGTCCAGCACGTCGGCGATGGTGTAACCCTTGTAGAGGATCTCCAGTGTCTCGCGGTTGTAGCGTTTGCCGTGACAGACATCGCAGGGCACGTACATGTCGGGCAGGAAGTGCATCTCGACCTTGATGAGGCCGTCGCCTTCGCACGCTTCGCAGCGCCCGCCCTTGACGTTGAAGCTGAAACGCCCGGCCTGGTAGCCGCGCGCGCGCGACTCGGGGACCTGCGCGAACAGTTCGCGCAGCGGCGTGAACACGCCTGTATACGTCGCGGGATTCGAGCGCGGGGTGCGGCCGATCGGCGACTGGTCGATGTCCAGCACCTTGTCGAACAGGTCGAGCTTTTCGATGGACTCGTACGGCGCGGGTTGCGCCGACCCGCCGTTCAATTCCACCGCGGCGATCCGGAACAGTGTGTCGTTGACGAGCGTGGACTTGCCCGAACCCGAGACGCCGGTGATGCAGGTGAACAGTCCGGCCGGGATTTCGAGGTCGACGTGCTGCAGGTTGTTGCCGTGCGCGCCCTTCAGTTTCAGCACGCGCTTGGGATCGGGCCGGCGGCGCAGTTGCGGCACATCGATCGAAAGCTTGCCGGAAAGGTATTGACCGGTCAGCGAGCGCGGCGCTTTCAATATGTCGTCCAGCTTGCCTTCGGCCACCACTTCGCCGCCGTGCACGCCGGCGCCGGGACCGATGTCGATGATGCGGTCGGCGCGGCGGATCGCGTCCTCGTCGTGTTCGACCACGAGCACGGTGTTGCCGAGGTCGCGCAGGCGCGTCAGCGTGCCGAGCAGGCGTTCGTTGTCGCGCTGGTGCAGGCCGATCGACGGTTCGTCCAGCACGTACATCACGCCGACCAGTCCCGCGCCTATCTGCGAGGCGAGGCGGATGCGCTGCGCCTCGCCGCCCGACAGCGAGTCGGCCTTGCGGTCGAGCGTGAGGTAATCGAGGCCGACATCGATCAGGAAGCGCAGCCGCTCGCGGATTTCCTTGACGATGCGGTCGGCGATTTCGCCGCGCCAACCCGCGAGGTGCAGGCCATCCACGAAGGTGCGCGCATCGCTGATCGCCAGCGCCGACAACGACGGCAGGTTCTTGTCGCCCACGAACACGTTGCGCGCCGACAGGTTCAACCGCTCGCCGTGGCATTCGGGGCAGGGCCGTTCGCTGATGAAGCGCGCCAGTTCCTCGCGCACCATGTTGGATTCGGTTTCGCGGTAGCGGCGCTCCAGGTTCGGGATGATGCCCTCGAAACGGTGCTTGCGCGTGACCGCGCCGCCCGCGTTGGCGGGCGTGTACTTGAACGCGATGGCTTCATCGCCGGAGCCGGTCAACACCGCGTCGCGCGTGGCTTTCGGCAGCTTGTTCCAGGGCGTGTCGGGATCGAAGCCGTAGTGTTTCGCCAGCGATTGCACCATCTGCCAGTAATACGGATTGCGCTTGTCCCAGCTGCGGATCGCGCCGTTCGCCAGCGAGCGCTCGGGGTGCGCGACCACGCGCGCAGGATCGAAGAACTGGGTGACGCCGAGGCCGTCGCAGGTCGGGCAGGCGCCGACCGGCGAGTTGAACGAGAACAGCCGCGGCTCCAGTTCCGGCAGCGAGTAGTCGCACTGCGGGCAGGAATAGCGCGACGAGAACAGTTGTTCCGGTGCCTTGTCGTCGTCCAGGTCGACCAGGATCGCCAGGCCCTCGCCCAGACGCAGCGCGGTCTCGAACGATTCGGCGAGCCGCTGCTTCAGATCCGCGCGCGGGCGGAAGCGGTCGATCACGGCTTCGATGGTGTGCTTGATGCGCAGCCCGAGCGCGGGCACCGCATCGAGGTCGTACACGGTGCCGTCCACGCGCGCACGCACGAAGCCCTGTGCGCGCAACTGCTCGAACACCTGCACGTGCTCGCCCTTGCGTTCGCGGATCACCGGCGCCAGCAGCATGTAGCGCTTGTCTTCCGGCAACGCCAGCGTGGCGTCCACCATCTGGCTCACGGTCTGCGCGGCCAGCGGCGTGCCGTGGTTCGGGCAGCGCGGCGTGCCGACGCGCGCGTACAGCAGGCGCAGGTAATCGTGGATTTCGGTGATGGTGCCGACCGTCGAACGCGGGTTGTGCGAAGTCGATTTCTGCTCGATCGAAATCGCCGGCGACAGGCCCTCGATGTGGTCGACGTCGGGTTTTTCCATCATCGACAGGAATTGCCGCGCGTACGACGACAGCGACTCGACGTAACGGCGCTGGCCCTCTGCGTAGAGGGTGTCGAAGGCGAGCGAGGACTTGCCCGACCCCGACAGGCCGGTGATCACGATCAACTGGTCGCGCGGCAGGTCGAGGTCGATGTTCTTGAGGTTGTGGGTGCGGGCACCGCGGATGCGGATGGTGTCCATGGGAATGCGTGCGGCAAAGACTCGTTACTATACGCGCATGCGTCCATTCGGGTCCGGCTTGCGCGAAAAATGGAAGTTCTCCCGTTCGCGACACAGCCACGATAAGTCCATGACCGGCATTCCGACCTTCACGTGGTTTGGGAGACAGCCATTGCGCCGTGCGTCGAACCGTGCTGGCTGCGCCGTCGCCATGCGCCCGGTGCACGGCAGGCCGAAGGCGGCGTTCCCGGTCGCGGCGGCCTGACATGTCGGCGGGTGACACCATCACCCCGCTTGCCGCCGCGCTGTGGCTGGCCAACATCGTGCTCGACACGGTCGGCCAGCTCGCGTTCAAGGCCGCCGCGGGCGACGAACGCGCGGGCGACGGCATCGCACGCTGGCGCTACATGGCCACGCATCCGTGGTTGTGGCTGGGTGTCGGCTGCTACGTGCTGGAGTTCCTGGTCTGGATCGCGTTCCTGTCGTTGCTGCCGCTGTCGGAAGGGATACTGCTGGGCTCGATCAACATCGTCGCGATCATGCTGGCCGGGCGCTGGTTGTTCGGCGAGAAACTCACGCGGCTGCGCGTGGTCGGAATGTTCCTGGTCGCATTGGGCGTCGCGATCGTGGGGATCGGCTGATGAGGCGCTTCTACCTGGTCGGTTTCCTGCTGCTGATGTGTTTCGACACCCTCGCGCAGATCAGCTTCAAGTATGCCGGCAACCATGCGCTGCCGGTCGAAGCCAACCTCGCCTGGCTGCTCCGGGTGTTCGGCGCGCCGTGGGTCTACGGTGCGATCATCGGTTACGTCGGTGCTTTCTTCACGTGGATGGCGCTCCTGAAGCACGCGCCGATCGGGCCCGCGTTCGCGGCCTCGCATCTGGAGGTGGTGTCCGTGCTGATCCTGTCGGCGTGGCTGTTCGGCGATGCGTTGACCCCCGCGCGGCTCGTGGGTGCGGCGCTGATCGTCGCGGGCATCGTGTGCCTCGGCGTGGCGGAAGACCGCGCCGCCGGGTCCGCCGAGCCCGCGGATTCCGCCGCGACGCACTGATCCCGCCATGTCCGCTCACCGGCACCACGAACTGCCACCGACCGCGGGGTTGCCGCTGCAACTGGCCGACCTGTGGCCCGGCCGGCGTGACCTGGCGACGCTCGTCGCGACCCAGATTGGTTCGCCACCGCTCATCCTCACCTGTTCGGGCAGCGCCGCGTTCATGGTCGCACTCAAGACCCTCGCCGCGCGCAATCCGCAACGCCGGCGCGTGGTGGTGCCTGCGTACACGTGCCCGCTGGTCGCGCTTGCCGTGCACCAGGCCGGTCTCGAAGTGGTGCCGTGCGACGTGCGGCGCTCGCATTTCGATTTCGATCCGGACTCGCTGCGCAAAGCCTGCGACGAACGCGCCCTTGCGGTCGTGCCGACCCATATCGGTGGGCGGGTTGCGGATGTGGCCGATGCGCGGGCCGCCGCGCGTGCCGTGGGTGCCGCGGTGATCGAGGATGCGGCGCAGTCACTCGGTGCGCGCGCGCACCATGCCAGTGTCGGACTGGACGGGGACATGGGATTTTTCAGCCTGGCCATGGGCAAGGGACTCACGATCTACGAAGGTGGCCTGCTGCTGGCGCGCGATCCGCGGCTCCGCAGCGAACTGGTGCGCACGGCGCACGAACTGGCGCGGCCGGACTTCCATTGGCAATCGCGGCGGTGCCTGGGGTTGTTGGGCTACTGGGCGCTGTATCGGCCGCGTGGCTTGCGCCTTGCCTATGGCAGACCGCTGCGGCGGGCATTGCGGGCAAACGATCCGGTCAGGGCGGTGGGCGATGACTTTTCCTTGCCGCTGCCGCTGCACGCGGTCGGGACCTGGCGCCAGGCGGTGGGTGCGCGCGCCGCGGTGCGCCTGCCCGACTTCCTGTATGCATGCCTGGAGCGCGCCCGGCGCCACGTACCGCGCTTGAAGGCGATCGCCGGCGTGCGCGTGCTGGAAGACGCTCCCGACACTTTCGGCACCTGGCCGTTCTTCCTGCTGGTGCTGGAAAGTTCGCGCTGGCGGGATGCGGTGCTTGAGCGGCTATGGCCGGCCGGGTTCGGCGTGAGTCGCTTGTTCATCCATGCGCTTCCCGACTATGCGTACCTGCGCGGCATCGTGCCCGGGATGGACGTGCCCAACGCACGCGACTTTGCCGCGCGCAGCCTCACGATCGGCAACAGCCCGTGGCTGACCGATGCCGACATGGACCGGATTTGCGAGGTGCTCGAACGCACGCGCAGTTGAGGCTTCCGCGGAGACTCAAGTCTTCGCCTGGATCGCATCGAGTAGTTGCAGGTTCAACGCATGCTGCTGGGCCTGCCACGCGGCCAGTTGTGCAGGGTCGATCTCGGGCTGGTCGTCGAGTGCCGACAGGCGTCGCTTCCACCATGCGCGGTAACGGTAATGCGAGACTTCGCCGTTGATGTCGCTGCCCGCGAGCGGTGCGGCCAGCGCTTCGATCACGGCCAGCGCTTGCGGGAGGCGGAACTGGCCCTGGTCCCAGTTGGTGCGCGCGGTATCCGGGTGGAACACGTCCTTGTCGATCGAGAGGTAGGCGGGCTGCGGATGCCGGCGCTGGCGGGATGTGAACGCTTCGACCAGCGCATCCGGATCCGTGAAATTGCGGAACCGGTCCGCGATGCCCAGCCGGCGCGCCCAGCCGGTATCCGCGCCGATGCTCCAGTAAGTGAGCTTGCCGCGCCACAGCGGGGCCAGGTAGTTCTCCCACGCGTGGGCGGGTCCGATGTCGCGGGAGGTGATGCCGATTACGTGGACATGGCTGACGTGGGGTAGCGCCGCCACGCGCCGCACCCACGAACCGCAATGGATGCCGAACGGAAAGCGCATGTTGTCGGGGTGGTTGTCGAGCACCACGACCTGGATCGGCTGCGCGGGTTGCAGCCGCGCGATCAGGGGCCAGCTCACGTGGTGGAAATCGCCGGAGCCCATGAACACCGTGCCGTGCCTGGTCGGCAACCGGTCGGCCAGTGCAGTGCCGAACCGCCGCATGGTGGCGAGCGAGCAGCCGAAGCGCACGGCTTCCTGCCAGTCCTGCATCGGCAACACCTGCGCGTCCGGCAGCGATCCGACCGAGCCATCGAGATCGATGATCACCGGGGCTGGTTTTGGCTTACCCGTGGGCATGCGTCCCCCGTTGCCAGTGGCTGTCGTTTTCGAAGTGTCCCGCCATGCGCTTCAGCAGGGCGCGCACGAGGGGGTTGCGCGCGTACACGGCGTGTCGGGTCAGGGTCAGCTGTGCACCGAGGAAAGCCTTGACCTCGGGGTCGGTCCAGCCAGCCACGTAGTGCGTGAGGCCGCGCGCGCGTGCGTACTCGAGGTTGTGCATCCAGCTCACGAAGTAGAGGTTGTGGTCGCGCGCTTCCGGATAGGCGAAACCGACGTACTTGTCGATGAGCTTGCCGGCGTGTTCGTAACACAGGTTCCAGCCGATCAGCTTGCCAGCCCGGCGATAGACAAAGACCACGCCGTGGCTCGATCCGTCGCGGAGGATCGCGCGGAAAAATTCGGGGGTGAGCCGGTCGAAGTGGACCTCGCTTTGCCGGTAGACATTGTCGAACAGCTGGTAAAAGGCCACGAGCGTCGCCTCGTCGTCGAAGCCCGGATCGCCAGTCGGAATACGTTCGATGTCCAGGTCGGCACGGGCGCGCAGCTTGCGGCGGATGTTCTTGCGGCGACCGTAGGACTGCCTGGCAAGGTATTCGTCTTCCGAGCCGAAGTCGATCGGCACCCACGCCAATGCCTGGCCTTCGAGCAGCACGAATCCTTCCGTGCGGCAGGCATCCGCGAACGCACCTGCGTAGGCGTTTTCGGCGGCACTCAGCAAGGGCGATTGCCGGGCGATGTCCTTGACGATCAGCAACCGGCATTCGCGCCGATAGTGCCGCTTCAGGTTCCTCGCCAGCTCGGCCGGTGCCACGCCCGGTGGCAAGGGCGCGTATTCGGTCACCGTGGTGCCTGCGAAGCGCGTGCGCCAGGTGATGAGGCGCCGCCAATGCCGGTACCACGGCAATCGTGCCACGCGCCGGCGCACGTCGTCATCGGCGGTGGTCAAAAGATCGAATGGAGCAAGGAAGGTCGGCATTCCGTCCGGGCTGCGCCCGGCCACGAACCCCGCGGGCGGCTCCCGCAGGAACGCGTCGATCAGTGCATCGGGTTCCAGTTGGGCGACGAAAGACACGGGCGCGTGGATTTCCAGGGGCAGCGGAGTATTGTCGCGGGTTGTGCCCGATCAGGCCACGACCCGTGCCGCGCATCGGGATGCCGCCAGCTCGCCATGCAAGGGGCTGCCCCACCGGCTCGCACGCGGGCCGCTATCATGGGCAAGTCGCCGGCCAGGCACCAACTGCCGCATCCCTGCGGGTTGGCAGCCGTTCGCCAGCCCATTTGCAATCAAGCGCTGCAATCATGTTTTCGGTGCACCAATTCTGGCTCCATCTGGTCGACTGGCTGAGCGTCCATGCCGTCGTGCCGGTGCTGGGTGCGCTGCACCTCGAAGGGCTTTCCGGCGATCCGCACGACATCGCCGCCGCGTTGCTGATTGCGGCGGCGCAGATCGCGATCATCGGGTTCCTCTTCCGGCCACTGGAAACGTTCTGGCCGGCCGAAAGGTGGACCGATCGCAAGCTCACGCTGCCCGATCGCAACTACACCCTGATGATGCTGCTCGGCATCTTCCCGCTGTTCACCTATCTGGTGCTGATGCCGTTCAGCCATCTGTTCGGCGGCGCCGATCCAGCCGTGTCGAGCACCGGTTCGCCGTTCGCGCTGACCGCGTGGGCACCATGGTTCAACGACCACCCGTACGTGCTGTTCGGGGTGTATTACCTCGTCTACGACTTCGTCTATTACTGGATGCACCGCACCCAACACTGGCTGCCCTGGTGGTGGGCGCTGCACAGCTACCACCACAGCACCCGCCAGATGAGTTGCTGGACCAACGATCGCGGGACACTGGTGGACGGGTTCATCCAGTCCATGATCCTTGCGGTGGTGGGCCTCGTGATGGGCGTCGATCCCGACCAGTTCGCGTGGTTGATGTTGATCGGCGAACTGGTGCAGAACCTGTCCCACACGAATACCCGCCTGGGCTTTGGCCGCATCTTCAACCACCTCGTGGTCGATCCGAAATTCCACCGCCTGCACCACATGCTGGTCGATCCGGACCGCCCAAAGCTGCACAACTGCAACTTCGGGCAGGCGCTGTCGATCTGGGACGTGGTCTTCGGGACGGCGCTGTACGGGGAGCCGCCGCGTCCGACCGGGGTGGGTGATCCGGTGATCGATGCCGACAACAATTTCGGTCTGGTCGGCCAGCATCTGAACGCGCTCAAGCGCTTCTGGGCCACCGTGCGGCGCCTGGAGGGTTGGCGGCCCGGCGAGGTGGCGTTCGATCCCGTGACCCTGCGCCCGGTCCGGGTCGCGGACGTCGACCTCCACCACCTGGTGCGGCACGTACAAGACCCGGCGGCACCGGTATCGGGCGCTGCCGGCGCCGGCCGAGCGCCGCGGTTGCCGGAGCCACTTGCCGTCGGGCAGCCCTCGGCGGGCGCGGGCTGACGCCGCGCGCCCGCGGGCGCGCCCGTCGATTCCCGATCGCCTTGAAGGCCGCTTGCTGCTTCGACGCAGGTTCGGTTAGAATTGCCGGTTCGTGCGCGCGAACGCGGGCACGATCGACCCAGAATAACGACAGAACCAGAGAGTCCACGATCATGTACGCAGTCATTCTTACCGGCGGTCACCAGTACCGCGTCGAGCAGGGCGCCGTCCTGCGCATCGAAAAACTGGATGCCGAACCCGATGCCGCGGTCACCTTCGACCAGGTGTTGCTGATCGGCGAGGGCGAGGGCGTCACCATCGGCGCCCCGACCGTCGCGGGCGCCAGCGTCACCGCCAAGGTGCGCGCCCACGGCCGCGCCGACAAGGTGCGCATCGTGAAATTCCGCCGCCGCAAGCACCATCGCAAGCAGATGGGCCACCGGCAGCACTACACCGAAATCGAGATCACCGGCATCGCCGGTGGCAGCAAGTAAGGAGAAGCCGCCATGGCACACAAAAAAGGCGTAGGTTCCTCGCGCAACGGCCGCGACTCCAATCCGAAGTACCTCGGCGTCAAGCTGTACGGCGGCCAGGCCGTCGAAGCCGGCAACATCATCGTGCGCCAGCGCGGCACCCAGTTCCATCCGGGCGTCGGTGTCGGTCTCGGCCGCGACCACACATTGTTCGCGCTGGTCGATGGCAAGGTGGAGTTCTCCGTCAAGGGCCCCAAGCGCCAGCGCACGGTGAACGTGGTCGCAGGCTGAAGCAGTCCAACGAAGCTGTCTGGAAGGCCCCGCTTCGAGCGGGGCTTTTCGTTTTTGTGATCGGGACTCGGGACTCGGGACTCGGGGTTGTGCGTCCGCTAGTCTGTTGCACGGTTGCAGACCCCCCGCAGCCCGAGAATCCAATACCGAGGTCCCGAGCGCGATGTTTTTCCGAATCCCGAGTCCCGAGTCCCGAGTCCCGTGAAGTTTGTCGACGAAGCCATCATCAAGGTGCAGGCCGGCAACGGCGGGGACGGTTGCGCCAGTTTCCGGCGCGAGAAGTTCATCCCGTTCGGCGGACCCAACGGCGGTGACGGCGGTGACGGCGGCAACGTGTGGCTGGTCGCGGACGAAGGCCTGAACACGCTGATCGACTTCCGCCACCAGCGCCAGTTCAAGGCCCAGCGCGGCCAGAACGGCATGGGCAGCGACATGTACGGGCGCGGTGGCGAGGACACCACGATCCGCGTGCCGGTCGGCACCTCGGTGATCAACGTCGACACCGATGAGCTGATCGGCGACCTCACCGCGCACGGCCAGAGGTTGCTGGTGGCACAAGGCGGCAAGGGCGGCCTCGGCAACATCCACTTCAAGAGTTCCACCAACCGTGCGCCGCGTCGCTTCACGCCGGGCAAGCCGGGCGAGGAGCGCGAACTGAAGCTGGAACTGAAGGTGCTGGCCGACGTCGGCCTGCTGGGATTCCCGAACGCCGGCAAGAGCACCTTCATCCGCGCGGTGTCGGCGGCCACGCCGCGCGTCGCGGATTATCCGTTCACGACCCTGCAGCCGCATCTCGGTGTGGTCAGCGTGGGCCCGTCGCAGGGTTTCGTGGTGGCCGACATTCCGGGCCTGATCGAAGGTGCGGCCGAGGGCGCCGGGCTCGGCATCCAGTTCCTGAAGCACGTGTCGCGCACCAGCCTGTTGTTGCACCTGGTGGATGTCGCGCCGCTGGACGGCGCCGACCCGGTCGAGCAGGTGCGGATCATCGAGGGCGAACTGCAGCGCCACGATCCGGAACTGCTGCAACGCCCGCGTTGGCTGCTGCTCAACAAGATCGACTTGTGGGCGCCGGAAGAACGCGACGCGAAGGCACGCGACATCATCGCTCGACTCGGCTGGAAAGAACCGTGGTTCGCGATCTCGGCCGCCGAGCGGGTCGGTACGCGCGAAGTCTGCTTCGCGGCGCAGCGCTTCTTCGACGAGCAACGCGAGCCGGTCGGGGAAAGTGGCGAGGGATCGGAGTCGGCGGAATGAATGTGCCGGCACAAACGAAAAAGCCGGCTGGCGCCGGCTTCTTCAGGGTGCAGCAAAGCCTTGGCTCAAGCCAGCGCCCTGATGTGCGCGGTGAGGCGGCTCTTGTGGCGGGCAGCCTTGTTCTTGTGGATCAGCCCGCGGCTGGCATAGCGGTCCAGCATCGGCTGCGCGGCCTGGTAGGCCGCTTCGGCACCGGCCTTGTCCTTGGCCTCGATGGCCTTCAACACCTTGCGGATCGAGGAGCGCAGCATGGAACGCTGGCTGGCATTGCGCATGCGGTTGGCTTCGGCCTGGCGGGCGCGCTTCTTGGCGGACTGGATGTTGGCCACGGGGTGACTCCGAACGAATGGGGCGAAAGAAAGCCGCTAAGTATCGCTGCACACCGGCTGGTCGTCAATTGGCCTGTCCCTGCGCCATGGGTGGCCACGGCATGAGCCGCCAGCCCAGCTTGCTGCGCGGGGTGTTCTCGTTCAGCAGCATGACCATGATTTCGCGCCTGCTGGGCCTGGCGCGCGACATTTCCATCACCCACGTGTTCGGCGTCAGCGCGGCGACCGACGCTTTCTGGGTGGCGTTCCGGGTGCCCAATTTCATGCGCCGGTTGTTCGCGGAAGGATCGTTCTCGACCGCGTTCGTGCCGGTGTTCACCGAGGTCAAGGAAACCGGCAGCCACGCCGAGTTGAAGGAGTTGACCGCACGCGTTACCGGGACGCTGGGTGGCGTGTTGTTGGTGATCGTGGCGCTGGGAATGATCTTCGCGCCGCAGGTGGCGACCGGCTTCGCGCCCGGCGCGCTGGACCAGCCGCACAAGTTCGATCTGACCATCAAGCTGCTGCGGCTGACGTTTCCGTTCCTGTTGTTCGTGTCGCTGACCGCGTTGTGCGGCGGCATCCTCAACAGCTTCCACAAGTTCGCATTGCCGGCGCTGGCGCCGGTGATCCTGAACCTGTGCCTGATCGCGGGCGCGCTGTGGGGTGCGCGCCATTTCGCGGTGCCGATCGAGGCGCTGGGTTGGGCGGTGCTGGCCGCGGGCATCCTGCAGTGGCTGTTCCTGTTGCCGTCGGTGCGGCGACTGGATCTGCTGGCGTTGCCGCGCTGGGGTTGGAATCATCCGCGCGTGCGCCAGATCATGCGCCTGATGCTGCCGACCCTGTTCGGCTCGTCGGTGGCGCAGATCAACCTGCTGCTCGACACGGCGGTGGCTTCGCTGCTGATCACCGGTTCGCAAACCTGGCTGGCGCAGGCCACGCGGTTCCTGGAATTGCCGCTGGGCGTGTTCGGCGTCGCACTGGGCACGGTGATCCTGCCGGCACTGTCGCGCCACCACGTCAGCGCCGACAAGGAAGGCTTTTCGCGTTCGCTGGACTGGGGCTTGCGCACTACGCTACTGATCGCACTGCCGGCGATGTGCGGCCTGTTGCTGCTGGCCGAGCCGGCGGTGGCGGCGTGTTTCCAGAACGGCCAGTTCACGGCCTTCGACAGCCACATGACCGCGATCGCGATCATGGGCTTGGCGGCGGGCGTACCCGCGATCGCGCTGACGCGCACGCTGTTGCCGGCGTTCTATTCGCGCCAGGACACCAGGACCCCGGTGCGCGCCGGGGTGGTCGCGCTGATCGTCAACATGCTCGCCAATTTCGTGCTGATCGCGCTGCTGTTCGAGTTGTGGGCGCCTGCGGGGCTGAAACAGTTGCCGTGGCTGGACGGCATCGCGCGGGTGCCCGGGTTGCAATTGGGCATGGCGATCGCGAGTTCGGTGTCCAACTACCTGCAGTTCGCGCTGTTGTGGCGGTATCTCAAACGCGCCGGCGTGTATCACCGCCAGCCGGGCTGGGGCCGTCACTGGCTGCGCATGGGGCTCGCTTGCGCGGCGCTGGTGGTCGTGGTCGGAATCGGACTGTGGCTGTGGCCGTGGCAGCAATGGACCCACGAGCGCATCGTCACGCGCATCTGGAAACTGTTGGTGCTGGTGTGCGCGGGCGGCGCGGCCTATGTCGGCGTGCTGTTCGCGAGCGGATTCCGGGTACGCGATCTTCGACGGTGAATGCGATCGCCACGATCGCCGCACCGATATTCGATGGGCTCCGCCGCGGGCAAAGGCCGCTTGGCGGCACGTCGATGGTCGGTGATAATCCCGGGTTCGCTGGGAGCCTGCCATGTACGTCCAACCCGCCGACGCAACCCAACGCAAGCCCGTGACGGTTCCCGGCCTGCGCGCGATGAAGGCGCGTGGCGAGAAGATCGCGGTGCTGACTTGCTACGACGCCAGTTTCGCCGCGCACATGGAAGCCGTCGGCGTGGACGTCGCGCTGGTCGGCGATTCGCTGGGCATGGTGGTGCAGGGCAATGCCAGCACCTTGCCGGTGACGCTGGACCAGATGGTCTATCACACCTCGCTGGTTGCGCGCGGGGTGCAATCGACGCTGCTGATCGTCGACCTGCCGTTCATGCAATTCCGCGATCCCGCCACCGCGCTGGCGGCTTCGGCGCGCCTGATGAAGGAGGGCGGTGCCGCGATGGTGAAGCTGGAAGGCGGCGCGGACTGGGTCTGCGAGGTCATCGCCGCGTTGGTAGAACGCGAGGTGCCGGTGTGCGCGCACCTCGGCCTGACCCCGCAGTCGGTGCACAGGCTGGGGGGCTACAAGATGCAAGGCAAGACCGACGATGCCGCGGCGCGCCTGCGTGAACACGCACGCGCCGTCGTGCAGGCGGGTGCGGAGCTGCTGGTGCTGGAATCGATGCCGGCTGCGCTGGCGGCCGACATCACCCGCGAGGTCCCGATCCCCACCATCGGCATCGGCGCGGGCGCAGATTGCGACGGCCAGGTGCTGGTTTGCTACGACATGCTGGGCATCACGCCGGGCCACCGGCCCAAGTTCAGCAAGGATTTCCTGGAGGGGCGTGGTTCGGTGCGCGAGGCTTTCGCCGCGTACGTGGAGGACGTGCGCGCCGGACGCTTCCCCGGCCCCGAACAGGTCGTGCGCTGATGCGCACGGTCGCCGACCTCCGTTCCTTGCGCGCCGCGGTGCAGGCGTGGAAGAAGGAAGGGCTGCGGGTGGGGCTCGTGCCGACCATGGGCAACCTGCACGCGGGCCACTTCTCGTTGGTCGAACTGGCGCGCAAGCACGCCGATCGCGTGGTGGTCAGCGTGTTCGTGAATCCCACCCAGTTCGGTCCGGACGAGGACTACACCCGCTATCCTCGCACCCTCGCCGAGGACAGCGTCGGGCTGGTCGAGCACCAGTGCGACCTGTTGTTCGTGCCGAATGTCGAGACGATGTACCCGGCGGGGCCGGAACATGCGCTGCGCATCCACGTGCCGGAGGTCGGCGACACGCTGGAAGGCGCGCACCGGCCCGGGCATTTCGATGGCGTGGCCACGGTGGTTGCCAAGCTGCTGAGCATGGTCGACCCGGACGTTGCGGTGTTCGGTGCGAAGGATTGGCAGCAGACGCGGGTGGTGCGCCGGCTGGTGCGCGAACTGGCGCTGTCGGTTGAAATCACCACCGGGCCAGTCGTGCGCGAGGCCGATGGTCTCGCGATGTCTTCGCGCAACCGCTACCTCGACAGCGCGCAACGTGCGCGCGCGCCGCAGTTGCACGCCACGCTGGAGTGGATGCGCGAATCCTTCATCGAAGGGCACGCACGCGTCGCGGTCGAAGGTGCCGCGATGCGCAGGCTGGAGCGGGCGGGATTCGTGGCGGACTATGCGGCGGTGCGGCGTGCGGAAGACCTCGGCATCCCGGCCGACGACGAGCGCACGGGCTTGATGGCGCTGGTGGCGGCGCGCCTGGGCGAGACACGGCTGATCGACAATCTCGCATTTGACTGATTTTTACGTTTACGACGGCTTGTGCGGTGCAGCAAAACGATCGTTCAGCGGATATAATGTGCGAACTCGGCAATCTGGAAGCCGGAGGTATCCCATGCAACTGAACATGCTCAAGGCCAAGATCCATCGTGCGACCGTGACCCACGCGGAGTTGCATTACGAGGGTTCGATCGCGATCGACGGCAACCTGCTGGAGGCCGCCGGCATCCGCGAGTACGAGCAGATCCACGCCTGGAACGTCAACAACGGCGAGCGTTTCGTCACCTACGCGCTGCGCGCCGAGGAAGGTTCGGGCATCATTTCGGTGAACGGCAGCGCCGCACACCGCGCGCAGCCAGGCGACCTGTTGATCATTGCCGCGTTCGTGACGCTGACGCAGGTCGAGGCGGAACAGCACCAGCCGAACCTGATCTATGTCGATGCCGGCAATCGCATCACGCACACCAACCACGCGATTCCAAAGCAGAAGGCAGTCGCTTGATTCGAGCGGTCGTCGCTGATCGCTGCGTCGGCTGACTGGATTGCTTCTGCTGCATCCAGCATTCTTGCAACGTCGCGGCGCATTTGCGTTGGGCTTCACTGCGTTCAGCCCAACCTACGGCGCTCGTCGACGCGCGGTCTCGTAGATACTGTTATCCGCGTCAAGCTCCGTGAAGCGCCGGATTGAACGGTTTGCCCGACTTGATGACGCCAAAGGCGACCTGCGCGAGT
>MKWP01000009.1 GCA_001899805.1 Lysobacterales bacterium 66-474
CTCTTCTTGCCGGAAAAGGTTCATCGCCAGTGTCCCAGATCGCCTCACTTGGATTCCAAGCGGGGCGCTGTGCACTTACTTGTTGAATTCGCCGCACCTAACAACTCGGTCAGCCGGACGCAAATCCCGCTACGCGGTCTTTGCGCCAGTTGCCTCGGGCGTTAGCCAACAGGTTCAGCCGCGTCGCAAGCGTGTTGACAGCACCATTTACCGTAGCTACGATTAGTCCATGCGGATCACCTGCGACCCTGCAAAACGCGAATGGACGCTGCAGGAACGCGGTCTGGACATGCGCAGAGCAAAGGAAGTCTTTGCCGGGCCGCACTTCACTCGCGCAGATGATCGCCAAGGCTACGGCGAGCCTCGCTTCATCACTGCAGGTTGGCTCGATTCTCGGCTTGTCGTGTTCGCATGGACGCCGCGCGGCGTCGCAAGACGCATCATCAGTATGAGGCATTGCCATGAGCGCGAAGCGAAAAAACTCCAACCCCATCTCGCATGACGCCGAGACTCCGCCGGAAATCACCGACGCATGGATTGCCGAGGCCGACTTGTATCACGGTAAAAAGCTGGTGCGCCGCGGGCGTCCCAAGCTCGCCAACCCGCGTCAGCTTCTGTCCCTGCGCTTGCCACCCAAGGTCATTGAGCGGTGGCGGGCTACTGGGCCGGGCTGGCAAACACGTATGGTCGAGGTTCTCGAGAAGTCTGCGCCTAAGTCTGGCCGGGCTGTTGGCTAACAACTCGGCCAAGCGGACACAAACCCGCTACGCGGGGTGCGCCGGTTACCTCGAGCGTTAGCCCCCGCAATCAGCTTGCCGCATCACGAAACGCTTTCAACACCGCATTCATGCGTGTCTGCCAGCCGGTGCCTTGGTGGCGGTACCACTCCAGCACGTCCTTATCCACGCGCAGGGCAATCTGTTCCTTGCGCTCTTCAGGTGGCTTGGCGGGCCGTCCACGTTTTGCGCGCAGTTCGGCCACGCCTCGATGTGCGGTGGCGCCTTTCCAATACTTCAGCGTCGCCGCTTTGCGCTTGGGGTCGTACGGCACATCGGATTTGGGGGTACGCTTGGTAGTACGCTTCACGTTCATAGGGTTCTGCCTCACGGCACGAAATCAGTCGGGGGCCGTCTTCGCGGTCAGTCCATACCAGCACAACCACTCGGCCATGCGCCCAGCCCAGGCTCACCAGTCGTTGCCCGCCGTAGTCTTCCCGGTCGTCCTCGCGGGTGAGCATCGGGCCATCGAATGCTTCCATGCAGCCGGCCAGGTCAACGCCGTGCTTGCGCAGGTTCTTGCGGCGTTTCGCGGGGTCGTGGCCCATGCGTAATTATCGTATATGCACTAATCTTGGGTTGCAAGGCCCGCGCGAGCGTGGGCTAACAACTCGGCCAAGCGGACGCAAACCCGCTGCGCGGGTTCGCGCCGATTACCACAGGTGTTAGGCCCTAATAGGCAACGGAGGTAGGTCGTGGGTGATTCCATTCCTTGGCGTATCGTTCGCTATCTGTACGCCGCGTACTACCTGTTCATTGGCGTCTATCTCGCGCTGTCGCTCGCGGGCATCATCGCGCCACCGCATCCCAGGGTGAGCGTCGAGTCTGCGGCATTTCAGGGCGCCTTGGGCAAAACGGGCTTCATGTTCCCCCTGCTCGCGTTCACCTACATAGCTTCGGCTTGTGCGCTGTTTTTCCACCGCACTGCACCGCTTGGCCTGGTACTCCTTGCACCGGTTGCGGTCATCATCTTCTTTACCGACACGCTTCTCGACACTGCTTGGGTCCTTGGCACACTCAACGCGGTGGTGTTGGCAGCATTGGCTTGGCACTTTCGGTCCGCGTATCGGCCGCTTTTTTCCTACTCGGCCGGGTTGCAAGGTGCCGTCCGGGCGGCGCATCAAATTTGAAGTGCACATGACGAGGTGGTCGGACATGCCGCCGATGGCGATGGCCGGCGACCGCGAAGGCAGGTGAGATTCCGGTTCCGGTCCGTTGGCGGTGTTGCCCGCGCGATGGGCTCGGAGATCGTCTCGATGCGAAGGGGAGATGCATGAATTACGTCGATCTGGTGGCGGTACTCGCACTGCTGCAACTGGTTTTCTTCGGCACGCTGGTGGCGCGTGCGCGGGCGCGCAGCGGATTGAAGGCGCCCGCCGTCACCGGCAACGAGATGTTCGAGCGTGCCTATCGCGTGCAGATGAACACGCTGGAACTGATGGTGGTGTTCCTGCCTGCGTTGTACATCGCCGCGCGCTATTGGCCGCAGGCGTATCCGGCCGCGGCCGGCGCGATCTATCTCGTGGGCAGGTTCATCTACTGGCGCAGCTACATGCGGGCACCGGCGACCCGCGAACTGGGGTTCGGGCTGTCGATGCTGCCCATCCTTGCGCTGCTGATCGGCGCGCTGGCGGGCATCCTGCGCCGTGGCCCGGCCTGACCCGGCGAAGCGCGGGCGCTATTCGCGCGATGGCGCGAGCCGTTTCAGGAATACGCGCATTTCCCGGGCGGCCTGCACGTCGCCACGGGCTTCGGCGACGGCGATGCCGCGTCGCCAGGCTTCGGCGGCGGCGGGCGGTTCGCCGCTCGCGACCAGGGCCTTGCCGAGCAGCTTCCACGCGGCCGAATAGTCGGGGTCGAACTCGAGCGCGGCACGCAATTGTGGGACGGCTTGCGTGGCGTCGCCGGCTTCGAACAGCGCCGTGCCCAGCGCATGGCGCAGCAGCGCGCCATCGCGCGCGCCCCCAAGTTGCGCGCGCAAACGGGCAATACGGGAAGCTGGTTCGTTGCTCATGGCAGGGTTTCGATGGGGCTCGTTCACCCTTCGACGGGCTCAGGGCGAACGGTCCAGGACGATACCGCGGCTTCAGTGCACATTGCCGTATCGCCAGTACCCCGGTGCCGGCAGCAGCACCGTGGGCGTGACGGGTTCGGGCGGTTGCTGGCCGCGCCTGAGCGCCGCCAGCGTCGGCGCGTTCCAGATCACCAGCCAGACGCCGCGATACGGTTGCACCAAGCGCGCGTAACGCAGGTCGTCGGCATCCAGGCGCGACGGGTATTCGATCACCAGTCCGCGCGGATGCCTGGCCGCCCAATCCTGCAACGCCTGGCCTTCGAACAGGCGCTCGATCGGACGCGTCATGCGGCCCGCGAACTCGAACTGTCCATCGTAGAGGCCGAGGTTGCCGATCGCGTGGCCTTCGGCTTCGGCGCGTGCCAGCACCTGCGCGGCGGGCCGCATGTCGAAAGCCGGATACAGCGCCAGCGCGAACAGCGCGTAGGCGCCGACCGTGCCGATCAGGCTGGCGATCGCGATGCGGCGCAGTTCGCCGCGCCCGGGCAGCATCACGAGCGCGCCCAGCAGCAGGTACAGCACGCCGAACGGCGCGCACACCACGGAGACATCGCGCAGCCAGTGGCTGTGCAACTTGCCCGCGTCCGCAACCAGCGGCAGTGCGAACAGCGCCACGGCGGCCGCCACGGAACCCAGTGCCAGCGGCCATGCCGACAGCCACGCGCTGCGTGCGGCGGCGCCTTCGCGCGCGCGCAACGCGGCGATCGCCGCGGCCATCACGATCGCGGCGCCGGAGAGCTCCGGAACGAAGTAGTAGGTTTGCTTGCCGCTGAATGCGCTGAAGATCACGAACGCGGGGACCAGCCACGCCAGCAACATGCGCAGCCCCGGTTGCGGTAGGCGACGCAGCGACACGATGCCCGCCCACATCCGCGGCCACAGCACGAACGGGAACAGCAGCACCGCGAGCCACGGCACGTACCACCAGAACGGGCGCCTGTGGATGAAGGCGTCCACCACGCGCCCGCCGGTCTGCTTGAACAGCAGGTTGTGGGTGTAGGCATCGCCGCTCATCTGCACGGCCGGGATCACCCACGCCGCCAGCATCGCGCCGCCGCCGAGCAGCGCGGCGAAGCCGCCGCCGTACCAGCGCGCGCGGTGTTCGCGCGCCCAACCGCACCACCACGGACCGAGCAGCCAGACGGGCGCGATGTGCACCAGCATCACCGGCCCCTTGGTGAGGAGGCCGAGCCCGGTGCACACGGCAAAGCCGATCCAACTCGGCGAGCGGCGGCGCGGCCCCGGCACGAGGCACAGCATCGCCGCCAGCACCCACACGGCCAGCAAGCCGTCGTACATGATCTGCAGGCCGAACAGGAATCCGAACGACAACCCCAGCAGCAGCCACGGTGTCGAGCGCGCGATCCACGCGCGTTCCGGGAACAACCGCCGCGCCAGCGCCTGCGCGAGGACCAGTTGCGCGGCGCCGATCAGCACCATCAGCACGCGCGGCCACACGTCGTTGACGCCGAACGCGGCCCAGCCGGCGTGGATCAGCCAGAACAGCAACGGCGCCTTCTCGGAATACGGCGCGCCGTTGATGTGCGGCACCCAGAACTGGTGGTGCGACCACATGTCCCATGCCACCGCCAGCGCGCGCGTGGAGTGCAGCGGGACCGGCGGCTGCAGGAAAATCGCGAGCAGCGCCGCCGCGAGGTACAGCGGCAGCCACCACAGCAGATGGCGCAGGCGTTCGGAACGGGCGAGGGAGGCGAGGGTCACGGAAGGTTTCGGCGGCGCCGGGCGCGAGGCGCGATTGTAGTGGATGACTTCGTCGTGCCTAGGCGGCGTGCGGCAATTCCGGCTCGCGCGGCGCGAGGCTGCACAACGCGGCGATGGCTTCCTGCGGGCGGATCTGCGCCACGCGCGCACGCTGCGGCGGGCCGCCCAGCGCGATCACGGCACTCCCGCGCGGACTGCGCGGACACCACTGCCGCGGCGATTGCGATCCGAACAGCACCAGCAGCGGGCAACCCAGCGCGGCGGCCACGTGCGCGGGACCGGTGTCCACCGACACCATGCCGCGGGCGATCTCCGCCAGCGCCATCAGGCGGCGCAACGGCAACTCGCGCGCGGCGACGTCGAGGTTGCCGGGTCCGGCGATGGCCGCGATGGTTTCCAGCGACGCCGCTTCGCGCTCCGAGCCGCACAGCAGGATGCGCGCATCGGCGTGGGCCGCGCGCAGCGCGCGCAGCAGCGCGATCCAGCAGGGCAACGGCCAGGACTTGTCGTCGTCGGCCTCGTCGCGCGGACCGTTCCAGCGCATGCTGCGCTTGTTGAAGGGCTGGACCAGCCAGACCGGTTCGCCGCGCCAGCCGCGCGTGCGCAGCCAGGCATCGCGATCGCGGCGGTCCGCTGCGCCCAGGTACAGGCGCGGCGCGGTCTCGTCGCCGGCGGTCGGCACGCGCCAGGCGTCGATGCAGGACGGCGGCGGGTGTCCGCCACCGCGCAGCAGGCGGTCGATCCAGTGTTCGTCGGCGCGCGCCGGGGTATCGGTGACGAACACGCAACGCTCGCGCGGCACCTGCGCCAGCGCGAGCATCCGGCGGATCTTCGCGAGCGCGCGCGGCTCGGTTTCGCACACGTGCACCGGCGCGCCGCGGTGCGCGTGCAGCACCTGCAGCATCTGCCAGCGCTGCGGACTCAGCGCGAGCGGACGATGGCGCGCGCCGACCTCGAACACGCGCGCGACGTCCGGGTGTCCGGCGTACAGCGGTGCGCTGCAAGGCCCGCTGCCCAGCAGCAGGCAGGGTTTGCCGTAGCCGCGATGCAGGCGGTTCAACAACGGCGCCAGCAACAGCATGTCGCCGAGCCGGCCGAAGCGGATCACGATCGGAACGGAGCTCTTGGCCACGGAGCTCTTGGCCATGGATGGCAGTTCTGTCTGCAGTTTCGTTGGCAAATTCATCCACCGTTTCGATCTTTCACGCCGGGTTGTTTGCGTTTGCAAGCGCGCCCGATGGCGCGGCGACCACGGACAACCGCAATGGCAGTGCCCGCCACGCGGCGAGCACTTCCTCGAGCGGGATCTGGTCGACGCGGTCGCGTTGCGGCAGCCCGCCCAGCGCGACCACCGCGCTGCCGGTCGGGCTGCGCGGCAGCCACAGCGACGGCGGCTGCGCGCCGTACAGCACGATCAGCGGACAGCCCAGCGCGGCGGCGGCCTGCGCGGGACCGGTGTCGATCGAGATCATCGCGGCGGCGTGTTCGCACAACGCCAGCAGCCGGCGCAGCGGCAGTTCGTCGCCGGCGGCGAGCACGCGATCGGATTGCGCGGCATCGGCGATCGTGCGCAGCAACGCGGCTTCCGCCGGCGCGCCGCACAGGACGATCTTCAATGCGGGAGCGTGCGCCAGCAGCGCGTGGATCAATCCGGTCCAGTTGCCCAGCGACCATTGCTTGTCGTCGCCGATCTGCCCCGCGCGTCCGCGTTTCAAGGTGCGCTTGTTGCCCGGTTGCAGCAGCACCAGCGGCGCGTCGTCGAAGGCGTGCCGGCGCAACCACGCCTGCAGGTCGGCGCGGTCCCCGGGGTGGACGACGAGGCAGGGCGCGTGCATCGCGTCGAGGTCGGCGGCCGGCGGGATTGACGCGAACGCGGCCGGCGTCATCGCGCCGAAGCGCTGCCAGCGGTCGATCCAGTGTTCGCCTTCGCGCAGCATGCAGTCCGGATTGGCGAACACGCAATGCCCGTCGGGAACGCGCGCGCGCCGCAGCAGCCAGCGGAGCTTGTCGATGGACCAGTCGTCGCACACGTACACCGGGCCGGGCGGTTGCGCGCGCAGCCGCGCGACGAGGTCGCGTTGCGTAGCGTCCAGCCAGTACGGCCGCTTGCGGCTGGCCAGTTTCAGCGTCGCGCTCACGTCGGGATGGCCCGCGAACAGGGGCTCCAGCCAACCGCCCGAGCCCAGCACGCGGCAGGCCCCGCCGTAACGAAGGTGCAGCAGGCGCAGCAGCGGCGTCAGCAACACCATGTCGCCGAAGGCGCCGAAGCGGATCACGAGGGGTGCGGCGGAGGGGGTGGGCATGGCGGGCTCGCGGGCGGCGTGCAGTGTGGCGGTGCTTCCTGTCGGCAGTCTTTCGGCGGCGGGCATTACACTCGCTGAATCCACGCGCCTGTCCAACCGCCATGTCCGAACGCCCCCGCATCTCGGCTTGCGTCATCACCCTGAACGAAGCCGACCGCATCGGCGCCTGCCTCGCCTCGCTGGCGTTCTGCGATGAACTGGTGGTGGTCGATTCGGGCTCGACCGATGACACCCGCGCGGCTGCGACGGCGCGCGGCGCGCGGGTCATCGAACATGCCTTCGAGGGCTTCCGCACGCAAAAGGATTTCGCGGTGGCGCAGGCGCGGCACGACTGGGTGTTGTGCCTGGATGCCGACGAGCGCGTGACGCCGGCGCTGCGCGCCTCGATCGAAGCCGCGCGCGACGCCGGTTTCGCCGGTGCCGCCGGTTATCGCTTCGCGCGTTGCACCGAGTACTTCGGCGCCTTCCTGCGCCACGGCAACGCCTATCCCGATCGCGTGTTGCGGTTGTTCGATCGGCGCCGCGGCGGTTGGCGCGCGGGCCGCGAGATCCACGAACACGCCGTGGTCGAGGGCAACGTGGCGATGCTCGCGGGCGACCTGGAACATCGCGCCTACCGTTCGCTGGACGACCAGCTCGCCCGCTATCGCCGCTATGCGGCGATGATGGCGGTCGACATGCATGCGCGCGGCCGGCGCGGGCGCCTGCGCAACCTGGTGGTGAATCCCGCGTGGCGATTCCTGCGCGGCTATGTGCTGCGCGCGGGCTTCCGGGACGGCTGGCGCGGCTTCCTGTTCGCCTGCATGGAAGCCGACTATGTGCGCGAGAAATTCGCGCGGCTGTGGTTGCTGCAGCATGGCGGCCGGTGATCCCCGCTCGCGATGACGTGGGCGCGCTGTCAGAATGCGCTTTTTTCGCGTTGCGCATGACCAAGGAATGACTCGCATGAAAACCGCATTGATCACCGGGGTGTCGGGACAGGATGGCGCCTATCTGGTGCAACTGCTGCTGGACAAGGGCTACAAGGTGTACGGCGCGTACCGGCGCACCAGTTCGGTAAATTTCTGGCGGATGCAGGACCTCGGCGTCGCCGGCCACCCGAACCTGGAACTGGTCGAGTACGACCTGACCGACCCCGGCTGCAGCCTGCGTTTGGTCGAAAAGGCGCGTCCGGACGAGGTGTACAACCTCGCCGCGCAGAGTTTCGTGGGCGTGTCGTTCGAGCAGCCGATCACGACCGCCGAGATCACGGGGTTGGGTGCCTTGCATTTGCTCGACGCGATCCGCACGGTCAAGCCCGACACGCGCTTCTACCAGGCTTCGACCTCGGAGATGTTCGGCAAGGTGCAGGCGGTGCCGCAGAACGAGCACACGATGTTCTGGCCGCGCAGTCCGTACGGCGTGGCCAAGCTGTTCGCGCACTGGAGCACGGTGAACTACCGCGAGTCGTTCGGGATCTTCGGCGCCAGCGGGATCCTGTTCAACCACGAATCACCGCTGCGCGGGCGCGAGTTCGTGACCCGCAAGATCACCGACGCGGTGGCGCGGATCAAACTCGGGCAACAAGGCCTGCTGGAACTCGGCAACCTCGACGCCAAGCGCGACTGGGGCTATGCCGCGGAATACGTCGAGGGCATGTGGCGGATGCTGCAGGCCGACGAGCCGGACACTTTCGTGCTCGCGACCGGCCGCACCGAGACGGTGCGCGATTTCGCGACGCTGGCGTTCAAGGCCGCCGGGATCGGCATCGAGTGGAAAGGCCAGCACGAGGGCGAAACCGGCATCCGCAGCGACACCGGCCAGACGGTGGTGAAGGTGAATCCGAAGTTCTACCGTCCCGCCGAGGTGGAATTGCTGATCGGTGACGCCACGCATGCGCGCGAGGTACTTGGCTGGCAGCCGCGCACCACGCTGGAAGACCTGTGCCGGATGATGGTGGAGGCCGATTTGAAGCGGGTGGAACGTGGCGTCTCGTTCTGACAAGCCGCGCGCGCTGCTGACCGGCTGCCACGGCTTCACCGGGCGCTACGTCGCGGCGGAGCTCGCGGCCGCCGGCCACGAAGTGATCGGCCTCGCGCACGACGGCGATCCGCCGGCGGACGGGGTGCTGCGCGCGAACCTGCTGGATCGCGAGGCGGTGCGCCGCGTGGTCACCGAGGCGCGCGCCGATGCGGTGGTGCATCTCGCCGCGATTTCGTTCGTCGCGCACGGCGACGCGGACGAGATCTATCGCACCAACATCGTCGGCACCCGCAACCTGCTGGAGGCACTGGCCGCCACGGACCACCCGCCGCGCAGCGTGGTGCTGGCCTCGAGCGCCAACATCTACGGCAACAGCGAGGTCGAGCCGATCGACGAGGACACCCCGGCCGCACCGGCCAACGACTACGCGGTGTCGAAGCTGGCGATGGAACAGATGGCGCGGCTGTGGCTGGACCGATTGCCGATCGCGATCGTGCGGCCGTTCAACTACACCGGGGTCGGGCAATCGGAAAGCTTCCTGGTTCCGAAGATCGTCGCACACTTCCGGCGCGGCGCGAAGGTGATCGAACTCGGCAACACCGACGTTGCGCGCGATTTTTCCGACGTGCGCGACGTCGCACGCGCCTACGCCGCGATCGTCGCCAAGGCGCCGCGCGGCATCGTGGTCAACTGTTGTTCCGGCCTCGGCCATTCGCTCGACAATGTGCTGGCGGCGATGGCGAAGATCGCGGGTTACGCGATCGAGGTGCGCGTCAATCCCGCGTTCGTGCGCGCCAACGAAGTGAAGCGGCTGGTGGGCTCGAACGCGCGCCTGCGTGCACTGACCGGCTTCGCACCGTCGATTTCGTTGGAAGAGACCCTGCGCTGGATGTATTCGGGTCGGTGAAGGCCTGCGTCGCGGGCGAGTCCGTTCCCGTTCCACCAACCAGCCTTGTCATTCCGGGGCGACCTCCACGGGTCGAACCCGGAATCCATTTTGATCTTCCGGCATGTCAATGGATTCCGGGTTCCGTCCGCGTGCAGCCGCGGACGGCCCCGGAATGACGAGTCCTTGGCTGCTACGTGCGCAATGAGGTGCAATCACGCAACCAGCATTCGCACCGCTTCGGCGATGCGCGCGCGGAACGCATGATCGTTGTCCTCGAACCACGCGCGCGCGGCGGCGCCGATCCGTTCGAGCTCGGCGCCGGGCGTCGCCAGCAGGCGTTCGATCACGCTTTCCAGCGCGGCCGCGTCGTAGAAGTACGTGGTGGCGAGGCTTTGCGTGCCAGTGCGCGATGGGGCGATCAACGCGCCGCGCGTGGGCGCCACCATTTCATTCATCGGCGGCGCGTCCAGCGAGACCGTCACCGCGCCGACGCCCATGGCCTCGACGAGGTAATGCCCGAAGCCTTCGGTTTCCGACGGACAAAGATGAAAGCGGTGCGCGTTCTGGAGACGCTTCAGCTCGGCATCGGGAATGTAATCGACGCGGTGCACGATGTTGGGCGCGTGCACCACCGCACGCGTGACGCGCGGGCTTTGCAGCACGGTCAGGCGTGGCCACTCGGGATGCTTCTGCCAGGTCGCCAGCAGGGTGTCGGTGCCCTTGTTGGAACTGCGGCCGGCGAGGTGGAAGAACGCGCGCTCGCGCGGCACGTCGGCGTCCAGGCGATCCTCGCTGGTGAAGCCGGTGTAGTCGGTGCGCAGGCCCAGCGCCTCGAAAATCGGCACCGCGTGACGGGTCAGCACGAACGCGCGATCCAGCCGCGGCAACCACGTGCGGTCGCGCTCGTCGAACCATTCGGGGTGCGGCATCAGCACGTTGCGGCGCGCGGTCCCAAGGTATTCGGGGCGCACCCGCTCCAGCATCAGGTTGACGTCCCAGCGCTGCGCGCCGCGGCCGGCCAGGCGACGTGCAAGCGTGCCCAGTCGCAATTTCAGCGGGTGCAGCGCCTTGCGCAGGGCGCCGCGCCGGATGCCGCTGATCGTCACCTCGAAACCCGCTTCGACCAGTGCAGCGTGCAGCAATTTCAGGTTCCGGCTGAGCCCGAAACCGTTGTCGCGCGCGATCAGGTTGACCCGGATCATGCCCGCGCATCCATCCCGCGCAGCGCCGCGTCCAGCCGTGCGGGAAAGGCCGCGCGCTCGACTTCGTACCAGGCGCGCGCTGCCGCGCCGAGTGTGTCGCACTGCGGGTCGTCGGTTGCCAAAGCGCGTTCGATGGCGGTTTCCATCGCGTCATCGTCGAAGTGGTAGGTGGTCGCGAGGTGCTGGCTGCCGGTGCGCGAGAACGGCAGCAGGATGCCGCGCCCGGGCGTGATCATTTCGTTCATCGGCGGCGCGTCCAGCGTGATCACCACCGCGCCCGCGCTCATCGCTTCCACGATGTAATGGCCGAAGCCTTCGGTTTCGGACGGGCAGACGTGGAAGCGGTGCGTATTCTGCAGGCGTTTCAATTCCGCATCGGCGAGATAACCGATGCGGTGGTCGATGTTGGCCACCGGCGCGCCGGGCTTCGCTTCCTTCGGATGCTGCACCACGGTCAGGCGCGGCCATTCCGGGTGCCGGCGCCACAGCGCCAGCAGCGGTTCGGTGGCCTTGGTGCGGCTGGATCCCGCCAGGTGGAAGAACGCGCGTTCACGCGCCACCGCCGTGTCGCGCCGGTCCTCGCTGGTGAAGCCGATGCAGGCGGCGCGACACCCTTGCGCGGCGAAGATGCGCTCCGCTTCGCGGGTCTTGGTCAACACCAGGTCGATGCGGTCCAGCGCCTGCAGGTCGCGCGGCAGGAACCATTCCGGATGCGGCAACAACACGCGGCGCGGCGCATCGTCGAGGAACGCCGGCGCGATGTGTTCCTCCATCAGCACGAAGTCGTAGGGTGGCGGCAGGCCGCGTCGGCGGCGGCGCGCAAGTTCCGCCGCATGGCGTTTGCCGCGCATCCGCTGCAGCAGCCCCGGGATCCCGCCGCGCCGACGGGTATTGGTGAAATCCACGCGATAGCCGCGCGCTTCCAGCGTTGCCGTCAACAGGCGCAGGTCGCGCGACAGGCCGACCCCGTTGTCGAAGCCGAGCAGGTGCACCGCAAACGAAGCCGCGTCAGTCGTCGTCGGGTTCATACGCGCCGAATTGTCCCGCATCATCGTTCCTCGACGGAATGCACCCCGGCACGACTGCGCTGCGATCGAACAGGTACCACTCGCGGCGGTTGGCGTGGCCCACGTGGACCGCATCGTGCATCCGCACGCACGGTGCCAGCACCTTGCCGTAGGCGAAAATCCAGCGGTGCGCGGGATCGGCGGCCTGCCACGCCAATGCGCGTTCGAGTTGCACGTGCCAGGCCAGCTTGAAACCGAAATCGACGGTGTCGCGGCCGAGCATGTCCAGCATCAAAAGGTTCTGTTCCTTCCAGGCCACCAGCGCGATGGAATCGCCCTTCGGCACGAAGCCGGACACGCGCGCCATCACCGTGCGCGACGAGGAATAACCGTTGAGCAGCGGATAGGCGACCAGCCCCCAGGTTCCCCACGCGGCGAGCGCGAAGCCGCACCACGCCTGTGCCGCATGGCGCGGCCGCGCGAGCAGCGCGACCACGACACCGGCGGCGCCAATGCCCAGGATCATCGCGACCAGCGGTCGCGGCGAACCGTCCAGCGCCGACGTCGCCAGTGCGACCAGCTTGTGCAGGTGGCCCGCGTGCATGCCGAGGCCGGCGAGCAACAACACCAGCGCCAGCAGCAAGGTCAACACCCACAGCGCCCAGCGGAACGATGCGCGATGCACGACGTCGGGCAGCAACGGTGCCAGCGCGATCGCGGTGATCGGCAGCGCCGGCAGGATGTACACGTCGCGCTTGCCGCCGCTCAGCGAAAAGAACACCACCACCAGCACCACCCACGCCAGCGGCAACAAGGTGCGTGCATCGCGGTTTTGCAGGGCGCGCTTCCAGCCCGGAATCGCCCATGCGATCGCCAGCGACAGCGGCAACCATTCGAATGCAATCACCGAAAGATAGAACCACCATGGGTGGAAATGGTGCTTCGGCGCGGCGTAGCGATCGACCGTCTGGCCCAGCAGGATGTCGTGCGCGTAGCGTGCATACGCGGCGTCGCCCGCGTGCATGTGCAGTGCCGACCACAGCATCGGCAGCGCCCAGCCGAGCACGGGCACCAGCAACAACAACGCCAGCCACCAGCGCGCGTCGCGATTCTGCGAAGGCAACACATTGTCCCAGCCGCGCCAGCGCGCGAACCAGAACGGCACGAACACCAGCAGCGCGATCACGCCGACGCCCTT
Organism: Lysobacterales bacterium 66-474; assembly: GCA_001899805.1. GTDB lineage: Bacteria > Pseudomonadota > Gammaproteobacteria > Xanthomonadales > Rhodanobacteraceae > 66-474. The sequence goes on from MKWP01000009.1 coordinate 13,134, forward strand.
GGTGATCACGCCCATGCCGGCCGCGAGGAAGCCGATCGCGTACCAGCGCCATGCGGGTCCGAGCAGCAGGTGCCTCAACAACCCGACCATCGCCAGCGTGATCCAGAACGTTTCCACGCCGTCGATCTGCGCGCCGCGCATCTGGAAAGTGAAATCGAAACTCACCAGCACCGCCGCGGCAGCGATCAGCCCGCTGCGATGGTTCCATTGCCGGCGCACGAAGTCGTACACCAGCGCGATCGTGCCCAAGCCCGCGAGCAGCGACGGCAGCAGGAACCAGCCGCGCCAGCCGCCGGTCAGGAAATACGCGCAAGCCTCCAGCCACATGAATACGGGCGGCTTGTCGGAATAGAGTTCCACGCCGCGGTGCGGGAACAGCCACTGCCCGCTGGCCAGCATCTCGCGCGCGACCAGCGCGAAGCGCGGTTCGTCGGATGGCCACGGGTCGCGCAACCCGATGCCGAGGCCCAACAGCAGCAACGCGAACACGAACAGCAGCGCGAGCTGCACGCGTTCGTCATCGAGCCAGCGGCGGGAACCGGAAGAGGATTGCGAGTTCAGGGACATTTTGCGTTTCCGTTCGCGCTGAGCGTAGTGAGCGAAGCGAACGAAGTCGAAGCGTGAGTGCCCTTCGACTTCGGACCTGCGGGCCTGTGCTCAGAGCCTGCCCCGGACTTGATCCGGGGGCGAACGGAGATTACTTGATTGCACTGTCAGGCGCGCTTTTCGAGGATCGCGTAAAACATCCCGTCGAGACCGCCCTCGCCCGGCAGGATTTGCCGGCCGGGGCCCGCGTCGTGGCCGACGGGCAATTCGACGGGCAGCGTTCGGGCATCGGCGTGCGCCGTGAGGAAAGTTTCCACGACGCGCTGGTTTTCCTCGCGCAGCAGCGAGCAGGTTGCGTAGACCAGTCTTCCACCCGGCGCCAGCAACGGCCACAACGCGCCGAGCAATCGCGACTGTTCGCGCGCGAGTTGCACGATGTCCTTCGCGCGCCGGTGCAACTTGATGTCGGGGTGGCGACGGATCACGCCGGTGGCCGAACACGGCGCATCCAGCAGGATGCGGTCGAAGGGTTGGCCGTCCCACCACGCGGCGGGTGCGCCCGCATCGCCAACGCGCACGTCGCCGTGCAGGCCAAGCCGATGCAGGTTGTCTTCGATCGTCGTGGCGCGCGCCGGATCGCGCTCCAGGGCCGTGAGTGCGACGTCCGCGCGTTCCAGCATGTGGCAGGCCTTGCCGCCCGGCGCGGCACAGGCGTCCAGCACGCGCTGGCCGGGATGCAGGTCGAGCAGGTCGGCGGCGACTTGCGCGGCGCCGTCCTGCACCGAGAAATGACCTTCGGCGAAACCGGGCAGGCGCGTCACGTCGGCATTCGCAGCGAGCGTGATGGCGTCGCGCAGGAAGGGATGGGCGGCAGCTTCGACGCCGGCTGGCGGCAGCGATGCGAGAACGTCCGCGCGCGTGGCGCGGCGCGTGTTCACGCGCAGCATCGGCGGCGAGGGCGCATTGCCGGCGGTGAGGATCGCGTCGGCGTGTTCCGGCCAGTCCTCGTGCAACGCGTCGATCAGCCAGCGCGGGTGCGAGCTGCGCGTCACGGGATCGCGGTCGAGTCGCGCGTCCAACGCGTCGCGTTCGCGCAACCAGCGACGCAGGATCGCGTTGGCGAGCTTGGCAAAGCCGCCGCGATCCAGCGCACGCGTGGCTTCCACGGTTGCAGCGACCGCGGCATGCGGCGGCAGCTGCAGGATTTCCAGTTGCACGAGTCCCAGCACCAGCAACGCGTGCAGCGCCGGATCGCGTTGGCGCAGCGGCTTGTCGAGCAGCAGGTCGAGCGCCTTGTCGAAGCGCAGCCACCAGCGCGCGCCTTCGCTGGCGAGCGCGGTCAGGAACGCGCGGTCGCGTGCGTCTGGAAGTTTCGCCTGCGCCGGCCGCAGCTGCTCGCGCAGGGAGGCTCCGCGCAGCGCGACGTGCGCCAGCACCTCTGCCGCAAGCGCGCGGGTATCGGTCATGCGGTGCGCAACCCGGCGCGCGCGTTCACGTAATCCGCCGCGTCGATCGCGCGCCCACCGGCGCGTTGCAGTTTCAGGATGCGCAATGCGCCGCTGCCGCAGGCGATGTCGATGCCGGCTTTCGATGCGGTCAAGATCTGCCCGGGACTCGGGACTCGGGACTCGGGACTCGGCAAAGCAACTGCGCGCCACACCCGCACCCGCTCGCCGGCCAGCTCCGCTTCCGCCACCGGCCACGAATCGAACGCGCGCACCTTGCGTTCGAGTTTGGCGGCAGGCTGGGTGAAGTCGAGTTTCGCTTCGGCCTTGTCGAGCTTGCGCGCATAGGTCGCGCCGGTTTCGGATTGCGGGGTTGCCGGCAGGGATTCGCCGCGCGATGCGCGCGCCAAACCTTCCTGCAAGACTTCCGCGCCCAGCGCGGCGAGCCGGTCGTGCAACGAGCCGCCGGTGTCGTCGGACGTGATGGCGGTGCGACGCTCCAGCAACACCGGCCCGGTGTCGAGGCCCGCATCCATCTGCATCAGGCACACGCCGGTTTCCGCATCGCCGGCCAGGATCGCGCGCTGGATCGGCGCCGCGCCGCGCCAGCGCGGCAACAGCGATGCGTGCACGTTCCAGCAACCGAGGCGCGGGATCGCCAGCACCTTGCGCGGCAGGATCAGCCCGTAGGCGATCACCACCATCAGGTCGGGCGCGTGGTCGTGCAGGCGCGCTTGCGCCTCCGGGGTCTTCAAGGATTCGGGTTGTTCGACCGGAATCCCGGCTGCGAGCGCCGCCTGCTTCACCGGGCTGGGCGCGAGCTTGCGGCCGCGTCCCGCGGGCCGATCCGGCTGCGTGTAGACCGCGACCACTTCCGCACCCGACTCGATGCACGCGCGCAAGCCCGGTACCGCGAAATCCGGCGTGCCGGCGAATACCAGCCGCAAGCGCGTGGCCGCGGCCACGCGTCAGCCCGCGTGGCGCCGCTGCTTCTCCAGCTTGCGCAGCAGCAGCGTGCGTTTGAGCGGCGAGAGGTAATCGACGAAGACCTTGCCGTCCAGATGGTCGATCTCGTGCTGGATGCAGACCGCGAGCAGGCCGTCGGTTTCGAGCTCGAAGGATTGGCCGCTGGCATCCCGTGCCCGCACGCGGATCCAGTCCTTGCGCTGCACGTCGGCGAACACGCCCGGGAACGACAGGCAGCCTTCCTGGCAAACCTCGCTGCCGCGGGTTTCCAGCAATTCGGGATTCACGAACACCATCGGTGCGTCGTGGGTTTCCGACACGTCCAGCACCAACAGGCGCTTCTGCACGTTGACCTGGGTTGCGGCGAGGCCGATGCCGGGCGCCGCGTACATGGTTTCCAGCATGTCGTCGGCCAGTTTTTCCAGGTCGGCGTCGAACGTCTCGACCGGCTGCGCCTTCAGGCGCAAGCGCGGGTCGGGGAATTCGAGGATGTCGAGTTTGGCCATGGTTGGGCGGGCTTCGCTGGGCGTGTGCAACCGTGATATGGGACCGCGCGCGGCGGTTTTCACGGCCGCCTAGCCTAGCAGTATCGCGAACTCCAGCACGGTTCCGATCAGTGGTTCACCAAATGTGAAATTTGTGCTTGCCGCCGCCGGCCTTTCGGGTACACTCGGCGAAACTCTCGGGGGATCGGGGGATTGCCAGCCATGTTTAAGAAACTGCTTGCGTTCACCGCGAGCCTTGCGATCACGTTGACGGCTTACGCGGCGGGCGCCCAGTTGCGCGCCGATGCCCCGCACACCTATGTCGTCAAGAAGGGCGACACGCTGTGGAGCATTTCCGCGCGTTTCCTCGACAAGCCGTGGCTGTGGCCCGAGATCTGGGACGTCAACCAGCAGGTCTACAACCCGCACCGGATCTATCCGGGCGACGTGCTGAACCTCGACGTCAATGGTTTGCGTGTGGCCAAGCGCGCCACCGAACAAGCCAATCCGATCCCGACCGTGCCGTTGTCGGCGATCGAGCCGTTCCTGAAGGATTTCCGCGTGCTGACCGCGGCGGAGCTGCAGCAGACGCCGTACGTGGTCGCGGTGGAGGAGAACGAGCCGCGCGCCACCGAAGGCATGAACCTGTACGTGCGCAACCTCGGGGGCGCCAGCGCCGGCCAGCGTTTCGCGGTGGTGCGGCCCACCCATGTCTATCGCGAATTCGGCGAGGGCGGCAAGTCCGATGATGTCGGCCACCTGGTCAGCAACAACGTCGACCTGGTGCCCGGTCCGTGGCAGGAGGATTTCCGCAACGACGGCCATTTCGGCCGGGGCAAGGAAATCGCCACCGAGGTCCGCGTGATCGGCACCGCGCAGGTCTTGAAGAATGGCGACCCCGCCACGCTGCTGCTGACCAACGCCAGCATGGAAATCCGCGCCGGCGACCGCCTGATGCCGGTCGACGACACCCCCTACGATTACACCTTCTACCCGCACCCGCCGCGCAATGCGCCGGCCAACGCCTACATCATGGCGCTGTCCAACGGCTACGACGGCATTTCGGTGCAGGGGCCGTTGGACGTGGTGGCACTGAACGTCGGCAGCGCCGATGGCGTCGACAACGGCACCACCTTCGCGATCTACCAGCCCGGCGACACCGTCCCGGATCTGGTGCAGGGGCACACCGACCGCCGCTCGTTCGGGCCCAAGGTGACGTTGCCCGAAGAGTACGTCGGCCACGTGATGGTGTTCCGCACCTTCGACCACATCAGCTATGGCCTCGTGATGGACGGCATCCGTCCGGTGCGGGTGAAGGACACGCTGCGGACGCCGAACTAGGCGAATCATCGGGGTTTTCTTACAAAACGGCGCGGCCTTGGGCCGCGCCGTTTTGCTTGGCGGCGCCCCTACACTGTCTGCATGCAATCCGAAGAGCTGCGCGCCTGGCTGACCTTGCTGCGCGCCCCCGGCGTGGGCGCCGGCGGCTTGCAGGTCCTGCTGCGCGAGGCGGGTTCGGCGCGCGCCGCCTGCGCGGATATCCGGAAGTTCCGCCGCCAGGCAGGGCCGGGGCAAGTCGTCCTGGAGCAAGCCGCGCTGGACTGGATCGAGCATCCCGATCGCGCCCGCCTCGATGCCGACATGGCGTGGCTGGCCGAACCCGGCCACCGCCTGCTGTGCTGCGGCGAACCCGACTTCCCGCCGCAACTGGAAAACATCGCCGCGCCGCCTGCCGCGTTGTTCGTGGCGGGCGATCCGGCAGTCCTGTTGATGCCGCAGGTGGCGATCGTGGGTGCGCGCAGCGCCAGTGCCCAGGGCCTTGCGACGGCGCGCGATTTCGCGCGTACCTTCGGCCGCGCCGGACTCGTCGTCACCAGCGGCATGGCCGACGGCATCGACGGCGCGGCGCACGCCGGTGCGCTGGAAGCCGGCGCCGCGACGATCGCGGTGGTGGGCACGGGGCCGGATCTGGTTTATCCACGCAAGCATCGCGAATTGGCGGCCAGGATCACCCGGCATGGGGCCATCGCCAGTGAGTATCCGCCCGGCACCGAAGCCCGGCCCCATCACTTTCCGCGCCGCAACCGGCTGATCGCCGGGCTGGCGCTGGGAACCCTGGTGGTCGAGGCGGGTCTGCAGTCCGGATCGTTGATCACCGCAAGGTTGGCCGCCGAAGCCGGCCGCGAAGTGTTCGCGCTGCCGGGTTCCATCCACAACCCGCTGGCCAGGGGTTGCCACCGGCTGATCCGGGACGGCGCGCGGCTGGTCGAGACCGCTGCCGAAGTGGTCGAGGCGCTGGCGCCGGGTGCACGGGCGCTGGGCGCCGACCTCAGGGCGCGGCTGGACGGCGGGGATGCACCGGCCGCGGCCGTCGATGGAGCCCACGACCGGGCGCAGGACCCTGATTACAAAGCACTTCTCGGCGCGCTTGGCGATGCGCCCGCGGCGCTGGACGAGCTGGTCGAGCGCACCGGCCTCGGCCCTGCGGCGATCTCGTCGATGCTGTTGTTGCTGGAGCTGGAGGGCAGCGTGGCGTCGGCGGGAAATGGGCGCTGGCAGCGACTTTTCGCTTCCGGCGCTTGACACCACTACCCTGCGCGTGTGTTGACTATATATAGGGGGCGGACCCAAGCCGCCCATGGATTGCGTTCAAAAAAATGGCCAAAAACCTCCTCATCGTCGAATCGCCCGCCAAGGCCAAGACGATCAACAAATACCTCGGCGACGACTTCAAGGTGCTGGCGTCCTACGGGCACGTCCGCGACCTCGTGCCCAAGGAAGGCGCGGTCGACCCCGACCACGACTTCCGGATGGACTACGCGCTGATCGACAAGAACGTCAAGCACGTCGATGACATCGCCAAGGCCGCCAAGGCCGCCGAGTCGATCTACCTCGCCACCGACCTTGATCGCGAGGGCGAGGCGATCAGCTGGCACATCAGCGAGATCCTGAAGGAGCGGGGCCTGCTGAAGGACAAGCACACCCACCGCGTGGTGTTCAGCGAAATCACCCCGCGCGCGATCAAGGAAGCCGTGGCGCACCCGCGCAAGCTGTCGCACGACATGGTCGATGCCCAGCAAGCCCGCCGCGCGCTCGATTACCTGGTCGGCTTCAACCTGTCGCCGGTGCTGTGGCGCAAGGTCCAGCGCGGACTGTCGGCCGGGCGCGTGCAATCGCCCGCGCTGCGGATGATCGTCGAGCGCGAGGAGGAAATCGAAGCCTTCAAGCCGCGCGAGTACTGGACGGTCGAGGCCAGGCTCGCGCACGGGGACGGCGAGTTCAACGCGCGGCTGGTCAGGCTCCACGGCAAGAAGTTCGAGCAGTTCGACCTCACCAATGCCAACGATGCCCACGCCGCGCGCGATGCGTTGTTGAAAGCCGCGGGCGGCCAACTCGTCGTGGGCGACATCCAGTCGAAGCAGCGCCAGCGGCGTCCGGCCGCGCCATTCACCACCTCCACCCTGCAGCAGGAAGCCGCGCGCAAGCTCGGCATGGCGACCTCGCGCACCATGCGCATTGCGCAGGGCCTGTACGAGGGCGTGTCGCTGGGCGGCGAGGGCAACGTCGGGCTGATCACCTACATGCGTACCGACTCCACGCACCTGTCGGGTGAGGCGATCGGCGAATTGCGCCAGGCCATCGAGCGCGAGTTCGGCAAGCAGGGCCTGCCCGAGCACGCGATGGTCTACAAGACCAAGTCCAAGAACGCGCAGGAAGCGCACGAGGCCATCCGACCGACGTCCGCGTTGCGCACCCCCAAATCGGTGGCGGCGTATCTCACGCCCGACCAGTTGAAACTGTACGAACTGGTCTGGAAACGCGCGGTCGCCTGCCAGATGAAACCGGCGACGCTCAACACGGTATCCGTCGAGTTTCCGTGTGGCGGCGACGCGGGTTTTCGCGCCACCGGCACCACCGTGGTCGACCCGGGTTTCCTCGCGGTGTACGAAGAGGGCCGCGATGCGAAATCGGACGACGACGAGGAAGCGCGCAAGCTGCCTGCGCTGGCGAAGGGCGAAGCGGTGCCGTTGACCGACATCGCCACCGACCAGCACTTCACCGAACCGCCGCCGCGTTATTCCGAAGCCTCGCTGGTGAAGGCGCTCGAAGAATTCGGCATCGGCCGTCCCTCGACGTATGCCAGCATCATCCAGACGCTGCTGTCGCGCGAGTACGTGATCCTGGATTCGCGTCGCTTCAAGCCGACCGACGTGGGCCGCGCGGTGGCGAAGTTCCTCACCGCGCATTTCACGCAGTACGTCGATTACGACTTCACCGCGAGGCTCGAGGACGAACTCGACGCGGTCAGCCGCGGCGAGGAGGAATGGCGCCCGCTGATGGCGGGGTTCTGGAAACCGTTCAAGGCGCTGGTCGACGACAAGATGGAAACCGTCGATCGTTCGGAGGCGACCGGCGCGCGCCTCCTGGGCGACGATCCGAAAACCGGCAAGCCGGTGTCGGTGCGGCTCGGCCGCTACGGGCCGTACGCCGCGTTGGGCGACAAGGACAAGGACGATGAAAAACTGAAATTCGCGTCGCTGTTGCCCGGCCAGAGCATGCACACCATCACGCTGGAAGAGGCGCTGGAACTCTTCAAGCTGCCGCGCCATCTCGGCGCGGATGCCGATGGCGAGGACATTTCCGCGGGCATGGGGCGTTTCGGCCCGTTCGTGAAAAAGGGCACGATGTACGCCTCGATCAAGGGCGACGAGAGTGCCTACACCATCACGCTGGAACGCGCGAAGGAGCTGATCCGCGAGAAGCAGGAATTGATCGCCAACCGCGTCATCACCGATTTCGGCGACGGTATCCAGGTATTGAACGGGCGCTATGGCCCGTACATCACCGACGGCGAGAAGAACGCGAAGATCCCGAAGGATCGCGAACCCAAATCGCTGACGCACGACGAGTGCAAGGCGTTGATCGAGGCCGCCCCGGTGCGGCGCGGGCGTGGCGCGTTCAAGAAGGCGGCGGTGAAGAAATCCGCTCCGAAGAAGGCCGCTCCGAAGCAAGCCGTCGCGGAAAAAGCCGTGCCGAAGAAAGCCGCGGCGAAGCAAGTCGCGACCAGGAAAAGGGCCGCAAGAAAAACCGCGACCAGGAAAGCGGCCGCGAAGAAAACCGCGTCGAAAAAAGCGGTGCGCGTGGAATCCTCCACGGCGGTCGATGCGGAAACGCCGCCTTTCGACCTCTGAGCCATGCGTGTCTTTGCTGCCGGTGAAATCGACGAAGCTGCCGCGCTGCTGCACGCGGGTGGCGTGTTGGCGTATCCGACCGAAGGCGTCTACGGACTCGGCTGCGACCCGGACAACCACGCGGCTTTCGAAAAAATCTTCGCGCTCAAGCGGCGCCCGCCCGAGCAGGGCGTGCTGTTGATCGCCGCCGATTTCGGGCAAATCCGGCCATGGCTGGGCGACGTTTCCGAAGCCGCGTTGGCGCGCGCGCGCGCGGCCTGGCCCGGCGCGCATACCTTCATCTTCCCGCGCTCGCCACGGGTGCCGGAATGGGTCGCCGGCGGGCACGCCGGCATCGCCCTGCGCGTGACCGCGCACGGCCCGTCGGCCGCGTTGTGCCGTGCGTTCGGCGGACCCATCGTGTCCACCAGCGCCAACCGTCATGGCGAACCGCCGGCGCGCAGCGCGGCGGACATCCGCGCCATCTTCGGCGACGAGCCGGACGGCGTGCTGGATGCCCCTCTGGGCGGATTGGATCGCCCGACGCCGATCACGGATGCCGTGAGCGGCGCTATCATCCGCGCCTAGGGACCGGGGAGTTTCGGTGTCGAGCGTATACGAACCACAGCGAGGCGCGGTGGCGGGGCCATGGTGGCCGCTGCTCGCCGATGCGTCGCCGCAGCGCGTGGTGGTCTGGCGGGACGGCCAGGCCGTGCACGCCACGTCTTTCCTCGCCGACGTCGAGTCGCTGGCCGCGCGCCTGCCGGTCGCGCAGGCGGCGGTGAACCTGTGCGAAGACCGTTACGCGTTCCTGGTCGCGTTTGCCGCGTTGCTGGTGCGCGGCCAGATCAACCTGCTGCCGCCCTCGCGCGCCGCGCACGCGATCGATGCGGCGTTGCGCGCCCATCCCGACAGTTACACCCTGGGCGACGCACCGCTTTACCCCGAGCCGCCCGACTTCCTGCATTTCGTGCCGGATGGTCGCGGCCACCCGGTCGCGCCGATGCTGGTCGCGGGCAACGCGACGGCCGCGATCGGTTACACCTCGGGGTCCACCGGCGTGCCGCGCGCCAATCCCAAGTGCTGGGAACGGCTTGCGGTTTCCAGCGGCCACAACGATGCGCTGCTGCGCGCGCTGGCGGGCGGCGACTACCACGTGGTCGCGACGGTACCGCCTCAGCACATGTACGGCCTGGAATTCTCGGTGCTGCTGCCGCTGTTCGGGCATGCGTCGGTGTGCGCGGGCAAGCCGTTCTTTGCGGCCGATATCGCGGCTTCGCTGCAGCAACTGCCCGAACCGCGGATCCTCGTGACTACCCCGGTGCATTTGCGCGCACTGCTGGATTCCGGACACCCGCTGCCGCGGTTGTCGGGCATCGTTTCCGCCACCGCGCCGCTTTCGCGCGAGCTCGCGCACGACGCCGAGGCCCGCTTCGGCGCACCGGTGCAGGAAGTGTTCGGTTCCACCGAGACATGCGTGATCGCGCACCGCCGCACCGCGCACGAGGACGCCTGGACGCCGTATCCGGGCATCTCGTTGCATCCGCAACCGGATGGCACCCGCATCGAAGCCCCGCAGCTGTTGCAGCCGGTGGTGCTTGCCGACGTCGTGGAGTTGCCGGGCGATGGGCGCTTCCGCCTGTGCGGCCGCAATACCGACCTGCTGGAGATCGCCGGCAAGCGCGCCTCGCTGGGTGACCTGACGCACAAGTTGCTGGCGGTGCCGGGCGTGCGCGACGGCGTGGTGTTCCAGGTCGATGACGTCGACAACATGGGCGTGCGCCGCATCGCTGCGCTGGCGGTGGCGCCCGGACTCGACGCACGCACGATCCTCGACGCGCTGCGTGCCGACATCGATCAGGTGTTCCTGCCGCGCCCGTTGAAACTCGTCGACGCACTGCCGCGCAGCGAAACCGGCAAGCTGCCGCGCGTCGCCTTGCTGGCCGCGTTGAACCGCTAGAATGCGCGGCCTGTCCGCAGCGCAGTGGGTGGCATGAAAATCCTGGTGATCGGCTCCGGCGGCCGCGAGCACGCCCTGGCCTGGAAACTCGCGCAGTCGCCGCGCGTCGCCGAAGTCATCGTCGCACCCGGCAATGCCGGTACCGCGCGCGAACCCGGCATGCGCAACGCGGATGTTTCCGCGGCCGACCTGGATGGATTGCTGACGCTTGCGCGCAGCGAAGGAGTTGCGTTCACCGTGGTCGGTCCAGAAGCGCCGCTGGTCGCGGGCGTGGTGGACCGGTTCCGGGCAGCGGGGCTGCGCATCTTCGGGCCGACCGCGGCGGCGGCCCAGCTCGAAGGTTCCAAGTCCTTCACCAAGGATTTCCTCGCGCGCCACCGGATTCCGACCGCGCATTACGCGGTGTTCGGCGCGTTGCAGCCCGCGCTCGAATACGTGCGTGCACATGCCGATGAAAGCGGGGGTGCGCCCATCGTGATCAAGGCCGATGGCCTTGCCGCCGGCAAGGGCGTGGTGGTGGCGATGACGCTGGCCGATGCCGAACACGCACTCGCCGACATGCTGGGCGCGCATGCCTTCGGCGAGGCCGGCGCGCGCGTGGTGATCGAAGAGTTCCTCGACGGCGAGGAAGCCAGCTACATCGTGATGGCCGATGGCGCGCACGCATTGCCGATGGCGTCCAGCCAGGACCACAAGCGCGTGGGCGACGGCGACACCGGCCCCAATACCGGCGGCATGGGCGCGTATTCACCGGCGCCGGTGGTGACGCCGGAAGTCGAACGCCGCATCCGCGCGGAAGTCATCGAGCCCACCCTGCGCGGCATGGCCGCCGAGGGCGCGCCGTTCACCGGATTCCTCTACGCCGGTTTGATGATCGACAAGACCGGCGCGCCGAAGGTGATCGAATTCAACGTGCGCTTCGGCGATCCCGAAACGCAACCGATCATGCAACGTCTGCGATCCGACTTCGTCCATCTGATCGAAGCCGGGCTGGACGGAAAGCTCGACCGCGTCGAAGCCGAATGGGACCCGCGTCCGTCGCTGGGCGTGGTGATCGCGGCGCAGGGGTATCCCGCCAGCCCGAAAAAGGGTGACGTGATCACGGGACTCGACGTGGATTTCGGGGGCGACACGAAGGTATTCCACGCGGGCACCACGCTGGATGCGGATGGCGGCATCGTCACCGCCGGCGGACGCGTGTTGTGCGTGTGCGCGCTGGGCGATGATCTGTCGCAGGCCCGCGATCGCGCGTACGCGGCGGTCGATCGCATCCATTTCGATGGCGCGTTTTACCGCCGCGACATCGGGCATCGCGCGCTGGCGCATCGTAGGGTGGGCTGAGCCCTTCGACAGGCTCAGGACAGGCTCGCGAAGCCCAACGTCGTGATCCAAGCCCGCGTTGGGCTTCCACCGGATGAAGCCCGGCGTCAGCCCAACCTGCGATGCTGACGTGCGCGCCTGTGGCTTGATAGGCTTGGGCGCCACGAGGGGGCCGCATGAACCAATTCCGTTTGCTGGGCAAACGCCGCTTCGCGCCGTTCTTCGCGGTGCAGGCGCTGGCCGCGTTCAACGACAACGCGTTCCGCAACGCGACGATCGTGCTGGTCGGGTTCCAGTTGGGGCTGTCGACCGGGACGATCGGGATGTATTCCAACCTCGCGCCGGCGTTGTTCATCCTGCCGTTCTTCCTGTTTTCCGCGAGCGCCGGGCAGCTGGCGGAAAAGTACGAGAAGCACACGCTGATCCGCTGGGTGAAGGTGTTCGAGATCGCGGCGATGTGCATCGCCGCGTGGGGTTTCCACGCGAAGAGTCCGCCGCTGCTGTTCGTGGTGCTGTTCCTGATGGGCCTGCACTCGACGGTGTTCGGGCCGATCAAGTACGCGATCCTGCCGCAGGTGCTCGAGCGCGACGAGCTGGTGGGCGGCAATGGCCTGGTCGAAACCGGCACGTCGATCGCGATCCTGGTCGGCATGATCGCCGGTGGTGCGGCGATGGCTTCGCATTTCGGCTGGATGGCTGCCGCCGCGCTGGTGATCGGCGTTGCGGTGCTGGGACTCATCGCCAGCCTCGCGATCCCGCGGGTTCCCGCTGCGGCGCCGGGTTTGAAATTCAACTGGAACTTCATCGTCGAAAGCGGTCGCGTGCTGAAGCTCGCCGCCAGGCAGCGCGCGGTCTTCAATTCGATCCTCGGGATCTCATGGTTCTGGTTCTTCGGTGGCGTGGTGACCGCGCAACTGCCGAACTACACGCGGCTGTACCTCGGCGGTGGTGCCAGCGTCGAAATCTTGGTGCTGGCGTTGTTCTCGATCGGGGTCGGCATCGGCTCGCTGTTGTGCGAACGCCTGTCCGGGCACAAGGTCGAGATCGGGCTGGTGCCGCTGGGCGCACTCGGGATGACCGTGTTCGGCATCCTGCTGTTCTTCGCTCGCCACACGCCGCCGGGCTACAGCGAAATCGACTGGCTGGCCTTCCTGCACGCGCCGGGGAACGGGTGGATCGCGCTGGACATGGCGTTGCTGGGCGTGTTCGCGGGTTTCTTCATCGTGCCGCTGTTCGCGCTGGTGCAAAGCCGCACGCCGCAGGGCGAGCTGTCGCGCGTGATCGCGGGCAACAACATCATCAACGCGATTTTCCTGGTGGCGGCGGCGCTGTTCGGCATCGGCTTGCTGGCGGCCGGGCTCACCATTCCGCAGTTGTTCCTGGTGACTGCGCTTCTGAACGCCGCAGTGACCTTGTGGATCTTCCTGCTGGTACCCGAATTCCTGGTGCGGTTCGTGGATTGGCTGCTGATCAACGTGCTGTACCGCGTGCGGGTGGCCGGTCTCGAGCGCGTGCCTGACGAGGGTCCGGCGCTGCTGGTGTGCAACCATGTCAGCTTCATGGACGCGCTGATCATCATGGGCAGCGTGCGGCGGCCGGTGCGCTTCGTGATGTACTACAAGATCTTCAAGGTGCCGGTGTTGAGTTTCGTGTTCCACGCGGCCAAGGCCATTCCGATCGCGGGCGGCAAGGAGAATCCGAAACTGCTGGCGCGTGCGTTCGACGCCATCGACGCGGCACTGGCCGAAGGCGAACTGGTGTGCGTGTTTCCCGAGGGCGGCCTGTCGCTGGATGGCGAGATCGCCACTTTCCGTCCCGGCGTCGAGAAGATCCTCGCGCGGCGGCCGGTACCGGTGATCCCGATGGCGTTGCGCGGATTGTGGGCCAGCATGTGGAGCCGGCGCGATTCCAGGCTCGGACGCGCGCGCCTGCCGCGGCGTTTCCGCGCGCGCATCGAACTCGCGATCGGGGCACCCATGCAGGGAGCCTCGAACAGCGCCGCGCAGATGGAAGCCGCGGTGCGCGAACTGCGCGGCGTCGAGGCATGAAAAAGGGCTGCGGCAAAAACCGCAGCCCGTTGTGCACACCAGCGAAAGCATTACCGGCGACTGATGGTGAACGCGCCGACGTCGACGCCCAAGTCGATGCCTTCGCCGTGGCCGGCGAGGGCCAGCGACACGGTGCCCTTGGTCAGCACCTGCGCTTCGGCGGATTTGACCACGCCCGCATGTGCGCCGCCTTGCGCGTAACGGCCCAGCACGTCGTTGATGGCATGTACGTCGGTGAACTTGCCCTTGCCGTTGTCGATGTGCCATTTGCCGGCGGTCAAGCCGCCGCCCTTGATGCTGATTTTCACCGGCATCGATTGGCCGTTTTCGCAAGTCACACGCCCCGTGCCGTCGGCATGCTTGTAAAGCAACGACCAGCCGGTGAGCGAGAAGGTGAGCTTGCAGTCGAGATCGGGGGCGCCGCGCCCGGCTTCGTTCGACGGGTGGCCGGCTGGCGCAGGCGAAGCCGCATGTCCGGCCATGGCCGCGGCAGCCAGCAGGGAGGCAATGATCAGGGGAAACTTCTTCATGGGGTTCTCCTTCCGCGTGGAAAGCGCATCCAGTTTCCGGGGTGAAACTGAACGCGGAAGAACGGCCGGTGGACCAGGTTCAGCAACCCGAGTCGCGGCCGAACGCGTCGCGCTGAGCGGGCCTGGCGCGCCCGCGCAGCGCCTGCCCTGTGCAAGAACGGGTCAAGGCGGTGGCATCCGGCGATCGATGCGATACTTGTGTGGATCGAACCGCGAATGTTCCACCCATGCCCGCTTCCTTGTTGCGCATTGCCACCCGCAAGAGCCCGCTGGCCTTGTGGCAGGCCGAACACGTTGCAGGACGCTTGCGCGAAACCCACGCGCGACTCGCGGTGGAATTGCTGCCGCTGTCGACGCGCGGCGACGAAGTGCTGGATCGCTCGCTCGCCGCGATCGGCGGCAAGGGCCTGTTCCTGAAGGAACTGGAAATCGCGCTGGCGGATGGCCGCGCCGACCTGGCGGTGCATTCGCTCAAGGACGTGCCCGCGCATCTCGACCCGCAATTCGAGTTGGCCGCGATCCTCGCGCGCGCCGATTGCGCGGATGCGTTCGTCAGCAACGATTGCGCGTCGCTGGATGCGCTGCCGCGGGGTGCGCGGGTCGGCACCTCGTCGCTGCGGCGCGCCGCGCAATTGCGCGCACGTCGTCCCGACCTGGAAGTTGCCGACCTGCGCGGCAACGTCGGCACGCGGCTCGCCAAGCTGGATCGTGGTGACTACGCGGCGATCATCCTTGCGGTCGCGGGCCTGCAGCGGATGGGCTTCGACGCGCGCATCCGTTCGCGGCTCGCGCCGCCGGAATGGTTGCCGGCGCCGGGGCAGGCCGCGATCGCGGTCGAAACACGCAGTGGGGATGCACGGGTGATCGAGCGGGTGAAGGCGCTGGACGATGCCGCGACACGGTGCAATGTCGCCGCCGAGCGCGCGCTCAACGCGGAACTCGGCGGCGATTGCACGATGCCCTTGGGCGCGTGGTGCGAGACGCGTGCGAACGGCACGCTGCGCCTGCACGGCTTGCTCGGCGATGCCCATGACGGTCGCCTGCTTCGCGCCGAAGCCGACGGCGACGCCCCGGCCGCGCTGGGTCGTGAAGTCGCGCGGTTGTTGCGCGAGGGTGGCGCGGATGCGCTGCTGGCCGAACGTGCCTGACCTTTGTCGGTGTGCGTGGCGAGAGCGGGTTCCGGGTTCCGGCGTCGCCGGCCCCGGAATGACGAGACGTTGGATAGCCTTTCCCGAGTCCCGAAAAAACTACTTCGATCCGCCGAAGCTGTACACCAGGTTGGTGGTGAACAGGCTGTCGAGGTGCTTGGTGCCGGGCACGATGTTGGAGTTGTAACGGTTCTCGTAGGCGACCTTCAGCGCCAGCGTCCTGGTCATCGCCACCGCGACGCCGATGTCGTTCTGGTAGTACTTGTTCTCGCTGCCGACTTCGGCCAGGAAGGTCTCCTGCAGGCTGGCGCTGTCGGTGAGCGCGAGCTTGTAGTTGACGAGCCCGCGGCCGATCGCTTCGTCCTGCACCGGCGGCTTGACCACCGCGCTGGTGGGCGGCGTGACGCTGGTATCGACCACGATGTAGGTCTGCGGCTGGTAGCGCTTGTAACCGGGGCCGGCTTCGAACGACAGTTCGCTGCGGACATTCTTGAACAGGATGTAGCCGAAGCCGATCGAGGCAACCTGCTGCCAGCGGTTCGGCGCGAAGTCGTCGTGGTCGTAACGCGCCGCGCCGATCAGGTAGGAACGCGGGTTGAACTTGTAGCCGACCGATCCGCCCACGTCGAAATGGTTGGCGGTGGTTTGGTAGGTGTTGGTCGTGCCGACCACCGTGCCGTTCTCCACGACCGGGGTCTTGACGTTGCTCTTGGCGCGGTTGGCATCGAGGAAGAACGCGTCCTTCCAGGTGTCGTCCTCGTAGCCGAGCTTGAACTTGGCGTCCACGTTCAGCGATTTGGTGTTGCCGGTGGCATTGGCGAGGCCGAGTTCGCCGCTGCCGCTCCAGCCCGAAGTGGAGGCGGCGGGCGTGTCCGCCAACGCCAGGACCGGCAGGCAGAGGATCGATGTCGCCGCGAGCGCGACGATGCGAGAGGGTTTCATGCACAACTCCTTGATGCGTACGACAAAACACCGCAAGGCTGGGCCCTGCGCGCTGAATGGGTGTTAAATTTCTGTGATGAAAGACTAGGGTTTCGCGGCCGGGCTTTCAACCCCGGAACCGGGGAAAGTACGCCGCCACCGCGTGGCGCGCCTCGGCGAAGAACAACCAACGCTCCACGAACAGCCCCGCGACGCAGGCGACCGCCACGACCGGGGCGACCCAGGGTGCGTGGACGAGTACCGCAATCGCGATCCCCAGCGCGGGCAGCACGGCAAACAGCGCGAGCGCGCCCTGGCGCAGGCGCGCCGCATGCTTGCGTGCCAGCACGAAAGCCATTTCGCGGGTGAGGTAGCTTTCCTCGGTGACCGGGCCTTCGAAGGCCCGCACCGCGCCCAACGCTTCGAGGCCCGTCGCGTGCCCCGCGGTGTTCGCGGGGAGGGCGTCGATGGCGTGCCAGTAATCGAACTTGATGATCGCCGCGATCACGGCCAACGCCAGCAGCGCCAGCGGAAAGGCCGCGCCGGTCGCGCCCTTCGATGTGAACAGCAACCACGACCACAGCCACAAGCCGCCGGACAGCAACGCGAACATGAAGTACAGCGGCAACACCTGCGGCGCGCGCCAGGCGCGGATGGTCTTGAGCGAGCGATAGATGTTGGCGGTGCACAGGACCGTCGCGAACGCGCACAGCGCCAGCAGCGCCCCCGCCACGCGCAATCCGAAGCCCGCACTCCCGAAGTACGCGTACCAGGCCACGGCCAGCATCGGAAGGTAGGTGAGGAGCGAGGCGATGCCTTCGCGCGACAGCCACGACGAACGCCACTGGCTGAGCGCGCGCCACGCGCGTTCCGGCCTGCCCAGGTGCGAAGTCGACGCGAGCAGTCCCGCCGTCACCAGCACGAACCCGAACGCGAGCGGCACCAGCACGCCGGTACCCGCGTGCGGGTAGGCGCCGATCGCGAGCGCGATGCCGAGCAGGCACCACAGCCCATAACCCATGCCGCTCAATACCGTGAAAAAAATCACCGAGAGCGCGGGCTTCATCGCGACAACGCCTTGTCCAGCCAGCGCAGCAGCGGCGGCAGCTTTCCAGCGTCCAGGGTTTCGGTTGCGGGGGCTGCGGTGGCGCCCGTCGCATTGGATCCATCGCGGCGCGGCCGTGGCGGCAGATAGCGGTTCACCGGCCGGTAGCCGAACTCCGGCATCAGTGCGAAGCCTGCGCGTTCGGCCACCACTTTCGACACCTCGGAATCCGGATCGCCGAGGTCGCCGAACATCCGCGCGCGGGTCGGGCACGCGAGCACGCACGCCGGTTGCCGATCGCGTTCGTCCAGCGTTTCGTTGTAGATGCGGTCCACGCACAGCGTGCACTTCTGCATCGTGCCGCGCTTGGAATCCTTGCGGCTTGAGTCCGATGTGGAAGTTTTCGGGTGCGGCAGCGCGATCTCGCGCGCGCCGTAGGGGCAGGCCCACGCGCACAGCTGGCAGCCGATGCATTTGTCTTCGTCCACCAGCACGATGCCGTCCGCGGCGCGCTTGTAGCTCGCTCCGGTCGGGCACACCGTCACGCAATCCGGCGTTTCGCAATGCAGGCACGAACGCGGGAAGTGCACCATCTGCGGGACCGGCCCGCCCCCTCCCGCGTGCGCTGCGCGCACCTTCTCCTCCCCCGCGTGCGGGGGAGGGTTGGGGTGGGGGGCAATCTCGTAACTATGCACCCGATTGAACCACACGCCGTGCGGTTCAGCGCCATAGGGATCGTCGTCGGCCAGCGGGCCGAAGTCGCCGCCGTCGTTCCATTCCTTGCAGGCGACCGCGCACGCGTGGCAGCCGACGCAGGTGTCGAGGTCGATCACCAACCCGAGCTTTTTCTTCGCCGGCGCGGGCAGGCTGGTCACCGTGACGACCTCAGTTTGGAATTCGACATCCCTGTCTTTTTCCGCGCGCCTCCCGGGCGCGCGTGTAACTTTCTCTTGCGTGGCCAAGAGAAAGTCACCAAAGAGAAGGCCACCCCGCGGACGCGCCCTTCGCGCATCCGTGCGCTGCGGGTTCGCTCGCAGACGCCGGAGTTCGCCGACGGTGCATCCATGCACCCACGGCGAACTGGTCCACATCCTGTGGACCACCCTTCGGGCTGCTCCTGCGTCCGCTCGCCGCGTCCGAGGGGCCCCATTTGGCGCGCTTCCTGCGCGCTGTACGTGTGGGGCGGGCATTCGGCTCCCCTTCGAACGAGGCCATGGATGGCCGGTGGGCGAAGCACAAGCCGCGCCGTCGCATGCCGCCGAGTAGCGCAGTCGGGCGCGCGAGCAAGGCGCGCATGTTCGAGGGCACGGACGCCCGAGTTCGCGCCGGCGCGCGCTCGACGAGCAACGCAGGGAAGTTTCAGCGACACGACGTCGCTGAAACCGGCATGCCCGGCGCAATGGTCTTTGGTGACTTTCTGCCAAAACAGAAAGTCACCCGCTCGCCGCCGAGGCGAGCGGAACACTGCGACGGACGATCGGTCTTGCGGGGTTGTGCAATGGGCATTCGATCCGATCGCCAAGTGCGTCGTCGTTGCCAATTGCGTGCAAATTGGTGACTGCGATGGCAGGACACGTGCGGGGGAGGTCGCGTGCAGATGGGTCACGATGGATCAAAACGGCCAGATCTTCGGGATGAGATACATCGACAACACGCAGAACAACAGGATCAACGGCACGCCCATCTTGGTGAAATCGAGGAAGCGATAGCCGCCAGCGTAGTACACCATCGTGTTGGTCGGATACCCGACCGGCGTCGCGAACGAGGTCGCGGCGGCGAACGCGACCGCCACCACGAACGGCCGCGGATCGGCATGCACGGCGTGCGCGACGCTGACCGCGATGCCGACCATCAGCACCACCGACGGGTTGTGTCCCATCAGTTCGGTGAGCAGCGCGGTGAGCAGGTACACCATCAACAAGGCGGCCAGCGGGCCGTGGTTGCCGACGACGTCGAGTGCGCCCTGCACCACCACGTTGGCGAGGCCGGTGCGTTCGATCGCGATGCCGAGCGGCAGGATCGCGCCGAGCAGGATGATGATCTTCCAGTCCATGCCCTGGTACACGTCCTTGCGCCCGAAGCAGCGCGTCAGCGCCATCGCCGCAACGCCGCAGATCGCGGCGATCGGGATCGGCAGCCAACGCAGCGCGGAAACGATCACCACCGCCGCCATGATCCCGGTCGCGACGAACGCCTTGTAGCGCGGGCGGCGCGCATCGTCGCGCTCGTTCAACACCACGAAACGATCGTCGCGGCGCAGACGGCTCACCGCGTCGGCGGGCAGCAGCATCATCAGCACGTCGCCGGTCTGGAACGCGACGTCGCGGATCTTGTCGCGCAGCAGGTGGCCGCGGCGATGGATGCCGAGCACGGTGGCGCCGTAGCCGGGCAGCAGGTCGAGGTCGCGCAGCGTGCGGTCCTCGGCGGTGCTGGCCGGCGCGACCATGGCTTCGACCAGCACGTTGGCCTTGTCGCCGTCCTCGACGTGGGTGAACTCGGGGTTGATTTCCAGCCCGGCGTGCTTGCGGAACTCCTCCAGCTTGTCCCATTCGCCGCGTACCAGCAGCACGTCGCCGGACGAGAGCTTCTGGGTGCGTGGCGACCACATGTGCTCGTCGCCGCGCAACAGTTCCAGCGGGTACACGCCGCGGTCGCCGAGCTTGGCCTCGGCGATGGTCTGGCCCACCAGCGGCGAATCCGACATCACCTTGAGTTCGGTGACGTATTTGCCGACCTCGGCCGGGCCGGATACCTCGTTGTCGAGGCGCTGGGGCAACAACCAGCGCCCGATCACCATCAGGTAGATGATGCCCGCGATCGCCAGCATCACGCCGAGCGGCGTGAACTCGAAGATCCCGAACGGCGCGAGGCCCTGCTTCTGCGCCAGCGAATCCACCAGCAGGTTGGACGAGGTGCCGATCAATGTGCACACCCCGCCCATTTGCGCCGCGAATGCCATCGGCATCAGCACCCGCGCAGGCGAGGTGCCGGTGCGCTGGCACACCCGCAACGCCAACGGCAGGAAGGTCGCGACCAGCGCGGTGTTCTTGATGAACGCGCCCAGCGGCGCGATCGCCAGCATCATGCCCAGCGACAACAGCCACGGTTTGCGGATCCCGGAGAGCAGGTTGATGATCGGGTCCAGCGCGCCGGAGCGCTCGATGCCCAGCGCCAGCGCGAACATCGCCGCGACCGTCACCGTGGCTTCGTTGCTGAAGCCCGACAAGGCCTGTTCGGGCGAGACGATGCCGAGCGCGGCCAGCAGGCCCAGGGTGATCAGCGCGACCAGGTCGACGCGCACCTTCTCGCTCGCGAACAGCACCATCGCGAACAGGATGATCCCGGCAGTGGCCCAGGCCTGCCAGGTCATGGGCAAGGTTCCGTCGCGAGATGGGACTGCGGCACTTTCATTCTCCCCGAACATCGATCCGGTGCGTCGTCGATGCGACGACCGGTTTCATCCGCTGGCCGATTGTGCCGGCATCGCATGCGCGCGGCCAAGCGTCGCGTTACCGCGCATCAGTGTACGCGGCGGAACCGGCGTCAGGCATCGGCCAGCTCGATCCGGTGCCCCGGCACGCCGGGCTCGGGATCATGCTCCAGCCGCACCCTCAGGTCGAACCACGCGGCCTGGCCCGTCACCGGATCGCCGTTGGCGTAGCGCGTGTCGCCGGCGCGTTCGCCGATCAGGTGGTTGAGCAGGAACCCGTCCACGAACTCCGGCGCGCGGTCACCCAGTTTCCAGGCACCGCGCTTCTTGCCGATCGCGTTCCAGGTCCACACCGTGCCTGGCGCGGTGGCCGCGTGCGCACAAACTTCCACGCGGATGCGACCGCGCGGCGACGCGATCCACGCCCAGTCACCGCTCCGGAGCGCATGCCCGGCCAGCGTACGCGGATGGACGTACAGCACGTTGCGCGCCGCGATCTGCCGCAGCCAGCGATTCTGCGAACCCCATGCGTGGTACATGAACATTGGCCGCTGGGTGATGGCGGAAAGCGGGTAGCTGCCTTTCCCTTCTCCCCCCGGGAGAAGGTGGCGCAAAGCGCCGGATGAGGGTCCGTTGTCATCGAGGCGTTGGTGCGGCGCCGTACCCTCACCCAGCGCGCTGTGCGCGCTTCCCTCTCCCGAGGGGAGAGGGAAATCAGCGTCGCTTCGCGACGAATACCAAAAAGGCACCGGATCGAAATACCGCGCCACCCGCGCGCGCTCCGATTCCGGCGGTTGCACCGCACCATGGCCCTGCGCCGCGAGCCGGAAGTGTTGCAGCGTTTCGCAATACAACTGCATGGTGACCGGTTCGGTGGAACCCGCGAAGCCCATCGACTGCGCCCACTCGAGGTAATCGCGATTGGCCATCCGGTAATACGCGCCGGCTTCCGGGATTTTCGATTCGAAGAAACAGCCGTGTTCGATGTAGCGCTGCAACTGGTCCGGGTTCGGTGCGCCCTTGCCGGCTTGCGAACCGTCCGCGCCGCGCCAGCCTGCAAGCATGCCCACGCCGGGCGCGCGTTCATGCCGCACCATGTAATCGGCATAGCTCCTGTAGGTCGGCGCGCCTTCGGTGTCGGCCATGTTCGGCAAATTCAGGCGTGCACCGAGGTCCAGCAATACATCCTGGAATGACCGCACGTCGCGATCGGGTCGGACCACGGGTTGTCGTATCGCGTCGGCCGCGCCTTCGGCGTCGCTGATCGGACGGTCCAGCAGGCTGATGCAGTCGTAGCGTTCGAGGTAGGTCGTGTCCGGCAGCACCAGGTCGGCGAACGCGACCGTTTCCGAATCGTAGGCATCGACGTAGATGATGTGCGGGATCTTGTAGTTGCCCGCGTCATCGCGCGCGCACAGCAGCTTGCGGGTCGCGGTGGCATCCATCGCCGAGTTCCAGCCCATGTTGGCCATGAACAGGAACAGCGTGTCGATCTTCGAGGGATTCGCATCCACCGCATTGCGGATCACCGATTGCAACAAGCCGTGCGCCGCCAGCGGATATTCCCAACTGAAAGCATGATCGATGCGACGTGGCCGGCCTTCTGCATCGACCAACAGATCGTCGGGCGATTGCGGATAGCCGAGCGGGTTGCCGGTGAGCGTGCCGTCCGGTTTGCGCGCCTTGGCCGGCTTGTTGCCGGGCGGCGCGGGTTTCGGATACGGCGGTTGGTAGCGGAAGCTGCCGGGCGTGTCGATCGCGCCGAGCAGGATCTGCAGCACATGGATCGTGCGGCAGGTGTGAAAGCCGTTGGCGTGTGCGGCGATTCCGCGCATCGCGTGCATCGAGACCGGACGGCCGGGCATGGTGTCGTGATGGCGGCCGTGGGTGTCGGTCCATGCGATCGGCAACTCGATCGCTTCCTCGAACGCCGTGTGCGCGAGTTCGGCGGCGAGCCGGCGGATCGTTGCTGCATCCACGCCGCAGCGTTCGCTGACGTTTTCCGGCGCGTACTCGTCGGCGAGAAATCGTTCGGCAACGATTTGGAAGGCTGGCACCGCCTTGCGGCCGTCGGGCAGCGTGTATTCGCCTGCGATCAATGGCGCGATGTCGGGCTGTGTGGCGTCGACAATCATCGAGCCTGGTTGCTTTTGCTCGTCATTCCGGCGCAGGCCGGAATCCAGTGGTGAAGGCCGCCCGTCACCAGATAAAACCGGGCCCCGGCCTTCGCCGGGGCGACGAGCGGAAGCGCACACCGCGCACAACGGCTTGCCGTCCGCGTCGCGCGCGATCAGTCCATCGTCCGCCGCGCCCGGATCGCGGATCACCAGATGATGCGCGTTGCTGTAGCGCACCAGGTAATCGAAATCCACGCGGTCGTTCTGCAGCAATTCGTGGATCAGCACGCCGGCCAGCAAGCCATCGGTGCCCGGGTTCACCGGGACCCATTCGTCCGCGATCGACGCGTAACCCGTGCGCACCGGATTGATCGCGACGATCTTGGCGCCGCGCGCCTTCATCTTGCCGAGGCCAAGCTTGATCGGGTTCGAATCGTGGTCCTCGGCCACGCCCCACAGCATCAGGTATTTGGTGCGCTCCCAATCGGGCTCGCCGAATTCCCAGAACGAGCCGCCGAAGGTGTACATGCCGGCCGCCGCCATGTTCACCGAACAGAAGCCGCCGTGCGCGGCGTAGTTGATGGTGCCGAACTGCTGCGCCCACCAGCCGGTCAGGGCCTGCGACTGGTCGCGGCCGGTGAAGAACGCGAGTTCATCCGGATTGCGCGCGCGGATGTCGCCCAGCCACTTCGTCGCGAGCTGAAGCGCTTCGTCCCATTCGATCTCGCGGAACTCGCGCGCGCCGCGTTCGCCCGTGCGCAGCAACGGCTTGCGCAAGCGTGCCGGCGAATAGTGCTGCATGATGCCCGACGAACCCTTCGCGCAGATCACGCCGCGGTTGACCGGATGTTCGGGATTGCCGTCGATGTAACGGACGCGGCCGTTCTTCAGGTGCACTCTTATCCCGCAACGGCACGCGCACATGTAGCACGTCGTGGTTTTGATCTCGTCGCCAGTGGGTTCGTTGAGTTTGAGATTCTTGTGGGGCATGAGTGCGCGCGCCTGAAGGTTCCGGCTTTACTGCTATCGAGCCGTCCATGGCGCTGGGCACCGGCCCGGCCATCCTTGGCCGGTCGCTCGCCTGCGCGCGATCTGCCCCCGGCAGATCGCAAGCGCGCCGCCTCGCCCGCAACGGCACGCGCACATGTAGCACGTCGTGGTTTTGATCTCGTCGCCAGTGGGTTCGTTGAGTTTGAGGTTCTTGTGGGGCATGCGTGGTTCCGGTTGTCATTCCGGCGAAGGCCGGAATCCAGCTTCCTGCCTTGACCTGGATCCCGGCCAATCCGTGGCCGGGATGACGAAGAACTCGAAGGTGCGATAACGGATGGTAGCCACCCCGGCGCTTGCCGCCAATCGCGCGGCGCGGCATGCTGGAGTCTGCGGGTGTTGACGGGCCCTTGGCATGCACCAGTACGAACGCGTCCTCAAGTTGCACGGCATCTTCAAGTCGCACCGGCGGCCGGTCGGCGTGCAACGCCTGCGCGAGGAACTGGGCTGCTCGCGCGCCACCTTGTATCGCGACATCGCGTTCCTGCGTGATGCGCTGGGCGCACCGCTGGACAGCGATCCCGAAGGCGCGGGTTTTGCCTATGCCCAGGACGAAGGCGAGCGCTTCGAACTGCCCGGCCTGTGGCTGACCAGCGAGGAACTCTCGGCGTTGATGGCGCTGGAGGCGCTGGTCGCGCGTTCGGATCCGGGCGTGCTGGCCGATGCGCTGGCGCCATTCCGCGCGCGCGTCGAGAAACTGCTCAACGAACACGCCGGCACGCGCAAGCAACCGCTGGAGCGCATCCGCGTGGTGCCATGGGGTTCGCGCAAATTCAACCAGCAGGTGTTTCGCGCGGTGGCCGGTGCGGTGCTGGCGCGCCAGCAGTTGAAGTTCCGCTACCGCGCGCGCACCACCGGCGCCGACAGCGTGCGCCACGTGTCGCCGCAGCGGCTCACGCACTACCGCGACAACTGGTACCTGGATGCATGGGACCACGATCGCGAGGCGCTGCGCAGTTTCGCGGTGGATCGCATCGGTGAACCCGAGGCGCTCGACAAGCCCGCCGTCGACCGCAATGAGAAGGAATTGAACGACACCCTGGCGTCGAGCTACGGCATCTTCGCGGGCGCGCCCAAGGCCTGGGCGACGATCCGGTTTTCCGCGCGCGCCGCGCGCTGGGTCGCCGACGAGCATTGGCATTCGCTGCAGGAAGGCCGCTGGCTCGACGACGGCCGCTACGAATTGAAGGTGCCGTATTCGCAATCGCGCGAGCTGGTGATGGACATCCTGCGCTACGGGCCGGATGCGCAGGTGGTGTCGCCGCAATCGCTGCGCGAGGAAATCCGCATCATGCACAAGCTCGCGCTGGACGAGTACGACCACGCCAAGCCGTGAACGACCGTCGCGAACTCGTGGTGCAGCCGCACGCCCAGCCCACCGTTGCGCTGGCGCTGGGCACCGGCGGCGCGCGCGGGCTGGCGCACATCGGCGCGATCGAGGCTGTCGCGGCCGCGGGCTACCGCATCACCGCGGTCTCCGGCAGCTCGATGGGCGCGTTGATCGGCGGTATCCACGCGGCCGGCAAGCTCGACGTCTATCGTGACTGGGTGTGCGCGCTGCAGAAGATGGATGTGCTGAAACTGGTGGACTGGACGCTGTCCGGCGCCGGGCTCATCAAGGGCGATCGCATCATCGGCGTGCTGCGCGAACTGATCGGGCCCGTGAACATCGAGGACTTGCCGATCCCGTTCACCGCGGTCGCGACCGACCTCGACCGCGAACGCGAGATATGGCTGACACGCGGCCCGTTGTTCGATGCGATCCGCGCCTCCATCGCGATCCCGACCATCTTCCGCCCGCATCCCGTGCACGGACATCGCCTCGTCGATGGCGGACTGATGAATCCGCTGCCGCTGACGCCGCTGCTGCAATCGCCCAGCGACTACACCGTCGCGGTCAACGTCAACGGTTCGCCCGAAACCCTGGCCGCCTCGCGCGCGCCCGCGAAGCAGCCCGCACGCACCGGATTGCGCAGCCGCGTCGCGGCGTTCGTCAAACGCACCATCGGCAACCACGACGACAAGGAAACCGAGCCCGGCTGGATGGACACGCTCACCCAATCGCTGGACCTGATGCAGCAGAACCTCACCGGCTTCCGGCTCGCCGCGGACCGTCCCGACCTCGTGATCGAAATCCCGCGCAACGCCAGTGCGGTGTACGAGTTCTACCGCGCGTCGGAGTTGATCGAACTCGGGCGCGAGCGCGCCGAGCGCGCGCTGGCGGCGTGGCAGCCGCAGAGTCGCGGTTGACCCTTGTTCGTCATCCCGGCGCAGGCCGGGATCCAGCTCTTTCCCTCTCCCGACGGGGTGAGAGGCGGCGCTTGCGAACTGCCAGTGGCGGTTCGCGCCGACTCGAACGCCCGAGGCAGGACGCCGAGGGCCGGGTTGCTTGGCGAGCACCGGACGCGCGAGCCTAGCAACGGTGGCGCGTAGCGCCGGGTGAGGGTACGGTCCCTCGCGTGATGCCGCACGACATCCCTGTCTTTTTCCGCGCCGTCCCACGGCGCGGGCTACTTTCTGTTTCGGCAGAAAGTAGCCAAAGACCATTGCGCCTGTGGCGGAGGGTTCGGCAACATCGTGTTGCCTCACCTTCCCTGCGATGCTCGCCGAACGGCAGCCGCGCCGAACTCGCACATCCCTGTGCTCAAACATGCGGCGCTTGCTCTGCCGTTCGGCTGCGCTTCTCGGCACCGCCAACGGCGCGAGGAAAGCTCGCTTCGTTGCCGGCCATCCATGGCCTGCTCCTATGGATTTACGTCAGACTTTGGTGGCTCGGTTGTGGCCGTCTCTGATTCATACTTTGCCAAGAACTCGTATAGAGCATCAACGAGCGGTTTATCTCCAAACGCTTTTGCTACCATGGTTGCAGCCATAAGGCCACGATAGATGTAATTTTCAAAAGCATTTTCGCAATCATCGATACGTGACGTCCCAACCATCCCCTGAACATGAAAGTGTGGGGGATCGCCGCCGTACATTTCCATGATGTTTGCGGATTGTGCATGGACATAGCCGGAATACACGGTGCTCAAGCTCTCCTCCGCATCAAGCGCTTGAGAGATGTTTACCCCCTGACCGAGGGTGCGTACGGTGTGGGCTCGAATCTTTTTCCGTGGAAGCAGGTCAGGCTTTGGAATTTGCAATGAGCCTTCTGGGCGTGAAAGGACGGTGTCGGCGTAGAACGCTAAGAGGTATCGTTTGTGCTTCGCTGTGCTAGTGCCACTCGTGACTGCACTGGCCAGGAATAAAATGTCTTCCTGAATTTCGTCGAGCGTTCGGAAGATCACGCCGACTTCTTGGGCGTATCCGGTGTCGAGGAGCACTGCCGCAGCGTTTAAGCCACTTATGTGACGGGCCAGCTTCTGTATGAGTGCTTCGTGAATACCTTTGGTGGCGTAGCGAAAAACAAAAGAATCCTTGTATGGAACACGCTGTGGTGGAGCGATGGCCGCCTCCATCCTTCGCATGGAGCTCGTCATTACCGTCAAGGCTTCGGTTCGCAGTTGATGCATGCTTTGGAGCCCGATCGTGGTTGCGTTCCAAACGTGTGACGGTGCGACCCTATCACTGCTCGGGTTCTAGATGTGGCTAAACGCAGGCCATGGATGGCCGGCAGCGAAGCTAGAAACGCGCCGTTGGCGGTGCCGCAGCCGCGCAGGCGATCGCGCGAGCAAGGCGCGCATGTTTGAGCGCAGGGATGTGCGAGTTCGCGCCGGCGCGCGATCGGCAAGCGGCAAGGGAAGGTGAGGCAACACGACGTTGCCGAACCCACCGCCACGGGCGCAGTGGTCTTTGGCCACTTTCTGCCGAAACAGAAAGTGGCTCGCTCGCCGCAGAGGCGAGCGAAACTTTCGCGAAAGCGCTGCGCGCTCGGCGTAGACAAAATGGATTCCGGGTTCTGGCCTGCGGCCAGCCCCGGAATGACGACGCTTGTTGGGGCGTGGTTTGCGCCAGGAGATAAGTGCTCGCGCGAGTGTGCACCCTCACCCGCCCTTCGGGCACCCTCTCCCGATGGGAGAGGGATTCAAAGCGCAGTCAGATTCGCGTACGCGGCGACCAGCCACTTCGGCCCCGCGTCCGCGAAATTCACCTGGATGCGGGTGTGCGCGCCGGAGCCTTCGGCGGTGACGACGACGCCTTCGCCGAATTTGGCGTGGCGGACGCGCTGGCCGAGTTTGACGGGCAGGCTGTCGTCGAGGTCGGCGTGGCCGCGGGCGCGTTGCAAATGCCCGGACGACGGGTAAACCGGCCGCGAAATCTTGGCGCGCGGGCGTACTTCGGTCAGCAGGTGCGCGGGCAATTCGTCGAGGAAGCGCGACGGGCGCTGCAGGGTTTCGCTGCCGTACTGGCGGCGCGATTCGGCGTAGCACAGCACCAGCCGTTCGCGTGCGCGGGTGATGCCGACGTAGGCGAGGCGGCGTTCCTCTTCCAGGCGCGAAGGATCTTCGACCGAACGCTGGGTCGGGAACAGGCCGTCTTCCAGACCGACCAGGAACACGACGGGAAACTCCAGGCCTTTCGCCGAATGCAGGGTCATCAGTTGCACGCAGTCGGTACCCGCTTCGCCCTGGCCTTCGCCGGCTTCCAGCGCGGCGTGCGCGAGAAAGGCGCTGAGTTCGGACAAGCCGGCTTCGATGTCTTCGGGGGTCATTTCGAAACGGCTGGCGACGTTGACCAGTTCGTCGAGGTTCTCGACCCGCGCCTCGGCATTGCCGCGGCTGTCGCGTTCGTAATAGTCGCGCAAGCCCGATTGGTTGATCGTGCGTTCGATCTGTTCGGCCAGATTGATGTCGTCGGAACCCTTGGCCAAACCATCAACCAGGGTCATGAAGCCGCGCAACGCATTTTTCGCGCGCATGTTCAATTCGCCGCCCGCGAGTTCGGCCAGCGCGGCATCCCACAGCGACGTGTCGCCGGCACGTGCGCGGCGGCGCAGTTGATCGACGCTGCGTTCGCCGACGCCGTGCGGGGGCGTCGCCAACGCGCGTTCGAACGAGGCGTCGTCGCCGCGGTTGGTGGCGAGCCGCAGGTAGGCCAAGGCGTCTTTCACTTCCGCGCGTTCGAAGTAGCGCTGCCCTCCATACACGCGGTAGGGAATGTTTTTCTGGTGCAGCTGTTCCTCGAAGTTGCGCGACTGCGCATTGGAGCGGTACAGCACCGCGATGTCGGAGGCGTGTCCGCCGCCGTCGAGGTATTCGCGGATGCGTTCGATCACGAAGCGCGCTTCGTCCTGCTCGTTGTAGGCGGCGTACAGCGCGATCGCCTCGCCCTTGTCGCCGGACGTCCACAATTTCTTGCCGAGCCGCGACGGGTTCTGCACGATCACCGCGTTGGCGGCTTCGAGGATCGTGGACGTGGAGCGGTAATTCTGTTCCAGCCGCAGCGTTTTCGCGTCCGGGAAATCGTGCAGGAACGCGCGCATGTTCTCGACCTTGGCGCCGCGCCAGCCGTAGATCGACTGGTCGTCGTCGCCGACCGCGAACACTTTTCCCGTCTTGCCCGCGAGCAGCCGGATCCACGCGTACTGCAGCGCGTTGGTGTCCTGGAACTCGTCGATCAGCAGGTGCCGCCAACGTTCCTGGTAGTGCGCGCGCAAGGCGTCGTTGTCGCGGATCAGTTCGTGCGCACGCAGCAGCAGTTCGGCGAAGTCGACCAGTCCCGCGCGGCGGCAGGCCTGCTCGTAGGCTTCGTAGATTTTGAGGTAGGTGCGCGCGACCGGGTGGTCGCCCGGCTCGATGCCTTCCGGGCGCTTGCCTTCGTCCTTCCACTGGTTGATCTGCCACATCGCCTGGCGCGGCGGGTATTTCGCTTCGTCGATGCCGAGTCCCGCGACCACGCGCTTCACCAGCCGTTGCTGGTCTTCGCTGTCGAGGATCTGGAAGGTTTCCGGCAATTGCGCTTCCTGCCAGTGCTGGCGCAACAGCCGGTGCGCGAGTCCGTGGAAGGTGCCGACGGTGAGTCCGCGCATCCCGTGCGGCAACAGGTTGGCGAGGCGCGCGCGCATCTCGCCGGCGGCCTTGTTGGTGAAAGTGACCGCGAGGATGGCCCACGGCGGCGCGGCTTCGGCTTCGATCAGCCAGCCGATCCGGTGGGTGAGCACGCGGGTCTTGCCCGAACCTGCGCCGGCCAGCACCAGGTAGTGGCCCGGCGGGGCGGCGACGGCTTCGCGTTGCGCGGTGTTGAGCGAATCCAGCAGGTACGAAACATCCATCGGACCAATTGTAACGTTCACCCGCCTCGCCGACTTGGTGGTATCGTCGCAAGAATCGCTGAATAGCCTGCTGCGCTCGGCAGCTTGCGCGCCGGCGGTGCTCGGAATGCTCGCGTACTCATATGTACGCCCCGCTTCCTGCGCTCCGGCGTCACGCAATTTGGGAGCTCTGTTGCATGGATGGCGTTGTTCGCTCGCGACGGCTATTCAACGATTCCAGCCCACACAAAGGAAGGAGTGTTGCCATGTCGATTCTCGATGCGTTGAAAGGTCTGGCGGGCGGGCAGGGTGCCGGCAGCGGCAATCCCACGCTGGACGTGATCGGTGGGTTGATCCAGAAATCGGGCGGGATCGGCGGCCTGGTTTCGGCGCTGCAGCAGGGCGGCCTGGGTGGCGTGGTCAATTCGTGGGTGGGCAATGGCGCCAACCAGTCGGTGAGCGGCCAGCAACTCGGGCAGGCGCTGCAGGGCACTGCCGCGGGCCAGCACGTCGAGGAGATGGCGCAGAAACTGGGCGTCGATCCATCGCAGGTGCTGGGACAACTCGCGCAACACCTTCCCGACGTGGTGAATCACCTGACGCCGAACGGACAGGTGCCTGCGGGCGGCGGCGGGTTCAACCTGAGCGAATTGTCGGGACTCGCGAGCAAGCTGGGGCTGTAATCGCGTTGTGCGGGAACGCGCGCCTGCACGCCGCGCGTTCCCGTCGTCCGGCTCAGCGCGATTTCTTCAGCACGCCCGCGGCCAACAGGATGCCCCCCACCACGATGCCGGCATAGCCGATCGGCGCCGGCACGGGTTTGTCGACGGTGGTTTTCACTTCGACGTCACCGAACTTGAAGGGGGTTTCGTGGCTGGGATAGCTGAGCTTGCCCAGCGCGATCCACACGCCGAGTGCGATCAACACGATGCCGATGAGGATGGCGGCGTAGCGCATGCGATTCTCCGTTGCCGTGTGGTCCACGAGGCTACGGGAATCCGCTGAACGGCGCCAGAAAAAAGTGTCTCGACAGCGCGGGAGCTCTCGGGGTGGGGCCGAATCTGATGCGGAGCCTGAAAACAAAATGCCCCGCGAAGGCAGGCGGGAGCTCTCGGGGGTTTCGAAGCCGGAAATAATTCGAAGCCGGAAATAAAATGCCCCGAGAGCCAGGGGGGAGCTCTCGGGGCGGGCGATGCCAAACCTGGGGAGGGGTTTGACATCGGGGGTTCGCTCAGGGAGGTGAGTGAACCGGGACGCCGTTGCGTGCGTCCGGAAACTTAGATGGGGTTCGCCGCCGGAAGTTCAAACTGTTTTTTCGAGTGGGTTTAGGCTTCGTTCATGCACTGTTTCATGCATGACTTTCGGCCTACGTTTGGACGGCCAGACGGCCTAATGCGCCTCGTTCCAGTTGGCACCCGCGCCGACTTCGACCAGCAGCGGCACCGTCAGTTCCGCCGCGCCCTGCATACGTATGCGGACACCTTTCGTGACATCGTCGACGGCGTCGGCGCGCACCTCGAACACCAGCTCGTCGTGGACCTGCATCAGCATGTGGGCGTCGTCCTCACGTTTTCCTAACCATTGGTCGATGGCTGCCATCGCACGCTTGATGATGTCGGCCGCGGTGCCCTGCATCGGCGCGTTGATCGCGGCGCGCTCGGCCCCGGCGCGCTGCGCGGCGTTGCGGGAATGGATGTAGTCGAGGTACAGGCGCCGCCCGAACAGGGTCTCTACGTAGCCGTCGCGCTTGGCTCGTTCGCGGGTGGAGTCCATGTAATCCTTCACGCCCGGATAACGCTCGAAGTAGCGCTGCACGTAACCCGCCGCCTCGGCGCGCGGGATGCCGAGGCGCTGGGCAAGGCCGTGCGCGCTCATCCCGTACATCAAGCCGAAGTTGATCATCTTGGCGACGCGGCGCTGCTCGGGGGTCACCTCGCCGGACTCGACCCCGAACACTTCCGCGGCGGTGGCGCGGTGCACGTCTTCGTCGTGCCGGAAGGCGCGGGTCAGGCCCGGATCGCCCGACATGTGCGCCATGATGCGCAGCTCGATCTGCGAATAATCCGCCGCCAGCACCTTCCAGCCCTGCGGGGCGATGAAGGCCTCGCGGATGCGCCGGCCTTCCTCGCTGCGCACCGGGATGTTCTGCAGGTTCGGATCGGTCGACGACACCCGGCCGGTGGCGACCGCGGCCTGGTGGTAACTGGTGTGCACGCGCCCGGTGCGCGGGTTGACCATTTGCGGCAGCTTGTCGGTGTAGGTCGAACGCAGCTTCGCGAATTGGCGGTAGTCGAGGATCAGCCGCGGCAGCTCGTGCTGGTCGGCGATCGCTTCCAGCGCTTCCTCGTTGGTGGACGGTTGGCCGGTCGGCGTCTTCACCTTCACCGGCAACCCCAGTTCGTCGAACAGCAGCGCCTGCAACTGCTTGGGGGAGTCGACGTTGAATTCATGCCCGGCGAGACGCTGCATGTCCTGTTGCAACGCGTGCATGCGCTTGCCGAGTTCGCCGCTCTGTTTTTTCAGCGCGGCGACATCGATCAACACGCCGCGCTGCTCCATCCGCGCCAGCACCGGCACCAATGGCATCTCGATGTCGGTGAACACCTTTTGCAGGGTCGGTTGTTCTTCCAGCTTGGGCCACAGCACACGGTGCAGGCGCAGCGTGATGTCGGCATCCTCGGCGGAGTAGCGGCAGGCGGTGTCGAGGTCGACCTGCGAGAACGGAATCTGTTTGCTGCCCTTGCCGGCGACGTCCTCGTAGTGGAGGGTGTCGTAGTCGAGCCAGCGCTTGGCCAGCGTGTCCATGTCGTGGCGATTCGCGGTGGCGTTCAGCACGTAGGATTCCAGCATCGTGTCGAACGCGATGCCGCGCACCCCGATGGCGTAGTTCGACAGCACGTTGCAGTCGTACTTGGCGTGCTGGCCGAGTTTCGGTCGTTGCGGGTCTTCCAGGATCGGTTTCAGCGCACCCAGCACGGCGTCGAATTCGAGCTGTTTCGGCACGCCGGGATAATCGTGGCCGACCGGGATGTAGCACGCGGCGCCGGGTTCGACCGACAGGGAAACGCCGACCAGTTGCGCCTGCATCGGATCGAGCGAGGTGGTTTCGGTGTCGAAGGCGATCAAGTCGGCCTTGCGCAACCGGACCAGCCACGCGTCGAGTTGTTTCTGCGTGGTGACGAGTTCGTAACGGGTTTCGGGACTCGGGACTCGGGACTCGGGACTCGGGGTTGAGGCTGCGGATTGCGAGGCGCTGTCCCGGCTGGATCCGGCGTTCCGCGATCGTGCCGTATCGATCGAGGAGTCGGCTTGGTCGAGTCCCGAGTCCCGAGTCCCGAGTCCCGAGGCTTCCAGCTCCTTCAACGCCTGCCGGAATTCGTAGCGCGAATACAACCCGCGCAAGGCTTGCGTGTCGCGTTCGCGCAGGGTCAGGTCGCGCGGGCCCTGGTCGAGTTCGACGTCGGTCTTGATGGTGGCGAGCTGGCGCGACAGCGGCAGTTGCGGCAGCGTGTCGCGCAGGTTCTCGCCGAGCTTGCCCTTGACGTCGTCGGCGTGTGCGATGACCGCATCCAGTGAACCGTATTCGTTCAACCACTTCGCCGCGGTCTTGGGGCCGCATTTGGGCACGCCGGGGATGTTGTCGATGGCGTCGCCCATCAGCGCGAGGTAGTCGACGATGCGCTCGGGCGGCACGCCGAACTTCTCGATTACGCCCTCGCGATCCGTGCGCGTGTGGGTCATGGTATTGACCAGCCCGATGCGCGGGCCGACCAGCTGCGCGAAGTCCTTGTCGCCGGTGGAAACCTCGACCTCGATGCCGTCCGCGGCGGCGCGCGTCGCCAGCGTGCCGATCACGTCGTCGGCCTCGACGCCGGGCACGCGCAGGATCGGAAAACCCAGCGCCTCCACGACGGCCAGCATCGGCTCGACCTGCGCGCGCAGGTCGTCCGGCATCGGCGCGCGGTTGGCCTTGTATTCGGGGTACAGCTCGTCGCGGAAGGTGGGTCCCGGCGCATCGATCACGAACGCGGCGTAATCGGGCCTGGCGTTCAGGGTTTCGCGCAGCATGTTGACCACGCCGAACAGCGCGCCGGTCGGCTCGCCCGCGGCGTTGCTGAGCGGCGGCAAGGCGTGGAAGGCGCGATACAGGTAACTCGACCCGTCGATAAGTGTGAGCTTGGGCATGGTTCGATTGTCGCATGCACACCGTGCTCACATGGTGCATGTATGCTGGCGATGCAAACTGTCCGCATCGGGAGGCGTGTCGTGAAAGCATTGTTATGGCTGACGGCGGGCACAATGCTGCTGGGATTGCCGGCAGCGCAGGCGCAACAGGTGCTGGCGCATGCATCCTCCGCGGCACCGCCTGCGGGATCTGCGTTGCCGCCGCCCGGCATCAACGATCCCGGCGAGAAGCCGCAATCGGTGCCACTGCCCAGCACCGGCATCCCGCCGTCGGTGGCGCCCGCGGCGCGGGATGGCGGCCGCGACAGCACCAACGTGACTACGCGCACCGACGCCAACGGCGACACCATCGAGGAATACAGCCGCAACGGCAGCGTCTACATGGTGCGCATCAAGCCCAAGCACGGCGTCACCCAGACCTACATGGTCAACGAACCCGGCAGCAACCGGATGCACGATCCCAAGCTTGGACCGGTATCGCCGGTGTATTACGACATCTACAAGTGGGGCGGTCCGAAGAAACCGGCCGGCAACCAGGAGCCGGCTCAGGCATCCAGTTCCGGATAGCGGCGGAAGATGCCGTCATTGTTGAACGGAATGCGCCGCGTCGAGGCGAGGTAGGACGCGATCCGGGGGCGCGCGCCAATCCGCTCGTGCAGCGCGACGCACAACGGCAGCGACGGTTCCAGCCTGCGCATCGCGCGCGGGAACGCGTAACGCAGGCCTGCGATCACCTGGAACAGCGACAGGTCGGCATGCGTGACGGCGCTGCCGACGAGGCAGCGTTGCCGTCCGCGCGCGTTGTCCGCCAACACCCTTTCGAAGTAGCCGAGGTATTTCGGCAGGCGTTCGCGGCGCAGGGAGGCGCTGCGGCGCTTCGCTTCGTCACGCTGGTCTTCGTAATAAAGCGAGCCCGCGATCGGGTGGTGGCTGTCGTGGATTTCCGCCACCAGGTCGGAGAAGGTCAGTTGCAGCTGGTGGGTCCACAGCCGGCCGGTCTCGTCGCGGGGCGCCAGCCCGAGGCGCGGCCCGAGGAACAGCAGGATGTTCGCGGTTTGCCCGATAAGGCGACGCCCGGCTTTCAGGAACGGCGGTGCGAAGGATGGGTGCCCGACCGGCGGATCGTGCATCCATTGCAACAACGCCGCCTCGCCGCCACCCGATCCTTCCGGCAAGCGCGCGACGTCGACGTAATCGGCGCCCGCATCCTCCAGCGCGAGCCGGACGAATTCACCGCGGCCCTGGACGGTGGGCCAGTAGAACAACTCGTAGCGCATGGCGGCGCGAATCGGAATCAAGAGTCGACAGGCTACAGCGGGTAGGTTGGGCTGAGCAACGCGAAGCCCAACATGATTGGACGCGTTGCGTTGGGCTTCATTGCATTCAGCCCAACCTACCGTGTTGACGTCAGTGACGGAAATGGCGCGTTCCGGTAAACACCATCGCCATGTCGTGCTGGTCGGCGGCGTCGATGACTTCCTGGTCGCGCATGGAGCCGCCGGGCTGGATGATCGCGCGCACGCCGGCGCCCGCGGCGAGGTCGACGTTGTCGCGGAACGGGAAGAACGCGTCCGACGCCATCACGCTGCCTTGCGTCGAAAGCTTCGCCTCGGCGGCCTTCATCGCGGCGATCTTCACGCTGACCACGCGGCTCATCTGGCCGGCGCCGATGCCGACTGTGGCGCCGTCCTTCGCGTACACGATGGCGTTCGACTTCACGAACATCGCGACGTGCCAGGCGAACAGCAGGTCGCGCAGCTGTTCGGCGTCGGGCACGCGGCGGGTCACCACCTTGAGGTCGGACAGCATCAGGGTGTCGATGTCGGAATCCTGCACCAGGATGCCGCCCGCGATGGAACGCAACTGGCGTTGCGCGAGTCCCGGCGCGGCCGGCCACTCGCCGGTGGCGAGCGCGCGCACGTTGGGTTTTTTCCTGAGTTCGGCGAGCGCGGCTTCGTCGAACGACGGCGCGACCAGCACTTCGACGAACTGATTGGCCAGGACGTGCTCGACCAGCGCGCCGTCGATCGGACGGTTCATCGCGATGATGCCGCCGAACGCCGAGGTGGTGTCGCAGGCAAAGGCGCGCTGGTAGGCGTCGATGGAGTCCTTGCCCAGCGCCACGCCGCACGGGTTGGCGTGCTTGACGATCACGCATGCGGGGGCCTTGTCGAAGGCCTTCACGCATTCCAGCGCGGTGTCGGCGTCGACGAGGTTGTTGTAGGACATCTCCTTGCCGGCCAGCACCGTCGCGCCCGCGACCGTGCCGGCGACGGGGCTGCCGTCGAAGTACAACGCCGCCGCCTGGTGCGGGTTTTCGCCGTAGCGCATTTCCTGCGCGCGGCGCAGCGCGAGGTGCAGGGTCGGCGGGTAGGCGTCGCGCGGCTCGCCTTCGGCGCGTGCGGACAACCAGTCCGCGATCATGCCGTCGTAGCGCGCGGTGTGCGCGAACACCTTGGACGCGAAGCGGCGGCGCTGCTCGAACGAGGTGCCGCCGTCGCGGCGCAGGGTTTCGATCAGGCCGGGATAATCCGAGGGATCGCAGACCACGGTCACGCGCTCGTGGTTCTTGGCGCCCGCGCGCAGCATCGCCGGGCCACCGATGTCGACCTGTTCGATGGCTTCCTCGTAGGTCGCGCCCGCATCGGCGATGGTGCGCGCGAACGGGTACAGGTTGACGACGAGCAGGTCGATCGGCGTGATCCCGTGTTCGCGCATCACCGCGTCGTCGGTGCCGCGCCGGCCCAGCAGGCCGCCGTGCACTTTCGGATGCAGGGTCTTGACGCGTCCGTCCATGATCTCGGGGAAGCCGGTGAACTCGTCGACCTCGCGCACCGGCACGCCGGCCTCGCGCAAGCTGCGTGCGCTGCCGCCGGTCGAGACGATCTCGACGCCCAGCGCATGCAGGGCGCGGCCGAAGTCGGCCAATCCGGTCTTGTCCGAGGCGCTCAGCAGCGCGCGGCGTGTGGTGACGATGCCCGATCCGGTCATTGATGGTCCTTGCTGGTCAGCCGAGCCCGAGTTCGCGCAGCTTCTTGCGCAGGGTCGCGCGATGGATGCCCAGGATGCCGGCCGCGCGGCTCTGGTTGCCGTCGCACCACGCCAGCACTTCGCGCAACAGCGGCAGTTCGATTTCACGCAGCATCCGCGCGTACATGCCCTCGCGGCACGGCGTGCCGTTGAGGTCGGCGAGGTAACGCCGCGCGTTCGTCGCCATGCAGTCGCCGAGCGTCTGCGTGGCGCTGTTCGCGCTGCCCGCGACGGGTGCCGGAACCGGTTTCGACGAGTGGTTGTCCATGGAGCGTGCAGGTCCCCGCGCTGCACGCGTAGTGTGTGCATGCGAACCGGAGAGTCTAGCAGGGTGCTGAAAAAATACGGCCCTGCACTTTTTACTCGCGCCGTCGCTGGCGCTCGCCCTTCGGGCCAGCTCCGCTGTTCGCGCCCGCTCCTGCGGGCGCAGTCAACGCGCCGGGTCCGGCGCATGTCCGGCCCGGCTTCGCCGACTCAAGCGCTTCCGGCGCTTGAGTCGCGGCGGGCCATCCATGGCCCGCGCCACTCCGGCAGCGCGTGGCCGACCGTCGCAGTGTCCTGTCATTCGAAACCGAAGCGGAAGCCGCCGGCGTCCTTGCCGGGATCGGCCACCTCGAACGCCAACGCGGCGGTCGCGCCCGGCGCGATGCCGGCGGCGCGCCGGGCAGGGTCGGGCATGTATTCGGCGGGACGGAAGCGGCGCATCGCCACCGGATGGTTGTCGAAATCGGTGAGCTCGACCACCACGACCGGCCATGGCTGCCGGAATGCCGCATCGTTGCGCATGGTCGCGGTGATCGTCAGCGCGCCGACCGCGTTCGGGTCGGGGCGCACGTCGCGTGACAGCAGTTCCAGCTGCGCCGTGTCCTTGATCGGCGGCAGGCGGCACGGGATGCTCCGGCACACGCGTTCCGCCCAGGTGCGCGTGGCGGGATTGCGGACCAATTCTATCCGGCCTGCCCACGCGAGCTGGACCGCCAGCGCCAACGCCAGCACCACGCAGCCGATGCCCAGGGCCACGCCGGTGGCCGAGGCCCGGCGCCGGTTGGGAGGGATGTAAACGTGCGCCGGCGCGGAGGCTGCCTCGGGTGCGTCGACGGGCGTGGGTTCGACGGCTGCAATCGGCTCCGGCGACTCCGCCACGCTGCCTGCGCCGGGGGCCCCGGCAGGGACCGGGGCGTCTTCGCTTTCGGCGCCGAACACGTCGCCATCGGCCAGCAGCGGCGACACGATGCGCGCGGTGTCCGGCGCTTCGGCTGCGACATCCGTGCCGGGCGTGATGTCGGGAACCGGCGCGTCGGTTGCCTGTTCCGGCGACATCGTTGCGAGGGGTGCCGCGACGCGGGCATCCGGCGCCGGTTCGACCTCGGTCCCGATGGTGTTGCCGACGTCGTCGGTGATGGCCTGGAGCGGCATGGCATCGCCATCGGCATGGGTGGCGTCGACGCCCCATGGACCGGCGTCCACCGGGTCGGCATTCGTTGCCGCCATGGCCGTGTCGCCGGCGGGTTCGACCTCCCAGGGTTCCGCATCGTCGGCTTCCGGCGGCGAGGGTTCGGGCGTTTGGCCGGCCGGGACGACGGCCAACTGCGATTCCATGTCGGCGAACCAGTCGTCGGCGCCCGGGTCCGCGCGCGGCGGCCCTCCCGTTTCGTCCGGGGCCGCGGGTGTCGCCGCATCCAGGTCCAGCTCATGTTGTTCGCTCGCGCCGGGGCCGTGTTGCAGGCGCCGCTTGTGCGCCGCAAGTTCATACGCCGATGGCGGGACGGCTTCGGTCAAGGTGGGTGCGTGCCACTCGGGATCCTGCGTCGGCAAGGGTGTCAGCGGCGCCTCGGGCAGCGCGTTGCTCAGCGTGCGCAGTGCGTCGAAGCGCTTCCCGCAACGTCCGCAATGCACGATGCCGAGCGATACCTGCAAGGCATCCTCGTCGATCTCGTAGATCGTCAGGCATTCCGGGCACTGCGTGTACATGGGCGACCAGCGCGGGGCAACGGTGGAAGCGTAACAACATCGGGCACGCGAGGCACGTTCAGGCCTGGCCGCGGTAGCGACCCGCGATGCGCACCCAGTCCTCGCGCCGTGCCGCGTGCAGGTCGGCGAAGCCGCAGGCGGCGTAGCGTTCCAGCAGTTCGGCTTCCTGCCCGGCGAGGATGCCGGACAGCGCGAACGGCGCGCCGGGTTTGCACAACGCGGCGAAGCGCGCGGCGAGTGCGTGCAGCGGGCCCGACAGGATATTCGCGACGAACGCGTCGGCGCGTGTCGCGTCGGGCAGTTCGTCCGGCAGGTGCAATGACAGGCGCGTGGCCACGCCGTTGCGCACGGCGTTGTCGCGCGATGCGGTCAGCGCCTGCGGATCGTTGTCCACGCCGAGCGCGCGTGCGGCGCCGAGTTTCAGCGCGGCGATCGCGAGCACGCCCGAACCGCAGCCGTAGTCGATGATCGTCTTGTCCGCGAGGTCGCACGCATCCAGCCACTCGAGGCACAGCGCGGTGGTCGGATGGGTGCCGGTGCCGAAGGCGAGGCCGGGGTCGAGGCGCACGATGACGGGCGCTTCATTCAACAAGGTTGTCGCGCTTCGCGCGACGCCGTCTCCCCTTCCCCCGCTCGCGGGGGAAGGCAAGGGATGGGGGGCAGTCTGGCAAGGAGGTTCGATGTTCCACGGGTAGATCCACAGGCGCCGCCCGAAGGGCATGGGCCGGTAGCGATCCATCCAGGCGCGTTCCCAGTCCCGGTCGGCGACTTCGCGGAACGCGACGCGGTCCGGCGCGAGTTCCGGCAGCGCGTCGTGCAGCAGGTGCACGATGCCGCGGCGATCGCTGTCCGCGTCGAACAGCGCCAGCAGGGTCAGCGAACGCCACAGCGGCGTTTCGCCGACGCCGGGTTCGAAGATCGCGGCTTCGTCCGGCGTATCGGCGTCCGCATCCATCAGCGTCACCGAGAGCGCGCCGAGTTCTTCCAGCACGGCTTCGGCGCGGGGCTGCGCGGCAGCGTCGGTGGTGAGTTGCAGTTCGAGCCAGGGCATGGCGCATTCTATTTCGCGCGCGGGCGGGGCGGATCAACACGCGCGGCACCGGGTCCGTTGTCGGGCGTCGGTCCGCATTGCCGGTTCCGACGCCGCGCGTCTTGGAGCTTCCCGCGGGATTGAACCGGCCTACGCGGTCCTCGGCAACCCCGCGATCGCCGCGATGCGCGCGCGGCGCATGGCTTCGCCGATCGCGGTGCCGGTCAGGCCCTGTTCGACGAACGGGCGTGCGGTGACCGCGCGCGCGGCGTCGCGCGCGGCGCGCAGGAAATCCGCCTGCGGGTAGGCATCGTTCTCGTGGTGCAGGCGGCCGCGCCTGTCGGCGGCGCAGACGATGAGGAACGGATCCAGCCGTTCGGGGCGCCGCAACGCGTCGAAGGCTTCCAGCAACTGCAGCACGGTCGCGGGCTTCAGTTCCAGCGCGCGGTGCGCGTCGAGGTGGTGGCGGCAGGTGAGCGCGGCGAGTTGCGCGTGTTCGGCGGGCACCTTCAGGCGCTCGCACAGCGCGGCGACCGGCGCGAGGCCGCGGTGTTCGTGGGCGATGTGGCGTGGCCATTCGTCCCGCGGCGTCAGCGCCTTGCCGAGATCGTGGGTGAGCGCGCAGAACCCCGCGAGGTCGTCGCCCGGCGCGAGCCGCG
The DNA here is from genome assembly GCA_001899805.1 of Lysobacterales bacterium 66-474. GTDB lineage: Bacteria > Pseudomonadota > Gammaproteobacteria > Xanthomonadales > Rhodanobacteraceae > 66-474. The sequence goes on from MKWP01000009.1 coordinate 54,378, forward strand.
CGCATTGGTCCAGCACCAGTTCCAGGTGCTTGCCGCAATCGACCTCGGGATGGTGCTGCGGGCTTTGCGGCACGCCGTACAGCGCATCGACCTCGGGGAACAGCACCACCAGCGCACCGCATTCGCGCAGGCCGCGCACGAACGCGGACGGTTCGGGTTCGGCCAGCGCCTTGCGGGTTTCGGCCCACACCCGTTCGGGCACCAGATGCGCGGCTTCGCCGCGGGCGACCATCGCGCGCATCAGCGCCATGGTTTCATCGGCGATGCGGAATCCCAGCGGCGCAAAGCGCGCGAGGAAACGTGCGACCCGCAGGATGCGAACGGGGTCTTCGGCGAATGCGGGCGAGACGTGGCGCAACACGCGCGCGCGCAAGTCGCCGGCGCCGCCGTAGGGATCGACCAGGGTGCCGGCTTCGTCGCGCGCCATCGCGTTGATGGTGAGGTCGCGGCGCGCGAGGTCCTGTTCCAGCGTGACCTCGGGCGCGGCGTGGAAGGCGAACCCGTGGTAACCGGGCGCGGTCTTGCGTTCGGTGCGCGCCAACGCGTACTCCTCGCCGGTGCCGGGGTGCAGGAACACCGGGAAATCCTTGCCGACCGGTTTGAAACCCCGTGCCAGCATGGCCTCCGGGGTCGCGCCGACCACCACGTAGTCGCGATCGCCGTGCGCGCGGCCGAGCAGCTCGTCGCGCACCGCGCCGCCGACCAGATAGACGCGGTGGCCGGCTGGCGGCATCCTCAGGCTTCCTGGGTCATGCGCGCGCGGTCGAGCAGGCGTGCCCGCGCGCGGCTGCCCAGCAGCAGCGGCAGCATCGCCGCGAAGCGGCGCGGCGTGATGCCGAGCTCGGCGAAGCCGTCGCGGGTGCCGACCGAGTCGACGCCCAGCGAATTGAAGTTGTCGCGCGAAAAGGGTTTTCCTGGGATCAGTTCCGCGGCGTACGCCTGCATGCGCCCGAGCAAGGCGGGCAGCGGCAACACGGCGCGCCTCAGGCCCGCGGCGTCGCGGATCATGCGCACGATCTGCAGCAGTTCCAAGGTGTCCGGACCGTACAGTTCGAGGATCCTGCCGATGCTGGAGCGGTCCGCGAGACAAAGCCTGATCGCCGTGGCGACGTCGCCCACCCAGGCAGGCGCGAACCTTGCGTGCGGTTGCGCGAGTGGCAGCACCGGACCCATGCGCAGCAGTTTCAGGAACCGGAACACGAAACCGTCACCGTCGCCGTAGACCACGCTGGGCCGGTAGATCGTCCAGTCCATGCCCGAGTTGCGCATCTGCGCCTCAGCCTCGCCGCGCGTCTTGAGGTATTTCGAGGCGCGCTCTCCGGCGTTCAGCGAACTCATCTGGTGGATGCGCCGGATGCCGACCTGGCGGCACGCGGCAATCACCGTCGCGGTGAAGTCCACGTGCGCGCGGGTGAAGGTCGCGCCACCGGTCTCGTTGAGGATGCCGACCAGGTTGATGACCGCGTCGTGGCCCTTGAGGTGTTTCTCCAGCACCGCACGGTCGTACACGTCGGCGCTGAAGGTCCGCACGTTCGGCAGCACGTTGACGGCGCGGCGTTGCTCGCGGTTGCGGCTGAGCACGGTGACCCTGCAGTCGCGGGTGGCCAGTGCCGCGAGCAGGTGGTTGCCGATGAAGCCGGTGCCGCCGAGGACAACATAGCGTCGCGTGGTCATGGGGAAACACTCCCTGCGGAAGCCGGTGAGGGCGGTGCGTGGGTCGAACCTGCAGGTGCGACCGATGGCGGCGAGGGTGCGCGGCACACCACTTGTTTGCGCTCGGGGTCGACCGCCGGATCGTACGGCGTGCCGATCGCGGCGAGCCGCGAGGAGACCGGGACGGGCTCGCCGTGCAGGCGCCAGCCGTAGATCGTCGCGAACGACATCACCCGGGTCACGTAATCGCGCGTTTCGTTGAACGGGATCGCGAGGATGAAGGCTTCCGGGTCCAGGTTGCCGCGCGCGTCCACCCAGCGCCGCGCGTTGGCGGGACCGGCGTTGTAGGCCGCCGATGCCAGCCACGGGCTGCCGTCGAAGCGTTGCGCGAGGTTGGCGAGGTACTGGGTGCCGAGCGGGATGTTGATGGCTGGATCGTACAGGCTGGCGGCGCCGTCGTAGGCAAGCCCGCTGCGGCGCGCGACCATTTTCGCGGTGCCCGGCAGGAGTTGCATCAGGCCGCGGGCGTCGGCGCCGGATTGTGCGTCGGTCTGCCACGCGGTTTCGGCACGGATGATCGCGAACGCCCACGCCGGGTCGATGCCGGCGTCGCGCGCGGCCTTCAACACGCGCTGCCGGTCCGCCAGCGGGAAGCGCAGTGCGTAGTACGCAAGGTCGCCAGACTTGCCGAACGCGAACACCGCGCGGTCGTACCAGCCTTTCGCCGACGCCAGCGCCGCGGCCTGCTTCTGCCGGTCGGGCGGCAGGTCGGCGAACGCGCGGTTCCACTCGCGGCGCGCCTGCGGCAGCATGTCGAGGGCGAAGAATTCGAAGGCGCGAGCGAAACCCGGGATCGATTCGATCTGCCGGTCGACGGCGGGGTCGGCGGCGAGGGTCGCCGGGCAGATCGAATACGGCAGGTTGGCCTGGTCGGCGGCGAGGAAGCCGTAGAACGTCGCCTGTTGCGCCAGCGCCGTGTAATCGTCGAGCGCCGCCGCATCCTCGCCGAGTTTCTGCGCGACGCGCGCCTGCCAGTAGCGCCATTCGTCGCGTTGCATCTGTTCGGGCGTCAGCGCGGCGAGCGCCGCCGCCGCGGCTTTCCAGTCGCCTTGCGCGACCGCCGCGCGCACGCGCCATTCGCGGGTGGCATCGGTTTGCGCGGCGGTCGGCAACGCGGCGAGGCGGCCGATGGCATCCGGACCGAAATCGACCGCGTTGTACAACGCCAGCGCCGCGAGCACGCGATGGCGTTGGTCGTCGCTGAACTTGAAGCGTTGCGAAAGCGCTTGCCAGTCGGCTTGTGCCTGCGCGCTGTCGCGCCGCGCCAGCCGGATCAGCGCACGCGTCACGGCTTCGCGGTTGTACATGGTGTCGGCGAAAGCCGACGCCTGCTTCAACAGGTCCGCGGGCGAACCCAGCGCGTCGGCGATGCGTTGGGCCGCGCTCGCGTCGTTGCCCGCGAGCCAGGCCGCGGACGCGGCCACGGTGCCGGCGCGGCCGGCGTCGGCGGCACGTTCGATGCGCTCCCACACGCGTTGCGGCGTCAGCAGGCCCTGCGCGTAGGCGGCGGCCAGCACCGGATCGCACGCGGACGGCAGGCTGACCTGTTGCCACAGCGCGGCGAGGTCGCGCTCGAATTCCAGCGGCTTGCCTTGCGCGAGCGTGGCCTGCAAATCGGCGCAGGTCAGCGCGTCGCCCAAACCGGGTTGGTAGAACTGCCGGAACGTCGTCCAGTCCTTCTGCTGCGCCAGCCAGTTCAGCTCGGATTTGCGCAGGTCGTCGGCGGGGATCAAGCCCGCGTAGCGCTTCAGGTACGCATCGACCGCGGCCGGGGTCGCGGTCTTGATGCCCTGCTGCAACGCCGCGGCTTCGAGATACGGGTACAGCGGATAGCCGTCCAGGCCCTTCGCCAGCGCCCGCCAGTCCTGTCCGCTGGTCGCGGCGGCATAGGCCGCACGGAACGCGTCGCGCTGCTGCTGGAGCGTGGACGCAGGCGCTTGTGCGAAGGCGGTGCTTGCGATCGCCGCCAGCGTCATGCCGGCGAGCCAACGCGCGCGGGCACGCCAGTCTGCGTGCTTCGATGCGGTCGTGTGCATGCGTTCGATTCTAGACGAACCGCCGCACGGGGTGCGCAGATGCGCGGTCGCCCGAAACGCGCAAACGAAAGGCCGCTTGCGCGGCCCTTCGCGGCGACGCTTGCCGAAACACTCAGTGGCGCTTGCGGGCGTTGTGCTTGGCGCGATGGATGCGGCGGCTGTCGCGGTTGTCGGCGCGTTGCACGCGCGCGGTGTTGCGCAGCGTGTCGCGATGCGACTCCATGCGATCGACATGCGCTTCGCCGCCTTCGGCGCGCCCGAGTTCGCGGTTGGTCAGCGAGCCATGGGTGACGCCGTTGTGCAGGCGGCTTTCCTGGTTGATGTTGCGCTGCACGTTGGCCTGCTCGAGGTTGGACTTCAACGAATCCGGATTGCCGGTGGTCGCGTTGTGCTTGTCGCCGTAGATGGCCTTGCTCTCGCGGTTCTGCTGGCGCTGGATCTGCGCGCGCTCGGAGGCCGACAGCGAACCGTTGCGCAGGTCGCGTTGTTCGGTCTTGTCGATGCGCGCTTCGCCGGCTTCCAGCTTGCGTGCTTCGCCGGTGCCGAGTTGCCCGGATTGCAATCCCTGTTCGATGCGCTTTTGCTGGGCGACGTCGCGACCGGTTTCGCTGGCGGCGTTGTGCTTGACGGGTGTCGTGGCTGGCGTGGGTGTGGTTTGCGCTTGCGCGCCGGCCGCCAGCCCGAGGCCGAGCGCGATGGCCGCGGCCAGGATGAGGGTGCGTGACATGGTGGATTCCTCTGCGTGGATGGTGGGTGCGGTCCGCAGGGAAGGAACGCGACCCGGCCGGCACCGGTTGACGCGCCATCACGGATGTTCAGTTTCGCGACAGCCGGTTGTTCCAGGGTTTCAAGCGGCGGCTTGCCACGCCGTCACCGGCACGCGGATCTCCGCGGCGATCGGCAGGTGGTCGGAGAACGCGGCCGGCAGGGTCCACATGCGTTCGACCTGGATGTGCGAGGTGACCAGGATGTGGTCGATGGCACGCTGCGGCCGCCAGCTCGGAAAGGTGGGGCGCGGATCGTCGGGGGGTGTCAGCGCGGTGTGCGCGAACAGCTTGCGCAGCTCGCGGCTTTCGGGTGGGCTGTTGAAATCGCCCATCAGGACCGCGTTCGGGTGGTCCTGCAGCAGTTCGGCGATGAAGTCGATCTGGCGCTGGCGCGACTGCACGCCCAGCGAAAGGTGGGCGACCGCCACGGTCAGCGCTTCGCGGTCGCCGCCGTAGCGCGCCAGCAATACGCCGCGCCCGCCGATGCGTCCCGGTAGCGGATAGTCGAGCACCTCGACCGGCGCGGCGCGGCTGATCAGGCCGTTGGCGGTGTGCGAGAGGTTGGAGAGGTTGCGGTTGGGCTGGTGGCTCCAGTACGGCAGCCCCGAGGTTTCCGCGAGGTAGCGGGTCTGGTTGAGGAAGCCCGAACGGATGCTGCCGGCGTCGACTTCCTGCAGGCCGACCACGTCGAACTTGGCGATGGAGCGCGCAAGGTTGTCGAGGTTGCCGAGCTTGTACTTGCCGGGCAGCACGGCGCCCCAGCTGCGCGTGAAGTATTCGTGGTAACGCTTCACGCTCGCGCCGGCGAGGATGTTGCAGCTCAGGATGCGCAGGACGTTCTCGGTCGGTGCGCTGGCGGGTTCGTGCTTCATGGCTGGATCAGACTAGCACTTTGTTCCGCGCGGAAACGTGTGCCGGAACGCACGGGTCGCGTGCGTTGCGCGGGCCTGCGTTCAGCGCTTCTCCACCTGCCGCACCATCCACAGGCCCACCTGCTGCAGTTCGGCGTAGCTTCGGATTTCGGCGCTGCGCATCAGCGCGACGAACGGCGCGTCTTTGGCGTCGCTGGCGCGGCGTCCCACGACCAGGGTCGGGGTGGAATCGACGCCCCAGCCCATTTCGGTGTGCTGGTCGGCCGCCATTTGCTGCATCGTTTCGGCGCTGGTGGCGGCAGCCATGAATTGCTGCGGGTCCACGCCGTGGCGGCCGTACCACGCCGCCATGTCCTGCAACGAATTGAGCGGATAGTGTTCCAGCATGGCCTGGAACATCGCGTCGTGGGTCTGTTCCAGCACGCCCAGTTGCCGGGCCGCGTAGAAGGCTTGCGCGTACGGCGCCCAGGCCTCGCTGAACACCACCGGCATGTAGCGCACCGTCACGCCCTGCGGCAATCCGGCACGCAGCTTGTCCATGTACGGCGCGAATTCCGCGCAGTGCGGGCAGCCGTAGGAGAACGCCTCGACGACTTCGACCGGCCCGGTCGGCGCGGCTTGTCCGGCCGGCAATTTCAGGGCGACGTACTGGTTGCCTTCGGTGAAATGCGTCGAGCTCGCCGGCGCGGGAGTGCCCGCTTCCGCGCTGGCGGCGGTTGAAGCGGTCGGCGTGCCCGTCGCAGCGGCGCCGTCGTCGTTGTGCGCCGAACAGGCCGCGGTCAACAACAGGCCGCAAGCCAGTAAAACAATTCGAAGCGTCGATGACATGGCAGACATGGTGGGATCAGGAACCTTCGAATAACCGTCGCGAGCGAAGACGGATGGGTCGGCGCCGGAGCGCAGGAAGCGGAGTGTACACGTCAGTACATGAGCATTCCGAGCACCGCCGACGGCCCAGCTGTCGAGCGCAGCAGGTTAGTCGGAGGTTCATTTGGCCTTTTTCGCGGCCAACTCCCTGTTCACCAGGTACAGCGTCAGGTCCACCAGTTGTTGCGCGCCCTTGGCCGAGGCGGTGTCCGCGCGCCACTTGCCGTCGACGATGATGGTCGGGGTGCTGGTGACGCCCCACGCGATGATCTGCTGGTCGGCGCGCTTCATTTCAAGGTTGACGGCGAACGAGTTGGCGGTGGCGACGAACTCGTCGGGCTTGGCGCCGAACCGGGCGTAGAACTTCGCGACGTCCTCGAGCTTGGGCAGGTTGGCTTCCGCCTTCGGCCGCTGCGTCGCGGGATCATAGGTCGCGAGCGGGCCGTTCGGGTCCCAGATCGCCTTGAACACCGCATCGTGCGATTGCGCATTGTCGACGCCCAGCGACTTGGCGGCGAAATAGGCGCGCTGGAACACCGGCCAATCCTCGTTGGGGTGCCAGGAGGCCGGCACGAACTCCAGCACCGTGCCCTGCGGCAGCTCGGCCCGCAGCTTGTCGATGAACGGCTGGAAGCCGTTGCAGGCCGGACAGCCGAACGAGAAGACTTCCGTCACCACCACCTTGTCGGGCTGGTGGGTGGGCTGCGGGTTCGGGATCGCGAAATACTGCTGGCCCTCGACCCACTGTTGCGGCGCGGCCTGCGCGAACGCGAGTCCTGAGACGGCGGCCAGCGAGAGCAACACGGCGATACGTTTGATCATGATCGGTTCCCCGATGAAGTCACGGATTGCGGGCGCGCACCACGGCACGTCTTGCATCGACCACGCGCACCCGCCCCGGGTTCAATCGACGCGGCCGAGCCTGGGCGCCGGCGGCGCCTGCGCGGCATGCAGTCCTTCGACGTAGCTCGACACCGCCGAGATGTCCTGGTCGGTCAGGCGCTGCGCGATGGTCGGCATGATCCCGGCGTGCGCATCGCTGCCCCAGCTGGTGCCGTCGTGCCAGAGCTTGAGTTGCTTCTGCACGTAGTCGGCGTGTTGGCCGCCGATGTTGGGCACGCGCCAACCCGGGTTGCCGGCACCGTCGGGACCGTGGCAGGCCATGCAGGCGGGAATGCCTTTGCCGGCATCGCCTTCGTTGTAAAGCTGCTTGCCCGTGCTGACCAGCTTGTCGTCAGCCACGCCGGGCGACCGCGTCTGTGCGGAAAAATACGCGGCGAGGTCGTGCATGTCCTGCGGCGACAACGGCGCGGCCATGCCCGACATGATCGGGCTCTGGCGCACGCCGCTCTTGAAACGCATCAACTGGGTGACGATGTACTGCTCGTTTTGACCCGCGAGCTTCGGGTACTGCGCGTCGGTCGAATTGCCGTCCATGCCGTGGCAGGCGCCGCAGGCGGCGGCCTTGGCCTGGCCCGCGGTGGCATCGCCGGGTTTGGTCGCGACGGTCTCGAGCTTGGTGAACTCGGCTTCGGCGGCCTTGGCGGCGTCGGTGGAGCTGGCCGGCGCGGCCGTGCTGCTGCCGGCAGCGGGTGCCGAAGCGGCCTGGATCGGTTCGGCACTCTTGCTGGCCGGCGACGCGGACAGCGCGAGCGCGATCGGCGCCGTGGCGGCGAGCATGACGATGACAGCTGCTGAGCGCCGGAACCCCATAGAATCCTCTCTTTCCCGTAAGGCGTGAGCACCGGTACACAAGCCGGCGCGAACCGCGGGATTATCGCCGCGAGCACAAACATGCGTCAAACACGTCATCCTGGCCATGCGCTGGCCGGGACCCAGGCACAGGGACGTACGAAGGCGGCGGACAACCCGTTGCAGGGCGCGGCGTTCGTGCTGGCCGCGCACCGCCCCGACCAGCTGCCGCCGGACCGCGGCGCGGAAATCGCCTTCGCGGGGCGCTCCAACGCGGGCAAGTCCAGTGCGCTCAACGCGCTGGCGGGGCAGACCGCGCTGGCGCGCACCAGCAAGACGCCGGGCCGCACCCAGCAACTGGTGGTGTTCGCGTTGCCCGACGGCCGGCGGCTGGTGGACCTGCCGGGTTACGGCTACGCCAAGGTGCCGCCGGCCCTGCGCGACCACTGGAAGCACGCGATCGACCACTACCTGCGCGAGCGGCGATCGCTGCGCGGCCTGGTGCTGATCGCCGACATCCGCCATGCGCTGGCCGCGTTCGATCGCCAGATGCTGGCGTTCTGCGCGTCGATCGAACTGCCCTGCGTGGTGCTGCTCAGCAAGGCGGACAAGCTGTCGCGCGCGCAGGCACACACACGGCAGCGCGAGGTCGATGCGGAAATCGCGAAACAACATTGGCGCGCGCAGACCATCGCGTTCTCGGCACCGGCCGGCACCGGCCTCGACGCGGCACGTGCGGCGGTGGAGGCACTGCTGGGATGATACTTTCCCGTTCGCCCTGAGCCTGTCGAAGGGCGAACGGCCAATGACTCGTCTCCGCCCGTGCTTCGACAAGCCCGGCACGAACGGACACACGCTTGTTCCGTTCGCGCCACTTGCGGATCGGTGTTCGCCGCCCCATCTTGGCATCCTTGTCCCTGCTGGAAATGCGCATGTCCGGTCCCAGCCACGTTGCCGAACAACCGATCGAACGCCGCGCGCAACTCGTCGAATACCTCGCCGCCGGCGGACGTCCCGCGGCGGACTGGAAGATCGGCACCGAGCACGAGAAGTTCGTGTTCCGCACCGACGACCTGCGACCACCCCCGTACGACGGCGAACGCGGCATCGGCGCGCTGCTGCACGGCATCGCCGATTGCGGCTGGGACCCGGTCGAGGAAGACGGCAACGTCATCGCGCTGACGCGCGGCAAGGCCTCGGTGACGCTGGAGCCGGCCGGCCAACTGGAACTGTCGGGCGCGCCGCTGGAAACCATCCACCAGACCTGTTGCGAGGTACAGGAGCACCTGCACTGCGTGCGCGTCGCGTCCGAGCCGCTCAAACTCGGCATCCTCGGCATGGGCTTCCAGCCCAAATGGAAGCGCGACGAAATGCCGTGGATGCCCAAGGGCCGCTACGCGATCATGCGCCGCTACATGCCCAAGGTTGGTTCGCTCGGCCTCGACATGATGACCCGCACCTGCACCGTGCAGGTGAACCTCGACTTCGCCGACGAAGCCGACATGGTGAAGAAGTTCCGCGTGTCGTTGGCGCTGCAGCCGATCGCCACCGCGTTGTTTGCCGATTCGCCGTTCACCGAAGGCAAGCCGAACGGTTTCCAGAGTTATCGTTCGCACATCTGGACCGACACCGACCCCGACCGCACCGGCATGCTGGACTTCGTGTTCCAGGACGGCTTCGGTTTCGAGCGCTACACCGATTACCTGCTCGATGTGCCGATGTATTTCGTGCACCGCCACGGCCGGTACATCGATTGCGCCGGCCAGTCGTTCCGCGATTTCCTCGCAGGCAAGCTGCCTGCGCTGCCGGGCGAGAAGCCGACCCTGCGCGACTGGTCCGACCACATGACCACCGCGTTTCCGGAAGTGCGCCTGAAGCAGTACCTCGAAATGCGTGGCGCCGACGGCGGTCCATGGAACCGCCTGTGCGCGCTGCCGGCGTTCTGGGTTGGATTGTTGTACGACGCGACCGCGCTGGATGCCGCGTGGGACCTGGTCAAGGATCTTTCGATGGCCGAACGCCACGCCCTGCGCGACGGTGTGCCGAAGCACGCGCTGAAGTTGCCGTTCCGCGGCGAAAGCGTGCGCGACCTTGCATTGCGTGCGCTGGCAATCGCGGGCGAAGGCCTGAAGCGCCGTGCCAAGCTCAACCGCAATGGCGTCGACGAAACCATGTTCCTGCAGCCGCTGGTCGAATTCGCCGAAGCCAACCAGACTCCGGCCGAACGCAAGCTGGAACTGTTCCGCACCGAATGGAATGGCAGCGTCGATCCGGTGTTCCGCGAGTTCGCGTACTGAGCTAACCCTCGACTCCGGTACTGGCGATCGTCGACGCTTGTCGCCGTGGCCCTTCTCACTGTGGTGGATCTACTGGGACTCGGACGCTTGTTGCAAGTCGAGTCGCGCCTTGCGTTGCGGGATGGGTTGGTCGGGATTCAGTTGTACGTATTGGGCATCCGTGTGTGCCAACAACTTGGCGACGGCAGTGGTATGGGCATCGTCGACCGCGATGTAGATGCGCGCATCCTTGAACCACCCGTCGGGTACGCCGTGCAGGATGGTCGTCAACACCCGCACGAGATTGTCCTGCGAGGGTGATGCGATCATCAGCACTCCCGTTCTGTGCAGATCGTCATGGAGTGCTTCTTTCAGGTAACGAAGCATCAGTGAATAGTTCTTGCTATCCGGGCGCGGAAGCACCTCCGTGCCGGGGAACGTATCTTGCCTGTCTGGATCGAGGCGGAAGAAGGCGTCGCGCAGGTACTGGTGCCAGTCGACCTCCGCATCGCTACGTGGTGCCAACAAGGGCGCGCGGAACGCGGCTTCCTGTTTTGCTTTCTGCTCACGCTGCTGCTGGTCGACTTGCTTCGCGGTGGCCTGCGCTGTGGCCCATGCGTTGACGTCGACGGGAGCAAGTTCACGTCCGGTGGCAAGGTTGAATGCCAGCTCGACGTACTTTGGCTTGTCGCGACCAGCTGTATCCATGGTGTCGCTGGATGGCACAACGATCCGCAGGATCAAGCGATTGCCGTCTGCAGAGATACGATGCTCACCTGCCCACCAGATCGAACTGACGCTATGCGGCAGTGCGCGTATGTATTCCGGTGGAAGGAAGTCCTTCAGGCTCATCGCGCGCACTCGCTTCCCGTGGCCGTCGTAGATCACCACGGCGTCGTCTCCGTACCCGACGCTATGCCAGTTGTCGAAGGTAACCGCCACGCCTGATGGCGAGACCAGGGCAGAAACGGGGCTCACTTCGTTCACCAGCGGTCCTGTCCAAGCGATGCGCCACTCGCCATGTTCCAGATGCTGCATCACGGCCCATGCGTGCCGCTGCGGATCGAGGAGCGGTTTGCCCGCATCCGCGTGCCCCGAAACCTTGTCTTGGAAGTATGCGAGCGGGCTCTTGATCGCTCGAGGAGTCACGGTGAAGCGCCATGTCTTGTTGGACGACTCGTACACCGTGGGTGCTGGCGGCGACCAACTGTCTGCAAGTGTCATCGCAGGCCAGATCAGGGCAGCGACAACAATGCCGCCGTGCATCCATCGAGCCAATGCAATACGTGTCACGTCATCCCATGATCGTTCGCTGACTGTCAGAAGCTTACATGGCTCAAGTGGCTAACACGTCGCAGGTGCGGGCATGCGCTGTCAAAAAACCTCGGCGACGCAGCAACGCAGGCTGCCGCCGGCCTTTTCGATCTCGTCGAGTTCCACCGCGCCGATCCGAAAGTCCCACGACGCCAGTGCTTCGCGCTGTTCTGCCGCGAGCGACGCGGCCGCACGCGCGCTCATCCACACGCGATTCGGCGACAGTGTGATCGCGTTGCCGGCGTAGGCGCGCTTCTGTTCCGGCGACAACCATGCCGCACGGTCGTCGAAGGCGCGGGCGATGGCTCGCGGCACGGCCGGATCGGCAAAGCCGTCGGGCGCAAGGATCACCGCGCGTCCGGCGAGCGACGCCATCACCACGTTGGTGTGGTATTCGCCTTCCGCGAGTTCGAAGCAGAACGTCAGGCGCAGGCCGAACGCTTCGTGCATCGCGCGCGCGCCGTCCATGTCGCAACGTTCGGATAACCCGCAATAGCCGATGCCGCGCGCGTGGTCGATCACCAGCGAGCCGGTCAGCTCGGCGATGCCATGCGCGCCGTCTGACAGGTCGATTTCCGAATAACCGACAACGTCGCGGAAGAACGCGCGGATGTCGGCGCGCGTGGCTTCGCGCTGACGCACCGGATGCCGCATCCGCGCCACGATCAACCGCCCCGGTACGGTCCCGAACACGTTGTTGGGGAACATCGCGTCCGGCGTTTCCGGATCGCCCGGAAACGTGATGACGGGAACGTCCTCGCGCAGTGCCCGCGCCAGCGCGGCGTGTTGCGCCAGCGCGCGCTGCGTATCGAAGCCCGCGGCCATTTCCATGTAGCGGTTGTCGCGCGCGGATTCCGTGGCGAGTTCGTCCGACGCCGGCGCGACCAGGAAGGCCGCGCGCGCGGTGGTACGCGCGTTGCGCAGCGGCGGTAGTTCGGCAAGGGCGCTGGCGAATGTGCTGGGCGTGGTGACGATCATGGGCGTGCGGGTTCGGCGATTTCGGGCAGCGGAGGGTTCATGTGCCCAACACGCTGGCCGATGGGACCAACCGGCTCTGGTCGCGGGCGTCGCATACGGCGTAACTGAAACCGTGCCGGATCGCGTAACCGCCCACGTCGCCATCCTTGTTCGTCGCCAGGAACGCGACCTGGGTGCCGCGTGCCGTCGACGGATGCTTGTGCAATACGCGCAGCACCGCCTCCTTGCAGGCTTCCGCGGGAGTGCGGCCTTGGCGCATCAGTTCCACCACCAGGAATGCCCCCGCATTGCGGATCACCTCCTCGCCCATGCCGGTGGAGGTGGCTGCGCCGACTTCGCCATCGACATACAGACCCGCGCCGATGATCGGCGAATCGCCCACGCGGCCGTGCAGCTTCCACGCCAGGCCGCTGGTGGTGCAGGCGCCGGCCAACTTGCCGTGCGCATCCAGCGCGAGGATGCCGATGGTGTCGTGGTTGTGCTTGTCGACGGGCACGCCCGCGCCGTAGTCGCACACCTCGCTGTCGATCCGCGGCTGGTAGTGCGAGGTCTTCAACCATTCCCTCCAGGCCTTGTCGGCCGCCGGCGTCAACAGGTTCTGTCGCTTGAATCCCTGTGCCAGCGCGAATTGCAGCGCACCGTCACCGACCAGCAGCAGGTGCGGGGTCTTTTCCATCACCGCCCGCGCGACCGACACGGCGTGTCCGATGTCTTCGAGACAAGCCACGCCGCCGCAGTTGCCCTCGGCGTCCATGATGCTGGCGTCCAGCGTGACGTGGCCGTAGCGGTCGGGGTAACCGCCCAGCCCGACGCTGTGGTTCCTGATGTCGGCTTCGGGCACGCGCGCGCCGGCTTCCACCGCGTCCAGCGAATGGCCGCCTTTGGAAAGGATCGCCCACGCCGCGTGGTTGGCCGCGACACCGAAATCCCAGGTCGAGGCCACGCGCGCCGCGCCCGCCCGTGTCGCGATCTTGTCGGCGGAGTCGGCCGCCTCGGCGAGGGGCGACAAGGTTGCAGCCGCTGCGCCCAACGCGGCGGTCCTGAGAAATTGGCGACGGTCGGTCATGCAGGCGCCCTCGTCGGCCACCCGCACGGGATCGTGCGGGTGGCCTGCGAATCATGCCACGTCCAACGGGCGCGGCCTGGGCATCCGGCTGCGGCGGGGCTGCGCGCGTGGCAGTATGCATACGCTGGCCGGGGGCGATCTTCGAGGAGCACGAACATGCTGACACGCAGACGTTTCCTGCAGGGTGCGATCACGGTGGGGCTGGTCGGGCGCATCGATCCGCGCGCGGCATGGGCGGCCACGCAGATCTGCACGCCGGAAGCGTGCCCGGTTCCCGGGTCCGCTTACGTCGACGTGTTCGTCGGCACCGGCGGCCACGGGCATACCTATCCCGGCGCCACGGTGCCGTGGGGCATGCTGCAGTTGTCGCCCGACACCCAAGATTCCGGTTGGGACGCGTGCTCGGGCTACCACGAAGCCGACGGCTCGATCATGGGTTTTTCGCACACGCATCTGTCCGGCACCGGCGCCAGCGACATGCTCGACGTGCTGGTGATGCCCGCGCAAGGGCCCGTGCTGCTCGATCCCGGCGCGCGCGGCTTGCCGGACGAACTCTATTACTCGCGCTACGACGCGGCGGCGCACGGATCGCACCTCGCCGCCGATGTGGTGGCGCATCCCGGCAAGGGCTATCGCTCGCGTTTCGACAAGGCGTCCGAGCACGCGGTGCCGGGTTATTACAAGGTGCGCCTCACCGATCACGACATCGTTGCCGAGCTGACCGCGACCGCGCGCGTGGGGCTGCACCGCTACACCTTCAACCGGCAAGGTCCGGCGCATTTGCTGGTCGACCTCGCGCACGGCTACCACAATGAAGCCAGGGTGCCGTGCAAGGTGTCCGATGCCACGCTGGAGGTGATCGGCCATGACACATTGGTCGGAAGCCGGCGCGTGCACCAGTGGGCGAACGGGCGCTACCTCTTCTTCGCGATGAAGCTGTCGCGCCCGTTCGTGCGCGCCGAGTTGTATTCTGAGGACAAGCCGCTCGCGCCCGCAACATTCGCCAAGGGCGACCACCTCAAGGCCGCGCTGCATTTCGACGATGCCTCGAAGGCGCCGTTGCTGGTGAGGGTCGGCATTTCCGCGGTGGACATCGACGGTGCGCTGCGCAATCTCGCCGAGGAGTTGCCGGACTGGGATTTCGAGCGCGTGCAATTGAACGCCGCGGTCGCGTGGGAACGCGAACTTTCGCGCATCAGGATCGAAAGCCATTCCAATGACGTGCTGAAGACGTTCTACAGCGGCCTGTATCACACGCTGCTGGCGCCGACCCTGTTCAGCGATATCGACGGCCGCTACCGCGGCATGGACCTCAAGGTGCACACGCTGCCCAAGGGCCAGCACAACTACAGCACCTATTCGCTGTGGGACACCTATCGCGCGCTGCACCCGCTGTACACCCTGTTCCAGCCCGGCAAGGTGCCGGATCTGGTGCAGGGCCTGGTGCGCAAGGCCAACGAAAGTCCGCAGGGCCCCACGGTGTGGCCGCTGCAGGGCGTCGAGACCGGCACCATGATCGGTTACCACTCGATCGCCGTGATCGCCGAAGCGCATGCGAAAGGCTTTACCGGCATCGATTACGCGCAGGCGTGGCCGGTGTACCGCAAGCGTGCGATGAGCGACGACTATCGTGGCCTCAAGTGGTATCGCAAACTCGGTTACATCCCCAGCGACAAGCAGGACGAGGCGGTCAGCAAGACGCTGGAATATGCCTACGACGACTGGGCGATGGCGCATCTGGCCGAGGGCGTGGGGCAACACGCCGATGCCCAAGCCCTGCGCGAGCGCTCGCGCAACTACCGCAACGTGTTCGACCGCAAACTCGGCTTCATGCGTCCGCGCGGCGTCGATGGCAAATGGCTGGAGCCGTTCAGTCCGATCGAGATGGGCCATTCGGACAAGTGGCGCGACTACACCGAGTCGAATCCGTGGGTCGCGACCTTCCTCAACCAGCACGACTTGTACCGCTACATGGCGATGTTCGGCGGCGAGGCGGCGTTCGAGCGCAAGCTGGACGAACTGTTCACCACCGCATCGACGTTGCCGCCCAATGCGCCGCCCGACATCGCCGGCATGGTCGGCCAGTACGCGCACGGCAACGAACCCAGTCACCACATCGCGTACCTGTACGCGTACACGGGATCGCACTGGAAGACCCAGGCGCGTGTGCGGATGCTGCTGGAAGCCATGTACCGTCCCGCGCCGGATGGCCTCGCCGGCAACGAGGATTGCGGGCAGATGAGCGCGTGGTACGTGCTGGGCGCGCTGGGCCTGTACGCGGTCGATCCGGTCAGCGCGAACTGGGTGTTCGGCAGCCCGCTGGTCGATCGCGCCGAAGTCGACGTCGGCGAAGGCAGGACGTTGATCGTGGAGGCGCGCGGCAACGGCAAGGACCGGCCCTACATCCAGTCGGTGACGTGGAACGGCAAACCGTGGACCCGAAGCTGGATCGCGCATGCCGAACTCGCCAAGGGCGGCACGCTGGTATTCGAGATGGGCGACCAGCCGAACAAGCGATTCGGCGCCGCGCCGGAAGACAAGCCGCCGTCGTTTGGACAACCGGCGCACCCCACGCAGGCAGGCCACGAAAGGGCGTGACGCTGGTGCAGATGCCGAAATGAAAAGGCCCGCAAAGCGGGCCTTTTCATTCGAATCACCATCGGAACCCGCAATCCGCCTGTGCGTGGCGGCTTGCGCGGGGTGTCGCCTACTTCGATTCCGGCTCCAGCCCGCGATCCTTCTTCATCGCGTCGATGTTGGGCGCGCGGCCGCGCCAGTCGGCGTACATCTTGCCGAGGTCCTCGGTGTTGCCGCGCGACAGCACCATCTGGCGGAAGCGGTCGCCGTTGGCACGCGTCGGGCCGCCGTGTTCCTGGAACCAGCCGAACGCATCGTCGGCCAGCATCTGCGTCCAGAGATACGCGTAGTAGCCGGCGGAGTAGCCGTTGCCCCAGATGTGCAGGAAGTAAGTCGAGCGATAACGCGGCGGCACGTAGCTCAAATCGACGTGGTTGTCCTTGAGCGCCTTGGCTTCGAACGCATCGACGTTGGTCACTTTCGGCGCGCCGGGCGAAATGGTGTGCCAGGACATGTCGAGCAGCGCGGCCGAGATCAGCTCGGTCATGTCGTAGCCCTTGTTGAAGAGCTGCGAGTTCTTGAGCTTGTCGACCAGCTCTTTCGGCATCGGTTCGCCGGTCTTGTAATTCTTCGCGTAGTGCGCGAACACCGTCGGGTACAGCGCCCAGTGTTCGTTGAACTGCGAGGGGAACTCCACGAAATCGCGCTGCGGCACGGTGCCCGAAAGGCTCGGGTATTCCTGGTCGGCGAACATGCCGTTGAGGGCGTGGCCGAACTCGTGGAACATCGTGATCACGTCGTCGAACGACAGCAGCGCGGGCTGGCCCGGCGCGGGCTTGGTGAAGTTGGCGACGTTGTAGATCACCGGCTTCTCGCCCAGCAATTTCGACTGCGTGACGAGGTTGCTCATCCACGCGCCGCCGCTCTTGTTGTCGCGCTTGAAGTAGTCGCAGTAGAACAACGCCAGCGGCTTGCCGTTCGAATCACTGACTTCGAACACGCGCACGTCCGGCTCCCACACCGGGATGTCCTTGCGTTCCTTGAAGGTGAGGCCGTAGAGCTGGTTGGCGGCGTAGAACACGCCGTTCTCCAGCACGTTGTTCAATTCGAAATACGGCTTGACCTGCGCGCCGTCGAAGTCGTACTTGGCCTTGCGCACCTGCTCGCCGTAGTAATCCCAGTCCCACGCGGCCAGCTTGAAGTCGGGCTTGCCGGCTGCCTTCTGGTCCGTGTCGATCATCTGCTGGCGATCCTTGCCCTCGGTCTCGGCGCGCGCCACCGCGGGCGGCACCAGTGCGTCGAGGAAGTTCATCACCGCGGAAGGCGTCTTGGCCATCTGGTCTTCCAGCTTCCACGCGGCGAAGTCGGGGAAGCCGAGCAGCTTGGCCTTCTGTGCGCGCAGGTACGCCATTTCCTCGATGGTCGCGCGGGTGTCGTTGGCGTCACCCTTTTCGGCGCGGTCCCAGGAATGCTGGAACAGTTCGTGGCGCACGTTGCGGTTGTCGAGCGAACCCAATGCCGGCTGCTGGGTGGTGTTCTGCAGCGGGATCACCCACTTGTCCGTCAATTTGCGCGCCTTGGCGTCCTGCGCCGCGGCGTCGATTTCACCGGGCGACAGCCCCGCCAGCCCGGCCTTGCTGCCCACCACCAGCGCGCCGGCCTTGGCCGCGGCCAGCAGCTTGTTCTGGAACTGCGCGGACAGCGTGGACAGTTGCTCGTTGTAATGCTTCAGCCTGGCCTTGTCGGCATCGGACAGCCTGGCGCCGTTGTGCACGAACTGCTGGTAGTCGTATTCCAGCAGGTGTGCGGATTCCGGGTCGAGCTTCAGGCTGGCGCGCTGGTCGTAAAGCTTC
This sequence comes from Lysobacterales bacterium 66-474, assembly GCA_001899805.1. GTDB lineage: Bacteria > Pseudomonadota > Gammaproteobacteria > Xanthomonadales > Rhodanobacteraceae > 66-474. Next base: position 72,389 of record MKWP01000009.1, read on the forward strand.
TGGATGCGCGCGAACAATTTCGGATTGAGGAAGATCGCATCCTGGTGCGCGGCCAGCTTCGGGGCTTCGACTTCCTGGATCTTCTGCAGGGTGTCGTTGGTGTCGGCGCCGGCCAGCAGGCCGAACACCGCCATCACGCGATTCAACATCGCGCCGGTCTTTTCCATCGCGACGATGGTGTTCTCGAAGGTCGGTGCCGCGGGATTGTTGGCGATCTTGTCGATTTCCGCGCGCTGCAGCTTCATGCCCTCTTCGATCGCGGGCTGGAAGTCCGCGTTCCTGATCTTGCCGAAGTCGGGCGCCTCGAACGGCAGTGTCGAGGCCTTGTAGAACGGGTTGGCGGCAATGGCGCCCTGGCTGGCCGCGGGGCTCGCGGCCGGCGCGGCGGCGTGCGCGTTCACGCCGACGGTTCCGGCGAGCAGGGCACAACAGGCGACGGAAAGGATCCGGGTACGGAAAACGGGCATGGCAACACTCCTTGCACGGCAAATGGGATGATCAGGCGGCTGCGACGTCACGCAATTGCCAATGGGGTCCGATCAGCATGAACAGGCGGTGGCGCAACACGAAATGGGTCAGCGTGGTGACCACCTGCACCTCGGTGCGCAGGTCGTCGAGCTGGGCGCTGACGGTGGCCGTGGGATCGACCGGCGCCAGCGATTGGTCGACCTCGTCGGGGTCGGGTTGCTTGGCTTTCCAGCGCTGGAACAGGACCGGCTGGCGCAGCGCGGCTTGCAGGGCTTCGGCGAAGCTCTGCGGCGAGGAACCCTGGAACGACAGGTCCGGGTCCGGGCCGCGCGCGGTGGCGAGGTTGGCGATCGTGATGAAATACCGCTGGGCTTGGCTCAAGGTCTGGCTCCATGCACGGGTAGGCGGTGACCGTCCATGATGCCGTGAACGCCGTGAAGGTTCCATCCTGACGCAAGTCATGGGTGCGCCGCCGCCACGCCTGCCGAACGGGACTGGCGGGCACACCTGAAAGCGCGTATAGCTGGCGGCTCGTGCCGTCATGCGAGGGGCGTTCCATGTCTTCCACGATCCGCAAGTCCGTTCTCGCCGGTTGCGCGCTGCTGGCCGGCGCGGGATTGGCCGCGTGTTCGCAATCCCCGTCGCCGTCCGCGTCGGGTGAGGCGTCGACGCCATCTTCCGCAAGCGCCACGGCGGTCACGCCTCCGGCGCCGGCGGGAACATCCGCTTCGGCAACCGCGGGCGCGAGCGTCGAAGGCACGCGGCTGCTGCGTTTCCCCGACGTGTGCGGCGACCGCGTGGTGTTCACCTACGCGGGCGACCTGTGGACCGCCTCGACGCAAGGCGGCACCGCGACGCGCCTGACGGCGGGACCTGGTCTGGAAATGGCCGCGCGTTTCTCGCCCGACTGCAGGCAGATCGCCTTCACCGGCCAGTACGGCGGCGACAGCCAGGTGTACGTGGTGCCCGCGACCGGCGGCGAGCCGACCCAGTTGACGTTCTATCCGGCGATGGGGCCGTTGCCGCAGCGCTGGGGTTTCGACAACCAGGTGTACGGCTGGACGCCGGACGGGAAATCCGTGCTGTTCCGTTCGTGGCGCGACTCGCGCAACATTTCCGATCCGCGCGTGTTCACCGTGGCCGTCACCGGCGGCCTGCCGAGCGTGCTGCCGATGCCGCAGTCCGGCACCGCGCGGTTCTCGCCCGACGGCAAGCAGATGGTGTATTCGCCCAAGTTCCGCGACTTCCGCGACTGGGACCGCTACCAGGGCGGCTGGGCGCAGGACCTCTTCATCTACGACTTCGCTTCGAAGTCGGCCAGGAACATCACCAATGATCCCAACACCGATCGCGATCCGGTCTGGATCGGCAAGGACATCTATTTCCTGTCCGACCGCGGCCCGCACCTGAACCTCTATCGCTACGACACCGGCGACGGCAAGACCACGCAACTGACGAATTACCAGAACGACGACGCGCGCTGGGCCAGCGGCGACGCGGCCGGGCAGATCGTATACGAGGTCACCGGCGCGCTGCACATCTTCGACACCCGCAACAACACCGATCGCGCGCTGACGATCCACGTGCCGAGCGACCTCGTCGCCTCGCGTGCGTCCGAGCGCAGCGTCAGGAAATTCATCGAGGATTATGCGCTCAGCCCGAACGGCAAGCGCGCGGCGTTCACCGCACGCGGCGACGTCTTCAGCGTGCCGCTGGAACACGGCATCACGCTGGATCTCACCCACACGCCCGGCGCGCACGAGCGCGAAGTGTCGTGGTCGCCCGACGGCAAGCGCGTGGCCTACATTTCCGACCAGAGCGGCGAGGAAGAAGTGTGGGTGCGCGATGCCGACGGCACCAATCCGGTGATGCTGACCAGGGGCGTGATCGGGCGGCTTTACCAGCCACTGTGGTCGCCGGACGGCAAGAACCTCGCGTTCGTGGATTCGGCCAACCGCATCCACGTGGTGGGCGCTTCGGGCGGCGCGTCCGACAAGGTGGTCGCGCAGGATCCGGGCGTGTCGCGGCGCGACTATGCGTGGTCGCCGGGCGGGCATTACCTCGCGTATTCGCTGACCGACAAGGACACGCAGCTCGCGCGTCTGTTCGTCTATGACCTCGCTTCAGGCAAGGCCGTCGAGCTCGGGAGCGAATACGCCGATGCGCTGTCGCCGGCGTTCTCGCCCGACGGCAAGTACCTGTACTTCCTCGGCGACCGCGAGTGGTCGCCACAATTCTCCAGCGTGGAACTGGATTACGCGACCAATCGCACCACACAGATTTTGGCGTACGCGTTGCGGAAGGATGTCAAGAATCCCTTCGCGCCGCGCAACGACAGCGCGACGGGTGACGAAGACGCGCCAGGGTCATCCGCGCCCGCGGGCAGGGGCGACGACGAACACGGCAAGCAGGCCAAACCGAAAGCGGCATCGCAAATCGACGACAAGATCGACTTCGACGGCATCGACCAGCGCCTGGTGCGTGCGCCGATCGATCCCGACAACGTCCAGTGGCTGGCGGTCACGCCCAAGGCGATCCTGTACGCGACAGCCGGCGCGCCGTTCCTCGGTCGCGAAAGCGCGCTGCCGCTGAAGGTGCACGCGTGGTCGTTCAAGGATCGCAAATCCAGCGATGTCTACACGTACAAGCCACAGGGCGGCGGCGGTGAGGGCGGAGGCGGCGCGGCGCCGCTTGCATTGTCGGCCGACGGTTCCACGTTGCTGGTGCATGACGGCGAGGATTACAAGCGGATCGACCTCGACGCGCCCAAGCCGAAGCCCGAGGACGTGAAGCTGGACGGCCTGTTCATGCGCGTCGATCCCAAGGCCGAGTACGCCGAGATCTTCAACGACGTGTGGCGGCGCTATCGCGATTACTTCTACGTCGCCAACATGAACGGCTACGACTGGAACGCGCTGCGCGCCAAGTACCAGCCGTTGCTCCAATACGTGGGCGACCGCACCGACCTCAACTACGTGCTGGGCGAGATGATCGCCGAGCTTTCCAACTCCCACACCTACGTCGCGGGCGGCGACCTCGGCCTGCCGGACAAGCCGCACGTGGGCCTGCTGGGTGCCGACTTCAAACTGGACGCCGCGAGCGGACGTTACCAGGTCGCCGACGTGTTCCCCGGCGAGAACGACGAGCCGCGTTACCGCTCGCCGCTCACCGAAGTCGGCGTGGACGTCAAGTCGGGCGATTACATCCTCGCGATCAACGGCACGCCGCTGACGAAGGACGAAAATCCGTACAGGTTGCTGCGGATCGCGCCGGGACAGATGGTGCAATTGCTCGTCAATTCGCGTCCGAGCACGGATGGCGCACGCACGGTGCTGGTGAAACCGATCGCGAGCGAGATGGACCTGCACTACTACGACTGGGTACAGGCCAATCGCGCGTACGTCGCCAAGGCCAGCGACGGCCAGATCGGCTACCTGCACATCCCCGACATGGGCGTGGATGGCGCGCGCGAATTCATCAAGTGGTACTACCCGCAGTTGCGCAAGCCGGGCCTGATCATCGACGTGCGCGACAACGGCGGCGGTTTCATGTCGCAGACCATGATCGAACGGCTGTCGCGCAAATTGCTGGCGTACAACTACCTGCGCGGGAGTTCGATCACCGGCACCTATCCGGGCGCGACCTATCTCGGGCACCTTGCGGCGCTCAGCAACGGCACCACCGCCTCGGACGGCGACATCTTCTCGTACATGTTCAAGCAGGCGAAGCTGGGGCCGCTGATCGGCACGCGCACCTGGGGCGGCGTGATCGGCATCGGCGGACTCGGACCGCTGATCGATGGCGGTGACGTGTTCGTGCCGCAGTTCGCGGGCATCGTCGGCCTCGACGGCAAGTACACGGTTGAAGGCTACGGCGTCGATCCCGACATCGTGGTCAACGAGGACGTGTCGCAGCAACTGGCCGGCAAGGACCCGCAACTCGACAAGGCGATCGAGGTGCTGCAAAAGGAAATCCAGGCGCACCCGCTGAACCTGCCGCCGCAACCGCCGGGACTGGACAAGGCGCCGCCCAACATGCGGCCGAAGTCCGCCGCGGGTGCCGCTTCACCGGGCTAGGGCCCATCTCGATATCCGTTCGCCCTGAGCTTGTCGAAGGGCGAACGCGGCAAGTGACGTTTCCGTTCGTGCTTCGACAGGCTCAGCACGAACGGAAACCTTGCGGAAGCGACGGCGACGGTTCAAACAACCTGCGTGTGCCGGTTTGATGCCAGCGCACACGCACACGCATACGATCAGGATCGCTGCGCGTCCGCGGATTGCTGTGCACGGAGTTTTTCCGTCAGCGTTCCGGCATCGCGCCAGGTCAGCGGCGCGCGCTTGCGCGAGAGCTTCAGCAGCCGGCGCGCGCGCCGTTGTTTGGCGACGAGTCGCAGCCAGCGCGGATCGAGCGGCTCCGCCGTGAAGGCATGCAGCATGCGGCCGTCGCTGGCGAAATGGCGACCGAGCCTGTTTGCCAGGCCTTGCAAGCTTGCTGTCGTGAAAAAACCCACGTGCTGGCCGGTTTCCGGCGCGTAGTAATGCCATTGACCCGGACGGTTGCCATGTGTCGGCAGCAACTCGGTGGTGAAGATCAGGGCCGGCGCGCACGCGACGAGTCGCTCGAAAGCCGGCACCGGATCGACCAGGTGCTCGGCCACTTCGAAACACGTGACGAGATCGAAAGTCGTGTTTGCATCGGCCTCGAATCCCAGCGCGAAAAGATTCTCGCAGTGCGGATCGCTCCAGCGGAAGTCGTGGCCGCGATCGCGCATCAGACGCACGAACAGGCCGGTGCCTGCGCCGTAATCCAGCGCTGTTTTCGCGTCGCGGAAACGCCAGCGCAACAGCGCGTCCACGGCGTCCGCCAGCCACAGGTTTCGCATCGCGATGCCGGTGTCGAGCGCGGCAATCGCATGGTCGGCGTAGGCTTCGTCCAGCCAACCGGGATCCTCGACGAACACGAAGCCGCAGGCGGAACAGCGCCGGTAGCGCGCGCGGTGGCGGCCCAGCACCACCAGTTCACCGAAGGCTTCGGTGCGCGCGCCACAGAGCTTGCAGGTCATGGTGCGTAGTCGCGCAACGCGTCGGCGGCATCGCGCAGGCTGGCCGCGGCCGACATCGGCGCCACGCCGTGCGGCAGCACGCCGAGGCAAGGCGCCGCCAGCGAGCGGTTCAGCAGCACCAGGTTTTCCTTCGGGTTCAGCATGTCGGGATCGATGCGGTTGCCGATCCAGCCCAGCAGTTCGCAGCCGTCGGCGCGGATCGCGCGCGCGGTGAGCTGTGCGTGGTTGAGGCAGCCCAGTTTCAAACCCACCACCAGGATCACCGGCAGCTGCAGGGTCAGCGGGATCGCGTTGGCGCGCAGCGTGTCGGACAGCGGCGCCAGCCAACCGCCCACGCCTTCGACCACGATGGCCTCGCCGTGCATGATCGCGAGGCTGTCGTAGGCATCCTGGATCGGCGGCAATGTCACTTCTTCGTCCATTTCAGCCGCTGCGATGTGCGGCGACACGGGGGCCTTGAAGGCGAACGGGTTGCAGTGCTGGTAGCGCTCCGGCATGGGATCGCTGGCGGCGATCAGCGCCAGCGCGTCCTTGCTGCGCAAGCCCTCGGGCGTTTCCTCGCAGCCGCTCGCCACCGGCTTCATGCCGGTCGCGCGCAAGCCGGCCGCGCGCAGCGCGTGCAGCAGCGAGCACGCCGCGAAGGTCTTGCCGATGCCGGTGTCGGTGCCGGCAATGAACACGCCCTTGGTTTTCATGGCGGCAATGCAGCCTTCTTGTGTGAGCGATGGTATTTCGCGACGGGTCCGATGAGGGCGAGCAGGAAATAGACTGAGCCGGACAGCCCGGTCAGTTGGGCCGGCAATACCAGCGCGAGCAGCGCCGAAAACAATCCGACTGCGGCAACGTAGGTGAAGATCATGCTTCGCAGGCGGGCAGAGCCGGTTTCCTTGCGATCAAGCCAGGTGGCGGTGCGGGCGCCGTGCCGGTACAACATCGCCAGCGTGCCGGCCATGCAAGCGTAGGACAATCCGTAGCAGACGAACAAGGCCGCGACGTCCACGCGGGTATTGCTGGTCAAACGCGTTACGTCGGGCGACAGCGTGCCGCCGCTGATGCTGTTGAAGAAGTCCGAATACACCAAGTGCAACGGGAACACGAAGATCAGGGCAAAAAACACAAGCAGCAGCGACAGGAGCAGGCTGCCGCGATCGGTCAGACGCACCGTGTCCCGCCAACGCACGTGGGCATGCCAGAACCACGCCAGTTGCGCAAAACAGACGGCGAACGCCGGCACGCCCAGCAACGCGTGTTCCAGCGCATCGACGCTACGCGGCAGGCCACCGCCGCTTATGATCAGCAGGGTGATTGCGAACGCGAACGCGCCATCCACGAAGTTGTCGAGCCGCGCGCTTTCCGTGCGTTCGTGCCGCGCATTGATCTGGGCTGGCGTGACCGGTTCCGGCATTGCGCGATAATAGAGCAGTGGCCTTGCATTTCGTTCAAGCGACGCGCAAAAAGCGCGTCGCTTAACTCAAACCTCTCGTTCAGCGGGCGCGCAAGAGGCAGCGCGTCGCTCAACTCAAATACACCCCAAGCGAGTGTACTCAAAGTGTTCGAAGCCGCCGCCATTACCGCCGTCGACAAACCCGGGCTGTACGCCGAACTCACGCAACAGGCGGCGGGCCTGCTGCATGGCGAGAAAAACCTTGTCGCCAATGCCGCCAATTTTGCGGCGCTGGTCTTTCACGCATTGCCCGACATCAACTGGTGCGGGTTCTATTTCCTCGACGGCGGCGAACTGGTGGTGGGGCCGTTCCAGGGCAAGCCGGCCTGCATCCGCATCGCGCTGGGCCGCGGCGTGTGCGGCATCGCGGCCGCAACGCGAGCGACGCAGGTAGTGGAGGATGTTGCCGCCCATCCCAACCATGTTTATTGCGACAGCGCCTCGCGCTCGGAAATCGTGGTGCCGCTCATTCGCGCCGACGGCACGTTGCTGGGCGTGTGGGATGTCGACAGTCCTTCGCTCGCGCGCTTCGACGATGCAGACCGCGCCGGGATGGAAGCGTTGTGCGCGGTGTTCATGCGTGCACATGCCTGAACGCCTCAGTCGAAATCGACCACGTCGCCTGATTCCGGAAACGCGTGCTCGACCACGCGCGGCGGGATGTCGTGCCAGCGCTGCGATCCGAACGCGTTCCAGTCGGTGACGCGCCCGACCACGCGGAAATGATCCAGGGAATACGGCAAGCCTTCGCCCGCCAGCGGCATGGGCGAATCCGAGACGTGGAAGTGCAGGTGCGGTTCGGTCGAATCGCCGGAGAACCCGACTTCCGCGATGACCTGGCCCACGCGGACGCGATCGCCCCTGGCCACCTTGATGCTGCCGGGACGCAAGTGTTCGTAAGTGGCGAATTGCCCGTTGCCGAGATCCAGCGAAATGAAATTGCCCGCCGCATCCGGGTGCGGGTGGGTCCTGTTGTCCGCGATTCGCGCTGCCTCGGTGACGCCGTCGCGGGCCGCGGCCACGCGCGCGTCGGCGACAGCCAGCACTTTCGCGCCGTACGACAACGAGCTGGCAACGAAGCCCGAATCATCCTTCAGCGTGCGGCCGTGCGCGTCGACCTTCATCCAGTCGATCGCGAAGCGGCCGGGCAGGCGCGCATGCCCGTTGGCGGTGATGAACACGCGGCGGTGCCCGCGCGGCCAGATGTCGCTGTATACCGCGACCCAGGTGCCGCCGGCAACCGGCGACGCGAGTTCCGGCGATACGGCGGCGGCGATGGACACGCCGCGACCAGCGATGGTCGTCGCGTGGCCGGCCTGCTTCACCGTGAGCCGATGGCGAACGGATGCCGGCACTGCGTCGCCGACGTCCACGGTCAGGTACAGCACGGCCTGTGCGTGCGGCGCGACGACCGTGCCGTCGTTTTCCAGATCGCTGTCGGCGGCCAACGTCTTTTGATCCAGATGCAGGAGCGGTTTCCCGCTGCCGGCCAGAACGTCCAGCGTCATCAGTGCAAGCGGCGCGTCGGAATCGTTGCCCACATGCAGTTCGTACAACAAACGCTGCCCACCAGCCAGCTTGGCCGGGTGGATCGCGGCGTCGACATGCATCGCGACATCGGCGCCGTGTGCGGACGCCGTCATGCCGGACAGACAGACACCCGCGCACAAGGCAACGGCCTGCAAACCTCGTCGAATGCTCACGGAGGGGATGGTCCTGATTCACGCGGCGCCCGATGATGACACGTCCCGCTGCCTCGCGCCGTTCACCCGCCGGTTGCAAACCCCGGATACAAGGTCATGCCGCCGTCGACGTAGATCGAGGCGCCGCAGATGTAGTCGGATTCGTCGGAGGCGAGCCACGCGGCGACTTTCGCGACGTCTGCAGGTACGCCGATGCGTCCGAAGGGGATCAATTTTTCCAGCGCTGCGGCGGCCTGCGGCGTGTCCCAGGCCTTGCGGTTGATCGCGGTTTCGATCGCGCCGGGACAAATGGAGTTCACGCGGATCTTCCGGGGTGCGAGTTCCTGCGCGATCGATTCCATCAACTGCATGATGCCGCCCTTGGTGGTGGCGTAGTTGCAATGCCCGCCCCACGGGATTTCCTGGTGCACGGAACTCGTGAAGATGATCTTGCCGAGCGCGCGCGAGACGTCGCGCATCCCGCGCCGGGTGAATTCGCGTGCGGCTGCGCGCGCGCACAGGAACGCGCCGGTGAGGTTGACGCCGATCACCTGTTCCCACTGCGCAATCGTCATGTCCACCAGCCGCGCATCGCGCTGGATGCCGGCGTTCGAGCACACGATGTCCAGCGTGCCGAATTGCTTGATGGCCCCGGCAAACATGGCCTGCACGTCGTCTTCCTTGCTGACGTCGCCCTGGATCGCGATGGCCTTGCCGCCACCGGCCTTGTTGATGTCGTCGCAAATCGCCTCGGCGGTTTCCGGCTGCACCACGTAGTTGACCGCGACGTTGGCGCCTTCGGCCGCGAGTTCGCGCGCGATGCCTTCGCCGATGCCGGAGTTGGCGCCGGTGACCAGCGCGTTCTGGCCGGCGAGGCGTTTGGGGGCGGGTTGCGTGTTCATGGCGGCCTCCTTGTTCAAAGCGACAAAAATGAATTCGTCATTCCGGGGCCGACTGCGGCTCCATCGCGGGCGGAACCCGGAATCGGTTGTGCCTAGCTTTTAGCCCCGAGACCGATTCCGGGTTCGGGCCTGCGGCCCGCCCCGGAATGACGAAAGACGGGCATGGCGGTAGCGGAGCTCAATCATTCGCCTCGTTGGAAGGCGCGGCCCCGGATGTTTCCGTCGCCTTGCCCAGCCATTCCCCGCGGAATCCTGCGCGCTGCAATCCCAGCCTGATCGGCACGCAGTCGCGCATCAATTCCCACAGCATGCCGCTGCGGTGGTTCTCGATCATCAGTACGATCGGGCCCTGGTGCAGCGCGAAGTGCCACGGAGACACCCATGCGCACAGCTGCTTGCCGTCCACCATGGTGCACATCACGCCGGCCGTTTCGGTCTCGGGCCACGACAGGTTGAACGAGGCGTGGAAGCCGTAGCCCTGCGGGCTGTGGCCGATGAGTTTTTCGAGATGGCGGATTTCGTCCAGCACGATGCCGGGCGCGAACGGCAAGGACGCGATCGCCGACCACGGCGAGATGGTGCCGTCGTCGGGTCCGAACGGCGCGCCGCGCGCGGTGTAGTCGAAGAACTGGCGCTTGCGGCCGCGGAACTTCGCGCTGACGTTGCCCGGTCCGTCGGTGGCCGAGAAGCCCCAGCAGTTTTTTTCGTAGCCGACGAACTTGCGCGGATTGCGGCGCGCGTATTCGCGCTGGATCTCGGTGGCGACGCGGCTGTTCTCGAAGTAGTCGGTGTTTTTCGCGGCCATGAACTTGTCGCGGATGTCGCGGGTGTCGATCCAGAGATGCGAGAACTGGTGGATGAACAACGGTCCCGCATACAGCACCTCGCGCCCGTACAGGCGCCGCCACTTGAACGTCGATGTCCACGCGGTGTACGCGTCGTGCGTGACGGAGAACTCCGGCGCGGCCAGCGCCAGCACGTACAGGATCAGCGCCTCGTTGTAGCCGAGCCAGCGGTTGACGAGAAAACCCGATTCCGGTTTCCAGCCCAGCGACACGGCGTCCTGTCCGTCCTGCGCCCAGCGCCAGTCGACCCGCGCGTAGATGGATTGTGTGCGTTCGCGAACCTCGCGCTCGCCGGCTCCGTCGCCCGAAAAATAGCGCGCGGCGCACAGCATGCCGGCCACCAGCAGCGCGGTGTCGATGGTGGACAGCTCGCACTGCCACGCGCGCTCGCCGGATTTCGGATCCAGGAAGTGGTAGAAGAATCCCTTGTGGCCGACGCCATCGGGCTTGCCGCCCTGGTCGGCGCCGTCGAAGAAGCGCACGGCCGCCAGCGTGTAGGCGAGCGCGTCGCGATACAGCAGCCAGCCACGTTCGACCGCGACCGGATAGCACGACAGGGCGAAACCGACAGCGGCGATGCTGGCCGGCTGGGTCGGGCGGGTCGAGTCCAGCACCAGCCCATTGGCCGGGTTCACGTGTCGCTCGAAGTAGCGGAATGCCTTGCGCTGCAGGTCGTCGAGGATGGCCTCGTCGTCGTCGTGCGTGCGGTCGATGTTGCGCCCGCCGCGATGCGGCGTGGCGGCGGAGCGTGGACTGGCCGGCATCGGGCTTCCTCAGTTGGCGAGTTCGACGCGCACGGCGGCGATGGCGTGCGGCGGCAGATTGAGCTGGATGTCGAAACCGTCCCCGTTCACCTGCACCGCGACCGGTTCGGATTCCAGTTGCGAGACTTCATCCAGTTCCGCGACCTGTCTTGCATCGAGGTAATCGGGCGAACCCATGTCCAGCCACGCCTGCCGGCTGTTGCAATGCTCGTCGTCGACGCGCTGCACGTGGGCGCCTTTGGGTTTGCGCGAGCCCTGCACGTGCCAGGTCACGACTTCCGGTGCGATGTCGTGGTGGGGAAAGGCGTGGTTGGTCGCGAGCAAATCGACGTGGGTATCGTCCGCGCGCACCGCCCACGCATCGACGGTTGCGTGCGAGCCCACGACGGGCAGGCGTTCGTTGCCGAGGCCGTGCAGCAGTTGCATCGCGCGATAGCTGGGCTTGGCGATGCCGTGGATGGTCTGCAGACCGAAGCTGCCGTGGAAGGGCGTGGAGGAGAAATAGTTTTCCTCGAAGATGTCGGAAAACGTCCACCAGCTGTAGCAATGCACGAGGTCGGCCACGTCCAGCATGTTCTTGAACAGGAATGCCGCGGCATACGGCTGGTCGTGGAACTCGAAGAAGGGATTCGACGACGAGTTCCATTCGGTGTAACAAAGTTTCCGGTCGCCGACCGTCTCGCGCATCTTGCGCACGCGCTGGATCAGCACGTCACGTGGTGCGTCGGAAAGTTGCGTTTCGGTGTCGTCGCCGGGCTTGCCCAGCGCGTCGGTGGGGTAGTGGTGCGTGGACACGAAATCCACGGGCAGTTTGTTCGTTTCGCAGAAGTCCAGGAATTCCGGCACCCATTCGTCGTCGGCCGTCGCCGGGCCGCCCACGCGCAGTTGTGCATCGATACCCTTGATCGCGTTCGCGGTGTATTGGTAGAGCTTGAAGTAGTCGGCCTGCTCGCCCTTCCAGAACGCATCGAGGTTGGGTTCGTTCCAGACCTCGAAATACCACGAGCGCACCTCGTCGATGCCGTAGCGATCGACCCAGTGCTTCACCAGTCGCGTGATCAGGTCGGCCCATTTCGCGTAATCGCGTGGCGGGGTGACGTTGGCCTTGTAGAAGAACACGATGTCGCCGCCTGATTGCAACGCGGTCGGCATGAAAGACAGTTCCACGAACGGCTTCATCCCGATCGAGACCAGGAAATCGAAGATCTGGTCGGTGTTGAAGAACGAGTACAGATCCTTGTCGCACTCGATCAGGTACGTGCACATCTCGTCGTTGAGCAGCCCGTGGAAACGCACGTAACGCACGCCGAGTTCGACACGGGTCTTACGCATCTGCGCCTGCCAGTCCGCGCGCAGCGCCAGCGCGGCACGCCCGCTGCCGACCGTGTGGCTCCAGACGTGCGCGAGTGCGCTGCCGGGCGCGTCGAGCTGGGTGGTGAAGGTGGCGGGCATGCGAGGCTCCCTGCGGCGAAACCGGGAATTTCGCCGAACCGCCGTGAGCGCGGCGTCAAGGTGCGGCCGCGAGCGCAGCCGCGTCGACGCGGCCGAACCTCACCAGTACCTCGTGCAACCGGCCGTCGTCGACCAGTGCAATCACCGTGCCGGTTTGCAGTTCACCGTCGACGCTGATGTCGGCGATGCCGCTGTCGCCCGGCCTGCGCACGAATTCGATGCGGTAGCGGGTGTTGCCATGTCGCCAGTCCGCGCTCCAGCGTTCCCAGTCGTCGGGAACGCACGGCGCAAACGACAACGTGTTGCCTTCGCGGCGCAAGCCCAGCAGCGATTCGGTGACGAGGCGGTACATCCACCCGGCCGAGCCCGTATACCAGCTCCAGCCGCCGCGGCCGAGGTGATTCTCCGCGGCGTACACGTCGGCCGCGATCACGTAGGGTTCGAGGCGGTAGCGTTGCAACGCGTCGGCGTCGCCGGTGTGCGACAGTGGATTCAGCATGCGTGCGACGCGCCATGCGTCGTCCGCGCGGCCGAGTTTCGCCAGCGCCATCGCCACCCACACCGCGGCGTGGGTGTACTGGCCGCCATTCTCGCGCACGCCCGGCACGTAGCCCTTGATGTAGCCGGGATCGAGCGGTGTCTTGTCGAACGGCGGCGTGAACAGCTTGACGACCCCGGCGTCGCCGTCGACCAGGTGTTCCAGCACCGCATCCAGCGCGCGTTCGCTGCGCGCACGGTCGCCGATGCCGGCCAGCGCCGACCAGCTCTGCGGCAACGAGTCGATGCGGCATTCCTCGCTCGCGGATGCGCCGATCGCGACGCCGTCGTCGTTCCACGCGCGCAGGTACCAGTCGCCGTCCCAGGCATGGCGTTCCAGCATGGTCGCGAGTGCGGCGGCGGCCTTGTCGAATTCCGCGGCGGTGACGGCGTTGCCGCGCGCGGCGGCCAGTGGCGCGAAACGCTTCAGCACGTCGTGCAGGAACATGCCCAGCCACACGCTTTCGCCGCGTCCGTGCAGGCCGAGCCGGTTCATGCCGTCGTTCCAGTCGCCGCCGCCGATCAGCGGCAGGCCGTGTACGCCGAAGCGCAGGGAATGCCGGATCGCGCGCAGGCAGTGTTCGTACAGGCTGGCCGATTCGCCGCCGACGTGCGCGTCTTCGTACACCGATTCCTCGTCGGCGGCGAGCGCGCGGCCTTCGAGGAAGGGCGCGGGTTCGTCCAGGACCGTGGCGTCGCCGGTCACGCGCAGGTACTCGGACGCGCACCACGGCAGCCACAGCAGGTCGTCGGTGATGCGGGTGCGCACGCCCTTGCCGGTGGGCGGATGCCACCAGTGCTGGACGTCGCCCTCGCGGAACTGGTGGTGGGCCGAGCGCAGCAGTTGCGCGCGCGCCAGTTGCGGCCGCGTGTTGAGGATCGCCATCGAATCCTGCAGCTGGTCGCGGAAACCCCATGCGCCGCCGGACTGGTAGTAACCGCTGCGCGCGAGGATGCGCGCGGCCAGCACCTGGTATGGCAGCCAGCCGTTCGCCAGCAGGTCGGCGGCGGGATCGGGCGTGCGCACGCGCAGTTGCGAGAGCGTGTCGTGCCAGTGCGCGCGCACGCGTTCGAGCTCGGCTTGCGCGGCTTCGACATCGTCGAAGGCTTGCACCAGCGCGCGCGCTTCGGCTTCGTTGTCGGCGGCGCCCAGCACGATCATCGTCGCGACTTCCTCGCCGGGCGCCAGTTCGAAGATCGCACGCTGCGCCGAACAGGGATCGAACCCGGCACCCACGCTGCCGTCCAGCGTTTCCGCGCGCATGCCGAGCGGCGCGTCGAGGCTGCGGTTGCGCCCGAGGAAGGCGCGCCGGTCGGCGGTGAAGGCCTTGCGCGCCGTCGCGATCGCGTGGAACGCCACCTTGTGCGCGAACACGTCGTCGTAGGGATTTTGCGCGAACAGCGCGCCGCACACGGGATCGATGCGGGTGCGCACATGCGCTGCGCTGCGCTCGCGGCGTTCGCCCAGCACCCATTCGACATAGCTGGTCAGCGAGATCCGGCGGGGGCGGTCGCTCTTGTTGACGAGCTTCAACACGGCGAGCTTGACCGGTGCTTCGCGGGCGACGAACACGGTCATTTCGCCGTACAGGTCCGCGTGCGCGTGTTCGAAGCGGCTGTAACCGAAACCGTGGCAGACCCGGTACGGGTCGCCGCAGGGCGTCGGCCGCGCGGTCGCCGACCAGAATTCGCCGGTCGCCTCGTCGCGCAGCCACAACGCTTCGCCGCTGGCGTCGCGCAGCGGGTCGTTGTACCAAGGCGTCAGGCGGAACTCGTGGGCATTTTCGGCGAAGCTGTAGGCGCCGCCGGTTTCGCTCACCACCGAGCCGAACGTTTCGTTGGCGAGCACGTTGCACCACGGCGCGGGGGTGGGCGCGCCGGGCGCGAGCCAGATCGAATATTCGCTGCCGTCGTTGCGGAAGCCGCCCAGCGCGTTGGGCATGCGCAGGTCTTCCGTGGGCGGTTGCAGCGCGTAACCCGCGGCTTGCGGTTTGCGCAACGGCAGCCGCTCCGGCATTTCGGTTTGCGCGTCGATGGGCAGCAGCCGCGCGATCTGGTCGCGCAGGCGGCCGGCGTCGCCCGAGAACACGCAGCGCGCCGTGGCCAGCATCAGCGCGCGGTCGGGTGCCGACAGGTGCTCGATGCGCCACGCGAACATCTTGCCGCGTCCCTGGCCGCCGCGCGCCTCCGCGCCGGATTCGATCAGGTAAAGGATGTGCTCCTGCAGTTCCTGCCGGTAACCCGACATCTCCTCGTTCCAGATCAGCAGGTCCGCGTGCAGGCCGCGCATCTGCCAGTAGCCGTGTGCCTGGATGAGGTGTCGCACCAGGTCGATCTGGCTGGCGTTGGCGATGCGCGCCAGCACGATCGGCAGGTCGCCCGAGATGCCGTGTTTCCACAATGCCGATTGCGGCGGCAGCACGCCGTCGCTTTCGAAGCGCGCCGCGATCGGCCCGTACAGCAGCGCGCTGGCGAGGCGCTGGTATCGCTGCGCTTCCACCGCGCTCATGTTGAGTTGTTGCAGCGCGACCTGGTCGTGGGTCCACGCCAACTGGAACACGCGCTGGTGCAGGTGCCGTTCGCGGTACTTGCGCGCCAGCGCAAGCGCGGCTTCGCGATCCGGCGCGACGCCGGTGAGGAGGTCGAGGCTGGCGGTGTGGCCGGGGCGGATCAGGATGCGGCGGCGGATCGACACGATCGGATCGAGCACCGCGCCGGTGTGGCCGTCGAGCGGCGCGGCGTCGGCCAGCGCGCGTGGATTCGCGGGTCCGTTGAGGCGGCCGAGGAAGGCCTCGCGGTCGGTCTCGAACCCGCCTTCGCCCACGGTTCCGCCGCGGGTGGTCATCTGGTGCAGCAGCCACGGATGGTGCTCGTCCGGGCTGCGCGGGCGGCGCGTTGCAAGCAGGGCATCCAGTTCCGGCGCCGATTCGGTTTCCAGGAACAGCTTGCTGAACACCGGGTGCGAGGCGTCGGCATCGGGCGGTGCCAGCACGATCTCGGCGTAGCTGGTGATTTCCAGGGTGCGGGTCTTGAGGGTGCGGTTGGTCAGGCGCAAGCGGCGCAGCTCGATGTCGTCCTCGGCCGATACCGCCACCAGCAGCTCGGTCGCGATGCCGAAATCGGTGCGGTGAAATTCCGCACGCGCCTGCGAGAAGGTCGCGCTGCAGCTGCCGCCGGCGTCGCCCAGCGGTTGCCGCGTGGCCGACCACGTGTTGCCCGATTCGACGTCGCGCAGGTACACGAAAGTGCCGTCGTCGTCGCGCACCGCGTCGCCGCGCCAGCGGGTGAGCGCGAGCTCGCGCCAGCGGCTGTAGCCCGCGCCGGCCTGGGTCAGCATCACGTGGTAGTTGCCGTTGGACAGCAGGTGCACTTCCGGCAGCGGCGTGTCCATCGCGGTGATCTCGCGCGTCTGCGCGTGCACGCGCGCGCGGGTCTGGCGCGGCTGCTCGACGTCCAGCGTGGCCGGATGGCGCGGGCGGGCTTCCGGGATCTTTTCGCGCAGCAACAGTTCGTGCGCGCGGAACATCGGTTCGCGCATGAAGCGCGTTTGCATGGGCTGGCGGTTCAGCAGCGCGGACAGCGCGAGGAAGCTCATGCCGTGGTGGTGGGCCATCCAGCTTTTCACCAGTGCGAAGTCCTCGTCGCCGCTGACGCGACCCGCGGTGAAGTCGAGCGCTTCGTAGAAACCGTAGCGGGTGAGCGCGCCGATGCCGGCGAGGCGTTCGAGGTTGTCGCAAGCCGCGGCGGGATCGACCATCAACGCCATCGCGCTCGCGTACGGTGCGATCACGAGGTCCTCGCCGAGGCCGCGCTTCAGGCCCAGCCCGGGCACGCCGAACGCGCGGTATTGGTAGGTGAGGGTGGCGTCGGTCGCGTTGTAGGCGGACTCGGAAACGCCCCATGGCACCTGCTGCTGCGCGCCGTACTGGATCTGGCGCGCCACCGCCGCGCTGCAGGTGTCGTCGAGCAGCGTGTTGCGCCAGGTCGGCATCAGCAGCTGCGGCATCAGGTATTCGAACATCGAGCCGCTCCACGACACCAGCGCGGGACGTCCCGCGGCGATGGTGAGCAGGCGCCCGAGCTTGAACCAGTGGGTCGGCGGAACCTGGCCCTGCGCGATCGCGACGTAACTGAGGATGCGCGCTTCCGACGCCAGCAGGTCGTAGTGGCTGGCGTCGCGCCTGTCGCGTTCGACGTCGTAGCCGATGGTGAACTGTTCGCGACGCTCGTCCCACAGGAACGCAAGATCCATGTTCGCGAACGCGCGGCAACGCGCGGACAACGCCTGCGCATCGTCGCGCTGGCGGTTGAGGGTCGCGCCGAGTTCGGACAGCGCGGCGCACAGGTCGTCGGCGCCTTCGGCCTGCAGCCGGCCGGCGATCGCGGCGGCCAGTTCGCGGGCGCGGGCGCGGGTCGGGTTGCCTTCCAGTTCGGCCAACCACGCGCGCGTAGTCGGGTCGTCGCTGCCGCAATCGCCGAGTCCCAGCCACGGCGCCAGTTCGTCCAGTTCCTCGCAGGCCGCGGTGGCCTGGCGTGCCAGCGCGCGCGTCCATTCGGGGAATTCGCCCGCGATCGCGTTGTCGGCGACCAGTTGCGCCAGCTTGATGGCTTCGGCTTCGATCCTCGCCAGCAGGCCGTGCAGGACCGGCAGGTTGCCGCCGTGGTCGGCCGCGTCGGCGACCAGTCCGTCGAGCTCGGCGAGGGTGGCGGCCAGCGCGAGGTTCGCATGCGGGTCGGGTGCGTCGACCTCGGACATCTGTTCGCCCAGCACGCGTGCGGTGTCGCGCAGACCGTGCGCGAGGTTCGGCGACACCAGCGCGTCGCCGTCGGTGTGCTCGAGCGCGTTGGCCAGCACCACCAGGCAGCCCATCAGATTGCCGCTGTCCACGCTGGAAATGTATCGGGGCGGCAGCGGCTCCAGCGTCTGCGTGTCGTACCAGTTGTAGAGGTGGCCGCGATGGCGCGGCAGTTTCATCACGGCGTCGAGCGTCGCGGCGGTACGCTGCAGCCAGCCGCGGTGGGTGAGATAGCCGAAATCGTGCGCGGTCAAGTCGGCCAGCAGCGCCATGCCGATGTTGGTGGGCGAGGTGCGGTGCGCGATCTGTTCGACCGGGTAGGCCTGGCAGTTGTCGGGCGGCAACCAGTGCTCGCCGGCGTTGACGAAAGTTTCGAACCAGCGCCAGACGCGCCGCGCGACGCCGCGCAGGAACAGTTGCTGGGCGACGTCCAGCGGCAATGACGGCCGCTCCGGCACGCGGCTGATCCACCATGCCAGCCACGGCGATGCGAACCACAGGACCAGGAATGCCAGCGCCGCCGGCAACCCCTTCGGCATGTCGATCGCCAGCGCGAACCCGACCACCAGCGCGACCGCGGGCGCCACCCACATCAGGCGCACGTACTGCACGAAGCTGGATGCCGCGCCGCGCACGGCGTCGTGCATCGGCGTCCATTCCAGCAGGTGCTTGCGGGTGAACAACAGGCGGCCGGCGCTGCGCATGATTGCGTCGAGGTTGAGCCAGGCCTCGAACGGCAGCGTCGCGATCGAGAACACGTCGCGCAGCAATTCGTCGCGGATGCCGCGCCAGGTGTTGCGCCAGCGGCGCGGCGGCACGCGTTGCCGGAGATTACGCGCCACCTGCACCGACGCGATCAGCAACGGCGGTCCCAGCAGCATCGCCACCACGACCAGCGTCCAGTACACGGCCGATGCGCCATGCGACCAGCCGCGCAACAACAGCGCCAGCATCGCCAGCGGCACCAGTCCGCGCCGCAGGTTGTCGAGGATCTTCCAGCGATGGTGCGCCTTGAGGGTGTTGCGCAAGCCGCGCCGGCGCGGGCCGGGCACGATCGGCAACAGCCATTGCACGATCTGCCAGTCGCCGCGGGTCCAGCGGTGGCGGCGGCGTGCTTCCACGCTGAAGCGGTTGGGCTGGTGTTCGACCAGTTCGATGTCGCTGACCAACCCCGCTCTCGCGTACGAGCCTTCCAGCAGGTCGTGCGAAAGGATCAGGTCGTTCGGAAAACGCGTGCCGACCGAGCGGCTGAACGCGTCGACGTCGTAGATGCCCTTGCCCACGAACGAGGCTTCGCCGAACAGGTCCTGGTACACGTCCGACACCGCGCGCGTGTATGGGTCGAGCCCGGTGGAGTCGCTGTACAGGCGTGCGAAGCGGCTGGGGCGATCGCCGCTCCAGGTCACCGAGATGCGCGGTTGCAGCAGGCCGTAACCCGCGACCACGCGCCGCGAACCCTTGCTGAACCATGGCCGGTTCAAGGGATGCGCCATGGTTTCGATCAGCCGGCGCCCGGCTTCCGGCGGCAACTGGGTGTCGGCATCCAGCGTGATCACGTAGCGCGTGCCCTGCAGGGCGTCGAGGTCGCCCACGATCTGGCTGAAGGCGCGCTCGGGATTGGCGCCCCGCAGCACGCGGTTGAGGTCGCCGAGCTTGCCGCGCTTGCGTTCGAAGCCCATCCACGTCGACTGGCGCTGGTTCCACTCGCGCGGACGGTGGAACAGGTAGAAGCGCGTGCTGCCGGCGAGCGGGTGTCTCGCGTTCAGGCGGTCGATGCCGGCGGTCGCGGCTTGCAGCAAGGCCGCGTCGCCCGGCACGTCGCGCTCGGCGGCGTCGGGGAAATCGGTCAGCAGCGCGAAACGCAGATTCGGGTCGCGGTTGCCGAGATGGCGGATTTCCAGCGCGTCGAGTTGCTCGTCCAGTCCCTGCGTGCTGCCGAGCAGCCATGGCACCACCACCAGCGTGCGGCAGTCGTCGGGGATGCCGCCGCTGAAGGACATCCGCGGCAGCAGCTGCGCCGGCACCAGCATGCCCAGCAGCCAGTTCACCAACGCGACCGCGGGTTGGCTCGCGGCCACGAACACCGCGGCCAGCAACACGATGTCCAGCGCCAGCGGCGCCGGCGCGTACCAGCGGTCTCCGGTCGCGATCAGCACGGTGATGATCAGGCTGGCGAGGAAGATGCCGCCGAGGTAACTGCTGGAAGGCCAGTGCTTCAGGCGCCGCGCGATGCGGTATTCGGCCGGGGCGCGTGCGCCGAGCGCGCGTTCGAACTCGTCCCTGCCGTCATCGATCAGGTGGTAGCCGACATGGCGCAGGCGCGGATCGTCCTCGGGATCGTGCCCGGCTTGCGCCCGTTCGACCGCGCGGCGCGCGACCTCGGGCTCGGCCTGTCCGCTGCGCATCGCCAGCGATTCGATCGCGTGCCGGTAGCGTCCGCGGGTCGGGAAGTCCATGTCCGCGTAGGCGCCGGCGGGATCCTGCGCGAGGATGCGGTCCACCACGCCCACGCGTTCGATCAGTTCCGACCAGTTGGTCTCGCCGATCCGGCGCAGGCTGTTGATGCGGTTGGCGATCGACACCTGGTCGGCGGCCTGCGCGCGGGCCTCGCCGTCGATCACCCTGGCGACGCTGGTGCCGCGCTGTTCGAGCTGCGCCTCGGCGAAGCTGAGCGCGAGTTTCAGCGACGGGTGCTTGCCTTCCAGCAGGCGGTAGAACTCGGCCGCGAACGCCGGCGAGATGAAGGATTCCGTACGCGCCATCTCGGCGACGCTGACCAGCATGTCGGCGGGCGAGTGCGCGGCGACGTCGATCAGGTGTTCGGCCCAGAATTCGGCGCGCGAGTAGGCTTCGAGCCGGCGCGCGATGGTGATCGCGCAGGCCGTGAGCCCTTCGATCAGAGCGACGCGCACCAGCACCGGCACCGTCCACAGTTCGACCAGGTCCAGCGGGCCCTGGCGTTGGTATTCGTCGAGGTAGCGCTCGATCCCGTCGGGTTCGAGGTTGCCGTCGAACTGGGCGATGCAGGCGCGCAGCACCCGCAACATGCGCGGAACCACCGTGCCGTCGCCGGTTTGGCAGCGCGGCAATCGTCGCCAGACCCGCGCCGACAGCGACTCGCGCACCTCGCGGATTTCGTTGCGGATCAGGTAGACGTTGTCGATCAGCCATTCCGCGGCCGGCTCGATGCGGCGGTTCTCGATCGCCGCGGTGCGCGCCACCGCGTAGGCGTGGGACAGGGTCTGGTCGTGCGCGGTCAGCGCCCTGGCGAGGTCGAACGGCGCCGCCTGCGTCACCCGCGCGTGTTCGCGCGCGAGCGCATGGGCGGAAATCGCCGTGATCGCGGGTTCGGGCATGTCGCGCGACAGGGTGTGTTCGTGCGCGATCCGACGCGCGGCCCGCCGTATCCTGAACCTGCGAATCCATGCTTGCGGGCGGTGGTTGCGCGGCACCTTAGGGCCTGTTGACGCTATGCCAAGTGAGCCGCGTTGCTTCCGCAGCGGCCGCCAGACAAGGCGCGCGCCGCAGCACCATGGTGGTTCCATGGCCAAGGCGTGCACCGCCGCATGGCGGCCGCTGCGGAGCAACCCTTCGGGCCGTGGCCGTTTGCCCGCATGGCTGTGTCATTGCTCGTCTATGTATCGACATACATCTTCCTCGCTCTTCCTTGCCCTGTGGGCAAACGGCCGACGGCGCGGCCACGTGGCATGGCGTCAACAGGCCCCGGTCACTCGTCGGGCAGAATCTTCGATGTTAGCGAAACGGAAGTTGTTTTCGCGTCAGGGCCTGTTCACGCCATGCCACGTGGCTCACCGACACGGCGTCGACAGGCGCCGGGCAGCCGTGTCCGGCGTGGTCGGCAAGGGGTGGCTGTTCGCGCGCAAGCATCGCAGCGGGCCGGCGCCGTCTTGATCCGGCTCATTTGGACGAGCTTCCCCGCACGGCTATACTTGCGCGGTTATGGCGTCCGCGGGGGCCCGGGGACACTGCCAACCTTCCAACCGGAGTTTGCAAGTGAGCACGCATCTCACCCCGTCCGACCGTACCTTCATGAAGCACTTCGCGATCATGATCGCCATGCTCGCGAGCACTGCGGTGCTGCTGACGATCGTCGGCGCGTTCGTGTGGGCGTCGCTGCCCAAGGAAAACAACCAGCGCGAAGTGCAGCGGGCGGGCGACCGCATCGCGCCGGTGGCGGGCGTGTACGCGGGCGACACCGGGCGTGCGGCGATGGAGGCCGCCAAGGCCGCCGCGGACAAGGCTGCCGCCGCGCAAGTCGCCTACGGCGGCACCACCGACGGCAACGTGATCTTCGACAAGCTGTGCACGTCCTGCCACACCGCGGGCGTCACCGGCGCCCCCAAGCTCGGCAACAAGGCCGAATGGGCGCCGCGCATCAAGCAAGGCATCGCCACGCTGGTCAAGCATGCGATCGACGGTTACACCGGTCCCGACGGCAACCACATGCCGGCCAAGGGCGGCAACCCGGCGCTGACCGATGCGCAGGTCGAGGCCACCGTGAAGTGGATGGTGTCGCAGGTGAAGTAATGTGCGTCCGCGCGACGCCGAGGGCTTCGCGCGCGTTGTGTTTCAGCCAGGCATCGACAGCCGGCGCCGCAACTTCAAGCTCGATGCGAACGGTCCCGCCGCGCGAAGGCGGGCTGCACCCGCGCTACCTGCCTTGGGGGCGACTCGCCAGGAGATCGGTCACCGGCACGAACCCGCCGAAGATCATCCGTTTGCCGTCGAAGATCTGGGCGCACTGCTCGGGGCTCAGGCGCGGATCCGCCATGACCTTGGCCATGCCGGCGTCGCGGGTGGCCTTGTCCGGCCATTCGATCCATGAGAACACCACCGTCTCGTCGGCCTTGGCCTGCACGGCCCTGCGGAAGTCGGTGAGCTTGCCTTCCGGTACATCGTCGCCCCAGCATTCGAGGACGCGGCGGGCGCCGTATTCGATGAACACCGGGTCGATCTTGTGCGTCTGATCGATGAAGGCCTGTTTGCCCGCGGTGGGCACCGCGATCACGAAACCGTCGACATAGGACATGCTGATTCTCCACTCGTGGCGGGGCACCGGATCGCGCCCTCGTCATGACGACGAATGGAGCCAGGGCGGATCGACACGCCCACGCGGCGGTCGCCGGGCGACCAGCGGGTCGCCGCCGAGTCGTTGCGATGGTCAGCCCGCGATGTAGCGCTGCAGTTGATCGATCTCGGTCGCCTGGTCGTCGATCACGGCCTTGACCAGGTCGCCGATCGACACCAGCCCGACCAGCCGGCTGCCCTCGACCACGGGCAGGTGGCGCACGCGCAGTTGCGTGCACAGGCGCATGCATTCGTCCACGGTGGTGGCCGGCGACACGCTGGTCGGCGACGGCGTCATGATGTCCGACACCGGCGTTTCGCGTGAAGAGTGGCCTTTCAGGATCACCTTGCGTGCGTAATCGCGCTCGGTGACGATGCCCGTCAGCGCGTCGCCGCGCATCACCAGCAACGCGCCGACGCCGCGTTCGGCCATCGTGCGGATCGCATCCAGCACGGGCGCTTCCGGGGTGATCGTGAATACCGCGTTGCCCTTTATTTCAAGCAGATGCCTGACCTGTCGCATGGGAACCTCCAGCGGGCTGCGGGTGGTGCCCCGATTCTAGCGCTTGCGGCAGGATCGTTGCGGATCGACTGCCGACCGCGCAGGCGGCACGAAGCGCGTGTCGGTCAGACCGGAAAGGCGGGCGCGCTGGCGCGAATCCAGGTGTCGACCGGCTGCGCTTTCGCGTACAGGAATCCCTGCACGCGGCGGCAGCCCAGCTTGCGCAGCAGGTCGCGTTGCTGCGGCGTCTCGACGCCTTCTGCGATGACCTGGATCGACAGCGTTTCGGCCATGGCGAGGATGGCGCGGATCACGGCGTCGCCGCTGCCTTCGGCGTCCGCGCTGAGGTTGGCGACGAACGAGCGGTCGATCTTGAGGGTCTGCAGCGGATATTGATGCAGGTAGGACAACGAGGAATAGCCGGTGCCGAAATCATCCAGCGAAATGCAGATGCCGGCCCGGCGGAATGTCTGCAGGATGCGCTTGACCGCGGGCGTGTTCTCGAGCAGCGCGCGTTCGGTCACCTCCACGTGCAGGCGCGACGCCGGCACCGCGTATTCCGCGAGCAGCCCGAGCAGGCGCTGGTCGAAGCGTGGGTTGCTGAAGTGGCGCGCGGAAAGGTTGATGGCGACGAACGCGTCGTCGTCGCCGGCCAACACGTTGGCGTCGCGGCAGACCTGGGTGAAGATTTGCCAGTCGATGGTCTCGGAGGTGCCGGTGTCCTCGGCCACGTTGAGGAACTCGCCGGGGAGCAACACGCCGCGCTGCGGGTGGCGCCAGCGCATCAGCGCCTCGTAGCCCGCCACCTTGCCGCTTTCGAGGTCGATCACCGGCTGGTAGTACGGCACGAATTCGTTGCGGGTCAGCCCGCGGCGCAGGTCGTTTTCGACTTCCAGCAGCGACACCGCCTGCTTGCGCAGGTCGTCATCGAACACCGCGTAGCGGTGGCGGCCATCGGCCTTGGCGCTGTACATCGCCGAATCGGCGTCGCGCAGCAGTTCGTCCGGATTCCGGTAGTGCGGCGCGGCCAGCGCGATGCCGACCGAGGTCGAGGTGAACAGCTCCTTGGCGGCGAGCCGGAACGGCGCGTTGAGATCGTTGATGATGCGCTCGGCGATCTGGCACGCGCGCGCGGCATCATGCACGCCTTCCAGCAACACGCTGAATTCGTCGCCGCCGAGGCGTGCCACCACATCGTCGGATTTCAGGCAGGCGCGGATGCGGATGCCGACCTGCAGCAGCAGGTCGTCGCCGACCATGTGTCCGACCGAGTCGTTGATGACCTTGAAGCGGTCGAGGTCCATGAACAGCACCGCGAAGCCCCTGGAAGGATCGGCGTGGTAGCGTGCCAGCGCGTCGGCCATGCGTTGCATCAGCAGCGCGCGGTTGGGCAAGCCGGTCAGGGCGTCATGCAGCGTTTCGTGCTTCAGGCGCGCCTCGATGCGTTCGCGCTCGGCGATCTGTGCACGCAGGTCGCGGTTGGCCAGCGCCAGTGCGCGCGTGCGTTCGTCCACGCGGTTTTCGAGTTGCGCATAAGCCTGCCGCAGCGAATCCTGGGCGCGTATCCGTTCCAGCGCGTTGGCGATGTGGTACGAAACGAACGTCAGCAATTCCTGGTCGCGCCGGGTGTAATGGTGTTCGGGCGAATAGCTCTGCACCACCAATACTCCCGCCGTCCGGTCGGCGCACACCAGCGGCACGCCCAGCCAGCATTCCGACATCGTCCCGTAGTGCCCGACCTCGCCCGAGGCGCGCAACCGTACCATCTCGAACTTGTCCACCAGCAACGGCTCGCCATGGTGCAGGACGTACTCGGTGAGTCCGTTCGCAAGCTTGCGGGCGGGATTTTCGCGGTCGCACTCGTCCACGGAATACGGGAAGCTGAGTTCGGTGCCGTCTTCGGAAACCAGCGCGATGCAGAAGTTGCGCGCGTTGATCAGGTCGTCCACGATCTGGTGGATCGAGGCATAAAACGCGTCGATGCTGTCGTTGCTGCTGGCCAGCCCGGCGATCCGGAACAGCGCCGCCTGCAGCCGTTCGCCGCGCTGGCGTTCCAGCACTTCATTTTGCAGCACGTCGTTGGCACGGCTCAGCGCCAGCGTGCGTTCCTCGACGCGGCGCTCCAGCTCGGCGTGCGCCATGCGCCGTTCCAGCGTGGTCTGGATGTGCTGCGCCACGTAGGTCAGCAGCGCCTTGTCCTGCTCGTCGTAGTGATGGGCGTCGTCGTAGCTTTGCACCACCACGCAACCGACGGCTTCCTTTTCGCGCAGCAGCGGCACGCCCAGCCACTCCCGGCACACCGCGCCGACCATGTGGAACGGGCCGTCCACCTGCCGGCCGATGGATTCCGGCGAGCCCATCAACGGTTTGCCGCCGCGCAGCACGTGCCAGGTGGGGCCGTGGTTCATGTCCGCCATCGAAAGCACGCCTGCCGGATCGGGAGGATCGGCATCGACGCTGTCCGCGTAGTAGGGGAACCGCACGTCGTCGCGCCCGGCGTCGTACAGGGCGATGTAGAAATTCACGGCGTACATCAGCGTGCCGACGATCGCGTGCAGCGCGGTGAACATCGAGGTGAGGTCGGTGCCGGCCGTACTGGCCTGGTCGGCGATCGCGTACAGCGCGCGTTGCAGGCGTTCTGATCGGCCAAGCTGTTCGACCGAGGTTGCCAGCGCGCTGCGCTGGTCGAGCGCATCGATGCGCGCCGCGATCAATTCGGCGGCGGCCTGCAACGAGGCCTGGCAGTCGCGGCCGGGCGGCGCGGTGACCAGCAGGATTTCACGTCTGGACAAACCGATGTGGAGGGATTGCCCGGGCGCCCGCGCGACCAGGTATTCCCCGGTGCTTCGGTCGCAACGTCGCAGCGTCGTTCCCGGCGCCAGTTCATCCAGCAGCGCGATCGAGGCCGCCACCACCGCATCCAGGTCGGGTGCCGCCCACAGGTTGGTGCTGGCCTGCAGCAACGCGGTCGCGACCGTCGGCGGATGGCCGGGC
Organism: Lysobacterales bacterium 66-474; assembly: GCA_001899805.1. Classification (GTDB taxonomy): domain Bacteria; phylum Pseudomonadota; class Gammaproteobacteria; order Xanthomonadales; family Rhodanobacteraceae; genus 66-474. Next base: position 98,925 of record MKWP01000009.1, read on the forward strand.
GCGGCGGGCGTTGGCAGAAGCTGGGCATGGGCAGCCATCCGTATGGACCCTGTGGACGTTTGGCGGGTGGTCCGGAGCGTTATCGGCGGGCGGGCGTGGAAGTTGCGCGCGCCATTGTGACTTTGGTCACATTGCGCGATGCGGTGCCGTGGCGAAAGGAATCAGCGTCTGCGACGCCCGTCATCGGGACCCGCTGGGCGTGGCGGCTGTTTCTCCAGGACATAGGCCACGCCGCCGAGCTGGCGCATCTGTTGCTCGATCCAGGCTGCGCGACGCTGGATGTACGGCGACGGCCGGTCGGCGTGCCAGCCGCGCGGATTCGGCAGCACGGCCGCGAGCAACGCGGCCTGGTGCGTGCTCAGGCGCGACGCCGGTACGTGGAAATACGTCTGCGCCGCAGCCTCGACCCCGTAGATGCCGTTGCCGAGTTCGGCGATGTTGGCGTACACCTCCAGCACGCGGCGCTTGGGCCAGGTGACATCGATCAGCACCGTGAAATACGCCTCCAGTCCCTTGCGGAAGAAACCGCCGCCGTTCCACAGGAACAGGTTGCGCGCGACCTGCTGGGTGATCGTGCTGGCGCCGCGCAGCCGTCCGCCGGTCTCGGCCACGTCGATGGCCGAACGGATCGAGGCGATGTCGAAACCGTGGTTGAAGGGAAATGTCTGGTCCTCGCCCGCGACCATCGCCAGCGGCGCGACCGGCGCGATCCGTTTGAACGGTACCCAGCGATAGTGCAGCGAGAAGTTGTGTTCGCCCTGCCAGCGCGCCGCGACCGTGCGTTCGACCATGTAGGCGCTGGTGAGCGGCGGCACGAAGCGCAGGACCAGCACCGGCAACCAGGTCGCGACCACGAACGCCGCCACCAGCCAACCGAGTCGCCGCAGCCAGCGACGCGCCCGCGACCGTCGCGGGCGCGGGTTGCCACGATCGATCATGCAGTGACGTCGCGCGGCATGCCGCCGGCCGTCCATGTTTCCAGTGGTTGCGCGGGCGCGTACAGGAAGCCTTGCGCGAAATGGCAGCCCATCTTGACCAGCAGGTCGCGCTGTTCCACGGTCTCGACGCCCTCGGCGATCACCTGCATCGACAACAGCTTGGACATCGCGATGATGGTGCGGATCACCGCATCGCTGCCGCTCTGGCTGTCGACGGCAAGGCCGGTGATGAAGGAACGGTCGATCTTGAGCGCCTGTACCGGATACTGGTGCAGGTATGACAGCGACGAATAACCGGTACCGAAATCATCCAGCGAGATGCCGATCCCGGAGCCGCGCAGGGTTTCGAGGATGCGCTTGGCTTCGGGTGGGTTCTCCAGCATCGCGCGTTCGGTGACTTCGACGCGCAGGTACGACGGCGACACATCGTGCTCGGCGAGCATCCGCAGCAGGCGGCGATCGAGGTCGCTGTTGCGGAAATGTCGCGCCGACAGGTTGATCCCCACGAACACGCCGCCGCTCGCGGCCAGCGTGTTGGCGTCGCGGCAGACCTGTTCGAAAATCTGCCAGTCGATGGTTTCCGAAGCGCCGGTGTCTTCGGCGACGCTGAGGAATTCGCCCGGCAACAGCACCCCGCGCTGCGGATGGCGCCAGCGCATCAGGGCCTCGTGGCCCACCACATGGCCGTCGACGAGGTCGACGATCGGCTGGTAGTACGGCACGAACTCGCCGCGGGTCAGCGCGCGGCGCAGGTCGCTCTCGACTTCGAGCAGGGTGACCGCCTCGCGCCGCAGGCCTTCGTCGAACACCGCATAGCGGTGCCTGCCGTCGGCCTTGGCGCGGTACATCGCGGAGTCGGCGTCGCGCAGCAGCTCCTCGGGGTGGCGGTAGTGTTCGGCCGCCAGGGTGATGCCGACCGAGGTCGAGGTGAACAATTCCTTGGCGCCGAGCCGGAACGGCGCATTGAGGTCGTCGATGATGCGCTTGGCGATGCGGCAGGCCTTGTCGGCGTCGTTGATGCCTTCCAGCAGCACGCCGAACTCGTCGCCGCCGAGGCGCGCCACCACGTCTTCGGACTTGACGCAGGCGCGGATGCGGCCGCCGGCCTGGAACAGCAGGTCGTCGCCCACCAGGTGCCCGACCGAATCGTTGATGACCTTGAAGCGGTCGAGGTCCATGAACAGCACCGCGAAGCCCTTGGACGGATCGGCGTGGAAACGCTCCAGTGCATGCTCCAGCCGTTGCATGAGCAGGCTGCGGTTGGGCAGGCCGGTCAACGAGTCGTGCAGGGTTTCGTACTTCAGGCGCGCCTCGATGCGTTCGCGCTCGGCGATCTGTGCGCGCAGGTCGCGGTTGGCCAGCGCCAGCGCGCGGGTGCGTTCGCCGACACGATGCTCGAGGTTGGAGTAGGCGCGCCGCAGGGATTCGCTCGCGCGCACCCGTTCCAGCGCGTTGGCGATGTGGTAGGAAACGAACGTCAGCAGCTCCTGGTCGCGCAGCGTGTAGTGGTGATCGGGCGAATAGCTCTGCACCGCCAGCGCGCCGACGGTGTGTTCGGCGCACACCAGCGGCACGCCCAGCCAGCAGACCGAATCGGGGCCTTGCTGCGTCACTTCGCCTTCGCTGCGCAGGCGCGCGATTTCCGGCGCATTCGCAAGCAGCGCGGTGCCGTGCTTGAGCACGTATTCGGTGAGGCCGTTGGCGAGCTTGCGCGACCGGATCTGGCGGTCGCGTTCGTCCACCCAGTAGGGGAACATCAATTCCGCGCCGTCTTCGGAAAGCAGCGCGATGTAGAAGTTGCGTGCGTACAGCAGGCCGCCGACCACGCGATGCACGGCGGCATAGAAGTTGTCGATGCTGTCGGTGGTGTTGGCGAGTTCGGCGATGCGGAACAGTGCCGCCTGCAGCCGTTCGCCGCGTTGCCGCTCCAGCACCTGCTGCTGCAGCACGCGATTGGCTTCGCGCAATGCTTCGGTGCGTTCGTCGACGCGGTGCTCGAGCTCGGCATGCGCGAAGCGCCGTTCCAGCGCGGTCTGGATGTGCTGCGCCACGTACAGGAGCAGGGTCTTGTCCTGCTCGTCGTAATGATGGGCGTCGTCGTAACTTTGCACCACCACGCAGCCGACGACTTCGCTGCCGCGGGTCAACGGCACCCCCAGCCAGTCCACGCATTCGGCGCCGGTCGTGTGGAAAGGACCGTGCACCTGCAGTCCGATCTGCGGCAGCGAGCCCATCAGCGGCCTGCCTTCGCGGATCACGTACCAGGTCGGGCCATGCAGGATGTCCGCCATCGACAGGTCGCTGGACGGGTGCGGCGGGTCGGGATCCACGCTGTCGGCGTAGTAGGGGAAACGCACGCTGTCATGCCGCGGGTCGTAGAGCGCGATGTAGAAGTTCTCCGCATACATCAAGGTTCCGACGATCTGGTGCAGCGCCTGGAACATCGCGGTGATGTCGGAGCCGGCCGTGCTGGCCTGGTCGGCGATCGCGTACAGGGCGCGTTGCAGCCGCTCGGCGCGGCCGATGCGTTCGACCGATTCCGCCAGCGCGGCTTGCTTGCCCAGTGCGTCGATGCGTGCGCCGATCCGGTCTGCGGCGGATTGCAGCAGCGCGATGTTGGCGGGATCGCCGCTCGCGCTGATAGCGAGGACCTCGTGGTCGGAAAGCGGGATCTGGAGTCGCTGCCCGGCGCCGTCGTGGGCAGCGTGCGCGCCATCCCTGGTGCAACGCTGCACGTGCGCGCCCGGAGCCAGCATGTCCAGCAACGCGCGCGCGGCCGCCTCGACATGCTCCAGATCGGTCGCTGCCCACAGGTTGCCGCTGGCTTGCAACAAATCGGCTGCGGTGGGCGGCTGCTCGACCGAGACGGCCAGATGGTGAACGTCGCCTGCCATGAATGGTCCAACCCCCGAGTATGGGGGAAGTGTAACCCCAGTCATGCAGCACTGAACATGGAACCCGTCGCGTCGTGGCGAATCGCCCTCGGATTGCGCGTTTTGAATACCTGTTCGGTACCGATTCAGGCCGGTTGCCTTGAGTCGCCTGCAAAGGGCTGCGGGACGGCCACTTGCCATACCAGCAAGTTCACAAATTGTTAGCAAAATGTAAATTGATGGCGTACAATATCGGCCCAAAGACGGTGGTGTTTCCCACCGTGTTTGTCGGCAAAAAGGGTTTGCGGATTTCGAGATGATGCGTCGATGGCTTGCCAACGCGGTACTCGCCGGCTTGGGCTTGGCCCTGCCGTCGTGGGCGTTCGGCCAGATGACGCAGATGCCGGTGATCCCGGCGATCCCGAATACCCACGTCAAGAAGAGCGCCGCGAGTGCACCGGTGTGGCAGAAGGACGGCAATACCCTGTCCGTGACCGCCGAGGGGAATGCTCGAAGTGCCGTGCCCGCCGCCGCAGACGCGTCGATGGACGGGCAAACGCACTCTGCCGGCGCCGGCGTTCGCCTGACCACCAAACCCGGCCTGACCGCGCATGCCAATGTCCGTGAAATCCGCTGGGCGCCGGTCGCGGGGGCGTGCGCTGCCGCGCTGCCTGGCGTGCCTGCCGACCCGGCCTGTTTCAATGCCTTCGCGGACGGCGTGCAACACGGCGAGGTAGGTGCCGGGTTCGCCGGGCCCGGCGTCAAACTGGATCTGTCGATCGGCCAGTCGCAAAGCGAACCGGTTGCCGCGACACCGCGCCGAGTGGCGTTGCCGCGGGTGCTGCCGGCGGAGGGTGGCGCGGATGTCGCGGCGCCGCTGTGGTTCCGCAACAGCACTTCGACCAGCATCAATGCACGCGGGCAGCTCGACGTCGCGCCGGATACCAGCGTCAAGTTGGGAGCGAGCGTGGACCGCGTCCGTTTCCTGCCCGGTTCCGGATTGGCTGCCGACGACACGCTCGACCAGACCACCCTCAGCCTCGGCATCCAGCACGGTGCCGTGCGCGGCTCCATCGTCGGCCGTGTGCTGGAGCCGAACCTGCCGGGCGCGTCGCTGGACCAGAACCAGCGCTGGAGCGGCATCGACCTCGGCATCAGCGTGCGCCTGCCGTGGCGGGGTGAATTGAATTTCGGCGCGCAGAACGTCTGGACCTCGGGCCGCTCACCCCTGCTGTTCGGTCCGAACGCCGGCGCTCCCGATCAGGGACGGGTGCCGTACGTGCAATATCACCAGGACCTCTAGTTCCGCCTGCACCGTGTGCCAAGCCAGCATCGGGTGGATGGCCAAGCTTGACGACTCGACGACCGCGCCCTTGCCGATGGTTCACTGCGCGGGCACTCTTGCCTGATGGATCCTGAGCACTCCGCTGCCACGCTGGATCTGCTGCGTCAGGCCTCCGTGTTGCTGCAGGCCGGTCACCATGCGGAGGCTGCCGCGCAGCTAGGCAGGGCGCTCGATGCCGCTCCCGGCAATGCCACCGTAAGCAACGCGATCGAACGGCTGCTTGCCGTAGCGCGCACCTGGCTCACCATCGGCCAGGCCCAACAGGCATTGACCTTGCTGGCGCCGATTGCCGGGTCGGAGCACGCGAATGGCACGGCGTTGATGTTGTATGGCCATGCGTTGATGGCGCTCGGCCGGAAGGATGAAGCCGAGGCGATCTTCCGCCGCTGGGCGGGGAATGAACCGCACAACGGCGATGCGGTTTTGCGATTGGCAGCGGTGCTGGCCGACAACAACACCCCATCCGAAGCGGAGGCGCTCGTGCGTGCGGAAATCACGCGGCATGGCGAAACGCCGGAAGTGGTCTTCGTGCTTGGCCGGGCTTTGCTGGGGCAAGCCAGGTTTGACGAAGCGGAAACGGCGTTCCGGAAAGTCGTGCTCGCCCGGCCCGAGCATCAGAGCGCGCAAACGAACCTGATGGAGCTCGTCTGGATGCGCAGCGGCGACGTGCGCGAGGCTGCCCGTGCGCTGGACAGGGCGTTGCGCGCGCAGCCGCACCTGACGGGGCTGCGGATCACCAAGGCGCGCTTGCTGGTGTCGGCGCGAATGCCGCAGGAAGCCCTTGCCGTGATCGACGCCGGACTCGAGATATCCGCGCGCGATGCGGCCCTGCTCATGGCCGCCTCCACCATCGCGCTGGAATTCGATGGCGCGCGCGCACTGGCGTATGCGCAGCGCCTGTTGCAGGTGGCGCCCGATGATCGGGCGGCCCATGTGGAAGCGGGCAACGCATCTTTGGCCACGGGCGATGCGCAGGCGGCGCTCCGGGTCGCCGAGGCGCTGTATCGGTCCTATCCGACTGATGGCCGGGCGCTGGCCATGATGGCGGATGCGCTGCGGATGCTGGGAGACCAGCGCTACCGGGATCTCCTCGACTACCGCAATTTCGTGCGGGCAGACTGGATCGATGTGCCCGATGGCTGGTCGAGTCTCTCCGCATATCTCTCCGACCTGGTGGGCGACCTGGGGCGCTTGCACACATTGCATGCCCACCCGATCGGCAATTCGTTGCGCGAGGGTAGCCAGGTCCAATTGGACCCGGCGCGGTCTGCAATCGCTTCGATCCGCGCGTTCCCGCAGGCAATCGACGGGCCGATTCGCCGGTACATGCAGGCCTTGGGGACCGGCTCGGACCCGATGCGGCGACGCAACACCGGACGCTACCGGATCAGCGGAATCTGGTCGGTGCGGCTGCGTCCGCACGGGTTCCATGTCAACCATTACCACCCCGAGGGCTGGATTTCGTCCGCTTGCTATCTGGATCTACCGCCCGCCGTGGCGCAGGGTGGAGGTGAGGGCTGGCTGAAATTCGGTGAGCCGGCTTTCCCGACCTCACCGGTATTGACACCGGAGTATTTCATCAAACCCGAACCGGGACTGCTGGCCCTGTTCCCGTCCTACATGTGGCACGGCACCGTGCCGTTCGCTGGAGCCGCGGACGAGCGCAGGTTGACGATCGCCTTCGACGTGGTGCCGGTCGACTGAATGACGCCTGACCGGCCACGTTGCCTTTAACATTGTTTTTACGAAATAGGGTAGCATCGGGACGTCGACACCCGATGCCGGTGGGTGCTCGACCGACCGAGGAGGGCCGATTTCGAAGCCAGTCGGGCGGAAACCTTACCCGTCCCTGTCCATGGCCAACGCGCGCACGCCGAGGGTCCTCTGGTAACGTGGGGATTCCAAACTGGTTACAAAGTTGTTAGCATGCCGCGTGCCGAGGGTTCCAGATGAGGTCTCGTCGGCATCTGACGGGGACCTTTCCCGAAACTGTTTCACACATCTACAAACGTTTGGAGAGTGCAATGAGACTCGACCGCAGTGAGCTGTCCAAGGCCGTGCAGACGGCCCTTTCGCTGGGTGCCGTCGCTGCCGTGGGTGTTGCAGGATCTGCCTTTGCGCAGAACGCCACCCCTTCGCAGAACGACCAGAAACAACCGCAAACCCTGCAGACCATCGTGGTCACGGGTTCGCACATCCGCCGCGTGGATCTGGAAACGTCCAACCCCGTGGTGGCCGTCACCGCACAACAAATTCAGGCGACCGGCAAGCTGACGCTGGGCGACGTGATCCAGAACCTGCCGGTCATCACCGGCGGCGTCGAAAACCCGCGCGTCAACAACGGCGGCGGTTCGGGCCAGACCCTCGTCGGCCTGCGTGGTTTGGGATCGAGCCGCACCTTGGTGCTGGTCGATGGCCAACGCGTTGTCAGCTTCCAGGGCGGTGGTGTCGACATCAACTCGATTCCGACCGCTGCGGTCGAACGCATCGAAGTGCTGACCGACGGCGCCTCGGCCGTGTACGGTTCCGACGCGATCGGCGGCGTCATCAACATCATCCTGAAGTCCAACTATCAGGGCGCCCAGTTCCAGGTGAACTACGGCATTTCCGACCGTGACGACGGCGAACGCAAGGGCGCGAGCTTCGTCTTCGGCCAGACCTCCGACAAGGGCAGCATCCTCGCCGGCGTGGAATACAACCAGTTCTCCCCGGTGTATCAGGCGCAGCGCAATTACTCGAAGGACGCCCTGAGTCTGTCGGCCACCAACACCGACGGCAGCAGCGTGGCGTTGCCGGGATCGGGAGTGGCCGTGGTTCCCGGCGGTTCCTCCTATGCCGCGCGCGACTCCATCTACGGTGTTGCGAATCCGTATACGAACCCGAACGGTACGCCGTGCACCAAGTTGTCGCTGAACCCGAGTGCGGCACAGGCCGGCACCAGCCCGACCACGATGGCCGACTACCATTGCTTCACCAACGACGACAAGTACAACTACGCGTCGGTCAACCTGTTGATGACCCCGCAGGAACGCACCAATGCGTTCTTCAAGGGCACGTATCACCTCAGCGACAGCGTGGACTTCTACGCCACGGTAAACCACCTCAAGTCCACGTCGGCCTCCAATCTTGCGCCGGCGGTGTTCGGCACCAGTGGACCGTTCGATACCGGCTTCAAGATCTCCAAGGACAACTACTACAACCCGTTCGGTGTCGATTTCTCGCCCCATGGCAACATTTATGCGGCGCGCGCGTTCCCCTCCGGCGATCGCCATTTCGCGAACACGTTCACCAGCGACCAGCTGGTCGCCGGGTTCAAGGGCAATTTCAACATCCTCGACCAGAACTGGTCGTGGGACGTGGGTTACAACTACGGCCACATTTCGCAGCTCATCACCAACTATGGCCTGCCCAACCAGAACATCCTGAACCTGGCTGCGGGTCCGTCGTTCCTGAACTCCGACGGCGTGGTGCAGTGCGGCACGGCGGCCAATCCGATTTCGTTCAGCGACTGCACGCCGTTCGATCCGTTCAACCTGTTCAATTCGAACAGCCAGGCGGTGCTCCAGTCCGCGGCTGCGCCCGCCATGGTCAACGTGTTTTATCTCTCTCGCGCGGCGCACGCCGACATCAGCGGCGGCCTGTTCGACCTGCCGGCCGGTTTGGTGAGCTTGGCGGCGGGTGTGTCCTACCGCAAGGAATACACCAACAATACCGTCAGCAACGACCTGCTCATCAACAAGGCCGCCGGCTACACCTGCACCCTGGGCAGTGCCTGCACGTCGAAACTGCAGGGCGGTTACAACGTCAAGGAAGCGTACGCGGAGGTGTTCATCCCGATCCTCAAGGATCTTCCGTTCGTGCGCGCCCTGAATGTCACCTTGGGCGACCGCTATTCCAAGTACAACACCTTCGGCAGCACCAACAACTGGAAGATCGGCGTCGAATATCGCCCGATCGATGACCTGCTGTTGCGCGGCACCGTGTCCACGATTTTCCGTGCCCCGACCATCAGCAACGTCTTCGGAGCCCCCGTCAGCAGCGCGCCGTTGCTGAGCGCCGATCCCTGCGACCACATCACCGTGGCCAATCCGGCTTGCGTGAACGTGCCGCTGGACGGAAGCTTTGTCGATGCGGCCGTCGCGGCCGGCCAGCAGATCAAGGCCATCACCACGGGGTCCACCTTTGCCGGCTTCCCGCTGGGGCCTGAAAGCGGCAAGTCGTTCGACTTCGGGGCGGTGTACTCGCCGCACTTCGTGCCGGGCCTGTCGGCGACCGTGGACGTTTGGCGCATCTACCTGGACAACGTGATCACCACAGTGGGCGCGCAAAGCGTTTTGAACATGTGCTTTGCCGGACAGACGGTGTATTGCTCGATGATCCAGCGTACCGCGTCGGCGAATCCGGCTTTGGCGGGCCAGCCGTCGCTGTTCATCCTGCCAACCGCGAACCTGGGCCGTTTCGACGTCAAGGGCGTGGACTTCTCGGCCAACTACAAGCTGCCGCAGTTCTCGTTCGGCCAGTTCAACGTCGGCGTCAACGCGACCTACATGAAGCAGGCGAAGATCCAGTCCGCGCCGGGCCAGCCGGGCAACTCGACGCTGAATTATGTTGGCATCATGGCCTCGACCGGCTCGTCGCTGCAGGCTTCCTGCCCAGGCGGTGCACCCGGCGCGATCTGCTATTTCCCGCGCGTCCGCGCCGTGGGTACGCTTGGCTGGCAGTTGGGTCCGTGGGACGCGCAGTGGACGATGCAGTACATCAGCCACTTCGATGTAGGTTCGGCCGACCCGCGTCAGGGCGCAACCGGCGCAACCGGCTTCACCCCGTCGGGTCCTGCCGGCCCGTACGTCCTGCACTACGGCGCGTATGTCTACAACAACGTCACGGTGGGCTACAACATCGAACCCATCAACAGCCGCATCGACGTGGGCGTGGACAACGTGTTCGACAAGCAGCCGCCGGTGATCTACGCCAACAATTCGCAGAACGCCAACACCGATCCGAACGACTTCGACACGCTGGGCCGCTACTACTTCGCCCGCTTTACCGTGAAGTTCTGATCGCTGCACAGCTTCAACCTTCTGGGCCGCACGGGTATCCTCGTGCGGCCCATTTCTTTTCTGTTTCCGATGACCGAACCCATGACAGATCCGATCGTCGCCGCGATCCAGGCCGGCGATCCGCATTCCGCCGGAAGGCAGTGTCGTGATCAATTGCTGCAAACCCCCGATGACGCCGGGTTGCTGGTGCTGCTGGCATTGAGTCTTTGGCAGCAAGGCGAGCATGCCGAGGCACTGGAGATTTATGCGCGGTTGACGCGCTTGTACCCCGAAGGCAGCGTGCACTGGCGCAATTACGCGGCCACCCTGCGCAAGGCAGGGGATCTGGAAGCGTCCGAAAGGGCCTATGCAACCGCCGTCCGCCTGGCGCCGGACGATGCGGAGCTGCTGGAATTGCACGGATTGGTGCAAATGGATTTGGGCAGGATGGTGGAGGCAAGCGAAACACTGCTGGCCGCGTTCGGAAGGTCGCCGGATTCACCCTCCATCCGCATCCACGCCGCGCTGGCCTGCGCGGCTTGCCGCGATCTTCGCGCCGAAAACCTGCTTCGCCCCTGGCGGCAGTGGCTGCCGCTGGATGACTACCTGCACTCGCAACTGGCAGAGGCTCACGCGGCGCAAAACAACCTGGTAGCCGCGCTGGAGTTGATGGAGGAACTGTCGCGTCGCCGGCCCGAAGAACGCCGCGTGCGGTTGCGGCTGGCCGGACTTTACGAACGGATGAATCGTATCGAAGAGGCCGAGGCAGTACTGGAGGGCGTCGTGGTCCAGCACGACGAGGCCGACACGGACAAAAGCGTGATCAGCGAAATCGCTCACCTGAAGGCTCGTTTTGCCGAGCGCCGGGGTGGCTACGCGGTCGCACGCGACATCCTTGAGCGGACAGGCCCACGCAACGAACACGACTTCACGCACTGGTTCGAATTGGCGCACGCGTGCGACAGACTGGGCGACGCCTCGGCTGCCATGGCGGCGCTGCAAACCGCGCATTCCATCCAGATCGAAGGTATCAAAGCCATCCACCCACGATGGTTCGAGCCGAATCGCAAATCGCCGCTGATCCAGAAAGACCGTGTGTCCCAGACCGATTACGCCAAATGGCCGGCACTTCAGGCGCCCGACGCGGAGCAATCGCCGGTATTCGTGATGGGGTTTCCACGCTCGGGGACGACCTTGCTGGAGCAGATGCTGGACGCGCATCCACGCTTGCAGTCGATGGACGAGCGGCCGTTCTTCCACATGCTGGCCCGGCAGCTGGAGAACAGCACAGGTTTCCAGATTCCCCTTGACCTAGGCAAATTGAGCCAGCGCGATTGCGACGAATTGCGCATGGGATATCTGACTTTCGCCTGTTCGAAGGTGCCACGACGATGGGATGCGCAGCTCGTCGACAAAAACCCCATGAACATGCTTTGGCTGCCTCTGATCCATCGCCTGTTTCCATCGGCAAGATACATTTTCGCCTTGCGGCACCCCTGTGACGTGTTGCTGAGCAACTACATGCAAAACTTCATGGCCTCCACGTTGGCAGCTACTTGTGCAGATCTGGAGACCTTGGCCACCGGCTATGTCGAAGCCATGAGGCACTGGTTGTATCACGTTGAGGTGTTCAAGCCCGCGGTATTCGTGTCGCGGTACGAAGACTTGGTGGCTCGTCCGGCGGAGCAGGCGCAGAAAATCGCGAGCCATCTTGGACTGGAAGACGCGGAAACCATGCTGGGATTCGATCGACGGGCCCGCGAAAAAGAGTTCATCGCCACGCCCAGTTACACCCAGGTCATCGAGCCGATCAACACCAAGGGAATGGGTCGCTGGCAGCGCTATCGGGAGTACTTCGAGCCGGTGTTGCCGATTCTTGCGCCCATGTTGGAGCACTGGGGCTACACGACGGAAGCCCGGGCCGACGCAACGGAGCATTGAGATGGGCGTCGGCGACCGGATGTTCGAGCCGCCAGCGCCGGATCTGGCGAAGATCCACGCGCGGCTTGCAAGGTCGTCGCCGCAGCTTCGCGGGCTGGTCCAACGGGCGGGCGGCGCGATCGCGGTGGGGGATACGAGAACCGCGCAGACAACCTTGGCGAATGCGTTGGCACTTGCGCCGGGCCAGCCCGACGTGCTGCGACTGTACGGCTTGTTGCTGGCACGGGTCGGAAACCTGCCCGCCGCGATCGCGAACTTCGAGGCTGCATTGCGCGCCGCACCGGACGACGCCATGGGCTATTGGCAGTACGCGCAGATATGCGAGGAAGCCGGCGATGCGGCAACGGCGTGGCGATTGCGCGAACATGCCGCCCGGCACCTACCCGACTCACCCATGGCATTGGCGGATTGGGGCGAGCATCTGGCGCGTCATCAACAGCTGGATCGTGCCTTGGCGCCGCTTGAGCTGGCCACACGCCTCGCACCCGATTACGCGCCGGCACAACTGCGGCTGGGGACCGCACTGGTTTCCTGTGGGCAGATCGAAGCAGGCGCTGCGGCGATCCGCAAGGCGATTGCGATCGAGCCCGCGTTCGGCGCGGCATGGCTGGAGCTTGTCGATATCAAGACGGTAGCCATTGCCGACGGCGAAGCGGAACTCTTGCGCGAGCAGCTTCGACGGAAGGGTGTCGATGAAGGTGAACGCACTGCGATGAAGTTCGCGCTGGCGCGCGTGTGTGAGGATCGTGGTCACCATCAGGAGGCGTTCGAATTGCTGGTGGATGCCAACGACAGGCGCAAGCGCGAAGTCGGCCGCTGGGACGCGGCGTGGTTCCAGACACAGGCTCGGCTGATGCCCCAGGTATTCGATACGCAGTCCGCGACGGCCGAAGACACGCACCTTGGCGAGCAGGCAATCTTCGTCGTCGGCATGCCACGCTCGGGCACCACGCTTGTCGAGCAGATATTGGCCACGCATCCCGATGTGCGTGGCGCAGGCGAGCTGGGCGAACTGGCGCAGGTGCTGACCGAGGAATCCACCCGTCTCCAACAACGGTATCCGGAATGGGTGCCGCGTGCGACGGCGCGCGATTGGCAGCGGCTTGGCCAGCGTTATCTCGAATTGACCGCGCGCTTCCGCGACGGCCGCGGGCGATTCACCGACAAGATGCCGAACAACTGGCAGGCATTGGGCGCCATCCGCGCCATGTTGCCAGGGGCGCGTATCGTTGTCTGTCGGCGTGATCCTTTGGAGAATTGTTGGTCATGCTTCAAACAGTATTTCGCGAGCGGTTGGGAGTTCACCTATGACATCGACCAGCTCGCCTTGTTCTGGACAGCCTTCGATCAAGCCGCGTCGTGGTGGGCATCGCGGGCCCCGGCCCGCATCCGCGAGCAGGGCTACGAAGTTCTGACCGAGGAGCCTGAACGTGAAGTCCGCGCATTGCTGGAATTTTGCGGGCTGTCATTCGATCCCGCGTGCCTGGTATTCCACCGATCGCGCCGGAACGTGCAAACCTTGAGTGCCGCGCAGGTGCGCCAACCCATGCATCGGCACACGGGGACGGCAGCAGCGTACGGCGCGTTGCTCGATCCGTTGCGTGCAGCATTGGGAATCGCGACGACCAGAAACGCAAGCGGACCTGCCACATCGGCTTGATAAAAGCGTGCAGGGTGCGTAGTCTCGCGGTGCAGGGACGAATGCCACATGCCATTGACACGCACCATCCAGGTCGAAGACCGCCCGATCAGGGTTTATGACGATTTGATTTCGCTGCCGCATGTCAGGCAACTGACGGAGGCATTCATGGCTGCGAATTTCGTGCGTGGTGAAGTCGCGCGCCCCGACACCAGCCAATTCAGGCATTGGGCCATGAACATCCCGCTCGAGACCGCGGCGCAATTGGTCGTCTATCAACCTACTCTTGACGCGGTGCGGGATTTCGAGAATGGCGACGCGTACCGGATTTACCGGTGTTACTGCAATCACGCCGCGTACGGCGACATGCTGTTCACGCACACTGATGCGCAGCCCGGCAGCAAGGGGCTGACCGCGTTGTGGTACATCGCTCCTGAGTGGAACGTGGAGTGGGGTGGGGAAACGCTGTTCTACAACAAGGACATGGATGCGGAGGTCGCCGTCACGCCCAGACCGGGACGTCTGGTCGTTTTTGACGGCAGCATCACCCATGTTGGACGTCCGCCGAACAGGATCTGCTATGCGCCGCGTTACACGCTGGCTTTCAAGCTTGAACCGTCATAGCCGTGACGCCGATGCCGTGTGATCTACGCCTCGGGTATTCGCGCAAGCTCCGGGAGGTAGGACGCATAGCGTTGCCAGCGGCCCACGGATCCGGAGTGGATGGGCTGCCGAACCTGCCACAAGCTGGCGGTGCTGACGGAGGAAGCCGATGGTGCTGGCAGGACGCCATCAGCATGGGTTGACAAACCCAGCCACGATGCCAATTCGGTGATGACCCCTGTCGGGTCGGCGACAAGGTCCTCGTATTGGACGCGCCAAATGGATTCCGGGTACAGGGTGTGCCAATGCGCCATCAACCTATGTTCGTCGCGCATGACCAACGCAATGTCACCGAAGTCGTAGCTGTAGCCTTGCACTTCCTCGAGGAAACATTGCATCCACAGTGACAAGGCGGTGTCGCGGCGGTTGCGCCGGCAATGGATGACCTTTGCGTGCGGAAACAGGGCCAGCAGCAGGTCGAGATAGCGAAAGTTCAGCGGCTGCTTGTCGATGAACCAGAGGGCGTCGCCGGCGTCATCCTGGCGCGACAGGACCGTGTACATCGCTGCGGCAGCTTGCAGGTCCGTGCGAGCGGGGCTGCCAACCAGGGCGGACCTTGCGGCCAGTTGCGCGGCCCATGGCAATTCCCCGCGGCTGCGGACCTTCGAAAAGCGCGATAGCAAATCCGCCAGCAGGGTTGTTCCCGAGCGCGGCATGCCGACGATGAACACCGGGGTGAATGCGGCAGTTGGGTCGAGACGCTGCAGGATCGGCTTCGCCGCCATCCGGGCTTCGACCGCACGCCGCCAGTCCTTGCGCGACCACCGCACCAGGCGTCGGGCGAGGGCATTGCCTTCACGGAAACGCCGTGCGGCTTCTTCGTAGTCGCCGACGTCATCGTGGGCCTTGCCGAGCGCAAAGTGCAGCTCCGCGCGCGCTTTCCCGGAAAGACCGTCGCGCCGCAGGCCATCGTGGAACAGTACGAAATCCGGGTGCCTGCGCTCGGTGTAACGCTGCGTTGAAGACAGGCCGATCGGCACGTGCCATTCCCATGCTCTCGGGTCTTGTTGCAATGCACGCAGGTAGTGTCGTCGCGCTCGCTCGAATTCGCCCAACTGGATCCGCAGCATCCCGGCATAGGCGTGCAGGCGTGCATCGTCCGGGTTTTCGGCGATGGCGGCGTCGGCAATCGATGCCGCGTCGCCCTTGCGGCCGCAGTCATCCAGCAACTCGATGGCATGAATTGCAAGATTGGCGTCGCGACGGTTCGATTCACCTGAGAAGCAGGCGCGCATCAGCGCTCCGGAAGCGGCCGTCCTTCCCTGCTCCTTCAATATGCGTACCAGGGCAAAGGCCGAGGCAGCATCGCAGGGATTCTCCTTCAGTAATTCATGCAGCATCGCCTCGGCTTTGGCGGGTTGTCCGGCTTGCTGGTGGACGCCCGCCAACGCACGGCGCAGTTCGACCGAAGCCGGATGATCGAGCAGTGCTTGCGTCAAGGTTGTCTGCGCGGAGCACAGGTCGCCGCGCATGAGCTGCGCCTGCGAGGTCGCCAACCAGTCCTGCGCGTCGTGCATTGCACTCAAGGGTCAGAGCCGAACAAGGGCAAGCCCAGCGACGCGCGCAGTGGGTCGAGCAATGCGCCATAGCGTTGCGCGCGAGCGGTGTCGGCGTCGACGGGCTTCCGGACCTGGGTGGCGCTGGGCGAGCGGACTTCACGCGCGGTTTCGTGGAAACGCAGGCATGCTTCCTCGAACGGCAACCCGCAGGCGTCAAGCAGCCTGCGGATGCTGGCCTCGGGATCAGCCTGCAGCGCTTCGTAGCTGTGCTGGTAGACATGCGTCGGATGCGCGCCAGCCCAGTGTGTGGCGCTGCGGTCGAAATCACGCCAGAACCGGGCAAGATCTTCGGGAGTGCGGGTATATTCGTTGCCGACCAGATGTTGGCGATAACAGGAGAAACACGTTTCCAGCGGATCGCGCCGGCACAGTACCACGTGCGCGCCAGGCAGCATCGCGCGGATCGCACCGACATGCATCCAATTGCCCGGGAATTTGTCGGTGAACTTCGGTTTGCGCTCTCGCCAGTGCGCCGTGCGTTCAAGATAGCGTTCGCCAAGGCGAGCCCAGTCGGGCGAGCGCATTTCCCTTGCCCAGTGCGGGAACGGTACGCCACGCCGGTGCGATTCCTCAGCCAGTACCTGAGGAAGATCCGGTAGCTCGCCCGCGCCTTCGACCTGCGAGTGGGATGCCAGGATTTGCTCGACCAAGGTGGTACCGGAACGGGGCATCCCCGCGATGAAGACAACCTCCCGGCCGAGCTCGGTATCGTCGGCGGGAATTGGTGGCGGTGTGAATGCATCGAGAATCGCACTGATCCCTTCCGAGAACGCACCTGCACTCCAGCGCTGGCGCAAGCGTGCGATCGCGTTGGCGCGTTGCAACGCGTCGAGCGATGCCTCGTGGCGGCCTTGTTCGTCCAGCGCCTTGGCCAATGCAAAGCCGATGGCGATGCGATCGTCGTCGCTGGCGCGGTTGTCCTGCAAGGCCGTTTGCATCCTTTCGATGTCATCCGGCTTGAGTGCACCCGTCCTGAGGTCGGCCAAGCCCCACCACGCCATCCCCGTCCAAGGGCGTTCGGCGAGTACCTTGCGGTATTCGGCTGCCGATTCCTCGACGCGTGCGCCGACGCGCAGCATGTCGCCCAGCAGCGCCCGAGCCTCCATGTTGGCGGGATCCAGGTGAACCGCGCGGAGCAATGCCTCGGTGGCCTCCGCGATGCGCACACAGCGCGTCAGCATCACGCCGAGGTTGTACCACGCGAGCCCCAGGCCCGGTTGCAGCTCGCATGCGCGGTGCAAGGCACGCACGGCCCCATCGAAATCGCCGCTGGCGCCCAGCACGGTGCCGAGCGTGTTGTGGTACAGGGGGTCCATGGGGCGCAAATCCACGGCACGGCGCATCGCGGCGAGTGCTTCGGAATGTTGACCCCGCAGACTCAGGATGCCGGCGTGCAGCCGCAGTATTTCGGGGTGATCCGGAAATGCAGACAATGGGGGGGCGAGTTGTGCGGCAGCTTGATCGGCGCGCCCGAGCGCGAGCGCACGGGCGGTTGCCACGACTTGTTGCGCCGCAGTATTGTCCAGGCCTTCGAGGCGGGGTGCAGTCATGTCGGTGTACGCCGGAAGGTCCCGAACACGCAGGTGTTGAGAAGAAAACGAAAGTACATGCGTATGGGGTGTTGTGGCCGGAGCCGACTATGATAAGGATAGTGGCATGTCATTGACCACTGGTGTACATCGGCGGATCGAGGCATTGGCGTCTGCATATCGCGTGGCGTGCTTTGGCTTCCGCGGCCGACTCGATTGCGCGATGCCAATTCGTTGGTCGCCTGGTGATGCCACAGGATTTGGCCATGCCAGCAGATGATCGAGCCGAAGACATCCTGCTGAAGGGGTTCCTTGAAAGGCTTCGAGGTCCCGGCGAGCCTGCAGCGCGCGCCGAACTGGTCGAAGCATTGCTCTCGCGTTTCGCCGACGCGGCCGAAATGTGGCGGCTGACGGCAGAGGGTTTGCTGCGCGCGGGCTACGCGCAGACCGCCGTGAAGGTGCTGGACGTGGCGATTCAGCGGTTCGCGGGTGCGCCGGAGTTGCGCTACTGGCGCGGCAACGCGTTGCGCATCGGCGGGCATCATGCTGACGCGGAACACGATTTTCGGGCAGTTCTGGCGATTGTGCCCGACCATCGTGAAGCAGCGTTTTCGTTGGCGCACATGTTGAGGGAGGACGGGCGATTCTCGGCAGCCGTCGACGTGGTTTGCGCGTCGTTGCGGGCACGCCCCGACGACCAGCGGCACTTCATCGCGGGGCTGACGTTCCTCCGGGAATGCGACGCGCATGATCAAGGGTGCGTGTTGTCGGCCTCCGCGCGTGAACGCTGGCCGGAATCTTCAGAAATCGCGGCGCTGGCGGCGGAGTTTTCCCTGGCTACGGGTGATTTCGATGGCGCTCGCGCGGCATTACACGTCGCGCTGGATGGTAATGCAGGCGATGGGATGAGCTGGCTGCGCCTGGCCTATTGTGGCCGCTGCACTAGCGACGCCGCTCCCGATTTTCTCCGCATTGAACAGGCGTGGCGCCATTGCACACATGGTGGTGACTTGCGGACAAATCTGGGTTTTGCATTGGGCAAGATGCTGTCCGACATCGGTGATCGCTCCCGCGCGGGGACTGTATTGCGCGAGGCCAATGCCGCCGCCGCTGCACAGGCCAAGTGGCGTGCCCATGATTGGCACGCCTTCGTGAATCGTCGCCTTGGCGATCGCGGGCTGCCGCAAACGAAACCGGCGGTGGACTATGTGCCGGTGTTCATGGTGGGTTTGCCGCGCACGGGCACGACATTGGCGGCGTCGCTGCTGGCCCGGAGTGGCGACCTTCGCAATCGCGGCGAACTCAATTGGATCGATGCCATGTATCGCCTGCTCGATGGACAGGGTCGCCTGCACGATCGCGGTGCACTTGCATCCGTGGGAGCCTTGGTGAGCGCACAACTGCGCCGGGACGATCCGCCGGCAGGTTGGTATCTGGACAAGAATCCACTGAACTTTCGTTACCTTGACCTGATCGCGGCAATATTTCCGGATGCGAGGATCATCCATTGCCGGCGAGGACGGCGGGATACGGCGCTGTCGTTGTGGACCCAGCGTTTCGCGCATGCCGACCTCGGATTCAGTTACGATTTTTCGGATATCGCCGCCTTCATGGAAGGCCATGACAAGTTGATCGAGCACTGGCATCGCACCTTGCCGCTGGCATGGTTCGACTTGGAGTACGAGGCGCTGGCAAGAAACCCCGAGGAGACCGTGCGCAACATGCGGCGCTTCCTGGGCATGCCGGATGACCGCGCGACGGACAATACAGTCGACAAGCAAGCGATCACCACGGCGAGTGTGTGGCAGGTACGTCAACCCTTGTACGTCAGTTCGATCAATCGGTGGCGCGCCTACGCCGAATATCTGCCCGAACTGGAGCGAATGTTCTGACCTGCCTCGGGCAAGGCAGTGTGTGGCGGGCGGTCTGATGGAGTCGATGCGCGTTCCGTCGCCATGCGGGCGCGATCTTGCCGACCGCGATACGCTTGGACCGGGACGGGATTTCCCTTGCCTGCGATACGTGCCCGGATGTCCAGGAATTGCATGCGCAACGACGCACACGAGCAAATCGACAGCACGCTGGCAGCCGCCAGGGAAGCTTGGCAGCGCAGTGACCTGGTGCATGCCGAAGCGCTGCTGCGCGAGCTCAATGGGCAGGTGCCTGAGCGCGAAGACATTGCCAGGTTGCTCTGCAACGTGCTGCGCAGCCAGGGGCGGCTTGACGCCGCTTCGTTGGTGGCATTGGAGTTGTGCGGTGCGAGCGATTTCGATCAAGGGGTGTGCCTGCGCAGCGCCGAATTTGCTCGACAGTGCGACCGCCACGCCATGGCGGCCCGGATTTGCGATGACGCCTTGGCGCATGGACCGGCCACGCCGGAGCTGCTGGTGCTGGCCGGCAACGTGGCCCGCGAAGCCGGGGATTTCGATACCGCACGCGTGCGCTACCTGCGGGCGCTGGATGCGGGTGTCGACCTCGATCGACACCATGTGTTGGGTGCGTTGGCCAATGTCCGCCGCTACACCGATGCCGCGGATGCCGAGATCGCGTGGTTTGCGAAGCACTTCAGCGATACACGGTATTCCCCGCGATCCCGCGCTTCCGCCGGATTCGCACTGGCGAAGGCGCAGGGCGACCTTGCCGATTACGCCCGTGCGGCAAGGACCTTGCGGGAAGCCAACGCCATGGTCCGCACCGTGCAGGCGTGGAACGCGGCCGGATGGCAGGCGTTCGTGACCTCGCGCGTGCGCGAACGTGTGGCGGATGCCTCGCCCGTGCCTAAGGACGACTTCAATCCGGTTTTCATCGTAGGCGTGCCGCGCAGCGGCACCACGTTGACCGCGACGCTGCTGGCCCGCGCCACGGGCGCGCGCGATCGCGGCGAACTGCGTGCCCTGCGCTTCATCGGCGAACAATTGGTCGGGGGCGGCCACCTGGGCAGTCCTGCCGCGTTGACCGAGGCGGCATCCCTCTATCGCAGGCTCGCCGTGCAGGATGATGCGCCGGCCACGCATTACCTCGACCAGGACCCGTTGAATTTCCGTTGGCTGCATATCGCCGCGGCGATGTTTCCCCGGGCGCGCGTCATCCATTTGCGACGCGATCCGCGCGACACGGCGCTGTCGCTGTGGGGCCAGGATTTCGCGCATCCCGACATGGCATTCGCCTACGACTTCGACGACATGCGTGCATACATGGACGGGCACGACGCGTTGATGCGCCATTGGACGCAGAGGCTGTCGCTGCCGATCTTCGAACTCGACTACGAAATGCTGGTCACGGAAACCGAATCGTCACTCACGAAGCTGCGCGATTTCATCGGTGCGCCTGCGCGCGGGTCGGTACCTTCGGACGACAGCGCGCCCGTGCAGTCGGCCAGTGTCTGGCAGGCGCGGCAACCCGTGTATGCAACCTCGGTGGGCCGCTGGCGGCATTACGTGCCGTACGTCCCCGAGCTGATGCAGTTTGGTGAACCGGATTAGCTCTGGGCTTTGGTCGACACAAGCGCCGATACTGCCTCATCACGTCGTCATTCCGGGGGCCGTGCCGGCTTCATGGCGCGGCAACCCGGAATCCTTTTTGGTGTTCAAGTGAGAGCAACATGGATTCCGGGTTCGACCCGCAGTAAAGCTGCGGGTCGCCCCGGAATGACGGCATAGTGGTTGCTGGCCAGTCAATAGCGGTAGTGATCGGCCTTGTAAGGTCCTTCCACCGGCACGCCGAGATAATCGGCTTGGTCTTTCGAAAGCCTGGTGAGCCTCACGCCGATCTGCCCGAGGTGCAGGCGCGCGACTTCCTCGTCCAGTTTCTTGGACAGGCGGTAGACCTGCTTGCTGTAGGTGTCCTTGTGGGCCCACAGGTCGATCTGGGCAAGCGTCTGGTTCGAGAACGAGTTGGACATCACGAACGACGGATGGCCGTGTGCGCAGCCGAGGTTCACCAGGCGCCCTTCGGCCAGGAGGTAGATCGAATTGCCTTCGGGGAAGGTGTAGAGATCGACCTGCGGCTTGATGTTGGTCTGCTTCGCAGCCTTCTGCAAACGATCGACCTGGATCTCGTTGTCGAAGTGTCCGATGTTGCAAACCAGCGCGTGGTTCTTCATCTTCGCCATGTGCTCCAGCGTGATCACGTCGCGATTGCCGGTGGTGGTGACATAGATGTCGCCGACACCGAGCGTGTCCTCGACCGTCGCGACCTGGAAGCCTTCCATCGCGGCCTGCAGGGCGCAGATCGGATCGATCTCGGTGACGATCACGCGCGCGCCGAAGCCCTTCAGCGAGTGCGCGCAGCCCTTGCCGACATCGCCGTAGCCGCACACCACCGCGACCTTGCCGGCGACCATCAAGTCGGTGGCGCGCTTGATGCCGTCGGCCAGCGATTCGCGGCAGCCATACAGGTTGTCGAACTTCGACTTGGTGACCGAGTCGTTGACGTTGATCGCGGGCACCAGCAGCTTGCCGGCTTCGGCGAGCTGGTACAGACGATGCACGCCGGTGGTGGTTTCCTCCGAAACCCCGCGCCATTCCGAGGCGACCTTCTTCCAGAAACCGGGGCGCTCCGTGCGGGTCTTCTTCAGCAGGTCCTTGATGACCTGTTCTTCGTGGTTGGCGCCCTTTTCGTCCACCCACTTCGATCCGTCTTCCATCTCGACGCCCTTGTGGATCAAGAGCGTCGCGTCGCCGCCGTCATCGACGATCAGCTCGGGGCCGCGGTTGCCGGGATGCGTGATCGCATCCAGGGTGCACTGCCAGTATTCCTCCAGCGTCTCACCCTTCCATGCGAACACCGGGATGCCGGCGGCGGCGATCGCGGCGGCGCAGTCGTCCTGGGTCGAGAAGATGTTGCACGAGGCCCAACGCACCGAGGCGCCGAGTGCGGTGAGCGTCTCGATCAGCACCGCGGTCTCCTTGGTCATGTGCAGCGAGCCGGTGACGCGCACGTCCTTGAGCGGTTTTTGCGGTGCGTAGCGGGCGCGGATCTGCATCAGGCCAGGCATCTCCTGCTCGGCCATCTGGATGCGCTTCCTGCCGAGTTCGGCTTGCGACAGGTCGCGGACGTTGTAATCGTGTTGCGCGGAATCTTTGGCGACAGCGTTCATGGAGTAGCTCCTGGTGAAAAGTCCGGCCATGGATGGCCGGTCTTTTGCGATCGCCGTTGTTGGAACAACGGCATCGCAGATGGTGATCGGGCGCTGTTGCGGTAGGAAGGTGCCGAGCCTGACCCGTTTTGCTGGAATCCGCATGAGGAAATGCGGATTCCGGTGGAAGCATCCACGCGGCGGGTTGCAACGCCCCTCGGCGAATAGGGCATTATATCCGTTCGTCGCGATGGAAAGATGAATCGCGGCCCGGGCCGGTCGGCGAGGATGCAGGCCGGTTCCGCGCCAGCCGTCGCGCTGCACCTGCCTGCGAGGAGGCATCGTGAGTCGATCGACCCGCCAACCCGATTACCGCCGCGACATCTTTTTCGCCCCGCACGATGCGCCGTTGCGCGAGGACGTGCACGAGCTCGGCGTATTGGTCGGCGAGATGCTGGCCGAACAGGGCGGCGAGGGGTTTTTCGACCGGGTCGAGGAGATCCGCACCGCCGCCATCCATCGGCGCGTGGCCGGGAACGGGGTGGAGGCGCTCGCGAAGATGCTGGGCGGGACCGATCCCGCCACGGCCGAGATGCTGGCGCGCGCGTTCGCGACGTGGTTCCAGATGGTCAACGTCGCCGAGCGCGTGCACCGCATCCGCCGCCGCCGCGATTACGAGCGGTCCAGCACCCGTTCGCAGCCCGAGTCGCTGGCCGACGTGCTGGAAACCCTGAAGGCGCGCGGCGTGGAAGCCGAAGAACTGCTCGCGTGGATCGCGCGGCTGGACGTCGAGCCCGTATTCACCGCGCATCCCACCGAGGCGGTGCGGCGCTCGCTGCTGGAAAAGGAACAGGCGATCGTGAAGGCACTGGTGGATCGCTTCGATCCTGCGCGCACCCCTCAGGAACGCGCCATCGACCACGAGCGCCTGCGCATGGCACTCACTTCGGGTTGGCAGACCGCCGAGGCTTCGAGCGTGCGGCCGAGCGTGCAGGACGAATTCGAACACATCGGGTTCTATCTCGCCGACCCGTTGTATCGCGTGTTGCCGGTGTTCTACGAATCGTTCCAGCATGAACTGGCGCGTGTCTACGGCATCGAGGCCGAATTGCCGCGCGTGCTGCGGTTCGGTTCGTGGGTGGGCGGCGACATGGACGGCAACCCGAACGTCGGTGCCGACACCATCGACGCGACGCTGCGCGCGCAGCGCGCGATGGTGCTGGAACGCTACCGCGCCGGTTGCGCATGGCTGGCGCGACGGCTCAGCCAGACCGAGGATCGCATCGGTGTGTCCGCGGCAATCCGCGAGCGCGTGGCCGCGTACCGGCAACGCCTCCCGAAGGCGGCGGCGAGGATCCGCCCGCGCCACGCCAACATGCCGTATCGCTGCCTGCTGACCTTGATGCACGCGCGCCTGCACGCCAGCGAGGACGATGGTGCCGCGGCCTATGCCTGCGCGGACGAGTTCGAAGCCGACGTCGCGTTGATCGCCGACAGCCTCGCGGTGAACCGGGGCGTCAACGCCGGCCTGTTCGCGGTGCGTCGGATGCAATGGCGCGTCCGCACCTTCGGATTCCACCTGGCGCGGCTGGACGTGCGCCAGGATTCGCGGGTCCACGACGACGTGCTGGCCGTGCTGCTGGACGATCCCGATTGGGCCGTGCGTGAACCGGGTGCGCGTGCGCAACGCCTGCGCTCGGCGGCGGCGGGAGAGGCCGGCCTGGGCGACAGCGATGACGCCGCCGTGGCGCGGATCAAGGCCGTGTTCGTGGCGTTGGCCGATGCGCGCCGGCGCTACGGCGGCGGCGCGACGGGCCCCTACATCATTTCGATGGCGCGTTCGGCCGCCGACGTGCTGGCGGTGTTGGCGTTGGCCCGCCACGGCGGACTGGTCGAGGACGGCGCGGTGCCGCTGGATATCGCGCCGTTGTTTGAAACCGTGGATGACCTCGTGCACGCCGCGGCCAGCTTGCGCGCGTTGCTGAACGATCCGGTCTATCGCGCGCACCTGCAGCATCGCGATGATCGCCAGATGATCATGGTCGGCTATTCCGACAGTGCCAAGGATGGCGGCATCCTCGCCGCGCGCTGGGCCTTGCAGCGCGCGCAGGCCGAGATGCTGGAGGTCGCGGCCGCGGCCGGCATCAAGCTCACCTTCTTCCACGGCCGCGGCGGCTCGGCGTGTCGCGGCGGCAGCAAGGTCACGCCGGCATTGATGGCATCGCCGCGCGGTGCGGTGGCGGGACGGTTGCGCGTGACCGAGCAGGGCGAAGTGATCCATCGAAAGTACGGCATCCGCGCGCTGGCGCTGCGCAACCTTGAACAGACCGTGGGCGCCACCCTGCGCGCTTCGTTGCGTCCGCGCGAACCGGAACCGCGCGAGTCGGAATGGATCCGGCGCATGGACACGCTGGCGACGGCCAGCCGCGAGGCCTACCGCGCCTTCGTCGGCGAGCCCGATTTCGTCGCCTATTTCCGCACCGCGACACCGGTCGACGTGATCGAACGCATGACCATGAGTTCGCGCCCGGCCAGCCGCCGCAGCATGCGCGGCGTGGAGGATCTGCGCGCGATCCCGTGGGTGTTCTCGTGGACGCAGATGCGCTCGATCCTGCCCGGCTGGTACGGGTTCGGCAGCGCGCTCGAACGCGGCATCGAAACGTTCGGCGAAGCACCGATGGTGGAAATGGCGCGCGACTGGGCGTTCCTCGGCCCCCTGATCGACGACATCGAAATGATGCTCGCCAAGGCCGACCTCGACATCGCCGCGGCGTTCTCGCGCTTGTCGGGCGATCTGCACGCGAAATTCTTCCCGCGCATCGATGAGGAATTCCGGCGCACCCGCGATGCGATCCTGCGCATCAGGGGCAGCGACGAACTGCTGGCCGCCGATCCGCGCCTCGCGCAGTCGATCAGGTTGCGCAATCCCTACATCGATCCGATGAGCGTGCTGCAGGTGGACTTGCTGCGGCGCTGGCGCGAGGGCGGCAGCCGCGACGAGGCGTTGTTGAACAGTCTGGTTGCCTGCGTCAACGGCGTCGCGCGCGGTTTGCAGAACACGGGCTGAAGCGGGCAGGGCGTCTCGAACGCAAGCGGGCGCGGAGCACGTGGCTGGCTCCGCGCCGCATGGCTCGCGCTTACGGATTCGAATCGATGGGAACCCGCACCCCTTGCGAGGTGCCGCAGACTTCCCCGCGAACGCTTCCGTCCTTGTTGAGCGCGATGGCATGGATGGACGACGTGAACGCGTTGCCGCGCCAGTCCATCGTCGTCTCCTGGTAAATGTCCTGGAGGCCATCCCAGGTGCCGTCGTGCAGGAAGTGGTAGAACTGGAAGTGCGCGCTGTACCGGCCGAGCCCGCGATATTCCCAGATGCCCTGGGCGGGACCATTGCCGGGCTGCGGGGTGTTGTCGGTGCTGGTCAGCGTGCCGCCGGTATGGAACGTGTTGAGCGCGATGAAGGAATGGGCCGGGCCGCCGGCGCATGAGGCCAGCGTCACCGACACATGCCAGGTGCCGACGATGCGGTTTTCGCCGAGGGGCGGAAGGCGCCCGGTTGCTGCAGACGCCAGCGGCAGGCCGCAGGTGGCGGCCAGTGCAAACACGGCGAATGTGTGCTTGATCTTCATGGTGAACCCTCCCGTTGATGGTTGATGCGAACACGGCAGCCGCCCGCCCGGGCACTGCATGGGTTGTCTTCGGCAACGGGGCTGCACGATTACCGGACGCCTGCGCCTTTCGGCGCTTCAACCAACGGGTCGTCTTTCGCCGGCCGACATGCCGACAGGTCGGCACGGGCTTTTCGCGGCTGCCATCGGTCACGGGCCGATGGCCGTCAGCCCTGTCTCCATCTACGTGGATTCCGGATCCAGGGGGCTGGGCTTGGGTTCCCCTGCACAGCAACCCGCCGCTACGCGCGTCACCTTGCGCAGCAGGGTATCGGGATGCAACGCGGTTCCTGTCAGGGGTTCGAGTCGATCGGCACGCGTACACCTTGCGCCGCGCCGCAAAGTTCGACGCGCAGGCTGCCGTCGACGTTGAGCACGCGTGAGTAGATGGCGGAGGTGTAGGACATGCCGTTGCGGTCCAGGGTGAGGTCCTGGTAGATGTCGCGAAGTCCGTCGTAGGTGCCGTCGGCCAGGAAACCATTGAACTGCGTGTGGCTGCTGTACCGGTTGTGCCCTTCGTATTCCCAGATGCCCTGCGCCGGGCCGCTCACAGGCGGAGGGGTGGCATCGGTGCTGGTCAGCGTGCCGCCGGCATGGAACGTATTGAGCGACAGGATGGATAGCGACGGGCCGCCCGCGCAGGGGGCGAAGGTCACCACCAGATGCCACATTCCCACGATGCGGTTTTCGCCGGGGGGCGGAAAGCGATGTGCAGGAGACGATGCCAGTGCCTGGCCGCAGCTTGCGGTCAGCGCGAGCGCAAGAAGTGTGTGCCGGATATTCATGTTGACCTTCCTCCCGTTGATGGTTGATGCGAACGCGGCAGCCGCCCGCCCGGGCACTGCATGGGTTGTCTTCGGCAACGGGGCTGCACGATTACCGGAGCGCAGCCGTCCGGCGTTTCGATCGGTGCGGGTCGTTTTCGCAGGCGGAAACGAAAACGGGCTGCGCAAGGCAGCCCGTTCGGGATGTCGCCCGGGTACAGGCTCTTACAGTTTCGCGGCCTTGCGCAGGGCCTCGGCGCGGTCGGTCGCTTCCCACGAGAACGCGGTCGCGGTTTCCGATTTCTTCACCAGCTTGCCGTTCTCGCGGTCTCCCCACTTGTAGGTGTGCTGGAACGGCTTGCGGCCGAAGTGGCCGTAGGACGCAGTGGACTGGTAGATCGGGTGGATCAGGTCCAGCATCTTGATGATGCCGTACGGACGCAGGTCGAAGTGGGCGCGGATCAGCTTCTCGATCTTGTCGTCGCTGATCTTGCCGGTGCCGAACGTCGTCACCGAAATGGAAGTGGGTTCGGCCACGCCGATCGCGTAGGAGATCTGCACCTCGCAGCGATCCGCGATGCCGGCCGCGACGATGTTCTTGGCGACGTAGCGCGCGGCATACGTTGCGGAACGATCGACCTTGGACGGGTCCTTGCCCGAGAACGCGCCGCCGCCGTGGCGGGCCATGCCGCCGTAGGTGTCGACGATGATCTTGCGTCCGGTCAGGCCGCAATCACCCACCGGACCACCGATCACGAACTTGCCGGTCGGATTGATGTGCACCTTGTTCTTCGGCAGTGCGTCGTACCACTTCTTCGGCAGCACGGGTTTCAAAATGAATTCGCGCACGCCGTCCACGAGGTCGGCGTACTTCACTTCCGGATCGTGCTGGGTCGAGAGCACCACCGCGTCGAGTCCGGCGACGGTGTGGTTGTCGTTGTAGTGCAGGGTGACCTGCGATTTCGCGTCCGGGCGCAGCCACTTCAGCTTGCCGGCCTTGCGGATTTTCGCCTGCTGCTCGACCAGCCGGTGCGAGTAGTAGATCGGCGCGGGCATGAATTCCGGCGCTTCGTTGCAGGCGTAGCCGAACATCAGGCCCTGGTCGCCGGCGCCCTGTTCCTCGGGCTTCTTGCGCGCGACGCCCTGGTTGATGTCGGGGGACTGCTTGCCGATCAGGTTCAACACGCCGCAGGTGGCGCCGTCGAAACCGACCACCGACGAGTCGTAGCCGATGCCCAGGATCACCTTGCGTGCCAGCGCTTCGATGTCGACCCACGCATCGGTGGTCACTTCGCCCGACACGATCGCGACGCCGGTCTTGACCATGGTTTCGCAGGCCACGTGCGCGCGCTTGTCCTGCGCCAGGATCGCGTCCAGCACGGCATCGGAAATCTGGTCGGCGACCTTGTCCGGGTGGCCTTCGGAGACCGATTCGGAGGTGAACAGGTAACGGCTCATCGTGGGTTATATCCTTTGATACGGATGGAGAGATGCCAAGCCGCAAATGATACATGGGATGCCGCGTGCGTGCAGCACGCGCCGCCGGGCGTTAATGCACGGTCAAGCGGGCGCGGAACGCCGGCGTCGGGCGCCGCGAACAACGACAAGACACGAGCGCCGACACGATGGCCAGCGCCCGGTACCGCATGGCGGGTTGTCGACCACCGCGTGCAGCTCGATCGACGCGCCACCCGGGATCTCGTGACGCTTCGCGCCGGATCGCACGGACAGCGTCAACCGGTTGCGTTCATCTCCGCAAGCGCCGGACCGACGACCTCGACGACCTCGACCGTACCGGAGTGCGCCGCCGCGATGCCCCCGTCGAAGCCTGTCTTCCCGGCCGGCTCGTCCAGCATGACCACGCAGGCTGCGCGGTTGCGTCCATGGCGCTTGGCCCGGTACATCAAGGTGTCGGCAAGACGCAGGGCCGAGTCCCAGGAACTGCCGGACTCGAGCGGGTGCACCACGCATCCGGCCGACACGCTGACGCGCAGTTGCCGGTCGCCGACCTGGATCGGGGTTCCGGCCACCGCGTCGAGCAGGCGCCTGGCCATTTGCGGCAGGCCCTGCGGGGTGGCGCCGGGCAGCACCAGCACGAACTCCTCGCCGCCCCAGCGCACCACGTGGTCGTGTGCACGCACCAGTGCTTGCAGCCGGCGCGCCACCTCCGTCAGCACAAGGTCGCCGGCGTCGTGGCCGAGGTTGTCGTTGACCCGCTTGAAGTGGTCGACGTCGACCATCACCAACCCGACCCGCGCCTCGGGATCGTGTTCGTAGGGCTGCATCATGCCCGCGAAATGGCGCCGGTTGAACACCCCGGTCAACTCGTCCAGCGCGGATTGTTCGGTCAGGCTGGCCACGTCCTGCGTCAACCGCCGGTTGGCACGGCGCGCGTGCAGCAGCCACAACACCATCAGCAGCGCGGACAGCACGGCGGCCGTCGCCAGCGTGGTCCACAGGCGCTGTTGCCAGAGCCGCGCGGAGGCCTGGGCCTCGGTCAGCCGTGCCTGCGTGGAGAGTTGCTCGATCTGGCGATTCTTGCGCTCGTCGTCGTACCTGGCCTGCAGCTCCAGTACCGCGGTGTCGCGCTTCTGTTCGGTGATCTTCTGGTTGACCTCGTCCATGGATTCCAGCAACTGCAGCGCATCCTTGTAGCGTCCGACCGCCTGGAGCTGCTTCACCAGTTCCTGACTGACGATCGACTGGGCGCGCAGGTTGCCCGAGCGACGCGCGAACTCCATGGATTCCTGCAACGTGTCCAGGGCCATTTGCGCGCGCCCCATCCCGGCCGCGGCGAGCCCCTGGTTGGCCAGCGCCACGGCCACGAGATACGCGTCGTTGTCGGCCTTCGCCAGCGCCGCGCCTTCCTGCCCGTATTCCAGCGCGTCGTCGTAGCCTCCCTGGTGCAGGTAGTAATCGGACAGGTTGATGCGGACCGCGGCTTCCACGTGCCGCAGCCCCGGAACATTCTTCGAAACTTCCAGGGCCTGCTGCAGGGCGCGCAGTTGCGCGGGACGCTCGTCGAGTTGCGAGTAGACATAGCCCTGGTTGATGTACGCCTGCGCAAGGGCGGCCGTGAAGCCGATGGATCGCGCCTGCGCGATGACTTCCGGTGCCATGGCCGCGGCGCGCGGCAGGTAGCCGAGATCGGCGTCGATCACCGTGAGGTCGAGCTGGAGTTTGACGCGGGCGGCCGGGTCGCCCAGCCTGGCGGCCAGCTCCAAACCCTTCATTGCGTGGTCGAAGGCCACGTTCATGGCGCCTTGCTGGCGTTCCAGGTGTACCTGGGCGAGGATGAGCTCCAACTGCATGGCGTCGTCGTTCGCGGCGATCAATGTCGCCGCTTGCCGCAGATCGGCTCGCGCCGAGGTCACGTCGCGCCGGGACATCGCCGCCTGCGCCTCGCCGATCAGCCATGTGGCCTGGCATGGCTTGCAGTGTTCGCGCTGCGCCATCTGCTGCAGGCTGGCCAGCGCCTGTTGCAGCAGGTGCGTGTTGCGGTCGGGGATGGACAGCGCGATCAGCTGCGCGCAATAGCTGCGGCGCTGCTCGATCGGTGCCCGCGGGTCCGCGGCATCGCTGGCCGCCTGCAGGCGCGCCGCCGCCGCGGACGGCGACACGTAGCCGTGCGTCCTCAGGTCGGTGAGGACGTCCGCGACCCGTTCCGGCGCGGCCAGCAACGACGGCGATGCAAGCGCCAGGACGATGGAGAGAACCCAATGTTTCATGCCGACTTTTTCGGCCGTCGGGATCGCGTCTGGAGCGGAATGCGCGGCATTTCCTGTCAACTTTCATGACGTGATTTGAAAGCGTTTCAGGGGGCGAAAGGGCCGCGCCTCGGGTTGTCGCCATCGTTCAGGTTGGTGCGTGAAAACGATGGCCGGCGAAACGCCGCACTGGGTTGCGAAATCCAGACTCCGCGAAGCACGTGGCGCGCCGGCTACGTGGTGCGAACATCGCGCCGCGGATGAAGGATGTCCGCCGGATCAGGCGGCCTTGGCCATGCCTTCGGCCAGCGCGGTGAAATAGTCGCGGGTCAGGCGGAACTGTTCGCGCGCGCTTTCGGCGGCGTTGGCGACCGCGCGGAACGCCGCGTTCTCGGGCCGGTCCCTGGCGTACCAGCCGAGGTGCTTGCGCGCGATGCGCACGCCCATCGCCTCGCCGTAGAACGCGTACAGGTCTTCGAGGTGCCCGAGCAGGATCTCGCGCACCTCCGCGGCATCCGGTTCGGGCAGGCGCTGGCCGGTCGCGAGGTAATGCGCGATTTCGCGAAAGATCCAGGGTCGCCCCTGCGCCGCGCGGCCGATCATCAACGCGTCGGCGCGCGTGTAATCCAGCACTGAGCGGGCCTTTTCCGGCGAATCGATGTCGCCGTTGGCGAACACCGGGATCGCGACGCCGGCCTTGACCGCGGCGATGGTGTCGTACTCGGCGAAACCTTCGTATTTCTGCGAACGGGTGCGGCCGTGCACGGCCAGCGCGGCGATGCCGGAATCTTCGGCGATGCGGGCGATGGCCAGCGCGTTGCGCTGATCGGGCGCCTGTCCCGTACGGATCTTCAGGGTCACCGGCACCTCGACGGCTGCCACCACGGCACCACAGATCCGCGCCACCAGTGGCTCGTCGGCCAGCAACGCGGAGCCTGCCCAGGCATTGCAAACCTTCTTGGCCGGGCAGCCCATGTTGATGTCGATCAGTTGCGCGCCATGCGCGACGTTGTAGCGTGCGGCTTCGGCCAGCCGGGCCGGATCGGAGCCGGCGATCTGCACGCCGACCGGATCGGGTTCGCCGGCATGGTCCATCCGGTGCAGCGACTTGCGCGTCTGCCACAGGCGCGGGTCGGAGGTGGTCATCTCCGACACGGCCAGGCCCGCGCCCAGCCGTTTGCACAGCTGCCGGAACGGCTTGTCGGTGACCCCGGCCATGGGCGCCAGCGCCAGGGACGGTTCGACGAGGATGGCGCCGATCTGCATTCCGCCAGTTTACTGGCCCGCTCCTTGCAACGGCATGGTTCGGGTTTGATCATTGAGGCTCCAGGAGGAGCTGATGCGGAAGCCGTGGCCGGGATGGATGCTTTGCGGCGCGATGTCGATCGGTGCGATGTCGACCGGCCTGCTGTCGACCGGGGTGTCGTCGATCGCTTGCGCGGCTGCGACGCCGTTGTCCCGAGTGGAGATGCGCACGCTTTCCGCCGGCGACCCGCGCGGCTTGATCGACAAGGTCAGGGGGGCGCTCGACGCCGGCATGTATGCCAACGATCCGGCCGGCGAACGCGAAGCGCTGTGGTGGATGGGCCATGCGGGCATCAACGTGTCCGACGATGCGGCGGTGACCGAGGCGGTTGCGCGCCTGAAAAGTCTCGGCAGCGTGGGCCACGACACGCTCGCGGCGTCCTACGCGGGCTTCCTCACCGCCGACCTGCGCATCGCCCACGGCGACGGCGGCGGTGTCGGCGATGCCTTGCAGGCGGCCGCGCTGCAACTGGACAGCCCCGATCCCGCGCGTCGCGCGCTGGCCAAGTTCCAGTTGTGCGATGCCTACAGCATGGCCGGCCAGGCACGGCATTCGCAGCCGTTGTGCGCGGAAGCCGATGCGGCATTCGGCGCCTTGCACGACGACTGGAACCAGGCGCAGGCGAAAAACGACGAAGGCAACAACGCCTATGCACTCGACCGATACGCCGAGGCGGGGAAGTTCTACGGGGAGGCGCGCGCCTTGTATCGCAAGGTGGGCGACCGTGCGCAGGAACTCATGGTGGGCGACAACCTGGCGCAGGTGTACCTGAAGCAGGGCAAGCCCGGGCAGGCATTGGCCTTGTCGCAGGCCTCGCTGGCCAACGAGCGCGCCGCGGGACGCGAGTCCGATGCCCTGATCTCGCAACACGACATCGTGCGCGCGCTGGATGCGTTGGGGCGGCGCCGCGAAGCGGTGGCGCTGATCGCTTCGACGGTGGCGGAAGCACGCAAGGCGGGGTTGGGTTCGTTGTTGCCGGACCTGCTGGAACAGCAGTCGCAGCTGGCCGAACGCGACGGCAACCTCGAATTGGCCTTGAGCGCCGAACGTGAGGCCCTGGCGGCTTCGCGCAAGCGCTGGTCGAACAGCCTGGGTTCGCAGCAGGCGGAACTCGCGGCGCGCTATGCGGCACGCGAGAAGGAACTCCGCATCCAGGAACTGGAACGCACCGACCAGATCAAGAACCTCAAGTTGCGCGCCGCCGAAGCCGATGCCGCGCGCAACGCGATGCAGGTGCGGCGCCAGCGCGGCAGCCTGCTGGCCGCACTGGTGGCGGCATCGGGCCTGCTGGCGGGCATCGTCTCGTTGCTGTTGCTGCTGCGTTCGCAGCGGCGCCACGCCGGCGAGTTGCGCCGGCAGGCGCTGGAAGATCCGCTGACCGGCGTCGACAACCGGCGCGGTTTCTTCCGGCGCGCGCATGCGTTGCTGGAAAAACGCGGCACGGGCGAGGCGCCCTTGCATGCGTTGCTGTTGTTCGATTTCGACTATTTCAAGCTGGTGAACGATCGCTACGGGCATCCGTTCGGCGACATCGTGCTGAACATCTCGCTGCAGCGCCTGCGCGAGGTGGTCGGCACGCGCGGGCACCTCGCGCGGCTGGGTGGCGAGGAGTTCATCGTGTTGTGCCCACACATCGGCGGCGCGCAAGCCCTGCAGCTTGCCGAGGCGATGCGCGCGGCGGTGGGCGGGCTGGTGTTTCCGAACGCACCGAACGCACTCGATGTCACCATCAGCATCGGCGTGGCGCTGTTCGATGGCAATCGTTCCCACGACGTCGGCAGCTGGCTGCGCAGCGCCGACAATGCGATGTACGCAGCCAAGGCGCGCGGACGCGACCAGATCGTGGTCGCGCAGGCGGTCAGCGACTTGTTGTCGCAGGCCGGCGCGGGACCGCAGCCGGCGGTTTGACGGGCTGCGCCGACTGGAGCGCGCGGATCGGGATACCCGACTCGCGTCCGCGCAGGTGTCCGGTCAGCCCCATGCCCACCCGCATGCCGTAACCGATGCGTTCGGCATAGCCGATCAGCAACGCGGCCGATTCCGGTTCCAGTTCCGCGCGCGCGGTTTCGCGCCACAACGCCAGCCAGCGCTGGAAATGCGCGGCCCCGATCGGCAGGGGCTGGTGCTTGGCCAACGGGTTGCCGCGGTAATGGCCGCTGCGCAGCGCGACCGTCGACCAGAATGAAGTCAGCAACACCTTGTGCACGTCCCAGTCATCGACCATCGCATTGAACACCGGACCGAGCAGGGGGTCGACCCGGACTTTTTCGTAGAAACGGTCCACCTGGCGCGCGAGGCAGGCTTCGTCCAGCCCAGCGGGAATGGCGTTCGGCATGCGGCCAGCGTCGCGTGTGGCGGCGCAGTGGGCCATGACCTGCATCAATGACACGCATCAATGCCGCGCAAGGTGCATCGGCGCAAAGTGCACGACATGCCCGCCACGGAAGCGCCGTCATGACCCACGTCGTCACCGACAACTGCATCAACTGCAAGTACACCGATTGCGTGGAAGTGTGCCCGGTCGATTGCTTCCATGAGGGTCCGAACTTCCTGGTGATCGATCCCGACGAGTGCATCGACTGCACGCTGTGCGTGGCCGAATGCCCGGTCAATGCCATTTTCCCCGAGATGGACGTGCCGGCGGGGCAGGAGCATTACCTCGGCATCAATGCCGAACTCGCGAAAATCTGGCCGGTGATCGCCAGCAAGATCCCGGCGATGGATGGTGCCGACCTGTGGGACGGCATGCCCGACAAGTTGCCGCTGCTCGATCGCGGCGGTGGCAAGCCGGTTGATGAACCGCTCGCATCGCCCCACGCCCCATGACGCGGCCTTGATCCCCGTCGGCTAGACTGGCTGGACGGCGGCAACAGCGGCCACGCATTTCCCGTACGCAATCCCGAGGAGCCACGTCATGTCCGGCACCAAATTCAAGGGCAACCCCGTCCACGTCGACGGTCATTTTCCGAAGGTCGGCGACAAGGCGCCGGCATTCAAGTTGATTGCGGGCGATCTGTCCGAAAAGTCGCTGGCCGACTTCACGGGCAAGCGCAAGGTGTTGAACATCTTCCCGAGCGTGGACACCGGCGTGTGTGCGGCGTCGGTCCGGCATTTCAACAAGGACGCGGCGGGGCTGAAGAACGCCGTGGTGCTGTGCATTTCCGCCGACCTGCCGTTCGCACAGGCTCGCTTCTGCGGCGCCGAAGGCATCGAGAACGTCGTCATGCTGTCGATGATGCGCGGCCGCGAATTCCTGAAGGACTATGGCGTCGCCATGACCGACGGTCCGCTGGCCGGCCTCGCCGCGCGCGCCGTGGTGGTGCTGGACGAACACGACAAGGTGGTCTACACGCAGATGGTGGACGACATCACCCACGAACCCGATTACGCGGCGGCGCTGAAAGCGCTCGGCTGACTCATTCGCGTTTGCTGTTCTCCCTTGTGGAGATGGTTTACGTGGCGGATGGGTGAGGGCACGTAATCGCGAGCCATTCATCACTCGACATTCCTGTCATTTTCCGCCTGCCTCCCTGGCAGGCGTGTGACTTTCTCTTGCGTGGCCAAGAGAAAGTCACCAAAGAGAAGGCCACCCCGGTGCCGCGTCTTTCGTCCGTCCGTGGACGAAAGGTGCGTTCGACCCGGCCGGGCTTGCCGACGCGCCATCCCTGGCGCGACGGCAAGTGGGCGCAATCCCTTGCGCCCACCCTGCGGGCCTGATCGTCCGGTCCTCACCGCAGCACAGGGGCCCCGTTGGCGCGCTTCCTGCGCGCCGTTGTGTCGACGCCAATCGCTTGGTCTTGCTTCGAACGAGGCCATGGATGGCCGCGAGCAAAGTAGAGCTCCCAGGCGCCGTTGGCGGTGCCGCAGCCATGCCGCCGAGCGCGCGGGAAAGGCGCGTGTGTTTGAGGGCAGGATGCCCGAGTTCGCGCCGGCGCGCGCGAGGCAAGTGGCAAGGGCAGTCGAACGAACACGATGTTCGTTTGACCGCCGCCTCCGGCGCCATGGTCTTTGGTAACTTTCTGCCGAAACAGAAAGTTACCCGCTCGCCGCAGAGGCGAGCGGAACCCAATCAGGACGGTGCGTACTTGCGAGAAGCAGAGATCTCGGCCTGCGTCAGGATGATCGCGACCGACACGTCGAAGACTGCGACGCGCTCAGCGCGCGTTCGCGAACGCCTCGGTCATGTCCAGCATGCGGTTCGAGAAGCCCCACTCGTTGTCGTACCAGCCCAGCACTTTCACGAAGGTGCCTTCCATCACGCGGGTCTGGGTGGCGTCGTAGGTGCAGGACGCCGGGTTGTGGTTGAAGTCGATCGACACCAGCGGTTTGGTGTTGACCGCCATCACGCCCTTCAGCTTGCCGTTGGCGGCTTCGTTGATCACGGCGTCGATCTCGTCCTTGCTGGTCGCGCGCTTGGCGACGAAGGTCAGGTCCACGCACGACACGTTGATGGTGGGAATGCGCATCGAGAAGCCGTCCAGGCGGCCATTCAACTCCGGAAGCACCAGGCCGACCGCGACCGCGGCGCCGGTCTTGGTCGGGATCTGGCTGTGGGTCGCGGAACGCGCGCGGCGCAGGTCCTTGTGGAACACGTCGGTCAGCACCTGGTCGTTGGTGTAGGCGTGGATCGTGGTCATCAGGCCGTGCACGATGCCGATCTTTTCGTGCAGCACCTTGGCCAACGGCGCCAGGCAGTTGGTGGTGCACGACGCGTTCGAAATGATGGTGTCGCTCGGCTTGATCTTGTCCTCGTTGACGCCGAACACGAAGGTGCCATCGACGCCCTCGCCGGGCGCGGAGATGATCACCTTCTTCGCACCGGCAGCAAGGTGCGCCGCGGCCTTGTCGCGCTTGGTGAACAGGCCGGTCGATTCGATCACGACGTCGACGCCGAGGTCCTTCCACGGCAATTTCGACGGGTCGCGCTCGGCACACACCTTGATGCGGTCGCCATTGACGACGAGATCGCCGCCCTCGACGCCGACGGTGCCGGGGAACTTGCCGTGCGCGGTGTCGTATTGCGTCAGGTGCGCGTTGGTGTTCGCGTCGCCCAGGTCGTTGATCGCGACGATCTTCATCGCGCCGGTACGGTTGGATTCGTACAGCGCACGCAGGATGTTGCGGCCGATGCGGCCATAGCCGTTGATCGCGACCTTGATCGCCATGGTGTCGTCCTTTGCAGAGCGGTGTGGGAGAAACGCTCATTTTAGCCTGTTTGCGACGTGACTTCATGGTCAAGGACGGCGCCGGGCGTGGCACACTGAGGCTTTGCAGGAATGACGTCATGCAGTGGACTTCGCACGCGTGGTGCCGCGCGGGAGTGCTGGCGACAGCGTTTGCCGCCACGCTGCTGTGTGCGCCGCCGGCATTCGCGTGGGGGCCGTTGGGACACCGCATCGTGGCGCGATTGGCCGAGGCGCAACTGACGCCACGGGCGTGGGCGGAGGCGCAGCAACTGTTGGCCTTGCGCGGCGCGCATCACCTTGCGGACATCGCTGTCTGGGCCGACGATCTGCGCGATACCGATCCCGCGTTGTTCCAGCGGACCAAGCGAATGCACTTCGTCAATTTTCATTCGGGCAAGTGCGTCTACGATCCGCCACGCGATTGCCGCAACGGCGAATGCGTGGTCGCGGTCATCGAAAAGTATTCCGCGATCCTCGCCGACCGTTCGAACAGCCCGGCCACACGCGCCGAGGCGCTGGCGTTCGTGGTGCACTTCGTCGGCGATATCCACCAGCCGCTGCATGCGGATTACCGTCACGACGCGGGTGGCAATGATTTCCAGGTGCGCTGGCATGGCCGCGGCACCAACCTGCACCACGTGTGGGACTCACTGATGCTGGACTCGACACACCTGTCGGTGGCGCAATTCACGGACCAGCTTGCGGCCCAACGCACGCGGATCGCGATCGGTGGCACACCTGCTCGATGGGCCGAAGAGAGCTGCCGGATCGATCGCGACGATGGTGTGTATCCGCGCTCGCACTTCATCGACCAGACTTATGTCGAGCGCGAATTGCCGATCGCCGAGCAACGCCTGCGGCAGGCGGGCGCGCGGCTGGCGGAATTATTGAATCGCGACCTCGCGAGCGGGTAGGTTGGGCTGACGCCGGCTTCATCGGCGGAAGCCCAACGGCATCGGTGCACAGCCCCATTGACACGTCGCTGCGACGTTGGGCTTCTTCCGGATAAATCCGGAATCAGCCAACCTACATCGATGTGGCATCAATACGCGATGCCGAGCCTGCGCATCAGCTTGCCCATCAGCCATGCCGGGCCGATCAGCAGCTGCACGATGTTGGTGAGGAACGCCGGGCGGCGGCCCTCGATGGCGTGGCCGATGAACTGGCCGATCCACGCGAGCACGAACAGCACGGCAGCGAGGATCAGCAGGTTGCGCGGACCGAGCGCGCCATACAGCGCCCACGCGATCGCGCCGCTCGCGATGAACACCAGTGCCATCGCATAGGCGAGGTTGCGCGACAGCCGTCGGTAGAACAGGAACGTCGCGAACATCGCCAGCACCGCCCACAGCCCCGGCCTGAACCATTGCGGTGGCATCGGTGGGATCGTCCACAGCGCCGCGATCACCGCCCACATGATCACCGGCACGCACACCCAGTGGATCGCGCGGTTGGTCGGGTTCTGGTGGTCGGCGGCGTAGCTGCCGAACCAGTCGTTGACGCTGCGCATCGCTTGCCCTCGGCCGTTGCGGGAATGCCCAATGTACGCTGATCGAATCATGCTGAACAGTTCAGGCGATCGCCTCGACAAGCCAGGCCCGAGCTTGAATCAAATTGAATACTTGCTTGAAATTTGGTCCCTGGTGGACGTGTTTGCGCTGGTTACACTGGGAACCGTGCCCGAACGAAGGTGAGGATTGATGACGCATCATTTTGTGTTCCAGCCGGACGCGCATCGTGCGATGCGCATCGACGAGGTCGATGCCATCGAGGTCGGGCCTGGTTGCCTGCGCCGCGATTTGCCCAGCAATTCGGGTGCGCGGGTGTGGATCGTCGAGATGGAGCCCGGCAGCCAATGGCCGCAGGTCGATCGGCACGATGAAAACGGCGAGGAGTATTACGTGATCAGCGGCGAGGTCATCGAAGGCGGGCGGCGCTACCCGGCAGGCACTTACGTGACGTTTGCACCGGGGAGCCGACATCGTCCTCGAACCGAAACGGGCGTGCGGTTGTTCGGGATCAATCTCACCCAGTAAGGTCCGGCCCCGAGTTCAAGCGAGCGTGATCCCCGCGAGTTTTTTCAATGCCTCGGCGTATTTTGCCGCGGTGCCGTCGATCACTTCGTGCGGCAGCTTCGGGCCCGGTGCGCGCTTGTTCCAGTCCAGGGTTTCCAGGTAATCGCGCACGAACTGCTTGTCGTACGAGGGCGGGCTGATGCCGACCTTGTATTGGTCGGCGGGCCAGAATCGCGAGGAGTCGGGCGTCAGCATCTCGTCCATCACGTACAGCTTGCCGCCCGCGTCGGTGCCGAACTCGAACTTGGTGTCGGCGATGATGATGCCGCGCCCGGCCGCATACGCCGCCGCGAACCTGTAGATCGCAAGCGTGGCATCGCGCACCTGTGCCGCGAGGTCGGCGCCGACCAGCTTCACCACTTCATCGAAGCCGATGTTCTCGTCGTGGGTGCCCTTGGGCGCCTTGGTCGAAGGTGTGAAGATGGGTTGCGGCAGCTGTTGTGCCTGTTGCAGTCCCTTGGGCAACGTGATGCCGCACAGCGATCCATTCGCCTGATAGTCCTTCCAGCCCGAGCCGATGAGGTACCCGCGCGCGATGGCCTCGACCGGCACCGGCTTCAGGCGCTTCACCACCACCGCGCGCTTCGCGTACAAGTTTGCATCCACGCCTGCGGGCAGCACCGAGGCGACGTCGATGCCGGTCAAATGGTTCGGCACCAGGTGTGCGGTCTTGTCGAACCAGAAATTGGAAATCTGGCACAGCATCTCGCCCTTGCCGGGGATCGGGTCGGGCAGCACCACGTCGAACGCCGACAGCCGGTCGGTTGCGACAATCAGCAGGTGATCGTCCGCGAGCCCGTAGACGTCGCGCACCTTGCCGCGGTGCAGGAGCTCGAGGCCGGGCAGGTCCGACTGCAGCAGGGTGGTGGGCACGACGGCGCTCCGAGGCATGAAACGACCATTGTAGCGAGGCATGCAATCCGCGGCGGGGCCGGCGTGGCCGCTGATAAACTGCGCGGATGCGCAGATTGCTTTCGACATGCATGCTGCTCGCGGCCGCGCCGTTCGCGATCGCGCGGGCAGCCGACGCGTTGCCGCCGCAACCGGCGCAGCTCGGTTTGTGCGCGGCCTGCCATGGCGAGGACGGGCAGGCGCGCATCCCCGGCGCGCCCAATCTCGCGGGACAACCCTATCAATATCTGCTCGGGGCATTGCACGAATACCGCGACGGCGGTCGCAAGGTGGCGGTGATGCGGGCGGCGGCGGGCCCCTTGACCGAAAAAGACATGCAGGCGCTGGCGCACTGGTATGCGGCGCAAACACCGTGCAAGCCGGCGCAGGCGGAAAGCCCATGAGGATTTGGGGAAAGCTGATCGGCTTCGTGATCGGCTTGGTGGTGACGCGCGGCGATTTCGGTGCCGCCTTGCTGGGCATGGTGGTCGGACACCTGGCGCTGGACAGTGGTTGGTTGTCCGGACTCACCCACAGTGGCGGCAAGGACGGTTATGTCGAACCGCTGTTCGCCCTGATGGGGGCGTTGGCCAAGAGCGACGGACGGGTGTCCGAGGCCGAGGTCGCGATCGCCGAGAAACTGATGTCGCGGCTGGAACTCGATCCGCTATGGCGGCGCCGGGCGATCGATGCCTTCAACAAGGGCAAGGCGCCGGGTTTCGACCTGGCCCGCACGCTGGTGGACCTGCGCACCTGGTGCCTGCCGCGGCGCAGCTCGGTGATGCCGTTCCTCGACATGCTGTGCGACGTGGCGCTCGCCGACGGCCCGCTCAGCGACGACAAGCTGCAGGTGCTGAAGCGGGTGGCGTTCGCGTTGCGCATAAGCGAAATCCAGCTGGTGGCGCTGCTGGCGATGAAAGGGTTTGCCTGGAACGCCGGCCCGCGCGCCGGCGATTGGGCGCATGCCGGCGCGTATGCTCCCGGCGGCAACCGCGCCGCACCGCGCAGCAACGGCCCCGATCCGTACGCGGTGCTGGGCGTGGCGCGCGATGCCGACGAGCGCACCATCAAGCGCGCGTATCGCAAGCTGATCAGCGAATTCCACCCGGACCGTCTCGGCAACATGCCCGAGGACCTGCGCCGCCGTGCCGAAGCGCGCGCCAGCGAGATCAACGCGGCGTGGGAACGCATACAATCCGAGAGAGGTTTTCGCTAGCCTGCTGCGTTTTTTCCCTCTCCCTCCGGGAGAGGGCGGCGCGCAGCGCCGGGTGAGGGTCCGGGTCACGCGCAAGGCTCGTACCCTCACCCCTGCCCCTCTCCGGGTGGGAGAGGGGTTCAGGCAGCCGTCCTTTGCGCGCATCCGGAACAGGTGTCATGAAACAACCCTGCGTGATCGCCCCATCCATCCTCTCGGCGAACTTCGCCAGGCTCGGCGCGGAAGTCGATGCCGTGATCGACGCCGGCGCGGACTGGATCCATTTCGACGTGATGGACAACCACTACGTGCCCAACCTCACCATCGGCCCGATGGTGCTGAAGGCGTTGCGCGACTACGGCATCACCGCGCCGATGGACGTGCACCTGATGGTCGAACCGGTGGACCGGATCGTGCCGGATTTCGCCAAGGCCGGCGCCACCTCGATCAGCTTCCATCCCGAGGCCACGCGGCACGTGGATCGCACGTTGTCTTTGATCCGCGAGCACGGTTGCAAGGCCGGGCTGGTGTTCAATCCGGCGACACCGCTCGATTGGCTGGACTACGTGCTCGACAAGGTCGACATCGTGCTGGTGATGTCGGTGAATCCCGGCTTCGGCGGACAGTCGTTCATCCCGTCTGCGTTGGAGAAGCTGAAACGCGCGCGCGAGATCATCGATCGCAGCGGCCGGCCGGTTCATCTGGAAGTCGACGGCGGCGTCAAGACCGACAACATCGGCGACATCGCGCGCGCCGGCGCGGACACTTTCGTCGCCGGCTCCGCCATTTTCGGCAGCGATGATTACAGGGCCACGATTGCCGCGATGCGCAAAGCGGCTAGTTGAGCAAAGAAACATGTAGCCCGGATAGAGCGCAGCGTAATCCGGGTCTTTCTTGACTATCCCGGATTGCACCGCTACGCGGCTCCATCCGGGCTACGTCGCTGATCGAAGCAACGTTCATGGATGAACGCATGAATACGCCCCCAAGACCAACGGCCCCGGTGCTTGCGCACCGAGACCGCGGCCGACCAGGAGAGGAATGAAACCGAGCCGAAGTGCCGAGCGGTTGGGCTCGTCGTGGTGGTCCACCGCGCTGGACGCCTTCCGGTGTCAGTGGCCGGCGCGTCTCCGGCGCCAGCGCGGGGGTGTTCCACGGTCGACATCCACGGCAGGAGTACCGACGGGGTCCATTTAGCGTCCGCGGCCCGCCCGCCCGGGGGCGGGTCAATGGCGGGTCGCGGGCAATTTGTGGCAAAACGCGGGCAGCCCTGTCCCGCGGGTTGCGCGTCACGCCCGCATGTCGCACGCTCGTGCTGACAGGGTCCCGGCGAAGGGGCCACATTGACAAGGAGATTGGAATGGCTCGCGCCATCGCCATCGTGGAGGACGAGCCGTCCATCCGCGCCAATTACGTCGAGGCGCTTTCGCGCATCGGTTACGACGTGCGCGGCTTCGCCTCGCGCGGGGAAGCCTCCGGTGCGTTCGCGAACCGGATGCCGGAACTGGTCATCATCGACATCGGCCTCGGCGATGAACCCGAAGGCGGCTTCGACCTCTGCCGCGAGCTGCGCGCACGATCGGCGACCCTGCCGATCATTTTCCTGACCGCGCGCGATTCGGATTTCGACGTGATCTCGGGGTTGCGCCTGGGCGCCGACGATTACCTCAGCAAGGACACCAGCTTCCACCAGCTCGCCGCGCGGATCGGGGCATTGTTCCGGCGCGCTGAGTCGCAGAAGGCGCCGGCCGCGGCCGAAACGGTGATCGAGCACGGCCCGCTGAAACTGGAAGCCGAACGCATGCGGGTGACCTGGAACGACGTCGACGTGCCGTTGACCGTCACCGAGTTCTGGATGGTGCACACGCTGGTGCGCTTCCCCGGCCACGTGAAGAACCGCGACCAGTTGATGCGCGACGCCGAACTGGTGGTGGACGACGCGACCATCACTTCGCACATCAAGCGCATCCGCAAGAAGTTCCTCGCCGTCGACCCCGCCTTCGATGCGGTCGAGACGGTGCATGGGGTGGGGTATCGGTGGAAACCCTGAGCGTTGGGACCGGGGACTCGGGACTCGGGACTCGGGACTCGGGACTCGGGACTCGGGACTCGGTTGGCTCGACAATTTGATGTCTGAGCGGTTCAGTTTCTGATTCTTTCCGGCTTGCCTCGACATTTCGCTTGCGCACCCATGAGACGCTTGCGTCAATCCGGCTGAGCTATTCGAATGTGCCCATGAAATCCGGCACCGCTTTTTCGAGTCCCGGGTCCCGAGTCCCGAGTCCCGGCTCTTCATGACCCTTCGCCGCAAACTGCTGCTGGTCGCGCTGTCCACGCTGGCCTTGCCGTGGGCGGGCTGGCTGTACGTGCGCCAGATGGAACACCTGCTGCGCAACAGCCAGGAGCAGGCCTTGCTGGCGATCGCGTTCGCGCTCGACCGCGGGCTGGTGGCGGTGGGCGCGGATCTGCCGAACACCGGGCAGAACTGGTACGTGCAGCACGCCACGCAGTCGATCGTGATCGACGGCAGCGAGCGCGACTGGGGGCCGATGACACGCTGGGCGCAGCATCCGTGGCCCGGCGTCGAAGTGCAGCTGGCCGATGATCCGGCCTGGCTGTACATGCGCATCAACGTCGACGATGCGACCCACACGCGGCTGGATGCCCGGGATGCCGCGGCGGTCGAAGCCGATCACGTGGTGCTGCAACTGGTGCGTGGCACGCGCCAGCGCAGTTACCTGCTGGCCAGCGCGAACTCCGGTGCGATCCTCGCGCATCCGCTGGACCCGCGCGTGCACGGCTTTCCGGACCAGATCAGCGCGCAATGGCTGGATACCGGCAAAACCTACCAGATCGAGCTTCGGATCCCGCGCGCGCAGGCGCCGGACGAGCTGGGCATCGGCGTGTTCGATGCCGATGCGCCCACCCGCTTCGACGGCGGCAAGCCGGACGTCCGCGCGTTGCTCAACCTGTCGCCGGCATTGTCGAACGACCTGACCCAGCTCGCGCCGAGTGGCGTGCGGGTGCGGCTGCTCAGCGCCGACGGCTGGGTGATCGGCGAGGGCGGCAGCATGCTGGAAGCCCCCAGGCCCCGGCGCGACCGCTTCCCCTGGTTGCAGCGGGTGCTTTCCGACCTGCTGGTGGTGCCTTCACTGGACCAGCGCCAGCACCTGCCGCGCGACATCCCGCGCCTGTCCGAGCCCGACGTGCAGCAGGCGCTGGATGGACAGGCTACCGCCAACTGGCGCGGCGGCGACACGCCGGGCAGCGTGGTGTTGACCGTCGCGGTACCGCTGGACGTGCGCGGCCAGAACCGCGGCGCGCTG
The DNA here is from genome assembly GCA_001899805.1 of Lysobacterales bacterium 66-474. Lineage (GTDB taxonomy): Bacteria > Pseudomonadota > Gammaproteobacteria > Xanthomonadales > Rhodanobacteraceae > 66-474. The sequence goes on from MKWP01000009.1 coordinate 143,646, forward strand.
GTGCTGGAACAATCCAGCCAGGCCTTGCCGCTGTTGACCAACCGCGCGCTGCTCGGCCTGATGCTGGCCAGCGTGGCGGTGTTGCTGATCGCGGGCGCGGTGTTGTTCGCGTTCGCGACCTGGTTGTCGGTCAGGATCGGGCGTCTGCGCGATGCCGCGGAGCAGGCGCAGCACCACGAGGGCCTCGAATTGGCGCAGTTGCCGCTGGTCGAAGACCGCGACGAACTCGGCGACCTCGCGCGCAGCCTGTCGCGCCTGCTGGAGTCCATCGGCACCTACACCGAATACCTGCGCAAGCTGGCATCGAACCTGTCGCACGAACTCAACACGCCGCTGGCGATCGTGCGCTCGTCGCTGGAGAACCTGGAGCACGCGGAGTTGCCGCACGCCGCGCTGCCGTATCTGGCGCGTGCGCGCGACGGCACCGCACGCATCGGCACCATCGTGCGCGCGATGAGCGAAGCCAGCCGCATGGAGCGTGCGATGGCGTCCGCCGACGGCGAGGACATGGACCTCGCGCAAGTGGTGCGCGGTTGCGCGGAGGCCTACCGTCCGCTGGCCGGGACGCGCGAGCTGCGCTGCACGATCCCGGCGCATCCGGTGCCGCTGTACGGCGCGCCGGAGCTGATCGCGCAGGCGCTGGACAAGTTGTTCGACAACGCGCTGTCGTTCACCGCGGCGGACGGCTGGATCGGGATCTCGCTGGACTCCGCCGACGACGGTGCGGCGCGGGTCGTGGTGTCCAATCGCGGCCCGCACCTGCCCGAGTCGATGCAGGGCCAGTTGTTCGATTCGCTGGTCAGCGTGCGTGGCGCGGGTGCACGCGCCGGTGCGCCGCACCTCGGGCTTGGCCTCTACGTGGTGCGCCTGGTCGCGGAACTGCACCAGGGCAAGGTGTCCGCGCGCAACGACGAGGACGGCGTCACCTTCGAAATGGAACTGCGCGGGATGCGGCGTCCCGGCGACGAATAGACGGAAATTCTTTTGCGTTCATCCTTGAACGCAGCACAATGCGTCTTCCGTGATGGATCATCCTCCGCGGGATGAAACACCAGAACGGACATCCGTGTCCTGACTTTCCACGACAGCCGCTCCGCATGCGGGGTCTTTTCCGAGGGAATTGCCGGTGCTCGACCAGACCCGATTCGACGCCCTTGTCCGCGAGGGCCACAACCGCATCCCGCTGGTGCGCGAGGTGCTGTCGGACCTCGACACGCCGCTGTCGGTGTACCTGAAGCTCGCCGACGGCCCGTACACCTTCCTGCTGGAATCGGTCGAAGGCGGCGCGAATTGGGGCCGCTATTCGATCATCGGCCTGCCGGCGCGGCGAGTTTTCGGTTTTCGCGCGCACACGCTGACCGTGATCGAGGATGGCGCGGTGGTCGAAACGCGCGAGGTCGCCGATCCGCTTGCGGAAGTCGAGCGCCTGCGCGCGCAATACCGCGTCCCGCACCTGCCCGACCTGCCCGCGTTCACCGGCGGACTGGTCGGCTATTTCGGGTTCGACTCCGTCGGTTACGCCGAACCGCGTTTGGCGAACTGGAACCGGCCCGACGAACTCGGCACGCCCGACATCCTGCTGGTGCTGGCCGAGGAAGTCGCGGTGTTCGACAATCTGAAAGGCCGCCTGTACCTGATCGTGCACGCCGATCCTGCGCGCCCGCATGCCTATGCGCGCGCGCAACGGCGGCTGGATGCGCTGGCGCACCGCTTGCGCCAGGGCGGTGCGGCCTATCCGCAACCCACCCATGGCGCGGTGCTGGATGAGCGCGATTTCAAATCCTCGTTCACCAGGGATGCGTTCGAGGCGATGGTGGAACGCTGCAAGGAATACATCCGCGCCGGCGACGTGTTCCAGGTGGTGCCCTCGCAACGCCTCAGCATCGGCTTCAACGCGCGGCCGGTGGATGTGTACCGGGCGCTGCGCGCGCTGAATCCGTCGCCGTACATGTATTTCTTCGACCTGGGCGAAACCCAGATCGTGGGCTCGTCGCCGGAGATCCTGGCGCGGATGAAGGACGGCAAGGTCATCGTGCGACCGCTCGCGGGCACCCGCAAGCGCGGCGCGACGCCGGAGGAAGACGCGGCGCTCGAAAGGGAACTGCTGGCCGATCCCAAGGAACGCGCCGAGCACCTGATGCTGATCGACCTCGGCCGCAACGACATCGGCCGCATCAGCGAAACCGGCAGCGTCGAGGTCAGCGCTTCATTCGCGATCGAACGCTACTCGCACGTGATGCACATCGTTTCGCAGGTCGAGGGCAAACTGCGTCCCGGCACCAGCTACATGGACGTGCTGCGCGCGACGTTCCCCGCCGGCACACTGTCCGGCGCGCCCAAGATCCGCGCCATCGAAATCATCCAGGAACTGGAACCGTTCAAGCGCAATATCTATTCCGGCGCGATCGGCTGGATCGGCTGGTGGGGCGACGCCGACACCGCGATCGCGATCCGCACCGCGGTGATCCAGGACGGACGGCTGCACGTGCAGGCCGGCGCCGGCATCGTGTACGACTCCGATCCCGCGTCCGAATACGAAGAGACGATGAACAAGGGACGCGCGCTGTTCCGCGCGGTGGCGCAGGCGGTGCGTGGGCTCTGACAATCGCTCCCTCTCCGACAGGAGGGGGTGGCCCGCAGCGCCGGGTGAGGGTTCGCACTCGCCTGATCGTCATTCCGGGGCCGTGCGTAGCACGGAACCCGGAACCGGTTGGATTTTTTTCGCAAGCACGCCACGATCGGACCGGGTTCCGCTCACCTCGGCGGCGAGCGGGCTACTTTCTGTTTCGGCAGAAAGTAGCCAAAGACCATTGCGCCTGGCATGCCGGTTTCGGCAACATCGTGTTGCCGAAACTTCCCTGTGCTTCTCACGCCGAGCGGGCCGGCGCGGGAAAAGACAATAACGTGGTTGCCAAGACAAACTGTGCTCGCGCGCGCAGCGGGCCTAACCTAGGCCCGCCGGTAATACCACACCGCGATCGCCAGCAACAGCAGCGCCGGGATGAGGTTGATCACGAACGGGGGTGCGCCCAGCACCGTGCCGGTGCTGATGATCGCGCGTTGGATGAAGTACCACGCGATCGCGACGATCACGCCCAGGAACAGGCGTTTGCCGAGTCCGCCCGAGCGCAGCGCGCCGAAGCCGAACGGCAGCGCGCACAGCACCAGCAACACGGTGTTGGCGGGGTAGAACACGCGCGTCCACCAGGCGTTGAGGTAGACGCCCGGGTTCTGGCGGTTGGCTCGCAGGTAGTCGATGCTGCGCGAAAGATCGCGCAGCGAGAGGTATTCCGGGTGCGCGACCGAGGCCTGCAGCACGTCGGGATCGAGCGAGGTTTTCCATGCCTGTTGCGCGGAGGTGACGCTGACCACGCCGTCCGGCGACACCCTGGTCTCGCGCACGTCGTGCAGCATCCACGACTTGCCGTCCTGCGTGGCCAGCTTGGCGCGGCGAAACGAGGTCAGCTCGCCGGCGTCGTTGAAACCGAACACCCGCACGTCGGCGAGTTCGACCTCGCGCCGGCCACGCTCGATCCTCGCCAGCGCCGCCTTGGCGTTGATGATGTCGTTGCCGTCGCGTTCCCACAGGCCGCTGCCCTGGCGCACGCGCAGTTGCCCGGAGCTGCGCTGCAGCTGGATTTCCTGGGCATGCTGTTCGCCCGCGGGCGCGACGGTTTCGCCCAGCACGAACACGCCCGCCATCAGCACCGCGACCAGCCCGGTGACCGACAGGCTGATCCTGAGCCTGGACATGCCCGCCGCGCGCAAGGCGGTGAGCTCGCCGGTGGTGGCCAGCGCGCCGACGCCGACCAGGCTGCCGATCAGCGCGGCGAACACGAACCACTGGTAGGCGCGGCGCGGCACGGTCAGCAGGATGTAGGCGACCGCCTTGCCGAGCGAATAGCCGTTGTGGCCGATGCCGCCGATCTGCTTGGCGAATTCCATGAAGGTGTCGAGCCCGGTCAACACCAGCCAGGTCAGCAACAGCCCGCCCAGCACCGTTGTCGCGATCAGGAGATCGGCGCGCTTGATCCGGAAGCGTTGCATGGAACCGCCCGTCACGGGGCCGCCCCGGCCGTGCGCGGCTTGCGCGCCGCGTATTGCCGCGCGAATACCCAGACCGCGCCGACGAACACCGGCAGCAACACCCACCACATGCCGATCGGCGCCGCGAGTTTGCCGCTGGTGATGAGGATACGCGCCAGGTTCATCAGGTTCATGATGATGAGATACGCCAGCACCGCGATCAGGATGCGCCCGACCGGCGAGCTGCGCGGCCCCTGGCGCGCCATCGGCAGCGCCAGCATCGCCAGCACCAGCGGCCCGAACGGAATCGCGATCCGCCATTGCAATTCGGCGCGCGCGGAAGGGTCGTCGTCGCCGATCAGCGAAGCGGTGGTGCGCAGGCCGTCCGGATCGTCGTCGCCGTCGCCGTTCGCGGGCGGCGACAGCGCGATGTCGTTGCGCCGGAATTTCATCAACCGCCAGTTGTCCTGGTCGAGGCGGATGTCGTAACGGTGGCCGTCGTGCAGCGCGATGAAGCGGTTGTCCTCGCTGCCTTCATGGAACAGGTCGCCGCGCTCGGCCACGATCACGCTGATGCCGACCTCGCCGTCCTTGCCCTCGCGTTCGCTTTCGACGAACAGCTTGCCGAGCCTGGTGCCGTCGGGGCTCACCGTGTTCGCGAACAGGATGCCGCCGCGCCCGGCCAGGCTGGTGAAGCGGCCGGGTTCGAGGCCCGCCGCGATCACCGAGCGGTTGGCCTGCTCGACTTCGGCGTTCGACGCGCGCGCGGCCAGCGGGCCCAACCACAGCGCCACCAGCGCCACCACGATGCCCGAGCCGATCCCGAAGATCGCGGCGGGCTTGAGCAGGCCTCGTGGGCCGAAACCGGATGCCGACAACACGTGCATCTCGCTGTCGCGGTACATCCGCCCGAGCGCCAGCAGCATGCCGAGGAACATCGCCATCGGCAGCAGCGCCTGCAGGGTGTTGACCAGGTTCAACCCCAGCACCGTGAACATCACGCCGCCCGGCAGGCGTCCGGTCGCGACCTTGTTCACCACGTCGGCGAAGGTGCTGCCCGTGAAGATCACCAGCAGCACCACCACCGCCGCCAGCGTGCCCCACAGGAATTCGCGCAGGATGTATCGATCGAGGATGGAAAGACGCGGCATCGGTTAAACTGGAACGCTTTGCGAGCGTGCAGTGTAGTGGCACGCGTGCGTCCAACCCGCATACCAGGAAACCATGCCCGTGCTCGAATTCAGTCTGGGTTCCACCGCCGCCGACAAGGCCGACACGCCGTGCGTGGTGGCGGGCGTGTTCGACGTCGCGTTCTCCCCTGCCGCCGCGGCCATCGATGCCGCCAGCGGCGGCGCGTTGACGCGACTGCGGGAATCGGGCGATTTCACCGGCAAGCCCGGCACGACCTTGCTGCTGCATGGCCTGGCGAACGTCGCATCGCCGCGCGTGCTGCTGGTGGGACTGGGGGCGCGGCAGGATTTCGATGCGCGCATGTTCGAGCGCGCCTGCGACGAGGTCGGCAAGGCCTTGAAGGGCATGCCCGTCGCCAGTGCCGGCGTCTGGTTGCCCGAGCTCGACGTGAAGGATCGCGATGCGAACTGGCGCGTGCGCACCTGCGCGCTGGCGATCGACCACACCTGCTTCCGTTACACCGCCACGCTGAGGACGCCCAACGGCGGCGCCCCGCGATTGTCGAAACTGGACTTGATGGTGGATGCCGACGCGCGCCGCGGCCTCGACGAGGCGCGCGCGCTGGCACGCGGCGTCGCCTTCGCGCGTGAACTCGGCTGCCTGCCGCCGAACCTGTGCACGCCCACGCACATCGCGGCGCAGGCCAGGACCATCGCCGACGAACACACCGGTTCGGTCACGCTGGAAGTGCTGGAACGCGAGGACATGCAGAAGCTCGGCATGGGCGCGTTGCTCGCGGTGTCGTCGGGTTCCGCGACACCGCCCAAGCTGATCGTGCTCGAATACAAGGGCGCGGGCGATGCCAGGCCTTACGCGCTGGTCGGCAAGGGCGTCACCTTCGACACCGGCGGCATGAACCTCAAGCCGACCGGTTCGATGGAGGAAATGAAGTACGACATGTGCGGCGCCGCGGGGGTGCTGGGCACATTCCTCAGCGCGGTCGAGCTGAAGTTGCCGATCAACCTGGTGTGCGTGGTGCCTTCGGTCGAGAACATGCCGGACGGCGCGGGTTATCGTCCCAGCGACGTGCTGCAAACCCACGCCGGGATCACCGTGGAAGTGTTGAACACCGACGCCGAAGGGCGCCTGATCCTGTGCGACGCACTTTCATGGACCTGCAAGCGTTTCCAGCCGCAGGCCGTGGTCGATGCCGCGACGCTCACCGGCGCCTGCGTGATCGCGCTGGGCGCGCACGCGTCGGGCTTGTTCAGCGCCGACGACGCGCTGGCCGACCAGCTGCTGGCCGCGGGCAACCAGTCGCTCGACCGCGCGTGGCGGCTGCCGTTGTGGGACGACTATCGCAACCAGCTGGAATCCGCGTTCGCCGACATCGCCAACATCGGTGGCAAGAGTGCCGGCGCGGTGACCGCGGCGCTGTTCCTGTCGCGATTCACCGAGGGTACGCGTTGGGCCCACCTCGACGTCGCCGGCACGGCGTGGATGCCTGGTCGCAAGGGTTACGCGACCGGCCGCCCGGTGCCGCTGCTCACGCAGTGGCTGATCGACCGCAGCATGTAGGAGCGGCCGAAGCCGCGACTGGCGCAACGCCACAAAACCTTGTCGTCATTCCGGGGCATCGCCGGTTTCATCGGCGATGAACCCGGAATCGGTTGCGGACTTGTGCGCACCATGACACCGATTGGCTCGCGCCATCCATGACGTGCACTTGTACATATCCTCGTGCGCGTCCTCGTGCGCGGAATCAAAACCGATTCCGGGTTCCGCCGTGATGGAGCTGCGGCGGCCCCGGAATGACGAAGAAAGAAGGCCGTTCGCCGCGCCTGGGATGACGGGCAAGCGAGCGTTGCCCGCCAGTCGACCTGTGTCGCGCCTGTGCCGGCGATACACTGCGCGCGACTGGAAGCCGGCCTCCACCGGCGGGAAACCGTGAAGCGTGGCCACCGACAAGCCCGGCTTCTTCTCCGAGCTGAAGCGCCGCAATGTGTGGCGCGCGGCGGCGCTGTACGTGGGCGCGGTGTGGGCGCTGGCGCAGGGCATTTCGCAGCTGAGTGGTCCGTTCGGCCTGCCGGACTGGGTAACCCGCTGGTTCGTGGCCGCCGCGGCGATCGGTTTCCCATTGTGGATTGCGTTCGCGTGGTTCTACGAGTTCACGCCGCACGGTTTCCGGCGTGATGCCGAGATCGCCGCGGATGCGCCGATCCGCCATTCCAACGCCCGCAAGCTGGATTTCGCGATCATCGGGGTGATGGCGGTTGCGATCGTGCTGCTGGCATCCGGCTATTTCATCCATCGCACCGCATCCGCGGACGGCATCCCGGCCAAGTCGATCGCGGTGTTGCCGTTCGAGAACCTGTCCAGCGACAAGCAGAACGATTATTTCGTGGCCGGCATGCAGGACCTGATCCTGACCAAGCTGGCCGACGTCGGGGATATCAAGGTCATCGCACGCACCTCGACCGCGAAATACGCAAGCCATCCGGAGGATCTGAAAACGGTCGGCGCGCAACTCGGGGTTGCAACGATCCTGGAAGGCAGCGTGCAGAAGGCCGGCAACGAAGTGTTGATCAACGTGCAGTTGATCGACGCGAATACCGACAGCCACATTTGGGCCGAGTCATACACGCGCACGCTGGACAACATCTTCGGCGTCGAGGGTGAGGTTGCCGGCAAGATCGCCACGGCGCTGAACGCCAAACTCTCGCCCGCGCAGGATGCACAACTTGCCGCCGCGCCCACCGCCAATCGCGCCGCCTACGATGCCTTCCTGCGCGCCGAGTACCAGTTCAGCAAGGGCGACACCAATTACGCCGTGGCCAGTTGGAAGGCCGCCATCCCGTTGTACCGGCAGGCGGTGCAGGCAGACCCGGGCTTTGCGCTCGCCTGGGCGAGGCTGTCCGAAGTCGAAAGCATGGTCGCGTGGTTTACCCGCAACAGCGAGGACGTGCAGCAGCTCGTACGGCAGGCGCGTGCCGATGCCGAACAGGCGTTGAAGCTGGTGCCCGATCTCGCCGCCGCGCAGCGCGCCCTTGGTTACACCCAGTATTACGGGCAGCAGGATTACGCGGCCGCACAGAAGACCTTCGCCGCGGTGTTGAAGCGGGCGCCCAATGACGCGGGCACATGGGCCGCCCAAGGTTACCTGCAAAGGCGCATGGGCCACTTCGACGCTGCGATCGCTTCTTTGCAGCAGGCGCTCAAGCTCGACCCGCGCAGTTCCGGTGTGGCCTTCGGCCTTGGTGTCACCTGCGCGATGGATCGCCGCTACGACGAGGCTGCGCAGGCCTTCCAGCGCGCGCTGGCGATCGACCCGCACAACGACCTCGCAAGGGCCTCGTATCCGTACGCCATCTTCGCCGACACGGGCGACATTCCCCGCGCGCTGTCGGCGGCGCAAGGCGATGATCCGGACTCGAAAAGCACGCGCGCTTTCCTGCTGGGCATGCAGCGAAAGTTCCCGGAGGCGATCGCACTGGTCGAGAGCATTCCCGACACACCCGACAATTTCAACCCCGGGGCGTCGAAGGCCAATACGTTGGCCCATGACTTCTGGATGGCGGGCGACAAGGTCCGCGCCCGCGAACTGTACGCCAACGCGTTGCCGCTGGACCGTGCTGCGCTCCCGCACCTGCGAGGGTCCGGGCTTGCGCAGGCGTGGGTCAACGTGGGCATGGATCTGATCGGTACCGGGCAAATCGCGGAAGGGCTGGCCGCGGTCGCGAAGTCGCAGGCGATCCTCGCGGCGTTGCCGGATCCGGTCGACGATCCCGGAGTCGTCGTGTCCGCTGCGCAAGACTGTGCCATGGCCGCGCGCGCCGACCTTGTCGTGCCGATGCTGGCCAAGGTGCTGGCCACGCGCGGTGCCGGCACAAGCTTCTGGCCGATCAGGCTGTGGCTGGACCCGGCGTGGGATCCGATACGCGACGATCCGAGCTTCAAGGCGCTGCAGCAGCAATATGCGAAGTACAAGCCCGCCGTCACCTACGACAACCCGCACGCTACGTCGTCAGCCGGCGCGCACTGACGCGTATTCGGGGCGCCGGTCATGCCGGGTGCGTGGCGGCTGGCTGCGTGGCTGACGAGGCCTGTGATTCGGGTGCCTGCCCGCGGCGCATGGCATCGTCGAATGCTGTGCGCAAGGCTTCCGCCAACGCCGGCTTGCGCAGGAATGCGTCCATGCCGGCGGCGTGCGCGCGTTGCTCCTCGTCGCCGTGGGCGCTGGCGGTGAGCGCGATGATGGGCGTGGTGTTGCCGCGCTGGCGCAGCAGGGTGGCCAGTTCGCAGCCGTCCATGCCGGGCAGGTCGAAGTCGAACACCATCGCATCGAAACCGTCACCGGACTCGATTTCCGACAAGGCCGCCAAGGCGTGCGACGCCAGCGTCACGTCGAAGCCGAAGGTTTCGATCAGGCCGGCGATGGCCTGTCCCGCGACCGGGTCGTCCTCGACCAACAACGCCCGCCGGCGCGGCATGGACGCGGATGGCGACGCATCATCCGCGTCGCGGGCCGGCCTGGCGACCGCCGCGGTGCCGGCGCGCGCGGGCGCCGCGTCTTCGCCTTCGGTCGGCGCCACCGTCGGCAGCGGCAGGTGCACGCCGAAGGTGCTGCCGCGTCCAGGTGTCGAGTGCAACTCGATGCGGCCGCCCATCAGGCTTACCAGTTCACGGCTGATCGCGAGGCCAAGGCCGCTGCCGCGTTGCAGGCGCCCGTAATCGGCCTGTTCGAAACGCTGGAAGATGCGCGCGCATTCCTCGGGCGTCATGCCCGGGCCATTGTCGGTCACGCTGTAGACGATGCCGGCGCCGTCGCGCTCGAGTTTCAACGTGATGCCGCCGTGGGTGGTGAACTTCAGCGCGTTGTGGGCAAGGTTGAACAGGATCTGCTGGACGCGCAAGGCGTCGCCGCGCACCGCGCGCGGTGCATCCTCCGCGATCGCGATCTCGATCGCGAGTTGTTTCTGCGCGGCGAGTCCGGCTTCGGCATCCGCGATTTCGCGCAGGATCACCCCGGGATCGAACGGCGCGGCGTTCAGCTCGAGGCGTCCCGCCTCGATGCGCGCCACGTCGAGGGCGTCGTTGACCTGCCGCAGCAGCAACGCGCCGGAACGCCGGATCGCGTCCGCGTACTGGTGCTGGCGCTCGTTCATCGAGGTCTTCAGCAACAGCTCGGTCATGCCCAGCACGCCGGTGAGCGGGGTGCGGATCTCGTGCGCCATGTTGGCGAGGAAGCGCGATTTCGCGGCGTTGGCCTGCTCGGCGATGCGCTGGCGTTCTTCGCTGAGCGCGAGGCGGTGTTGCTGGTTCAGGCGCCGGCGGATCGCCCACACGATCCATCCGACCAGCAGCAACGCCGCCAGGGTGTACAGGAGCCACGCCCACGGCGTGTCCCACGGCGCCGCCTTCACCCGCAGCGAAAAGGCTTCCAGCGGCGCGCTCCACGAACCGTCGCCGGTGCGCCCGCTGACCAGCAGGTGGTAGTCGCCGGGCTCCAGCACGGAGAATTCGCGCACGTTGCGGTGCCCGGTTTCCACCCAGCCCGGATCGAATCCCTGCAGGCGGAAACGGTACTGGTTGCGCGCCGGGTCGACGAACGACAACACCTGCGTGGTGACGTTGAGTTCGCGGTCGCGCCAGTCCAGTTCGATCGGCTGGCGCGGATCGAGTTCCAGCAGCTTGCCGTCGCGGCGCACGTTCACCGACTCCAGCGCGACCCGGGGCGTCGCGAGGTGCCATGGCAACTGGTCGATGCGGATGCCGATCACGCCGGCCAGGCTGCCGGCGAACAATTCACCCTTGCCGGAGGCAAGCAACGCGTCGCCGGTGAAATCGGTGGTCGCCAGTCCTTCCGCGGTGGCGAATGCATGCAGTTGCCGGTTGTGCGGGTCGTACACCAGCAGGTTGCGGCTGCTGAGCGCGAACACGCGGCCGTCCTTGCCGACCTGCAGGCCGAGGATGCCGGTATCCGGCCAGCCGCGCTTGCCGTCGATTTCTTCGGTCAGCGTCGCCTCGCCGTGTTCCAGGCGATAGCGCTGCAGGCTGGTGGCGCGTGCCATCCACAGTTCGCCGTCCGGCCCCAGCGCGAACGCCTGCACGTCGCCGCGCGCCACGCCCGGCACGAACACGAAGGCGTCACTGCCCGCGGCGAGCCGCGCGAGCCCGGCATGGCTCGCGGCCCAGATCGAACCGTCCGCGGCTTCGCGCAGTTGTCCGATCTCCTGCGCGGTTTCGCCGGTGGCCGGCGGTGCGAGTGGCCGGATCGCGAAGGTTTTCGGATCGACCCGGAACGCGCCGCTGCCGACGCCGGCGAAATAGATGGTGCCGTCGCGCGCCGCGAGCAGCCGCCACACCCCGTGGCGCAATGCGGCCTCGCCGGTGGCGATCTGCTGCAGGTGCTTGCCGTCCCACGTGAACAGGCCGCGCCGGCTGCCGATCCACAGGCGCCCGGACGCGTCCACCGCCAACGAGGAAATCGACATCCGTTCGAGATCCGGAATCGCCGCATGCCGGACCTTGCCGGTGGCGAGGTCGACCTGGTCGAGCATCCCGGCGCCGGCCGCCCACAACGTGTCGCCGCCGGCCAGCGCGAGCGCGCGCACGCGATCGCGGGCGAGGCTGTCGGGGTCGCCCGGGACATGCCGGAACATGCTGAAGGCGCGCCATTGCGGCGGCAGGTAGGCCAGCCCGCCATCCACCATCGCCACCCACAACCCGCCTTCGTGGTCGCGGAACAGGCCGTCGGGAAGATGGCCCGGCAGGCTGCCCGCCACGCCCGGCGTGGGTTGTTCGAAGCGGGTGCTGCCGTCGGCCCCGACGCGGACGAGTCCGCCGCGTTCGGCGATCCACAGGCTGCCGTCGTTGCCGCGCAGGCTGGCGAGGGTTTCGTGCGGGGCGCCGATCAGGCGGGCGTTGCCGGCGGCATCGAGGTGATACAGCCCGGCGCTGGTCGCGGCATCCACGCCGGCATCGGTCACCCGGATCTGCCAGATGGTCGGCGGGTTCTGGAGCCCGGGAAGGATCACATGGCGGATGCGGCCCGCTGCATCCAGTCGATCGAGCCCGGCATCGGTGCCGACCCACAGGCCGCCGTCCGCGGCCGGTGCGAGCGCGGTGACGTTGTCCGAAACCAGGCTCGCCGGATCGCCCTTGCGGTGCCGCAGATGGGTGAAGCCGCGTTCGTCCGCGTCCAGCTTGTTCAAGCCGCCGGCGTACACACCCACCCAGATCGCCCCCGACTTGTCCTCGGCGATCGCCATCAGGTCGTTGGCGGACAGGCTGTCCTTGCGGTTCGGGTGGTGCAGCCAGTGCCGGAAGCCGCCGATTCCCGGCTCGTACAAATTCAGGCCGGTGTTCTCGCCGCCGGCCCACAGGCGGCCCGTGCGATCGACCAGCAACGCCGACACATCGTTGGCGGGCAACGACGCGACCTGGTTGGGATCGTGGCGGAACACCCGGAATTCGCGGCTGTCGTAACGCACCAATCCGCCATGGGTACCGATCCACAGGTAGCCCGCGTGGTCCTGGGTCACCGTGTAGACGTTGGCGGACGGCAGGCCCTCGGCCACGCCGTAGCTGCGGAATATCGGCGTGGGCGGCACGCTGCTGGCCGCGCCGGGCGTCGCGGCGCCCGCCAGAACACTTGCCAGGGCCCATGCTGCCAGCATCGCGTGCTCCCCCATGAAACGAAACCTGATGATGCCGCAAAACCGTCGGTGATGCGCGCGGCACTAATCACGTGCGAGTATGGTCCGACAGAATGGAGAAGCGTATGCGTCGATGCCTGACCCTGCTGGCGTGGCTTGCGCTGCCGGTTGCCGGCGTCGCGGCCGCGCACCCGCTCGACTACAGCATCGACAGCGTGCACTCGCAGGTGCTGTTCAGCGCCGACCACGACGGTTATTCGAATCCGGTCGGCCGGTTGGCGATCGCGTGCGGCTGGCTGCGCTTCGATCCCGACGACTGGAGCGCATCGAAAGTGGTGGCGGACATCGACCTGGCGTCCGCCGACCTGGGCGACAGGTCCTGGAACGATGCCGTGACGGGCCGCAATTTCCTGGACGCGGCGAAGTTTCCGCTGGCGCATTTCGAAAGCACGTCGGTGCGCAAGACCGGCGAACAGGCCGGCACGCTCGAGGGCGATCTCACCTTGCACGGCGTGACGTTGCCGGTTTCGGTCGAATTCACCGTCAACCGCGTCGGCGCGACCTTGTTCGGCTTCGAGACCATCGCAGGGTTCTCCGGCCACGCGAAGCTGGATCGCACGAAGTTCGGCATGACCGCGTTCCCGAAGGCGGTCGGCACCGACGTCACGCTGCGTTTCGAGATCGAGGCCAGGCTCGATCGTTCCGCCGAGCAGGACTATCGCGAGGCCGTGGACAAGTTGACGAGGAGCAGGGCCGATGCCGCTGCGCAGCACTGAGGCGGGCTGGGGCGCGCTGGTGCGTGTGTTCCACTGGTCGATCGCGCTGCTGATCCTCGTGCAGGCGGTGATCGGGCTGAGCATGGTGGAGATGGGCCTGACGCCCGCCAAGGTGCGCGTGTTCGCGCTGCACAAGTCGATTGGCATGACCATCCTCGCGTTGGTGCTGCTGCGGATCGCATGGCGGCTGGGCGAGCGTCGCCCGGCCGATCCGCCCGCGATGCCGCGCTGGCAGGTGCGGGCGGCGCGCGCGACGCACCTGGCGTTGTATCTCCTGATCCTTGCGATCCCGCTATCGGGCTGGTGGTTCAATTCGGCGTCCAACGCGCCGCTGGTATGGTTCGGCTGGTTCGACCTGCCCAGCCTGACCGGCGGCCTTGATCCGGTATGGAAACCGCGCGCGCTGCTGCTGCACCAGACGCTTTTCGGGTTGCTGGTCGCCCTGCTGGTGGTCCACGTCGGCGCGGCCTTGTGGCATCACTTCAAACAGCGCGACGAAGTACTTCGGAGAATGGTCATGGGCCCGCGAAAAAAAACCGGAGGCGGATGATGAAGTTCGTGATCGGCTGCCTGTGCACGACGCTGCTTGGCTTGACCGCGCCCGCATTCGCGCACGCCTGGAAGGTCGATCCCGCACACAGCACGCTCGCCTTCACCAATACCTACCAGAACGTCGCCTACAGCGGGCAGTTCAAGCGTTTCACCGCGAAGATCGATTACGACCCGGCCGACCTCGCGCGCGCCAGGTTCGATGTCGACGTCGACATCGCCAGCCTCGACACGCAGAACGGCGAGCGCGACGAGGCCGCGTTGGGTGCGGATTTCTTCGACACCGCGAAATTTCCGCACGCGCATTTCGTGACCACGTCGTTCCGCAAGACGGCGGACGGCGAGGTGCAGACGGACGGCCAACTGACCCTGCGCGGCGTCACCAGGCCGGTGACGCTGGTCGTGAAATTCGTGCCTAATGGCGACAACGCGACACTGGACGTCAGCGCGCAACTGGATCGCCTCGACTTCGGCATCGGCGCGGGTGAGTGGGCGGATCCTTCGATGATCGGCGTCGGCGTCAAGGTGCACGGGCATCTTGCGTTGCACGCGCAGCCGTAGAGCGCCTCAGGCGACTCGTGCATCCAGGAATGCGTGTAGCGCCACGGTGTCGAACGGCCAGCCGAGTTCGCGCCCGGAATCCCCGTCGCACAACACGGGCACGCGTTCGCCGTAGCGCGCCTCCAGGCCCGCATCGCCGTCGATCCACACGCTCTCGAATTCCGGCGCGTGTGCGCGCGCCAGCAGCGCGACGGCTTCGTCGCAGAGCTTGCAATCGTCGCGTTGGTAAAGGATCAGCATGCTTCCGGCGAGGCAAGAATCGCCAAGGTGCGTGCACACATTGTCGTCATTCCGGGGCCGTTCGCAGCTTCATCGCGAACGGAACCCGGAATCTGGTGCCTTTGATCCCACGCTGGAAACAAGCAACTGGATTCCGGGTTCTGCGTCGGACTTCGTCCGTCGCAGCCCCGGAATGACGAAGTCTTGGCAATGCTTGGTCCATCCGCGGCGATCTCCAAAGGGCGCGGCGTAGAATAACGAAATACTCCTCCAGGCTCCTGGAAATGGCCGTCAGCGTCTTTGATGTTTTCAAGATCGGCATCGGGCCATCGTCCTCGCACACCATCGGGCCGATGCGCGCGGCGGCGCGCTTCGTCGAACGCTGGCTGGTGGAAACCGGCGACCTCGCGCGCTGCGTGCGGGTGACAGTCGAACTGTACGGCTCGCTCGCGGCGACCGGCCGCGGCCACGGCACCGACAAGGCGGTGCTGTGCGGGTTGGAAGGCAACTGGCCGGACAAGATCGATCCCGATGTGATCCCGCCGCTGTTGAAACGCATCCGCGGTGACAAGCATATCCGTCTGCACGGCACGCACGAGATCGCGTTCGACGAAAAAACCGACCTCGTCTGGAACAAGCGCCAGAAGCTGCCGTACCACGTCAACGGCATGCGCTATACCGCGTATGCCGCGCACGGCGAGGTCATCGTCACGCGCGATTACTACTCGGTGGGCGGCGGCTTCGTGGTCAACGCCGACGAGGCCGCGGCCGATCGCATCGTCGCCGACACCACGCCGCTGCCTTGTCCGTTCCATTCCGGCGACGAACTGATGGCGCTGTGCGAGCAGCACGGCATGACGATCGCGCAGTTGATGCTGGAAAACGAGAAGGTCTGGCGCAGCGGATCCGAAATCCGTGCCGGTTTGTTGGACATCTGGAAGGCGATGCAGGATTGCGTCGCGCGCGGATTGCGCTCGCCCGGGACGCTGCCCGGCGGGCTGCACGTCGCGCGCCGTGCGCCGGCCATGTATTCGGAACTTCGCGACCGCCCGGAGGCGTCGCTGAAGGATCCACTGACGATCCTCGACTGGGTGAACCTGTACGCGCTGGCGGTGAACGAGGAAAACGCGGCGGGCGGGCGCGTGGTCACGGCGCCCACCAACGGCGCGGCCGGCATCGTGCCCGCGGTACTGCATTACTACGACCGCTTCTGCCCGAAGTCGGATGAGCAGGGCGTGATCGACTTCCTGCTCACCGCAGGCGCCATCGGCATCCTCTACAAGGAAAACGCCTCGATCAGCGGTGCCGAAGTCGGTTGCCAGGGCGAAGTGGGCGTGGCCTGCTCGATGGCCGGTGGTGCGCTGGTCGCGGCACTCGGCGGCAGCGTGCGGCAAGTCGAGAACGCCGCCGAGATTGGCATGGAACACAATTTGGGGCTCACCTGCGATCCCATCGGCGGGCTGGTGCAGATTCCCTGCATCGAGCGCAACGCCATGGGTTCGGTCAAGGCGATCAATGCGCAGCGCATGGCGATGCGCAGCGACGGCAAGCACCGCGTGTCGCTGGACAAGGTCATCAAGACCATGCGCGATACCGGCCGCGACATGAAGGACAAGTACAAGGAAACGTCGCGGGGTGGCCTGGCGGTGAATGTTATTGAGTGCTGAACCGTTTGGGGAGGAGACGCCGGCCCACTCGCATAGCCGCCTTGGGTGTGCTACCAATGGCGATCTGGCGATCCATCCGGCGTGAGAACCGTCCATGGCGGCACTGCCCCAGCTCAATTCGGAGCCACCGCGACCCGCCGCGGACGACGCGGAAACACGGGTTTGCGCGCTGCTGGTCGATCGCGGCCGGCTGAAACAGGACGACCTGGCGCGCGCCGAACGCCTGCTGGCGGAGGCGCCGGAGACCCGCCTGACCGCCTTGCTGGCGCGGCTGGGCCTGGTGTCCGAACGCGACCTCGCCGAAGCCTGGTCGGCCACGCTGCAGTTGCCGTTGTGGCCGGCCAAGGATGCGCCGGACACGCCGCCGGAAACCGCGCTCAGCGTGCGCTTCATGAAGCAGTACCACGCGGTGCCGGTGGCCGAATCCGGTTCCGCGTTGCAGGTGGCGACGGCCGATCCGGGCGATCCTTACATCGCGCACGCGGTGCAGCTTGCCTGCGGGCGACAGGTGAGCCTGGTGGTGGCGGCGCGTTCGGAAATCGACGACTTGATCGAGCGCTGGCACGGCGCGGGGCGCAGCGCGCTCGGCACCATCGTGGAAGGACTGGAGGGCGAGGGCCGCGAAGCGTCGGGCGATGACGACATCGAACACCTGCGCGACCTTGCGTCCGAAGCGCCCGTCATTCGCCTGGTGAATCTTTTGATCCAGCGCGCGGTGGAAGCGCGCGCCTCGGACATCCACATCGAGCCGTTCGAGAGTCGCCTGAAGGTGCGTTACCGCATCGATGGCGTGCTGCACGAGGTCGAGGCGCCGCCCGCGAGTTCCACCGCCGCGGTGATCTCGCGCATCAAGATCATGGCGCGCATGAACATCGCCGAGCGCCGCCTGCCGCAGGACGGCCGCATCATGTTGCGCGTGCAGGGCAAGGAACTGGACCTGCGGGTGTCGTGCATCCCCACCAGTTTTGGCGAATCGGTGGTGATGCGCATCCTCGACCGCGGCAGCGTGGTGCTGGACTTCGATTCGCTGGGCTTCGACGAACACACCCTGCCCGCGTTCCTGCGCGTGCTGGGGCAGCCGCACGGCATCCTTCTGGTCACCGGCCCCACCGGCTCGGGCAAGACCACCACGCTGTACACGGCGTTGGCGAAGATCAACACGCCCGATCGCAAGATCATCACGGTCGAGGATCCGGTCGAGTACCAGCTCGAAGGCATCAACCAGATGCAGGTGAAGCCGCAGATCGGGCTGGATTTCGCGGGCGCCCTGCGCTCGATCGTGCGCCAGGACCCGGACGTGATCATGATCGGCGAGATGCGCGATCTCGAAACCTGCAAGATCGCGATCCAGTCGGCATTGACCGGGCACCTGGTGTTGTCGACGCTGCACACCAATTCCGCCGCGGGCGGGTTGACGCGCCTGCTCGACATGGGCGTGGAAGATTACCTGCTGGCGTCGACGGTCAACGCGATCCTGGCGCAGCGGCTGGTGCGCAGGCTCGATCCCGCGAGCGCCGAAGCCTACGAACCGCTGCCGGAGCTGGTGGCCGAACTCGGTCTGGACAAGCTGGCCACGCAACGCCCGATCCGGTTGTACCGTCCGCGCCCTTCGCCCGACAACCCGAGCGGTTATCGCGGGCGCCTGGCGATCATCGAACAGTTGACCATGGACGATGCGCTGCGGCGCCTGTTGATGCAGCACGCCGACGCATCCGACATCGAACGCGCCGCGCGCGACAGCGGCATGCGCACGATGTACGAGGACGGCTTGCGCAAGGCCTTGGCTGGACTCACCACGATAGAGGAAGTCCTGCGCGTGACGCAGGAAGCCTGAGGCTCCGATGGCTTCGTTCCACTACAAGGCCGTCACGCCCGCCGGCGAAACCGTCGAAGGCCGCATGGACGCGGCTTCCGTCGAGGATGTGATCGCGCGCCTGCAGGAACAGGGCAACGTGCCGCTGGAAGCGGGCGATGCCGCGGGCGGCGGATCGCTGTTCGGCGGCTTGCGCAGGAAAACGCTGGGCGGCGCAGCGCTGGTCGAATTCACCCGCCAGCTCGGCATCCTGCTGCACGCGGGCCTGCCGCTGGACCGCTCGCTGCAGATGCTGCAGGAACTGCCCGAGGGCGAACGCGCGCGCCACGTGGTGACGCGCATCCGCGACCGGGTGCGCGGCGGGTCGTCGCTGTCGCGCGCGCTGGAAGAAGAACACGGCGTGTTCCCGAAGCTGTACCTGAGCATGGTCCGCGCGGGCGAGGCCGGCGGCGCGCTGGACGCGGCGCTGGCGCGCCTGGCCGATTACCTGGAGCGTGCGCGCACGCTGCGCGAAAGCGTGATCGGCGCGCTGGTGTACCCGGCGTTCCTGCTGTTCGGCGTGCTGGGCTCGCTGGTGTTGCTGCTGGCGTTCGTGCTGCCGCAGTTCGTGCCGATCTTCCACGACATGAACGTGCCGATCCCGTTCATCACGCGCGCGCTGATGGCGGTTGGCTCGCTCCTGCACGACTGGGGCATGTTGCTGCTGGCCGTCCTGATCGTGCTCGGATTGTGGGTAGCGGCGCGCATGCGCGACCCGGAAACACGGCGCGCGTTCGACGCCCGCCTGTTGCGCGTGCGCGTGCTGGGTCCGCTGCTGCTCAAGGTCGATACCGCGCGCCTGCTGCGCACGCTGGGTTCGCTGCTGAAGAACGGGGTGTCGCTGTTGTCCGCGCTCGGCATCGCGCGGCAGGTGGTGTCCAACCGCGAACTGTCCGCGCAGCTCGCGCCCGCGACCGAAGCGGTCAAGGGCGGCGATTCGCTGTCGCGCGCGTTGGCCACGCACACCGCGTTCCCGAAACTCGCGATCCAGATCACCATGGTGGGCGAGGAGTCAGGCACGCTTGATAGCATGCTGCTGCGCGCCGCCGATACCTACGACGGCGAGGTGAAATCCGCGATCGACAAGATGCTGGCGGCGTTGGTGCCGGTGCTGACCATCGTGATGGCGCTGCTGGTGGCCGGCATCATGCTGTCGATCCTGCTGCCGCTCTTGAGTTTGACCGGCAGCATTCAATGATTCCCATCGACGAGGTCTTCATGCTTGCACCAAATTCATGCGGGACCCGGGACCCGGGGCTCGGGACTCGCAAAGAGCGGCAAAAAAAAATCGACGTCATTCCGGGGCCGCCGAAGGCGGAACCCGGAATCCATTTTGCTCTATCGACGAAATCAAGATGGATTCCGGCTTCCGCCGGAATGACGACATTGAGGCAGGGCGGCATGAATTCGCTGCACCGAGCCCCGCAGCGTCGTCGCGGCTTCACGTTGCTCGAAATGCTGGCGGTGATCGTGCTGCTGGGCATCGTGGGCGTGATCGTCGCGCGTTCGGTGTCCGGGCGCGTGGATACCGGCAAGTGGGATGCGGGCAAGATCGGCGTCACCAAGCTCGACCAGGACGTGCAGGCCTACGCGCTGGACAACGGTTCGCCGCCCAGGTCGCTGGACGACCTGCTCACCAAGCCGCTGAACGCGCCGTCGTGGAACGGCCCGTATGCGAAGCCCGCCGACCTCAACGATCCGTTCGGGCATCCGTATGCCTACGTGTATCCCGGCAAGCATGGGCAGTACGACATCGTCTTCTATGGCCGCGACGGCAAGGCCGGCGGCGAGGGCGTCGATCGTGATTACGGCAACTGGCAATAGGGACCATCGGTCGGCGGCGGGGTTCACACTGATCGAAATGCTGGCGGTGATCGTGTTGATCGCGATCGCCGCCAGCGTCACCGCCGTGGCGTTGCGCGGACGCGCCCATGGCCAACTCGACGCCACGGCGCAGCGCGTGGCGGCGGGGTTGCGCGACACCCGTACCCGCGCGATGGCCACCGGCAAGCCGCAATGGTTCAGCGTCGACCTGCGCGCCCGCACCTTCGCCGCGCCGGGGCGGGAACCGCGTGCGTGGCCGAACGGCGCGACCCTCAAGGTCACGTCGGCGGCCGAGGATGTGCAGCAGGCCGGCGTCGCGCGCATCCGCTATTTTCCGGACGGCAGTTCCAGCGGCGGCAACATCGTGCTCGTCGGCGAACACCGCAGCGTGCGCGTCGACGTGGATTGGCTGACCGGCGCCGTGACGGTGGACCAGCGCCATGAGTAGCACGCGCGGCTTCACCCTGATCGAGGTGCTGGCCGCGATCGCGCTGCTGGCGATCGCCTTCGCGGTGGGTCTCGGCGCGCTCGGCAAGGCTGCGCAGAACGCGGGCCGCAGCGCGGCGCTGTCGACCGCGGTCGAGCGCGCGCAAAGCCTGTTGGCCGAACAGGGCTTGACGGCGCCGCTGCACAACGAGGCCTTGTCGGGAAACTTCGACGACGGCATGCACTGGACGCTGAAGGTCCACGCGTTGCCGAAATCCGCATCCGCGCAGGGCGCCGCGGGCGGCGTGGCAGCGCCGCAGCAGGGCGCGTTGCTGGCGCAGGCGTCGGCCATCGACCTGTATCAACTCGACATCGCGGTGCAATACGGCGCGGGTCGCAGCCTGCGGTTGTCGACGCAGCGCGCGCAGGCGCCGCCGGACACGCAACCATGAAACGCACGCGTCGCCAGGCCGGCTTCACCCTGCTGGAAATCCTGCTGGCGCTGGCCTTGCTGGCGTTGGTGATGCTCGGCGTGTGGGGCGCGCTGGCCGGCGCCACGCGGGTCCGCCGTGGCGCGGATGCGGTGATGGCGCAGAGCGAGGAGGTACGCAGCGTGCAGCAGTTCCTGCGCCGCCACGTCGCGGCGGCCGGAATACAACCCTGGGTTACCGAGACCGGCACACGCGCGCGCATGTTCGAAGGCAATGCCGCGTCGATGAGTTACGTCGCACCCTTGCCGCTGCAGTCGGGACACGCGGGCTTGTACCTGCAAACCCTGAGCATCGAACAGGGCGGGCAGGGCATGACGCTGTGGCTGGCGTACCAGCCCTATACCGGCGATGCACCGGCCAGCGGCGAACCCGTGCGCCACGTGCTGCTGCGGGACCTGCGCGGCGGCAGGTTCCAGTACCTCGCCGCGGCCGCATTCGGCAAGCCGGCGGCGTGGCGCGACGACTGGCTGACCACAGGCGGCTTGCCGCTGGCGGTGCGCGTCCACGTCGATCCCGGCTGGCGCGCGCGGGTGCCGTTCCCCGACATGGTCATCCCGCTGCACAGTGGCGAGGGCTTCGGTGCCCAGATCGGCGGTGCACCGTGAGCCGGCGCCACCAGCGCGGCGCCGCATTGCTGCTGGTGTTGTGGGCGACGGTGCTGCTGGCGGCGCTGCTGGTCGGCGTGGCGGCGGCGTCGCGCAGCCAGAGCGAGGCGGCGCTGTACGGTTCCGAGCGGGTGCGCGCGGAGCTGGCGGCCGAAGCCGGGCTCGCGCACGCGGTCGCCGGTTTGCGCGAGCCGGGTTTGCGCGACCAGTGGGTTCCGGACGGGCGTCCCTACGTTTTCGATTTCGGCGGCGCCAGAGTCACGGTGCGGGTGGTGGATGCGAGCGGCATGCTCGACCTCAACGCCAGCCCGCCCGAGCTGTTGCGCGGCCTGTTCGAGGCGGCCGGCGCGGATCGCACGCGCGCCGACGGGCTCGCGAATGCGATCGCGGATTGGCGCGGCGGCACCCCGCAGGGGATGGCTGCCGCCGGTATCGCGTCCGCGGCGGCCGGCCAGCCGCATGGGCCGTTCCGCAGCATCGACCAGTTGGCGCGCCTGCCGGGCATGGACGCTGCGCTGTATGCGAAAGTCGAACCCGCGCTGACGGTGTTTTCCGGACGCAATTTCCCCGACGCCTCGTATTCGGGCGCGTTGGCGCTGGCGGCGCTGCGCGGGGGTGGCCTGCAACAGGCCGAGGCCCAGGTGGCCGACCGTCGCCTGCGCGCGGCGCAACGCGGCGCGGGCAACGGCCAGGCCTTCGGCACGGTGGCCAACGGCCAGTTGGTGGCGGGCTATGGCGGCGTGGTCGAACGGGTATTCAGCACCGCCACGCTGCCCGACGGCACCCGTGTCGGGTTGGATGTCACCATCAGGGTGGCGTTGACGGGGACCCAGGCGCGCCCGTACAAAGTGCTCGACTGGCGTGCGGATTCCGTGGCAGCGCCATGAAGCAGGCGGCCTGATGGCAAGCGCAACCACACAATCCCTGGAACGCGCGAAGCTGGCGTGGCGGCGTTCGCCGCTGCCGGCGTTCCTGCGCTGGTGGGGCGGGGAGCTGACCGCGGTGCTGCCGGTGCGCCTGCGCGAATGGATACGCCGCGGTCCCGACGTGTTGTGGCTGGCCGCGCATGACGGCGTCGCGACGGTGCGACGCGCGCGCAGCGGCGCCACCTTGGCGAACATCGAGTCCGGGCTGCCCGAGGATGCACAGCGTGCGGCCTTCGCCGAGGCCTGCCGGGGCATCGATCCCGATGACCGCCGGTTGTTGCTGGTGGTGCCCGCGGCTCAAGTATTGGTGCGACGGCTGGTGGTGCCGGCGGCCGCCGCCGCCGAAGCGCGTCGCGTGGCCGGTTATGAGATCGATCGGCAGACGCCGTTCAAGCCCGACCAGGTGTATTACGCCGTGCGCGTCAGCCGCGACCCGGCGCCTTCCGGGCATGTCGCGCTGGACCTCGTGGTCGCGCCGAAATCCGGCATCGATCCCTTGCTGGAGCGCTTCGCGGCACTCGGCGCCGCACCCGACGCCATCGACGTGCAGGGCGGCGACGGCGCGCTGGCCGGGGTGGATCTGTTGCCGCCCGAACGCCGTCCGCGACGCATCGACGGACGCCGTCGCACGAACTGGATCCTGCTCGCGGCATGCGTGCTGCTGGTGGTGCTGGTGTTGTCGCAGTGGCTGGACAACCGTCGCGCCGCGCTGGCGGCGATGCAGGCGGACGTCGATGCGATGCGCGCGAAAGCCACGCAGTCGGAGCAACTGCGCGCGCAGCTCACCGGCGCGATCGCGGCGTCCAGATTCCTGGTCAAGCGCAAGGCGGAGAACCCGTCCGCGCTCACGGTGCTGGACGACCTGACCCGCCGCCTGCCCGACAGCGCGTGGCTGGACATGCTGACGCTGGACGATTCGGGCGGCCTCGACATCAAGGGCGAAGCGGCCAAGGCCGCGGCGCTGGTCGACACCCTGGGCAGTTCCGGGGTGTTGCAGGAACCGAAGCTGCAGGGCGTGATCCAGCCCGATCCGGCGACCGGCAAGGAGCGTTTCGAACTGGTCGCGCGGATACGCCAGACGCAGGCCGCCGATGCCCGCTGACGCACGCCAGGGCGGGGTGAAGCGGCTGACGCCCGCGCAATCGCGGATCGCGGCGATCGCGCTGGCGTTGGTGGTGCTGGCGATGGCGTATTTCGTGTTGCTGCACTGGTGGTTCGTTGCGCCACTGATGAACGTGGACAGCCAGATGCGGGACCTGCGCGCGATCCACGCCAAATACGCCGCGGCGATCGCCGAGCAGCCGGAACTGGAAAGGCGCGTGGCACGCCTGCAGCAGGGCGGCGCCACGGTGGGCGCATTCCTTTCGGCCAGCGATCCCAGTGCCGCCGCGGCGAACCTGATCCAGCGCGCCACCGACGTGGTCGCCGCGCACGCGGGCGAAGGCGCGGGCTGCAACATGCCCTCCAAGATGCCGATCGAACAGGACACCGCCAACGAGCCGTTCCACCGCGTCAGCGTCAGCATCACCCTGGATTGCGGCCTGCAACCGCTGACGGCGGTCCTGCACGATTTCGATCGCGGCCTGCCGTACCTGTTCGTGAACAATTTGATCCTGGCGCGCTCGCCGTCCGGACGCATGCAGGCGCAAATCACCCTGTCCGGCTACCTGCGGCCCGCCACGCCATGAACGCCGCCGACCGCCGCCGCCTCGGTCCCGCGCTCGGGGTCGTTGCCGTGCTGCTGGCCTTGTTGTTGATCGCGCTGTGGGCGGGGCTGGGCCGTGGCGCGCGCTGGCAGGACCACGCGGCGCCGGCGTCATTGCCGCCGGCGGGGAACGCGCTGCCGGCGCCGGCGGTACCGCCGCTGGATCAATACGCCGAGGTCTGGCAACACCCGCTGTTCAGCCCGACCCGCACGCCCGAGCCCGCCGCGGCGGGCGACGGCGCGGCCAGCGGCGACCTGCAACTCACCGGCGTGATCATGCTGCCCCACCTCAAGATGGCGATCCTGCACGACAAGGCCAGCGGCAGGGATTACCGCGTGGTGGAAGGCCAGCCCCCGCGCGACGGACCGGTGCTGGTGGAACTGCATCCGCGCAGCGCAGTGGTCGAGGCTTCCGGTTCGCGCGTGCAATTGCAGTTGATTCCCGGGCCGGCGCCGGAGGCGGACAATGCGCCAGAACCCCCGGAAGCCGGGCAACCGGTCCCGATGCAAGACCAGGGGCCCGGTTCTGCTATGGTCAGCCGCCCCGGGGTGCGGAATCCGCAGCAGGCGTCGGGGCCGGACTCGGCCGAGGCGCGCGCGCGGGCGTTGAAGGCGCGCATCGAGGCCGAACGGCGCAGGGCGCGGCAAAGGGATGGCGGGCAGTGAGCGCCACGCGTCGCCCGGCGGTACGGCCGAATCGTGGAGAGCATGTCGTGTACAAGAAGTTGGCCACGCTTGGGTTGGTCTTCGCGACTGCGATGCTGGCGGGTTGCGCGCCGCAAATCCGGCAGGACAGCGATTACTCGCTGCAGCGCGAGGCGATCGCCGGCACCCACAAGCCGGTGCCCGAGCCGCTGAACGTCGCGACCGGGCAGGAGAACCAGCCGCTGTCCACCGCGACCGCGCCGGAAACCCATTACGGCACCGGGGTATTCGTCAATCCCGCGCCTGCGCGCGGCAGGGTCGGCGGCGCCGCCAACGAAGGCGGCACCATCACCTTCAATTTCGACAACACGCCGGTGCAGGCGGTGGTCAAGGCCACGCTCGGCGACGTGCTGCACGCCAACTACTCGATCTCGCCCAGCGTCAAGGGCACGGTGACCTTTTCCACCTCGCAGCCGGTGACCGAAAGCCAGGTGCTGCCGATCCTGCAGATGCTGCTGTCGTGGACCGGCAACGCGCTGGTGCAACAGAACACCGGCTATCTGGTGGTGCCGGTCGAGCAGGCCGCGCCGGGCAACCTGGTGCCGGGCCTGGGCGCGGTGTCGCCGGGCGCGGGCTACGCGGCGCAGTTGTTCCCGCTGCACTACGTGTCCGCCGACGCGATGCAGAAATTGCTGAGGCCGTTCGCCGATCCCAAGGCGTTCCTGCTGGTCGATCCGCTGCGCAACCTGCTGGTGATGGGCGGCACGCCCGACGAGCTGGCCAATTACCAGCGCATCGTGGGCACCTTCGACGTGGACTGGCTACGCGGGATGTCGGTGGCGGTGATCCCGCTGCAGCACGTGCAGGCGGAAGACCTGGTCAGCCAACTGAACACGGTTTTCAACGAACAGGCCGGCGCCGCAAGGAGCAATGACACGTCCGTCGTGCCGGGAGGCAACGACGTCAAGTCGATCATGGGCAACGCCGGCAGCGGCGCCGCGGGCAGCCTGTCTGGCATGGTCCGGCTGATCCCCCTGAAGCACAGCAACTCGCTGGTGGTGATCACGCCGCAGCCGTCGTACCTCGACGAAGTACGCAAGCTCGTCACCACCATCGACAACGGCGCCGGCAACGCGTCGGGGCTGTACGTGTACAACGTGCTCAACGTGAAGGCGTCCGATCTCGCCAGGCACATCAACGAACTGTTCGGCAATCCCGTCGGAAGCCAGCAGACGCCCGCGGGTGCAGTGGCGCCGGGGTTCTCGCCGCTGGAGCAGTCTTCGCAAGGCGGACTCGGCGCGCAGCAGGGATTCGGCGACTTCACGTCGAACAACAATTACCCCGGGGGCATGGGAGCGAACGGCAGCGGCGAGTTCGGCAGCGGCGACACCGGCATCGTCTCGGGGGCGACCCAGAGCCGCCGCCAGCAGCAGGCCGGGCAGGGCAACGTCGCATTCACCACCAGCGAAGGCGTGCGCATCGCGGCGGTCAACGAGAACAACCAGTTGCTGATCCGCGCCACGCCGGGTCAATGGGAAAAACTGCTGCCGGTGATCCAGCGGCTCGATGAAAAACCGTTGCAGGTGCAGATCGAGACCCGCGTGCTGGAGGTCAACCTGACCGGCGAATTCCAGTTCGGCGTGCAGTATTACCTGGGCGGCCTGATCGGTACCGAGCCCGGTTCGCCGCCCAACACCAACCAGTCGTTCCGCCGCCACCAGGGCGCGGTGGGGCTGGGTGGGGTCAACTACAACGTCACCAATCCACCCGCGCTGTTCTATTCGTTCGCGGGCAACAAGCTGCAATTCGCGATCAGCGCCATGGAAAGCAGCGGCGACGCCAAGGTACTGTCGGCGCCGTCCACGGTGGTGCTCAACAACCAGGAAACCACCTTCAAGGTCGGCGAGAAGATCCCGGTCGTGCAGACCGCGATCATCCCGGGCCTCGGCACCGGCGGCACCGCCGGCTCGGTCAACGCCACGGCGGTCAATTACATCGATACCGGCGTGCTGCTGGACGTGGTGCCGCGGGTCAGTCCCGGCGGGCTGGTGTACATGGACATCCAGCAGATCGTCAGCAAGCCGACCACCAAGGACCAGTACGGCAACTACACCATCACCAACCGCGCGCTCAGTACCGAAGTCGCGGTGCAGAGCGGACAGACCGTGCTGCTGGGCGGCCTGATCCAGCAGACCGACACGATCCAGGACAACGGCGTGCCGTTCCTCAACCGCATCCCGGTGCTGGGACGCCTGTTCGGCACCACCGATCGCAACCGGACGCGTACCGAATTGATCGTGCTGATCACGCCGCGCATCATCCGCAACCCGGAAGATGCGCGCCGCATCACCGACGAATACCAGACCCAGTTCGAATCGTTGAAGCCGATCCTGCCCAAGGGCGCTGCCGCGCCTGCCACCGAACCTTCCGGCGGCGAGCCCGCGACCAGTGGGCCCGCGCAACCCCAGGATTCACCGCCGGCACCAGCGACCATCCAGCCCGCGCACGCTTCGGCCGCCGCCGCGAGTCCGCCCGCGCCTGCCGCCATCCGATCCGGGGACTGGTCGGTGCAGGTGGCTTCGTTCGGCGAAAGCAACGCCGCCGAGCGGTTGCGGCAGCGCCTGCAGCGGCTCGGCTATGCGAGCTACGTGCAGGCCGTCTCGACTGATGTCGGCGACCGCTGGCGCGTGTACGCGGGCCCGGTGGTGGATCGCGTCGCCGCCGAACGCTTGCGCAGCGCGATCGCGGATACCCTTCATATCGAGGGCATGTTGATCGCGCAGCAGTAGGCATCTGATACCGCGATACGACAGTTCGCCGGGAAGGCGGATCAAAATGCGGAACGCAGCGAAATGGTTGAACTTCGCGCGGACGCTGACCATCGTGATTTCAAGTTGAAACTCTTTCGGTAAGACTGCGCGGATGCCTGTTCCCGTTTCTGTCCTGATCGTCGCCGCCGACAGCGGTCCGTCGTTGCGCGAATGCGTGACGCGCGCGCTGGCGTCGAGCGTTCCGGTCGAGCTGATCATCGTCGACAACGGGTCGCGTGATGGCGTGCCGCAGGCGATCGCGCGCGCGTTCGAGAACGACGGGCGCGTGCGGGTCCTCTACAACCACGCAAACCTCGGGTTCGGGTCGGCCGCGAACGTCGCTGCGCACGCGGCACGCGGCGATGCGTTGCTGGTGCTGAACCCGGATTGCCTGCTGGAACCGGATTCGCTGGCGCGCATGCTCGAGGTGCTGCGCGTGCAACATGGCGCGGGCGTGGTCGGCGCGGTGGTGTGCGATGCGGACGGTACGCCCGATCCGGCTTCGCGGCGGCGCGATCCGTTGTTGCGGCGGTCGTTGAATGCGCTGACCGGGCGGGACCGTCGCGAAGCGGAAGATCCGTCGCGCGAAGGTATCAACGTACCCGGTCCCGTTCCGGATGCAGTGGTCGAAACCGAGAACGTGTCCGGCGCGCTGCTGCTGTTGCCGCGCAACGCGTTCGAACGCCTGCAGGGCTTCGACGAAGGCTATTTCCTGCATTGCGAGGATCTCGACCTGTGCCGGCGCGCGCGTGACGCGGGCTACAAGGTGCTGCTGGCAGGCAACGTGCGCGTGCATCACGGCAAGGGCGGGTCCAGCCGGCATCGGCCGGTGTTCGTGAGCTGGCACAAGCACCGCGGCATGTGGCGATGGTTCCGCAAGTTCGATCCCGCGGCCCGCCATCCGCTGACGCGCATGTTGGTGTGGTGCGGCATCGGCGCGCACTTCGCGTGGACGGCGCCATCGCTGTGGCTGCGCGCACGGCGTGCCTGATTCCGCCGCGCCGTGTTCATCGGCCGCTGTGTACACTCCGATTCTGACTGGAGCCAACAAACGACCCGGAGGGGATTGCAGCCATGATCCGTGAAATCCTCAAGATGGGTGACCCCCGCCTGCTGCGCGTGGCGCCGCCGGTACCGACCACGATGTTCGGCACCGCCGCGTTGAACGAGCTCATCACCGACATGTTCGAGACCATGCAGGCGGCCGATGGCGTGGGCCTCGCCGCGCCGCAGATCGGCGTGGACCTGCAACTGGTGGTGTTCGGCTTCGAGCACTCCGACCGCTATCCCGATGAGCCCGAAGTGCCCCGCACCATCCTGCTGAACCCGTTGATCACGCCGCTGTCGCACGACATGGAGGAGGGCTGGGAAGGGTGCCTGTCGGTGCCCGGCCTGCGCGGCGTCGTGAACCGGCACTCATTGATCCGTTACCAGGGCGTGGATCCGAGTGGTGTGGCGATCGACCGCACCGCCGAAGGTTTCCACGCGCGCGTGGTGCAGCACGAATGCGATCACCTGATCGGGCGGCTGTATCCTTCGCGCATCACCGATTTCACGCGCTTCGGCTTCATCGACGTGTTGTTTCCGGGCGAAGCCGGGCAGTTGGAGTAGCGTGGCGCGTCAGGCTTGCAGCCTTTCCACCTGGCCGCGCAACGCATCCAGTTGGGTGTTCCAGTCGGACAAGCGCGTGCGTTCCTGCTCGACCACTTCGGCGGGCGCGTGGTCCACGAAGTTCGCGTTGCCGAGCTTGCCTTCGGATTTCTTCTTCTCGCCTTCGATGCGCGCGATCTCCTTCTTGAGGCGTGCGCGCTCGGCGTCGAGGTCGATCAGGCCGGCCAGCGGGATCAGTACGCGCAAGTTGCCGACAATGGCGGCTGCCGCCGCAGGCTCGGCCTCGTTCGCTGCCAGCCAGCGGGGCACCTCGCAGCGCGCGAGGAATCCGATCTGGGCGGAGAACTTGTCAGCCCGGCGGCGATCGTCCGCATCGCCGTCGGCCAGCAACAACGGAATGGTCTTGCCCGGCGCGATGTTCATTTCCGAACGAATCTTGCGCACGCCGGTCAATACCGCCTTGAACCATTCGATCTCGGCGCTGGCCGTATCGTCCACCACGAATTCGTCCGCGCGCGGGTAGGGCCGATCAAGAATGCCTGGCGCTTGCAAGCCGAGTTGAGGTGCCACCGATTGCCAGATTTCCTCGGTGATGAACGGGATGACCGGGTGCAGTGCGCGCAGCGCGGTTTCCAGCACCACCAGCAAGGTATGGCGCGTGGACGCGGCGGCTTCGGCATCGTCGCCATTCAACGCGGGTTTCGAAAGTTCCAGGAACCAGTCGCAGTATTCGTTCCACACGAATTCGTAGAGCGCCTGTGCGAGGTGATCGAAACGGTACGTCGCGAAATGCTGTTCGACTTCCACGAGCGTCGCGTGCAGGCGGGTGAGGATCCAGCGCTCCGCCTCGGTTTGCGGCCCCCCTCCCACTCGCGCTGCGCGCTCGCCGCCCTCCCCCGCATGCGGGGGAGGGTTGGGGTGGGGGGAGTCCTTCATGTTCATCAACACGAACCGCGCCGCGTTCCACAGCTTGTTGCAGAACGCCTTGTAGCCGTCGGCGCGTTTCAGGTCGAAGTTGATGGTGCGGCTGTAACTCGCCAGCGCCGCAAAGGTGAAGCGCAACGCGTCGGTGCCGATCGCGGCGATGCCGTCGGGATAATCCTTGCGGATGCGCTTCTCCACTTTCTCGCGCACCTGCGGGATCAGCAGCGACTTCGTGGATTTTTCGACCAGCGCGGGCAGGGTGATGCCGTCGATCAGGTCCAGCGGGTCCAGGGTATTGCCCTTGGACTTCGACATCTTCTGGCCTTCCGCGTCGCGCACGATCGCATTGATGTAGACCTCGCGAAACGGCACCTGCTTCGTGAAGTACAGGGTCGTCATCACCATCCGCGCGACCCAGAAGAAGATGATGTCGAAGCCGGTGACCAGCACCGCGCTCGGCAGGAAGATCTTGTCGGCCGACCAGTTCGCGACGATCTCGCCACGTTCGTTTTTCACCGGCTCGTTCGATGGCCAGCCAAGCGTGGAGAAGGGCCACAGCGCGGAGGAGAACCACGTGTCCAGCACGTCGTCGTCCTGTTTCAACGCACCGACGGGTTGCACGCTTGCATGCGTGCGCGCGTCCGCCTCGTCTTCGCCCACGAAAATGTTGCCGGCTTCGTCGTACCACGCGGGAATCCGGTGGCCCCACCACAGCTGGCGCGAAATGCACCAGTCCTGGATGTTGTCCAGCCATTGCGTGTACGTGGTCGCCCAGTTCTCCGGCACGAACTTGATGTCGCCGTTGCGTACCGCATCCAGCGCTGGCTGCGTGATCGCTGTGCGCCCCTTGTTTGAAGTCAGGTCCACGAACCACTGGTCGGTGAGCATCGGCTCGATCACCGCGTCCGAGCGTTGGCTTACCGGAACCTGCAGCTTGTGCGGTTTGGTTTCGACAAGACGATCTTCTGCTTCCAGGTCCGCAAGGATCGCCTTGCGTGCGACATAGCGGTCCATACCGCGGTATTTTTCCGGTGCGTTGTCATTGACCTTCGCATCCAGCGTCAGGATACCGATCGTGTCCAGCTTGTGTCGCTGTCCGATCGCGTAGTCGTTGAAGTCGTGCGCCGGCGTGATCTTCACGCAGCCGGTACCGAATTCGCGGTCCACGTAATCATCGGCGATGACCGGAATCTCGCGATTTGTGAGTGGCAATCGCAGACGCTTGCCGACCAGCTTCGCGTAACGCTCGTCCTCGGGATGCACCGCCACCGCGACGTCGCCCAGCATGGTTTCCGGGCGCGTGGTCGCGATCACCACGTGATCAGGGGCGCCGGGTTGCGGATCGATCACGTCGTAGCGGATCGACCACAGGTGCCCATCGCGCTCGACATTGTTGACTTCGAGGTCGGACACCGCGGTCATCAGCACCGGGTCCCAGTTCACCAGCCGGTTGCCGCGATAGATCAGGCCGGCGCGGTACCACTCGACGAACACCTTGCGTACCGCGGCGGACAGGCCTTCGTCCATCGTGAAGCGTTCGCGCGACCAGTCGACGCTTGCGCCCAACCGGCGCATCTGCTTGTAGATGCCATTGCCCGATTCCTGCTTCCACTGCCACACGCGTTCGACGAACTGCTCGCGGCCGAGGTCATGGCGCGCCTTGCCTTCCGCGGCCAACTGGTTCTCGACGATCTTCTGCGTGGCGATGCCCGCGTGGTCGGTGCCGCCCTGCCACAAGGTGTTCCTGCCGGACATCCGCGCGTGTCGGATCAGTGCGTCCATGATGGTTTGCTGGAACGCGTGGCCCATGTGCAGCGTGCCG
Organism: Lysobacterales bacterium 66-474; assembly: GCA_001899805.1. Taxonomy (GTDB): domain Bacteria; phylum Pseudomonadota; class Gammaproteobacteria; order Xanthomonadales; family Rhodanobacteraceae; genus 66-474. The sequence goes on from MKWP01000009.1 coordinate 175,874, forward strand.
GTGACGTTCGGCGGCGGCAACAGGATCGAATACGGTTCGCCCTTTCCGGACGGCTTGAAGCAGCCCGCGTCTTCCCAGCGCGCGTACCACTTCGATTCGATCTGCTTGGGGTCGAAACTCTTGTCCATCGCGGGTCCTGAGGTGCCGCGCGCAGCGCGGTTTGCAAGGCAAACGCGCATTCTAGCGAGTCAGCGCTGGCGCCTGCGCTCTCACCGATCGAGATGCCTGCATCCACAGGCGGTTTTGTTCCTGCCGGGTGTTTCGACGTCCCTGTCTTTTTCCGCCCGCCACCCGGGCGGGCGTGTGACTTCTCTTTGCGTCGCCAAAGAGAAGTCACCAAGAGAAAGGCGACCCCGCGAACACGCCCTTCGTCCATCCATGGACTACGGGTTTGCTCGCGGTCGCCGGGGTTCGCCGACGGTACATCCATGTACCCACGGCGAACTGGCCCGCATCCTGCGGGCCATCCTTCGGACTGATTCGTCGTCCGCTCGCCGTGTTCGAGGGGCCCCTGCTAGCGCGCCTCCTGCGCGCGGCCATGTCGAGGCTTGCCGTTTGGTCTTGCTTCGCACGAGGCCATGGATGGCCGGCAGCGGAGCGATACGGGCGCCGTTGGCGGTGCCGCAGCCGCGCCGACGATCGCGCGAGCAAGGCGCGCATGTCCGACTGCAGGGATGCAGGACTAAATCGGCAGGGACTGCCGATTTGAACGCCGAAGGCGGCCCTGAGCGTCAGCGAAGGGCGAGCCACAGGGATGTGGCGAGTAGTCTCGCGCCGGTGCGCGATCGGTAAGCGGCAAGGGCAATCGAGACAACAGGACGTTGTCGAGATTACCGCCTCAGGCGCAATGGTTTTTGGGTACTTTTTGCCGAAACAAAAAGTACCCCGCTCGCCGCCGAGGCGAGCGGAACCCAATACGGGCGTGATGTGCTTGCGAGCAGATGGATCCCGGCCTGCGCCGGGATGACGGCAATGGCGGGTGGCCCGCGCTACGGCGTCCACTTCCTGTGTGCATGGATCGACATCACCACCCCGAAACCCGTGAGCAGCGTGATCGCGGAAGTCCCCCCGTAACTCACCAGCGGCAGCGGCACGCCGACCACCGGGAGGAAGCCGGAAACCATGCCGCCGTTGACGATCACGTACACCATGAAGGCCAGCCCGAGGGCGCCGGCCGTGAGCCGCGACCAGGTGTCGCGCGCGTTGGCCGCGATCCACAGGCAGCGCCCGACGATGAACACGTACAACGCCAGCAGCACCAGCACGCCGACCAGGCCGAATTCCTCGCCCAGCACCGCGAAGATGAAATCGGTGGTGTGCTCGGGCAGGAACTCGAGTTTCGATTGGGTGCCCTGGTTGAAGCCCTTGCCGGCCAGGCCGCCCGAACCCACCGCGATCATCGACTGGATGATGTGCCAGCCGGTGCCGAGCGGGTCGTTCTCGGGGTGCAGGAAGGTCAGCACGCGTTCGCGCTGGTAGTCGTGCAGGAAGTGCCAGGCGATCGGCGCGGCACCCGCGAGCGCGGCCAGCATCGCGCCGATCTTCCACCACTGCAGGCCGGCCAGGAACAGCACGAACATGCCGGACGCCACCACCAGCAGCGCGGTGCCGAGGTCGGGCTGCTTGACGATCAGCAACGCGGGGATGCCGGTGAGGATGCCGACCGCCGCGATGTCGCGCCAGCGTGGCGGCAGCGGACGCGGGTGCAGGTACCACGCGATCATCATCGGCATCGCGAGTTTCATCAGTTCGGAGGGCTGGAAGCGGATCACGCCGAGGTCCAGCCAGCGGTCGGCGCCGCGGCCCTCGCCGAGCACCGTCAGCACCAGCAGCAGGATGCAACTGAGCAGGTAAAACCATGGTGTCCACGCGCGCAGCAGGCTGGGCGGGATGCGCGATACCGCCAGCAGCAGCGCCGCGCCGATCAGGAACCGCGAGGCCTGTCCGGCCACCATCGAGGTGTTGAGGTTGCTGGCGCTGTACAGCACGGTCAGGCCGGCCAGCGCGAGCGCGAACAGCCCGATCGCGAGCGGCAGGTCGATGCGCGGGCGCGAGAAGATGCGTCGCGCGATCCGCCGCGCGCGTCCGCCGAAACTGGCGACCAGTTCGTTCATGGCGTGATCGGCGCGGCGGCGGTCTGGGTCGCCGGGGTCGTGATGGGTGGCGGGCGATCGGAGGGCGGCGTGTCGGCCAGCCACTGGTCCAGCATCTTGCGCGCGATCGGCGCCGCCGCGCTGCCGCCCCATGCGCCACGCTCCAGCACCACCGCGATCGCGATCTGCGGATGGTCGGCGGGCGCGAAACAGATGAACCACGCGCGGTGGCGTTCGGCGAGGTATTGCGCGTTGCGGTTGGTGTTGTACGCCTCGCTGGTGCGCGAATAGCGCTCGGCGGTGCCGGTCTTGCCCGCGATGAGGTAGGGGAAGTCCTTGCCGATGCCGGCTTTGTAGGCGGTGCCGAGCGGGCTGTTGACCACGCCCAGCATGCCCTGCATGACCGCGGCGATGTCGGCTGGATCGTGCGTGAGCTGCCGGGGCGGCGCTTGCGGATAGGGTGTTTCCGGCGTCTCCAGTCCCTCGCTGGTCGCCGCCAGCAGGTGCGGCGTGTACGAGCGCCCGCCGTCGGCCAGCGATGCCAATGCGTGCGCCATCTGCATGGGCGTCACCATCCAGTAGCCCTGCCCGATGCCCGAGATCACGGTTTCACCCGGGTACCAGGGTTGCTTGAAGGTCTTGCGCTTCCATTCTGGCGACGGCAGCACGCCGCCGGTTTCGTCGGGCAGGTCGATGCCGGTGGGACTGCCGAAACCGAACTTGGCCATCCACTGGTCGAGCCTGCCGATGCCCATCTGCAGCGCCAGCGAATAGAAGTACGTGTTGACCGATTGCGTGATCGCCTGCATCAGGTTCACGCGGCCGGCGCCGTAGCGCTGGTCGTCGCGATAGCCGCGCGCGACGCCGGGAATGTAGAAGGTGCCGGTGGACAACACCGTATCGTCGGGTTTGCGCAAGCCGAGTTCGAGGCCACCCAGCCCGATGAACGGCTTGACCGTGGAGCCCGGCGGATAGCCGCCGCGCATCGCGCGGTTCAGCAGCGGTTTTTCCGGGTCGTCCAGCAGCGCGGAGTAATCGGCCTGGCTGATGCCGTTGACGAACAGGTTGGGATCGAAGCTCGGCACGGTCACCATCGCCAGCACGTTGCCGTTGCGCGGATCGATCGCGACCGCGGCGCCGGTCTGGCCCGCGAAGGCCGTGATCGTCGCCCTCTGCAGGCGTTCGTCGATGGTCAGGTAGAGGTTCCTGCCGGGTTTCGCCGGCACGCGTTGCAGCACGCGCAGCGGACGCTGGTCGGCGTTGACTTCGACCAGTTCGTAACCGGGCGTGCCGTGCAGCAGGTCTTCGTATTGCTTTTCGAGGCCGGTCTTGCCGACGTGGGTGGTGCCGGCGTAGCGGTCCGGATCGAGCCTCGCCTGCTCCTTCTCGTCGATGCGCCCGACGTAGCCGGTCACGTGCGCGAACTCGGCGCCGTAGGGATAGTTGCGCGTGAGGTAAGGGTCCACGCTCACGCCCGGGAACTGCCACTGGTCGACCGCGAAGCGGTCGCGCTCGCTTTCGGTGAGGCGGAATTTCAGCGGCACCTGCTCGAACGTGCGGTGCTGCCTGAGGCCCTGCTTGAAGCGGCGGATGTCGTCGTCGGTCAACGGCACCACCATCGCGAGGCGTTGCAGCATCGCGTCCATGTGCTGGACCTTGTCGGGGATCACGTCCAGCCGGAACGCCGGTATGTTGTCGGCCAGCAGTTTTCCCTCGCGATCGTAGATCAACCCGCGTGGCGGCGGCAGGTGGCGGAGGCGCACCCGGTTGGCCTTGGCGCGGGTCGAGTATTCGGCGTGCTCGTGCACCTGCAGGTAAACGAAGCGCCCGGCCACCGCCAGCACCAGCGCCAGCATGATCGCGAAGCCGGCCAGCGCGCGGCGTCCGAAGCGCGCGCGCTTGGCGCGTTCGTCCGGCAGCTCGCCGTGGCCGTTCATGCCGCCTTGTTCCCGCGCAGGCGCGTGTTCACGTCATCCAGCAGCAGGAACACGAATGGCCAGATCGCCGCGCCCACCGCCGGCGACAGCCACGACAGCGCGGGCATCGGCGAGTCGCCCGCGAAGGCGCGGATCAGGGCCTGCAGCACCTGGTTGTTGAGCAGCAGCAGCCACACCGCCAGCGCCTGCTGCCACATCGGGAAGAAGCGCAGGCGCGAACGGAAACGCAGCACGATGAACACCAGTACCGCGAGGCGCAGCGCCTGGTCGCCGAGCAGCGCACCGTTCAGGAGGTCGGCAACAATGCCGACGCAGAACGCGAGCCCGACGCTTACGCGATCGGAGGCTTCCAGCGACCAGTACATCAGCACCAGCGCCGGCCAGTACGGTTTGAGCGGCTGGATCAACGCCGGCAGCGGCATCAGCATCAGCAACAGTGCCAGCGCGATGCCGATCCAGAACGCCCAACCCTGTGCACGCATGCGGTTCATGGCGTGGTTCCTGCGGTCGCCGGTTGCGAGGGGACGGAGGGCATTAAATCGCTATTTAATGCCCTCCGTCCCCCTTGTGTCGCGCGTGGCGCCAGCGAATCCGGAGGGCCGACTTCCGGCGCGGGCGCGGGCGGGCCGACCGGGTCGGGCTGGTCGCGCAGCAGCAGCACCTCGCCGCTGCGCTCGAGTTGCGCCGCGGGCTTCACCAGCGCCTCGAGGAACATCCCGGAAGCGTCGCGTTTCAACTGGGTCACGGTGCCGACGGGAAAGCCTGCCGGAAAGCGCCCGCCCAGGCCCGACGTGACCCATTGGTCGCCGTTCTTCACGTCCGACGACAAAGGCAGGTTCGGCACCACCAACTGGTCTGCGTCGCCGGTGCCATGCGCGATCCCGCGCAGGCCGGTGCGGCTGGCCATCACCGGCACCGCGTGGTCGGGGTCGATCACCAGCATCGCCACCGAAGCGTGCGGCAGGACCTCGACGATCTGACCCATCACGCCGTGCGAATCGATCACGGTCTGGCCCACGTGCACGCCCTCGTCGACGCCGACGTTGAGCATCACGCGGTCGCGGGTAGGCCCGAGTTGCACGTCGATCAAGCGCGCCAGCTGCGCGTGCATGCCCAACAGTTGCTGCGTATCCAGCAATTGCTTCAGTCGCTCGTTCTGCTGGGTGACCGCATGCATGCGGTTGAGGCGCGCCTCGGCCAACAGCAGCGCTTCGCGCAGTTGCCGGTTTTCGTCGACCAGCTTGCTGTGCTGGGTGAGCGTGGTGCTGGCGGCGTGGATCCAGTCGGCGGGCGCCGCCGCCAGTTTGTAGATCGGCACGATCGCCGCCGCGCCGGCATAGCGGGCCCGGTGCAGCCAGCCGTTGCGATGGTCCAGCACCATCAGCACCGCGGCCAGCGCGAGATACGCAATCAGGCGCAGCGTGCCCGCGGTCGCATCCGAGAAGATCGGAGTGGATTCCTTTTGCGGAAGCGCCATGGCGGTGCGGGTGGGGTGGAGCGGAGCTACAGCGTAACAACAATGTCGGCAAGCCGTGGCGGCATGGTCCACGAAAACGCCGCAAGCCAATGAAGCTTTTCAGCGCGCACCTTGATCGAAGCGGTTGTTGTGGAAAGTCAGGGCGAAGGCGAGCGCTTACGCGATGCCGGGGGCATCGCGTGCCCGACTGAGCGCCCGGCCAAGGATGGCCGGGCCGGCGCCCGCACCACGGATGGTTGCCCGCCGTCACATCGCAGCGTCTGCGCGACAGTCAACGCAGTGATCAAGGACGATCGCACAAACATGGTCCCGAGCACAGCAGGTTGTTCAAGGGTCACTCCGAAGCGAAGAAGTCGCTTCCATGCATGTCGATCAGTTCCAGCGCCCGCCCGCCGCCGCGTGCGACGCAGGTCAGCGGATCGTCGGCGACCTGCACGTACAGCCCGGTTTCCTCGGAGATCAGCTTGTCGAGGTCGCGCAGCAACGCGCCGCCGCCGGTCAACACGATGCCGCGCTCGTGCACGTCCGAGCACAATTCCGGCGGGGTCTGTTCCAGCGCCGCCTTGACCGCCGCGACGATGCCGTGCAACGGCTCGCGCAGGGCTTCCAGGACGTCGTTGGAATTGATGGTGAACATGCGCGGCACGCCCTCGGCGAGGTTGCGCCCCGAGACTTCCATCTCGCGCACTTCCTTCTGCTGGATCGCGCAGCCGACCTCGATCTTGATGCGTTCGGCCGTCGGCTCGCCGATCAGGGTGCCGTTGCTGCGGCGCACGTAGTTGATGATGGCTTCGTCGAAGCGGTCGCCGCCGATCCTGACCGACTGCGAGTACACGATGCCGTTCAGCGACATCACCGCGACTTCCGAGGTCCCGCCGCCGATGTCCAGCACCATCGAACCGCGCGCCTCGTGCACCGGAATCCCGGCGCCGATCGCCGCCGCCATCGGCTCCTCGATCAGGAACACGTCGCGCGCGCCGGCACCTTCGGCCGACTCCTTGATTGCGCGACGCTCGACCTGGGTGGAACCGCACGGCACGCACACCAGCACGCGCGGGCTGGGGCGCAGGAAGCGGCTCTTGTGCACCTGCTTGATGAAGTGCTGCAGCATCGCCTCGGTCATGGTGAAGTCGGCGATCACGCCGTCCTTCATCGGCCGCACGGTGACGATGTTGCCCGGCGTGCGGCCCAGCATCATCTTGGCCTCGTTGCCGACCGCCGCCACCGCACGCGGGCCGCCGGGGCCGCGATCCTGGCGGATCGCCACCACCGAAGGCTCGTTCAGGACGATGCCCTGGTCGCGCACGTAGATCAGCGTGTTCGCGGTGCCGAGGTCGATCGAGAGGTCGTTGGAAAAGATGCCGCGGAACAGTTTGAACATGCGCGAGCCGAAGGTGCGGGCCTGGAACGACAGGCAGGAGGGAAACAGCGGGCCAGTCTAGTCATGCCACGATGGCCACGCAAGGCCGGAATCGCGGAAAAATGCGGGTTTCGTGAGCTGTTTGGCGACTCGGGTCGAAACCGCGTGGCGCGGCCGTTACGATGTCCCGCTTGTGTCCAACCAGAAGGAACCCAGGCGAATGTCCCGTGCCCTGATCTGCGGCTCGATGGCCTACGACACCATCATGGTGTTCGAGGACCAGTTCAAGAACCACATCCTGCCGAACAAGGTGCACATGTTGAACGTGTCGTTCCTGGTGCCGCAGATGCGCCGCGAGTTCGGTGGCTGTGCCGGCAACATCGCCTACAACCTCAAGTTGCTGGGCGGCCATCCGATTCCGATGGCGACGGTGGGGCAGGATTTCGCGCCCTACCGCGAGTGGTTCCGGAGCCATGCCATCACGCTCGACCACGTGCGCGAAGTCCCCGACACCTTCACCGCGCAGGCCTTCATCACCACCGACCAGGACAACAACCAGATCACGGCTTTCCATCCGGGTGCGATGGGTTGCAGCCAGCAGAACAAGGTGGGCGACGTGTCCGGCGTCGCGCTCGGCATCGTCGCGCCGGACGGGCGTGACGGCATGTTGCAACACGCACGCGATTTCGCGGCACAGGGCACGCCCTTCATCTTTGATCCCGGCCAGGCCATGCCGCTGTTCAATGGCGAGGAATTCCGCGCCTTCATCGAACAGGCCGACTACGTGGCCGCCAACAGCTACGAAGCCAGCCTGTTGACCGAGCGCACCGGTTGGTCGGAAATCGAGATCGCGGCGAAGGTGAAGGCCTACATCGTCACCCGCGGTGCGGATGGCTCGATCATCCATGCCGGCGGCAAGGTGCATGTGATTCCCTCCGCCAGGCCTGCCGCCGTGGTCGATCCCACCGGCTGCGGCGATGCGTACCGCGCCGGGCTGCTGCACGGGCTGCTGCAGGGATTCGACTGGCCGACCACCGGACGCATCGCGTCGTTGATGGGCGCGTTGAAGATCGCACGGCCCGGCACCCAGAACCATGGCTTCACGACGGACGAGTTCGCGGTCGAATACCGGCGGCAATTCGACAGGACGCTGGATTGACTGCTTGCGGATCGCGTGCGTCGCGCCCGGCAGGGCGATGGTCGTGTGTGGCTTCGTTCAGGATCATCGGCAACAATGGTCCGACCGCACCGCAGACATTCATACGGAGGCCACCATGCACGTCGCACGCAACCTCATTCTTGCCACCTTGTTCGCCGCGGCACCCCTCGTGTACGCCGGCAGCGCGCAAGCCGCGGGTGAAATAAGCTGCAAGATGACCTTCGAGCTCCACGGCTGGTCCGCGTTCTACAAGAAGGCCGAGGGAACCGGCAACGTCACCTGCAGCAACGGCCAGTCGATGAGCGTGCACCTGCGCAGCCGCGGCGGCGGCCTGACCTTCGGCAAGCAGCAGATCGAAGGGATCGGCAAGTTCTCCGGCATCTTCCACATCGACGAGATCCTCGGGACCTATGCGACCGGTGGCGCGCACGCCGGCGCGGCGGCGTCGGCCAACGGCACGGTGATGACCAAGGGCAACGTGTCGTTGGCCATGAGCGGTACCGGCAAGGGCTGGAACCTGGGCGTCGATTTCGGCAAGTTCACCATCAGCAGATAGCCGCCCGTGCGCTACCATGCTGTTCCAGCGAGGGGCGGCATGGCGATACCCATCCTGATGTACCACAACGTGGCGGAAGTGCCGGAAGGGTTGCATCCGGACGGTCGCTGCCTGTACGTGACGCCCGCGGCCTTCACGGCGCAGATGCAATTGCTGCGGCGCGCGGGTTATCGCGGCGTGTCGATGAGCCAGGCCATGCCGTACCTGCGCGGCGAAAAGCGCGGCCGGGTCGTGGCGATCACCTTCGATGACGGCTATCTCGACAACCTCGAGAACGCGATGCCGGTGCTGCAGCGCCACGGGTTCAGTGCGACCTGTTACATCGTCAACGGCTGCATCGGCAGGCACAACTTGTGGGATGCCGGGAATCTCGGCGTGCAAAAGCCGATGATGACCGTTGCGCAACTGCACGCATGGCGTGACGGCGGCATGGAAATCGGCGCGCACAGCCGCACCCATCCGCACCTCACGGCTTGCAGCGATGCCGAACTGCAGGATGAGATCGTGGGTGGCAAGGCAGAGCTTGAGGGGTTGCTCGGCTTCGAAGTGCCGCAGTTCTGCTATCCGTTCGGCGATGCGGATGTGCGGGTCGCGCGGGTGGCACGCGCAGCGGGATACGCGGCGTCCCCAACGGTGCGGCGCGGACGGGCGAAGCGTGGCACGGACCTTTTCATGCTGCCACGCGTCGCCATCGACAATGCCGATTCACTCGCGCATTTCGCGATCCGCACCTTCACGCCGTTCGAGGATTTCCGCGCTGCATGATTGTGCGATCGTCCCTGATCGGCGCATATCGAACCATTTGACGTGGCATGTGTTGATGTGCTCGGGAACATCAGAACGGCCATCAAAGCCGCCATCCTTGGCCAAGAGCTCCGTGGCCTGACTTTTCACGACAGCCGCTTCGAGCAAGGCGTGTCAGCGTGCTTGTTGTGCGGGGATGAACTGCTTGGCCACCGCTTCCGCGAGTTGATCCGGCGGCAGCAGGCCCTGCGACAGGATGAAGTCGTTGAACTGCTGCAGGTTGAACCGGTCGCCCAGCGCGATTTCGGTGTGCGCGCGCAGTTCGAGGATGCGCGAGTAGCCGTAGAAGTACGCCGTGGCCTGGCCGGGCGAGCGGAACATGAAGCGGTCCAGTTCCTCGCGTGCAAAGGCCTCGGAAATGCCGACGTCGTTCACGAGGATGTCGTGCGCGCGCTGCCTGGTGATGAGGCCGAGGTTCAACATCGGGTCCAGGAAGGCACGCGCCGCGCGCAGCAGGCGCAACTGCAGCGCGATCATCTGTCCGCCCGGCGGCTCGTACTGCACCATCATCCATTCCGCGTACAGCGCCCAGCCTTCCACGTTCACGCTGTTGAACGCGAACAGCGAGCGCGCCAGCGACACCCCGTGCTCGACCATCGCCGAGAATTGCAGCTCGTGGCCGGGCCGGCCTTCGTGCGCGGTCAGCGTCCAGGCACAGGCCTTGCAGGTGAAGTCGTCGTAGACCTCGTTCTTGCCGTTGCCGCTGGGCGGGTTGCCGAGCGGCAGCACGAACTGCCCGCGCTCGCCGTGGTTGTTGATGAGCGGCGGCGGATCCATGTGCGGCGCGGGTTGCGCCGCGCTCTCGGCTTCCGAGGCCAGGCGCATGATCATCTTGCGCTGGGGCAGCGTGACGATGTGGTGTTCGCGGATGATCGCCTCGATCTTGCCGATCACGCCCTCGTAGTAGGGTTCGATGTTGTCGCGGTCGAGCTGCTGTTGCTTGAGCTGCTTGATGACGTCGCGGTAATCGGTGGCCTTGAAGCCCTCGGCCCTGGCGACGTAGGGTGCCAGCGTTTCCATCTCGGCCTGGATTTCCATGAAGGATTTCTCGGCCTGCTTGATCAGTTCCTGCGGCGGAATGTCGATGCCGACGTTCTTCAGGTTGTCGGCGTAGATCGCTTCGGGCAGGCGCGCGTCGGTGCGCGCGCGCGGCAGCACGGTGGATTTCACCCACGCGTCGTAGTCGTCCAATTGTTTCTGCAGGGCGTCCAGCGCCGGGCCGGCGCCCTCGATCTTGTACTTCGCGTACAGCTTGCGGACGCCGTCGACATAACGCCGGGTGTTGGCGAGGTTCTGTTCGACCTCGGCCTTGTAGGGACCCAGCAACTTCCCGTCGCCGGCCTTGGCCGCGAACAGCGCCTCGGCTTCCCGGGTGACGGGCGTGCAGCCGGGCGCCATGCCGACGTAGCACTTCAACCGCGCCAGCGCGTGCGGACGGCGTTCGGCCGACACCTGGTCCTGCAACAGTCCGAATTCGCCCTGGAAGATCGTCTGGCCTACATCGGTGTAGGGCAGCATGTACTGGTCCTGCAACTTGCTGCTGGCGATGAAGCGGTCCGCCGCGTGGATCATGATCTCCAGATCCTCGCGCACGTTGGCGTCGCCGATTTCGGCGAGGTCCTGCTGCAATGCGTCGCGTGCCCTGGACAGCGCCGCGCGCGAGCGCTCGCCCACGTTCGGCCGCAAGTCCACGACCTTGTCGTCGTAACCCGGCAGGCCGAACTGCGAGGCGAACTCCGGATTGAATTCGGCCAGCACCTTCATCAACACCTGCGCGTAGCCATTGCTCTTCACGACCCACGCGGGCGGCGGCACCGGCGCCTTGTCGGGGCGCAGGTCGGGTTTGGCCGACGCGGGCGGCGGTGCGGCCAGCGCGGCGGGCGCGCACAGCGCGAAGGCGGCAACGGCGGCAAGGATTCGCGTGAACATGCGGGTTCTCCGTGGCTTGTCTTCGCAAGCTAGCACGGCCGGGCGCGGCCGGGCATGGGCCGGAAGTCAGCAGCCGGAACGCGCCGCTAGAATCGATGCCCGGCTTTGCGGGAGCGCAGCGCGTGTCCGGTTCGGGTTGGGTCTTGCGTGCCGGCGGCTGCCATTGCGGCGCGGTGCGTTTCGAAATCGAAGTGGCGCCGCGGCCGCTGCTGCAGGAATGCACCTGTTCGATCTGCCGCATGACCGGCTTCGTGCACCTGATCGTGCCGGCCTCCCGCTTTCGTTTGCTGGGCGGTGGCGAGGCGCTGGTCGAGTATCGCTTCAACACCGGCGTGGCGCGGCACCTGTTCTGCAGGCATTGCGGCGTGAAATCGTTCTACGTGCCGCGCTCGCACCCGCACGGCTACAGCGTCAACGCGCGTTGCCTCGACGATGACGTGTTGGCGGATTGCGAATGGCTGCCGCCGTTCGACGACGCGGATCGCGACACGGCAACTGCAGCCATCGCGCACTTTGCAGACGACTGAATTCAGCCGGTGAACGCGTTCCTGTATTCCGGCTTCAGGAACTTCGCGAACACGCTGCTCGGCACGTCCACGCTTTGGGTGCCGTACACGTAGGCAGCGACCTGGTAGGGCGGAAAGATCAACGTGAGCCCCGGGCTTGCCGAGGTCGCTTGCGCGCCCGCACGCACCACGAACACGGAATAGTTGACCGTGGTCGGCTTGGTGCCGTCGTTGAGCATCTGGGTCATGTTGGACTGCCACTCGCGCAACGCGTCGGGCGAGCCCTCGCCCGGTTTCGGCGCGGAGGCCATGAACTTCTTCAGCAAGGTGTCGTGGGCGAAATTGGCGAGTGCCTTGCGCGCGGCATCGGGGTCGGCGAACAGGTCGTCGAGGGTGATCAGCCTGCCCGCCTTGCGGTCGAACACGAACGCGGCTTCGACCGGGATCGGATGCGCGCCGCCGGTGTCCTGGATGCCGGTTTCGCGCACGCTGGTGAAGGCGGACGTGTCGGCGGCGAGCTTGAAATCCAGCAACAACTCGAATTGCCGGTTGGCGAACTCGGGCATCTGTTTCGGCTCAGGCAGCGCCTGCAGGAATTCGCGCTTGGCGTCGTCGGCGGTGGCGCGCAACGCGCCGGCCAGCGGCTTCGCGTCGGCCGGCAAGACCGGGAGATTGATCGCGATCCTGTAATGCTTCGTGGTGGCGTGGTCGCCCGGCAGTCCGGCGCTGCCCGCTTGCGCCGGGGCGGAAATGATCGGGGTGGACGCGGCCGGGGCCGTGGTCGCCGCCGGCGTCGGTGCAGCGGGATTCTGGCCGGGCTGCTCGCTGCACGCAGCGAGCAGTGCGATGGCGGCCAGCGCGGCGACGAAGCGGGTGGCTGCGGGTGGTTTCATCGGCATCCCCGGATGACGGTGGCGATGCTCGAGTCTAAGCACGCTGGCGTTAAGCATTTGCTGTGAGAGCATGTGTGCATGGACGTGCAAACCTCGAGCCCATGGCGCCTGTGTGTCGCGCCGATGATGGACTGGACTGATCCGCACTGCCGGTATTTCCACCGGCTGCTCGCACCGCACGCGCGCCTGTACACCGAGATGGTCACCGCCGCGGCGCTGGTGCGCGGCGCGCGCCAGCGCCTGCTCGCGCACAACCCGGAGGAACGTCCGATCGCGCTGCAACTGGGTGGCGCGGACCCGGTCGAACTGGCTGCGGCCGCGCGCTTCGGCGCCGAGGCCGGCTACGACGAAATCAACCTCAACGTCGGTTGCCCGTCCGACCGCGTGCAATCGGGCCGCTTCGGCGCCTGCCTGATGCGCGAGCCGGAGCTGGTCGCCGATTGCGTGCGTGCGATGCGCGAGGCAGTGCCGGTGCCGGTGACGGTGAAATGCCGGATCGGCGTGGACGACCAGGACGACGACGCCGACCTGTTCGCGTTCGCCGCGCGCATGCTCGATGCCGGCGTGCGGGTGCTGGTCGTGCATGCGCGCAAGGCATGGCTGCAGGGCCTGTCGCCGAAGCAGAACCGCGAGGTGCCGCCGCTCAACTATCCGCGCGTGTACCGGTTGAAGCAGGAATTTCCCGGGTTGACGGTGGTGGTCAACGGCGGCATCGACGGCTTGCCTGCGGTGGAGGAACACCTGCGCCACGTCGACGGCGTGATGCTGGGCCGGCTCGCGTACCACGATCCGTTCGCGCTTGCGCGCATCGATGCGGCGCTGTTCGGCGGCGAGCCGCCGCTGCGCGAAGCCGTGCTGCAACGGATGCGGCTTTACATCGAAGCCGCGCGCACGCACGGCGTGCGGCTCGCGTCGATCACCCGCCACGTGCTCGGCCTGTACCACGGCGAACCGGGCGGCAAGGCGTTCCGGCGGGTGCTTTCCGAGCGCGTGCAGGCGACGGATGCGGGTTGGGAGGCCATCGAGGCGGCGCTGCTGCAGGTCGCCGCGTGCGGCCGGCGTGCGGCCGCATGAGACGCTGCACGGGGCAGCGGCAAACGGCGTCGTACCGCCCCCGATATCGATGTTCAGCACGAATTCAATGGATTACCGGATGATCGTCGCTGCGGTATTCGCGCGAATGGGTCATGGTGAGAATGAAATACCGGGTGTTCCTGTCTGGGCTGGGGTGCGCACTGCTGTGCGGCACGGCGGCTGCGTTCGCCGCCAAGCCCCCGCCTGCGCCACCACCTGCGCCACCACCGGGACACCCGGCGAGCCTCGAGCAGGCGGTCAAGCAGGTGCAGCACGAGACCCGTGGGCACATCCTCGCCGCCGATACGGTTTCACGCGGCAAGGCGAATGTGTATCGCATCAAGGTTCTCACGCCGCAAGGCCAGGTGCGGGTGGTGCAGATGCACTCGAACGCGCGACCCAAGCCCGGCAAATCCGATACAGACAAAGGAGGGCACTGATGCGCATCCTTCTGGTGGAAGACGAAGCGCCGCTGCGGGAAACGCTGGCCGCTCGCCTGAAACGCGACGGTTTCGCGGTGGATGCCGCGGCGGATGGCGAGGAAGGCTTGTACCTCGGGCGCGAGGTGCCGTTCGACCTTGCGATCGTGGACCTCGGCCTGCCCAAGTTGTCCGGCATGGAACTGGTGGAACTCCTGCGCAAGGAAGGCCACAGCTATCCGATCCTGATCCTGACCGCGCGTTCGTCGTGGCAGGACAAGGTGGAAGGCCTGAAGTTCGGGGCCGATGACTATCTGGTCAAGCCGTTCCACGTCGAGGAATTGCTGGCGCGCATCAACGCGCTGGTGCGGCGTGCGTCCGGATGGGCCAAGCCCATCCTGTCGTGCGGGCCCGTCCGCCTCGATACCACGGCGCAGACGGTGACGGTCGAAGGCCGACCCACCGACCTCACCAGTTACGAATACAAGGTGCTGGAATACCTGATGTTGCACGCGGGCGAACTGGTGTCCAAGGCCGATCTCACCGAGCACATCTACCAGCAGGACTTCGATCGCGATTCCAACGTGCTGGAAGTTTTCATCGGCCGCCTGCGCCGCAAGCTCGATCCGGAAAGCAGCCTGAAACCGATCGAAACGGTGCGCGGGCGCGGTTATCGTTTCGCGATTCCGCGCGACGAAACCGTGACCGAATAACACGCGCCGGTTTCCAGTTGCGCGCCTGCACCCTGCGCGGCGATCATGCGTGACGATCGCCATCGTGCGTGATTGAACCGCAAGGGTTTGGGCCGGATGTCATCCGAGGAAATGGTGCCGCGCAAGCCGTTGTCGCTGGTTTCGCGCTCGACCATCGCCACGCTGCTGGTGCTGATCGGATTCCTCGGCATCACCGGCTTCGCGTTGGACCGCGCCTACACCCACGCGGCACTCGAAGGTCTGCGCGCGCAGCTGCAAAGCTACGCCTACACCTACCTCGCCGGCATCGACGTCAGCAGCCGCTCGGATCGAGTGATCCCGCCCGACATGCTGCCGCCGAACCCGGATTTCGGACGCCCGGGGTCCGGCTTGTACGCGGTGATCGTGGGACAGGGCGGCTTCCATTGGGAAGCGCAATCCGCGCTGGGCCGCGACCTGCCCTTCGACTCGCTGCTGCCGCCGGGACCGGCGAAGTTCGAAGGCCCGGTGGATACCTCGGCGGGGCCGTTGTACGTGCTGAGCCAGGGCATCGAGTGGATGTTGCAGGACCGCAACAGTTACCACCTCACCATCTACATCGCCGAAAACGACGTGTTGTTCCATACCGGCCTGGCCGCGTACCGGCGCACGCTGTTCGGCTGGCTGGCCGCGCTGGGGTTGGCGCTGCTGGTGCTGCAGCAGATCCTGTTGCGCTGGAGTTTTTCACCGTTGCGCCGGGTGGCGCGCGACATCGTGCGCATCGAACGCGGCGGTGCCGAGCGCCTGGTCGGGCCGTACCCGCGCGAGGTTTCGGTGTTGACGCGCGGGCTCAACCGTTTCATCGAAAGCGAACGCGAACACCTGTCCCGTTATCGCAATACCCTCGACGACCTGGCGCACAGCCTCAAGACGCCGCTGGCGGTGGCGCGTTCGCGGCTTGAATCGACCGACGCGGAAACAGAGGTGCGCGGCGACATGCTGCTGCAGGTCCAGCACATGGACCAGATCGTCGCCTACCAGTTGGCGCGCGCCAAGACCTCCGGACATTCCACCTTCGCCGCGCCCATCCCCGTGCAGGCGCACGCCGAGGCGGTGGTACGCAGCCTCGAGCGCGTGTACGCCGGCAAGAACATCCTGTGCGAGTTCGACATCGACGAGGGCGTGCAGTTTTACGGCGAGGAAGGCGACCTGCTGGAGTTGCTGGGCAACCTGCTGGAAAACGCGTTCAAGTGGGCGAGCCACCGGGTGCTGTTGAGCGTGAAAAAGATCGCACCGTCCAATCCGCGCGTGTGGCGGGTAGGCCTGGACATCCGGGTGGAAGACGATGGCCCCGGCATCCCCCAGGAACAGCTCGAACGGGTGTTGCAACGCGGCGTGCGCGGTGACGAGCGCGTGCAGGGGCACGGCATCGGGCTCGCGATCGTCGAAGACATCGTGCGCGCCTATCGCGGCAGCTTGCAGGTCGATCGCTCAACCGAACTGGGTGGCGCGTGTTTCCACGTCAGCTTCGCCGAAATGTGAGCGCGGCGGCGGTTTCGCGACGTGCTACTGGATGGAGCCCGGCAACAGCGAACGCCACGACGCGGGGTCGGACGGGGCGGCGGCTTTGGCCCGCGTGGCGGCCGCCGGCTTGTTGCTGGCCGAAGTGCCGTGGCCACGTGGCAGGGCGGCCGGTGCGGCAGGCGACGCTGCGGACGGCGTCATGCGCAGTGCTGCCGCAGGGGAATCCGGGGTTTCGTCGACGCTGGCTTCGGTGATGTCGGGGCTGGGCAACGCACCGGGTGCAGCGGCCTGCGTTCGTGCGCCCGGCAGTTGCGGCGCGCCGTTCTCGGCGGCAAGCAGGGGGCGATTCGGGCCATAATCGAGCGCTGCCGCGGCCAGCGGCAAGCCACCCAGCAACAACACCGTCAGCCACATCGACAGGTGCTTCATGACAGCCCCGGAATCCAGCATGGCGAACCCGCATCTTGACACATCCGAATGGTCGTCGCCAGCGCATCCGGATGAGCCGGCGGCCGGCCGGGGCATGCCGCCGCTGCTGGCTTTGCTGGCTTCCGGCGACGCCTTGGGCGGCCCGGAACTGGCACTGCGGCTGGGCATTTCGCGGGCAGCGGTGTGGAAACAGGTCGAAGCGTGGCGACAAGCCGGGCTCGACATCGAATCCGGTTCCGCAGGCTATCGGTTGGCGCACCCCCTGGAACCGCTCGATGTGTCGCGGATCCGCGCCGCCCTGCCCCCCGTCGTGCGACGACGCGTCGGAGTCATCGAGAATCACTGGCGCCTGGACTCGACCTCCAGCGAACTCGCGCGCCGGGTCGCGGGCATGCCCGATGCGTCGTTCGTGTTCGCCGACTGGCAGCAGGCCGGGCGCGGCAGGCGTGGCCGGCAATGGCTCTCGGCGCCCGCTGCCAACCTGCAGTTCTCCTGCCTGAAGCGTTTCGCGGGCGGCTACGCCGCGTTGTCGGGGCTGTCGCTGGTGGCGGGGATTGCCGTGGCGCACGCGCTCGCGGATTGCGGCGTGCCGGGCATCGGCCTGAAATGGCCGAACGACCTGGTGCATGCCGATGCCAAGCTCGGCGGCATCCTGGTCGAACTGGGTGGCGAATTCATGGGGCCGTGCCACGCGATCGTCGGCATCGGCATCAATGTGCACTTGTCCGGCGCCATGCGCGCGCGGCTGGATCGGCCGTGCGTGGACGTGGCCGCCGTGTGCGGGGGTGCGGCACCCTCGCGGACTGCGCTGGCCACGGCCCTGGTCGCGCGGCTGGTCGATGCACTGGAGCGGTTCGATGCATCCGGGTTCGCCGGATTCGCCGAAGCATGGGCCGAGCGCGACGCGTTGGCCGGGCGCCGCATCCATGTGGAAGGCGCGCGTGGCGCGTTCGACGGCATCGCACGGGGTGTCGATGCGCGCGGCGCCCTCAAGGTACGTGTCGCCGGCGAACTGCGCAGCGTCGACAGCGCCGAAGTCACGGTACGCCCCGCATGAGCATGCAGGAGGACGAAACCTGGCTGTGCGACCTCGGCAACTCGCGCGCCAAGCTGGCGAGGTTGCGACAGGGCATGCCCGTCGACGTCGTGGCGCTGGATTGGGCGCAACCGGACTTCGACGCGCGGGTACGCGAGGTGCTGGCCGGATGGCCACGGCCGCGGCGTGTGCTCGTCGCTTCGGTGGCGCCGGCCGGGCGCACCCGGCAAGTGCGCGATCTGCTGGCCGTCGGTGCGACCGTCGAGTTCGAGTTCCTGCGGTCACCCCGGGCTGCATGCGGCGTCCGCAACCGCTATGCGAAACCCGAACGGCTCGGCATTGACCGGTTCCTGTCGATGGTCGCGGTGCACGCGCGCGCGGCGGGCGCAAGCATCGTGGTCGGCTGCGGCACCGCGTTGACACTGGATGCGGTCGCCGCCGATGGCGTCCACGCGGCAGGCTTGATCGCGTTGTCGCCCGCGCGCATGCTGGAAGCCCTGCGCGGCGCCACGTCGATCGCCGACGGCAATCCCGACGCGTTCCGCGTGGATGGTGGCGACGACACCGCCGCCGCGTTGCAGGCGGGCTGCTGGAGCGCGGCGGGCGCCACGGTCGAGTGGTTCGCCGCGCGCCAACGTGCCGCAATGGGCGATGCCCCGGTCTGGTTGCATGGAGGTTGGGCCGCGTCGCTGGCGGCGTGGCTTGCGCGCGACGGGTTCCATGCCGGAATCTTCGAACACGCGGTGTTGCACGGTTTGGCCCGGTACTCCGCCGTAGAATTTCCCGGTCGCGTTCGATGAAACCCTGATGTTCGTCCGCTTGCTGTTCCTGCTGTTGCTGGCATTGAACCTCGGCGCAGCCGCCTGGCTGCTGTTCGGGCGCGCGCCGGTGGAGTCCTTTCCCCCGGCCAGCGACCCCGGCGTGCCGGAATTGCGCCTGCTGTCCGAAACGCGGAAGGTTGCGCATCCCGTCGCCGCATCCACGACCGCGGGGCCGCGCGAACGCGACGCGTGCGCCACCCTGGGTCCCTTCATGACCGGGGCGGACATGCGTGCCGCGGTGCAGGCCCTGTCGCCGCGAGTCGCACGCATCCAGTATCGCGAGGAATCGTTGCAGCGTTCGCACGGATATTGGGTTTACCTGCCCGCCGCCGCCACCCGCGAGGCGGCGCTGGATGCGGCACGCCAGCTCGCCGCCAAGGGCATCCACGACTATTACGTGGTGACCGCCGGCGATTCGCAGAACACCATTTCGCTGGGGTTGTTCAACGACCAGTCGAATGCGCAGAACCGGCTCGCGCAATTGCAGCAGCTCGGGTTCCAGGCCAAGGTCGAGCAACGCATCGACAACGAGCCTGCGTACTGGGTGGATTACGCGGTGCCCGAAGGCACTGCATTCGACTGGCAGACGTGGTTGCCGGGGCGCGGCGACTTGCAAGCGAAGCCGATCGATTGCTTTTGATCGTCGCTTCCATGCCGTGCGATGATGGTGCCCGGCGCCGGCATAGCTCAGTTGGTAGAGCAACCGCCTTGTAAGCGGTAGGTCGTCTGTTCGAGTCAGACTGTCGGCACCAAGATTTTATCCGATGCAATCCAACGAAGTCTCATGAATCGCGTGGAACCCGTCAACCATGCGATTTTATGTTGAATGTTACCCAACATTGTTCTATTGCATCCAACATCTACCGTGAGTAGATTTGTGAGTACAAGAGAATCGCTCACACCAAAAATCTAGAGTTACTCACATGTTGACGGACAAGGCCGTTAAGGCCATGAAGCCGGGCGCGAGGCTCTACAGGCGCGCGGATGCGAAGGGGTTGTGCATTGAGGTGCAGCCGACGGGAGCGCGCTACTGGCGCTACCGGTACCGATTTGGAGGCAAGGCCAAGATGTTCAGCCTTGGCGTGTACCCCGAGGTGAGCTTGGCTGAGGCACGTGAGCGCTGTGATGAGGCTCGACGTGCACTGCGATCGGGCATCGACCCGGGCGCCAAGCGTAAGCAGGACAAGCTGATCGCCAAGGTCCTAACCGTGACATCGTTTGAGCCGGTAGCGAGGGAATGGCTTGCCGGGCGCGGCAAGCTGGCAGACACGACACGTGCAAAGACGCTATGGGCGTTGACATCACATGCGTTCCCGTGGATCGGCAAGCGACCCATCGGTGAGATCACTGCCCCAGAATTGTTGGCAGTGCTGCGGCGCCTCGAATCCCGCGGCAAACTCGAAACGGCGCAACGCCTGAAACAGATCTGTGGGCAGGTGTTCCGCTACGCGGTCGCCACTGGGCGAGCGGAGCGCGATCCGTCTGCCGATCTACGAGGAGTATTAAAGACCAAGAAAACCCGGCACTTCGGCGCAATCACTGATCCTGCCAAGGTCGGTCCACTACTACGTGCCATCGACGGCTTCCCAGGTAGCCTGATTGTGGCGTGTGCCCTGAAGCTTGCACCGATGGTCTTTGTTCGCCCAGGCGAGCTACGCAAAGCTGAATGGGCCGAGTTCGATCTGGATCGTGCGGAGTGGCGTATCCCCGCTGAGCGGATGAAGATGCGGCAGATGCACTTCGTGCCGCTGGCAACGCAGGCGGTAGCGGTCCTGCGTGACCTACAGCCGGTGACTGGGCGCGGGACGTTCGTTTTTCCCGGGATCGTCAACTGGCGGCATCCCATGAGCGAGAACACGATCAACGCGGCGTTGCGGCGGCTTGGTTACACCGGTGATGAAATGACTGGCCACGGGTTTCGGTCGATGGCTTCGACGTTACTCAACGAGCAAGGTTGGCCGCCGGATGTGATTGAGCGCCAGCTGGCGCACGCCGAGAGCAACAAAGTACGCGCGGCATACAACCATGCTGAATACCTAGCCGAACGCCGGAAAATGATGCAGGCATGGGCAGACCACCTGGATGTGCTGAAACGTGGCGCGACCGTTGTGCCAATTCGGAAGGCCTCTGGCGCGGGCCTGTAAGGGACTCCAAGAAAGGCGTCCATCTTCCCGTCAATGTTGCTTGGGCCCACAGGCCGTGGCGCCGATGGTCTTCCTGCAGCGACGTCAGGGACGCGTACGCCCGACAGCGCAAGGCTGAAGTCGTCTAACATCGCACCGATTTGCTTGAATAGCGTCGTCCCATCCTGCAGGCTTGGGCGGACTTCGTGACGACTGCGAACCCCGCCATAGCACGAAGCCACCTAGCCGGCTTCGCAGAGCGTCCAATAAGGAACTTGGTAGGCAGTCCTAAAACGATTCCGGCCGCCATAAAGCAGCCGGAATCTGACTGAAAAGCTTCAAGCCGCGTCGGCGGCAGCAGGCCCTCTGCGTCGGCGAAGTTCGCCATCGGTGGCGGTACGATCCGGACTCGCGGCAGGGCCAAGAATTCGTAACACTTTTGCCATACTGTGCCTCGCCTTGCGAGGTGCCCCAAGTTTCGACTCCGTGGCCCGAATCAGTCCACGCCGAAGGTTTCGTTCAGAGTCACTTTTCACCTTGACCTGGTAATCCGGCTTCGTGATGTAGCGGATGGCTGCGCGCAAGCCGATCAGCTTCCGCCAGTCGCGGACGTGCACCAAGCCCAAGCCATTGAAGGGATAACTGCCGCGCCGTGAGTAACAATTGAAGAACGAGCCCAGCATTCCGGGTCCAGAGTACTTCTCGGCCCACGCTTTACCAATCTGGTCGGCGAACCCTCTCGCATCCTTGTACTTATGTCCGTCCATGGCGACCAGAAGATGAAAGTGTATGCCGCGCTCGGGACCTTCCTCACGGCTGGCAACATAGCCAAGCACGGTCGGGATGATCCGGCTTTCGCGTAGAGCCCGCATGAAGCGATCGAACGCCGCGTCGGCTTCGCCGCTGTAAGCCCACCATTTGCCCTTCCCGCGATAGTAGAGGTCGACCCGCAAGATCAACAGCCTCGAATGGAGCGTGAAAAGCCAAACAAAATACGCGCACACGCTCCGGAAGTTCTGCAACGCAAGCCGTACCACGTTGGCTACCTTCCACTTGAATGCCGTTGAGTGACACACCCGGCGCACAAAACGTACGATACGGTTCAATGCGACCTCATCCTCGGGCACGATGCCGATGCCTGGTGCAGGTTGACCAAATCCTTGCATCCCACACCAGTGGCCGCACGCCACCACCATGACCTTTATCCACGGATTAAAAACGTGATGCTGGTGACGCCTTGGGAAAAATTGGTCGAAGCCGGTGCATAAACGTACCAAGTCCCCGCCAAGCGGTGTTGGGGTACATACCGAGCGTCCATGAAGGTCCTCTCGGAGGGTGGGTGCCTCATCGGTGGAAGCGATCCGCTTTGCCATCCTTTCGAGCAAGGTGATCAGCTGCAGGTCGCCCCAATCGCTGGTAATGGCCGATTTCCCATCTGGCCCGTGCACCATCCCTTCGGCAAAGAGCGAGCGAATACGTTCGCGTTCGGATATTTCCCTGTCGAACATCTTCTCATCTTGATTCATGAAAATCTCCTGAATTTCTGACTGTTGGATCTGATTACGAAAAAGAAAACCGTATCTCGCCATTTGCGTTGCATGGCGATAAGCTTTGAATATGCTTGGTGTCGATAGCTCTGGCTACTTCAAAAGCCAGACACTATGCGAATAGGATATAAAACCGGATCTTTAAGACGGGGAATTACCCGTATTAACGGGATGCCCGAGATCGGTTTGTACGGCCGGGCGGCTGAAAGCCTATTGGGTGGCCGTGTTGAATTAGCGCGCCTGTATGCCGACTTAGACAGCGAAACGACGCGAATCGCGATAGGCAAAAAGATCGCCAGCGCGCCAACCGATGGCTGAGCGACCGTTGCCATTTCCCAAACGCCTCGGCGGTGGGAACGTGGGGTCATAGTACCGCGATTGGGGGTTGTACCGATTCCGGATGGAGTTGGGGCACAGACCGAAAATCTCGCAGGCATCGCGCATGCGAGCCGTATCGTTGGGACCAAGCTGCCGAGACTCTCGGCGCTTCCTGCGACCACGAGCTTGGGGCGCCGCGACCAGTCGCCAAGGTGGTTGTGCCGAGGTCCGCCAACCAAACTCGGACTGCCAAGGCCCAGCAGCTTGCGGTATTGGGATAGCCACACAGGTCGAACTGCGCGTTTGCGTCCGCATGTCCTGTATCGCGTCGAGTTGGAAGGGCGGGGTTCCCAACCCTGTCGCAATGGTGGCGGAGGATGTGACGGGGGGCGCCGGTGATGTGCTGGATTTAGAAATCTCCTTGATGCGCATTTGCTCAAGTCGGCGCTTATGCGCCTCAACGGCCCTCATTACGGCTTCTTCGGTGAGAGGCTCTCTGTCGGTGGGGGGTACAGCGGGATTCATGCATGTCTCCTCTGTTGAAGGGAATGCAATGATGTACCCAAAATTTCAAAAATTCTAGTGGCAGTCTTTGTGAAAAGTTAGTGAGGTCTAAGACGTGGGCCTCCTGATGAGCGGCCGTCTGTCAATATTGGTTTTTGGGTATCTTTCACTGTCGCCTCATCTTCCGAAAAATTTCGCTGCGCTTCAATTTGAGTTTATTGCACTTGTCAAAAAACGTTCTTTGAAGATGTCGAGTTAGCTCCAACTTCAAGGTTTTCCGGCGCCGTGGCGCAATTGGCACGCACATCGATCAAAGCTTATGGGCCGCTGACGTTCCATCTGGTGACTTGGGAGAGCACTTCACCACGCGGGTACTAGTCCCGAAGGCCCCAGGGGCTTGACGTAGGAAAATTCTTACGGTGTCAGAAGGGTTTGCCCGATTGCGCCGCTTGCTGGTGTCCTCGAAACTTGAATCGCACCGGGGAAGTCAGGAACGCTACGGATGGCGGTGTACCGATGCACCCGGTGCTTTACTCCAATTGCAGGCAGGGCCGCGAATCTTCCTCCCGGGCCCAGTGAAGACCAAAGACGTTGCGAAGCCGGTGTGCCGCCTCTAGACATTCTTTGGCGATCGTCTAAGGAAGGTCTGAACTATTCGTTGGTTTGATGCGACGTTCCAAGTTGTTTCCGCAGCTCGGCATCAGTGATGCGGATGGATCATC
>MKWP01000010.1 GCA_001899805.1 Lysobacterales bacterium 66-474
GCGCAAACTCGCGCAGGTCGCCTTTGGCGTCATCAAGTCGGGCAAACCGTTCAATCCGGCGCTTCACGGAGCTTGACGCGGATAACAGTATCTACGCATTCTCGCGCCACAACCAATCGCGCGGCGTGAGGTATTCCGTCAAACGTGCTTCGGCGCTGCCGGGTTCCGGCGCGTAGCCGTACTCGTAGCGCAGGCGTGGCGGCAACGACATCAGGATGGATTCGGTACGACCGCCGGACTGCAGGCCGAACAAGGTGCCGCGGTCGTAGACGAGGTTGAATTCGACGTAGCGGCCTCGCCGATACAACTGGAATTCGCGTTCGCGTTCGCCATACGGCATGTCCTTGCGGCGTTCGACGATCGGCAGATAGGCGTCGAGGAAGCCGTTGCCGACCGCTTGCAGGAACGCGAAGCAGCGCTCGAATCCCCATTCGTTGAGATCGTCGAAGAACAGCCCGCCGATACCGCGGGTTTCGTGGCGGTGCTTGAGGTGGAAATACTCGTCGCACCACTTCTTGTATTTCGGATACACGTCGTCGCCGAACGGCGCACACAGGTCGCGCGCGACGGTGTGCCAATGCACGCAATCCTCGTCGAACGCGTAGAACGGCGTCAGATCGAAACCGCCGCCGAACCACCATACGGGTTCCTCGCCGCCCTTGTCGGCTTCGAAATAACGCACGTTGGCGTGCGAGGTCGGCACATACGGATTCTCCGGATGGATCACCAGCGACACGCCGGTCGCGACCCACGAGCGGCCTGCGAGTTCCGGACGATGCGCGGTCGCGGAAGGTGGCAGCTTGTCGCCGGTCACGCACGAATAGTTGACCCCGCCCTGTTCGAACACCGCGCCATGCTTCAACACGCGGGTGCGGCCACCACCGCGCCCGTCCGGACGCGTCCAGGCATCCTCGACGAAGCGCGCGCGGCCATCGACGTGCTCCAGCGCGGCACAAATCCGGTCCTGCAGATCACGCAGGAAGGCATCGACTCGTTCGACTCGGGAAGGCATCTCGGAATCCGGGAAGGGCGCGCAACGTGGCGCCACACATGAAAGTTTACCGGCGAAGCGCACACGTATACTGGCGCATCGTTCCCCGACACGAACCATCGGATGCCCGCACGCATCGAACCGCTCGCCATCAGCGCCATGAGCGCAACCTCCGCGCTCGGACACGGTCTGGCAGCGCACATCGATGCACTCGGCGCCGGTCGCGGCGGCCTTGCCGCCAACGATTTCTCGAGCGCCCACCTCGACTGCCGGATCGGGCGCGTCACCGGCGTTGAAGACGTTGCGCTGCCGGCCGCGCTCGCACATCGGGATTGCCGCAACAACCGTCTTGCCTGGCTGGGCCTGCAACAGGACGACCTGCTTGATGCCATCGCGCGCATCGTCGCCCGCCACGGCGCCGCGCGCGTGGCGCTGGTGCTGGGCACGTCCACCGCCAGCATCGGTTCCACCGAGGACGCCTATCGCCGGCTGGACCACGGACATTTCCCCGCCGACCTGCGCCGCCCGGAAATCCATACCCCGCATTCGCTCGCGGCGTTCGTCGCCGACGCGACCGGGATCGCCGGACCCGCGTTGACCGTTTCGACCGCGTGTTCATCGTCGGCGAAGGTGTTCGCCTCGGCCGAACGCCTGATCCGGCTCGGGCTTGCCGACGCCGCGCTGGTCGGCGGCGTCGACACCTTGTGCGACAGCGTGCTGTTCGGTTTCAACGCGCTGGAACTGGTATCCAGGCAAGCCTGCCGACCCTTCGATGCACGCCGCGACGGCATTTCGATCGGCGAGGCTGCGGCATTCGCGCTGCTCGAACGTGCCGATTCCGCGCCGCACGCGCCGCGCCTGGCCGGATACGGCGAGTCTTCCGATGCGCACCACATGTCGACGCCACACCCGCAGGGCCGCGGCGCGCTGGCCGCGCTGGGCGACGCATTGGGTCGCGCGGGCATCGACGCGAACGCCGTCGACTACGTCAACCTGCACGGCACCGCCACGCCCAAGAACGATGAAGTCGAGGCCAAGCTGCTGCCGCGCTTCCCGCGACGCACGCGCGCGAGCTCGACCAAGGGGTTCACCGGCCACACGCTGGGCGCGGCCGGCGCACTGGAAGCGGTATTCGCGCTGCTGGCGATCGAACACGGCGTGGTGCCACCCAACCTCGGTTGCGATGATCCTATCCCCGAAGCCGTGCCCTGGCTGGCCTTGCAACCCGCGCGGCAACGGATCGATATCGCACTGAGCAATTCGTTCGGCTTCGGCGGCAACAACGCCTGCCTGGTGTTCGCGCGCGGAGGCTCGGCATGAGCGCGCCGCGCGCCATTGCAGTGGCCGGCATCGGCGCGTGGATGCAAGGCGCACCCGACTGGCCCGCGTTGCGCGGCGTGTTGCGCGGCGAACATGGCCTCGCCGGGGACGCACCCGCCAAACCGGCCGCCAACGCCTTGCCCGCGGCGGAACGCCGGCGTGCCCCCGACGGCGTGCGCCTCGCGGCGGAAGTCGCGACGCAGGCCTGCGCGATGGCGGGCTGCGATCCAGCCACGTTGCCCTGCGTATTCGCCTCCACCCACGGCGAACTCGCGATCACCGATTACGTGTGCGAAACCCTCGCGCGCGCGCCGCTCGAACTGTCGCCCACCAAGTTCCACAACTCGGTGCTGAACGCGCCCGCGGGCTACTGGACCATCGCCACCGGTTGCACGGCGGCATCCAGCGCCGTGACCGCGCACCACGCGAGTTTCGGCGCGGGCCTGCTGGAAGCCCTGGCGCTGGCTGCGGCGGACGACACGCCGGTGCTGTTTGCCTGCTGCGACGTGGCATCGTCCGGGCCGCTCGCGGAAATGACCCGTACCACGCTCGCGTTCGGCGTCGCGCTGGTGCTGTCGCCGGCAGCGGCCGGCGGCGCGCGCCTGCGCTGGTCCTTGCACCACGGCGACGCCGCTGCGCTGCCGCCCGCGGCGATGGCTTTGCGGACCGTTGCGGGCGACAATCCGGCCAACGCGCAGGCACTGGCGCTGCTCGCCGCGATCGCGGATCCACCTGCGGCCAGCCTGCACCTGCCGCTGTCACCGGAATTGTCACTGGACATGGAGATCACGCCTTGAGCGATGCCACCGCCCGACCCTGCGTGGTCATCCCCTGCCTCAACGAGGAACGGGCCATCGGCGCATTGCTGCAGGCGGTGCTGGCGCATTGCCGCGACGTGATCGTGATCGACGACGGTTCCACCGATCGCACCGCGGAGATCGTCGCCGCGTTGCCGGTGACCCTGATCCGGCATCGCGAACGGCGCGGCAAGGGCGAGGCGCTGCGCGCGGGTTTCCGCGAAGCGCTGAAGCGCGGAGCCAGCGGCGTGCTGACGATGGATGGCGACGGCCAGCACGATCCGGCCGACATCCCGCGCCTGCTCGACGCCGCGCGCCGGTTCCCGGATGCGTTGATCGTGGGCGCACGCATGCTGGGCCGCGAACGCCAGCCGAACGCCCGCCGCCGCGCGAACGACTTCGCCGACTGGGGCATCAGCTGGGGCTGCGGCCAGCCGGTCGCCGACACCCAGAGCGGCCAGCGCTGGTACCCGCGTGCGGCGGTCGAGCTGGTCGACCCCGGATCAAGTCCGGGGCAGGCACTGCCGGCACAAGGCTTCGTGTTCGAGGCTGCGATCCTGATCGCCGCTTCGCGCGACCTGCGCATGCCGGTGGTGTCCGTTCCCATCGCCTGCCGCTACGACGACACGGCGCGCCACAGCCACTTCCGCCCGGTGCGCGACGTGCTGAGGATCACCTGGTACACGTTCCGGCGTGTGGTGCATTACGGCAGCGTGGTGAAGAGCTACCGTGCTTCGCACGACAGCCCGCCCGTCGTGCACGACCCCGACAACCGCCTCGGCCTGTCGCCGGAATCCCTGCCGCGGATGGGCGATCCGCCGCCTGCGCAGGATTGAGCGCATGCCGGCCGCGACGACCAGCGATGTGTTGATCGTGGGCGGCGGCCTCGCCGGACTGACGCTGGCGTTGCAGCTTCGGCAACGCCTGCCCGGGATCTCCATCCGCGTGCTGGAACGCCGCGCGGGTCCGGCGCCCATCTCGGCGTTCAAGGTCGGCGAATCGACCGTCGAGATCGGCGCGCACTACTTCGCCGACACGCTGGGCCTGCGCGAACACCTGGACGCGGCACAGCTGCGCAAGTTCGGTTTCCGGTTCTTCTTCAGCGAAGGCTGCGCCCGGCTCGACGAAGCCTGCGAGCTCGGCATCAGCCGGGTATTGCCGACGCCGTCCTGGCAGCTCGAGCGCGGCAGCTTCGAGAACCTGCTCGCCGAACGCGCATTGCAACACGGCATTGCGCTGGAGACCGGCTGCTGCGTGCGCGCGATCGAACCCGGCCACGACGGCGCCGCGCATGCGGTGCGCGTGCAATGCGATGGCGATACCCGGGCGCATCGTGCGCGTTGGCTGGTCGACGCATCCGGGCGTGCCGGCTTGCTGCGCCGGCAACTCGGGCTCGGCGAGGACAATGGCCACCGCATCGGCGCGGCATGGTTCCGCGTGGACGCGCGCCTCGGCCTCGACGACTGGTGCGACAACCCCGCATGGCGCGGACTGTGCCAGCCGGCCGAACGCTGGCGTTCCACCAACCACCTGTGCGGCCCCGGCTATTGGGTGTGGCTGATCCCGCTGGCGTCGGGCGCGCATTCGGTCGGCATCGTCGCCGACGCGGAGGCGCACCCGGTCGAATCCTTCGACGACTTCGAGCGGGCGTTGGCTTGGCTGCAACGCCACCAGCCCGCGCTGGCGGAGCGGCTGGGCCGACACCGCGACGCGCTGCTCGATTTCCGGTTCCTGCGCGACGTCTCCTACGGTTGCCGACGGGTATTCAGCGCCGACCGCTGGGCGCTGACCGGCGAAGCCGGGGTGTTCCTCGACCCGTTCTATTCGCCGGGCTCGGATTTCATCGCGATCGCGAACGGCTACATCACCGAACTCGTCGCGCGCGATTTCGCGGGCGGGTTGCAGGCGCGCGACGTCCGCCATTTCCAGCAACTGTTCTTTTCCTTCTACCGCAACATGCTCAATCTGTACCGCGGCCAGTACGCGATGTTCGGCGATGCCCGCGTGATGAGCGCCAAGGTGCTGTGGGATTACGCGTATTACTGGGGTGTGTTGTGTCCGTTGGTGATCGGCGGCCGGCTCACCGACCTCGGGCTGTTCGCCGACCTGCAACCGGAATTGGCCGCGGCCGAATCACTGAACGTGCGCATGCAGGCGTTCTTCCGCGATTGGCATGCACGCGCCGGCGCGGGTGCCGCGCCGGCATGGATGGACCAGCAGGAGCTGGGCTGGTTCGCGCGCCTCAACGCGCGCCTGCACGACAGCCTCGACGATGCTCAGGTTCGAGCGCGCCTGCGCGAACACGTCGACTTGCTGCACGCGCTGGCCGCCGCACTGGCGGAAGACGCCGCGCGCGAGGCGCCCGAACTCGCCGTCGAATCGCTTTGCGCGATCGCGGGCAACCGGGCGCGGC
Source organism: Lysobacterales bacterium 66-474 (assembly GCA_001899805.1). Classification (GTDB taxonomy): domain Bacteria; phylum Pseudomonadota; class Gammaproteobacteria; order Xanthomonadales; family Rhodanobacteraceae; genus 66-474. The sequence continues at coordinate 5,522 of MKWP01000010.1, forward strand.
CCGTGCTTTTCCGCGCGGCGGCCTGATTTGCCGCCGCGCAGGGATTTCAGTGCGCCAGTTCGAGCTTGCTGGAAACCACCCAGCCGATGTTGCCGAGCTCGTCCGACACCTTCCACCAGACGCCGACCTTGTCGCCGGTGGGATACAACATCATGCCCGGCTTCAAGCTGCGCACCACCGACGAATGCAGGTTTGCATCCGAATACAACTTCGTCGGTTCCGTCAGCCGCACCGCCTGCTGCACGTTGTCCGCCTGGGCGTTCGGCGCATTCCTCTGCAGGTCCGCGACCATCTTGGTGTAGGCATCCAGATAGGCCATCGCGATGACCTGGCCGATCTCGGTGTTGGCGTAACCGCTGGCGCCACCCGCGGCGAAGCCGCCCCAGAATCCCGCGCCGCCGCCGCCCGCCCAGCCGATGTCGGTCTTGTCCGAATGGCCCTGCTCCAGCGCGACCTGCTCGGTCGAACGCACGTCGGTGAGGGTCAGCACCACATCGGCGGTCTTCTTGGACAGGCTGATTCCGCCCAGTACCGCCCCCGCGCCATGCCCGATCAGGCCGCCGAGGATGCCGCCGATGCGGTTGCCGCCGGCGTTCGAATTGCTGTTGGCGATGTCGGGCACCAGCACGTAATCCGCCGCCTTCATCTGGCCCTTGCCGATGTTCGAGCCCACGCGCATCTCGCCTTCGCCGGCCAGTGCGCGTTCCTGTTCCGCCATCTGCAAGCCCTTGCCGCGATCGACCAGCGTGAAACATCCCGATTGCGAAACGTACACCTTGATCAGCGCGGCCGGGGATTCGAGATTCATCGAAGTCCACCAGGGGTTGCCGTTCTGCGGTTCCTGCACCGCCAGCGTGCCGATCCTGCTGTTGCAGTGGGGCACCTGCGGCTGCGCGTTGGAGCTGGCATGACCCGTCGACGCGACGAGCATGCCCCCGCCGACCACCAGCAAACCGATCCGAAACCTCGCTCCCAAAACATTGGTGTTCATGCGCAGCCTCCCTATGTGGCCTGCAAAAAACGTCATGGTTCGGCGACAAGATCCCGTCGCGCTGTTGCCCGGGCGGCACCTGTCGGTTGGTCTGATTGTGTGATGCAGTTCACAGTTACCCCTGCGGCTGTATACGCCCGCAGTGTTCGGGTGTCAATCGGGAGCCTCCAGCCGATCTGACGACGGGAACGCAAGCCGGCTGTCTGGCGGCGGTGGAACAGCGACGGGCCCTGGAAGGCCCTCAGCCCATGCCACCGTTCACGCCGAGCACCTGGCCGTTGACGTAACTGGCGGCATCCGAACACAGGAACGCCACCACGCCCGCGACTTCGGCAGGCGTGCCGGTGCGGCCGGCCGGAATCATCGCCTTGATCTGGTCCGGGGCGAACAGGGCGTCGGTCAAGCGGCCTTCGATGATGCCGGGCGCAACCACGTTCGCGGTGATGTTGCGTGAAGCCATCTCGCGCGCCAGCGACTTCACGGCGCCGTGCAGCGCCGACTTCGCCGCCGCGTAATTGACTTGTCCGCGGTTGCCCAGCGTCGCCGCCACCGACGACACCGCGACCACGCGACCGAAGCGCGCACGTGCCATCGGCAGCAACAATGGCTGCGCGACGTGGAAAAACCCGTGCAGCGATACATCGATCACGCGCCGCCATTGTTCTTCGCCCATCCCTGCCATCGGCGCATCGTCGTGGATGCCGGCGTTGTGCACCAACGCCTGGATGGGCGCGGCTTGCAACAGATCGTCGATCACCGCTCGTGTCGCGACGGCGTCGGTGAGATCGAATGTTGCGACTTCCGCGGCGCCACCGGCTTCGCCAATGCCGGCCGCCACCGCATCGGCGCGCCCGCGGTTCGCGTAGGCATGCACGATCACCCGCCAGCCGTCGCGCGCCAACGCGGCACAGATCGCGCTGCCGATGTCGCCGCTGCCGCCGGTGACCAGTACCCGTCTTGAGTCGTTCCTCATCACCGGCATTCCTCAACGCCCCTGCTGCAGCATGACCGCCGCGCGCCCGCTCGCGAGCAAGCTTCCCCGATGTTCGACCCGGAAGCCATATTGCAGGCTGCCGGGCATCGCGATCAAGCATTCGACGTGCACCTGCAGGCGCCTTGGCAGGTCGTCGATGCGCTCGACGCGCAACACCACGTCACGCAACGCGACGAGCAACCCGGGCTGCGCCGGTCCGCCGGCCTGGCGTCCACGCAGCGCGCCATGCACCGCCATGGCCTGCGCCGCGTACTCGCACAGGTTGACGGCGTGCAACATGCCGTCGGCGCGCAGCGGATTGTCCGGGCGCAAATGCGAGGCGCTGCGTGCATGCAACCGCGTCGCATCCCAGTCCATCACTTCATCGAGCAGGCACATCGTGCCCGCGTGCGGGATCAGTGACGCCCACTCCCTTTTTTCAAGCATCCTCGAACTCCATCGCGGCAATGCGCATGGACTACCGCACGCGAATCAGGCGCCCCGCTTCGGCGCTGGATTCGGCGAAGCCGGGTCCGGACCCGTGCCGGATTCGGCGCGCGCCGACGAATCGGGGAGGGATCCGTCCAGCGCACGAAGGTGCGCGGCCGGTGCCATCAGTACCGACAGCGTGAAATGGAATGCCACGCCCAGCGCCACGGTCAAGCCGATCGCACGCAGCACCGGCACGCTGGACAACGCCAGCACGCCGAACACCAGCAACGCCGAGGCCACGCACACCAGCGTCGCGTGCAGGGTGCGCAGGTCTTCGCGCTCGTCGCCGGTGCGGCGCTCGAAGAACAGCGCGTAATGCAAACCCAGGCCCGCCGCCAGCGTCAGCGACACCAGGTGGAACAGCGACAGCGGGATGCCTGCCCCACGCAACACCACCAGCACCAGCAAGGTCGCCAGCGTCATCGGTCCCAGCACGTGGAGGGCACGCCGCGGGCTGCGCAATGCCAGCGTCACCGCCGCGCACAGCAGCAGCGCCGCGACGCCCAGTGCAACCAGGATGCGATGGCGGTATGCCACCACCAGCGATTCGGTGGACGCCTTGAGGTCGAGCAGGTGCGCGGCGCCATGTGTGTCGCGCGACAATTGCGCGAACGCGGCAGGATCGTTGACGCCGCTCAGCGCGCCGAGGCCCACCCAGCCATCACCCTGCCGCACCAGCATCGATTCCAGCCGGGTGCCCAGCGGTGACTGTTCGAACCCGGCCGGCGTCAACGGCGGCAACGTGCGCGCGGCTTCCACGTCGGCGACGAACGGCGCGAACACGCCAGCGCGGAACGGCAAATCCTGCATCGCCTGTTGCAACGATGCTTCCAGATCGCCGCGATCCGGCAACCTGGACTGGCGTGCGCGCTGGGTCGCGACGCTGGGCAGGTAGCGCGAGGGCAATTCGAACCCGTCCACCGCGTGGTCCGCAACGAGCTTGCGCAACCGCGGGGCGACACGCTCGGAGAGCGCCAACACACCCTGCGCGTCCTTCGCGCGCAGCACCAGCAGGTAACGCACGTCCGGCGCGCCGAGTGCAGCGCGCAGGCGCGCATCGCGCTGCAATTCCGCTGTCGGTATCGGCGTCAATGCCGACAAATCGTTCTGCCAGAACCCACCGGGCGCCAGCACGACCACGGCGCACCCCGCGACCGCCACCAGCCACGGCAGCCAACGCGGCCGCGGCAACCGCGCGAGGAAATGCCAAGCAGTGGCAAGACCGGGTGTCGCGGCCATGTCGCGCCTGGCCGGCGGAACGACCCTCGGCAGCAGCCAACGCGTGCAGGCGCCGGCGGTGACCAGTCCGCCGATCGTGAACACCGCGAGTTGTTGCAGGCCGGCCACCCCGGATGCGAAGAATGCGAGATAGGCGATGCATACCGACGCGATCGCGGTCGCCAGCAGTGGCCACAATTCGCGCACGCACGTCGCAGTGTCCACACCGATGCGGCGATGGCTGAACACGCGCAGCGGATATTCCTGTGCGACCCCGAGCAGGGTGAAGCCGAACGCGACGGTGATCCCGTGCGCGTGGCCGAAGACCAACGCCAGCAGCGCGAAGCCCACCACCGCGCCGGACAGCAACGGCAACGCCGTCACCAGCACCGGCACCGCGCTGCGATAGGCGAGCAGCAACATGATCACGAATCCGACGGTGGTGATCGCGCCGAAACGGTCGGCCTCGGCGCGGGTGTTGCGACTCGCCTCGACGCCGAACCAGCCGGGGCCGCTGATCGCCAGCTTCGCGCCGGCGGCGCCGGGCAGTGCGGCGAAATGTTCCTGCAGCGATGCGATCGCCGCGGCCTGCGCGCCGGGATCGAACCCGGCCGCCCTGGTTTCCGCGACAAGCAATGCCTCGCCGCGCTCCGAGAACCACACGCCATCGGCGAGCTTCGGCTGGCGTTGCGGTGCCCAAAGCTGCGCCAGCTTCAGCGTTTCCAGGGTCGGATCACGCCGCAGCCACGGCTCCAGCAGCGATGCCGCCGGGGAACTCAAGTCCTCGACACGCTGCTGCAACTGCGCGCGCAGGTACGCCGCGTCGAAGCGGTGGGTATCCAGCGTCGGCGACAATAGATAGCGATACGGAAGCAAATCGGACGCCACCTCCGCGAGGTCGCTTCCGCCGTTGGCAACGTGCGCGAATCCGGGATCGTGCGCGAGTGCGTCGTCCAGGCCACGCGACAGTTCGGCAAGCCGTGCCCGCGGCGCACCCGAGATCGCCAGCAACAGCAACCGCGAGCCCGGGCCCTTGCCGATTTCGTCCAGCAGCAACTTCTGGTCGGCGCTGCGCGCGGGCGGCACGAAATCGCGCAGGTCGGAACTGATCTTCAGGTGCCGCGCGACGCCCCAGCCCACCGCGACGATCAGCGCGAGCCAGGCGCAGTACAGCGCAACCCGTGCGCCGCTGTTCATTTGGGGTTGCGACAGCGTGCCGCCAACGCCGATTCAAGGGGAGCGGCACTCCGCAGCCCCTGCTCCGCCATCGCGCCGACCAGCGTGATGCTGCTGTCGCCGTTGGCGTCGCTCACGGTCAGGCAGCGTGGTTCGTTGTCGCGGCCATCGATCACGATGGATGCGAGCTGCCGCTTCAGGGATTCGGTGTGCGGGGTCAGCGTGATCACCCAATGCGCGGTTCCGCCGTCGGCCGTGAGCGTGAAGTCCTGCTGCAACGCCGCCACGTCGCCGCCCAGCAGCGCGCGGAATCCCGCCAGCATCGCGCCGGCTTGCGGCGCACGTGCCAGGGGCATGCGGTGCACCTCGCCGCCACCACGCTGGACCGAAAGCTCGCCGTCGCCGATTCTCGCGGTTTCGTTGAATGGCTTGTCGATGTCGCGCTGCATGCGGTCCCCGCCCAGCCATTGCAAGGTGCCGGACACGATCAACGGGCGCGCCAGCACCCCGCGGTAACTCACCTGCACGAACGGCGTCGACACCGGCGGCGTCTTCGCCAGTGCCGCCAGCAGCGATTCGGCCATGGTCTGCGTCGGCGTCGCTGCCATCGCGGCGCCAGGCAGCAGCGACACGATCAGGACCGCCACGCTATGCCACACGCGCATGCTCCAGGTTTTCGCTGGGCACCGACGGTTGTACCGCGGTCGCGCCATGCGGTTGCCAGAAATCGTAGAAGTTGAACCAGTTGCACGGCGCCTCGCGCAGGTAATGCTCCAGCCGCGCGGCGTAGCGCCCGATGTACGCATCCAGCGCCGCGTTGCGGCCGGTGCGCGGCAAGTCCACCTGTTCGGCCAGCGTTTCGAACACCAGGTCGTAACGGTTGCCGCCGCGGTACAGGCCCAGGCACAACACCACCGGCACCTTCAGCAACGCTGCGATCAGCCACGGCGCCGCCGGGAAAGGCGCATCGGCACCGATGAACCGCGCGTCGCGCATCAATTCGTGCGGTCGCCCGCGATCGCCGAGCAAGGTGATCATCGCGCCTTCGCCGGCGGCTTCGGACAGCGCCAGCACGATGTCCATGCCTCCGCGCGCGGTGTCGATGACGCTGCCGGACAACTCCGGCGCCAGTGCTTCCAGCAGTTGCGTCAACGCCGGGGTCTTGCTCTTGTCCATCACCAGCTTGAGCTTGCACTCCGGTCTGCGCGCCGCCAGCACGCGCAGCACCTCGAAGCTTCCGACGTGCGCACCCAACAGCAGCACGCCCTGGCCGCGATCGAGGTGGCGATGCAGTTCATCCACGCCGCGCAGACCGACGCGGAACCCGTCGATGCCGCGCGCGAGCAGGAACACGCGGTCGAGGATGGTCGACGCAAACGCGTGGATCAGGCGCATCACCCGCCATGCATTGCCGGGCTGGCCGTCGATGCGCCGGAAGTAGTCGCGCGCGGCGAGGCGTTCCGGGCCGCGCCGGAAATAGAAGTAAAGCGTGATCGGATACAGGAACAGGCGCGCGAAGCCGCGCCCGAAATGCAGTCCGATGAAACGGATCAGCCAGATCGCGAACCAGCCGCCGGCTTCCGGACGATCCAGCCAGTGACCGCTCACGAACCCGCCCCCAGCGTGCCGCGCACGAGCGTCGTGCCGTCGGCACGGAGCACGCTGAAGCGCACCCCGGCGGCGTCCTCGCGCAATTCGATCACGGCGTCCTCGTCGGGCAACAATGGATGCACGAACTTGGCGTCGAATTGGCTGGCCCGCGTCCCGCGCCACGCCTTCCATGCCGCGGCCACGCGTTCCAGCAGCACCACCCCCGGCACCACCGGGTTGCCGGGGAAATGGCCGGCCAACGCCGGATGCGACGCTTCGATCCGCAATGCGGTTTGATGCTGTGCGTTCAAGCCGAACCGTCTCCACCGTGAAGCAACGCCGGCCAGCGCCGCACGACCTGGGCCACGAAGCGGCGCGGATCCGGATGCGGGATCGCCCGCAAATGCCAGCGCCGGAAAAGGTACTCGCCCACGAATGCCGCCAGCAACAGCGCCCAGCAACCGGCTTCCGGGTACCACGCCAGCAGCGACCCCGGCAGCGCGAACGGCGCACGCATGCCGAACGCCGCCAGCCAGCCGCCGGGCTGCGCCAGCAGCGCGATCGCAAGCGACAGCACCGCCATCGCGCCGAGCAGGCAGGCCCAGAACACCGTGACCCCGCGCGTGTACGCAGCCACGCCCGGCAAGGCCAGGCGCGCATCGCCTTCGACGAGGCGCACGAAGCGGGAAATCAGGGGTTCGCGTCCACGCCGCAACGTGCGCGCGAAAAACCATGCCAGGCTGCCGAGGAACACCACCGGCAATGCCATCATGGCAAGCTGCACGTGTCCCGACAATGCAGGGACCAGCAGCAACGTCGCCAGCACCACCCACGCCAGCAAGGCCGCCTTGCTGCGCCGCCGCCAGATCGACGGCAGCCACGCCAGCAACAACAGCAGTACCGCGGCGAGGCTCAACGCATGCCGATGCAACAATCCACCCGCCAGGGCCAGCGCGCCGCAGGCCAGCAGCATCAGCGCGAGCCAGGGCACGCGTCGTGGCGCATCGGTGCGATGGGTTGCAGCGTCAGGCATTCGCAGGGTCGGCTCGGAAGCGGCGGGCGAGTGTATATGATAGTCGGCCGACCCAGTGGACCCTGAACGGGCCAGGAGCCAACACGTGGACGGGAGCGCCAAGCCCCCCTTCGATTGCGATGTGCTGGTCGCGGGCGGCGGCCCGGGCGGCTCGACCATTTCCACCTTGCTGGCGCGACGCGGCTGGCGCGTCGCGATGCTGGAGAAATCCCGCCACCCGCGCTTCCATATCGGCGAATCGTTGCTGCCCGCCAACATCCCGCTGTTCGAGGAAATCGGTGCGCTGGAGAAACTGCGCGCGTTGGGGCGATTGAAGCTCGGTGCGGATTTCCCGCGCGACGACGGCAGCTACTACACCTTCCGCTTCGACCGCGCACTGGGCGACACGCCGCCCTACGCGTTCCAGGTCAAGCGCGAGGACATGGACCAGATGCTGTTCGAGCACGCCCGCGCCAACGGCGTGGACGCACGCGAGGAGACCGCGGTCCAGCGCGTCGAGTTCGACGCCGCCGGCGTCACCGCGCACATCGACGCGGGCGGCGCGAAATCGACGCTGCGTGCGCGCTACCTGGTCGACGCCTCGGGTCGCGACACCCTGCTCGGCAAGCAGCTGAAGCTGGTCGAACGCAGCGCCGCGCACCAGAGCGCGGCGATGTTCGCGCACTACAGGGGCGTCGCCTGGAACCCCGACGACCCCGGCGGCAACATCATCAGCGTCAACCGCTTCGCGCACGGCTGGGCCTGGTTCATTCCGTTGCCCGACGGCACCACCAGCGTCGGTTGCGTATGCAAACCGGGCTACCTCAAGACCCGGCAGGGCGCGAACCACGACGACTTCATGGCGAGCACGCTCGCGATCGTGCCGGGCGCCGGGCGCCGCATGGCAGGCGCAGAGCGTGTCACGCCGGTGCGCTTCACCGGCAACTATTCGTATGCGTGCCGGCGGATGGCCGGCCCGCGCTGGATCCTGGTCGGCGATGCCTGGGCCTTCCTCGACCCGGTGTTTTCCTCCGGCGTGTTCCTGTCGATGTATTCGGCGCGCCGCGCGCTGGACGTGGTGGACGGCGCCCTGCGCGAACCCGCGCGCGAAGCGCACCTGCAGAATCGGTACGCGAAACATTTGAGACAAGGCTATGCACGTTTTGCATGGTTCATCTACCGCTTCAACTCACCGGTGATGAAGGCGCTGTTCGCCGACCCGCGCAACGTGATGCAGGTGGAACAGGGCGTGATCTCGATGCTGGCCGGCGACGTGTTCGACAACCGGCAGGTACTGTCGAAATTGCGCGTCTTCAAGACCATCTATGCGATCGCGTCCCTGATCAACCTGCGACGCTGGGCCGCCGACCGCTTCGACCGCCACCGCCAGAACCGCATGCGCGTGGCGGCCGACGCCGCACCCGAATGAGCGCGGCGTGAGCGATCCCGTCGAACTCAGGGTGGCGACGGCAAGCGGCGCACTCGCCGCGCTGCAGTGGGGCGATGCTGCCGCGCCGCCGCTGCTGGCGCTGCATGGCTGGCTCGACAATGCGGCGAGCTTCACGCGCCTCGCGCCGTTCTTGTCCAGGCAGCGCAGCGTGATCGCGCTGGACCTGCCGGGCCACGGCCGTTCCGCGCACCTGCCCGAACACGCGCACCGTTACCACGTGGTCGACCAGGTGGACGCCGTGCTCGACTTCGCGGATGCGCTGGGGCTCGACCGTTTCGATCTGCTGGGCCATTCGCTCGGCGCGGGCATCGCCTCGCTCACCGCCGCGGCGGCGCCGACACGCATCGAACGACTGTTGCTGATCGAAGGACTCGGCACCCTCGCCGACGACGACGCGCGCGTGCTGGTGCGCTGGCGCGATGCCCATGCGCAGCGCAACACCAACCGCCGCACCGCGCGCGTATTCCCGTCCATCGAAGATGCCAATGCGGCACGGGTCGCCGCCGGCGGGCTGGAACCCGACGAAGCGCGTCCCATCGTCATCCGCAACCTGCGCGAGACCGACGGTGGCTACATGTGGCGCAGCGATCCACGCCTTCGCCTCGCCACGCCGCTGCGCATCGACGAAGCACAGACACGCCGTCTGCTCGCCGGCATCACGGCCCCGACCCTGCTGCTGCTCGCCGAACCCGCAACGCCGTACCTGCCCAGCGCGATGATCGAGGCACGCGCCGCTTGCGTCCCGGGGATCCGCGTCGAACACGTGGCGGGGCCGCACCACCTGCATGTCCATCATCCGGCCGAGGTCGCCGCACGCCTGTCGGCGCTGCTGGACGCGTAGTCCTCCCGCCTTCATCCTGCGCAACGCATCGAATCCGGCCTTGAGAAAGGCCGGGCCGGACGGCACGTTGTGTAAACGGACCGTGGAGCGCGTGCATGAGTTGGCTGGACTGGTTGCCCGGGCGCCGCCCGCCGCCACCGATCGAGGATGCGCTGTGGCGCGATGCACTGGCCGCGTGTCCGCTGGCACGCCGTCTGTCCGCGGATGACCGGCAACAGTTGCGCGCGCTGGCCGCACGATTCCTGCAGCGCAAACGCTTCTACGCGAACGGCCTGGAACTGGACGCGTTGCAACGATTGCTGATCGCGATGCAGGCTTGTATCCCGATCCTGCACGTGGGTTTCCGCGCGCTGCGTGGCTGGACCGGCGTGATCGTGTATCCGGGCGAATTCAAGGCGCGCCACCAACACCACGACGCCAGCACCGGCGTGATCACCGAAGGCGACCGCGTCCTGAGCGGCGAGGCCTGGCACATCGGCCCGCTGGTGTTGTCATGGGCGGCGGTGCAGCAGGACCTCGCGCAACCGTGGGACGGCTACAACGTGGTCGCGCACGAGATCGCGCACAAGCTGGACATGCTGGATGGCCCGCCCGACGGCGTGCCGCCGTTGCCGCGCGGCATGTCGCGACGCCGCTGGATCGAGGTGTTCCAGCGCGCCTACGATCGCCTCGCGCATGACGTGCACCGCGGCCACGCGACCTTGATCGACGAGTACGCCGCCACCGATGCCGGCGAATACTTCGCGGTGGTCAGCGAATTGCATTTCTCCGATCCGGCGCAGCTCGATCGTGCTGAACCCGACGTTGCGGGATTGCTGCGCGCCTACTACGGCCCGTCGCCTGCGGCATGATTGTGCGATCGTCCTTGATCGCTGCACTACCAATCGCCATGCGAATTGGACCGGTTCGCTTGATTCAAGGCCAGAACGGGCTGCCCTGCCCTGACTTTCCACAACAGCCGCTTCGCACGAACACCTGAGAGCGGATCAGGCTGCCGACCGCAGCCACTTCGCCGCATCGAGCGCGTAATAGGTGAGGATGGCATCGGCGCCGGCACGCTTGATCGAAAGCAAAGCTTCCATCGCGCACGCGCGCTCGTCGATCCAACCGTTGGCGCCCGCGGCCTTCAGCATCGCGTACTCGCCGGAGACCTGGTACACGAAGGTCGGCGCGCCGAAGCGTTCCTTCACCCGGCGCACGATGTCGAGGTACGGCAGTCCGGGCTTCACCATCACCGCATCGGCGCCCTCCTCGAGATCGAGTTGCACCTCGCGCAGCGCCTCGTCGGAATTGCCGACATCCATCTGGTAGGTGTGCTTGGAACCCTTGCCCAGCGACGCCGCCGAGCCCACCGCATCGCGGAACGGGCCATAGAAACTCGACGCGTACTTGGCGGAATACGCGAGGATGCGGGTGTGGATCAGGCCCGCGTTTTCCAGCGCCTGGCGGATCGCGCCGATGCGGCCGTCCATCATGTCGGACGGCGCCACGAAATCCGCGCCGGCGTGTGCTTGCGACAGCGCCTGCTTCACCAGCACCGTGACGGTTTCGTCGTTCAGGATATAACCCGAATCGTCGATCAGCCCATCCTGGCCGTGGGTGGTGAAGGGATCCAACGCGTCGTCGCAGATAACCCCGAGCTCGGGAAAGCGCGATTTCAGTGCGCGTACTGCGCGTTGCACCAGGCCATCGTCGTTGAAGGCCTCGCGGCCATCGGCGGTTTTCTTGTCATCGCCCAGATGGGGGAACAATGCCAGCGCCGGCACGCCCAGTTGCTGCGCTTCCTCAGCCACCTTCAGCAAGGCGTCGATCGAAAGCCGCGCCACGCCCGGCATCGAAGCCACCGCATCCCGGACCTCGCCCGCGCCTTCCTGCACGAACACCGGCAGGATGAAATCGGACGGAATCAGCACGGTTTCGCGCATCAGCGCGCGTGAAAAGGCGTCGCGGCGCATGCGCCGCATTCGGGTGGCGGGATAGCCCATGGCGGTCGTCTCTCGAATTTCCAGCCGCCCATTGTAGTGGCGTGTGACGCCGATCCCGGGTCGTGGCGCGGCTTTGGCACGAATCCTGCTGCCTCAAGTCTGTCCCCGTTCGGTCGATAGGCTGAACAAGACGTTCTGCAGTCATGCCCAGGTCAGGTGCTTGCAGTTAAATTACAGTTAATGCACAATCGCTTCCAAGTGATGTGCAAGTTTCCGAAGGTCAAAACTCCAATTTGAACCCAAACTGCTGATATCACATGATTTCCTCACTGGCCATCCTCCTGATTCTCGCGCTGCTCGCCATCGTGGCGATGTCAAGCATCAAGCGCATTCCGGAAGGCCAGGTCTACACGTTGCGGCGGCTGGGCAAACCGGCCGGCATCCTGACCGCAGGCACGCATCTGGTGGTGCCGCTGGTCGAACGCATCGCCCACAAGATCAGCATCACCGGCTACACGCTCGCCGTCGACGAACGCCTCGAACGTGAAGCGGATGCACGTACCCTGCGCGGCCGTGTCTGGTGGCAGGTGCTCGATCCCGAGCGCGCGGATTCGGTGATCGACCGCGCCGACGATTTGATTCGCCTGCGCCTGCGCGATGCCTTGCAAGACGTCGGCAGCGAGAGCGTCGATCCGGACTTGCGTGCGCGCAACCAACGCATCAAACAAACCTTGAACGGCAGCTTGCGCGAGCGCGGCGTGCTGGTGACGCGGGTGGAACTGGACCTCGCCGCGTAATTCAGGGACTGCCAGGGAGAAACGGTGAGCCCGCGCATGCGGGCTCCTGTTTTAGCGGAACCGCGAACGCCCTGCTGCGCTCGACAGCTTGGCCGTCGGCGCTGCTCGCCATGCTCACGTACTGCGTGTACGCTCCGCTGGCTGCGCTGCGGCGTCGGCCAATCTGTCATCGCTCGCAACGGGCCTTCAGCGGTTCCGTCAAGCCAGCCTGATCAGCATGGAAAATCAGAGAACAGCCCTTGCCATCGCACGCCGTCTCGGCGGCGGCCTTGCCACGATGCAGCTTGATGTTCCTGCAGACGTGCAGGTGAAGTTGCTTGCGTACCTGGATTTGCTGGCGCGCTGGAACCGCACCTACAACCTGACGGCGGTGCGCGATCCCGCAGAAATGGTGTCGCGGCACTTGCTGGATTCGTTGGCGGTGTTGCCATTCGTGCGGGGAACGACGTTGGCTGACTTGGGCAGCGGCGCCGGGCTGCCCGGCATTCCGTTGGCGATCGCGCAGCCGGACCTCCGCGTCACGCTGGTCGAGAGCAACGGCAAAAAGGCGCGATTCCTGCGCGAATCCGTGCGCAGCTTGCCGCTGGCCAATGTCCGCGTGGAACAGTCGCGGGTACAGGACACCACCGGCAAGTTCGACACCGTCACCGCGCGCGCTTTCGCCAGCCTCACCGCCATGCTGGCGTGGGGCGGGCATTTGCTGGCGAACGACGGCCGCTGGCTGGCCTTGAAGGGCCACGCCGATCCTGCCGAAATCGCAGCCGTGCCGGATGATTTCCGCCTCGTGGCGGTGCATCCGCTGACGGTACCGGGTGTCGGTGGCGAGCGTTGCGTGGTCGAATTGGCCCGCGCCCGGTCCGCGTCGATGCTAGGCTAATGGGTCCCGGCGCGCGCCTGACTTGGCTCGCGGCGGTTCCCGAGGGGTTTCCTGCACGATTTCCGGTCCGCCCATGACGCGTATCATCGCCATCGCCAACCAGAAGGGCGGCGTCGGCAAAACCACCACCGCCGTCAACCTCGCCGCCGCGCTGGCGGAGACGAAACGCCGCATCCTGCTGGTCGATCTCGACCCGCAGGGCAACGCCACTTCCTCCTCGGGCGTGGACAAGCGCACCGCCAAGCCGAACGGTTGCGAAGTGCTGCTGGAAGAAGCGCCGATCGAGGATGCGATCATCACGACCGAAGCCGGCTTCGACCTGTTGCCCGGCAACCGCGACCTGACCGCCGCGGAAATCAAGCTCGCCGATGCCATCGCGCGCGAACAGCGTCTCAAGGAACAACTCGCCAAACTCGACGACCGTTACCAGATCATCCTGATCGACTGCCCGCCCTCGCTGCACCTGCTGACCCTGAACGCACTGGCTGCCGCCGACAGCGTGTTGATCCCGGTGCAATGCGAATCGATGGCGCTGGAAGGCCTGACCGACCTGCTCGACACCATCAAGGCCGTGCGCAAGCGACTGAACCCGGATCTCGAAGTCGAGGGCCTGCTGCGCACCATGTTCGACGTGCGCACCGCGCTCGGCAACGACGTCTCGGCGGAACTGTCGAAGCACTTCGGCGACAAGGTGCTGCGCTCGGTGGTGCCGCGCAACGTTCGCCTCGCCGAAGCGCCCAGCCACGGCAAGCCGATCAACCTGTACGACCGCGAATCGCGCGGCGCCATCGCCTACCTCGGCCTCGCCGGCGAAATGATCCGCCGCTCGGGCGGCGCTGCCGGCGGACATTCGCCGCCGCCTCCACCGTCCGATCAGCCGCGCACTCCCTTGATGAAGGTATCCGCATGAGCGCAGCCAAGCGCCGGGGCCTCGGGGCCCGAGACCTCGACGTGCTGCTCGGCACGCCCGACTCCGACTCGGCACCGGAAACGGGCGAGGCCCTTGCCAGCATCGCGGTCGCATCGATCCGGCCCGGCCAGTACCAGCCGCGTCATCACTTCGACGAGGCGGCGCTGGAGGAACTGGCGGCGTCGATCAAGGCGCAAGGCCTGATCCAGCCCATCGTGGTGCGCGACGTCGGGCGCGGCCAATACGAACTGGTCGCCGGCGAACGCCGCTGGCGCGCCGCGAAGATCGCCGGGCTCGCCGAAATCCCGGCGGTGGTGCGCGACATCCCTGCGCAATCGGTGCTCGCGGTCGCGCTGATCGAGAACATCCAGCGCGAGGAATTGACTGCACTGGAGGAAGCCCACGCGCTGCGTCGCCTGATCGACGAATTCAGGCTCAGCCAGCAACAAGCGGCCGACGCGGTCGGCCGCTCGCGCGCCGCGGTCGCGAATCTGCTGCGTTTGCTGGAGCTGCCCGAAGCGATCCGCGAATTGCTGGATGAAGGCCGCATCGACATGGGCCACGCGCGCGCGCTGCTGACGCTGCCCGCGGCGCGTGCGATTGCGCTTGCGGAAAAAGCCGCCGACAAGGGCTGGTCGGTGCGCGAGCTGGAACAAGCGGTGCGCCTCGCACAGTTGCCCGGATCCTCCGGCAAAGCGAAGGCACGCAATGCTGATCCCGATATCGCGTCGCTGGAACGCGAGCTTTCCGACAAGCTCGGCACCCGCGTCGAAATCGCGCAGGGCAAGGGCAAGCGCGGCAAGCTGGTGATCCACTACCACAACGCCGACGCGCTCGAAGGCATCCTCGAAAAATTGAGGTAGCGTGGGATCGCAGGTCGGGCCGACGCCGGCTCCATCGGCGGAAGCCCAACGTTTCCAACGAGTGTTGGGCTTCGCAAAGAGCGCTCAGCCCAACCTGCGACAGGCACGCACCCGCCGCATCGGCGATAATCGCAGCTTCCCCGCGGCAAGGCCATGAAGCATGCCCGATTTGTCCGTGGTCGTGCCCGTGTTCAACGAGCGCGACAACATCCCGCCGCTGCTCGCAGAGATCGCCTCCGCCTTGCGCGGGCAGGTCGATTACGAAGTCGTGTACGTCGACGACGCCAGCAAGGACGATTCGCTCGACGTATTGAAGTCCGAACGCGTCAAGCATCGTGAACTGCGCATCGTCCGGCACTTGCAACAAAGCGGCCAGAGCACCGCAATCCGCAACGGCGTGCGCGCGGCGCGCGGCGCGTGGATCGCCACGCTGGATGGCGATGGCCAGAACGACCCCGCGGACATTCCCAAGCTGATCGAAGCACGCAAAACCGCCAATCCGAGGGTGAAGCTGTTCGCCGGCTGGCGCACCACCCGCCGCGACAGCTTCAACAAGCGCATCTCCTCGAAGATCGCCAATGGCGTACGCTCGCGCATGCTGCGCGATTCGACGCCCGACACCGGCTGCGGCTTGAAACTGTTCGAGCGCGAAACCTTTCTCGCCCTCCCCTACTTCGACCACATGCACCGCTACCTGCCGGCGCTGGTGAAGCGCGCGGGGTTCCAGAGCGTCAGCATCCCGGTCGGCCATCGCCCGCGCACCCGCGGGGTTTCCAAATACGGGATGCTCGACCGCCTTTGGGTGGGCCTCGCCGACCTGCGCGGCGTGGCTTGGCTGATGCGGCGGGCCAAGGTGACGGACACCGAGGAAATCTGAACGCTGTTTCCGCTTCGTGACTTTCGTCGGATGCCACGCCCATTCCATCGCATTACGCTCCGACACCGCAAGACGAGCGTGCGTGACGGCACCTGACTGATCCCGGGCAGCAACGCGCCTGCCTCCCAAGTCGCGACCTGCATGGCCTCCATTCGTCGCGGTGAATGCCTTCCAGGGCCCTGGATCGAGGCGAATCATGAAACTTCCGTTGCTGTTGATGCTTTTGATGCCGGCGCTCGCCCCTTCCGCGCAAGCGGCTTCGTGCAGGCTATGCCTGTATGGGCCCGACAACATGGCCTTCGATACTGCGGAGAATGTTTACCTGGTCGATACCGACCACAAGGCCCGTTCACGCGTGCTGAAACTGTCGCCACAGGGACGTGTACTCGCGGAGTGGCATGTGTTCGGAGCGACACCGGGACGCGACAACGGCCCGGATGGCATCGCGCTCGATCGCGAAGGAAACATCTTCGTCGTGGACCGGGGCAGCGATCACATCCTGAAGCTGTCGCCGGCCGGCAAGGTGGTGGCCAGGTTCGGAGGTTTCCCTCCCCATGCGTTCGACGGCGGTGGCCACGTGGCGGTCGACAGGCACGGCAACATTTACGGTGTCGCCGCAACGTCGAACCTGATCCTGAAATTCTCGCCGCGGGGGAAACCCATCGCGGACTGGCAGCACGGCCCGGGCGCGGGGCCCGACCAATGGAATTGGCCGGAATCGATTTCCATCGACGCCAACGGCGACCTGGTGATCGACGATTTCCGCAACGTCCGCATCCTGACGCTTTCCCCGGAAGGACGGCCCGTTCGTGCATTCAAGAGTGTTCCGGACGAACCGTTGCAACGCGCCTCGGTGTCGGGTGCAGCCGTGGGCCCTGATGGCAATATCCATGTCGCGGACTACCAGCTATACAGGATCCAGGAATTCGACCCGCACGGCCGCCTGCTTGCCACCTTGGGCAACACGCCCGGAAACACCCTGTTCAAGCAGGCGCCCAACAGCATCGCCGTCGATGGACAGGGGAACCTGTACGCCGCGGATGGCCTGAGCGTCGTCAAGTTTTCAAACGAAGGGAAATTGCTGGCGCGCTGGCAGTAAAGCCGATCGGAAAAGCGGCGATTCGATGGGCCATCGAAGGTCCTGTCGAAATCCGTTCCGCTGGCGCGACATGGGATTGAGCAGGCATCCCGCCCGCTTCCAGCCGATGAGGAGAACGCCATGAAATATTCGATCCTGATCTTCGACGCCCCGGAGACCACCGCGCGGTTCCAGGGCCCTGACGGCCCACGCTACATGTCGCAGTGGCAGCCCTTCATCAAGGCCTTGACCGACGCCGGCATCTACGTCACCGGTGCCGGCTTGCAGCCGCCGGATACCGCCACGACCTTGCGCTTCAACGGCGACAAGCGGCTGGTGCAGGACGGCCCCTACGCCGACACCAAGGAGCAACTCGGCGGCTTTTACATGATCGACGTGCCCGACCTCGACGCCGCGCTGGAGTGGGCGGCGCGCACGCCGCGCCTGCAAGGCCAGGTCTTCGAGGTGCGGCCGAACCTCGTGGTTCCGGGCAACTGAGTCTTGGAGCGCACGCGCGAAGCCGCGCGTGCGTTGCCAGACCATTTCGCCAAGCGAAGAGATACGCCTCATGCCTCGTGATCGCGCCATCGACTTGTTCCGCACCGTCGCTACCCATCACGGCGTGAAGTGGACGTATGACGATTCGCCGAAGTTCGGCTCGAACGCGCTGCGCGCCAACGGCAAGATCTACGCCGCACTGACGCGCTCGCACCGCCTGCTGCTGAAGCTGCCGCCGGCACGCGTCAAGGAATTGCTGGATGGCAAACGCGCCGAACCCATGGAAAGCGGCGGCCGGGTCATGAATGGCTGGATCACGTTGACGCCGGATCATGCCGACGCATGGACCGCGCTCTCGGACGAGGCACGCGCCTTCGCCACCACCCAAACGAAACGCAAGAGGAAATCCCCATGAACTTTTCCATCCTGATCCACGAAAACGCCGAGGTCTTCGTCAAGCGCAGCGATCCGGCCCAGCGCGCGGTGCTGTTCGCACCGATCGGCGCCTATCTCCAGGCCCTGCGCGATGCCGGCGTGTTCGTGGGCGGCGCGGGGTTGGAGCCGCCGCAAACCGCAACCGTGCTGAATCCGTCGGGCAACGGCTGGCAGGTGCAAGACGGCCCGTTCGCCGACACCAAGGAACAACTCGGCGGGCTGGTCATCATCGATGTGCCGGATCGGGAACGCGCACTGGAGTGGGCCCGACGCTTCCCGGCGCTGCCAGGGCGCAGGCTCGAATTGCGCGCCAACCTGATTCCGCCCCACCAGGTATGAGCGAGGCCGCGCGGCTCGCGGTCGAGCGGGCGGCACGGGAAAGTTACGGCCGCCTGCTGGCCTTCCTCGCCGCGCGTTCGCGCGACATCGCCGCGGCCGAGGACGCGCTGGCCGACGCGTTCCATGCCGCGCTGGAAACCTGGCCGCGGGATGGCGTGCCCGACAAGCCGGAGGCCTGGCTGCTGACCGCGGCGCGGCGGCGCCTGATCGATGCCGCGCGGCGCGCGCACGTCCGGCACGCGGCCAGCGACGAACTGCAGCACGCGTTGGAACTCGCGCAGCACGATGCCGACGAGCCCGAGATGTTTCCCGATGAACGCCTGAAGCTGCTGTTCGTGTGCGCGCATCCGGCGATCGACGCGGCCGCGCGCACGCCGCTGATGCTGCAGACCGTGCTGGGACTCGACGCCGCGCGCATCGCCTCGGCGTTCCTGGTCAAGCCCGCCACGATGGGCCAGCGCCTGTCGCGCGCCAAGACCAAGATCCGCGACGCCGGCATCGCCTTCGCGGTACCGCGCACCGACGAATTGCCGGAACGCCTCGACGCGGTACTGGAGGCGATCTACGCCGCCTACGGCAGCGGATGGGACGACATCGCCGGCGCCGATCCGCGCCGCAAGGGCCTGGCCAATGAAGCGCTGGAACTCGGCGCGCTGCTGGCGCGGCTGCTGCCGGCCGAACCTGAAGCGTGTGGACTGCTGGCCCTGATGCTGTATTGCGAATCGCGCCGCGAGGCCCGCCGCGACGCAGCCGGCGGCTACGTGCCGCTGGACGAACAGGACACCACGGCGTGGTCGCAGCCGATGATCGAGGAAGCCGATCGCATGCTGGTTCGCGCGCAACGCGCGCGGCGGATCGGACGCTTCCAGCTGGAAGCCGCGATCCAGTCCGCGCATGCGGCACGACGGCACGCGGATCAAGTCGATTGGGAAGCGATCGCCTTGTTGTACGAGGGCCTCGCCCGCATCGCGCCGACCATCGGCGCACTGGTCGGCCGCGCCGCTGCGGTGGCCGAGGCACGCGACGCCGCGACGGGCCTCACCCTGTTGCAGTCCATCCCATCGAACGCGGTCGCGGGTTACCAACCCTACTGGGCGCTTGCCGCGCATTTGTTCGCGCGCCTTGGGCGGACCGATGACGCACACGCCGCGCGCGAACGCGCGATCGGGCTGTGCGAAGACCCGGCGATGCGTGCGTTTTTGCTGCGGCGGCAAAACTGAAATCCGCGATGGTTGCCATTCCGGCGCCAGCCGAAACCCAATGTGTCATCGCGAGCAGCCGCCCATGGCGCGCCTTCCTGTCGCCATCCATGGCCCACCGAAACTTCGGCTCGGCATGCGCTTCCACGCGTGCCGAAAGCGCCTCAGGTTCGGCCCTTCGCCAGCGGCAGGTCGGCCTGCTTCCACGCATTGATGCCGCCGGCCAGCGTGGCCACGTTGCTGAAGCCGGCCTTGACCAGGCGCTTCGCGGCCTTGCCCGACTCCATGCCGTTGCGGCACACCGTCACGACCTGCAGGTCCCTGGCCTTGGCGAGGTCCTTGTTCTCCGGATCGAACTGGCTGGGCGCGACATGCTTCGAGCCCATGATGTGGCCTTTTTCGAAATCGGCGAACGCGGACAAGTCGACCACCAGCGGCGAACCGCGGTTGATCATCTGCACCAGCGATCCGGGCGTCAACTCGCGGAAGCCGCGGAATTTGCGCGACACTTCGAGCGCAACCAGCGCGAGGATGATCACGACCAGGGTCGCGACCAGCAGGACGTGATTGGCGATGAAGTGCGGCAGGCGGGTCAGGGTTTCGTGCATCGGGGCGTCTTGGTCCGGTTGGAACCGCGCATTATCGCGGATCGCGGCGCCGTGCGCCTCACTGTTGAGGCGAAATGTCCGGCAATCCCGACTCCAGCCACCAACGCTTGGCCGCGGCGTCCCAACGCCATGTCTGGTGGTCGAGCACGCTGTACACGCGCTGGCTGGACTTCACGATCAGGCTGATCTGCGCGGTCTGCCGGACGCTGTCCGGGCCGCTCGCGGCCAATCCGGAAGTGTCGTACTCGGCGACGCGCACGGTGTCGTAGAGCGCCTTTTGCTGCGCGGTCAGCGGATGCGCGGCGCGCACAGCCGGATCGACGTAGTTCCATGCGCTCTGGAAATCGCCCCAGCGCAACGCGTCGGCGTAACCCTCCAGGGTGTCGTCGCGCAACTGGTCCTTCTTCTGCAGGGCGGCGCAACCCGACAGCAACAGCAGCATACAAACCGCGATCACGATACGGCGCATGCCGGGCCTGCCAACGCCATGCCAAACGAACCGCGTTGCTTTCGCAGCGGTCGCCAGACGAGGCGCGTGCCGCAGCGCCAGAGTGGTTCTCTGGTCAAGGTGCGCACCGAAGGATGGCGGCCGCTGCGGAGCAACCCTTCGGGCCGGGGCTGTTTGCCCGCATGGCTGCGTCATCGCTCGCCCATGTATCGACATACATCCTCCTCACTCTTCGTTGCCCTGCGGACAAACAGCCAAGCCTGCCCCGGACTTGATCCGGGGGGCGCGGTCGCCTGGCACGGCGTTGGCAGGCCCGGACTCCTCGCAACGGATCGGTCGATTGTGCCCGATCGGGCGCCTATTTGCCGCGCAGCCTGGCGAAGAAGCGCGCGGTCAGCAGGGTCGCCGGCCGCTGCTTGCCGACGATTTCGCACACCACGTCGATGTGCCCCTTGCCGCGCGAGCGCAACGCGTGGGCCAGGCGCGCCAGCGCGTCGGACTCGACGAACCTCGCGATGCCGCGCAGTTCGCCCCACACCGGTTCCTGGTAGCGCAACTCCGAATTGCCGACGTAGATGTCGCAGTCCTGGCCCTCGGCGCGCAAGCCGAGCTCGATCAGTCCCCAGCCGGCCAGCGTCAGCAACGAGGCCATGCTGCCGCCGAATGCGCAGCCCTTGTCGTTGACGTTGGGTGCGAGCGGCGCGGTCATTTCAAGCAGATCGCCGGTGTAGCGCCGCAACTTCAGGTCCATGGCATCGGCCAGTGGAATGGTTCCGCGGATGTGGGATTCGAGGGCCGTGGCGGCGGAGTCGTTCGCGTTCATCGCGCAAGTGTGTCGCGCCGCGGCCGGCGCGCGCAAGCCTCGCCGCGCCGGCCTATCATCGGCGCATGGTTCGATCCCGACCCCTCGCAGGCGCGCGCATCGCGATCACCCGCCCGGCCGGCACCGGCTCCGCGTGGGCGCGACGCATCCGCGAACTCGGCGGCACGCCGCTGTCGTTGCCGGGATCGAGCCTGCGCGCGGTCGACGACGCAGGTGCCGCGCGTGCGGCATTGAAGGCCGCGCTGGCGTGCGACGTGGTGATCTTCAGCAGCCCCGCCGCCGTGCGCTTCGCACGGCAACTGCTGGCGCTGCGCAGTCGTGGCGCCGTGCTGGCGCCGGGCGTGGGCACGCTGCGCGCGCTGCGCCGCGCGGGATGCGGGAACGCACAAGCCCCCGCGCGCGAAGACAGCGAAGGCCTGCTGGCCTTGCCGGCGCTGCGCGGCGTGCGTGCCCGTCGCATCGGCATCGTCGGCGCCGCCGGAGGGCGCGGGCTGCTGGATCGCGAACTGGCCGCGCGCGGCGCGAAGGTCGTGCACGCGTACGTGTACCGGCGCCTGCCCGCGCGCATCGACCGTCGCCACGTCGACGCGCTGCGGCGCGATCCGCGCAAGCCGGCGTACCTGCTGCTGTCCAGTGCGGAAGCGCTGGCCAACATCCTCGCCGCGTTGCCGGAGGATGCACGCCGCATCCTCCGCGCGGGCACGGCGGTCGCAAGCAGCGATCGCCTCGCAGACGCGACGCGCGCGGCGGGTTTCGCACGGACGCTGCGCGCCGCGTCGGCGCGTGGCGATGCGATGCTGGCCGCAATCATCGCCGACAACCACACAGCCCCCTGAATAGCCGTCGCGAGCGAAGGCAGTGCCATCCATGGCCACAAACATTCCATGGTCGCCGGAGCGCAGCAAGCGGAGCGTACACGCCAGTACGTGAGCATTGCGAGCACCGCCGGCACGCAAGCTGCCGAGCGCAGCAGGCTATTCAGAGGGCTGCCCCTGCTAGCATGCCTGCATGAGCGCCGACACCGACGACAACACCGCGAAGCCGAAGCCGCCGAAACCGCGCGGACGCCCGCCCGGCCTCCCCAGCATCGCCATCATCGTGGCCCTCGTCGCGTTGGCCGTCGCCGCGTGGAGCGTGTGGCGCCTGCAACGCGCGACCCAGGCCGGACAGGCCGCGCGCAAACAGGACTCGGCGACCATCGCCGCCCTCGAAACCAGGCTTGCGGCGAACGACCAGCAATCGCAGACGGGCAATCACCGCCTCGGCGCACTCGAATCGGGACTGGACGACGTGCGCTCGAGCGTGCAGGGCCTGAACCGCCGCCTCGCCAATCTCGAAACCGCCTACACCAACCTGAGCGGGCAACAGCAATCGGGTCGCGACACGCTGCTGCTCAACGACGCCGAAATGCTGCTGCGCACCGGCCAGCAACGCTACGAACTGTTCCACGACAGCGCCGGCGCCCTGAAGGCCTATTCGCAAGCCATCGAGGTGCTGGCGCAGGTGCAGAACCCGGCCTACGCGCCGGTGCGCGCCAGCGCCACCACCGAACGCGACGCGTTGGCCGCGGCCGCGCCGCCTTCGCGCCAGGCCACGCTCGACAGCCTGTCCGGCCTGCGCGGCAAGGTGGCCTCGTTGCCGCTGGCGGAACCGGAAAGCATGCCGCCATCGTCGGGCAAGCCCGGCTTCTGGTCGCGCGTCGGCAATGCCTTCAGCAGTGTCGTCAAGGTTTCGCGGGAAAACGGTCGAGGCGGTCCGCTCGCCGATCCGCGCTATGCGCGCCAGACGCTGGCGCTCGATCTCGCGCAGGCACAGGAGTCGCTGCTGGCTTTCGAGACCCCGGATTACCAGACCGCGCTGCAACACGCCGACACCACGCTGGCGGCGCAATTCGACGGCAACGACGCGGGCGTGAAGGACTTCGCCACGCAGTTGCGGAACCTGCTCGCGCAGCACGCGACCGGTCCCGCACCGCAACTCGGCGGCGCGCTGGCGCAACTGCAGAGCCTGCGCGCCAGCCAACCGGCGGCGCCCGCCTCCGCCGGCAGCGGAGCGGCCAAGCCATGAAGGGCAAGCGCTGGCTGGTCCTGGCGATCACCGTGGTGGCGATCGCCGCGATCGCCTTCGTGTGGCTGGCCTCCGACCCCGGCTACGTCCTGATCCGTTTCCGCGGCTGGCGCATCGAAGCCACGGTCGTCGGCGCGGTGGCGATCCTGGTCGCTGCGTGGATCGCGATCGGCATCGCGTGGTGGCTGCTGCGCTGGCCGTTCGGCGCGCTGTCGCGGCGGCATCGCCGGATCAGCCACGAACGCCTGCGCGACGGACTGGTCGCGATGAGCGAGGGCCGCAACGTCGAGGCCAATCGCACCCTGCAGCGGGCGGCGCAGTATTCGAGCTTGCGCGCGCCGGCCCTGCTGGCAGCGGCCGACGCCGCGCACCGGCACGGCGACACCACGCGCGCGCTGGAAGCGCTGGACGAAGCCGCGCAGCATGCACCGGACGCGGCGCGCATCCTGCGTGCACGCATCCTGCGCGAGAACGGCCGCGCCGAAGAAGCCCTGCAGTTGCTGGCGCCGGGCGCGGACGCCGGCAAGCTGCCGCCGGCCGGCTGGCACGAATACGCGCTCGCCGCGCTGGCCATCGACCAGCCGGACAAGGCGCGCGCGGCGCTGGAGCCGTTGCGCAAGACCGACATGCTGGGCAGCACCGGTTACGCCGATCTGGCCGACAAGACGCTCGGCGCCTTGCTGCGGCGCGCGCCCGACGCGGCCGCGTTGCAGGACCTGTGGAAGCGCGCCAACCGCCAGCAGCGCCAGATGCCTTCCCTGCTCGAAGCCTACGCACGCCGGGCAGCCGCGTTCGGAGTCGCGCACGACGCACTCGATGCCATCGAGGATGCGCTGAAGCGTGAATGGAATCCCGCGCTCGTCGCCGCCTACGGCGACGCCACGCCGCCCACGGAAGCCACGGCGCGCCTGCGCAGCGCGGCGCGCTGGATGGATGCGCATCCCGGCGACAACGCCCTGCTGCGCACGCTTGGCGTGTTGTCGATGCGTGCCTCCGATCCGCGCGACGCCCGCGAATACCTGGTGCGTGCGCTGGCATTGCAGCCGTCCGCCGCGGGCTGGGCCGCGCTGGGCGACGTGCAGTCCGCCTCCGGCGAACCCGATGAGGCCATCCGCTGCTACGCCAATGCGTGGAAGTGCGCGCAGGGCGAGGACATCGCGCCGGGTCCGCACGAAGCCGGCATCGACACCGCGCACATCACGCTGGAAGAGCGCGACGAACACGGCATGCCGCGCCTGCCCGACGAACCCTCGCGCTCCGCGCGCTGAGCGCCATGCCGATCTGGAAACAAGCCGCCGATCCCGACACCGTCAACGGCTGGAGCGCACGCACGCTGATGCGCGCGATCGACATCCGCATCACCGAGATCGGCGACGATTTCGTGCGCGGCACGCTGCCGGTGGACGACCGCACCCGCCAGCCCTACGGCATCCTGCACGGCGGCGCTTCGGTGGCGCTGGCGGAAACCCTGGGCTCGACCGCGGCGATGCTGTGTTGCGAGGACGGCTTCGCGGCGGTCGGCCTCGACATCAACGCCAACCATGTGCGCGCCGTGCGCGAGGGGATCGTCACCGGCACCGCGCGCCCGATCCACGTCGGCCGCAGCACGCAGGTGTGGGAAATCCGCATCGAGAACGCGGCCGGCGAATTGACCTGCATCGCGCGCCTGACCGTGGCGGTGGTGCCGCGGCGCGCGGTGGCGGCGAAACCTGCGTAGCCATCTCATTGCGTGCGACGCCGGACGTTTACCGTCCCGCCACTCCTCCTACAATCCTGATCCATGTCTGCCGAACTGATCCTCCTGATCGTGTTGGTCGTGCTGGCCGCGGGCGTGTTGCTGTCGCAACTCGCGATGCTGGCGCGCGGTCGGGCCGACCCGGCGCTGCGTGAAAAACTCGATGCCCTGCGCAGCGACGGCCAGCGGCTCGACCAGACACTGCGCGACGAGCAACGCGCCGGCCGCGCCGAACTCGCGCAATCGCTGGACCGCCTCGGCGAGCGCCTGCAAAAGACGCTCGGCGAATTGGCGGACGGCAACGAGAAGCGCCTCGGCGAAGTGCGCGCCACGCTGGAAACGAAGCTGAAGGCGTTGCAGGACGACAACGCCGCGCAACTCGACAGGATGCGCGCCACCGTCGACGAAAAATTGCAGAGCAGCCTGCAGGAACGTTTCAACAAATCGTTCGGGATGATTTCCGAACGCCTCGAAGCGGTGCAGCGCGGCCTTGGCGAAATGCAGACGCTGGCGACCGGCGTCGGCGACCTGAAACGCGTGCTCAGCAACGTCAAGACCCGCGGCACCTTCGGCGAGGTGCAGCTCGGCGCATTGCTGGAACAACTGCTGTCCGCCGAACAATACGCCGCGAACGTCGCGACCGTGCCGGGTTCGAACGAACGCGTCGAGTACGCGATCCGCCTGCCCGGCCGCGATGGCGACGCGCCGGTGTGGCTGCCGATCGACGCCAAGTTCCCGATCGAGGATCACCAACGCCTGCTGGACGCCCAGGAACGCGCCGACCCGGACGCCGCGGCGCAGGCGGCCGCCGCGCTGGAACGGCGCGTGCGCGACGAAGCGAAAACCATCCATGCCAAATACGTTGCGCCGCCCTCCACCACCGACTTCGCGATCCTGTTCCTGCCGACCGAAGGCCTGTACGCCGAAGTGATCCGCCGCCCCGGCCTGTTCGAGGCCCTGCAACGCGACTGGCGCGTCACCGTGGCCGGACCGACCACGCTGACCGCGATCCTGAATGCGCTGCAGATGGGTTTCCGCACGCTCGCGATCGAGAAGCGTTCGAGCGAGGTGTGGCAGATCCTCGGCGCGGTCAAGACCGAGTTCGGCAAGTTCGGCGCGATCGTGGACAAGGCCAAGAACCAGCTCGACAGCGCGCGCAACAATCTCGACGAGCTGGTCGGTCGTCGTTCGCGCGCGATCGAGCGCAAGTTGCGCGGCGTGGAGTCGCTGCCCGATGACGCTTCGCACGCGTTGCTGGGCGACACCCCACCCGGCAACGGCGAAGACGAAGACCCGGACTAGGGCCCGTCAACGCCATGCCGCGCGAGCCGCGTTGCTTCCGCAGCGGTTGCCAGGCGGGGCGCCATTTCGACAGTGCGCCATTCCAGCCGGCCTTGCAACGGCATTACACTCTGTGGTCGTCGTCAGCAGGAGTCCCTCATGAGCGAACCCCACCAGCCCTCGACGTGCGCCGCGGCCACGCCAACTTCGCCGCCGGTCTCGCGCGAGCAGGCGATGGACGCGGTGCGCACGCTGCTGCGCTGGGCCGGCGACGAACCGACCCGCGAAGGTCTGCACGACACGCCCAAGCGCGTGGTGGACGCCTATGCCGAGTGGTTCTCGGGCTACCACGAGGACCCGCAGGATTACCTGCGCCGCACCTTCGAGGAAGTCGCCGGTTACGACGAGATGATCGTGCTGCGCGGCATCCAGTTCGAATCGTTCTGCGAACACCACATGGCGCCGATCATCGGCCGCGCGCACGTGGGCTACGTGCCGAACGGGAAAGTCGTCGGCATCTCCAAGCTGGCGCGCGTGGTGGACGCCTTCGCGCACCGCTTCCAGGTGCAAGAAAAGCTCACCGCTCAGATCGCGGCCTGCATCAGTGCGGTGCTGCAACCGCAGGGGGTCGGCGTGGTGATCGATGCCACCCACCAGTGCATGACCACCCGCGGCGTGCACAAGCGCGGGGTGTCGCTGATCACCAGCCAGATGCTGGGCAGCTTCCGCGAAGACCCGCGCACCCGCAGCGAGTTCCTGAAGTTCATCGATATCGACGGCGGGAAGTAGGTCTTTTTGCTCGTCATCCCGGGGCTGGCCGCGCCGTTTGCGGACAGAACCCGGGATCGGTGCCGGCGGGGGCGGACACCGATCAATCGAAACCGATTGCGGATCGCGCTGCGCGCGTCCGGAATGACCACCATGGGGGCTTCTTGCTCGTCATTCCGGGTTCCGATGCGATGGAGCCGCGTCGGCCCCGGAATGACAATGGAATGAACCTCAGCCGCCAATCAAGGCCGTGGCCCGGCGCGCGACAGGCTCCGATCCATCCAGCATCCGGTGCCGGAGCCGCATCGCACTAAACTTGTCCGCTTGTCCGCCCGCGCGCACTACGCCACATGACCGAACTCCAGCACCTCGACCACCCGCGCCGCCGCGCTGCGGTGATCTTCATCTTCGTCACCGTGACGATCGACATGCTGGCGTTCGGCATCATCATCCCGGTGCTGCCGCACCTGATCGTCGAGCTGATCGGCGGCAGCATTGCCAAGGCCGCGGTATGGTCGAGCGCCTTCAGCACCCTGTTCATGCTGATGCAGTTCGTGTCCTCGCCGATCCAGGGCGCGTTGTCCGACCGCTTCGGCCGCCGCACGGTGATCCTGATTTCGAGCTTCGGTCTCGGCATCGATTTCATCGTGATGGCGCTGGCGCCATTCCTGTGGCTGCTGTTCGTCGGGCGCGCGGTATCCGGCATGTGCGCGGCCAGTTTCACCACCGCCAACGCCTACATCGCCGACATCACCCCGCGCGAGAAGCGCGCGGCCGCATTCGGTTTGCTGGGCGGCGCGTTCGCGGTCGGCTTCATCGTGGGACCGGCGCTGGGCGGGTTCCTGGGGCACCAGTGGATCCGCCTGCCATTCTGGGTCGCGGCGGGGCTGTGCCTCGTCAATTTCTGCTACGGCTGGTTCGTGCTGCCGGAATCGCTGCCGAAGGAACGCCGCGCGCCGAAGTTCGACTGGCGCCACGCCAACCCGCTGGGCTCGCTGTTGTTGCTGAAGCGCTATCCGCAGGTGCTGGCGCTGGCCATGGTCTTTTTCCTGCTGGCGCTGGCGCAGTTCTCGATCAATTCGACCTACGTGCTGTACACCGACTTCCGTTACGGCTGGGGGCCGCAGACGGTCGGCTACACGCTGGCGCTGGTCGGCGTGCTCACCGGCGTGGTGCAGGCGCTGCTGGTGCGGCGATTGATGCCGAAGCTGGGCGAGCGACGGATGATCCTCGCCGGTCTTGCGTTCCTGGTCGTCGGCTACTTCGTGTTCGGCTTCGCGCCGGAAGCGTGGATTTTCCTCTCCGGCATCCCGTTCCTGTGCCTCGGCGGCCTCGCCGGTCCGCCCGCGCAATCGCTGATCACGCACCAGGTCGATCCTTCCGAGCAGGGCCGCCTGCAAGGTGCGCTGAGCAGCCTGCAGAGCCTCGCCGGCATCTTCGGCCCGGCGCTGTTCGCCAACCTGTTCGCGTTGTTCATCAGCAAGCATGCCCCGACCCCGCACCTGCCGGGCGTGGCCTACGTGCTGGCGGCGGTGTTGGTACTGGTGGCCCTGGTGCTGACCGTGCGCGCAACCCGCAACCTGCCCGCACACGTGCCGCCTGCCGCGGCCCCGGAGTCGACATGAGCTTGCATTCGTCCCGTCAGGGCCTCATGTGGAACCTTTCCGCCCCCCACCGGAGCATGCCGCGATGACGACCTTCCTGTTGTGGCTGGTGTTGCTGGTGTTCTGCTGGCCGATCGCGCTGCTGGCGCTGGTCCTGTACCCGCTGGTGTGGTTGATCGCGCTGCCGTTCCGGCTGCTCGGTTTCGCCGTCGACGGCGTGTTCGAATTCCTGCGCGCGCTTTTTCTTTTGCCGGCTCGCATTCTGCGCGGACCGCGCACGACCTGATTTCCATAGTGACACCCGATTCGTGGTTCGATACCTCACCACGAACGGGTTTCGTCCCACAACCGTTCGTCCCGAGGTATCGAAGGACGGACGGACCAGTCGTTTTGTTTCCCTCCATCAGCCAAGGAATCTTCCATGACCATCTCGATGTACCAGGCTTCCGTTCCAGTGTTCGTGCGCGCGTTGAGCAACCTCTCCGAGGTGCTGAAGAAAGGCGAGGCGCACGCGAAGGCGAAAGGTGTCGAACCCGACAACCTGCTGCAGCAGCGGCTCATGTTCGACATGCTGCCGTTGATCAAGCAGATCCAGATCGCCTGCGACACCGCCGCGCGCGGCGCTGCGCGACTGGCGGGCGTCGAGCCCAAATCGTTCCCCGACAACGAGAAAACCCTCGCCGAAGCGCAGGCCCGCATCGCCGGCGCCATCGCCTACGCGCAATCCTTCGCGCCCGCACAGATCGACGGCAGCGAAGGCCGCAAGGTGGTGATGAAGACGCGCCACGGCGAAACGGAGTTCACCGGCCTCGCCTACCTCACCGAATACACCCTGCCGAACCTGTTCTTCCACTGCACCACCGCCTACGACATCCTGCGCGTGGCCGGCACTCAGATCGGCAAGGCGGATTTCCTGGGCAATCGCTGACCAGGTCGCGGCAAATCGGTCAGCCCAATCGCCCAAACCGATTCCTTGTGAAAATGCGCGCCGAGTTTTTCTCGAGATGACCCAGACGCCCCGCTTGCGAAAGCGGGGCGTTTTCCTGACGGGCGCACGGGATACCAAGCCGCGCGAAGCGGGAGGATGGCCGAAGCCAGAAACCAGTTCGAACGAAGCCGCCCATTCAATTCTTGCAATCCGCCCGGATAACTTACAATCCGGACTGACCCGCACGCAGGACCAGCCCCATGCCTATCCTGATCCTCGGCCTCGTGATCTTCCTCGGCGCGCATTCCGTGCACATGCTGGCGCCGGGTTTCCGCGATCGCGCGGTGGCGCGGATCGGGCTGCTGCCGTGGAAGGGTTTGTACTCGCTGGTGTCGATTGCCGGTTTCGTGCTGATCGTGATCGGCTTCGGGATGGCGCGCGCGGATATGCATCTGTTGTACACGCCGCCCGCGTGGCTGAAACACTTGAACGCGCTGTTCACGCTGGTCGCGTTCGTGCTGGTGTTCGCGGCCTACGTGCCGCACAACCATTTCAAGGAAAAGCTCGGGCATCCGATGCTGGCGGGCGTGAAGTTGTGGGCGCTGGGACACCTGCTGGCGACCGGCTACCTGCACGACGTGGTGTTGTTCGGTGCATTCCTGGTCTGGGCCATCGCGGATTTCGCGGTGTCGCGCCGGCGCGACCGCATCGCCGGCACGACGTACCCTCGCGGCACGCTGGCGTTCGACGCCGTTACCGTGGTGGTGGGTGTGGCGGCGTGGGCGATCTTCGCATTCATGTTGCACATACCCCTGATCGGCAGGAATCCTTTCATCTGATGGAACCATTCGGCCGCGAGCGCATCCAATCAGGACCTGCTGACGCCATCCCAAGCGGTCGCAGCCCCGGACCGAGGCGTGGATGGAGCTTCGCCCGGCAATGCCATTCGCTTGGCATGGCGCCGGCAGGACCAGGATCGTTTCAAGCTGTGGGGGCGACGTGACTCGGCACAATTCGGCAAAAGGCAAGATCATCGGCGCGATCGTGGTGATCGTGATCGTCGCATTGGCGGCGTGGTGGTATTTCACGCGCATGCCGGGCGTGGACTTCACGCGCCACGGTCCCGAACCGTCGCCGCCGGCCAAGGCCAGCACCGCACCGCCGCCTATCGAGCATCCGATCGAATCGGCACAGATCAATCCCGCGCCAGCCGGCACCGCGCCGTTGCCATCGCTGGATGCCAGCGACGATATCGTCGCGAAGGCGCTGTCGGAATTGCCGGGTGCGGACGGCCTCGCCGGGCTGCTGCTGTCGCGCGGACTGGTGCCGCACATCGTGGCCACGGTGGACGCGCTGCCGCGCCGCACGATCGGCGCCAGCATCCTGCCGCTGCGGACGCCGCAGGGCGTGTTCGCGGTGGATACCTCCAACGGCCAGCCTGCGCTGGACGCGAAGAACTACGCGCGCTACGCGCCCTACATGAAGATCGTCGAGGCGGTGGATTCGCGCACGCTGGTGACGTGGTACGTGCATTGGTATCCGCTGTTCCAGGACGCCTACCGCCAGCTCGGTTATCCAAACGGCTACTTCAACGACCGCCTGATGGTCGCCCTCAACGACATGCTGGCGGCGCCCAACGCGCACACGCCGGTGGCGCTGGTCAAGACCACGGACGGCCACTACGCATTCGCCGATCCGACCTGGGAATCGCTGTCGGTCGGCCAGAAGCTGATGATCCGCATCGGCCCCGAAAACGAGCGCGAATTGAAGGCCAAGCTGCGCAGCATCCGCGCGCTGCTGCTGGGCCAGGCGCCGGCGTTGCATGGCACGCCAGCGGAGCCGGCGTCGGCATCCTCGCAGTAATCTCACTTCGCGACGCCGGTTCTGCCGGCACGTGGCTTGCACCGGCCTGCCTGATCTTCTTTCCACTTCCCGGGTCAAAGAAACGTCGTCATTCCGGGGCTGCCCGCGCTGTTTGCGGACAGAACCCGGAATCCAGCTCTTGCGCCGGTACACGAGAAGCTGGATTCCGGGTTCCATCGCCGATGAAGCAGGCGATGGCCCCGGAATGACGAGGTGTTTACGGGGCGCAGAAACCCGCTGACGAAGTGGACGTCGGATGCAACAACGGCCTACGTCCCGAAGTCGATCCGGGTTTCGCCCAGCGCCACGCCGTCCGGCCCGAAGCGACGCTCGACGATGCAGCCGCCGCCGGCGCGGTCGAGCGCCATCAGCGTGGTCGCGCGGGTGCCGTAGCGCGGGCCGCGCACGAACATCGGCGAGATCTGCCGCTCCAGTTCGATGCCGATGCCGGTGTCGGGAAGTTCCGGGTCGGGTGCGGGCGTCTCGTCGGCGAAGGCGTCGAACAGCGGCGTGAAATCCTGCGCACCCGCATCGAGCCAGCTGCGCAAGGCCGCGGTCGCACGGCGCACCTTGGGCCACGGCGCGTCCAGATCGCCATTCGACAAGCCGTGCACGCCGGGTTCGATCGCGCGCATCCGCGTGGCCGGATGGTTGGACACGAAGCGCGCGCCGGCGCTGTCGAACAGCAGCAGGTTGAACGGACGGTAGCGCGCGGCATCGGCGGTCAGCCTGCCGGCATGCCGGTCGGCGGTGTCGTCGCCGCGCAGGAAGTCGCTCACCAGCCAGCCGCGCGATGCGCCGTCCTGCGACGCGCGCGGATCGCGCACGTTGGTGACCACTGCGGCGCGATCCGGTCCGCGCACGCCCATCCATGTGCCGCCGGCCTCGAGGTCGCGGCCGGCGACGAGGCCGGGCGCATCCGCCCAGCGCGCCAGCGGCGCCGACGGGCGCGCGTGCGCCTCGTCGCGATTGCCGATCAGCAGCAGGCGCCAATGTGGATGCAGTTCACAAACGAAAGCCAGGACACACATGTCTACAAGATTAGCCGGTTCCCGAGGGGCGCCGCGGCGGCCCGGCGCGCGCCGGGTGCTAGACTCGAACCGAAGCTGACATGTTCGCCAAGGGGGCCGACATGAGGACGAAGCTTGCGCAAATCGCGGTGCTGGTGGTCGAGGACCATGACTTCCAGCGCCAGGTGGCGATCCGTCTGCTGCAGCAGATGGGGGTCGGCACGGTGCTGGAGGCCGCGGACGGCCGCGGCGCGCTGGCCGTGCTCGGCGAGCAGCGGCAACGCGTGGACGTGGTGCTGGTGGACCTCGACCTGCCGCACATGGACGGGATCGAATTCATCGGCCACGTCGCCAAGCAGCGGCTGGCCTCGGCGGTGGTGGTGCTGACCGCGCTCGATCCCGCCCTGCTCAACACCGTCAGGATCATGGCGCGCGCGTCCGGCATGCGCGTGCTGGGCACGGTCGAGAAACCGCTGACCCACGCCAAGCTCGCCGAAGTGGTCGACCTGTACTTCACCGCCGATTCGCTGGCCGACAAGGAATCCTCGCCCGACATCGACGCGGGCCTGCTCGCCGAGGCGCTGGCCAGCGATGCCTTCGAGGCGTGGTTCATGCCGCAGGTCGCGATCGGCAGCGGCTACGTCACCGGCGTCGAGGCGCTGGCGCGCTGGTCGCTGGACGGACGCCAGGTTTCGCCGGCGCGCTTCATCCCCGAGCTCGAACGCGGCGGCCTGATCGACGCACTGACCGAGCGCATCCTCGCGCAGGCGTGCCGCTGGCGCAAACGCTGGCACGATGCCGGCATGGACTTCGTCCTGTCGGTCAACATCTCGATGCACAACCTCGTGGACGTGACCGCCGCCGACCGCTACCAGGCGATCGTGCAGGACGCCGGCGTGGACCCGCACGATGTCACGCTGGAACTCACCGAGTCGGCGATGATGCACGAGGCCGCGCAGGCGCTGAACGTGCTGGCGCGCCTGCGGCTCAAGGGCTTCGGGTTGTCGGTGGACGACTTCGGCACCGGCTGGTCGTCGCTGTCGCAACTGGCGCAACTGCCGGTCACCGAAATCAAGATCGACCAGAGTTTCATCAACGGCGCGGCCGGGGATGCGCGCAACCGCGCGGTGGTCGAGGCCAGCATCCAGTTGGGCCGCAAGCTCGGGCTGGTCACGGTCGCCGAGGGCGTGCGCAACGTCGACGAGTGGCAGATGCTGGCCGAGATGGGCTGCAGCCGCGCGCAGGGCGAGCTGATCGGCATGGCGGTGCCGGGCGACCAGCTTGAAGCCGCCATCGAGAAATGGCGCCGCAGGAAACCATGAACCGCCGCTTCTGGACCGTGCGGCGCCAACTGCTGTTGCTGTTCGGCGTGATGCTGGTCGCGGCCGGCAGCGTGCTGGCGCTGGACGCGCTCTACCAGCGCAGCCACGCGATCACCCTGAACCGTCTGTACAACAACGCGCTGGGTGGCCAGGCGCAGGTGAAGGCGTTGAGCGACGGCT
The DNA here is from genome assembly GCA_001899805.1 of Lysobacterales bacterium 66-474. Taxonomy (GTDB): domain Bacteria; phylum Pseudomonadota; class Gammaproteobacteria; order Xanthomonadales; family Rhodanobacteraceae; genus 66-474. Next base: position 39,700 of record MKWP01000010.1, read on the forward strand.
ACGGCGTCACAGTCGTCGGCGTCACCTTCAAGGTACGCAACGGGCTGATGACGTTCGACGAAGGATTGCGCGACGTCGATCAGGCGCGGCAGCGCATCGACCAGGCCTTCGCGGGGCTCGCGGCCGAGGAGATGCCCGCGCAGCAGGCCGAAATCTTCGCCGACATCCAGCGCGAGCACGCCACGGCCGATGCCGCGGTCGCGGAACTGCGCGCCCAGCTCGCGGCGCACAGCGTCCCCGGTGTCGGGCATTTCGCGGACACGCAACTGTTCCCGGCGCTGGACCCGATCCTCAGCGACCTCGGCCTGCTCGCCGACTTGAAGATCCTCGATGCGCAATCGCAGTTGCACGATGACCGCGTGCGCGCGCGGCGCCTGAACCTGTGGCGGATCGGCCTGTCGCTGGCTGCGCTGCTGATCGTGCTGGTGGCAGGACGGGAAGTGCTGAGCAACGTGTACCGCGGCATCGAACAGCTGGTGCGCATGACGCGGGGGATGCGCACCGGCGATTACGACGTGCCGACAGGTGAACCTGTCAGGGGCGAAACCCGCGACGTGGTGGACGGCTTCCTCGCGATGCGCGAAGAGGTGAAGCGCAAGGACGCCGCGCTGCGCGAGAGCGAGGCGCGCGCGCACGACGCCAGCCGCGCCAAGAGTGCGTTCCTCGCGACCATGAGCCACGAAATCCGCACGCCGATGATCGGCATCACCGGGATGCTGGAGCTGCTGGAACACACCCGGCTGGACGCCGAGCAGCGGCGCAGCGTCGCGATCGTGCAAAGCTCCGCGCAAAGCCTGCTGCAGATCATCGGCGACATCCTGGATTTCTCCAAGATCGAAGCCGGCCGTATGGAACTTGCCGCGCACGACATCGACCTGCGCACGTTGGTCGAGCACACCGCCGGCAACTACCTCGGCATCGCATCCAGCAAGGGCCTGACCCTGGAGGTCGCACTGGACCCCCGGCTCGCGCCGGCCTACGTCGCCGATCCCCTTCGGCTGCGGCAGATCCTTGCCAACTTCCTTTCCAATGCGCTCAAGTTCACCCGCACCGGCGGCATCACCGTGCGCGCCGATCGCGCGGACGTGCTCGACGATGGCCGCGAGAGCATCGCGTTGCGCGTGCGCGACAGCGGCATCGGCATCAGCGATGAACAACGCGAGATCCTGTTCCAGCCGTTTTCGCAAGCCGACAGCGGCACCGCGCGCATCTTCGGCGGCACCGGGCTGGGACTCGCGATCTGCCGGCAACTCGCGGAAATGATGGGCGGGCGCATCGAGCTGGCCAGCAAACCCGGCAAGGGCAGCACCTTCAGCCTGGTCCTGCCGCTGGCGGTCGGCGATCCGGCGTGCATCGAACCGGAACGCGGCGATGCGCCCGCGGAGGATTTCCCGACGCGGCCGCTGCCCGGCGTGGAAAGCGCGCGGCAAGAGGGCAGCCTGATCCTGGTGGTGGATGACCACGCCACCAATCGCGAAGTGCTGACGCGACAACTCGCGCGCGCCGGGTTCGCCTGCGAAACCGCGACGAACGGCGAGGAAGGCCTGCGCCGCTGGCGCACCGGCGACTACGCGCTGGTGCTCACCGACATCCACATGCCGAAGCTGGACGGCTACGAGTTGACCGCCGCGATCCGCAAGGCCGAGCGCACGGAGCAACGCCCGCGCACCCCGATCATCGCGGTCACCGCCAACGTCAGCAAAGGCGAAGCCGAACACTGCCTCGCGCTCGGGATGGACGCATTCCTGGGCAAGCCGCTGCGCATCGTGCAACTGTCGGCGACGCTGCGGCAATGGCTGCCGCACGTGGCGTTCCCGGATCCGGGTGCCGCGCCGCAAACACCCTCGCAGGACGGGGACGGCGACGTGCTCGCCGCGCCCGCGGCGCCGGTGGACCGCGAGGTGCTCGGCGAGATCGCGGGCACGGATGCGACGCTGGCGCGCAACCTCCTGAACGATTTCCTGATCGCCGTGCGCAAGGACATCACCGGCCTGCGCGCGGCGCTGGCGGCCGGCGACCTGCCCGAGGCCACCCGCCACGCCCATCGCATCCGGGGCGCGGCCGCGCTGGTCGGCGCACGCGAGGTGCAAGCGGCCGCGGCGGAGGCGGAAGCCGCGGGGCGCAACCGTGACGTCGACGCGTTCGAACGCATGTCGCGTCCGCTGGCCGAGTCCATCGACGTGCTGGCGGTGTGGGTGGAAAGGTGATTCCTGCGATCATCCATGATCGCTGCGTGGCCAACCCTGCGATTCAACCCCTGGCACGTCGGCCGTGATGGTTCAGGACGGCCATCAGAGCTGCCATCCATGGCTGAGGGCTCCGTGGCCTGACTTTTCACGACAGCCGCTCCGAAACGAGTGATGCAGCGACCCGGGTGCGAAAAAACGCGGCGATAATCGTCGCCCATGAATGGCTCCCGCGTGATCGCAACCGCACTGGCCTGCGCCGCCGTGCTGCCGTCGCTGTTCGCCATACCGGCGGTTGCCGCGCCGGCGACCGATGCAGGAACGTCCGCCGCCTCGACCTCCGGGCGCGAAGCGGCGACCCGCGCGCAACTGGCTACCGTGCGCGCGGAAATCGGGAAGATCGCCGAGGCCCAGCACGCGACCGCCGCGCAGCGCGACGCGATCAACGCCAGGCTGGCCGAACAGGCCACGCAACTCAACCAGGCCGCCAACGCGGTGCGCGAAACCGACGCCGCGATCGCGGCCAAGTCCGCGTCGCTGGCCGACCTGCAGCAACAACGCGAACAACTGGAAACGAGACTCTCCGGTCAACGCGCCGCGCTGGCGGAACTGCTGCGCGCAACCTACACGCTGGATCGCGGCTCGGACCTTTCGCTGCTGCTCGGCGACGGCGACATCGCGAAGATCGATCGTGCGCTCGCCTATTCGCGCTACTTCCAGCACGACCGCGTCGCGCGCATCCGCGCCCTGCTCGGCGAAGTGGCGCAGCTCGACCAGGTCAAGGCTTCGATCGAGGCCGACACGCAGGCGCTGCAGCAGCAACGCGGGCAGCGCGCGGCGCAACAGGCGCAACTCGAGCAGGCACGCGACGCGCAACGCAAGCTGCTGGCCGAGGCCGACGCGCAACTCGCGCGGCAGAAGGACAAGCTCGCCGCGTTGCAGCGCGATGCCGACGCGCTGAACGAATTGCTGAAGCGCCTGCAGAACGTGTTCGCCGACATCCCGGCGCAACTCGGCCAGAACACCCCGTTCGCGCAACTGCGCGGCAAGCTCGACTGGCCGGTCGCCGGCGCGCCGCGCGCCGGCACCGGGACGCTGGCGCAAGGCATCGTGATCGCGGCCAGGCCCGGCAGCGAAGTGCGCGCGGTTGCCTACGGACGCGTGGCGTGGGCGGATTTCATGCGCGGCTTCGGCATGCTGGTGATCGTCGACCAGGGCAACGGCTGGATGAGCCTGTACGGCGGCAACGAAGCAGCGCTGGTGTCGGCCGGCGACTGGGTGAAGCCCGGCCAGGCCATCGCGACCGTCGGCCGCGATCCCGAACAGGGCGGCGCATGGTTCGGCCTGCGCCACGACGGCAAGCCGGTCGATCCGCGCGGCTGGCTCGCCGGCAAACAATGAGGCGCCGCGGACGGCCTACAATGAACCACCGCGCACGCACGCGGTCCTGATTCCTGTCGATCCGGCGGTACTCCTTCCATGATCCGATATTCGCAAGGCTGGCTCGGTTGCATGCTCACCCTCTGCGCGGGCGTAGCCCTCGCCGCGCCACCGCCAAAGCCGGCGCCACCGGTCGCACCGGCCAGCGCATCCAGCGCCGCCGTGCCCGCCGCCGCGTCCAGTACGGGCACTGGCACGCCGAGCCTCGCCGACATCGAGGCCTTCACGCGCGCCTTCGAGCTGATCAAGCAGGCCTACGTCAGCCCGGTCGGCAACAAGCGCCTGATGCAATCGGCGATCCGCGGGATGCTGGCGGGCCTCGACCCGCACAGCGAATTCCTCGACAAGAGTGAACTCACCGACCTGACCGAGGACACCTCCGGCGCGTACACCGGCCTCGGCATCCAAGTCGCGCAGGTCAACCATCAGCTGGTGATCATCGCGCCGCTGGACGGCGGACCGGCCAAGCGAGCCGGCGTGCTGGCGGGCGACGTGATCGTGGCGATCGACGGCATAGCTGTGCAGCCGGATGCGATCGACACCGCGATCAAGAAACTGCGCGGCCCGATCGGTTCGAAGATCACGCTGACGGTGGTGCACGCCGATGGCGGCAAGCCGATCCCGATCCCGCTGGTGCGCGAACGCATCCGGGTTGCCAGCGTCACCACCCGCATGCTGGAGCCGGGTTATGCCTACATCCGCATCAGCGAGTTCCAGGAAGACACCGCGAGCGAGCTCACCCGCAAGCTGGAAGCCTTGCAGAAAAAGGACGGGCCGCTGCGCGGCGCGGTGCTGGACCTGCGCTCGAATCCGGGCGGGCTTTTGACCAGCGCGGTCGGGGTCGCCGACGACTTCCTCGACGGCGGCCTGATCGTCAGCACCCGCGGGCGGCTGCCGCAATCCGACCTCAAGTTCAACGCAACGCCCGGCGACCTCATGCAAGGTGCTCCGATGGTGGTGCTGGTCGACAACGGCACCGCCTCGGCCGCGGAAATCGTGACCGGCGCGCTGAAGGACCACCACCGCGCGCTGGTGATGGGGCGGCGCACCTTCGGCAAGGGCTCGGTGCAGACGATCCTGCCGCTCGGCAACGGCGACGCGGTGAAGCTGACCACCGCGCGCTACTACACGCCGGACGGCACCTCGATCCAGGTGGCCGGGATCACGCCCGACATCGCGCTGGGCAACGTCACGGTCTCGGCCAACCGCAACCCGTCGCCGGATGACGACGAACACGAGGGCGACCTGCCCAACCACCTGGCGGGATCGCCCTCCGAAAACGCCAGTCCCGACACCGGCGAACTCGCGGTACAGGACTACGCGCTCGCGGAAGCGCTGCACGTATTGAAGGGGCTTGCGCTGGCGCGGCACGCCGCGGCATCGCCGACGCCTGCGGTGTCTTCCGCGCACTGAACCCCGCGCGGTCGGATACGACCTTTGCCACCTGTTAGTGCGGGCGCGTGCGCATCCCCGATCCGCGGCCATTCCCTTCACGCGCGATGCGGCGTCACTGGCTTTGCAGCCGTTGCTGGATCGACTCCAGTTCGTGTCCGCTGGTTTCGACGCCGCCGCGCCACAGCATCGTGCCGGCGATCGCCATCGGCACGGCGATGACCAGCGCCGACCACAGGAAACTGTCGAACAGTCCCGCCACGCCGAGCACGGCGCCGAGGATGCCGCCGGCCTTGGAGCCCGCGGCGATCAGGCCCGAGCCGGTACCGCGCAGGTGCACGGGATAGATCTCGGCCGCATACGGGATCATGGTCGCGATCACGCCGCTGATCGCGATCAGCAGCAACACCGTCGCGGCGATCGTCAGCGATTGGGCGCGCAACCCGAACAGTTCGATCAGCGCGAATGCAAGCAGCGCCAACACGGTCAGCGCGACGAACAACACCAGCGTCCTGAAACTGCTCCAGCGCTGGTAAAGCCACACCACCACCGCGATGCCGGGAATCGCCAGCAACGCGGACTTCGCCATCAGCACGCCGGCCGCGCCCGAATTCAACCCGAGCTTGTGCAGGTTGGCAGGCAACCACAACACGAACCCGAAATTCACCAGCCCCCACGCCAGCCCGCACGCCATCAAGGCCAGGGTGATGCGGGCATGGCGTCCGCGCAGCATCTCGCGCAGGCCGGCGCGCGGCTGGTGGATCTCCATGATCGGCGCATCGGTGGGCCCGGCGTCCTTCACCAGCGCGCTTGACGAACCCGCGAAGCGCGCCAGCACCCCGCGCGCCTGGTCTTCGAGCCCCGCGCTGGCGAGGAAGCGCGGCGACTCGGGGATGTAGCGGTTGAGCACCACGATCAATGCGCCGGTCGGCAGGTTCAGCAGCCACAGCGCGCGCCAGCTGAAACCCGGTTCCAGCAGGGCTGCGGCACCCGACGCGGCGAGGTAGCCTGCCGAAGTGCCGACGCCGCCCAGCGCCACCAGCAACCAGCCGCGATGCCGCGCGGGCACGGTCTCGGCCATCAGCGTGAATGCGATCGGCAACATGCCGCCCGCCGCCGCGCCCATCATGAAACACATCACCAGGTTCCACTCGAACGATGGCATCGTGCCGCAGATCGCGGTGCCCATGAACAAAAGCGCGGACAGCAGGATCGCCGCGCGCCGCCCGAACACGTCGGCCAGCCTCCCCCACACCACCGATCCGACCGCGGTGCCGATCAGCGCGGACAATGCGAGGTAACCCGCCTTCGACATCCCGATCGCGTATTCGCGCGCCATGCCCGGCATCACGAACGCGATCGACGCCGGCTTCATCACGTCGATCGTCAGCGCCAGCGCCAGCACCGCCACCAGCTTCCAGTGCTCGACGTTCAACGGCACGTCGTCGGCGACGCGCCAGTGCAGGCGGCCGCCGCCACGCGTGGTCATGCGCACCTGCGCGAGGCGCGGCATCAACCCCCAGGCTGCCAGCAACACGCCCGCCGGAATCAGGACCATCCCCAGCAACATCTCCGCATCCATCGGCATGCCGGCGAGATGGAAGTGCATCGGCGCTGCCATCACGTACATCGGCAGGTGCAGGCACACGCCCGCTGCCACGATCAGGCAACCGAACCAGAACGCCACGGGATGATGGAAGGTGATGCGCATCGTCGCGGAAGATGAACCGACGGCGCAGATTAGCAGGCGCCCGGCGGATGAATGGGCACCGAGCCGCAAACTTCGTGTTCATGCATCGTTGCCCGGTGCGTGCGCAATGTGGCTGCGCATGTTCAACGCAGGCATCGCCGTGCGAAAGCACTGGCTCGCTGCAGCGTTTTCCACCGCCTTGCAGCTGGTAGGCCGAGGCGTGCGGCGGCCGTCAAGCAGGGTTGAACACGGTCGGATGGCAAGCCAACCATCGACACCGCGTTTCACTGCGACCAATCCCGAAGGCTGGCGCGGGAACCGCGTCGGCTATTTCGCGCACGCGAATCAAGCGTTAGGGGGGAGCTGTGTCGGTGGCGATGCGGAACCGTCCTTCTTCGAGGGTGGATGTTTATCGCTGCCGGATTTGATTTGCAGCAACGGTTCGACTGTCGCCGTGCCCGTACGATTCTTCAGGAAAATCGGATCGTACGGATTGTCGCTTCGCTGGAATTGCCGGTAGGCGACGGAGCCGTCGATGGATCCGCCTTGCAACAAGCCTGCAGCCGTAGTCGTTACGCGAACGGGTCGGCCCGACGTGCCGAGTGACACGGGTGTCTGCCCCTCATCCAGCACGCCAATCGAAAGCTCACCCGTCGTGCCGCCCGTCCGTGTGCCGGTCTGATGGGTCTTGACCCATGTCCACTGCGCCTTGGCGCGCCTGAGCGCCACTTGGTCTCCATAGGTCTTTTTCAACTCGCCCCATAACTCGTCGGTTCGCGCGAACTCCGCTTTGCTCAACAACGTGACCATCTGATCGCGCACCGTTACATATTGCGACTCACTCCGCTCCGCTGCCAGCACCATCCAAGCCGCCCCCAACGGACGATCCACCGGAATACCCTGACCCTTGAAATACATCACCCCCAGGTTGTATTCGGCCGGCTTGTACGCCCACGACGCGGCGACCTTGTACATGTCGATCGCGTGCCGGTAATCGCCCTTGCGGAATGCCTGCACGCCCAGCGTGAAGAACTTCACGCCCGGGCGCCCATCCGATTCCGGAGTGTTGAAGTCGCCATTGGACAAGCTGCCTGCGGACACACCCGACCCGTAACCCGGCGCGGAGATGACGTCAGAGGGTGCCCCGGTCTGGGCCATCGAAGCCAATGAGACGACGAGGGCAACCCCGCCGACGATCGCAATGACGGACAACTTGCATGGCACCATGACGAGCCTCCATGTTGATCGTGATCCTGCCTGCATTTTTTCCGGACGCTGCCCATTCGGGGTTCGGAAGAACCGGGAGAGCGCCGAAACGCCTTCACCGGCAACCATCAACCTCGGTTTTCATGCGACGAATCATCACCCTTCTGCGGCGGCTGGCCGGATTTGGAGGATGTTGGCGGGAGCGTCTTCACTCCCTTCTTGTCGACTTGTTGCAGTGGACCCACCGTCGCCGTGCCTTTGGGGTTCTTCAGGAAAACGAGGCTGTACGGATTGCTGCTTTCCTGGAATTGCCGATAAGCCACGGCTCCGTCCACGGAACCACCGGTCAGCACTTGCGCCGCGGTTGTAATGCTGCGACCGCCCGAACCACCTCCCCCAGGGGTTTGCGTGTGAAGTTGGCCTTGCACGTCCTGGATCCCCACCTGCAGATTCCCGACCGTTCCGCCGACCCGCGTGCCCGTCTCCTGGCTTTTTGCATAAGCCCATTGGGACTTGGCGCGTCGCATCGCCGTCTTGTCCCCGTACTTCGGCTCGAGTTGCTGCAGCAGGTCGTAGGCCCGGGTGCGTTCCGCGGAATCCAGCCCGGTAACCATCATGTGGCGTGCACTGACGTAGTCGGATGCACCGCGCTCGGCCGCGATGAACATCCAGGCGGTTCCCAGGGGCCTGTTCACCGGAACCCCGCCCTCGCCCTGGAAGTACATGACACCGAGGTTGTAAGCAGCCGGCGCGTAGGCCCAAAAAGCAGCCAGCTTCAACATGTAAATGGCGTGCTCGTAATGGCCATGGTGATAGGCATCCATGCCTTCCATGTAGAACTTCACGCCAGGCCGGCCATCCGATTCCGGCGTATTGAAATTGGTGTTGGACAGGAACCCGCTGCTGGCGCCGGAACTGTAATCGGGGCGAGCGATCTCGCCATTCTTTGTGGAGAGTTGTGCCGAAGCCGGGAGAGCGAGGGCCAACGAAACCGCGGCAGGCAGCAGCACCGTGAACAATCCGTGATGGCGCTTCATGGCACACCTCCTCTCGATTGAGCCGATATCGATGTTGTACGCCTGGACTGGCGCAAGGGCAAGCACCAGCCTGCACTGCGTGGGCTATTGCCCTACAACACACGGGGTCGGGAGCCGATGGCGGGCGTGCAGTCGCACTCGCAGTATCGATGGCCGTCCACTGGGAGACTTGTCGATGACACGCAACCACCGCGATTTCACTTCGATCGGCCCACGACCGTGCTGGGGAGCTCGCAATGTTTTCCGCGCCGCGTGGCGAATGTCATCGGCGTTGTTCCCGTTGATACTGCTGGCGGTTGCAGGGCACGCTCGTGCGGCTTCCGTTTATCGATGCGTGGATGCGCACGGGCATCTTGCGTATCAGGACACATCATGTGCAGGGCATGCGCAGCAGACGAAGCTGGATCTCACGGGCCAACCGCTGATCGATGCCAACGCGCCACGCCAACCGGCATCGACGCAGGCGTCGAAATCGGGCAGCGCGCACTCGCGACGTGCTGCCGTCACCGCACGCAAACGCAAGAGCGATCCACCGACGTCATGGGAATGCCGAGCCGCCGACGGCGAAGTGTTCTATCGACACTCGCGTTGCCCGGGCTCGGTGCCCGGCGACGGCGTGGTGCGCAGCCGCTACGCCGAAAAAATGTCGAGCACGCATGCGCGTGGACGCCACGATGCCTGGAGTCGCGTGCGCGTGCACGGCGAAAAGGTTTCCCGGGCCGAAGCCTGCAGGCGCATCCGTTCGCCCTCCGCGGCGGGCCGCGACGGCCACCAGCGCGACGAGAAAGTCGATACCTACGCGCGCCTGACCGGACACGATCCCTGCCACGGTGCATGATTCATGCGCGCTTGCGAATCCGTGCCGCGCGCGCCGTTTGGCGCGGACGCTTCACAAGTCCGGCGGGCGGCACCGCGCGAAAACGCGCGGCCTCGTCGAGCAGCCATTCGCGGAAGGCCATGAAGCCGGCGTGCTTGCGCGAGCGTTCGGGATACACGAGGTAATGCGCCCGGTTTCCCTTCATCATCTCCGGGAATAGCGTGACAAGCTGTCCCGCCTCGATCAGCGGGCGCACCATCGTCGTGCGCCCGAGCGCAACGCCGAGCCCTCCCAGCGCCGCGCGCTGGCGCGATTCGGCATCGTTGAACGACGCCACGTAGCGCCGCGGCGCGCGTCCGCCGTGCAACGCGAACCAGTTTTGCCAGATGTCCTCGGGGCCCAGCAGCGGCAGCTTGCCGAGTTCTCCCAGCCTGGGCGGTTTGCGCCCGGCCAGCAATGCAGGGCTCGCCACCGGAGTCAGCCACTCCTCGATCAGCAGCTCAACGATGAGCCCGGGCCATTCCCCCATGCCGTAGCGCAACGCGGCGTCGCAACGGCCGTCCGCAAAATCCACCAATTCGATCGATGAGTCGAGGTTCAATTCGACCTCCGGGTGGTTCGCGACAAACCCCGGCAGCCGCGGCAGCAGCCAGCTGGAAGTCATCGATGGCATCGAGGACAGCGACAACGTGTTGTCGCAACGTGCGCACAGCGGCTTCAGCGCGTCCTCAATCGCTTCCAGGTGCGGCGCGACGTTGTCGAGCAGGCGCTGGCCCTCGGCGGTGAGCTTCAGGCCGCGCGGGCCACGCACGAACAACTTGCAATCGACCCGCTCCTCCAGCAGCCGCATCTGGTGGCTGAGCGCACTCACGGTCAGGTGCAGGCGTTCGGCGGCGCGGGTCAGGTTCTGCGCCTGCGCGGCCGCGACGAAGGTTTGCAGGGAATTCAGCGGTGCGCGTGCCATGTTCGATATTCCTCAACATTCGTTTGAAAAATCGTCGCTACCGGCGGACGCGATGGCTCCCTATTCTTGCGCCTCACACTGCTTCCATGCAACACGGCATGAGGTGTCACATGTTGAAGGAATTGATAGGGCATTTTGGCGGCACGCAACCCCACGGCCGCAACATGGACGACCAGTCGACCACCTGCGGCAAGGCTTGCGAGGCCGCGCGCCCGGGGTCGAACGGACCCCGGCAAAAAATTTCGGACGCCGCGAAAACGGCCGTCCATCGGGATTGGCGCCCCCGCCTGTATTGGTAAGGAGGTATCCCATGTTGAAGGAATTGGCAAAACTGTCCGGCGGCATGCTGTTCCTCGGCGGCTATATCGCGAATGCGGACGACCTGCGGCGTTGGTCGCGCGACGAAGCAGCGCCTCCGACGCAACCCCCGCGTCGGGCAGGACATGTCCGCAACGACACCCCGCGTGAACGGGACTGGCGTACCCCGGTTGAACTGCTGCTGCTCGCCGCGATCTGGGGCGGCTCGTTCCTGTTCCTCAGGATCTCCGCACCGAAATTCGGTCCCGTGCCCCTGGTGGACGTACGGCTTGCGCTGGGCGCGCTGGTGCTATCGCCGTTCCTGTGGCGGGCGCGCCGGCAACTCGCCGCCGTCGGCTGGTTCAAGATCATCGCGATCGGCCTGCTCAACACCTTGCTGCCGTTCCTGCTGTTTGCATGGAGCGCGGAACGCGCGCCGGCCGGCGTCAGCGCGATCGTCAACAGCATGGCGGTTCCGTTCGCGGCGCTCGCGGCCTTCGCGCTGTTCGGCGAAACGATCGGCGGTCGCCGTGTGACGGGCCTGTCGATCGGGCTGGTGGGCGTGGCGGTGTTGGCGAGCGGCAATGTCCACGGCGCCGGGCTGGTGCCGGCGGTTGCGGCCGGCACCGTCGCCGCGTTGCTGTATGGCGTGTCCGCGAACCTGGTGAAGCGCTACTTCTCGGGCCTGCCGCCGGCGGCGGTTGCCGCGGCCACGTTGGCGTGGGGCGCGGTGCTGCTGGCGCCCTTCGCGGCATGGCAGTGGCCGTCCGCGCGCGTGCCCGCGCAGGCATGGTTCAGCCTGGTCGCGCTCGGTGTGGCCTGCACGGGATTTGCCTATGCGATCTACTACCGCCTGATCCAGCGCGTCGGCGCGCCGCGCGCGACCACGGTCACTTACCTCGTGCCGATCTTCGGCGTGGTGTGGGCGTGGCTGGCGCTGGGCGAACCCTTGACGGTCAGCATGGCCTTGGGTGGTGCCTTGATCCTGGGCGGCATGGCGTACGGACAATCGCAGCCGCGCCTGCGGATGGTGCGGCGCCTCGCCGTGACGCACGCTTCCGCGCAGGCGGGTACGGAATGCCGCAACTGACATGGTCGCCTCGCAGCCACGAACGGCGGACGGCAATGTTCTCCCCCGGTCTGCCGATTCGCCATCGGAGAAACCAATGAAAACGCGCTTTCCCTCCGCGGACGAGTACACGACACAGGAAGCCCGCTACCCCGATTCCACGGTCGTCGACATACAGGCCTGCCAACGGACCATCAACGAGCCGTATCGAAACGACGTGCTGTCCAACGTCAACGGCGAGTGCCTGAGGCTGGCGGTGTTCGAGGGTGAGTACCGCTGGCATTGCCACCCGGACTCGGACGAACTTTTTCTGGTGGCGGCCGGCAAGTTGCAAATCGACTTGGCCGGCAACCGCACCGTGGAGTTGGGCGAGTGGCAGTATGCGGTCGTGCCGGCGGGCACGGCGCACCGCACCCGTGCGATCGGACGTACCGTCAACATCACGTTCGAGAAGCAGCACGCGGGAACCGTGTTCATCGAGCCGGCGGCGGGTGGTTTGCCAGCATCGAATCCGCAACCACCGGGCATCGGCACACGTCGGGAGAACCCATGATTTGCCGCATGTGGCATGGCGTCACCCCGCGCTCGAAAGCCGACGATTACACGCTTTTCCTGGAACAGCGCGCCATCCCCGACTATCGCTCGGTCGCGGGCAACCTTGGCGCGGCCGTGCTGCGCCGGGACGAGGGCGATGTCACGCACTTCATGACCGTTACCCATTGGCAGACGGAAGAGCACATCCACGCATTCGCCGGCAACGACCTGTTGCAGGCCAAATACTATCCCGAGGATCGGGAATTCCTTCTGGAATTCGAACCGCAAGTCCGACATTTCGTGGTGTCTGCCCAGGCCGGCATGCGATAACAGTCCACGGAAAAGGGCCGCTCCTTGCGTGTACGACCCTCGGCGGGCAGCTTGGCGGTGCAACGGGTACACTCCCCGGATGAACACGTCCTCCCGCTGGACCCCCGCGCCGTTCACTCTCTTTTTCATGGTTTGCCTGCTCGGCGCCTGCTCGCAACAGGGCCCCACGCCGCCGGCCGCGCCTTCCGCGTCCGCTGTCGCGGCTGCCAACGAGGCCGCTGCAGACAAGGAATTGAAGCTCTACCAGCAGATGCTGGCCGAACACAGCGAAGCACTGGCCGCGCCGGTGGGCGAGGAAATCGTCCAGAAGTACCCCGGCACCGCGGCGGCCGCCGAAGTGCAGAAAACCCTGCCGCAGATCCAGGCGGAAGCGAAAGCCAAGGCCGAGCACGAACGCCTCGCGAACCTGTGGTATTACCAGACCGCGAACGTGGACGGCATGCAGAACACCGCGAGCATCTATTCCGCTCCCGCCAGCGCGAACAGCGTGCGGCTGGTGCTGCGCCGGCACGTGAAGTGGGGCCAGAGCGTGTACCTGTTCGCGCCCGACGGCAGCAAGGGTTTCGTGTGCAGGGACGAATGCAACGTCGTGATGCGTTTCGACGGCAAGCGCGAAACCTGGAAAGCGTACCTGCCCAAGACCGGCGAGCCCGCGATGTTCATCAAGGACGACAAGCGCTTCATCGCGGCGATGCAGAAAGCCAGGGCCATCGAGATGGACGTGACCAGCCGGGACCACGGCAAGCAGACCCTGAAGTTCGAGGTAGGCGGTTACGATCCCGCAAAATTCCTGCCGCAGCCGAAGAAACGCTGAAACGGTTGAATCCCCTGCCGGGCCGGCGCACTATCCGCCGGCGGCGGTCGACCAGCGCGGTGGGGATCGGGGATGGACGAGAAAGTCTGCGCCTTCGATGACGTCTGCAACGATGTTTCGGCGCGCGCGCTCGGCAGCCGCGACAACCTGTTCGACCTCGGCGCGGATTTCGCCGGCACGCTGGTGCCGCGTGGCACCATCGTGGTCAAGTTGATCGACAAGCTTTCCAGGAAAACCAGGCCTGACGCGAAAGCGTTGTCGCACGGGCCTTGGCATGTCTATTCGATCGTCACCGGCGCGCGGTTGTCGTTGCTCACGCGATCCACCAGTTCGTTGAACGGATCGATGCCGGCCTCGTAAGGCTTGCCATCCACCGTCACCGTGATGGTGCTGTCGCCGTCCTTCACCGGCACCTTCGCGAGATAAAGCGGCTTCTCGTCCTGCTCCACGCCGTCCTTCGCCTCGGCGAACACCCCGATCTCGATCGGGATGTCGACCCTGGCACGCGTCTCCTTGCCCTTGCCATCGGCGTAGTACTTGGCCGCGTGCACGTGCATCGTGACTTCGTACTTGCCATCCGCGAGTTTCTTCGCGGTCGCCGACACCATGCGGTTGTCGAACAGGGTGATCTTGTCGAAGAAGTCGGTGATGAGGTTCTGGTATTCGGGCCCGGCTACCGCGCGCAGGTCGGCGATCAGCTCGCGGGTATCGGTGTACGGAGGCTGCTGGAACTTCACCTTGTCCAGCCATGTGCGCAGCGCCGCGTTGACCTTGTCCTCGCCGATGTAATCGGCCAGTGCGTAGAAGATCACCGAGGCCTTGCGGTAATGGATGTAGGGCTGGTTCTCCACCAGCGCCAGCGGCATTTCCTCGACGCGTTCGCCGGCGCGGCCGCCGAGATAGCGGTCGAGCTCGTATTTCAGGAATTTGCGCATCTTGGTGGGACCGTACAGGTGCTTCATCACCATCAGCGCCGAATACTGCGCCACCGATTCGTCCAGCATGGTCACGCCCTGCACGTCGGCGCCGATCGCCTGGTGCACCCACCACTGGTGGCCGATTTCGTGCGCGGTCACGTAGGTGACGTAATCGATATCGGTAGGCTTGCGCAGGTCCGCGATGAAGCCGATCGATTCGGAAAACGGCACGGTATTGGCGAACGACTGCGCAAACGACGCGTAATCGGGAAACTCGAGGATGCGCAACTGGCGGAACTGGTACGGACCGAAGTGCTGCGTGTAGTAATCCAGCGACAACCGCATCGCCTTGAACATGCGCTGGACGTTGTACGGATGCTGCGGGTCGTAATAGATCTCCAGGTTCACGTCGTGCCACTTTTCGCGCGCCACCTCGTAGCGCGCCGACTGGAACGAGAAGAAGTCCAGGATCGGCGTGTCCTGGACGTAGTGGAAGTAGCGGCGGCCGCCCTCGGTCCACTCCTTCTGCAGGTACCCCGGCGCCAGCGCGATCTGGTCGGGGCTGGTCGAAAGCGTGGCCTCGAAGTGCACCCAGTCGGCGTCGCAGGAAATCAGGTTGTTCCCGTGCGCTGCCGCGTCGTCGCGCTTCGGCAAGCGCTGCGCCGGACCCAACCCGTACTTCCGGCGATCGTTGTTGTCGCTGAGTTCGCGGCTGCGGTCGTAGCAGAAATGCGGGAATGCGAAACTGTCGAAGAAGGTACCGTTGTGGACGAATTGTTCGCCGGCGGGTTCGTTGGAGAAACCGTCGTAGGCAACGTGCATCCTGAATCCGAAGTCCATCGACGCGCCCGGCGCCAGCGGGGTCGCGAGCTTGTAGAGATAGAAGCCCTGCTTCGGATCGGCGTGCTCGACGGTGTGCGCCGGGAAATCCAGGTCGATCCTGGCTTCGCGGGTATCCGGCACCGGCAACTGCACCAGCAATTCGTCGATCGGCTTGGCGTGCCTGTTCACCAGCACGTAGTGGCCGTCGATGTCGACGCGCCGCCGGGCGGGATACATCGCGACATTGACCTTGACGTCGGTGATGCGCGGTTGTGCCATGCCCATGTACTTGCGGTAGTCCTTTTCGTAATTGGCCTGCAGCCGCTGGCCTTCGTCGTAGGTCTGGTAGTGGTACAGGCCGTGCGTGTTGTGGAAGTTGAAAATGCCAAGCGCGATGAAGCCAGCAATCGCGGCCACGAGCACGCCCCGCGCCGGCCACCCGAAACGCTGCAGCGCCACCCGCCCGCGCGCGCGCCAGCCGCTGGTGGTGCCGCGCACCCAATACAACGCGGCCGACACCAGCAACGCGATCGCGAAGCAGTACCAATAGGCGCGGAACCACAGGGTGCCGATCCAGAACGAGCCGAACCCGTTCATGTCCGAATACGGTGTTGCCGGCGCGCTGCCGTAACGATACAAGTGATCGGAGAGGTGGAACTGCGACAAGGCGATCATCGCTACGAAAAACGCCACCACCAGCGCGTAGCCGACGAACTTGTTGTTGGCCCACACCTGCAACACCACGGCAAGGATGCCGAACAGCAGGAACGAAAGCAGGTCGAGCCCGATGAACTGCAGATACAACAGCGGCTGCAGATGGTGGTAGCCGCGCAACAACTGGTAAGCCATGCAGAACAGCGAGCCCGCCGCGAGGAACAGCACCGTCACCACCGCCAGCGCGCACACCTTCGACAGCAACGGTATCCAGTCCGGCATCGGGAACGCGTCGACGACTTCCCCCACCCGTCGGTCGCGCTCGCGCCACACCAGTTCGCCGGCGTAGAAGGCCAGCACGAACGGCAACAGCCAGGTGAAGCTGGTGTCCATCGCCCGCGCCATCAGGTGCGTCACCGGCCATACGCTGGTGCCGTAGATTTCACCGCTGAAGGCAAGGCTGCCGCCCAGGTTGGCCAGCCCGAACGCCAGCATCACCAGGAACGGAACGCCGCGCAGCACGAAACGGGTATCGAACCACGCGAGCTTCCGGAACTGCCGGCTGCGCGCAACGAAGCCGCTGCGCAGCGCCACCACAGGCAACACGATCGGCGCGACGTTGATGGTGGGCACCGCATCCGGCACGTTCGAGTGCTTGCGCCGGCGGAACCACCGCAGGCCTTCGCGATCCGGCTTGAACAGCAGGAAGGTCGCGGCCAGCAAACCTGCCCCCGCCGCCAACCACAACCCGCGATTGCCCAGCAACATGCCGGCAAGTTCCGGGATGCGCACGTTCTGGTCAGACGGCGTCCAGTAGCGCGTCGCCAGGTCCAGCGCGCCGAGGCCGAACGGGTCGATGATGGCGCCGACAGTCTGGTGCTCGATGTTGCCGTTGCCGAGCGTGACCAAGGCGATCTGCCACAGCACGAAGAACGCGATCACGCCGATGTAGGTGCCCAGCATCGAGCGGGTCAGCGTCGCCAGCAGAAACAGCAAGGCGCCGATGAAGAACAGGTTGGGCAGCACGACCACGGCCAGCGCCCAGCCGTAGGCGCGCCACGGTGTCGGGCCGAGCCGCGCCGGATCAAGCCACGGCATCATCGAACCCAGCCACATCCCGATCGCAACCACCACCAGCACGACCACGCTGACCAGCCAGCCCGCGGCGAAGCGCCCGCCGAGGTAAGCGCCGCGCGACATCGGCGTTGCGAACATCAACTCGGCCGTGTTCGCGCCGAAATCGCGCAGCGCCGCACCGGCCACGAAGATCGTGATCAGGAACAGGCCGAGCACCGAGAAGAACGCCAGCATGGTGATCACCACCATCGGCGCGTTGCGATGCACGTTGCCGACGCCGCCGCCGATCTGGATCGTGTCTGAACTTGCGGCGCCGAAGGCCAGCGCGGCGAGCGCGACCGCGACCAGCCAGAACAGCGGGCTCCTGAGCTGCTGGCGCAACTCGAATCGGAAGATCTCGCGGAACATGTCAGGCCGCCTTGTTCGAGGCGGCGTGGTGCAGTTGCCCGAAATACACGTCTTCAAGATCCGGCGACACGCTCTCGAAACCGTCTTCCGGTTTGGCCTCGGCCAGCACGTGGATCAGCGTCGCGCCGCCCGCGAGGCGCGTGGACAGCACGGTCATGCGCTCGCGGTACTGTGGCAGCGCGGCCTTGTCGATCGCACGTCGCCAGACGCGGCCCTCCAGCGCGCGGATGGTTTCGCGCGGCTCACCGGCAAGGCGCACCCGTCCCTGCGCGATGATCGCCATGCGCGGGCAGAGCTCGGTCACGTCCTCGACGATGTGGGTGGACAGGATCACCACCACGCGTTCGCCGATTTCGGCGAGCAGGTTGAGGAAGCGTTGGCGTTCCTCGGGATCGAGTCCCGCGGTGGGTTCGTCGACGATCACCAGTTTCGGATCGCCGATCAACGCCTGCGCGATGCCGAAACGCTGGCGCATGCCGCCGGAAAATCCGCCGAGCTTGCGCTTGCGCACGTCCCACAGGTTGACCTGCTTCAGCAGCGCGTCGACGAGGTCGCGGCGTTCGCCGCGACGGGTCACGCCTTTCAGCACCGCGAAATGATCGAGCATCGCCTCGGCGCTGACCTTGGGGTACACGCCGAATTCCTGCGGCAGGTAACCGAGCACGCGCCGTGTCGCGGGCTTGTCGGCCAACACGTCGAGGTCGCCCAGCCTGATGCTCCCCGAATCAGGGTCCTGCAAGGTCGCGATGGTCCGCATCAGCGTGGATTTGCCCGCGCCATTCGGTCCCAGCAGCCCGAACATGCCGTTCGGGATGTCCAGCGACACTTCGCTGAGCGCGCGCACGCCGTTGGGGTAGGTCTTGGAAAGATTGCGGATCGTCAGCATCGAGCATCTCCGGATAATGGCTGGCGAGGGTTTCCGGGCAGTCTGCCTGCAGCGCGGCGCGCGTGTCCATCGGCCACTGGTCACTGTGACTTTCGGCTCTGGGCATCCCCGTACATGACGAACGCCGCCAAATGCGCGAAACTGGGCGTCTTGCAGATCCCTGGAATCGAAGGAGCCGGGCATGGCAGACGTTCACGAGGCGAAGGTGCCGGACATCGGCGATTTCCAGGGCGTGCCGGTGATCGAGGTCATGGTCAAGCCCGGCGACCATGTCGACAAGGATCAGGGTCTCGTCACGCTGGAGTCGGCCAAGGCCACCATGGAAGTCCCGGCAGAGTTCGCGGGCACCGTGAAGGAGGTCAAGGTCAAGGTCGGCGACGAGGTTTCCGAGGGCAGCGTGGTCGCGACGATCGAGGCCGAAGCGGGCGAAACCGCCAAGGCGCCTGCGCCGAAGCCGTCCCCCGAAGCATCCACTTCCTCGAATCAGAGTCCTCCCCCGGCACAGCGGGGGGAGGTGCCGAAGGCGGAGGGGGGCAACAAGCAGCCACCCCCATCAGCCCTTCGGGCAGCTTCCCCCGCAAACGGGGGAAGCGAACCCACGGCCGAGCGTCGCGCACCTCCGGTTCCGTTCGACGCCGATTCGATCATGCCCGACAAGGTGCCGTACGCGAGCCCCGCGGTGCGCGCGTTCGCGCGCGAACTGGGTGTGGACATTGCACGCGTCAGCGGCAGCGAGCGCGGCGGCCGCATCACCCGGGAAGACGTGCAGCAATTCGTGAAGTCGGTGATGGCGGGCGGCGGCGCACCTGCCGCCGGCGCGGGAGGCGGCGGGCTGAACCTGCTGCCATGGCCGCAGATCGACTTCACCAGGTTCGGCGAGGTCGAGACCAAGCCGCTGTCGCGGATCAAGAAACTGTCCGGCGCCAACCTCGCGCGCAATTGGGCAATGATCCCACACGTCACGCAATTCGAGGACGCCGACATCACCGACCTCGAAGCCCTGCGTGTCGCGCTCAACAAGGAAAACGAGAAGGCCGGCATCAAGGTGACGATGCTCGCGTTCCTGATCAAGGCCTCCGTCGCCGCCCTGCAGAAATATCCCGACTTCAACGCTTCGCTCGATGCCTCGGGCGAAAACCTGGTGATGAAGAAGTATTTCAACATCGGTTTCGCCGCCGACACGCCGAACGGACTTGTGGTGCCGGTGATCCGCGACTGCGACAAGAAGGGCGTGCTGGACATCGCGCAGGAAATGTCGGCGCTGGCGAAGAAGGCTCGCGACGGCAAACTGACACCGGGCGAAATGTCGGGCGGGTGTTTCTCGATCTCATCGCTGGGCGGGATCGGCGGCACCATGTTCACGCCGATCATCAACGCCCCCGAAGTGGCCATCCTCGGCGTCTCGCGTTCTTCGACAAAACCCGCATGGAACGGCAAGGAATTCGAGCCACGACTGACCTTGCCGTTGTCGCTTTCCTACGACCACCGCGTGATCGATGGCGCCGCCGCCGCACGCTTCGCCGTTTACCTCTCGCAACTGCTCGGCGACATGCGCCGGGCCTTGCTGTGACGCGGGAGGACGACATGGCCAACACGATCGAACTCAAGGTCCCCGACATCGGCGATTTCCAGGACGTCCCGGTGATCGAGGTGATGGTCAAACCCGGCGACCGTGTGGAAAAAGACCAGGGCCTGGTCACGCTGGAATCGGCCAAGGCCACGATGGAGGTGCCCGCGAGCGCGGCGGGCGTCATCAAGGAAGTGAAGGTGAAGGTCGGGGACAACGTGCAGCAGGGTACGGTGGTTGCGGTTGTCGAAGCGGAAGGCGATGCGCAAGCATCGCCCTCATCCCAGCCTTCCCCCGCAAGCGGGGGAAGGAACCAATCTGTCCCTCCCCCCGCGCCGCGGGGGGAGGTGCCGAAGGCGGAGGGGGGCAGCACTTCGCACGCCCCACCCCCATCCCAACCTTCCCCCGCAAGCGGGGGAAGGAGTCAGTTCGCGCCGCAAGCCGCCACGGCAACCGGCCGCAAGGCCGACATGGAATGCGCGATGCTGGTGCTGGGCTCCGGTCCCGGCGGTTACAGCGCGGCGTTCCGCGCCGCCGATCTTGGTCTCGACACGGTCCTGGTCGAGCGCTACGACACACTCGGCGGCGTATGCCTCAACGTGGGCTGCATTCCGTCCAAGGCGCTGTTGCACGCGGCCGAAGTGATCGACGCGGCCGAAGGGATGGGCGCGCACGGCATCGCGTTCGGCAAACCGAAGATCGATCTCGACAAGCTGCGCGACTTCAAGGACAAGACCGTCGGCAAGCTCACCGGCGGGCTCACGTCGATGGCCAAGCAGCGCAAGGTGCGCGCGGTGCAAGGCGTCGGCACCTTCGTGTCGCCGCACGAACTGGAAGTCGTGCATGGCAAGGACAAGAAGCTGATCCGCTTCGAACAAGCCATCATCGCGGCCGGCTCGCAGGCCGTGCGCCTGCCGATGTTCCCGTGGGACGACGAACGCGTGATGGATTCCACCGGCGCGCTGCAATTGCGCGACGTGCCGAAAAGCCTGCTGGTGGTCGGCGGCGGCATCATCGGTCTCGAAATGGCGACGGTGTACCGCGCGCTCGGCAGCAACGTCACCGTGGTCGAGTTCATGGACCAATTGATGCCCGGCGCGGACGCGGATCTGGTGCGCCCGCTCGCCACGCGGTTGAAGAACCAGGGCGTCGCGGCGCACCTCAAGACCAAGGTCACCGCCGCCAAGGCGCAGAAGAATGGCATCACCTGCGAATTCGAGGGCGACAGCATTCCGGAGAAGAAAACCTTCGACCGCGTGCTGGTGTCGGTCGGCCGCAGCGCCAATGGCAACAAGATCGGCGCCGACAAGGCCGGCGTCAGCGTCACCGAGCGCGGACTGATCCCGGTCGACACGCAGATGCGCACGAATGTCCCGCACATCTTCGCGATCGGCGATCTGGTCGGCCAGCCGATGCTCGCGCACAAGGCCGTGCACGAAGGTCATGCGGCGGCGGAAGCCGCGGCCGGCCAGAAACGCCACTTCGACGCGCGCGTGGTGCCGTCGGTCGCGTTCACCGATCCGGAGATTGCGTGGGTGGGCGTCACCGAGCGCGAGGCCAAGGACAAGAACCTCGACATCGGCGTCGGCAAGTTCCCATGGGTGGCGTCCGGTCGCGCATTGGGCATGGATCGTGCGGAAGGTTTCACCAAGCTGATCTACGACAAGGCCACGCACCGCGTGATCGGTGGCGGCATCGTCGGCGTGCACGCCGGCGACTTGATTTCCGAAGTCGCGCTGGCGATCGAGATGGGCGCCGAGATCGCCGACATCGCGCTCACCATCCACCCGCACCCGACCCTCGGCGAATCCGTCGGCATGGCGGCCGAGGTGGCCGAAGGCACCATCACCGATTTGTACATTCCCAAAAGGAAAACCTGACGGTTTTCACGTTCCCATTCAACGCAGGCATTGCACGCCTCAGAATGCAATCTGCGCGCGCAGTTCCACGATGCGCGGATCGATGGCGAGGTCCTTGCGATCGCTGAAGGCGCGGATGTAGTTCGCCTGCAGTTTCAGGTGTTGGCCCAGGTACCAGTTGGCACCCAGCGTCCAGTCGTGCTCACGCCCGCCCAGGATTGCGCCGTCGTCGAGATCGAGCGTGCTGTAGCGCAACAACAATTCCACGGCGCCCCATGGTCGTGACGGTGCGACGTTGCCGACATTGCCGTCCTTGTACGGCCGCGATTCGCCCGTCGCGACCCAGCTCGCGAATGCGTACCAGCCGTCGATGCGGTACGCAGGCTTGCCGTCATCGAAGGAAGTGTTTGCGTGCAGATATTCGCCCTGCAGCGACCACGACCCGCGTATCCACAGCCCTTCCAAGCCGTAGCGGTCGATCTCGTCGACATGCTTCAGCGCGCCCGAATCGACGAGGTACAGCGGCGAAAGGCCGGCTTCCGGCGTGGAACGAAACCGCGCGGACGGCACGTTGGTCAGCCCCAATCCGTTCACGCTCGACTCGGGCGATTCACGTGATGCGGCCAGGCCGAGATGCAACACGTCGCCGGGCTGATGCCATGGCGCCCACGCCACGCGGCCGGCCAGCGTGTGTCCGTCGTTGTCGCCTTGAAGGTCGCCGCCGTAGTAACCGAGGGCCGCCAGCCATGCGGGTCGCAACAAGGTCCAGTCCACGCCGACACGGCGGTTTTCATAGACGGCCTGGGTGGGCAATGCGGATTCGATGAAGGTGGCGGCATTGGTGCTGGTGTTGCCCTCGAACCCCACCGGCAGCTTGCCCTGGCCGATACGGAATGCGCCGACGTCCTTGCCCAGCAAGGCTTTCGATTGCACGCGCAGATATGCGTCCTGCCATTTCTTCGACTGGAAATCGAATTCCGCCTTGGCGTCGTAGACGCCCTTTTTCTTCAGGTAGGCGCCGAAATATTTGCGCCGGTTGGTGTGCGCGTCGCGCAAAAGTCCGCCGTCGTGCGAAAAATCGTTGACGTCGTATTGATACAGTCCGCCGACGCCGAAGTCGGTGCCATCCGCGAAAGTGTGGCGCGTGGGCCAGTCGCCCAGGAACGAGTAGCCCTGCGCCATGGCGGGCGAGGCAGCCAAAGCCATCGCCACGGCGACGCCGCACAAACGCAGTTTGCGTCCAAATCGCATGCATTGCCCCTTTGTCAGGATTTGCGGTCAAGCGGGATCGCGCGCAGCCTGGCAGCCGGATCCGCGCCCGCTTCATGTTGCCACAACCAGCGTGCCTTGCTCGCGGCAGCCGTGCATGGCGAATCACCTGACGGAAACACGATGGCGCGCCGCGGGCCCACGCGCAGGTCCATCCCTGCGCGCAAACCGAGTCGCGCCAGATCCTCGCTGGCGACCTGCGCTTCCAGACGCTGCCCCAACGTGGGTGCGTCGAGCTCGAGGTGCGCCACACTGCCCGCGAGATAGATGTGGCGCACCTGTGTCGGCCAACCCGGCCCCGCTGATGACGCGCACAGCTCAAGCTGCTCCGGCCGGACGTACGCCAGCGCGCGCTTCACTTCGGTACCCCACGGAGCCTCACCGAAGTTCCACTCCGCCGCGGCCATGGCTCGGCCGGCGCGCTGCAGGTGGATCTTGTTGGCCTTGCCGATGAATTCGCACACGAACGGCGTGGCCGGATCGTGGTAGATCGTCTCGGGCGCGCCGACCTGCTCGATGCGGCCGCGATTCATCACGGCGACGCGGTCGGCCAGTTCCAGCGCCTCTTCCTGGTCGTGGGTCACGAACACGGTGGTCAGGCCCAAGTCGTCGTGCAGCTCGCGCAACCAGCGACGCAGGCTTACCCTCACCTGCGCGTCGAGCGCACCGAACGGTTCGTCGAGCAACAGCAGGTCGGGTTCCACCGCCAGCGCACGCGCCAACGCGACGCGCTGGCGCTGGCCGCCGGAAAGCTGCGCGGGATAGCGCTTGCCCAGGCCATCCAACTGCACGCGTTGCAACAGGCGCTCGACGCGCGCGGCGATGTCGGCACGCTTCGGGCGCGTGCGCCATGGCCGCACGCGCAGTCCGAAGGCCACGTTGTCGGCCACGGTCAGGTGCCGGAACAACGCGTAATGCTGGAACACCAGGCCCACCTTGCGGCGGCGCGCATCGAGCGCCAGCAGGTCGCGGCCCTCCTGGCGCACGCTGCCGGAGTCGGGATAATCGAGGCCCGCCAGGATACGCAGCAGCGTGGTCTTGCCGGAGCCGGACGGCCCGAGCAGCGCGAGGAATTCGCCGGGCGGAATTTCCAGGCTGACATCATCCAGTGCCGGATAGTCCGTGAAACGACGGGTGAGATGCGAAAGTTCGAGTGTCATGCGCGCATGCCTCATCGCCCGCCGGGCGCATGCGCGGCGAGGTCATCGCCGTAGCGCCATTCGAGCAAGGTCTTGATGGCCAATGTCAGCAGGGCCAGCAGTGCCAGCAGCGAGGCCACGGCGAACGCACCGGTGTAGTCGAATTCGTTGTAGCGCATCTCCACCTCCAGCGGCATCGTGGTGGTGAGCCCGCGGATATGACCGGACACCACCGACACCGCGCCGAATTCACCCATCGCGCGGGCGTTGCACAACAGCACGCCGTACAACAGGGCCCAACGAATGTTGGGCAGCGTCACGCGGAAGAACATCTGCAAGCCGTTGGCACCGAGCACCCGCGCCGCTTCCTCGTCTTCGCTGCCTTGCGCCTGCATCAGGGGGATCAGTTCGCGCGCGACGAACGGCAGCGTGACGAACACCGAAGCCAGCACCAGCCCCGGCACGGCGAAGATGATCCGGATGTCGTGCGCGGCCAGCCACGGCCCGAACCAGCCCTGTGCGCCGAACAACAACACGTAGATCAAACCCGCGATCACCGGCGACACCGAGAAAGGCAGGTCGATCAGCGCTCCGAGCAGCGCCTTGCCGCGGAACTCGAAACGCGTCATGGCCCAGGACGCGGCGACACCGAACACGATGTTCAACGGCACCACGATCGCGGCGACGATCAGGGTCAGGCGAATCGATGACAGCGCTTCGTACCGTGCAAGCGACGACAACAAGGCCTGCACGCCCTCGGCAAGCGCCTCGGCGAACACCACGGCCAGCGGCAACAACAGGAACGCCAGCATGAATGCGACGGCGACCAGGGTCAGCGTCGCGCGCAGCAGCCGCTGCGGCCATCTCGATGCGCGCGAACGGAGCATCACGTTCATGACGACGGCTCCGCCCAGCGCCGGCTCCAGCGCTGCAGCAGCGACAGCGCCACCAGCATCACGAACGAAAAGCCCAGCATCACCACGCCCAGCGCGGCCGCGCGGGGGTAGTCGAACTGTTCCAGCTTTTGCACGATCAACAGCGGCGTGATCTCCGTGCGCATCGGCATGTTGCCGGCAATGAAGATCACCGAACCGTACTCGCCCACCGCGCGCGCCAGCGCCAGGGCAAAACCGGTGAGCAGTGCCGGAAGCAGCACCGGCAGGATCACCCGCGCGAAGATCTGCGAACGGCGTGCACCAAGGCTTTCCGCGGCTTCCTCCATCTCGCGGTCCAGCGATTCCAGCACCGGCTGCAGGGTGCGCACCACGAACGGAAATCCGACGAACACCATCGCGACGCCGACGCCGAGTTGCGTGTACGCGATCCGCACGCCGAGCGCGTCGAATGCGCCCCCCAGCCAGCCGTTCGGCGCGTACAGCGCGGTCAAGGCGATGCCCGCGACCGCGGTGGGCAACGCGAACGGCAGGTCGACCAGCGCATCCAGCAGGCGGCGGCCCGGGAATCGGTAGCGCACCAGCACCCATGCCACCAGCAGACCGAACACCGCGTTGATCAGCGACGCGGCGAGCGCGCCGCCAAAGCTGAGCTTCAGCGCCGCCTGCGTGCGCGGCGCGGCGAGCAGATCCAGCAGGCCGGCAACGCCGATGCCGGAAGCCTTCCAGGCCAACGCCGCCAGCGGCAGCAGCACGATCAGCCCGAGGAACGCCAGCGTGTAGCCCAGGCTGAGGCCGAATCCCGGCAGTACTCGATGATGCTTTGCTAGAGCCATCACGACACCTCGTCAGGCACGACTCAGCGGGCCGGCTGCGAGCCCGGTCCAATCTGGTCGAACACCCCGCCGTCGGCGAAGAACTTCGCCTGTGCCTTGCGCCAATCGCCGAACAATTGCGCGATGGTGAAAGTCTCCACCACCGGGAACTGGCCTGCATGTTTCTGCGTCACCTGCGCCAGGCGTGGACGATAGAAATGCCGTGCCGCGATGTCCTGCGCCCGCGGCGTGTAAAGGAATTCCAGATAGGCCTCGGCCACCGCACGGTTGCCGGCCTTCGCCACGTTGGCATCCACCACCGCCACCGGCGGCTCGGCCAGGATGCTGACCGAAGGCACCACGATGTCGAAACGATCCTTGCCCAGCTTGCTTTGCGCGAGCAGTGCCTCGCTTTCCCACGCCAGCAGCACGTCGCCGATCCCGCGCTGGGCGAACGTGTTGGTGGCGCCGCGCGCGCCGGTATCGAGCACCGGCACGTGCTGGAACAGCGCGTGCACGAAGGTACGCGCCCTGGCTTCGCTGCCGCCCGGCTGTTGCAGCGCATAGCCCCAGGCGGCGAGGAAGTTCCAGCGCGCTCCGCCGGAAGTCTTCGGGTTGGGGGTGATCACCTGCACGCCGGGCCTGATCAGGTCCGGCCAATCCCTGATCTGCTTCGGATTGCCCTTGCGTACCAGAAACACGATGGTCGAGGTGTAGGGCGACGCGTTGTCGGGCAGGCGCTGCTGCCAATTTTTTGCCAGCAGCCCGCGATCGGCGATCGCGTCGATGTCGTAGGCCAGCGCCAGGGTCACGACGCTGGCCGGCAGGCCGTCCGCGACCGAGCGCGCCTGCGTGCCGGAACCACCGTGCGACATCCGGATAACGACATTGTCGCCGTGCTGCGCCTTCCATTGCGCCACGAACGCCCGGTTGAGGTCCTGGTACAGCTCGCGGGTCGGATCGTAGGACACGTTGAGCAGCGTGATGGTCCGCGCGGACGCGACGCCCACCGCAAGCATCGCGGACAGCACCAGCAGAACCAGGAGCGCTTTCACCTTCATGTCTGCCTCCGTACGTCATCGGTGGAAACGAGCGGACCAGATGCGCGCCGGCTTGCCGCTCAACGGAATGAAGTGAAAGCCATGTCGACGCCCTCAACGTGATGACGCCTGGTCGTTGCCATGCCTGCTCGGTACGACATCGCTTGTTGCAGGTCCCACTCCCGAGGACAGACGCCCTTCACCGGCGCCTCGCAAGGGGCGTCGAGTGCGAAATCGATCAACGATCAGGTGCGCTGGACGCGCGAAACAGCCAATGGATCGGCGTAGACACCAGGAACAACGGCTCCCGGATCATGTGGAATCGGCCGTGCAGCGGGTCCTTCGGAAAGCCGGGTACCGGCTGTCCGGTTCTGCGTCAGGGTTTTGCACCAGTTGCGCATGTTTCACCCGGCGAACGTCGGAGTGTCGTACGCGATCCAATCATGCGCGTTGTTAAGGAGACGCTAGGCAAATGTAGGAGGGAAATTCGTCCGCAATGTGCTGGCGGTACCGCCGCGCGGATTGATCACGCAAGTCGATGAAACAATTCCGTTTGCGCTTCATGGCTGTCGCGATCGACGAAGCCCGCCAAGCCGACCCCGACAAGCCGGTAGCGCGTGCGTGGCGGCAAGGACACCCGCGAACGCAGCATGCAGGCGATCTCGGCAAGTCCGCGCGCAGATGCCGGGCGTTCGGCCGGCGTGGTGGTGCGGGTCAATATCCTGAAATCGGAAGTCTTGAGTTTCAACACCACGCTGCGCGCGATGCGACCGTGTTCACCAGCCGCCTCGCGCTCGCATGCGGCCCAGGTCTTGCCGGCAAGTCGCTCGATGTGCGGCGCGAGATCCTGCAGCGTCAGGTCATGCTCGAAGGTATCCTCGGATGAAATCTGCAAGGTCGGACGGTCCGGCGTCACCGGCCGTTCGTCGATGCCCAACGACAATTCGTGCAAACGCCTGCCGTAACGGCCGAAACGGCGTTCCAGTTCCCGCGCATCGACGGCACGCAGCTCCACGACGCGCGCGATGCCGAGCTCCGCAAGTTTCTGCTGCATCACCTTGCCGACTCCGGGCAGGCGTTCGACCGGCAACGGCTCGAGGAAATCCAGCACCTCGCGCGGACGCACCACGAACAAGCCGTCCGGCTTGCGGAAATCCGACGCGATCTTGGCCAGGAACTTGTTGGGCGCGACGCCCGCCGAAGCCGTCAATCCCGTTTCCACGCGAATCGCCGTCCGGATGTCTTCGGCAACGGCGGTGGCGGACGGCAAGCCGGTCTTGCAGTCCGTGACATCGAGGTAGGCCTCGTCCAGCGACAACGGTTCGATCAGGTCGGTATGCCGCGCGAAGATTTCGCGCACCTGTCGCGACACCGCCTTGTAGCGCACGAAGTCGGGCGGCACGAATACCGCTTGCGGGCACAGGCGTTCGGCACGCAGCGCGGGCATCGCCGAATGCACGCCGAACCTGCGCGCTTCGTAGCTCGCGGCGCACACCACCGAGCGCGCGCCTTTCCACGCCACGACAACGGGTCGGCCACGCAACGCAGGATCGTCGCGTTGTTCGACCGACGCGTAGAACGCGTCCATGTCCACGTGCACGATCTTGCGCGGCGATACGGCCACGACGCGTCAGGAAGGCTGCCCGGCCGCGCCCGATTCGGCTTTCGGCCTCACCAGCACCCGCACCGCAACGATGCCGAGCTCGTACAGGATCGCCATCGGGATCAGAAGCAGGATCATCGAGGTGATATCGGGTGGCGTGATGACCGCCGCGACCGCGGCCGCGGCGACGATGGCGTAACGCCGCCAACTCTTCAGGCGCTCCAGGTCGACCACGCCGATGGCCGCCAGCACGACCTGGATCACCGGGATCTCGAAACAGATGCCGAACGCGAAGAACACCAGCATCACGAAATCGAGGTAGTGCGTGATGTCGGTCATCATCTCGACGCCCGGCGGCGTGACCATGGTGAGGAAGTGGAACGCCGCCGGCAGCACCAGGAAATACGCGAACGCGCAACCGCAATAAAACAGCAGCACGGCCGCAATCAACAGCGGTCGCGCCAACCGCTTCTCGTGCCGGTACAGACCGGGACTGACGAACGCCCACAACTGGTAGACGATCACCGGCATGCTGGCGAACAGCGCGATGTAGAACGCGAGCTTCAGCGGGGTGAGGAACGGGCTGGCGACCTGCGTCGCGATCAGGTGCGCGCCATGCGGCAGGCGTTTCACCAGCGGTTCGGCCAGCCATCCATACAGCCTGTTGGCGAACGGGATGAGGCAGACCAGTACGAGCACCACGCAACCGATGGCCTTGATCAGGCGCGAACGCAATTCCAGCAGGTGCGAGAACAGACCCTGTTCGAGATCGAAGCCCGAATCCTGTCCGGAATCCTGATCAGACCTCGCCATCGCGCGACTCCGGTTTGGCGTCGCGGTGGCCGACCATCGTCACGTCGTCCGCGATCTGCGCCACGGCTTCACTTGTCGATGTGCGCACCGCACGTACTTCGTCGGCGGCGGTCTTGCGCAGCGCGTCCACGTGATCGGCGGCTTCCTTCGCGTTGCGCCGGATTTCCTCCAGCTGCAATTCGCGCTCGACCTCGCTGCGCACGCTCTCCCAGCCGAGACGCAGCCGCCGCAGCATCGCGCCCGCCATGCGCGCGGCCTTCGGAAGCTTTTCCGGACCGAGCACGATCAGCGCGATCACCGCCACCAGCAGCAACTTGCCGAAGTTGAGCTCGATCATCGCGGCGTGCCGCCCCGGTTATTCAGACCCGGGTTTGGACTCGGTGGAGTCGCGCTGTTCCTGATGCGTGGCACCCGCAGCGGGCGGCGGGTCGGCCTGCAACTTCTCGCTGCCGTCAGCCTTGGCCTTGTCGGCTTGATCGTCGCCCTGCAGGGCCTTCTTGAACCCGCGCACCGCATTGCCGAGATCGGGACCGATCTTGGTCAACTTGCCGGTGCCGAAAATCACCAGCACGATCACGAGCAGCAGCAACCAGTGCCAGATACTGTCAAAACCCATAAGAACCTCTCGCGGAATGGTCTCTCATCGCCACCGAACGTGGCGAGGTTTTCCGCCAGTGCCAGTGTACCGCAGGCGGCACCCGTCGAATCGGACGAGACCCGCTGCAGCGGGCCCTTCGAAAATGTCGGGGCGGCTCGTGACGTTGGCTTCGGATGTTCCGCTGACGGTTTGCTGTGGCAGACTGCGTGGTTTCGCGGATGTTCGCGAGCCGGATCGCCGCATGTCCCGTTACCTCGGTTTCGATACCACGCCTGAACGCCCCGCCGCCGCGAAGGCGGCGGTGCTGCTGGTGAACCTGGGAACGCCGGCGGCGCCGACCACCGACGCGGTGCGCGATTATCTTGCCGAGTTCCTGTCCGACCCGCGCATCGTGGAGTTGCCGCGCTGGCTGTGGTGGCCGATCCTGCACGGCTACACCCTGCGCAGGAGGCCGGCCCGTTCGGCCGAAGCCTATGCCAAGATCTGGCGCAACGACGGCTCGCCGTTGCTGGTGTTCAGCGAACGCCTGACGACTGCTGTGCGTGCGCGAATCGCACAAGCCACGTCGGGCAAGGTCGAAGTCGCATTGGCGATGACTTACGGTGAGCCCTCGGTGCCTTCTACGATCGAGTCCCTGATGCGGAAAGGCATCCGCCACTTGCTGGCGTTCCCGTTGTTCCCCCAGTATTCGGCGACGTCGACCGGCGCCGCACTCGATGCCGTGATGCGCACGCTGCAAACGCTGCGTTGGGCACCGGCGCTGCGCACCATCGACGACTACCACAGCGATGCCGGTTACCTGGCGGCCCTGGTCGGAAGCGTGCAGGCGCACTGGGCCCAACACGGCCGTGGCGACAGATTACTGCTCAGCTTCCACGGCATCCCGGAGAAATACGCCAACGCTGGCGATCCGTACCCCGACCAATGCCATGAGACCGCGCGCCGACTTGGCGATGCGCTGGGCCTGGGCGAGGACGAATTGCTGGTCACGTTCCAGTCCCGGCTCGGCCGGCAACCGTGGCTGCGGCCGTACACGGACGAGATCATCGAGCAACTTGCGCGGCAGGACGTCAAGGCCCTTGATGTGCTGTGTCCGGGGTTTGCGGTGGATTGCCTGGAGACGCTGGAGGAAGTCGCGCTGCGGTATCGCGCGTCGTTTCTCACCAATGGTGGAAAACAATTCCGCTACATTCCCGCGCTCAACGAGGCCAATGCGCATGCCTCGGCACTCGCCGGGATCGCGATGAAGGGACTTGCGGGTTGGCTCTGACCCGCGACTGCAAACATGCCAAAGGAAAAGGCCACCCGGATGGGTGGCCTTTTGGTTGAAGCCCCTGGCAGTGTCCTACTCTTGCATGGCGAATGCCAAACTACCATCGGCGCTGGTGCGTTTCACTTCCGAGTTCGGGATGGGATCGGGTGGGACCACACCGCTATGGCCGCCAGGGAATCGGTGCGATGCGCGCAAACATGCGCGACATCAGCATGGGGTCGGGATGTGACTGTGTCTTGCTCCGTCCGGGCCTCGATATGCGTCGAGGCGGCGAAGCGTCTTGGGGTTATATGGTCAAGCCGCACGGATCATTAGTACGCGTTAGCTCAATGCATTGCTGCACTTCCACACCGCGCCTATCAACCAGGTGGTCTACCTGGGTCCTTCAGGGGGCTCAAGCCCCGGGAGATCTCATCTTGGTGCGCGCTTCCCGCTTAGATGCTTTCAGCGGTTATCGCTTCCGTACGTAGCTACCCGGCAATGCCATTGGCATGACAACCGGAACACCAGCGGTACGTCCACTCCGGTCCTCTCGTACTAGGAGCAGCCCACCTCAAATCTCCAACGCCCATGGCAGATAGGGACCGAACTGTCTCACGACGTTCTGAACCCAGCTCGCGTACCACTTTAAATGGCGAACAGCCATACCCTTGGGA
>MKWP01000011.1 GCA_001899805.1 Lysobacterales bacterium 66-474
CCCTGAATCACCGACCAAGGAAACGACTGGGCTTCAAAGACCCCGAGGAGTGCTTCAATGAAAGCTGATCAGCTGTGCACTTCAAACTTGATGCTACGCCGTAACTGACCTGCACCTCGCCGCGAGACTACGGCACCAGCCTGTCGAACCAAGCTTACAAGACTCCCGCGATACAGCCAGATGACACCGCACATACCATACAGCGCGAGCGACGCGGGCGCGTTTGCAGCGCGCATGAGATGCAGAACCGCTGGGTCTTTGAAATACCAGTAAATCGCGTAGCACCCATCCACCGAGAACCAGGTACACAGAAGCGCCAGCGGGAACTGACGCCACTTGTGCTCCAAGACAACCCGGAGGCTGCATGGCGCCGTGAAATACGTGCAGACTGCCATGATGAGGCTGATGGCGACGTCCCAATCAGGCGCGGGCGTGTAAATGGAGCCGAGCACCAACAGCGCAATACCGACCGCGAGTGAAGCCAGTTTCCAAGGGCGCACGTACTCAAGTGGGGCGTAGAAGAAGCTCATTCACACCTGTACTCACCATTACGGCCTAACGCTTGAGGTAACCGGCGCGAACCCGCGCAGCGGGTGAGCGTCCGGTTGACCGAACTGTTAGCAGGTGGCTCACTTACCCACCTATTACGTTGTAGAGCTTACGCCAGGCGCGAACGGCGTACGCGCCAGGAACCTGAGCGATGAGGCCGAGAGCGAGAGCAACAAGCGCAACAGCCCAGTATGGTGTGTCTGTAAACAGTAGGGCTATCACCACGGCCAGACACACGACGATGCCCACGATTGCTGCCCGTGGCTTTGGCACGCCGAGAACTAACGGTTGTGGGACACGAAACTTGAGCTTGACACCCCTGATGGCCACAGCTACCCAAATCGTTGGGGTATTTGCAGTGGTAGCGGAGTTTAGATATGTAAGCCGTACGGTTTCGCCGCGGTTGAACACTGGAATGGTGTATTCACGCTGGCCAAAATAGATGCCCTTTTGCGCAGTAGTAGGCTGTGTGTTTGGGGCAACAGAAACGCTATTCTTGTAACGTTCGGTCCACTCTAGAATATTCGGTCCATTTGCCACTTGTGTGCTTTCGGACAGTAGTTGCGTATCGGATGTGTAGACCCGAACCACTACGTTCTCGTAGTCGTTCATGCTCTCATTGGCAAGCTCAATGTTTGATATGTACAGGTTTTGTATTTTGTTGCCGTTCCATGATGCCTCGACTTTCCCGAACACTGCATCGTCGGTGGTGATGCCGACGCGGTTGTGATTTACGTGGTAACTGAAGGTTCCGCGCTTGTGCAGCACGCGGTGCGTCAGCCACGCGGTTACGACACCGCCGATTGCACCGGCGATGACTGAAACATACTGCGTCTTGAGTAGCTCGGTAAGCTCCATACAACCTGCTAACGCTTGAGGTAACCGGCGCGAACCCGCGTAGCGGGTGAGCGTCCGGTTGACCGAATAGTTATGCCTTTGGCCGAACAAGCGCCATGTTCATGATGAACTGCTCGAGTTCGGTGCCTCGCGGATCCACATGCAGCAGCCCGCAGAGTACCGCGAGAACCTGCGCCATTTTGCTACGAATTTTAAGGAGTGCTTTGTAAGCCATGAACTCGCCCTGCGTCGTATGCATGTTGCAACCATGGATAGTATTTGACTCGCTTTGCAACACCGTGATGAATGAACCCAAGAGCTCACGAACTTCAGGGTTTTTGTTGTGGGTCGCGCGAAAATCTCGGGTACGATCCAAGATTTCGGAAAGACTGGTGAGGACTGCATGGATGTTTTCGTACTCCCATGCAGCATAAAGCACACGGCGATGCTCTAACGCCGCCAAATACTGCTCGAAGTCATGTCGCAACGGTGCGTCAGTTGCCCAATTGTGCGCGGCCTTCGCCCCTTTCCACGAGTTGGCAACGATAGAAACTAAGCCTGTGAAAGTTATCGGCATACGACGACCTTTCCCCAAGAGGCATAACGCTTGAGGTAACCGGCGCGAGCCAGCGTTAGCTGGTGAGCGTCCGGTTGACCGAATAGTTAGGCTGCGCTCCATATGGCCCAAAAAGCCAGTAGTACAGCGACACATCAATGCCGAATGCTATACCACCCCGTAAGCAACCTGAGGCAGCAACTTTATGTTGGTTAAAGTTAACCCTGACTATTGCGTCTAACGCTGCTATGTCTGCTGGAGTGCGAGAGCGAATGCCAGAAGCGTATTTAATGACGCGATCGAAAGACGCAGACGGCGCTGAATGAGGGTGCGTTGCCAAGAGTAGTGTAAAGATGACTGGTGGTGTATCCGGATAGTTTGACGAAATGTTTTGCAGTTTATCTACGTCGCTTTGTATGAGCCTTGGATAATCGATAGGTGCGGTTTTTCCTTGCATATCGAAGGAATACATCGCTTTTAACTCCAATAGCATCTCTGGTTGGAACTCACGCAGGATCGCTAAATCAACTCTGTTCCACTCGCGCGAAACAACAATCTCCGGATAGGCGGCGAGCTCGTTGTGAAGCCTAAATGCTAGGCGATTTCTAAAAGGAAGTTCGATCTTTGACGTAAGGGCAAGATACGCGAGCTCGTTTTTCGAAAAATACGACTCCGCGTTCGTCAGCGCGGTTGTAAGAATTTGCGACCAGTCGACTTCTTTCATGTGCAGCCTAACGCCCGAGGTAAGCGGCCGACGGCCCGCGCAGCGGGACGGCGGTCCGCTTGACCGAGATGTTAGGCGCAAACCTACCAACCGTCATGTTCTTCACACCAGTCGTACAGAATGATTATTTGCTCCAGTTCGTAGACGGCGCGAAACAAGTCGCCGTATAACTTGCGCTCACTGAAGTTGGCAATTGACCGTGTAATTGCATTATTTGCTAAAAACTCATGCGCCATGTTGTTGCGATGGCCAACCAAGCTCTCCAGGAGCGAAACGAAATCAACGCGCAACCCTCTGTCTTTGAGTTCGTTTTTTGTTTTACCAAGTGTCCAACGCTCCATATCATCAGGAGGAACGTTGTACTTGCGTGTAAGTAACCCCTTTAGCGCAAATTCTAGCAATTGAGCCTTGCCCATAAACATGGCGTACTGCTCAAGCATGCTCTTATCTTTGTAGTCGTCCAGTTTGGCAAAAACCTGTGCCTGTATTTCTTCCTGGGACAGAAACGGCCCTTCGTGCATCTCAACTTCCTCGGTACTTCATTTTGCGCCTAACGCAAATTCTGCCCCGACATGGGGTGTTGCCCGAAGTATCCTACGTCGCATCGCGTCTGACAATCGGAAAAATCCTACACCGCATCAACCTCTTGCCCGATGTTCGCGGACTCGCGACTTGGCCAGACTGGCTGCAAATGGGCCGTGGTGGTGTGATATGGATTTCGCAGGGCGAAGTGGGGGTGTAACCGGCAATGCAAGACCATCGCCGCGGCTGCTTGACGAAGTTCGAGCGCGTTTGCGTGTCAGGCACTACAGTTTGCGCACCGAGCAGGCGTACATCGGGTGGATCCGCCGATTCATCCATGCCAACGGCAGGCGACATCCCCGTGAATTGGGCGGACGCGAGGTCGAATCTTTCCTGACGCACCTCGCCACGCGCGGCGAGGTGGCCGCGGGCACACAGAACCAGGCACTGTCCGCGTTGTTGTTCTTGTACCGCGAAGTGCTTCAGCACGATTTGCCGTGGATGAGCGACATCGTCCGCGCCAAGCGGCCGCGCCGCCTTCCAGTAGTGTTGACGCGCGACGAGGTTCACCTTTTGCTGGCGCAACTCGAGGGTCGCGACTGGCTGATGGCAAGCCTTCTGTACGGTTCGGGCATGCGCTTGATGGAATGCCTGCGCCTGCGCGTGAAGGACGTGGATTTCCAGCGCCACGACATCATCGTCCGCGAAGGCAAGGGCAACAAGGACCGACACGTGCCCCTGCCACGCAAGCTGATGGCGGCGCTGCGCGGCCAGATCGCCTCGGCGCGCGTGCTGCATCTCGCGGATGTCGCGTCGGGTTTCGGCGAAGTCTACCTGCCCCACGCGCTTGCACGAAAGTATCCGCGTGCGGCGCGCGAGTGGGGTTGGCAATACGTGTTTCCCGCGTCGCAGCGTTCGCGCGATCCTCGCACCGGTGCGGTACGACGCCATCACCTCGATGAAAAGACCCTGCAGCGTGCGGTACAGCGCGCACGCCGATCAGCCAACATCGCCAAACCCGCGACCTGCCACACCTTGCGTCATTCGTTCGCCACGCACCTGCTGGAGGCCGGTCACGACATCCGCACGATCCAGGAGTTGCTGGGCCACAAGGACGTCGCCACCACGCAGATCTACACGCACGTGCTGAACCGCGGCGGGCAGGGTGTGTTGAGTCCGCTGGATCGCGGCTGAACACGCGACGCGCGTTTGCACGCGCACGACCCGCCGCGCGTACACTTGCGCGACTTTTCGGCGCGAGCGCATTCCATGCACGACCTGTTGAATGTCATCCTGCTCGGCATCATCGAGGGCATCACCGAGTTCCTGCCGATTTCCTCGACCGGGCACCTGCTGATCGCCGAGCACTGGCTGGGCGCGCGCTCGGACCTGTTCAACGTGGGCATCCAGGCCGGCGCGATCCTGGCGATCACGCTGGTGTACTGGCAGCGCATCCGGCAGTTGCTGACGCGCTGGCGCGAGGCGGACACGCGCGACTACCTGTTCAAGCTGGTCGTCGCGTTCCTGATCACCTGCGTGCTGGGGGTGATCGTGACGCATTACGGATTCAAGTTGCCGGAAACGATCACGCCGATCGCGTGGGCGCTGATCATCGGCGGCTTCTGGATGATCGCGGCGGAACAGGTCGCGGCGCACATGCCCGACCGCAGCAAGGTGACGTGGCCGGTGGCGATCCTGGTCGGCATCGCGCAGATGGTGGCGGGGATGTTTCCCGGCACCTCGCGCTCGGGCGCGACGATTTTCGCGGCGATGTTGTTCGGCACCAGCAATCGTCCCGCCGCCACCGAGTTCGCGTTCCTGGTCGGCATCCCGACGATGTACGCGGCCACCGGTTACGAACTGCTGAAGGTGTTGCGTCACGGCGGCGCGGCGCACGAGGACTGGAGCGCGCTGGCGGTCGGGTTCGTGGTGTCGCTGATCGTCGCGTTCATCGCGGTGAAGTGGCTGCTGCGCTACATCCGCACGCACCGCTTCACCGCCTTCGCGGTGTACCGCATCCTGCTGGGCGCGGTATTGCTGGTGGCGATTTATTCGGGTTGGTTGCAGAACATCGCTTGAGGGTCGCATCTGCCCCTCTCCCTCCGGGAGAGGAGCAGGGGTGAGGGTGTGAACACGCGCTGGGCGTGGATTGAGTGAGCCCGAACCCTCACCCGGCGCTTCGCGCCACCCTCTCCCGGAGGGAGAGAGGTTCACATCATTCAGTCCTGCGGCGGCGCGTCGACCTTCGCGGCCTGGTTGAAATCGCCGATGCCGCCGACCAGCAGCGCGACGGCTTCGCGCTCGGCTTCGCTGAGGTCGGGATGCCAGGAATCCAGGATCATCACCGCACGCACCTTGTCGCTGCGGTTCCACGCCTCGTGCTCGAAGGTGTCGTCGAAGGTGACGCAGCGGCCTTCCTGCCACGCATGCTCGACGCCGCCCACGCTGATCGCGCAATCCTCGGGGATGATCAGCGGCAGGTGGGTCACGAGACGCGTGTTGGTGACGCCGTGGTGTTTCAGGATGTGCGAACCCGGCGTCAGGATCGAGAACAGCACTTCCGGCGCGTGGCCGCGGATGTGTACCAGCGGCAGCGTCGCCAGCACTTCGGTCGTGCGTGGACAACGCCGCGCGTTCCGTTCGAACACCTCGCCGTGGCGGTGGAAGAAGAACGAGTTCCACTCCGCCTTGCCGCGAGTGCCGGCCAGCAGGTTCTGTTCCTTGAGCAGGGTGTTGTCGTTGGTGCCAAGGAAGGGTTCGACGCCGATCGGTTCGTTCAACACGCCCAGCAATTCCGCGCGGATCGTGCCGGTGTGTTTTTCCAGCTCCGCGTGCCACGGGAACAGTTCGCGCTCGTAGTATGGCGTCGCGCGCAAACCGGGCACGTAGAAGAACTTGCAGTACTGGCGCGGGTCGGGGTAGTTCGCCGGGCGGTCGCCCAGGTAGATTTCGAGGCCCTGTTCGACCCGTGCCAGCGAGGTCGCGCCGTGCTTGTCGCGCAACGGTTGCAACAAGTCCATGAGGATGCGCTTGCGATGGCGGTCGACGAATGCGATCGCGTGTTTCACCGCCGGACGCAGACCCGGCGGCGTGGTCATGTCGTTGCGCCACTTGCCGCGGCCCTGCGCCGTCGCGATCGCACCGTAATACGTGGTGGTCGCATCGTCGATGCGACCAAGCTGCTCCAGCGCCGCGCCGCGGTGCAGGCGCGCCGCGAAGTGCATCGGTTCCAGTCCCAGTGCGCGGTCGAACGCGTCGAGTGCGTCGCCGCCACGGCGTTGCGCGAGGTGCACGATGCCGAGGTTCTTCCAGATTTCGGGTTCGGTCGGGTTGAGGCGCGCGGCGTGTTCGAGGTCGCGCTGCGCGGACGCGGATTCGCCGCGCGCCAGCGCGCACATCGCCACGAAGTTCAGCGCCTCCGGCGTGTCCGGCGCAGTCCTCAGGATATCGCGGTACGCCGCCTCGGCCTCGCCGATGCGCTGCTGCGCCGCATGCGCGCGCGCCTGGTTGATGCGGGCTTCGTCGGCTTGTACGGCTTGCGTGTTCATGACCGCTAGTTTGCCGCGTTCGGGTTGAGCGCGCTTGACCCAGCGCAAAACATAGCTTGTCGTAGGTTGGGTTGACTCGGACGTAGTCCGAGGAAGCCCAACGTATTCGCATGAATGTTGGGCTTCCGCCGATAAAGCCGGCGTCAGCCCAACCTTGTATTGTGATTTTGCCGAGTTGCTCTCGGCAAAAGGGTGTGTGGATGCCGTGCCCAACCTTGGCTCAACGCCGTGACGTA
>MKWP01000012.1 GCA_001899805.1 Lysobacterales bacterium 66-474
AGCTCTGATTTATTCCCCATCTGAGGCATCATAGCCACATCGCCGATCCGGAACCGCCGCCGATGAAGCAAGCCACGTTCGCGTCGCTGAACTTTGATGCCAAGAAGCGGCGCACGCGCCGCGAGGTGTTCCTGGCCGAGATGGACAAGGTGGTGCCGTGGGATGCGCTGCTGGCCTTGCTGGAACCGGCGTATCCAACCAGCGGACGTCGTGGACGGCCGCCGATGGCGCTGTCGAGCATGCTGCGCATCCACTTCATGCAGCAGTGGTACGCACTGTCGGATCCTGCGATGGAAGATGCGTTGTACGAGATCGAGTCGATGCGGCGGTTTGCGGGGTTGGAGTTGAACGAGGACGCGATTCCGGACGAGACGACGATCCTGAAGTTCCGGCGCTGGCTGGAACAACGCGGCTTGGCGGTGAAGATCCTGGCGGTGGTGAACGCGCATCTCGGAGAACGCAAGCTGCTGCTGCGTGCGGGCACGATCGTGGACGCGACCTTGATCGCGGCTTCGCCCTCGACCAAGAACCAGACCAAGTCGCGCGATCCCGAGATGCACCAGACCAAGAAGGGCAACCAGTGGTACTTCGGTATGAAAGCACACATCGGGGTGGATGCCGAATCGGGGCTGGTGCACACGGTGACCGCGACCGCAGCCAACGCGGGCGACGTCACCGAGGTGGACAAGCTGCTGCACGGCAGGGAGACCAGCGTGTACGCCGATGCAGGCTATACGGGCGCTGAGAAACGCGCGAAGCCCAAGCGTGGGCGCAGTTGGTTCATCGCGGCCAAGCGCGGCAAGGTCAAGGCGATGGCCGACCGGGAACTGCGCGAGTTGCATGAACAGATCGAGCATCTCAAAGCCTCGGTGCGCGCGAAGGTGGAACACCCGTTCCGGGTCCTGAAGTGCCAGTTCGGTTATCGCAAGGTGCGCTACAAGGGACTGGCGAAGAACACCGCGCAGGTTGTTACCCTGTTCGCGCTCACGAATCTGTGGATGGCGCGACGAAGCTTGTTGGCGACGACGGGCGAGGTGTGCCCGTGAACTGGAAAACAGGGGTTGATCAGAGCCACGCGAGCATCGAAAGGTCAAAACCGGCACGCGGATGATCCATCCGCATCACTGATGCCGAGCTGCGGAAACAACTTGGAACGTCGCATCAAACCAACGAATAGTTCA
>MKWP01000013.1 GCA_001899805.1 Lysobacterales bacterium 66-474
TGGCCAAGCTCGCCAGCATGCAACCCGCGCAGGAGCCGCCAGCACGCGCCGATGAGCCCCCGGACGAGGATGTCACCCAGGTACTGACGTCCGGCGCATCCGGCGATGCGTCTGCCGAGGACGCCACCCGGGTGGCTCCACCCGCGCATCCGGAAGACGACGGCACCCAGGTGCGCCCGCACGCCGTGGATGCCGGCGATTCGGCGACCATCGTGCAGCCCGCCTCGCGGCCGACGCCCACGCAAACACAGGGCACCGGCGGATCATCGGACAGCAGCCTCAATGCCTCGACCTGGCAACGCGTGGCGGGCGAATCGAGCGGCGAATATGCGACGGTGGGCATGCTGCTGAAGGGCCGCTTCCTGCTCGAACGCGAACTGGGCCGCGGCGGCATGGGCGTGGTGTACCTGGCGCGCGACGAACGCAAGGTGGAAGCACGCGACCGCGATCCGTATGTCGCGGTGAAGGTGCTGAACGACGAGTTCCGCCGCCACCCCGATTCGCTGATCGCGCTGCAGCGCGAAGCACGCCGCTCGCAGCAACTCGCCCACGACAACATCGTGCGCGTGTACGACTTCGACAAGGACGGAACCATCGTCTTCATGACGATGGAGTACATCGACGGCACCAACCTCAAAACCCTGATCCGCGAACGCGCCTTCAACGGCCTGCCGCTGGCCGAGGCGCGGCCGTTGATCGAGGGCATGGCCTGGGCGCTGAAGCGCGCACACGCGGCAGGTGTGGTGCATTCGGACTTCAAGCCCGGCAACGTGATGGTGACGAAGGACGGCGTGCCCAAGGTGTTCGACTTCGGCATCGCGCGCGCCGGCAAGCATCTCGGCACGGTCGCCGGCGAGCAGACCGTGTTCGATGCCGGCACCCTCGGTGCGCTGACCCCGGCCTATGCCAGCCTGGAAATGTTGCGCGGCGGCGAGCCCGGTCCGGCCGACGACATCTACGCACTCGGCTGTGTCGTCTACGAGTTGCTGACCGGCAAGCACCCCTTCGACAAGGTCAGCGCCGAGGTGGCCTTGAAGGAAGGCCGCAAGCCACCGCACGTGCACGGCTTGACCAAGCGCCAGAACAAGACCCTTGCCGACGCGGTGGCCTTGCATGCCGAGCAGCGCCTGCCCAGCGTGCTCGACCTGATCGAAGGCCTGCGCAACATCGGCTGG